>NZ_CP178627.1:0-1678048 GCF_047302445.1 Vibrio sp. MA40-2
CCACCTCGATCCTTACGCCTGATTTCAGTGGTGCAGCGGGCAGTGCCGAAGCTGGCTCCACTATTATTATTCAAATTAATGGAGCGAGCTACAAAACCACGGCTAATGAAGATGGCAGTTGGATTGTTTCTGTTACGGATAGCCTGTTAACCGATGAACAAATTGCAGCAGGTGAGACTGAAGGCAGCTTCACATATACGCTGATTCAGATAGATAGTGCGGGAAATAGTGCCTCGGCCAGCAATACTCTCTATGTTGATATTGCCACCGATATAACAGTGCAGCTGGATGAATCAAGTGATTCTGGTGATCTTGGCGATTATGTGACCAATGTGACGGCTCCAACCTTTACTGGTACTGGTGAAGATGGCGCTACCATTGAGTTTTCGATTAACAATCAAAAATACACCACGACGGTCGAAAATGGCAGTTGGTCAGTGGAGGTGTCTGGTTTGACTCCGACCTCCGCAGACGCAGAAAGTGGCGCGCAAGACTACACGTATTCCGTTACCAGTACCGACGTTGCAGGCAATACCGATACCGTGGATGGCTCGATCAGCATTGATACTGATTTGGTGTGGGACGGCGGTCTGAGCTCTACTATAAATAGTGCGGTTGCTAGTGATGGCGTAATCTACATCAGTTCAACTTACGTTAGCTTTAGTGGTGAGATAGAAGACAATAGCAGTGTAGAGTTAGTCGAATTCAACGGCATTACGCTAGACACGCCGATTGAAGCTACCATCAATGATGACGGGACGTGGAGCATTGACCGTTCAAGCTCGGATGAGCTTGAAGGACTACAAAATGGCGAAAGTTATAACTATACCCTACAAGCCACAGATAACGCTGGCAATAGCGAAACCATTACCGGCAGCTTTACGGTAGATACCGCGTTACCGAAAATTTTAGATTTAGATTTGGAATCAGAAACGGGCTTATCTGGAGTCGATCCAGAAACGGATGCAAGCTGGGATGACAACATTACCGCCAATACTCGTCCAACCATTTCTGGTCTTAGTCAAGTAGGGCACGATATTACCGTCGTAGTGACTGATTCGGATGGCACGGTTATCGAAACCCTTCAAACTGTGGTTGCTGATACCGACGTGGTTCAATTGGTTGTGGATGGAGAAGAGCAGGATTTTGCTGCTTGGTCGGTCAACCTTAGTCAATTAACGGTAGACGGCACCTATAGCGTGTCCGTTACCGCAACCGATAATTCGGGTAGGAGTACTAGCAGTAGTATTGATATTGATATAGACACCACTGCGCCACTAGAGATCGCGGAGACTACTTCTAACGATATCCTCGCGGCCGAAATGCCAACCTTTACGGGCTCGGCAGACGAATCGGGCCAGCAAGTGACTCTGGTTATTTATAACCAAGATGGCACAGAAGCGTATCGTGAGACCCAAACTTTTTCGCAAGATGAAATCTGGTCTATAACGCCACCGGACAGTACATTAGCTGATGGCGAGTACACTTATACCCTTTCCTCACAGGATTTAGCCGGCAATATTGCCGAGTCTATTTCGGCTAATTTAACCGTTGATTCAACGCCGCCGACCTTTACCGTTCATTTAGATGATGGGTCAAATACTGGGGCCATTGACGACACGATCACTTCTCAATCTCAGCCTAGTATAAGTGGCGAGATTGATGATCCCAACGCTAGCATTAGCTTGGAGATTGACGGGCAAACCTATAGCAACGCCTCGATTATCGATAATGGTGACGGCACGTATTCTTGGTCTATTAGTGTTGACACACCGTTACCTGAAGGTGAGATAAGCTACGTTGTCACGGCTACCGATCAAGCGGGCAACAGCTCAGAAGTCGTGAGTAATCTAACCACCGATTACAGTATTGATGTAACTACACAATTTGATTCACGCACTAACGATGCGACAGATGAAGATATTTTAAGTAACGACGCCACGCCAACGTTCAGTGGTACAGGGGACAGTGTTGGCGATATTATTACGCTTAACCTCAGTGGTATCGATCAAAATGGTCAGGCGGTAAGTTACACTTACACCACTGAAGTGACCGACACATTGGATGAAAACGGCAATTATACCTGGTCATACACCATACCAGCCACCGATCCTTTGGTTGCAGCTGAGTACTCCTATTCAGTGACCGCCACTGACGAGGCAGACAACAGCAAAACAGTAGATGGTGAAAACTTCAGTATCGATTTGTCACTGTCTACCTTTACTGCCACGCTGGATTCAGAGCATTCTGATGATGAGCAGCCTCATACTCAAGATCAATCGCCTAATTTCTCTGGCCAAGTGGAAATTGGCAGTACAGTTACGTTAGCCATTGGTGGGTTAACCTTATCGGCAACCGTGAACGCCGATGGCTCATGGTCCATTGCTGACGAAGAGTGGGATACGGTATCGGGTCTGGTTGATGGCGGTTATGACTACACGCTTACCGCGATGGATGAAGCCGGTAATATCGATGACCATTGATGGTACCTTGACTATTGATACCTCGCTGAATTTTGACGGTGGCCTAGCGACATCATCCGATACTAAAGCTAGCGATGCCAGCAGTAATCCATTTAGTTTCGATAATTATACCAGTGACAACACGCCTGAATTTTCTGGCACGGGTGATCATGGTGACACGGTCGATCTTATTCTTTATGCGGTGACTTCAGGTGCTGGGACCGATGATGAAGTTATTGAAGCAGTAGCAACTTATACCACCACAGTTGATTCAGATGGTGTGTGGTCTATCGATCTTGAAACGATTACCGCTCAGGACGGTTCTCAATATACTTTAGATGATGGGGAATACCGCTACACGCTTACTGCATCTGATGCTGCAGGAAACAGCCAAACCATTTCAGAATTAATGACCATAGACACACAAACTGACGTGACTGGTCAACTACAGCAATCTGACACTATTGACACAGGTGAAAGTAATTCAGACGGCATAACCCAAAATAACACACCGATTTTTACCGGCACTGGTGAAGAAGGCGCGCAAGTTACATTAACATTCAGCGCGGATGGCCTGGATGATATCGTCAAGACCGTTACTGTTGCCGATGATGGCACTTGGGCGATTGCGCTTACCAGTTCCGACGGTTTAGCGCAAGATGCGACATATCACTACACCATTGTTGCAGAAGACAAAGCAGGCAATCTCTCCACTACTGTCAGTGATACTTTAGTTATCGACAATAGCGATCCGGAGATCAACATTAGCGCTAAGCTAGATCCAAGCAGTGATAGTGCGCCGACAGATGAAAGCTTGGTTTACAACCCAAATAACCTGGATCTCAGTGCCGATGGTCTCACATCTGATGACACGCCACGTATTTCAGGAACAACAGAAGCAGGCATCACCGTTTCAGTGCAGGAAGTGGGTTCGGATGCCGAGCCAATTATTACCCAAGCGGATGATAATGGTAATTGGTTTGTTCAAGCTAATACGCTTACAGAAGATGGCCGTTATCAGTTTGAAGTGACCTATACTGATAGTGCAGGTAATAGCAGCACCGAAACCGTTGAAATGGTTTTAGATACTGACAATTCAGTAACAGGATCATTAGACAGCGACAGCGATAGTGGTCGAGATATCGGTAGCGGGGTTGATAGCCAAGAAACGGCCACTGACACCATCACCAATAAAGAAATCATTACCTTCTCTGGAACCGGTGACAATGACCAATATGTGCAACTGCATATTGACGGCCAGACCTACAGCGCCATAGTTACAGATGGGGTGTGGGAGTTAGACGTAACTGGCTTAGAAGAAGGCACGTATGCCTATTATATTGATTCGACCGATACCGCCGGAAACTATGATCTCACGGCCACTCAATATATAACTGTTGATCGAACGGCGCCAGACGTTACAGCAATATTGGATCAAACGTCAGATAGCGGTGTTCAGGCAGACGATACCACCAATGATAATTCTCCACTATTCAGCGGTACCACTGATGATGGCGACGCAATTATTCAAATTCAGATTGGTAGTGAAGTGGTCACAGCAGAAATTGGAGACTACGACCAAAATACCGGTTTGTGGAGTTGGCAGCTGCAATGGACATCGGCATTAGAAGATGGCACGTATGACTACAACGTTATTGCGACTGATCAAGCTGGCAATATTGCTACTACTACTCAAAACTTGGTTGTCGATACCGTTGCCCAAGTGACGGCCAGTATTACTACAGATTACATTGATGATCCAAGCGGGGTAATGCTACAAGCTGATGAGCAAATCAGTTTTGCTGGTAGCGGCGAATCCGATGCGGCCTTAACACTGGTGATCACAGATAGTCAAGGTAATAGCTACTCTTACTCAGACATTTCGGTGAGCGAAATAACAGATGTTGATGGCAATAACTGGAGCTACACGTTAACCGCTGCAGAGCAAGCGGCGTTAAGTGATGGTAACTACAGTTACCAAGTGACCATGACCGATATTGCGGGCAATACCAAAACCACCGATGCTGAAAACTTCAGCATTGATACCCAAGTATCCGACTTTACTGCTGAATTGGAATCGGATTCTGGCCGTGACAGCAGCTTTACATCTGACAATGTCACTAATGAACTGCCTTTAGTGTTCGGCGGCAGCGCGGAAGAAGGCTCAACCGTGGTGATCACCATTGATGGTTACGCCTATCAGGCAGTGTTTGATAGCACCGATCCAACCTCTTGGAATGTCACCATTAGCGAAGAATTTTTAGTCGATGGCCAAGCATGGAGTGATGATTATGCGCTAGAGGAAGACGGTGAGTACGACTACCAATTTACCGTGACCGACGCGGCTGGTAACCAATTAACCCGTACCACCAGTAGCGATTCTGAACTGATTGGTGATGGCACCGATCTGTCCGATTTAACTGGTACCGTCACCTTAGATCAATCAATCACACTTGATGCAGAGCTCAGTAACGACAGCAGTGTCGATACTGGTTCATCGCAAACAGACGGCATTACTCAGACTACTTCACCGACGTTTACTGGCGTAACCGAACTGGATGCCAGTATAGTCATCACCATCAAACAAGATGGCCAAGTCGTGGAAACGTACAGCTTCGATAACAGTCAAGACGCCGCGGCGAATAACGCGCAGCTGTCAGTATCGGATGAAGGAGAGTGGTCTTACACCATTGACGATGTGTTAGCCGATGGTGAGTACACCGTCGAGATTGACGCAACCGACATTGCTGGTAACCAATCGGATACGGTAACCGATGCATTAATCATTGATAACAGCGCCACATTAGTAGTGGAAGGGATCAGTGCAGCTACCGATTCTGCGCCGAGTGAAGCAACGGAAGGCGATGCCCGTTTCAGTGACCAATTAACCAACATCACGCCAAGCCTTGAAGGCACAGCGGATGCTAACGCTGCAGTCACCATTACCCTTACTGCGCCAGACAATAGCCAAATTGAGCTAAGCACGACAGCCGATGCAAATGGAGTGTGGTCGTTAGATTTACAAGGCCTTACTGAGCTTGAATCAGCCGGTTTATTAGATACAAATGGCGATTTAACCCAAAATGGCCGTTACTCGTATCAAGTTTCGTCAGTGGATGTTGCTGGCAACGAAAGCAATAGCGCCAGTGCCTATTTTGAGTTCGATTCCACCGCGCAAAGTGGTGTGAACTTTAGCGGAGGCTTAGCGCAAGTTGAAGCGAGCGATAGCGGTCTTTACCTTGACGATGGCATCACCACGGCGCAATCGCCGACCTTTGACGGTTACGGTGAAGTGGGCGCGAGCGTCTCGTTAACGATTGAAAATGTGGGCACCTTCACGACAGTGACGAATAGCGATGGTTATTGGTCGATAGATCTGTCCGATGAAGGCATCGTGTTGGCGGAAAACACGTACGATTACCAATTAAGTCTCACCGATGATGCAGGCAACAGTGTCTCGCTTGCAGAGCAAACTTTAGTGGTTGATCTCACTAATCCTAATGTGACAGCTGAGCTAGAAGATAGCGATGAATCGGATACTGGCTCTTACAATTCAGACGATTATACCGCGAATACCCAGCCGGTGTTTACCGGTACGGTTGATGAAACCGCTAACGTGGTGTTCTCTTTATATCAGAAAAATGCAGACGGTGAGATCATTGATGTTCATAGTTATGAGCTAGGTGAAATCAGCGACAGTTGGAGTTTTGACCTGTCGACGACTGATTATGAGATGAGCAACTCCGGCACGTATTACTACAGCGTCAGTGGTACGGATCTCGCTGGTAATGCGTTAGACAGCAATGAATACAGCCTCACTGTAGATTTGGAGAATACCCTACAGGCGGATCTCGATGCGATCACTGACAATGGGTCAGTCAATGGCGTCGCCATTATCGATGGAACGACCACCACGATTGCACTAGCCGATAAAATTACCAACGATGCCGAATTGCATTTCAGCGGCAGCGGTGAAGCGGGTGACACGGTTGTTATTGATATTTACGATGCCGATAACAATAAGGTGGATTCCACTACGATCACTCTCGCGGGTACGCGTGGTGATGGCAGCTCGGAATCGTGGTCATTTGATTCAAGCGCATTATTGGACCCATCCGACACTACCTTGGTAGAAAACTTTACTTACCAAATCAGCTCAGTTGATTTAGCAGGTAACACCACTACTTATACTGGTTCAGTCACGGTTGACCAAACCATCGTTACCACGCTTACAGCAGAAGGCTTGACCGATGAATCGGATTCAGAGCCAGCAGGCAGCGTGGAACAAAACGACAATATTACCTATTTAACCCCAGTGCTTGAAGGGGAAGTGGGCGATGATGCCGTTAGTGTGAGCATTGTGTTAACTCATTTAGATGGCGAAGCATTAACGTCTGACGAGTCAGAGCGCACTTATACCGGCACCGTTGTAGATGGGTCGATTGTTGATGGTAACTGGACGGTCGAAATTGATGGCCTAGCCGAAGATGGGGAATACAGCTATCAAGTTGTTGCTTATAACGAGCTAGGCAGCGTGTCAAACCCTGTTTCTGGCACGTTTGAAATAGATACAACGGCACCATTAGAGATATCTGAAACCACTTCTGGTGATATTTTAGCCAATGAAATGCCTACGTTTACCGGATCTGCCGATGAATCTGGTCAGCAAGTTACCGTGGTTATCTATAATCAAGATGGCACAGAAGCCTATCGTTATAGCGAAGCCTTTGACCAAGACCAAGCTTGGTCTATCACGCTACCGGACGGGACATTAGCCGATGGCGATTATACGTATACTCTTTCGTCTCAAGATGTCGCCGGTAACGTTGCTGAGCCTATTTCGGCTAATTTAACCGTGGATTCAACGCCGCCGACTTTTACCGCTAATTTAGATGAGAATTCAAATACGGGGGTAATCGACGACACGATCACTGCTCAATCTCAACCTATTATAAGCGGCGAAATTGATGATCCGAACGCTAGCATTAGTTTGGTCATTGATGGGCAGACCTATACCGACGCTGCGATTGTTGATAATGGAGATGGGACTTATTCTTGGTCGATCAACGTTGAGACGCCGCTGACTGAAGGTGAGGTAAGCTATACCGTTACGGCTACCGACCAAGCGGGTAACCACTCAGAAGTGGTCGGCGCTATAACGACCGACTACAGCATAGATGTGACCACACAATTTGATTCACGCACCAATGATGTATCAGACGAGGGCACATCAAGTAATGACGCGACGCCAACGTTTAGCGGTACAGGGGACAGTGTTGGTGACATTATTACCCTTAATCTAAGCGGTATTGATCAAAATGGCGTGGCAGTGAGCTACACCTATACCACCGAAGTAACCGACACATTGGATGAAAACGGCAATTATACTTGGTCGTACACCATACCAACCACCGCTCCTTTGGTTACGGGCGAGTATTCCTATTCTGTCACGGCAACCGATCAAGCGGACAACAGCAAAACGGTTGACGGTGAAAACTTCAGCATTGATACCCAAGTATCCGACTTTACTGCTGAATTGGAATCAGATTCTGGCCGTGACAGCAGCTTTACATCTGACAATGTCACTAATGAACTGCCTTTAGTGTTCGGCGGCAGCGCGGAAGAAGGCTCAACCGTGGTGATCACCATTGATGGTTACGCCTATCAAGCAGCATTTGATAGCACCGATCCAACCTCTTGGAATGTCACCATTAGCGAAGAATTTTTAGTCGATGGTCAGGCATGGAGTGCGGATTATGCGCTAGAGGAAGACGGTGAGTACGACTACCAATTTACCGTGACCGACGCGGTTGGTAACCAATTAACCCGTACCACCAGTAGCGATTCTGAACAGATTGGTGATGGCACCGATCTGTCCGATTTAACTGGGACCGTCACCTTAGATCAATCAATCACACTTGATGCAGAGCTCAGCAACGACAGCAGTGTCGATACTGGTTTATCGCAAACAGACGGCATTACTCAGACTACTTCACCGACGTTTACTGGCGTAACCGAACTGGATGCCAGTATAGTCATCACCATCAAACAAGATGGCCAAGTCGTGGAAACGTACAGCTTCGATAACAGTCAAGATGCCGCGGCGAATAACGCGCAGCTGTCTGTATCGGATGAAGGAGAGTGGTCTTACACCATTGACGATGTGTTAGCCGATGGTGAGTACACCGTCGAGATTGACGCAACCGACATTGCTGGTAACCAATCGGATACGGTAACCGATGCATTAATCATTGATAACAGCGCCACATTAGTAGTGGAAGGGATCAGTGCGGCTACCGATTCTGCGCCGAGTGAAGCAACGGAAGGCGATGCCCGTTTCAGTGACCAATTAACCAACATCACGCCAAGCCTTGAAGGCACAGCGGATGCTAACGCTGCAGTCACCATTACCCTTACTGCGCCAGACAATAGCCAAATTGAGCTAAGCACGACAGCCGATGCAAATGGAGTGTGGTCGTTAGATTTACAAGGCCTTACTGAGCTTGAATCAGCCGGTTTATTAGATACAAATGGCGATTTAACCCAAAATGGCCGTTACTCGTATCAAGTTTCGTCAGTGGATGTTGCCGGCAACGAAAGCAATAGCGCCAGTGCCTATTTTGAGTTCGATTCCACCGCGCAAAGTGGTGTGAACTTTAGCGGAGGCTTAGCGCAAGTTGAAGCGAGCGATAGCGGTCTTTACCTTGACGATGGCATCACCACGGCGCAATCGCCGACCTTTGACGGTTACGGTGAAGTGGGCGCGAGCGTCTCGTTAACGATTGAAAATGTGGGCACCTTCACGACAGTGACGGATAGCGATGGTTATTGGTCGATAGATCTGTCCGATGAAGGCATCGTGTTGGCGGAAAACACGTACGATTACCAATTAAGTCTCACCGATGATGCAGGCAACAGTGTCTCGCTTGCAGAGCAAACTTTAGTGGTTGATCTCACTAATCCTAATGTGACAGCTGAGCTAGAAGATAGCGATGAATCGGATACTGGCTCTTACAATTCAGACGATTATACCGCGAATACCCAGCCGGTGTTTACCGGTACGGTTGATGAAACCGCTAACGTAGTGTTCTCTTTGTATCAGAAAAATGCAGACGGTGAGATCATCGATGTTCATAGTTATGAGCTAGGTGAAATCAGCGACAGTTGGAGTTTTGACCTGTCGACGACTGATTATGAGATGAGCAACTCCGGCACGTATTACTACAGCGTCAGTGGTACGGATCTCGCTGGCAATGCATTAGATAGCAATGAATACAGCCTCACTGTAGATTTGGAGAATACCCTACAGGCGGATCTCGATGCGATCACCGACAATGGGTCAGTCGATAGCGTCGCCATGATTGATGGAACGACCACCACGATTGCACTAGCCGATAAAATCACCAACGATGCCGAATTGCATTTCAGCGGCAGCGGTGAAGCGGGTGACACGGTTGTTATTGATATTTACGATGCCGATAACAATAAGGTGGATTCCACTACGATCACTCTCGCGGGTACGCGTGGTGATGGCAGCTCGGAATCATGGTCATTTGATTCAAGCGCATTATTGGACCCATCCGACACTACCTTGGTAGAAAACTTTACTTACCAAATCAGCTCAGTTGATTTAGCAGGTAACACCACTACTTATACTGGTTCAGTCACGGTTGACCAAACCATCGTTACCACGCTTACAGCAGAAGGCTTGACCGATGAATCGGATTCAGAGCCAGCAGGCAGCGTGGAACAAAACGACAATATTACCTATTTAACCCCCGTGCTTGAAGGGGAAGTGGGTGATGATGCCGTTAGTGTGAGCATTGTGTTAACTCATTTAGATGGCGAAGCATTAACGTCTGATGAGTCAGAGCGCACTTATACCGGCACCGTTGTAGATGGGTCGATTGTTGATGGTAACTGGACGGTCGAAATTGATGGCCTAGCCGAAGATGGTGAATACAGCTATCAAGTTGTTGCTTATAACGAGCTAGGCAGCGTGTCAAACCCTGTTTCTGGCACGTTTGAAATGGACACCACTCAAGCGACTATCACTGAATTAGATATGGTTTCTGATCCAGTGGTAGACGATTATACAGCAGATACAAGTCCTATTTTCCAAGGCAAAATAGACGATGCGAATGCAGTAACTGTGACACTCACAGTTACTGATAGCGATGGCAATACTTACGATCTTGAGACAGAGATTGAAAAAGGTGCAACAGATTGGAGTTTCGACCTATCCAATCTGGGAGAAGATGCACAAGCTATTACTCTCTCAGAAGGAGAGGTGAGCTATGTTGTTACGGTTGTTGATAGTGCCGGTAATGTTACCAGCAGTGATACCAATACATTTACTATTTCTACGGATAATAGCCTTACCGGTATAATGACCGCTGATTCAGATTCCGGAGTAGACGATTGGTATAATTATACCAATTTAGATGTTACCGATATTACATTTGAAGGCACAGGTGAAGCAGGGACTAATGTCTCGATTAATATTACTGACGATACTGGCACAGTGGTTACGATTAATGACATTGAGATCGATAACGATGGTAATTGGAGCTACAGCCTAACTGCAGAACAAGAATTGTTACTGATAGATGGAATGCAGTATGAATACCAGATCAGTTCGACCAATTCGCAAGGCATCACTAAAACAATCAGTAATCAAGGCGTGCTGCTTACAGGATATATCGATGGTGTAGAAACAACGATTTCTAGCACAGAAACAAGTACAAATTATGGATTTGTAGTTGATAAATCTAATCCAGAGGTAACTGTAGAAGGTTTGACCTTTGAATCTGATAGCGCAGCAGCATCATTGACTAATTCGGATGATGCAGATCGTAACGACAACGTAACTCGCTCAACGACTCCTACCATCGAAGGAACGCTGTCTTCCAACGAAGTTGTTACTATTGACGACCAATCAGTAACATTGATCAATGATATTCAAGTTGTGATTAAGTCTGTAACGGCTAATGGTGTGACAACTGATTTATCTGATGTCTCTTTTGAAGGCATTATTGACGGCACCAATTGGACGGCAGATATTGATCTATCTGAAATCGGAGATGGTCTTTATATTTACCAAGTTATTCTGACTGATTTGGCAGGAAATATCACAACTCAAACGGTTGACTCTGAAGGTAATTCACTCGCGATCACTATTGATACAGAGCTACCAACGTTAACCAGTAGCCTAACCACGGATACCGATTCTGCACCAGAAGATAGCGATAATACCGACCTAAAATTAGACAATATCACCAATAACACCAAGCCAAGTTTAGAAGGAATGGTCGAGGCGGGCGCACATGTAGAAGTTACGATTACTTCTGCCGATGGTTCGGTTGTACTTTCTTACGATACTTACGCTCTTGAGGATGGAAGTTGGCAGATTGATTTGGGGGAGTATTTGGCGCAAGGCGATTATTCAGTTGATGTTAATGCCACCGACAAAGCTGGTAATACTGGACAAATATCCCACAGTATCACCATTGATACTCAGTCAGAGCTGACGGTTACCGCGGTTATTGATAGTCAAACAACTGAGAGTAACCCAACGCTCACTGGGAGCGCAGAAAAGAATTCAACTATTACGTTGTCTATTTTAAGTGCCGATAACACCGAATACACCCAAAGTGTTCAAGCGGATGACAATGGTAATTGGACACTGACCGTTAACGATGCAGGTGCATTAAGCGACGGTATTTATAGTTACACCGTGACTGCGGTTGATATTGCGGGCAATAGTACCTCTACTGCAGCAGAAAACTTTGTTTTAGATACTAGCGTTTCGCCATTTACCGCTGGTTTAGATGCTGCGTCCAATTCCGGAGACGCTGGAGATACGATAACCTCCGATACTACACCTACATTTAGCGGCACCGTGGAAGCAGGAAGTAATCTTGTTCTTACAATAAATGGCAAAACTTATACACTCGATGCCGATGATACGGCGGACGGAAGCTGGTCTATTACGCTAAGCGATGAAGACGCGTTAGTTGAAAGCGATGATGCGTATGAATATACCGTGGTTGCAACCGATGCATTAGGTAATCAATCTACTATCGAAAGCCAAGTGACCATTGATACCAGTATCAACTTAAATGGATCATTAGATTCTAGCAGCGATAGTGGCGATGATACCGATGGCATCACCAGTGATAATACGCCTTTATTCTCCGGCTCAGGTAATAGTGGCGATACCGTTACCGTTACTATTCAAAGCACCAGCAACCCTAATTTAGCCCCTACTGTGGCAAGCGCAACAGTAGATGAAAATGGCCAATGGTCTATTCAGCTTTCTGATGAGGAAGCATTAACCGATAGTGCGTATCAATACACCATCAGTGCAACGGATACTGCCGGTAATAGTATCAGTCTGGATACGGAAACATTAATTGTAGATACACAAGATCCTTCACTATTAACTGGTGGATTAGACGAAGCAAGCGATTATCTAACCGACGAGCAATTGCAAGCAATTCAAGCAGTGGTTCCTAATTATATCGACACATTAGATAACCAAACCACCGACAGCACTCCTATACTCAGTGGCATGGTCGATGCCACCAATATCGATTCGGTACTGGTGTATCTTGATGGCAGTGATGTAGCATTATCTGCGAGTCTAGCTAAAGATAGTGATGGTAATTTAATTACAACCATAGATAGCGATGGCAATGAGGTTGTGCAATGGCAGCTAGAACTGACGGATGAATTGTCGCAAGGTGAACACGACTTTACCGTGGTTGCGACCGATTTGGCAGGCAACAGCAGCGATTTAGCGCAGCAAACTTTTACAGTAGATAACGAAACCAATCAGTTAACTGGTAATACACTGGCTGAAGCTTCTAACACCGGATCTATTGATGATCTTATCACCTCGGTCCTTACGCCTGATTTCAGTGGTGCAGCGGGCAGTGCCGAAGCTGGCTCCACTATTATTATTCAAATTAATGGAGCGAGCTACAAAACCACGGCTAATGAAGATGGCAGTTGGATTGTTTCTGTTACGGATAGTCTGTTAACCGATGAACAAATTGCAGCAGGTGAGACTGAAGGCAGCTTCACATATACCCTAACCCAGATAGACAGTACGGGAAATAGTGCTTCGGCCAGCAATACTCTCTATGTTGATATTGCCACCGATATAACAGTGCAGCTGGATGAATCAAGTGATTCTGGTGATCTTGGCGATTATGTGACCAATGTGACGGCTCCAACCTTTACTGGTACTGGTGAAGATGGCGCTACCATTGAGTTTTCGATTAACAATCAAAAATACACCACGACGGTCGAAAATGGCAGTTGGTCAGTGGAGGTGTCTGGTTTGACTCCGACCTCCGCAGACGCAGAAAGTGGCGCGCAAGACTACACGTATTCCGTTACCAGCACCGACGTTGCAGGCAATACCGATACCGTGGATGGCTCGATCAACATTGATACTGATTTGGTGTGGGACGGCGGACTGAGTTCTACTATTAACAGTGTACTTGGCAGTGATGGCATAACTTATATAAGCTCGAATTATGTTAGCTTTAGTGGTGAGATAGAAGACAATAGCAGTGTAGAGTTAACCGAATTTAATGGCATTACGCTAGACACGCCGATTGAAGCTACCATCAATGATGACGGGACGTGGAGCATTGATTTTTCCAGTGCGGATGAGCTTGAAGGTCTGCAAAACGGCGAAAGTTATAACTATACCCTACAAGCCATAGATAACGCTGGCAATAGCGAAACCATTACCGGCAGCTTTACGGTAGATACCGCGTTACCGAAAATTTTAGATTTAGATTTAGAATCAGAAACGGGCTTATCAGGAGTCGATCCAGAAACGGATGCAAGCTGGAATGACAACATTACCGCCAATACTCGTCCAACCATTTCTGGTCTTAGTCAAGTAGGGCACGATATTACCGTCGTAGTGACTGATTCGGATGGCACGGTTATCGAAACCCTTCAAACTGTGGTTGCTGATACCGACGTGGTTCAATTGGTTGTGGATGGAGAAGAGCAAGATTTTGCTGCTTGGTCGGTCAACCTTAGTCAACTAACGGTAGATGGTGCGTATACAGTATCTGTCTCGGCAACAGATAACTCTGGTAGAACAGCCGAAAGTAGTATCAATATCGACATTGATACTACTGCGCCACTAGAGATCGCGGAGACCACTTCCAACGATATCCTCGCGGCCGAAATGCCAACCTTTACGGGCTCGGCAGACGAATCGGGCCAGAAAGTGACTCTGGTTATTTATAACCAAGATGGCACAGAAGCGTATCGTGAGACCCAAACTTTTGCGCAAGATGAAACCTGGTCTATAACGCCACCGGACAGTACATTAGCTGATGGCGAGTACACTTATACCCTTTCCTCACAGGATTTAGCCGGCAATATTGCCGAGTCTATTTCGGCTAATTTAACCGTTGATTCAACGCCGCCGACCTTTACCGCTCATTTAGATGATGGGTCAAATACTGGGGCCATTGACGACACGATCACTTCTCAATCTCAGCCTAGTATAAGTGGCGAGATTGATGATCCCAACGCTAGCATTAGCTTGGAGATTGACGGGCAAACCTATAGCAACGCCTCGATTATCGATAATGGTGACGGCACGTATTCTTGGTCTATTAGTGTTGACACACCGTTACCTGAAGGTGAGATAAGCTACGTTGTCACGGCTACCGATCAAGCGGGCAACAGCTCAGAAGTGAGCGGTGACTTCAGCATCGATTACAGCATTGATGTGACCACACAATTTGATTCACGCACTAACGATGCGACAGATGAAGATATTTTAAGTAACGACGCCACGCCAACGTTCAGTGGTACAGGGGACAGTGTTGGCGATATTATTACGCTTAACCTCAGTGGTATCGATCAAAATGGTCAGGCGGTAAGTTACACTTACACCACTGAAGTGACCGACACATTGGATGAAAACGGCAATTATACCTGGTCATACACCATACCAGCCACCGATCCTTTGGTTGCCGCTGAGTACTCCTATTCAGTGACCGCCACTGACGAGGCAGACAACAGCAAAACAGTAGATGGTGAAAACTTCAGTATCGATTTGTCACTGTCTACCTTTACTGCCACGCTGGATTCAGAGCATTCTGATGATGAGCAGCCTCATACTCAAGATCAATCGCCTAATTTCTCTGGCCAAGTGGAAATTGGCAGTACAGTTACGTTAGCCATTGGTGGGTTAACCTTATCGGCAACCGTGAACGCCGATGGCTCATGGTCCATTGCTGACGAAGAGTGGGATACGGTATCGGGTCTGGTTGATGGCGGTTATGACTACACGCTTACCGCGAAGGATAAAGCCGGTAATAGCGATGAGATTGCTGGTACCTTGACTATTGATACCTCGCTGAATTTTGACGGTGGCCTAGCGACATCATCCGATACTAAAGCCAGTTACGATGATGCCAGTAGTAATCTATTTAGTTTCGATAATTATACCAGTGACAACACGCCTGAATTTTCTGGCACGGGTGATCATGGTGACACGGTCGATCTTATTCTTTATGCGGTGATTTCAGGTGCTGGGACCGATGATGAAGTTATTGAAGCAGTAGCAACTTATACCACCACAGTTGATTCGGATGGTGTGTGGTCGATTAACCTTGAAACCATACTTGCGGACGATGACCAACAGTACATATTAGATCAAGGGCAGTACCGCTACACGCTCACTGCATCTGATGCTGCAGGAAACAGCCAAACCATTTCAGAATTAATGACCATAGACACACAAACTGACGTGACTGGTCAACTACAGCAATCTGACACTATTGACACAGGTGAAAGTAATTCAGACGGCATAACCCAAATTAACACGCCAATTTTTAATGGTACCGGTGAAGAAGGCGCGCACGTTACATTAACCCTCAGTGCGGATGGCTTGGATGATATCGTCAAGACCGTTACTGTTGCCGATGATGGCACTTGGGCGATTGCGTTTACCAGTTCGGACGGTTTAGCGCAAGATGCGACATATCACTACACCATTGTTGCAGAAGACAAAGCAGGCAATGTATCTTCCACTGTCAGCGATACTTTAGTTATCGACAATAGCGATCCGGTGATCAACATTAGCGCTAAGCTAGATCCAAGCAGTGATAGTGCGCCGACAGATGAAAGCTTGGTTTACAACCCAAATAACCTGGATCTCAGTGCCGATGGTCTCACATCTGATGACACGCCACGTATTTCAGGAACAACAGAAGCAGGCGTCACCGTTTCAGTGCAGGAAGTGGGATCGGATGCCGAGCCAATTATTACCCAAGCGGATGATGATGGTAATTGGTTTGTTCAAGCTGATACGCTTACAGAAGATGGCCGTTATCAGTTTGAAGTGACTTATACTGATAGTGCAGGTAATAGCAGCACCGAAACCGTTGAAATGGTTTTAGATACTGACAATTCAGTAACAGGATCATTAGACAGCGACAGCGATAGTGGTCGAGATATCGGTAGCGGGGTTGATAGCCAAGAAACGGCCACTGACACCATCACCAATAAAGAAACCATTACCTTCTCTGGAACCGGTGACAATGACCAATATGTGCAACTGCATATCGACGGCCAGACCTACAGCGCCATAGTTACAGATGGGGTGTGGGAGTTAGACGTAACTGGCTTAGAAGAAGGCACGTATGCCTATTATATTGATTCGACCGATACCGCCGGAAACTATGATGTCACGGCCACTCAATACGTAACTGTTGATAGAACCGAACCGAACGTAACAGCTAAGCTAGACCAATCATCGGATAGTGGCAATCAAGGAGACAGCACAACTAATGACGATACTCCGTTGTTTAGTGGCACGATCGATGATGTCGACGCAATTATTCAAATTCAGATTGGCAGTGAAGTGGTCACAGCAGAAATTGGAGACTACAACCAAAATACCGGTTTGTGGAGTTGGCAGCTGCAATGGACATCGGCATTAGAAGATGGCACGTATGACTACAACGTTATTGCGACTGATGAAGCTGGTAATGTTGCTAGCACAACACAAAGCATAATTATTGATACCATTGGTGAAGTAACTGCCAGTATTACTACAGATTACATTGATGATCCAAGCGGGGTAATACTACAAGCTGATGAGCAAATCAGTTTTGCTGGTAACGGCGAATCCGATGCGGCCTTAACACTGGTGATCACGGATAACCAAGGAAATAACTATTCTTATTCAAATATTACTGTAAATACGGCGACTGGCGACTGGAGCTACACGTTAAGCGCCGCAGAGCAAGCGGCGTTGAGTGATGGTAACTACAGTTACCAAGTGACCATGACCGATATTGCGGGCAATACCAAAACCACCGATGCTGAAAACTTCATCATTGATACCCAAGTATCCGACTTTACTGCTGAATTGGAATCGGATTCTGGCCGTGACAGCAGCTTTACATCTGACAATGTCACTAACGAACTGCCTCTAGTGTTTAGTGGTAGTGCAGAAGAAGGTTCAACCATCGTTATCGCGATTGATGGCTACTCCTATCAAGCCGTGTTTGATAGCACCGATCCAACCTCTTGGAATGTCACCATTAGCGAAGAATTTTTAGTCGATGGCCAGGCATGGAATGCGGATTATGCGCTAGAGGAAGACGGTGAGTACGACTACCAATTTACCGTGACCGACGCGGCTGGTAACCAATTAACCCGTACCACCAGTAGCGATTCTGAACAGATTGGTGATGGCACCGATCTGTCCGATTTAACTGGGACCGTCACCTTAGATCAATCAATCACACTTGATGCAGAGCTCAGTAACGACAGCAGTGTCGATACTGGTTTATCGCAAACAGACGGCATTACTCAGACTACTTCACCGACGTTTACTGGCGTAACCGAACTGGATGCCAGTATAGTCATCACCATCAAACAAGATGGCCAAGTCGTGGAAACGTACAGCTTCGATAACAGTCAAGACGCTGCGGCGAATAACGCGCAGCTGTCTGTATCGGATGAAGGAGAGTGGTCTTACACCATTGACGATGTGTTAGCCGATGGTGAGTACACCGTCGAGATTGACGCAACCGACATTGCTGGTAACCAATCGGATACGGTAACCGATGCATTAATCATTGATAACAGCGCCACATTAGTAGTGGAAGGGCTCAGTGCGGCTACCGATTCTGCGCCGAGTGAAGCAACGGAAGGCGATGCCCGTTTCAGTGACCAATTAACCAACATCACGCCAAGCCTTGAAGGCACAGCGGATGCTAACGCTGCAGTCACCATTACCCTTACTGCGCCAGACAATAGCCAAATTGAGCTAAGCACGACAGCCGATGCAAATGGAGTGTGGTCGTTAGATTTACAAGGCCTTACTGAGCTTGAATCAGCCAGTTTATTAGATACAAATGGCGATTTAACCCAAAATGGCCGTTACTCGTATCAAGTTTCGTCAGTGGATGTTGCTGGCAACGAAAGCAATAGCGCCAGTGCCTATTTTGAGTTCGATTCCACCGCGCAAAGTGGTGTGAACTTTAGCGGAGGCTTAGCGCAAGTTGAAGCGAGCGATAGCGGTCTTTACCTTGACGATGGCATCACCATGGCGCAATCGCCGACCTTTGACGGTTACGGTGAAGTGGGCGCGAGCGTCTCGTTAACGATTGAAAATGTGGGCACCTTCACGACAGTGACGGATAGCGATGGTTATTGGTCGATAGATCTGTCCGATGAAGGCATCGTGTTGGCGGAAAACACGTACGATTACCAATTAAGTCTCACCGATGATGCAGGCAACAGTGTCTCGCTTGCAGAGCAAACTTTAGTGGTTGATCTCACTAATCCTAATGTGACAGCTGAGCTAGAAGATAGCGATGAATCGGATACTGGCTCGTACAATTCAGACGATTATACCGCGAATACCCAGCCGGTGTTTACCGGTACGGTTGATGAAACCGCTAACGTGGTGTTCTCTTTGTATCAGAAAAATGCAGACGGTGAGATCATCGATGTTCATAGTTATGAGCTAGGTGAAATCAGCGACAGTTGGAGTTTTGACCTGTCGACGACTGATTATGAGATGAGCAACTCCGGCACGTATTACTACAGCGTCAGTGGTACGGATCTCGCTGGTAATGCGTTAGACAGCAATGAATACAGCCTCACTGTAGATTTGGAGAATACCCTACAGGCGGATCTCGATGCGATCACCGACAATGGGTCAGTCAATGGCGTCGCCATTATCGATGGAACGACCACCACGATTGCACTAGCCGATAAAATTACCAACGATGCCGAATTGCATTTCAGCGGCAGCGGTGAAGCGGGTGACACGGTTGTTATTGATATTTACGATGCCGATAACAATAAGGTGGATTCCACTACGATCACTCTCGCGGGTACGCGTGGTGATGGCAGCTCGGAATCGTGGTCATTTGATTCAAGCGCATTATTGGACCCATCCGACACTACCTTGGTAGAAAACTTTACTTACCAAATCAGCTCAGTTGATTTAGCGGGTAACACCACTATTTATACTGGTTCAGTGACGGTTGACCAAACCATCGTCACCACGCTTACAGCAGAAGGCTTGACCGATGAATCGGATTCAGAGCCAGCAGGCAGCGTGGAACAAAACGACAATATTACCTATTTAACCCCCGTGCTTGAAGGGGAAGTGGGTGATGATGCCGTTAGTGTGAGCATTGTGTTAACTCATTTAGATGGCGAAGCATTAACGTCTGATGAGTCAGAGCGCACTTATACCGGCACCGTTGTAGATGGGTCGATTGTTGATGGTAACTGGACGGTCGAAATTGATGGCCTAGCCGAAGATGGTGAATACAGCTATCAAGTTGTTGCGGAGAATGATTTAGGCAGTGTGTCAGATCCTGTTTCTGGCACGTTCGAAATAGATACCGTAGTCGAGCAGTTTAGCGCAGACATGCTTTACGATAGCGAGACCGCTGACGCAAGCGGTGATACCGTAGTTTTACCTGAACAGCCAAGCTTTTCTGGTGATGGGGAACAAGATGCAACGGTGACCATCGAATTCTTTTCTGTTAATGCAGATGGCAGTAAAGTTTCGCAAGGTACAGTCGAACAAACCGTTGATGCTAATGGTGAGTGGAGTATTAGCGCTGAAGATTATAACAATCTAGGTCTAGATTCAGGGCAATACATATACCAAGTGACTACTAGCGATGTTGCGGGTAACAGTAACACCGACGCCACTACCAATACGACCGAACAAATAATTGAAGGCGCATTTGAATTAGATTTAGAATTGCCAGTGATCGAGTCTGTTGATCTGGCGACTAGCAGTGATAGTGGCGATTCTTTCTACGACAATTACACCAATGACACCACGCCAATCTTCCAAGGTGTGGTCAGTAATACCAATATTGCAACCGAAGTGACGGTTACAATTAGCTTGCTCGATGATCAAAGTGATTTGCTAGAAAGCTTCGAATTTACCACCACCACAGTAGATGAAGACGGTAACTGGTCGATTAACTTAGCCGAAGCGGTCGACAGTAAAGGCAACTCAATCGAACTGACCGATGGCGATTATCAGATTAGTGTGAAAGCAACCGACAGTGTTGGCAATGAAAGCCTCGCGAATGATGAAAGTAGCGACACATTTACTATCGATACTGAAAACGAGCTTGACGGAGAAATGACGTCTGGAAGTCCAGATTCGATTGAAGATTCCACCACTACCGAGCAAGCTAACGGGTCGATTTTAATCGAACAACCTGACCGTATCACAAATGATGCAACGCCAAGCTTTGCTGGAACAGGTGAAGAAGGCGATGTCGTTACACTTTCTATCTACTACACGCAAGATAGCCAAACCACACAAGTGTACACAACTACGGCTACTGTAGTAAACGGCGGTTGGTCTATTGATGTTGATAGCGCTTTGTCGCTAGACGGAACATATTCTTATCAACTTACGTCAAGTGATTTAGCGGGTAATAACACCGATATCGAGGGTGACTTTACTCTTGATACAGGTAACCCAAGTAACCTTATTTCTCTTGGTTTGACTGCTGGCTCTGATTCTGGCGAATCAGACAGTGACAATATCACTAATCTTACACCTGTACTTGAAGGAACTGTTGAAAATGAAGACGGTATGTTAGTTACCGTAACATTAGTAGACAAAGACGGTACACCATTAGAGGCTGACGACTACACTTACACGGCAACGGTAACGGATGGTCAATGGCAAGTGACTCTAACAGGTCTAGATAGTGATGATGGGTTACTTGATGGTGAATACAGCTATACCGTAACCGCAACCGATGCGAGCAATAACTCGACAACCTTATCAAATGATGATCTTACATTCATTTTGGATAACCAAGTGTCGCCTAAAACTGCAACACTGCAATCTGACACAGAAGTGGATAGCAATGGTGATACTGTTACTGGTGATCAGACCTTGGACTTTAGCGGTACCGGTGAGACGGACTCCACCGTCACGGTATATGTTTACCAAGTTAACCAATTTGGCGTGGTATCAGAAGACGTCAGTGCTACTGCTACGGTGTCAGTTTCCGATAGCGGTACTTGGAGCATTGACGACAACGATTATAGTGAATCGCTTAGTAACGGAACGTATCAATATAAGGTAGATATCACTGATATTGCCGGTAACACAGAAACGATTGTCGAAGGTGAAGAAACGCAAATAATTATTGACGTTTCTGGTCCAAACATAGAGTCATTTACATTAAGTGAGAGCGCGGATTCGGGCGATTTGGCGACAGATGGCATTACCGCCGACACCGCACCTGCGTTTGAAGGTGCCATTAGTGAGCAAGGCACAGTTACATTAACGGTAACCCCAACTGACAGTAATGGCGATCCAATAGAAGGTGCAGCAATTGTCATTGAGGGTATCGATACCAGTTACGACAGCACCACTGGCAACTGGACGTGGGACTATGATCTAGGTAGTGATACTGATTTCAGTGCATTGGCTGATGGTGCTTATCAATACACCGTTAACGCAACCGACTTAAGTGGCAATACATCAGCACAATCTGCTGCGCAAACATTTGAAGTAGATACTGCAAATGACATGACCGCAGAGATGGACTCTGGAGCACAAGTTATTGACTATGAATCAGCTTACTACAATAGCACTGATTCAACCGACGAGAACCCTATCTGGACTAACCCTGAGCGTTTAACTAATGACAGTACGCCGAGTTTTTCCGGAACAATTGAAGCGGACGATGACTTCGTAACTTTAGTTATTTTAGACCAAGATGGTGCGGCTATTTTCGAGACTACCGTACCAGCCGAATCCGATGGCACATGGAGTTATGATTTAGGATCAGATACAGCAAAAGAGGCCTTAATCAAGGCTGGAATTGCTAGCGGTGAACTTTCTGATGGCAATTACACCTACAAGATTTCTTCTAGCGACGTAGCGGGTAATAACAAAACCTATGAAGGGGACTTTGAGGTTAAAACCAATTCTACCGTAACGGTTACCTCGGCAGGTTTGACCGATGAGTCGGATTCAGAACCTAATGCTGATGCCACAACTTATACGGCTGAAAATGAAGATAACATCACCAATTTAGATCCAGTGCTACAAGGGACAACAACCGACGGGGCTGATTTTGTCTCTGTGGTCTTGCTCAATTATACCGATAGTGACGGAAACGTGATTGACCTTTCGCAAGATGAGACGTCACAGCAACAATATACGTATACCACTGAAGTGAACAGTGACGGCAGTTGGTCGGTAGAGCTGAGCGATTTAGTCGCAGAAGATGGTAGTGCCGATGGCAGTTACAACTATAAAGTCATTGCTTATGACGGCGTAACCATAGAGGATGCAGTTGCGGTTGAGCTCAATAGTGAGAACGCAAGCAGCGACGATGTATTAAGTTTTACTATCGACAGTCAATTTGACGAAAATACTGCTAGTGCTAACGTTGATGATTTAATTAACGTCACCCAAACCGATGGAACTGAGTACGATGTTGTTAATTCTGGTTTGGTTAGCCTAACAGGGACAGCAGAACAGAATGCTGTTATCGAGTTAACGCTTTACTCTGTGTCTGATGATGGTCAAACACGAACTGAGATTGGTACTATTACGGCTCGCGCTTCAATTGAAGATTCCGATCCAAATACCGACGACACCTATACTTGGGTTATTGATAATAATAGCGAAGGGTACAGCGAGGTTATTGGCTCTGGATTAGAGGATGGTAACTACCAATACGATATTACCTTGATTGATATCGCCAATAACAGCACCACTTTACCAACCAAAGAGTTTACCGTCGATACCAGCGCAGCAACGGTAACAGTGACTGGCCTTGCTACTGAAAGTGATACTGGTGACTCGAATTCAGATGCTTATACCAACGACATAACACCAAGCATTGAAGGAACAACAACCGAAACTGGTGAGATGACACTTTATCTCACTAACCTGACTGATAGCACAACAATTGAGATTGTTCAGTCTATCGCTCAAGCCGGTGATTGGCGTATAGATGTACCAGATTCTCAGCAACTTTCACAAGGTGAATGGCAATATTATGTGGTCATGGAAGATGAAGCCGGCAATAGCAGCACATCAGAAACGTCGAGCTTTACGGTTGATTTAGTCAACGAATTAACGGGTGAAGTTGACGCTAATCAGATCGACAGCAGTGATTCTGCCGTTACGGTTGAAGATGACGCTGGCGCAGTGATTGTAACCATGCCAGATACCACCACCAATAATGGCGCATTAAGCTTTAATGGCAAAGCAGAAGATGGTGATAGTGTCACCGTCACTATCACCAATGATAACGGTTATTCATACAGCGAAACCATTATTATTGATAACGACAGTGATGGAACTTTAGAGGATTGGACTCTCACACTAGCAGACCAAGATAATCTTGAAGATGAAGGCGTTTATCACTACAGCATTACCTCAAGTGACGCAGCAGGGAACGAAAAAACCATTCAGGGTGACGTGGTTTATGATGTAACTCAAAGCGTTGTTACTGCTTCTGGTGTGAGTGATGATACCGACTCAACCAGTGTCGCTAGTGATGATCCTAATTATATTTCATCAGAAAATCAGGATAATATTACCAACCAAGCACCAACGTTAGAGGGCACCGTTACTGATGGTGTGGCTATTTATGTACAGTTGGTTACCGTTGATAACACGCCTTTGTTAGCAGAAGACAGTAGTAACTTGATCACATCAACATCTAATCTTTCAGAGATAGAAACGTTGGCGAATGATGATGCTAACCTTATCTATTCTGGCACGATAAGTGATAGTGCGAACTCGTCGGGTACATATAACTGGGATGTCTCAGTTGATGATATGTTAACGAATTCCGCGCTTGGTGAAGGCGAGTACACTTACCAAGTGATTGCCGTCGATGCTTCTGGCAACGTCACCGTGCTAACGGAAGAAAACGGTGGGGGTAGCACCGATAACTTATCATTTGAAATTGACCGTACAGTTAATGAAATGACCAGTGAAGGTTATATACACACAGCAGATAACGATACTGGCAACAGCAATTCAGACCAAATAAGTAGCGATACCAAACCAACCTTTGCGGGTTATGGCGAGGCAGGTGCGCTTATTACGTTAACCATCAGCCAAGTAGTTGCAGCGAGTGATGACATTGTGGTTAAAACATTCACCACTCGGGTCGAATCAGATGGTGACAATGCCTGGCAAATAGATACTTCTAGTAGCGAGTATTCGTTCGACGGTTTAACTGATGGTAGTTATTCTTACGCTATCACCATGACCGATATTGCTGGCAATACCTCCTCGATCACGCCAACGAACGACAGTACTTTTGAAATAGATACGACTCAAGCGACGGTTACGGAATTTGATATGGTTTCAGATACCGTTGTGGATGATTTCACTGCCGATAGCAGCCCAATTTTCCAAGGTAAAGTAGATGATGCCAACGCCGTGACCGTTACGCTTACCGTAACCGATAGCGAAGACAACACCTATAACCTTGATGTAGAAGTTGAAAAAGGTCAAACAGATTGGGAGATTAATCTATCTGACCTTGAAAATATCACTAGCGGTAGCGACACAGATAGCATTAATCTTGCTGAAGGTGAAGTCAGTTATTCAGTTACGGTAGTTGATAGTGCGGGCAATATAACCAATAGTGAAACCAAGACGTTTACTGTTTCAATCGAAAACAGTTTAACTGGCGAATTGACAACCAGTTCCGATTCAGGCGTTGACGATGCATACAATTATACCAGTGTCGATTCAAGCAATATAAATTCAACTGATATCACCTTTACTGGTACTGGTGAAGAAAACAGCAGCGTTTCTATCACCATCAGTGATAGTAGCGGAACGGTGATAACGATTGATGATATTGCCATAGATAACGATGGTAATTGGACGTATACCTTAACCGATGAGCAACAAGCCTTTTTGGTTGATGGCACGGGCTACGAATATCAAATTAGTTCCACTAACTCGAAAGGCGTTACAAAAACTATTAGCAACGAAGGTATCGTTCTAACCACATCGATCGATGGTGAAGACGCGATACTTTCTTCTACTGAAGCAAGCACAAATTATGATTTTGTGATTGACGAGACCAGCCCAGAAGCCGCGACAGTGCAAGGTTTAACCTTTGAATCTGACAGTGCTGCTGCAACTTTCACCGACACAGATGATGCTGATCGCAATGACAATGTGACGCGTTCAACCACACCAACCATTGAAGGATCGTTTTCTGCCGATGAAGTGGTCACTATTGATGATCAACCAGTAACGTTAATTAGTCGTGTTGAAGTGGTTGTTTTATCTGTGACTGCAACGGATGGAACAACAACAGAATTAACCGATGTTTCGTTTGACGGGGTTATCGATGGTAACAACTGGACAGCCGATATTGATTTATCTGCTACAGGTGATGGTGTTTATACTTATGAAGTGATCCTGACTGATCTAGCCGGAAACACCACCACTCAAACGGTCGATTCCGAAGGTAATGGTCTTGCTATTACACTAGATACTACCGCGCCAGACGCACCTACCAACGACACATTTGGCGATGATACCGATTTCCTTGATCATGGTGGCGATACCGATAGTGGCAACATAGACGATAACATCACCAGTAATCCAACGCCGACTTTCACTGGTTTTGCAGAGCACGGAAGTTTGGTTACCATCGTGATTGATGGTAATAGTTATACAACCTATGCCGACTCGGAGGATGGATCATGGACTATCAGTTTACTTGAAAACGGCGCAACAGAATTAACTGATGGCACTTACACTTATACCGTGACGTCAGAAGATGGCGCTGGAAACAGCAGCAGTGTTGAGTCGGAAGTCATCATTGATATGACTGGGCCTGAAATTGTTTCGGTTGAGCTTGAACCAGATCTATCGGTTGAAGATGATACATGGGCGGATGAAACCGATACTGATTTACAGCAACAACTTAAAGATCTATCAACTGCTACCACAACAGTGACCGACGGTAACAATGACTATACTGTGCCAGTACTCGGTGAGTCTAGCCCTGTGTTTACCGTTTCGGCAGAAGCGGGCACAACGGTTATCTTAACTATTACCGATCTAGACGACGCAGATATTAATTATAGCTATGAAGTTGAGATAGTCGCTAACGATACGCCAATTAACACCGCGACCTATTATGTCGATGGTGTAGAAATGGGTACTGCTAGCCTAAACGCCAACGGTGTCGCTACTGTGACAGTAGAAGTAGATATGTTAGAAGTGGATGCCAATGGAGAAGCTCAATATAAATATGAAGTAACCGCTACCGATACGGCAGGCAATAACGCCACAAATGTCACGATTGAGACACCGGAAGTGAGCGGTCAAACTGTTGATGCGGGTTACTTTGTATTAGATACGCAAACTGAACTAAGTAATGTACGTCTGGACGCCGATAGTGATACCGGCAGCGATGATAGTGACAAGATAACTTATGACCAAACTCCTGTATTCCAAGGAGAAGGCGAAGTTGGCGCAATAGTCGAAGTGAATATTCTTGATTCCAATGGTGACGTATATACTAGCATCAGCACGGAAGTTGATTCGGACGGTACGTGGCAGGCAGCTGTGACCAGTAATTTGCCTTCTGGTACTTATACCGCGTCTATCACTGCCACAGACGATATGGGCAATCAGGCCACAGAAAGTATTGAAAATATTGTTGTTGACACTACAGCGCCTAACGCTAGTGACATTGTACGAGTCACGCCATTGTATGATGTTACTTCCGATACTTCTAATGATAACGGTCAAGCGGGTGATTATATTACCTCTGCTGAAAGTATATATATCAGTGGTCGTCTTACAAACAACACTGATGAAATAGAAGAAGGCTCAGTTGTCACGGTTAATGTTTATGAAATAGATAGCGAAGGCAATAGAGTGTCTGGTGGTGTTGCTAAAACGGTGACTGCCACGGTTTTAAGTAACAACACTTGGGCTGCAGAAGTAGACCTTGATGTTGACCAAACAACAACCTTTGGATATAGCATTTCGGTGACTGATGCTGCTGGTAATCAAAGCGAGGACTCTGTTTCTACTACCGATGATGGACTACAAACCTTCACTATTGATCCAGTGGAACTTTCCTTCACTCAATATGAAGGTGTTGATTCCCAACAGCAAAATACTGGGGAAACAATAGACGGACGATACCAGGGAGGCGGAACGTCGGATTATTATACTCAGCAGAAGTCTTTTAGTGCTGTAGGGGCAATGGACGACAATATTAGTACTGATGATGTTAGCATCACCGTAAAAGATGGGTCTGGTAACGATATTGATTCAGATTTATATAGTTTCTCGTTAACTGATTCAAGCAGTACCGATGGAGTTCAGCAGTGGGCGATAAACTTTACTGGCTTAGATGATGGAGAGTACACCTATACTATCGATGTGGAAGATGAGAATGGATTGAGTAAATCCTTATCCAATACGGTCACGGTTGATAATGTGGTGCCTGAAGCCCCTAAACTTGAGACCATCGATAACCTAGCGGTTAGCGCCGATAATGAGGCTCTTTATTTCATAAATGAAGAAGCTGTTTTTGCTGGTACAGCAGAAGCGAATGCCACAATCACGTTTTACTTCACTTCAACGGGAGATGACGGTGTCAGCACTGTTTATACTCTTAGTACCAACGCTGATGATAGTGGAGCTTGGCAGTTAGATATTGGTTCAGGTAGTACAGATACAGATATATTAGAGGGTGAGTATTACTACAGTTATACCGCGACCGATTATGCAGGCAATGAAAGTGAGCATAGTGACAAATATCTGGTCAATTATGACTCTACTGACCCTGTGTTCACGTCTATAACGTTAACCGCAGATGAAAACACAGAGGACTCGGTTGTCGCTGATCAATATGAAAGTGATGCTGAATGGTGGGTTGTGGGCTCACAAACTCAGATGGTCATTAATGGTAAAATAGAGGATGCGAACAACAACTTAAATTCTCTCACTGTTACTGTGAATGGTACTGATTATTCGTCGGATATCACCTTAAACGCCGATGGCAGCTTTAGTCTAGACGTTGTTGGCTTATTAGCCGATTTAAACACGGAACAAGCCGATTCGTTTGGTGAATATTCTTTAGTATTCACTGCCACAGATGAAAATGGTAACCAAACGACATTTGAGAAAACCTTAAATTACGACAACACTATAAGCACCACGGCTGTGCTATCTGCTAGCTCAGATAGCGATTCCGATGGTATTACCAGCGATGCGACTCCTACCTTAACCGGCGTGGCTGATGATAATGCTGTTATCACTATTTATGATAGTGAGAACAACGTTGTTGGTACCACAAACGCTGATGGTAACGGGGTTTGGACTTACGAATTTGAAACTGGACTTGATACAGGGACGCACACCTTTACGGTTAAAGCGGCGGAAGATGCTCAAGGTACCAATCAGAGTAGTGGAGTAGAGGTTACTTTCTCCGTTGATGTGACGCCACCAGAGTTATCCACGATTGCACTTTCATCAACTGATTCGGATGACCTTAGTGATTATGATGTTATCGACTCCAGTAATGGCACCGGAGACGCAGCACCGTCACTAACAACATATTACAACACGGTAATAATTGAAGGCTCGGTCGATGATAGTACCGCAACGCTTGAAATTTATATAGCTGGACAGTGGCATGATGTTGCTGTGGGCAGCGCAGGTGAATATAGTTATTACATTACACTTGCCGCCTCGGATACGCCTTACTCTTATGAAATTAAGGCAACCGACACTTCGGGTAATCAGTCGCTTTCTGATGGAACAATTACGATTAAACCAACCACAGTGAGCATTGATATTGATGAATCTTCAACAGATTCTTTGGTTGTGACTACTGATGACGAGGGCAATGAACAACTGGTTATTAATGGTGAGGTTACTTCTGGTTTCACTTTAGCTCTCAGTGGTACATCATCGCCAAATGATGATTATATTGTGTATCTTGCCGATGCTGATGGTAATGCAGTTACCGATCAAAATGGTGATGATATTTATTACCAATCTGGAACTGCTGATGCTGAAGGTACTTGGACAATTATCAATACAGGACTTGATCTTGAGGACTTAGCTGATGGTTACCAGTTTGTGATTGATTCTTCCGGTCGTACTGATTCGATAGATATTATTGTTGATACCGAGGTTGCAATAACCGATTTAGAGGTTTTAGGTAATGAGGAAAATGGCGACGAATACTTCAATGCAGAAACGGTAACCGGTGCTCTTATCAGTGGTGTTGCAGAAGCGGATGCTACCGTTGACGTTGCGCTAACCAATACGAGCGACTCTACTGGTTACACAACCAATGATTTGACCGTTGTGGTAGATGCAAATGGTAACTTTACTGTTAGTAATGGTGCTGATGAATTAACCGATGGCTCTTATGAGTTTACGGTTACCGTAACAGACAGTGTAGGAAATACCACCAGTGAAACCGGCACGTTCGTTATTGATACACAAGCACCTAATGTGGATGAGTCTGATACTTTAGTTACGATTAACCAAGTGGATGAGAGTGACTCATCCAGTATTATTTCTTCTGGTTCAACGACGGGTGAAGACCATATACAGTTAACAGGTTCGATTAATCTTGATGACGATAATTACAATAAAGTGGTTTTGGTGGTTAGCAATTCAGAAACTGGAACTGATACGAGTTATATTATTCGAGCAGATGATGATTCCAACATGTCTGATAGTGTGGACTTTACTGAAAGCGGCAGCACAGGTAACTGGTCAATTGATTTATCCGATATTTCAGATGGAGAATACAGTTATACGTTGTACATCGAAGATTCGGCAGGAAACCAACAAGCGGCTGATGATGGAAGCTTCAATGTAAAAACCACTATTGCGGACAGTGAACTTACTTACGTCCTCAATGACGGTGAAGAAGGTGCCACAACAAATAGTTATTCTACGAACGATGATACATTTACGGTAACGTTCGCATCATCCAGTACTACCGGTGTAACAGTTGTTGCTACATTATTATTAGACAATATTGCGGTAGCTGAATCGATTGAAGTTACGCTTGATAACTCTGGTAACGAAGCCATCAGTTTTGCTTCTGTGGAAGACGGTACGTATCAAATCGAATTTGTAATTACTGACAGTTATGGTAATCAAACGACCGAATACATGACGGTTGATTATTCATCTACTGTTGCAGCACTTACTCTAGAGCTTCCCGAAGAAACTGAATTCAGCAGTCCTGGTGAAACAAATGAATCGACAGTGACGGTGTCCGGTATAGTATCGGACCAGCACAATTGGCTGTACTCTGTTGATGGTGGGGATACTTGGTTAATAGGCTCAACAACTCGAACGTCAAACGGTGATGGGTCATACAGTGCTACATTTGAGTTACCAGATGCCGAGTACCAAATAGGCGATATTGTCGTTAAACAAGTGGATGCAAATGGTAATGAGAGTGAAGCAACCCAATCTGCTGAGGCGATCACCATTGACACTATCGCGCCATCCGCGGCGACAATAACACTGGATGAAGACACGGGGGTATCTGGCGACTACATTACTACCAACGGTACCGTTAATGTGGCATTGCTAGACAATACGGATTCATGGACATACAGCTACACCTTAAACGATGCAGTAACAGTAACTGGCCCAACAGCTGGCTCAGGTAGCAGTTTTGTGTTGAGTGCAGGCGAATACAGCAACGTTACCGTCACGGTGACTGACAGTGCAGGCAATAGTACCGATACGGTTCTATCGTCAATTACTGTCGTGGAGAACAGTTCAACTATCGCGATCGCACTGGCGAGCGATACAGGGTCAAGCAATAGTGATAACGTAACCTCAGATGGCACGATCACGGTATCGAATGTGACCGACGGCAACAGTTGGAGATATTCGGTTGACGGTGGTACCACTTGGTATATCGGTTCGGGTAACAGTTTCGAACTGACGGATGGCACTTACAGCGCCGATACGATTAAAGTACAAGAGATCAGTAGCAGCGGCGATACTGTCGCCACCGTTTCTTTAGATTCGCAGATCACTATTGATAGCACCGCGCCATCCGCGGCGACGGTAACACTGGCTGAAGACACAGGGGTATCTGGCGATTACATTACTACTGACGGTACCGTTAATGTGGCATTGTCAGACGATACGGCTTCATGGGCATACAGCTACACCTTAAACGGAACAGTAACCGGCCCAATTGTTGGCTCAGGTATCAGTTTTGCTTTGAGTGCAGGCGAATACAGCGATGTAACGGTCACAGTAACTGACAGTGCAGGCAACAGTACCGATACGGTTCTATCGTCAATTACTGTCGTGGAGAACAGTTCAACTATCGCGATCGCACTGGCGAGCGATACAGGGTCAAGCGACAGTGATAACGTAACCTCAGATAGTACGATCACGGTATCGAATGTGACCGACGGCAACAATTGGAGATATTCGGTTGACGGTGGTACCACTTGGTATATTGGTTCGGGTAACAGTTTCGAACTGACGGATGGCACTTACAGCGCCGATACGATTAAAGTACAAGAGATAAGTAGCAGCGGCGATATTGTCGCCACCGTTTCTTTAGATTCGCAGATCACCATTGACACTATCGCGCCATCCGCGGCGACGGTAACACTGGCTGAAGACACAGGGGTATCTGGCGATTACATTACTACTGACGGTACCGTTAATGTGGCATTGCCAGACGATACGGCTTCATGGACATACAGCTACACCTTAAACGGAACAGTAACCGGCCCAATTGCTGGCTCAGGTATCAGTTTTGATTTGAGTGCAGGCGAATACAGCGATGTAACGGTCACAGTAACTGACAGTGCAGGCAATAGTACCGATACTGTTCTATCGTCAATTACTGTCGTGGAGAACAGTTCAACTATCGCGATAGCACTGGCGAGCGATACAGGGTCAAGCGTCAGTGATAATATCACCTCAGATGGCACGATCATGGTATCGGGTGTGACCGACGTCAATAGCTGGAGATATTCGGTTGACGGTGGTAATACTTGGTATGTTGGTTCGGGTAACAGTTTCGAACTGACGGATGGCACTTACAGCGCCAATACGATTAAAGTGCAAGAGATCAGTAGCAGCGGCGATACTGTCGCCACCGTTTCTTTAGATTCGCAGATCACTATTGATAGCACCGCGCCATCCGCGGCGACGGTAACACTGGCTGAAGACACAGGGGTATCTGGCGACTACACTACTACTGACGGTACCGTTAATGTGACATTGCCAGACGATACGGCTTCATGGACATACAGCTACACCTTAAACGGAACAGTAACCGGCCCAATTACTGGCTCAGGTATCAGTTTTGCTTTGAGTGCAGGCGAATACAGCGATGTAACGGTCACAGTAACTGACAGTGCAGGCAACAGTACCGATACGGTTCTATCGTCAATTACTGTCGTGGAGAACAGTTCAACTATCGCGATCGCACTGGCGAGCGATACAGGGTCAAGCGACAGTGATAACGTAACCTCAGATAGTACGATCACGGTATCGAATGTGACCGACGGCAACAGTTGGAGATATTCGGTTGACGGTGGTACCACTTGGTATATTGGTTCGGGTAACAGTTTCGAACTGACGGATGGCACTTACAGCGCCGATACGATTAAAGTACAAGAGATCAGTAGCAGCGGCGATACTGTCGCCACCGTTTCTTTTGGTTCCGAGATCACCATTGACACTATCGCGCCATCCGCGGCGACGGTAACACTGGCTGAAGACACAGGGGTATCTGGCGATTACATTACTACTGACGGTACCGTTAATGTGGCATTGCCAGACGATACGGCTTCATGGACATACAGCTACACCTTAAACGGAACAGTAACCGGCCCAATTGCTGGCTCAGGTATCGGTTTTGATTTGAGTGCAGGCGAATACAGCGATGTAACGGTCACAGTAACTGACAGTGCAGGCAACAGTACCGATACGGTTCTATCGTCAATTACTGTCGTGGAGAACAGTTCAACTATCGCGATCGCACTGGCGAGCGATACAGGGTCAAGCAATAGTGATAACGTAACCTCAGATGGCACGATCACGGTATCGAATGTGACCGACGGCAACAGTTGGAGATATTCGGTTGACGGTGGTACTACTTGGTATATTGGTTCGGGTAACAGTTTCGAACTGACGGATGGCACTTACAGCGCCGATACGATTAAAGTGCAAGAGTTCACTAGCGGCGGAGAGGCATTGCCAGAGGTTGCTTTAGCAACACAGGTTACAGTGGACAGTACCAATCCTGTGATTTCTTTGTCTACTGAGTTAAATCAAATATCAGGAACCACTAATGAAGCGGTCACGTTGACTTTTGATTATAATGGCGATGGTGTAGTGGATTACACCCTTAATGATGTTGATGCTGATAGCAGTTGGAGTGTAACGGCTGATGAACTTGGCTTAATCGACAACGATGGTACTTACACAGTAGACATCACCGCGACCGATATAGCCGGCAATAGTCTCGATAATTTGGACGTATTATTGGAGGTGGATACGGTTGACCCAACACTGGTTAGCTTTAGCATTTACGATGATGTGACCAGCGGATCAACTGATGATAGCGGTGACCTTAACGATGGTGATTGGACTAATGATAATCAACCGACATTTGAAGGCACGACAGAAAGCGGGGCTTCAGTATCATTAACAATTGCAGATGAAACCTATCAAGTGACCGCAGCAGATGACGGAGCATGGAGTATTACGCTAGGTCAACCATTAGATGATGGTAACCATGATTACTCAATTGACATTACAGATAGCGCAGGTAATAGCTCTGATGATGTGGTAACAGGTACGATTAATGTTGACACCACGCCACCGAGTTACGATAACGTGGCGAAGAGCGATGATGGCAATGGTTCCTCTTCGATTACTTTCAGTGTTGAGGATGGTTCTGGAGAGGATGCTTCTTCAGAAAACAGCGGAATCAGTTCCATTACGGCATTGCTACAAGACGGTACTGAATTGGATGTTGATTATGATTATGATAGTAGTGAAGGAACGGCGACCGTTGATACCAGTGGTGTCGACAGTGATTCATCTGCCGACGTAGTTATCACTATTACCGATGTTGCTGGAAACGAAACGCAGGTAGATACTGATATTTAAGGTCAATCTTATTTAAGGTAAATATCTAATATAAAGGCCAGTCACTTAACAGTGACTGGCCTTTTTTAACTAGTGGTATGTTCGAATTAATCGGTGTTTCTAGTTAATTACTTAATTTTAACGATAGAGTTTTTTTGCTTAATCAAGCGCTGATCTTTTATCTCAAATAAGTTAGGTAACTGATTTAACAAAGCTTTATCGTGGGAGACGATAAGTAGAATGGCTTGTGGTGCTTCTTGCTTAATGTATTGTAATAATGCCGATACATCTGCAGCGGCTAGATTAGATAAGGCTTCATCTAAAATAATCAACCGCTTGTCAGGATCCACACTCATTAAAATAAGCAACTTGCGTTTTTGTCCGGTCGACATCGGTATTTGGCTTATGTCCTTAAGGAAAATAAATTCATAATCTATGGTGGCGTGAGTAAACACCAAACTACAAATCTTAGTGATTTTATTCACATCGGTTACACCGCGCATATAGAAATTGGAATAAAGACTGCCGCGGATAAATTCTGAACTCGGATCGAGAAAAACAACTTGAGTTGAGAAAACGTGCGGGTCGATATCGACACCATTATAAAAATTATTGTACAGAATGGTTCCGGAGTACTCGCTATGAGACTGAACAATAGTCGACATTAGGGTAGATTTACCACTACCTATCTGGCCAAAAAAGCCGTAAATATTGCCTTTTGTTAACTCAAGATTCACTTGAACCAATAAAGGTGACTGGTCGACATTGATGTTAACGTCCTTCAGACTAATACTATTGATACTCTCTATATGTAAGCCTTTGGCAACAATTTTAGGCTCTAAATTATCAAACAGATCTTGCACCGCCAGTTTTAAGTGGTGAGTAGAAATTAAGACAAAGAACACTTTTGTAACAAAGCTGATGACACTGGAAGCGGCACGGCCATTTAGAATAAGAAGAGCGAACAGAACATTAAAAATACTGGTATCGAATTTAGAGGTATAAAAAAGAACGATGAATAAGCCAAAACTGGCCAAAAATGAACTGATGCGAACAAATTCGTCCCAGTTAAAATTAAAGCTGGCTAAGCTGTGGTCGCTACTGAAAGATTTTTTACAAGACTGCTCAAAGTTATTTAGTAATGATTCATTATTTAAAAAGCGGAGCTGTTTATTGTTGCGATAGTAGGAAATACGCTCATTTAGTAAATCCTGTTGAGCCGCTTCTACTTCCAGAAACACTTTGTAATTGCGATAACGCATGTAGGTTGATGCAGCAATGATCACCATATAAAAACCAAATAAGCCTAAAGCATAGCTACCTATAAACAGAAACAGCAATAACATGACTAACAAAAAGCTGGTTCCATCCATCAGTAAGCTAGGTAGGTGGTCCCAAATTACTTTACGATTTGATTCCACCATGCGTATCTTAGTTAAACAATCTTTTTGCTTGAAACTTGGCATGATAGACAAAAGGTAACGTTCTATTTTCAGAGAACTTTTTTCCACATTCCGTAAGTGTGTATGCTTAATAAAGTGTTTTAAGGTGTATTCGCAACCCCATAAAATAATAAACGCCGTGGTAACAAAAACCAACGTTGAGATTTGGGAGTTATGAATTAAGCGAGTGTTAAATAAGTTACTATAAAAAGCAGGGATAAGAATAAATGGTACCGCAGCCAGTAAGAAAAAGTTCGCTTTAGGGAAGAGTTGGTAAATGAGCTCAACGAACGATTTGGTCTGTAGAATTTTAGGGTAACTTTCAATGAATACAATTTCTTTATTGACTAACGATGACGCTTCCACTTGCTCGTGCTTGTCGTTAACCAGTTTGACTCCCACTCGTTGAACGTAAACCGGATCAATATCTGCAACAATAAATGCTTCGGGTAGGTCATTAGTGGATTTTACTTGTTTCTTTTCAATAGAGTAGTTAAACAAAGAATCAATAAAAAGAGGTTTCAATTGAGAAATCAATTGATCAAGTGTGTGTCCCTCCATGTGTTTAAATGTTTTCCAGTCAAACTTGGCTTGAGCCTGTTTAACAAGTAACGTTATGGTTGATTTCATACAAACCTCAATAACAATAAGTCACAATATAATAAGCACTGCGTCCCGATAGCACAATCTAATCTGAGCACTTTGTTAGGATTAAAAGTGCGAGCCTGTGCGATACAAACAATCACCAAAAGCCGAACTTTTGGCTATAATCAGCACGCTAAACGGTTAAAAGAGCTTTTAACCGTACGAATAGCCTAAAAAACCTCTTTAACCATGGTAAATCGTTATATTTAAAGCTATTGTACTTTTTGTACCACTACTTTTTAATTGCAATCTTGCTGACTTTATAGAATAAGACTTGATGATGTGGGTTTTGATAAGTAATAAGTTAAACATATTTTAAGGAATGAATTGAGTCGATGAAAATAGGTCAACCAATACGGCGTTTGCTGCAAGCAGTGTTAATGAGTATGTGCTTGTTAGGTACAACGGCTTTTAGTGCACCTTTATCGACATATTTTGTTGATACTTGGACATCTAATGATGGACTGCCTCACAACAGTATTAATGCGATATCTCAAACTAGCGATGGATATTTATGGTTTGCCACTTGGGAAGGAGTGGTTCGTTATAATGGGTTAGAGTTTACCTTGTTTGATCGCAGGCCAGATACTCATATGCTTGATTCAGGAACTCGCGCACTAGTGTCGGATGCGGATAATCGTCTTTGGGTTGGTGGTGCGAGAGGAAGCTTGGTGGTTAGGCAAGGCAAGCTTTGGAGTTCTTATTTTAAAACGCCAAGTTTGGTCAATCACATATTGGTTGATGATGAGAAAAACCTTTGGATTGCGATAGAAGGCATGGGGGTTTTATTTCGTCCGTATATTAGTGAAGGCGTATACGGGCCTGAAGAGTGGAAGTTACAAGACCGAAGTGTGTACCGGCTAACCAACAATCATAATGGTATTTATGCTGCCACTGATGATGGTTTTTATCATTTTACTGCCGACTCGGTTGATCGCATTGACACGGTAGATTTTAAACGTGTGCTATACATTTCAACCGCAAATAATGGTGACATTTTAATCGGCTCTAACCGTGGAGCTTGGCGTTGGGATGGTAAATCATTGCATATGATTGAACCCGAGCTTGCGGATACAATGGTAACGGTGGTTGAGCAAGATAGTCATAACAACTATTGGTTGGGGACAATTAATCAGGGTATTGCTCGTGTTGGTCATGACAAACTGGAGTTTCTTGATGTTGATAACGGTTTACCAAATAACCGTATTCTCTCTTGGTTTGAAGATCTTGAAGGTAATATTTGGGTTGGTACCAATGGTGGCGCGTTACGGCTCAGAAATTCAGTATTTAATTCTCTTACCAGTGAACAAGGGCTCATTGGCGATTATGTACGTACAGTTTTGGCGTTGAATAATCAACAGTTGTTAGTTGGAAGTAGTACCGGGTTAAGTTTGATTGAAGGAGATAAGATAGAATCTGCTTTAAAGACAACCCGTCCTTTATCGGTACTCAGCCTTGCCAAAAGTAAACAAGACAATGGCGTTTGGGTTGGCACGTATCAACACGGTTTGCTCTATTGGAAAGATGGCATGGTTGATACTGTAATGGACGATACAACGGATCTGCCAACCAACGAAGTTCGAGCGATATTAGAAGACAGTCAAGCAAACTTATGGATAGGTACGCCTAAAGGCTTGGTGAAAAAAGCGGCCAATGGCAATATTTATCATTTTACCGAAGCGAAAGATGGCCTGAGCAATGACTATATAATGGCGCTGGCAGAGGATGAACTCGGTCATATTTGGGTTGGTACTGGCGTTGGCGTTGGTTATTGGAATGATGAAACGTTTGTGCAATTAGATTTAGATGCGCTGGAAGGTGCTCAGTACGCGTTTGGTTTTTTTGTTGAGCCTGGTTATGTGTGGATAGCGACGGATAGAGGTGTGGTGCGCTATCGACAAAGTGACCAAACGGTTGCACTAATTGGTCGCCCACAAGGGTTACCATTGGATAAATTTTTCCAAGTGTTGCTCGATGAACAGGAGAATTTTTGGTTATCCAGTAATCGTGGTTTATGGAAAATGAGTTATCGTCAAGCTCATGAAATTGCAGACGGTGCAGTTCAGTGGATACAATTCGAACATTTTTCTGAAAACAATGGTATGTCTAGCAGTCAGGCTAATGGTGGATCCAACCCTGCTGCGGTCAAAATGCCAGATGGTCGACTCTATTTTGCAACAGCAAAAGGGGTATCGTCGATTCAACCCCAAGATCTCTCTAATAATAAAGATCATATTATTCCATTGGTGCTTGAGTCGGTAGCATTTGATATGCAGGCGATTAACTCGGATAAGACTAATATTGTTCCTGCGGGAACTGATCGTATCTCATTCTCTTATATCGGCCTTAGTTATGTGTTTCCTGAGCGATTGCAATATAGGACACGTTTAGAGGGGTTTGACAATGAATGGGTTTATCGAGGTAATTCGACTACAGCAGACTATACTAACTTATCGCCGGGTGAGTATCGGTTATTTGTGAATGTGCGCTCACCATATGGTGATTGGTACCAACAACCTTCTTTATATAAATTCACAGTAGAACCGATGTTTTGGCAGCGTGCCGAAGTGATTTTCGTGGCACTGTTTATCGTTGCAGTCTTAATTGTGTCAGTTGTTCGTTGGCGTATTAACCGGCTGAAAAAGAGTGAGATGGAATTAAAAGAACAGGTAAATCTGCAAACTCAAGAGCTACTGTTACAATCACAAAAATTTGAGCAGATGTCTAATGAAGATGCGTTAACTGGGTTAGCAAACAGACGGGCATTTGATGTTAATTTACAGCAAATATTCGACAGTGCCAAAGCTAACGCTCAGCCGCTTTATTTGGCTATTTTAGATATCGATAACTTTAAAATTATTAATGATCATTATTCACATCTGGTTGGAGATAAAGCTTTGGTGTCGATCGCGTCGGTGTTAAATCAGTATGCCGATGATCATCAGCATGTTGCCCGATGGGGAGGAGAAGAGTTTACCTTATTGTATTTAGGGAACGAGCCAGAGAGCTTCTTTAATAACGTACGTGTGGCGATAGAGCACGAAAACTATGATCATATAGAATCAGGCTTAACCATAACCACCAGCATAGGTGTTGCTGGTGGGGTCACTTTTGAAAGTTACGAGGAAATGCTAAAAGAGGCTGACCATGCCTTGCTTGAGGCTAAAAAATGTGGTCGAAATTGTGTTCAGTTTAGAATTAATTGATTGTTACAACAGTCGCAGTAGGCTAGTTAAACTTAATTAGAGTTGGTCTTATCAGTTAGCTAGAGTGAACGTTTAAAAACGAACGTTCACTCTATACAATGCGACTTGGCGCATGATTATTTTATCAATGTGAGCAAATGTTGTTTTACTGTTTCTGAAGCAAATGAATTATGTACGCTGATTTGGTAAATTCTAACGTAATCTTGGTGGCTAAGATTAAATTGTTCGATCACTTTTTGTATTTCTGCCGTCATTGTTGTGTTTGAAACGGTACGGTTATCAGTATTGATAGTCACCAGTACGTCATCTCGATAAAAAGCTTCGATAGGGTGGTGGCTTAGTGCATCCACTGCTTTAGTTTGAATATTACTGCTTGGACATGTTTCTAGCACTGTTGCTTCAGTTTTAACCAGGCTATAAGCCTCTGGATGCGCGTTAATGCCGATTCCGTGACCAATTCGCTCTGCATTGAGTAATGAAACTGCATCATGCACATTTTGCCCATCGCCTTGTTCTCCAGCATGAATCGTAATGCGGTAGCCTTTATCACGTGCATATTGGGCATAAGGAACAAATTCATGACAGAACCCCGGTAACTCACTTCCTGCCACATCAAAGGCGACTACCCCTTGGCCTAAGTACTTCTCACCAGCATCGATAACGTCGTTCACTCTATCTTTTGCCATATGACGTAAAACGGACAAAATATAATTGCCTTTGATGTCATAATGCGACTCGGCACGTTTCATACCGGCAACGGCACTAGCAATAATTTGATCGAGCGTTAAGCCATTTTGTAAGTGCAATAAGGGCGCAAAACGAACTTCCAGATATTTGACATTTTCCTTTGCCGCATCTTCAAACAGTTCAAATGAAATTTGTTCAATGCCATTAGTGGTTTGCATCACTGACAGCGGCAGTTCAAATCGTTTCAGATATTCGTCAAGGCTTTGACAGGTTTCTGGAGCAATCATCATGGTTCGAATAATATCAATATCATTACTTGGTAAAGTGATACCTTGTTGCGACGCGAGATTGATGATTGTTTGTGGGCGAACACTGCCGTCTAAATGACAGTGAAGATCGATTTTGGGTAAGTTTAAATAGTTCATGAGCCTCTACCTTTATTAGGGGTAAATAAAGTTACAGACTTCATAATCAAGGATTTAAGGCCCTTGGTAGAAACTCCCAAACCATATCATTGGGATTATACGAAGCGATTTTTTCAGAATTCTAGCATTGTTGATTGTTACTCGCAAATGAGAATAGTTGTCGTAGCATAGTTTCAGCCATGCACGTTAAGAGGACAGACCCATTGCTTAACGGGACAGGTTAAAGGGACAGACCCAACAAATGCTTAAAGGTTAAAGGGACAGACCCAACAGAAGTGCTTAAAGGTTAAGAGGACAGACCCAATAGAAATAGCCGACATGTTTCGGCTGTGGTGGTTGTTTAGGTAGTTAAGCTGTGAGAAAAGTTAGCTTAATACTGGTTACTTTGCCTTCATCGATAGGATTTATCGCGAAATTCTACTTATTCCAATATTGCTTATTTGCAATAATTACCGGCAAAGTAACCAGTTTATCTACTAATTTAATCGGTTAATAAATAATTAACAGTTTTAAGCGCGGATGATCATTTGATCTCTTTCTGGACCGACGGAAACCATGATGACTGGTACACCCATCAATTGTTCTATTCGAGTTACGTAATCTTGCGCAGCTTTTGGTAAGCTTTCAAAAGTACGACATCCGGTTATGTCTTCGCTCCAACCTTGCATTTCTTCATACACAGGAGTGAGAGCAGCGGTTTGAGGCCAAATAGGGTTTTCGGTATGCTCACCTTCGTAAGCCACACAGATTTTTAATTCTTGCATTCCTGATAGGCAGTCTATTTTAGTTAGCGCGATTTCAGTTGCTGCTTGTAGTTCTACACCATTACGTGTTGCAACTGCATCAAAATATCCCATATCACGCGGGCGACCGGTAGTTGCACCAAACTCATTGGCACTTTCGCGGAAGTTATCTTGCTCTTCCATTGCTGTAACAAGGGTGCCTGTCCCTACAGAAGAACTAAATGATTTAGCGACTGCAATGACACGTTCTGGTCGCAGCGCAGGTAAACCGCTGCCGATACCTGCATAAGCTGCGGTGACGTTTGAAGAGGTGGTCCAAGGATATTCGCCATAAGTCAAATCACGACCTGCCCCTAGCTGGGCTTCAAACAACAAGTTGGCGTCTTTTTTCTGTAGTGCTTTAAGCGGTTCGGTAACGTTGCAAATAAATGGACGCCATGTTTCTGTTACGTCTAGCAGCCATTGGGTCATTTCAGCCGCGCTTTGATTGAAATCACAGCTTGGGTAAAGGGCTTTAAGTTGCGGCATTTTCCAATCAAGCATAAATTGAATGCGCTGTTGTAGAATTTCTGGTTGCTTTAACCATCCTACTAAAATACCTTTTTTCATCACACGATCGCCATAAGCAGGGGCAATACCTTGACGAGTTGAGCCGTAAGCTGCATCACCTAAGCGCTGCTCTTCTAAGGTATCTTCTAGTGCATGTAAAGGTAGACATAAGGTTGCTCGGTCAGATACGCACAGTTTTACTTCAACCCCTGTTGCTTGCACTTCTGCTATTTCTTCGCTCAACGCTGCTGGGCTAATTACCATACCTGGACCTAATACGGCAATACAATCAGGATTAAAAATGCCGCTTGGCAATTGATGCAGTTTAAAGGTGCCGAAATCATTTACGACGGTGTGGCCCGCATTATTACCACCTTGAAAACGAATACTTGCAGATGCATCCGTTGCTAAAAAATCGACAATACGTCCTTTTCCTTCATCACCCCAATTGGCACCAACAACGACAGTAGACGACATAATAATTCTCCTAATTGATTAAGCGTCTATGCTAAATCTGTCGACCAAATAAGAGAAATTAATTATAATTATCATCTTGATAAGAATTTCATATAACTGTTCGGTTGTGAACATGGGTTGAGGATGATTATGCTGGACATTAATTGGTTGAAAACGTTTGTCACGTTAGCGGAGTATAAGCATTTTGGTAAAGCGGCCAATGTGCTGCATATGACTCAGCCAAATGTAAGTTTACATTTAAAACAACTGGAACAAGCGACGTGCGTAAAGTTGGTTGAACGAAATCCTTTTCATTTGACTCAAGCGGGAATGCGTTTGTTGGTCAGTAGTCAGAAAACCTTGCTAGAACTGAAAATTTGTCAGGCGGATCTAAACGCTTTTAATGACCTCAATCGAGGCACATTGACTATAGCCGCGAGCGACATTATTTCTCGATTACTCTTGATTGAGCCTTTCCAATTATTTAAAGCAGAGTTTCCGGGGATTGATTTTACGCTATTAAACACGACTTCTTCGCAAGCATCGGAACTAGTAAAAAATGCCGAAGCGGATCTTGGTTTTGTTATTTCACAGAAACAGAGCCAGCCACTACATTTCACTGAACTACAACAAATCAAATGGTGTGCACTCGGTGATGGCTTTGAAATTGGCCAACAACATAACGGGACAGACCCAATTACAGGGACAGACCCAATTACGAGGACAGACCGAATAAAAGTAAAAGGACAGGCTGATAAAATAAAGGGACAGTCCCAACAAGTAAGAGGACAGTCCGATGACCTCACTTTGATTTTACTTGGTCATGACACCCGTACCCGAGATTTGATTGATGAGGCTTTACCTAGTTTAAATCTTCCTAAATATAGAGTAATGGAAGTTGGGAGTGTTGATGCGCAAATTGACTGGGCAGAGGCGGGATTCGGGGTGGCGATTATTCCAGAATTTGCTGTTGTCACTAAGCCTAATTTGAGTACTAAAGTAACAGCACTCCCAGATTTCCCTAGCACGAGCTTGGGTTATGTTGTTAGGCAAAATCAGATTCTTTCAAAAGCGATAAAACAGTTGTTAAATTGGGTGAACGATGAAATTGTTCGTTCTCAGACAAAATAAATGGATAATTTAAACTATCCGGGTGCGTCGCTGTTCTTTTGAATTTTGGAATGCTTTGCTAGAATGCGCGTTCAATTCTGATGAAACTTGCCAGATAACACTAGGTTAGAAATACGCCACATGAAAGATAGCCATATAATTATTGGATTAGTTAATCCTAAAAGCCCGACAAATGTTGGAGGAGTAATGCGCGCTGCTGGTTGCTATCAAGCTGATAGTGTGCGCTACACCGGCCAACGTTATGATAGAGCAGCAAAGCTAAATACCGATACGAAATCGGTGACGCAATCTATTCCGTTGACTGGCGTAGAATCATTGCTTGATGACATTCCACCAGGAACAGAAATAGTTTGTATAGAATTGGCAGAGGGTGCGACACCGTTACCTAATTTTAAACATCCAGAAAAGGCGATTTATATTTTTGGCCCAGAAGATGGCTCAATTAAGCAGAATATTGCCGATAAAGCCGATCATGTCGTTTATGTTCCAACAGCCGGTTGTATGAATTTGGCTGCATCAGTGAATGTGGTGTTGTACGATAGACTAGCTAAATCTGACATCATTGCTCAAGATGATGATTTGATTCGTAACAGTCGCGACAACAATAACAAACTCCGTGTTAAGAAATAAAGTTACCTCTCTCTATAACCCAAAGGACGTCAGATATTTATGAACAGTACGATTGAAACCATGTTAGCTCACCGATCTATTCGTCAATATAGTGAGAAACCAATCGATAAAAATCAACTAGATACGATTATTCAAGCTGGACTTGCTGCGTCTTCATCTAGCTTATTGCAGGTTGTTTCTATTATTCGAGTAACCGATAAAAGTAAGCGAAAATTGTTAGCACAGTATGCAGGCAATCAAAGTTATGTTGAACATGCTGCGGAGTTTTTGGTGTTTTGCATAGATTATCAGCGTCACGCGGCGATTAATCCGCAAGTTCAAACAGATTTTGCTGAATTAACGCTAATAGGTGCGGTTGATTCGGGAATAATGGCGCAGAATTGTTTGTTGGCGGCTGAATCTATGGGATTAGGTGGTGTTTATATTGGCGGTTTGCGTAACAGTGCTCAACAGGTCGACGACCTATTAGAATTACCTAAAAACAGTGCGGTGCTATTTGGTTTGTGCTTGGGACATCCAGATCAAGACCCACAAGTAAAACCACGTTTACCGGCACAAGTCATTATGCATGAAAATCAGTATCAACCATTAAATCTAGACGAAGTGGACAATTATGATGAATTAATGCAAAGCTATTATGCGACTCGTTCAAGTAATCAAAAGCAGAGTACATGGTCGGAACAAGTGACCGGAAAATTATCTGGCGAATCTCGTCCACATATCCTACCGTACTTAAATGGTAAGGGCTTGATTAAGCGATAATCTTGGTGACTAGTTATACTCAGAATTAGTTCTTTACTCGCCCCATGCCATCTATTCACGGGGCGTTTTTATAAATAATAATTTGCTTTGTAAGGTGTAGCTTTACAAGTTAGAACATGCTTTTTTTGCGCTTTTTCTTGCCGGTTCCTTCTGGTTTTGCTGTTGGTTTATGTGCCGCTATGTATTGTTCTATCTCTAATTCATTGACTTCGAAGCCGGAAACCTGTTCACGATCCAGTCGAATTTTGTTCTTTTTTTCGATAATTTTGAAATGATGATAATCATCGTAGTCAATAAGTGATAGTGCTAACCCTACCTCTCCAGCACGGCCACTTCGGCCAATACGGTGCATGTAATCGGCAGGACTTCTTGGTAGGTCATAGTTAATTACCACAGGTAACTTTTCTATATCTAAACCACGAGCAGCAATATCGGTTGCAATGAGGACTTCGATCTCACCAGATTTGAAGGCTTCAAGTAGTCGAGTACGATACCCTTGGCTTTTATCTCCGTGAAATACTTCTGCTTCAATACCTCGTTTGTGTAGCTTGTCAGCTAAGTGCTCACAACCTTTTTTTGAGTTAACAAATACCAGCGCTTGCTGCCATTGATGTTGTTTAATGAGGTGCGCTAATACGGTTGTTTTCTCGCCTTTATTTACGTTAAAAACGCGTTGTACTAACGTACTTTCACTGGCACTTTGTAACTGTATTTCTACAGGATCGTGAAGAATTTCCTGGGTTAAGGTTTGTACTTGCTCAGGAAACGTAGCGGAAAAAAGTAGAGTCTGCTTTTTCTTTGGTAACCGATCTAACAGTTGAGATAGCTCTTCGGTAAATCCAAGGCTTAGCATTCTATCCGCTTCGTCTAATACAAGTGTTTGTACGTTGTCGAGCTTAATCGCGTTGCTTGAAATCAGGTCAAGTAATCGACCGGGTGTAGCAACTAATATGTCCGTGCCTCCGCGTAAAGCTTGCATTTGAGTATTGATCGACACGCCACCAAATACCGCGACAGTTTTGACTGCACCATTTAAATGTGCAGCGTATGAGCGAATGTTATCAGCAACTTGTTTCGCTAATTCGCGTGTTGGTACCAAAATAAGTCCGTCGACGAAGTTACCTTTGGTCGCTTTATTGTTGTTGATTGGCTGTTTTTGTTTGAGCTGAAAAAGGTGTTGTAATATTGGCAGGGCAAAAACCGCTGTTTTACCTGAACCTGTATTGGCTCCTGCAATTAGATCTCGCCCCATTATTACGTGAGGGATTGCTTGTAATTGAATCGGCGTAGGTTTTTGATATTCCATCTCTTTTAGACGGTTTAATAAGGGTTGTATCAGGCGAAGCTCAGAAAAACTATTTGCTTTAGTAACAGTTGTCATGGTGTAAAAAGGCTCAAACATAAAATATTGATACTATTTTATCTTATATAACCCTTGTGAAATAGAGCAATAGAAGATTTGTTTGCTTGGTATAAGGTAATGTTCAAGCATATTGCTCTGGTTTTGTTTACACTAACTATACTCGGTATGCTTGGAGGTGCATTGTGGTTGACTGCGTTCACTCTCCTCAATGCAACTGCAATGATTTTGGGTATATAGCTAATTTCAATAAGGTAAAATTCTTGACTGCCAATAAAAAAGTCACGTTTGCAACGGCTAATCTTTTTAATTTTATTCAACCACCAGGTGCTTTTTATGATTTCTTAAATATCTATGAGAGCGATGCGTGGCGGGAGAAGTGCCGTTGGACTCAGTTACAAGTACAAAGGCTAGATGCAGATATCGTTGCTTTGCAAGAAGTGTTCAGTATTGATGCGGCGAAAATGTTATTCGAGGAAATAGGGTTTCCTTATTTTAAGGTGGTTGACTGTCCTCACGTAGAACAAGAGTATATCTTCACACAACCTGTTGTTGCATTGGCGTCGAAATATCCTATTACTCACACAGAAGCCGTTGTACCACCTGAACATATTGAAAAAAACTATCAAACCTCTTTACCTGAGTTCAGTCGAAAGCCTATTTATGCCACGGTTAATATTCCTGAAATTGGAGAAATAGCCGTTTATGTTTGTCATCTGAAATCGCAGAGAGCAACAGAAGCTAATGATCTAGAAAATGATCATTCTCTGATAGGTAAATGGCTGTCGAGTCAACAACGAGGGTGGGAGGCGGCGATGTTACGAGTTTTTATGGAGCAAAAATATCAAAAGCATCCCATTCCGACGGTATTGATGGGAGACATGAACCAACCTTTAACTAGTGACATTACCGGGTTGCTTACGCTGGAACTAGAGCAAACGGATAAAGCTCTGCGATTGCAAGATAGTAGGCATATTTTTACCAAGAATAACAACGCTATTGAACGAGAACCCACACATTACCATTTTGGAAAAGGCAATGTGTTAGATTATGTTTTATTGTCTCAAGAGTTTCAGGTTGATTCTCAATATTTTTTGGCAGAAGTGGTGGACTATAAAGTATTAAACCAACATTTAATTAACCCAATATTTGAACGAGATAGACAAGCGAGTGATCACGCTTTCGTCGCTGCTACAGTTGATTTTGTTCGGTTGAGTTAAATGGACCATTTAATGGGACAGACCTGTGGATCTTGGTCAAGAAGGTTTAAAGGACAGACCTGGACTTCAGACCTAGTTAGCGTGGTATAGCTTAACAAAAATACAGAGAAATACCGTATTTGTCTTTTGATGTGATGTATTGTTGATCTAGCCGTAAACAACAACTCTAATTTAAAATGTTTTGGGTGTTTTTTTATAAGGCAGGTGTCAAGAAGTAGCTTGTAAATACAAGTTTTTGAAAATAATAAGATTACAATCGAAAGCTAACTATCTAATCGAAATAATCGTATTCTCGTTTTTCTCATGTGGCGTTTCGCTGTTTCAATATTGCATTGACAGCCAATCGCTGTAGCCTGGTAACGTTCTAATTCAGTGCTGGCTTTGTTCCATGTTGTGGGAGTGATATTTAGCCGTTGTAAAACTGATGGCAGAGATGGATTCGTATTCGCTTTGTTATCTCTACAATGTTTAGCGGTCCAGTCAACAAGCTCAATATAATCCAGTAGTTTTAGTGGTATTCCATTGGATAGATTAGCTATTTTGTCGCTAATAAACGGAAACAAGAACGGTGCTGTGTCTTTGTTCTGTTTTAAAGCAAGTAATCGAGCTTTTATAGATGTGTACTTGGAGGTTTCAATAGTCGGAGCAATGCCAGCTCTTATCGGGTTCAAATCAACGTAAACCATAGCAGCAGTTAAAGCTTGTTGGTCGAGAAGCGCTTGACTACTGAAGCGACATTCCCAGAAATGGCCTTTACAAGTATCTTCTTCATTGGCACGTACTGCGATGTCATAATTGAGTTCTTTCATAAACCAACTCAAGCTCCACAAGCGATGCCGCCAGGATTCAATAAGGGCAAAACAAGCTTTTTCTTCGGCGGCACAAGTGAGCTGTCCAGCTAACCAACGGCTCACTAGTGTTGGCAATTTATGCTGCTCGCCCCAACGTTGTACTATTTGATGCAGTGATAAGCTTTGTGCTTGCTCTCGATTAAGATGGACAACTAAATGATAATGATTGCTCATAATGGCGTATGCGCAAATATCGACACAATAAAGTGAGGAAAGGGATTGTATTTTTTGCTCAATCCAAGCACGTCGGTGTTGGTAGTTTCGTTGGGTATATGGGTCGATGCCACATAAAAAGCCACGTCGAACACATCGAGAAACACAGTGGTAATACGGTGTCGAATCAATAGAGACCAATCGTTTTCTCGCGGTTGTCATATAGTATCCTAGCAGAAGGCAAGTGGTAAGAATAAGATACTCGCCAAGAATAAAAGCGCTATATAAGATGTTCCAACTTGGAATGGATTTGATGGATACTCAGTCTTTTTGTCAGTCTTTTTAGGTCTGTCCTTTTGAATTCGCCCTTTGAATTATCCTATTTATTTTTAAGAAACTATTCATATTCCGGTGTAAGCAAAGCAGCTCTCATACTTTCTGGTACTTGCTGTCCTAATTTGGGGTTGTCATCGATCAACTGCAATAACTGCTCCCTAGCTTTATCCTGTTTGCCTTCAGCTAGCAAACGTTCAATGTTTGAAAATATTAGATCAGTATTTTGTGCTATTTGTTTGGGCTCGGTCTGTCCTTTAGCTACCTGTCCTCTAGCTACCTCATCCGTCGTTTCAACCGCCTCAGAGTAACTATCTGGTTTCATTGGTGATGGGGTTTGGAAAGTTTTAGTTTGACTTGAATGAGCTTTAAGTTCATTAAAATCAATAGCTTTACGTTCTACACGGTCTAATTGAATGGTTTCATTTCTTTCAGGTATTGGCGGAGAAATATTCGTTTGGTCGAGCCACTGCCAGGGAGCCAGAATAGTAATAAAAGTTACTGATGCAGCCAAGCTTAAGTACGGCCACCAGTTTAGGTTTTTTTGGGCCTGTCCTTTAATTTCCTGTCCTTTAATTTCAAAGGTCTGTCCCATGTGTGGTTTATTCTGTGGTATTTGGGTCTGTCCTTTACTTTGAGCTTTGGCGTAATCAAGAATGGTTTTGTTGATTTTTTCAGATGGTTGTTCTTTGGCATCGCTTTTATAGAGCGATATAATATCTTGATCTTCTGTTAATTTTTTCATTCTCGTTCCCCTAGCTTGCGTGTCAAACACTGGCGTAATTGCTCTAAGGCGTAGCGAAGCCGGGTTTTAATTGCTTCTGACTTAGCATCAACAATCTGGCAAATCTGTGCTGGCTCGAAGCCTGAATCGTAACGGAGTAAAAACGCCTCTCGCTGAAGAGGAGCAAGCAAAGACATACAATGCTTGAGCGCCGTTTTTTTTAATTCTAAGGAATCATCTAGGTCTTCAAATGGTTCACTTTCAGCCTGCAAGCTGTGTGCTTGTCTCGACATGTTTTTACGAAACTCATCAACGATAAGATTATGGGCTATCTGGTATAACCAAGTAGTAAATTTTGCCGAAGGTATATAGGAATCACGTTTATCCACTATACGGAACCACACATCCTGAAATAACTCGTCGGCATGCGCTCTTTGTGATCTATTAAGCTGTCTAACAAAGTAACGATAGAGTGGATCTTTATGTCGTTGGTACAGTATGGCAAAAGCGGATTGTTCGCCTTTGCCAAATGCGGTCATTAATTGCTCGTCGGATCTATTTTCCATTAAAGAGTCTGCGCTATTTCCACTAAGCTGATAAATTCACCTCGATAATTATACGGATCTTTTCCTCGGTTTTCTCGCGCAATATCGGCTATTTCTTCATAAGACAAGTGACCTATGTATTGATTATTTTTCATTTTTTGAGCAAATGCAGCAACCGCTGAACTAAACTGAAAATCTCGACTTGCCTGAGCAAAATGTGTTTTCATTTGGCTAGCTTTTATAACTTGAGTGGTTAGCGTACTAACGGATGTACGAGGAAGTTTATAACGAACTTTTATTTGAGCTAATTCATCAATAAAACCGGTCTCAACAGTATTTTTCTCAGTGTAACGTAAGTTGTCAATTTGGCCCGTTTCTCCTGTAAGTGTTAATTCATATAGTGCGGTAACTGTATGACCAGCACCAATTTCACCAGCATCTACTTTATCGTTATTGAAATCTTCATCTTTCAGAAGTCTATTTTGATAGCCTATCAAACGATACTCTTTAACTAATTGAGGGTTAAATTCGATTTGTATTTTCACGTCTGAAGCAATGGTTTGTAATGTCCCACTCATTTGACGAACCAGTACTTTTTTGGCTTCGTGTAAGGTATCTATATAAGCATGATTACCATCACCAATGTTGGCTAGTTGCTCCATCATAGCATCGTTGTAGTTACCGCGACCAAACCCGAGTGTACTAAGAGAAATACCTTGTTCACGCTTTGTTGCAACTAACTGTTTAAGTGAATCTATGTTGGTCGTGCCGACATTGAAATCTCCATCGGTTGCTAGAATTATCCGGTTAATCCCATTTTCAATGAAATTTGACTGTGCTTGTTGATAAGCCAGATTTATTCCACTTTCACCATAAGTACTGCCTCCCGCCGATAGATTTTTAAGTGCGTTAATGATGGTTTGTTTCTCATTCCCCGCAGTGGGTTTTAATATTACTTGGGACTGTCCCGCGTACGTGACCAAGCTAACGCTGTCATTGTCGTTGAGTTCGTTTACTAGTGTGGACAGACTACGCAGCAGCAGGGGTAATTTGTTAGGTTGATTCATTGACCCAGAAACATCAATTAGAAACACCAAGTTAGATGCTTGACGTGAGGAGTTAGGTATATCGTAGCCTTGTAGGCCAATACGAAGTAGCTGACGCTTTTCATTCCATGGTGAGGGTGCAACTTCGCTGTTGATTGAAAAGGGTTGGTTTTTATTATCAGGTGGTAGGTAATCATAATCAAAGTAATTGATAAAGGCTTCTTCTCTAATCGCGTCGACGGGAGGGGTCTGTCCCATGTTGAGATAGCTGCGAATGTTGGCGTAGCTGCCTGTGTCTACATCAATAGAAAAAGTAGAAAGTGGCGTGTTGATTACCTGATAAACTCCATTACTGGTGTTTTTCAGGTAAGTATCTTGACCTTGCTGTTGTAGCATAAATTGATCGTTAGTTGGCATCATTCTAGGCCTGCTTATTACTTGAGGCATCGCCATTTTAGACATTGATAAATTTTGTGAGGGAGAATGACTGGCGTGCTTGGTTGTGGTCTCGATAACGTGTGATTCTTTTTCTATGGTAATGTCTGGTTTTTGTGGGACAGGCACCTCTTGTTCAACGGCTGTTGAAGAGTCGACAATTGGGTTTATGGACAGATCAGATTGTTGGTTGCTTTGTTTATCACAGGCGGTGATTATCGTTATCGTTCCGAGAAGCGCTGTTAGGCCATATATTGATGTTAATTTCATGGTGTTTGTCCTTCTGGTTTTTCATGCGTTTTTTTATATAAACGGATGGAATTGCAAAAGGGGTGATTTATTTTAAATAATCCGATCGATTTGTTCTTTGGTTAGCAGGAAATGGTTTATTTAATCGTGCCGCTAGAGGAATGTTTATTACATTTTGTCGATAGATCACGTAAACTACGCGCTAATTTTTTCGTCCAATTATCTGGTGAATTATGATACGCCTCAACCAAGTAAAACTACCTTTAGATCATGCTGAAAATGAAATAAAGGACCATGTTTTAAATACACTCTCTATTTCTGAACAACAATTGGTTGATATCCATATATTTAAACGTGGTTATGACGCACGTAAAAAAAATCAAATCACATTAATCTACACGCTAGATGTAACGTTACAGCAAGTTGATGAAGAAGCGTTATTGCAACGTTTTAATGATGATCCTAACGTGCGAGTTTCTCCAGATACCGAATATAAATACGTAGCCAAAGCGCCGGATGAATTGACTGAGCGTCCAATAGTGATAGGTATGGGCCCATGTGGATTGTTTGTTGCGTTAATTTTAGCTCAAATGGGTTTCAAGCCGATTGTTTTGGAACGAGGCAAATCGGTCCATGAGCGAGCAAAAGATACGTTTCGTTTTTGGCGTAGTAGTGAATTAAATACCGAGTCAAACGTTCAATTTGGAGAAGGTGGGGCCGGAACATTTTCCGATGGTAAGCTGTATAGTCAAGTTAAAGACCCTGGTTTCCTTGGATTAAAAGTTAAGCAAGAATTTGTTGCTGCAGGTGCGCCATCTGAGATTATTTACGTCAGTAAACCGCATATCGGGACCTATAAGTTAGTGACAATGGTGGCACAAATGCGCCAAAAAATCATAGATTTAGGCGGTGAGATTCGTTTTGAAACGCGGGTCGATGAGATCAATATTGAAGGTGATGGCGAACAGAGACAAGTGACGGGTGTTACCTTAAATAATGGAGAGGTGATCAACAGTAAACATGTGGTCGCAGCGGTGGGTCATAGTGCGCGTGATACTTTTCAAATGTTGACCGATAAAGGTGTACATATGATTGCACAATCTTTCTCGATTGGATTTCGTATCGAACATAAGCAAGAGATGATTGATCAAGCCCGTTTTGGTAAAAATGCCGGTCACCCTTTACTTGGTGCAGCAGATTATAAACTTGTACATCATTGTAAAAATGGCCGCTCGGTTTATAGTTTCTGCATGTGCCCGGGGGGCGTTGTGGTTGCTGCGACTTCTGAAGAACACGCGGTTGTGACCAATGGCATGAGCCAGTATTCTCGTAGTGAGCGTAACGCCAATAGTGCCATTGTGGTGGGCATTTCACCAGAAGATTTTAATAACGACCCTCTACAAGGAATTGCGTTACAACGTAAATTGGAGCGTAATGCTTATGTGATGGGAGGCAGTAATTATGATGCACCGGCACAAATGGTAGGGGATTTTTTAGCAGCTGGAAAAGGCAAGCCTTTCGAAGCAGTCGAACCTTCTTACAAGCCAAATGTTAAAATGACCGATTTGACCGATGCACTGCCAGATTTTGCTATTGAAGCGATACGTGAAGCGTTACCTGCTTTTGCTAAAAAAATTCGTGGTTTTGATAGTAAAGATGCGATGCTAACGGGAGTCGAAACTCGTACTTCATCACCTGTGCAGATTAAACGTGGAACGGACATGCAAAGTATCAATACTCGTGGTTTGTATCCGGGCGGAGAAGGCGCAGGCTACGCGGGTGGTATTTTGTCGGCTGGTATTGATGGCATTAAAATAGCACAAGCGGTTGCGTTAGATATGCTAAAGGGCTAACTGATGTTTCGGTTTAGATACTGGTAGTAATCAAAAACAGCATTGAAAAAAGGGGTGAATCAGTTGATTCACCCCTTTTTGATTTTTAATTAATAGGTACTAATTGAACAGCTCGATTACTAATTTATTGTCTTTGACTGATAAGCTAGGATTGGTTGATTTAAGTAATGCTTGTTTTACATCATTGCTATCTAGCTCATAAACTGGTTGTTGAGACAGCGCTTGACCAATCATTGAAACAGCAGGTTTTAATAGTTGGGCTATCTCCGGTGTTAATTGATCATTAAGTTCACTAAATTGTTCTAAACGCAGTGAATTAACAAAAATTTTGCCTGTTTCCGGCTCATATTCTGGAATCGCGCTAAATTCAATGTCTAGATCTAAACCCATTTCAGGCACACTTAGCATTTGTATTATCGCTTTAGTGTTGGCGAAAATAGACACTCTGTCCTCTGCTACCTGACCAATTTTAACCTGTAAATCATTCACATCAACTTGGGCGTACATAACATTTTTTATACCAACAGATTGTTGAAAACTAACATTATCTTGCAGGTATTGGCTCATATCTTGTTCGGTTATACTGTAACTTGCGCAACTAGCAAGTAAAGAAGTACCGATTAATACACACAGTAATTTTACTGATTTTTTAAACATTGAATTCAACTCTTATTCATTTTGTATGCGCTAATTTTGCGACGAAAAAGTGATGAGGTAAAGAGTAAATTGTTGTGTCTTTTGGACAAAAACAACAGTTTGAAATTGGATAACTTAAACAAACAAAACATTAGCAACATTTTCATGGACCAGTTTAGCTGTCATGACTAATGTCACACCGATAAAAACTGGACGAACCAATTTCGTCCCAAATACAATGACGAACTTACCCCCGATAATTGAACCAACTATTTGTCCTGCCCCCATTAGTAGTCCTATGCTGTAGTCTACTTGCCCTAATATAATAAATAGAATCAGTGATATGACATTTCCAATCAAATTAACCGGTTTGGTCGCCATAGTTGCTTGTTTCACGGTATATCCGAGCAATGTTACAAATGCAACCATCCATAATGAACCTGTTCCGGGGCCAAAAAAACCATTGTAGAAACCAATAACTAGTCCGCTGTAGACCATAAAATGTGTTGTAGATAATAACGGTGTAGAGGTTTTTGTTGATTTCAGTTTGCTTGACGTTATGGAGTAGATGGTTATTGCGATCATCATGAAAGGGAGTAGTGCTTGTAAGGATTCATTATCGATAAGACTCACACTAATCGATCCTAAAAAAGCACCAATAGAAGTGCATACAATACCTAATAAAATTCCTCTGGTTGGCAGTTGTTTACTCATGATAAAGACCACCGATGTTGTTAATTCTCCAATAACTGCTTGTAGCCGGTTTGTGCCCAATGCAACCATGGGAGGGTAGCCAGCTAACAGCAGGCCAGGAATGGTTATCAACCCTCCACCGCCAGCAATCGCATCGACAAACCCAGAGACGATAGCGACCAAGAACAAGATGATAGTTATCGATTCGCTGAAACTGCTGTTTAATATATTTTCCATTATGTGTTGCCCTTTAAATATTTTAAGTGCTGATACTTTATAAAGGGACGAGATAAAGTTAAATTAATGCTTTGTTACTTTATAGTTAAGGTTGAACTTAATGGTGTCTTCACAAGATATTGAGTTTTTTATTGTTGTTGCAGCAAGCCCTTCGTTAGCTGCTGCGGCCAGAACTCTGAATGTCACCCCTCCGAGCGTGTCTCAGCGTTTGCAATATATTGAAGCAAAACTCGCGGTGAAATTGGTCGAAAGAAATGCGCGTTCAATTTCTCTCACTAACGAAGGTGAGATTTTAGCTCGGCAAGGGCAGCAGATACTGACCGAGTTGGAAAGTTTACAAGAAAATATTTCTAATAAAAAAATAGCAATTTCTGGCCACTTAAGATTGCTCTCGCCTATCGGTTTTGGTGAAAAACATATTGGACCGATAGCTGCGGAATTTCAAAATCAATATCCTCTTACTAAGATCGAATTGAATTTATCCGATATTCCTCAATGGTCGGTGCACAATAGCCCCGATATCATGCTTTATATTGGACATTTAGAAGACTCATCCTTAAAACGTATTGTATTGGCAAAAAACCGACGTTTTTTACTTGCGTCTCCCGACTATCTTAGCCGTGCGCCGTTGTTAGATACTCCTAAAGATCTTGGTAACCACCGATGTATAGCGTTAAGAGAAAATAATGAAGATGCGACAATGTGGCGATTTACTCAAGCGTCAAAAGGCACAGAAATGAACATTAGAATTTCTCCTGTGTTATCAAGCAATGTTAGCCAAGTCACTAAAGATTGGTGTGTGGCAGGACAAGGAATTATTCAACGCTCCGAGTGGGATGTACAAGAAGAACTTGAAAATGGTCAGTTGGTAAGAGTGCTATCTTCATATCAGCTTGAAAGCGCCGATATTGTCGCGTTGTTATCATCTGAGCGTTTAAGCCGCTCTAGAAAAGTAACCGTGTTTCTAGAGTTTATGCAGCAACGTTTGGCGGAAAGGTTAGGCTATTAAACTCGCACAGAAGGTTAGCGGCGCTGACGTGTTTGCAAAGGCGTTTCACCAAATAAGCGTTTAAACCATAAAGGGACACACACCTCATCAGAGGTGAAAATTATTAGATTCAGTATGCGGGCTTTTGGGTCTGTCCTCGTAAAATGTTTGGGTCTGTCCTCGTAAAATGATTCTATTTGTCTATCTAAATAAAGATACCTGTAGTTCACACTTCTCAATTAATACCCATGTAATAAGTAGACCTATATCAAAGAATTCTAAGTACCGTATTCACTGCCATTGACAATATTTTCATTTAAATTAGTGTATCTATTATAGATACGTCATGTGGTAAGTAATATGGAATTTAGAAAATATAATTTGCGGCATCCTAGTGGTATTCATGCCACTATTTTGAATTATGGCGCAAGATTGCATGAATTTGGTGTTGCTAAAGGCCACAACATAGTCGTGCCCATGAGCAGTACTAGTGAATATCTAACATGTACAGGATATCAAAATGCAACAATTGGCCCTCTAGCCAATATCGTGCGTGATGGAGAAATTCTACTCACTAATAAGTCAGTTCAACTGGATAAAAATTATGGTTCTCATAGTCTTCATAGTGGAAAAGATGGTTACGATAAAAAATTTTGGACACTAGTGTTTTATCAGGATTGTGTATTAAAGCTAATGCTTACAGATAGCAATCGACTGAATAATGAAGTTATTTTTGTCTATGTGATTTTTGAGCTAACTAGCGCTGGCCTTAATATTACTTATGAGGCAGATTCAAACACAGAAATGTGGATGAATATGACAAATCATTGCTATTTTAATTTAGTAGGCGAGAAAAATATTTATAACCATTGGATATTTGTTAATGCTAATCAGGTAGTTGATACAGATAAAGACAATATCCCTATGCCTACTGTTTCTAATATAGAAGATGAGAATGAACGATTACTTGAATTAAAAGTTCTGGCAACGACCAAGTCCTCAGTGATCTCAAAACGACTTAAAAAAAATTCAGGATTCAATCATTGTTATTTACTGAACAAAACTAAAGAACATGCTGTTGTTCTTAGCCATTCTAGCGCAAAAGCAAATTTAGCGATAATCACTACCAAACCAGCATTGCAGCTTTATACAACTAATCATCCAACCGCTTTGGGAAATAGCATAAGCACTGTTCACGGAGCTGTTTGTTTGGAACCAATGTACCCAACAAACGATTATTTCAAACAAGAAGAAGCATTGTCTTATATACCTTTTGGAAAAAAGTATAGAGAGACAGATAGTTATCATTTTATTTAATGTGAGAGATTTATGAAAAGTGTAATAGAACCACAACGAACTATTCCGGTAAGCCGAGAATGCGATGTACTTATATGTGGAGGAGGACCGTCAGGTTTTGGCGCTGCTATGGGGGCAGCCAAAGCAGGGCAGAAGGTCGTGCTTATTGAACGGAATAATATCATAGGGGGGATGGCGACAGCGGGTTTAATGAGTCATTGGACCGGAGACAGTGAAGGTCCTGTATTGGATAAATTGCTCAGCGCAGCGCAAGTAGCAGAAAAAGATTATCACTATTTCGGTGACAAAGTACTGAAATCCAAGTTCATTATTGATCATGAGAAACTCAGTTTGACGATGATGAAAATGCTAAAAGAACATGACGTTGAAATAATGTTTTACACACAAATTTGTGACGTAGTGATGGAAGGCAATGTCTTGAATGGTGTCATTGTAGAAAACAAGTCAGGACGACATGCGGTGTTAGCAAAAAAAATCATTGATGCGACAGGGGATGGCGATGTTGCGGCTAAAGCTGGTGTTCCTTATCAACTTGGCCGAGAGAATGATGAAGCTATGCAGCCCGTAACATTAATGTTGCAGGTTTCAGGCGTTGATTATGAACGTGCTATTTTCCCGGGTGAATTTGAAGATAACATCGAAGTACCAAAAGGAAAAATTCAAGATCTCGCCCATGAGTATTTTGAAAATCCAATGGGTCATGTCTTACTCTATCCGTCAACAGTTGACGGTATTGTTACGGTTAATATGACCAATATTACTGGTGTTGATGGAACGGACGACAAACAAATTTCCAACGCAGAAGTTAAATTGCGCTTGCAAGTTGAAAAAATAATTACGTTTCTTCAGAAATACGCTCCAGGATATGAAAAATGTCGAATTTATCGTACCGCATCCATGATAGGCGTGCGAGAAACTCGTCATTTTGAAACAGAGTATGCGATTACCGAGCAAGATATTAGTGAAGCGCGAGTATTTGATGATTGGATTGCTACCAAATGTTATTTCAATTTCGATATCCATAATATCGAAGGTGCTGGCCTGGATGCAAATGGTAAGCAAAATGAGTTTAATCAAAAGAAAAAATACACCATTCCCATGGGATCGATTGTTCCGTTAGCCATCGAGAATTTACTTCTTGCTGGCCGTTCCATTGGGGGGAGTCACGTCGCACATTCTAATTTTAGAGCAATGGCTATCTGTCTAAATATCGGACAAGGAGCAGGAGTATGCGCCGCTATCGCTAATCAAAATGAGTCATTAGTTAGAAAAACAAATTACAAAAATATTCGAACTGCTCTAGTGAAACAAGGTGTATCTGTGTAGGTACTCACCTGCGTTTTTTACCTTTGTACCAAACTACAATTAATAATTAAGGAATAAAAATGAAAAAACATTTATTGGTAGCGACACTAGTCGCTGCGTTACTTCCGTCATTAGCAAATGCTCAGAAATTAGTTATTGCTGGTTCTGAAGCGGTAGGATCTCTTCTAGATAGGATGTCTATCCAGTTAGCTGACAATATTGAAAAATATTCTAATGGTGAACTTGATGTGAATCTTATCCGAGGAAACGCTATGGGCACTGCACCTCAAGTAATACAACAGCAGATGTTGGGGACAGTGGACATTAACTTTACTCGACCTGAATATTATAGTGAATATGTTCCAGAGTTTGGAATATTAAGTTGGGGGTTAACTTTTGATAACAGAGAGCATATGGATAAATTCTTTGCTAGTGAATCGTTTAATCACTGGAATGACGAACTTATATCAGCGGTTAATATTCGTATTCTAGCGGCTGGTCCAGATCAGGCTCGCGTTATGTTTTCGACTGATCCTGTTAAGGATGTTGATGCAATCAATAAATTAAAAATTCGGGTTCCGCAAATCACTACGTATCTTCGATTTTGGCAAGCAATGGGAGCGCAGCCAACTCAAGTTGATTGGTCAGAAGTCTTTTTATCCCTCAATAGTGGACTCGTAGAAGCGGCAGAGGCAGATTATAGTGGCGCTATGTCTCAAAAATTTCATATAGCCGCCCCATATATTACTGAAACTAACCATGTATTTTCTGCTGCAAATATTTCAATCAATGAGCAGTCATTTCAACAGTTATCGAGTAAAAACCAAGCAGTGGTAGAAAAAGCCGCGCTAGAAGCGATTACTTGGTTAAGAGAAGAAGCACAAATTGACAGCAATAAGGTTAAACAAAAAATGATCAGTGAGGGTGCAAAAGTAAGCACGATAGATCGATTACCGTTGATAAAGATGTCATCTAACGCGGCTTACGAAATGGAAAAAGAAGGGCTTTGGCCAAAAGGTACATGGGACACGATTAAGTCGGTTCGTTAATAACTATACAAGGCAGCACGACTTAGTACGGCTGCCACTTTCCTTTGGTGGAATTATGTTGATATCTATGTTTAATAAATTAATCGATGGGATTGGTAAGCTCGAGATGACTTTAGCACTGTCTTGTTTGACATTTACCGTGTTGGGTATTTTGTGCCAGGTTATCATGCGAACTTTTTTTGATGCGCCAATAGCATGGATTGAAGAAGCATTAACTTATGCCTTTATTTGGCTCGTTTTTATATCTGCATCTTATGCATGGAAAAAAAATAGTCATATCCGAATTGATGCCATTTTTATCCTGGTCAAAAACAACCGAAAAATAACACACCTTATTGAAATTATTGTTAATGGCCTTATGGTTTCATTGCTTGTAATTATGGCTGTTTCTTTAATGGATATTATTCCAATTGAATCAAGAATGAAAACCGTTGCATTACCAATAAAACTTCCTAAATCTTATTTTTATTCGATACCTTTGATGATATCAACACTTTCACTATTGATGACGAGTATCAATAATATTGTAAATGAGTGCTCGAAATTATACTTGGTCTCTAGTGAGGTGAGCTCATGTCAATAATTGTATTGTTTTTAATTTTGCTTTTTTTAGGTTTAATTGGTTTGCCTATAGCCTTTGCGCTACCATTATCGGCAATTATATTTATCACGATTGAACCCTCATTGCCCATTTCTATAGTCGTACAAAGGATGAGTGTTGGAATAGATAGTTATGTATTACTTGCAATACCATTATTCATTTTTGCCGGTAACCTGCTAAATTTTGGAGGTTTGGCAGAAAAAATATTTAATTTTGCTTTAGCACTAGTCGGACATATTCGAGGAAGTCTAGCGCATGTGAATGTCATTGCGAGTGTTATTTTTTCTGGAATGTCGGGTGTTGCGCAAGCTGATGCCGCAGGGCTAGGAACAGTAGAAGTCAAAGCAATGACAAAGGCTGGTTTTTCCCCTGAATTTAGCGCGGCAATAACCGCTGCCTCTTCTATTATTGGGCCCATTATCCCACCAAGCGGAATAATGATTATCTATTCTGTGTTATCTGGTACTTCTATTCCTGAGCTGTTTGTTGCCGGTATTATTCCTGGTTTATCGATGGCCTTAGTTTTGATGCTAACAATTTATTATCTAGCACGTACAGGAAAAGTATATTGCCCGGAGTTTGAGCGTCAACCAGTTAAACAAGTGTGGGCAGCATTCAAAGAGGGCTTTTTACCTTTGATGGCTCCTGTTTTACTGATTGCTGGCATATTGACCGGTGTTGCAACTCCAACTGAATTAGGAGCTTTAACCGTAGCGTACTCCATCATTCTAGGCGCAGTATATAGAGAGCTTACGTTAAATAAGCTATTGGAAGCGGCTAAGCAAACATGCGTAACTTGTGGTGCTTTGGTGTTTATTATTGCCGCTGCTGTCCCATTTAGTGCGATTTTGGCTTTACTTGGGATCCCTCATGCTTTAGCCGAATTCCTTACTGGAATAAGCGATAATCCAATGGTGATACTATTATTGATTAATATTGCATTAATCATACTCGGATGCTTGCTGGATACTACTGCTATTTTGTTAATAACGGTACCGATATTAATGCCGGTTATAATAACGTTGGGTATCGATCCTGTACATTTCGGTTTAATTGTCATCATTAATTTATTGATTGGTACGATAACTCCGCCTTTTGGTGTGTTGTTGTTTGTTATGATGGGGGTCGCTAATGTAAGCTATAATCAGATGTTTTCAGGAATAAAATTATTTTACATTCCTTTATTCTTGTTTCTTCTTATATTAACGTATGTACCAGCATTTTCGCTATGGTTACCTAGTCTAGTTTTTTAGAACTTCATGGCGTTTTTTGGGGGCCATAAATTTATATATGGCTCCTTTCTTGAATTAATTTGAAATAGGATATTTAGTGTCATCGCAACCTAATAAAAGCATCATTGATGGGATCTCTTGCTTGCAGGCATTGGCCTCAAGTGATCAACCTATCGGTGTAAGAGAGTTAGCTAGGCAACTTGATCTTCAACCCATGAAAGCTAATAGAGTGCTCATGACTCTTATGGCAATGGGCTTGGTTACGCAAGATAAAAAAAAGGCATATATGCCAGGTCCAGGAATACATGTATTAGCTGCTCAAGCAATTCATGGTTCATCATTATTATCTAAAGCACTACCTGTAATTGAAGCTCACTTGCCTTGTGATTATATTATATCTGTTGGTGTACTATGGAGAGATAAGGTGAGTTATTTGATACATGCTGAGCCTAATAAAACATTTTCTCAAAGTATAATTCACAACCACCTATACGATGCCAGTAAATCTACAATAGGGCTGCTGTTGCTTTCCAAGCTGGATGATAAAGAAGTCGAATCTATTTTAGGTGAAGAAAAGTTTTTAAATATAAAAGACAAATTATCGTTCGCAAGAGCTTCTGGATATGCTAAGCAATACCACTCTAATCCTAAGGAAGTAACCATAGCTATCTCACTTGATGAGAAAAATGAAGTGGCTATCGCGTTTTCTCGCTTCCATGATGTTGATTCCGATACAGTAGAGAGTAAGCTTTTAGAACTTAAACAGCTTGCCGGTGAAATTAATGTTACCTAAGGAGCTCGTAGGACTTCATTTAAGTAAATATTACTTTTAATCGGTGATTCCACCTTAAATCATAAAGGGAAACCATAAAGGGACACACACCTCTCATCAGAGGTGAAAATTACTAGATTCAGTATGCGGGCTTTTGGGTCTGTCCTCGAAACATATTGGGTCTGTCCCTGCAAAAATATTTCTATGAGAGCGGTGTGTGTCCTTGTAATTAAGGCAAGAAAATTACTGAATATATAAAATAAACTGATTGATTTATCTTGATTTATTCATGGGTAACAAACATTATGTGACTTCAATTAAAAATAAGGGGATAACATGACAACTTCACCAAAACTGGTTGCTGGAGATAGCTTTCCGATAATTAAAGCCGATTTATTGGATGGTTCTAGCATTCAATTGGGCGCTGCCCAAGGGGAGGCGACTTGGCAAATGGTTATTGTTTACCGTGGTGTACATTGCCCTTTATGCACTCGTTATCTAAATATTTTGGAAGAGTTTAAAGTTCAACTTTCTGAAATAGGTGTCGATATCGTCGCTATATCAGCAGATTCAAAACAGCAATTGCAAACGCACAGCGAACAACTTGATGTAACTTATCCAGTCGCTTATGGCTTAACAGAAGATCAGATGAAGCAACTAGGTTTGTATATTTCTATGCCTCGCTCTGAAAAAGAGACCGATCATAATTTCGCTGAACCAGGTTTGTTTATTGTTAATGAACAAGGCAACGTACAAGCGGTTGATATTTCTAACACTCCATTCTTACGTCCAGAAATCAGTGTAGTGTTAAGAGGGCTGACTTTTGTTCGCAATCAAGATGATTATCCTATTCGTGGAACGCTCTCTTATTAATCATTAATTTGCGTTACTGACGTTTACGATCGAAAAAGGAGAATTCGAAATATCGACTTCTCCTTTTTTAATGGTGTGCAGGTTAACGGGAGCAATTACTCCAAATGGTAATTTAGCCATATGTACGCTTGATTCTAAGTGTGCACTTTTAGAAAGTACTGACATTAAATACGTGTTCTATAGAAGCGAGTTGCAGCAACAGTTGTTCAGTTGGTTCGGATTCAATATCCACAATGGTGTACGCAATATCATCGCGGCTGCGGTTGAGCATATCAACGACATTAATTTCCATATCCGAAAGCACCGCAAGTGCTTGCACTAAGACTTTAGGCACATTATCGTTTGCAAAAGCAATCCGATAGCCTTTTGTTCTATCTAAACGGATATTCGGAAAGTTGACGGAATTGCGAATATTGCCATTCTCTAGAAAATCGATCAGTTGATCGGCAGCCATCGAGGCGCAATTTTGTTCCGCTTCAAGTGTGCTTGCGCCTAAATGCGGTAACAATATAACATGTGGATGCTGCAATAATTCAGGTGTCGGAAAATCACAAACATACTGATTTATGTCACCATTTTTCAGGCTATCTAAAATGGCGTGTTGGTTGACAACGCTACCGCGAGCGAAGTTGAGGACTACGGCTCCTTTTTGTATATGCTGCAAAGTTTCCGTATTAAGCAAGTTCTTGGTTTGTTCGTTGGCAGGAACATGTACACTAATAAAGTCGCTACGAGCGAGCAACCAAGGCATGTTTTCGGCTCGCTGTATTTGAGAAGAGAGTCGCCAAGCTGCATCTATATTTAAAACAGGGTCATAGCCGATGACCTTCATACCTAAAGATAAAGCAGCATGAGCAACACTTGCTCCAATAGCTCCTAAGCCAATTACACCTAATGTTTTTCCTGCGAGTTCAGTGCCAACAAAGTTATTTTTTTCTTGTTCTACTAATTTAGCAAACATGGGGTTGTCACGCTGACTCACTAACTTATTGGTAAAATCTAACCCACTGATAATCTTACGTGACGACATGAGCATGCCAGTGAGTACCAGCTCTTTAACGGCATTTGCATTAGCTCCCGGCGTATTGAAGACTACGATCCCTTGTTGAGTGCAGTCGCTGATCGGAATATTGTTAACTCCAGCTCCACATCGAGCAATTGCTTTGACGCGTTTTGGAAAAGATAATTCATGCAAATTTTGGCTGCGCAGCATAATAGCGTCAGGGTCGCTAATTTCACTAGCTACTTCATAACAATCACGAGGAAAACGATCTAACCCATGGGCACTAATACTGTTATAAGTACGGATTTTTCTCATTGGTGTTGCTCTCTTATAGTTTACTTATTGAATCAACAAGCTTTGTTATGAAATCAACGAATACCTAACGCTTTACTATTTACAGCCTTTCTATTGGAGCCTTTGTTGTCTGTATAAAATAATTAAATTCTATTACTTACAGACTTGTTGATAGCCCCAACTTAACCATGGCAGCAAGGCTTTAAGATCGCTCGCTTCGACAGTCGCGCCACACCAAATTCTTAGGCCAGCAGGCGCATCACGGTAGGCGCCAATATCAAACGCCACCTCTTCAGTATCAAGCAGCTTGATCAGCGCTTTTACTTGTTCTGGTGTCGCGTCTAGAGAAAGGCATACGCTAGTGTTTGAGCGAATTTCAGCGTCGGTGGCTAGGAAGTTTATCCAATCATTACTCTCGACAAACTGTTCTAGAACCGCGAGGTTTTCTTTTGATTTACTGATACAAGCAGATACGCCACCAATGGATTTAACCCATTTTAATGCGTCGAGATAATCTGCAACACAAAGCATTGATGGGGTATTAATGGTTGCGCCATTAAAAATACCTTCGATTAATTTATTGCCGCTGGTTAAACGGAAAATCTTCGGCATAGGCCAACTAGGAGTGTAACTTTCTAAGCGCTCTACCGCTCTTGGGCTGAGTATAATCACACCGTGTCCACCTTCTCCACCTAACACTTTTTGCCAACTATAAGTGGTAACATCCAGTTTTTCCCAAGGCATTGGCATAGCAAATATTGCCGAGGTTGCATCACAAATAGTCAGTCCATCTCGTTCATCATCTATCCAATTTCCATTAGGAACGCAAACGCCAGACGTAGTACCGTTCCAAGTAAAAACAATGTCATGCGCCGAGTCTGTTTGGCTTAGATCAGGTAATTGGCCATAATCTGCAGAAAAATGACGGACATTGTTAAGCTTTAATTGTTTGGTTATATCATTTAACCAACCATCACCAAATGATTCCCATGAACAAACGTCGACAGGACGTTGTCCTAAAAGTGACCAAAGCACCATCTCCATTGCACCTGTGTCTGATGCGGGTACGATACCAACACGGTATCCTTCAGGAAGATCAAGTAGTTCAATGGTTTGTTCGATCGAACTTTGTAGAGCGGCTTTGCCGAGTGTGCTGCGATGAGAGCGGCCTAACGTGGACAAATCTAACTGATTTACATCATATCCTGGGCGTTTGGCACAAGGGCCGGAAGAGAAGTTGGGATTAGTTGGTTTATGCTGGGGTTTCATAGTAGTCCTTGATGGCAATGGCCGGTGAGTATTCATTCGATTCTATTCTAATCATTTAGTATAAAAATTCTGTAGGCTCAGAAACTTGATCCTTAGCCAACTTTTATATCTATGTGAATAATTAGTCTAATTTAATGCAATTATAATTATATAAAGTCCGTGATACATTGGAAACCACCGATACAAAATCATTTTTGATTAGTAGCACATAAAATTAGCCTTAAAGAGTGGCCATCATGGCGCTAATCTTTATGCGTACCGTACTCGTTTCTGATATAAAAAATTTTAATAATCACTATTATATTGAAGCTTATTGTGTAAATCTGATCTATTAGGATCGCCTCCGGCTAAATAATCACCCATTTTCTGGATTGATGAGTGGTAAGGTTCCAGTTTTTATATGAGGATATTTTTTAAATGAGAATAGGCTGTATTATGCTTAATTATTTGATATTTCTGTTTTTATTTTTTGTTTCTCCTGTTTATGCAGCAAGTTATGAACTGCCGAGTGATGGTAGTCGTTTGGTTGGTCGGGTGCAAAATCACATGGTTGAAGCGGGAGAAACCATGGCAGAGATTGCTAAAAGATACGATGTTGGATTCTTATCATTGATGGCCGCAAATAAAGGTATTGACCCATTTTTACCTGAAGAAGGTACCGTTTTAGTTATACCTTCTATGTTTATTTTACCTTCCGACGATCGAGAAGGAATAGTCATTAATCTTGCCGAACTACGACTATATTATTTTGACAAAGATAACAAGCATGTGCATGTTTTTCCGGTTGGGATCGGTCGAATTGGTCGAGATACACCAGAGATGAGTTCCTCTATTAGTCAAAAAATCAAAGATCCGACTTGGACTCCTACACAAAATATTAGGAATGAGTATTTAGCTAAGGGCATTGAATTGCCTAGAGTTGTTCCTGCAGGCCCGAATAACCCACTAGGTTTGTTTGCCTTACGATTAGCTTATGGAGTAGGGGATTATCTTATTCATGGAACTAATAAAGATTTCGGTATTGGGCTTCGTGTGAGTTCCGGCTGCATTAGATTGGAACCGCAAGATATCGAATGGCTGTTTAATCAAGTACAACGTAAAGAAAAAGTTCGAGTGTTGAATAAACCAGTCAAGATGACCATGGAACCAGACAGCAGTGTATTTATTGAAGTCCATGAGCCTTTAACTCGTAGTAATGGCGACAAAAAAGTACTGCTGTTACCCGAAAATTTAGAAGGTTGGATGGATGAGTTTAACTTATCTAAGAATAAAGCCAAAGCGGCAATAGCGATTCAAAGTGGCGTACCAACTCAGATAGTGCAGCCTTATTAACCCATTGTGCGTGCTGTCACTTCAATGGGTATTTTGCAAAGGTTGTGCAGAAACTTGGTCATATACTGATAGTAAATGATTTATAGCTTCAATATGTTGCGGGTATTGATCAAATACCTCGCAGCGTTGCTGGGTCATTTCAATTAATTCGTTTGATAGCAACCAAAACAGATCAGATGTATAGAGCATCGCTGAAAGAGATTTGAACACTTGGCTTTCATAGGCTTGAGCTAAATCAGCTAAAATAGCTTCCCGTTCACTCTCACACATAATTGGTTGCTCAGATGCACTAATCGCACGTATATAGTGAACATCATTAACCAAACACTCCATCAACGGTTTGTTTTCTTCAGCAAGCAATGTCAGCGTTTGTTTTACTTGTTGTAACCAACTTTCTTTAGTCAAAATTGCTGGATCCACCGGGCCTGTACTTTGTTTAATGTTTTTTTCAATTGATCGTTGCGATTTTTTGAGTACCGACCTTATTTTTTGAAAAGGTAGCTGAAATTCAATACAAAGTTCCAGAATGAGCTTATGAAAACCACCGTTTGGGAGATGAAGGTTAGCTTTTAACATCGCCAACGCTTGTTCTTCATTTAAGGCTTGTTCTTGATGTAACGTTTGTTGTGCTGCTGTAACATTATTATGCATTTATCTGCTTTCCTAGTGCTTACGCTTTATATCGCTTTATCCGCGACGTCTTTCTAATATAGATTCAACGTCAAGTGGGTCAGAATATAAAGTCAGCGACTGTTGTTGTTTTTCTATCGCCAGTATAGACATTCTGTCTGCCAACTCGTTGCCCTCAACACCAACGTGCCCGTTCACATGATGGATCGCTATTTGGTGAGATATTGTCTGATAAAGTGCGTACATCTCTTTTATTAGCTCGACATTTTTTATCTCTCCGCCTTTGCGTTGCCAATTATTGCTTGCCCATCCTTTTGCCCATGTAGTTAAACATTGAATAGAGTAACTAGAATCACTAAAAATACTGACGGTTTTGTTTTGTTGCAAATACTGTTTACCGATTAATAAACTTTGGTATAAAGCGTTTAATTCAGCGGTGTTATTGGTTCCATTAGCTTGGTATATTCCGTACCACAATTCAGATAATTTGTTTGATTGGTAAATTGCGAGGCCAGAACCTGCTTCACCTGGGTTTGGTTCACATGCTCCGTCGGTAAAAATTTTAATATCAAACGGCATGGCCATTATTTTTTCATCGGTTAGCGCAGCCGGTTTATTTTTTTTTACGACAGATTTAGGTCTAGTACCTGGGGTAGGCTTGTTATGTGTTGATTGGTGAGATGGCGCTTTTGCTGAGCCAGAAAAAGCTTGTTCAGCTTCATATTTAGTAGGAAATGATTTATAGCGAGCATCAGGGAATTGATCCACTTGCTTCTTACATGTTGCCCAGTCAGTAAATATACCGGTTTCACGCCCTTTCCAAACTACATAGAACTTAGCCAAATTGCACACCTAAACGCCGTAAATTAAACACAGGGCGAATGTATTACACTCTGGAGGTGAATTCAATTATGGCGTGTTAATTTAGCCAAAACTATTTATCAATTTTGTTAGTCAATAAAAAAGCCCTAATAGAGAAATTAGGGCTAGTCAATAAGATGATACTTTTTACTTTGTCTATACTTTTTTGCTTTGTTTACACTACTGTAGGTAAAACTAAACTATTTAGTGTAAGACTGAGCGATGTTGTCGATGCGTTCGTTGGCACGCATTGCTTCATCTTTTGCTGACATAGCAGCATCTGATGCTTTGCTTGCTTGCATTTCTGCATCTGATTGACTTGATTTAAGTGATGCTACTTCACTGCTCAACTCATCAATTTTAGAAGACAATGCACTCATTTGGCTGGTCGTTGCTTCATCAGGTCCAGATGCGCAGCCACCGAGTAAAAGAAGAGAACCCATACCTGCTGCTACTAGTAATTTCTTATTCATGCACACTCCTGTTGTGTAATGTAGTCTAACTGATTCGTTTATAGTGTAGACCCGATTTAATTTATTCTCTAGGGGAAAAAGTTGAAAAATCACGAATTAACGTCACTATTTACACTGTAAAAAATGGTTGTTCTCAATTATGAGACGTATTTATAGAGTTGTTTTTGTCATTTTTAATATCAAACGCACAATTTGTTGTCCAAAATCATTTTTATTAACTGCACCAAATCTTTTTTATTAACAGCACCAAATACGCTATTTTTACCTGAAGGTTTGTCTTTAATTTGTTTTAAACTATTCATTTTTTTTCGATTTAGGATTACTACATATATTTGATGTTACAATTTATGTGTTATCCAATATTCTATAAAATTTGGCTCTATCTGTGATGAATACTGACTTAGTATCTATTTCTAGGACTTTTTGTGAGGATTAAGTTGTATTGTATGAGTAATAATAAACAATACAACTTAAATACATAAGTTGTATTTTGTGTGATTGGTGTCACGGACAACTAAGACAAATAATACGATGATACAGCTAATGAGTGAGTGATAGCTGACTCATATAATTCTGAATTGGTTTTGTATTTAGCAAAGCATGATGAACAACTGGCATGACCAATTTGAGACTGAGAGAGACGAGACAAAGGATAAAAAGATGAAAATCTTAGCAATTACTGCATGTACCGCTGGGGTCGCTCATACCTATATGGCAGCCAAAAACCTTGAGAACAAGGCCAAAGCTCGTGGTTATGATATTAAAGTAGAAAAGCAAGGTGCCAACGGTATTGATGGCCGTATTACCGCACAAGATATTGCAGAAGCGTCAGGTGTTATTTTTGCTACAGATGTTGGTGTCACTGAAATGGAGCGTTTCGATGGCCTAGTTTCTGTGCAGGGTAAAGTAAAAGATGGGGTTAAAAAAGCGGACGAAATGATCGACGCATTGATACAAAAAATCGAAGCGACAGGTGCTAATGCACCGGATATTTCAAAGCCACATAAAACAGAATTTGATCAAGAGGAAGATGATAATAGCAATTTTGTGGTCAAATTCTTTAAAGATTGGTACAAAGGAGCGCTTTCTGGTGTCTCTCATATTATTCCGCTAGTTATTATTGGTGGTTTATGTGTTGGGTTACTTAACCTTTTCTATGGTTATGATTACACTCATTTATATAATCTGACCAGTGAACAAATTGCCGACAAAGAGTTTATGGCCGACTTTGCTACAACTCAGCAAGGTATTGTGCATTATTTGTATTACATTGCACTTAAGGCGTTTAATCCGTTACTGATTTGTGTTCTCGCCGCCTTTACCGCTTACGGTATGGTTGGTAAGCCAGGTTTAGCTCCTGGTTTTATGGGCGGTTATGTAGCGGTTGGTGGATCTTTCGGTAAGTTGACGATAGTGAGTGGTGGCTTTATAGGTGGTCTTGTTGCTGGTGCAGCGGCTGCATTGTTTGTCATGCTTATTCGTCAAATCAAAGTACCGCAAGTATTAGAGTCAGTTAAAATTCTTATTGTAACCCCACTTGTGGCTGGCGTACTTACCATATTATTTATGCTTGTTGGTCCGGGTAAGTTTTTTGCTTTCCTAAATACCTCATTGTCTGATTGGCTTAATGCAATGAGTGGCTCTAACTTACTCATTCTTGGCTTCATTTTAGGCTGTATGTCCAATCTTGATATGGGTGGTCCAATAAATAAAGCAGCATATCTGTTTTGTATTGGTGCGGGCACCAATGGTAATACTGAATTCTATGCGGCATTTACCGCGGCCAAATGTATCCCAGGTATGTCGCTTGGTATTATGTCTATTGCGTTCCCTCGTTTCTTTGATAAAGAAGATCGCCTTGCGGGCCCGTCAACTGCCATTCTGGGGTTCTGCGGTATCACCGAAGGTGCGATTCCTTATGCTGTAAAAGATCCAATGCGTATTATTCCAGCTCATATGATTGGCGGTGGCGTGGCAGCGGCTTTGATTTTATCTTCTAAAATTCAAATCGGAACTATTGCCGGTGGCGCCGTATTTATGCTGCCAGTGATTAGCGAACCTATGGCCTGGCTAACTTATTTTGTTATTGGTGTGGCGGTTTCAATGGGCTTAACTATTGCTCTTAAGATGTTTAGCGCAAAAGATAAAGTTCATGCATAACTGACATCCTTCACTGCTTTAGCAAAGTACAGGTGATCTTAAAGAGAGGGTTTAACGGCGAATCGTTAAACCCTCTCTTTTTATTGTCAGTCTTTGTTTATGGTAAGTAAGACGATTGTTTATGATAAGTAAGAAGAATCGTAAGTGAGGCGAGATATTCAGTAAAAACATTGAAAAATATCGAAAAACATATATTTATTGTCAAGTTCAGCTAAAGTCCTAAAGAGTGATAGTTAAATTGTATTGTAGGATAATAATATTATGTTTCGAATCTTGTTAAGTAGCGTTATTTTAATGGGCTGCAGTGCCTTGCTGAACGTTAATAGTGTATATGCTAAAGACGCCAATATTGAGACTATAAATGCACAAGGTGTGAATGATAGAGAATCGAATCGCTCTTTGATAAGTTTAGATGTTGTGGTTGATACGGATGGTATTACAGATGCCATTTTGACAACCAATAAATCAATGCTGCAGGTAGTGGAAGTACTTGAAAACATAGCCGACAATCAAGAGTTGACGCCAGAACAAGCTGACGTCATGCTTTCTACCACGCAAAATATCAATCAACTGGCTATTGCGTCTGCTCAAGTTGTCGATGCTTTGCCGGAAGTGATCGCTAGTACTAAACAATCACTTGTTCAGAATAGTCAGGTTTTTCTGCACGATTTGAAAATAGATATTCTGATCATGTTAGTTGTTGTGGTCATTGCATTAGTGGTAGTGATAGCGTGTTTATACTGGTTTGTGATTAAGCCAATGCAAAGTACAGTGATTAATGCAACCACGAATGTGGCCAGTATGGCTAACTCAATACAGATTACCGCTCAGTCTTTACAAGAAACCAATAAAACTAATGCTAAGTTAGTTGAATTATTGCAATCACCAACGAAAAAATAACTGACTAACGTATTAGTCCATTTTGTAGGGAACAGCACAAAAACAAGCTACTTTGAAAGCAAAAATTTGTTTCAAAGTAGCGTTCAGTCAATCACTATTTGGTTGAATAGTTTAAGTGTAAGTTCTTACATCATAACGCCTATTTGCTCAATTATCTGCGCTATTAATTGACTGGTTGAGTAACAAACTGATCTTTGGTGCGGTTGGCATAAGCGACCAGAGAAAGCATTACCGGAACTTCTACTAATACGCCAACGATTGTTGCTAACGCAGCACCTGAATGAATACCAAATAGACTGATAGCTACCGCTACCGCCAGTTCAAAGAAGTTAGACGCACCTATCATTGCGCCTGGAGCGGCAATGTTGTGTGGCTGTTTCCATTTACGCATCCAAATATAAGTAACCGCAAATATTAAGTAGGTTTGGATTAATAACGGGATAGCGATAAATAAAATATCCATTGGGTTGGAAATAATCGTTTCAGCTTGAAAGCCAAATAGAAGAATGACCGTACCAACTAAGCCAACAATTGAAAGTGGTTTGATACTTGAGGCAATAGCATTGATTTTTTGCTCTTGTTTCACCACGTAACGAGTCGCTGCACCAGCAACAAGTGGAACAACCACAAATAGTGATACCGACAATAATAATGTATCCCAAGGAACCGTAATATCAGTAACACCTAACAGAAAAGCGGCGATTGGTGCAAATGCCACCACCATAATCAAGTCATTAATAGCGACTTGTACCACGGTGTAATTTGCGTCACCTTTGGTGAGCTGACTCCAGACAAAAACCATTGCTGTACAAGGTGCAACACCTAATAAAATCATGCCTGCGATATATTCATCAGCCAATTGTGGTGAAATAAAATCACCAAAAATAGTGCGCATAAATAACATGGCAATAAGAGCCATAGTAAAAGGTTTGATTAGCCAATTTATAACGATAGTGATGAACAGACCTTTTGGCCGTTGATGAATTTTAGCTATTGACGAGAAGTCGATCTGTAACATCATCGGGTAGATCATGAGCCAAATGAGCAGCGCAATCACCATATTAATTTGTGCGTATTGAATGCTGCCTAAAAAGCTAAATAGATCAGGGAAAATTAATCCTCCACCGATACCAATAAGCATTCCCAGAGCGACCCATACACTGAGAAAACGTTCAAAAACTCCCATGTTTGACTCCTTAATTACGATTAGATTTGTGAGTTGGTTTTAGTGTTTTTTAGCGTAACGTTAACTGCATATATTGACTTTATTAACGTTTGTACATTGATTAGGGCTGTCTATATTATTTTGCCCAGCGCAGCATTCCTCCGTTAAATAGGCGACTAATTCGACCATTAGATTGAGATTTGCTCTGTAGCGTTGAAACCGACCTTCTTGCTGAACAGAAACCAGGTTAGCGTGTAACATAGCTTTAAGATGAAAAGAGAGAGAATTTGGTGCAATGCCGAGTTCTTTGGCTAAATCTCCAGCGACTTTTCCGTCTTGACCGACTTTAATAAGGTTTCGCCAAATGTCTAAGCGTGTGCCAGATGATAAAGAGTCAAAGATTTTGGCTGCGTTATCTGTATCCATTTTATCTCCCTTTCTATAATTCATTTTCTTTGCGTTGATGTTTCAATATTTCAAGAATAATTGAAATGACAATCGCATTATAAAAGCAGTTTAGTATAAATGACAATAAAAAATGATTGCCGGTTAATAAATAACCGATAATAATGTCTGTCATCTCTATCTATTCAACAAAGATTTGAGGTACTATAGCGCGCTATTTTTTACCTTATATTTGGAGAACACACTTTTGCAGTTTAAAGACCTCGGCTTAGATAATCGGTTACTTAAAAACCTCGACCACTATGCATTTAAAAAAGCGACTGACATTCAGATGCAAGCAATACCTGTGGCTATTGCAGGCAAAGACTTAATCGCGTCTTCGAAAACTGGGTCTGGTAAAACGTTGGCTTTTGTCCTGCCAATGCTGCATAAATCTCTTAAGAGCAAGGCTTTCTCAGCGCGAGATCCTAGAGCGGTGATTCTTGCGCCAACACGAGAATTAGCTAAGCAAGTGTATGGTGAATTACGTGGTATGTTGAGTGGCCTCTCTTATACCGCGTCCTTGATTGTTGGTGGCGAAAACTTTAACGACCAAGTAAAGTCTTTGCGTAAACATCCGAAGTTTATTGTTGCGACGCCTGGACGACTGGCCGACCATCTAGAGCATCGTTCACTTTTCCTTGATGGTTTGGATACCTTAATTCTAGATGAAGCGGATAGGATGCTAGATTTAGGTTTTGCTGCTGAGTTGCTTCGTATTCATAAAGTAGCGAAACATCGTCGTCGTCAAACATTAATGTTTTCAGCCACACTCGATCATGCAGAAGTAAACAGTATTGCTGCTGAGATGTTGAATAAGCCTAAACGTATTTCAATTGGTGTGTCTAACGAAGAACACAAAGATATCACTCAGTCTTTTTATCTCTGTGATCACTTAGATCATAAAGAAGCGATTTTAAATCGCGTTATTAGTGAGGCTGATTATAAGCAGGTAATCATTTTCACCGCCACAAGAGCAGATACCGATCGTTTAACCAAAGAGTTAACCAGCAACAACCTTAAGGCTATGGCGCTCAGCGGTAATTTAACCCAGACTCAGCGTAATACCATTATGAGTCAATTTGAACGTGGTGTGTTTAAGATTTTAGTGACTACCGATATCGCTTCTCGTGGCTTAGATATTGCCAATGTTACTCATGTTATTAACTTTGATATGCCGAAACATACCGAAGAGTACGTGCACCGGGTGGGACGTACAGGCCGTGCCGGAAACAAAGGAAACGCTATTTCCCTTGTGGGACCTAAAGATTGGGACAGCTTTAAGCGAGTCGAAGCGTATCTGCAGCAAGATATGACTTTCTCTGAATTAGAAGGCCTTAAAGGTAAATTTAAAGGTATAAAACCGCGTAAGCCTAATGTTACAAAGACCGGCGCAGCAGTGAAGAAAAAAGGTCCAACGCAGAAGAAACAGGCTAAAAAGCCAGTTAAACGTGATAAGACGTATTATAAAAATGTCGCGGTAGGTGATGAGGTCTTTATTCCTAAGAAAAAAAGCGTAAAAACCGACACTAGTTCATCGTAGAAATAAAATAATCCTGATTTGAAACGCCTTGCTTAAGTGATTAAGCAAGGCGTTTTTTTTATTTTTCTTTTTAATTCAACCAGTAAAGGTGAATTGTACTTTTTTTGCCCAACAAGCTTTGTCACACAGTGTTCAATATACTGAAACATAACTGTCATATATAAGTTCTAAAGTTACACCCGTTCTACAAAACAAATACGGCAACTACGCCCTCAAAGGAAATTGTGATGAAAAAGACAGTAATCGGTGCAATTGCACTTCTTGGCGCTCTAACACTAAACCCAGTTTCAGCGAAAGAAACTATCTCAGCTGTAGGTTCTTCAAGTGTTACTCCACTGATGGAAGTTTTTGGTGAAACTTACATGAAAGCACATCAAGATGTGTACATTGAAGTTCAAGGACCAGGTTCATCGGCGGGTGTTAAAGCCGCTAAAAATGGTTCTGCTGATTTAGGCATGGCGTCTCGTAATTTGAAAGCTTCTGAGAAAGAAGATACGTTGAAAGAATTGGTTGTTGCTCGTGATGGTATCGCTGTTGTGGTTAACCCAAAAAATAAAATCCAAGGGCTAACAGCCGATCAAGTTACTGCAATTTATAAAGGCGAAGTAACAAACTGGAAAGACGTTGGTGGAGAAGACAAGCCAATCGTTGCAATTACTCGTGATACTGCATCAGGTACTCGTGGCGCGTTTGAAGATATTATGAGCCTTAAGCAAACTATCAGCGGCAAGAAAGTATCAGCTATTTCTCAACGTGCTCAAGTTGCAGCAGGTAATGGTGCACTTAAAACTAACGTAGCATCTAACCCATATGCAATTGGCTACATTTCGTTAGGCACGGTTGATTCTTCAGTTCACGCATTGGCTATTGACGGCGTTGCAGCAACCGTTGACAACGTTAAGAGTGGTTCATATAAAGTTGCTCGTCCTTTCCTAGTTCTATACAGAGAAGGTAAGCCTTCTGCTGAAACGCAAAAATTCTTAGATTGGATGGTTGCTGACGACGCTCAAAAACTGGTTGCAGCGAAAGGTTACATCTCAGTTAACTAATACGTTTTAAGTAAAACGTATTCACTAGGACGTTAACGTAGAGTTTTTAACGGAATGTTAAACAACGGAAACGTCCTAGCTATTAAAGATTGCTCAGTCCGCCACTTTTTAGGGCTGAGCCTTTTCCTTTTTCATATCGAATACATCGAAATGTGAGAGTTTATATATGACCATCGCGACGAACAGTCAAAGCTCAACGCCTAGTGTTAAATCAAATGGTTTACGCACCAAAAGAGGGGTTGATTGGAAAGAACGTATTTTTCACGGATTATTTTTAGCCAGTGCGATTATAGGGACCTTGTCTCTTGCTTTGATTGCTTATTCTATCATTATAGAAAGTATTCCTGCCTTTCAAGAAGCAGGTGTTACTGGTATCGTTTTCGGCACAAATTGGCTTCCACCTGCACTTTATGGTGTAGCGACAATGATAGTAGCCTCAGTTGTTTCTACTTTTGGAGCCGTGATTGTTGGTGTACCTATTGGCGTATTAACCGCTATTTTTATTGCCGAGATCGCGCCGAAAAGACTGGCGGATGTTATTCGACCTGCTGTTGAATTACTGGCTGGTATCCCATCGGTCGTTTATGGCTTTTTTGGCTTAGTTATTATTGTTCCTCTTATTCAGAATGTGTTCGAAGTACCTGCTGGTAACACTATATTGGCTGGTATTATTGTACTCGGTATCATGATTCTACCCACCGTTATCACCGTTTCGGAAACCTCAATTAGAGCGGTACCACATTCGTATAAGGAAGGTTCGCTTGCTTTAGGAGCTTCACGAATATTCACTATCTTTAAGCTGCTTGTGCCTGCTGCTCGTTCGGGCATTATGACTGGCGTTATTTTGGGAATTGGGCGTGCACTTGGTGAGACAATGGCCATTATTATGGTGATGGGTAATGCTCCAGCAATGCCAGAAGGCATTCTCGATGCCGCGCGTACATTAACCGCAAATATTGCAATAGAAATGTCCTATGCAAGTGGCGTTCATGCTAATGCTCTCTACGCGACAGGTGTTGTGTTGTTGGTATTTATTATGGTGCTCAATGCAGCACTGCTTTACTTGAACCGTGAAAAAGCGAAGTAATTAATTATGGATAAAGTAAAATTAAAACAAGCGCGTCAAAACAAAGATAAAATCTTGAATAGTTTTATTTGGGGGGCCGCTGCCTTAACCGTTGGATTCTTATTTTGGATTATTTGGTACATTCTTTCCAACGGGCTTCAATACGTGGATTGGGAATTTATTTCCACAGATTATACCGCGACAGGTGAAGATAAAGGTATCTTCCCGATGATTATTGCGACCATTTATATGGTGATAGCGTCTATTTCTGTTGCTGCTCCTTTAGGGATCATGACGGCAATTTATTTAACTGAATATGCTCAAGTAGGCAGCCGCCTAGTTAAGGTGATACGTTTTTGTACCGAGTCGTTAGCCGGCATTCCGTCGATAATATTTGGTCTGTTTGGTATGACCTTCTTTGTCGGTGTTTTAGGCTTGGGCTTCTCGATTTTATCTGGTGCATTAACCTTAAGTATTCTTATCTTGCCTGTGATAATTCGTACTACAGAAGAAGCCCTAATGGCTGTTCCGCAAACGTATCGTGAAGGGTCGTATGCGCTAGGGTCTTCTAAAATTTATACTATCTGGCGTTTAATTTTACCAAGTGCAACGCCTGGTATTTTAACGTCGGTCATTCTTAGTATTGGTCGGGTAATCGGTGAATCCGCTCCTGTGTTCTTAACTGCTGGTATGGTAGCGCGTGTACCTGAGTCTTTACTTGACTCGGGGCGTACATTAACCGTTCATCTTTATAAACTGACAACAGAGCTATTTACCATTGACGAGTGGAATCAAGCTTACGGTACGGCGACTGTCCTTATTGTACTTGTATTGTTGATCAATATGGTCACTAAGCTCATTGCAAAGCGTTTTAACACCGCGACTTACTAACAGAATTGACCAATTTAGAGAATACAATATGAACAAGTTTAATATCGAAAATCTTGACCTTTTTTATGGTGAAAACCAAGCACTTAAATCTATTAATTTACCTATTCCCTTACGTCAAGTAACGGCTTTGATTGGGCCTTCAGGCTGTGGTAAGTCGACACTGTTGCGCTGTTTAAATCGAATGAATGATTTGATTGAAGGTGTGCGGATTACTGGTTTACTAGAAATGGATGGTACCGATGTTTATGGCAATATCGACGTGGCGGATTTGCGTATTAAAGTCGGCATGGTATTCCAAAAGCCTAATCCATTTCCAATGAGTATTTATGAAAATGTGGCGTATGGCCTTCGTGCTCAAGGGATCAAAGATAAAAAACACATCGATTCAGTCGTGGAAAACTCACTACGCGGTGCTGCACTTTGGGACGAAGTAAAAGATCGTTTGAAATCACATGCATTTGGTCTTTCTGGTGGACAACAACAACGTTTGTGTATTGCGCGTACGATTGCAATGGAGCCAGACGTTATTTTAATGGATGAACCTACATCAGCACTGGATCCCATCGCCACGCATAAAATTGAAGAGTTGATGGAAGAGTTGAAAAAAGACTACACCATCGTGATCGTGACACACTCGATGCAGCAAGCTCGTCGTATATCTGATCGCACGGCGTTTTTCTTGATGGGGGAACTGGTTGAACATGATGAGACTAAAAATATTTTTAGTAATCCTCAAGATGATAGAACAAAAGGCTATGTGAACGGCGATTTTGGTTAACCAATTTACTGGCAACTAATTATAACAATATGCGATGGAAACCTTTCCCCACTCGAATGAGTGGGGTTTTTTATGCTGTGCAATAAATGCGTGGTGGACTCACTTACAACTGAATGATGACCTGACGGTGAGTTTTTTACAGCATTAATTCTTATGGCGTTTAGCCACCAAGGTAAATTTGTAATCCGTAGATTTAAAGTAATTTCGACTGTATTCGAACACCGTTCCATCTATTAAATAACCACGAGTTCGTTTTTCTATTATTGGTTGTGCCGGATCAATCCCCAATAATGCAGATACTTTTTCTGAAGGAAGTACAGGGACAATTTCTTGTTCACTGCGATCGATCACTAAACCTTTTTGGTTTTCGATATAGTCATATTTGGAGTTACGCATCACCTCGTAAGTTAAATCTGGGAATAAGCGCAACGGCATCCAAGTTTCTTCCACTGTGATCGGGTTGTCATCTAAGTAACGTACTCTTTTAATGTAAAAAATACGTTCGTCTTCGCTAATGTTTAAATGCTCTGCCATTGCGATGCTCGGCAAGGTTATTTCAAACGCTATCACATCACTGTGCGTGGCGACATTCAGATGAGCCCATTTCTCATTAAAGCTTGTTTGTTGATAAATATCGTAATTTACCTTGTTAGCTTTAACGTACGTGCCACTGCCTTGTACACTTTCTAATTCGTCATTTTCTATTAGCAGTTTTAATGCTTGTCTAACGGTTACTCGGCTTACTGAAAACTCTTCACGTAATTGGGCTTCAGTAGGCAAAGCTTCTCCAACTTTATACTCGCCGCTGCTTATTTTTTCTCTAATTGCATCGGCAATTTGTCGATACATAGGAAGTCTAGCCATGTCTACCTCTTTCGTTGTGGCAGAATAAATTGTCTTTTTACCTATACATAATACAAATTTGGGCTGATAAAACAACTCATAAACCAAGTTAAATTTGCAAATAACAATACAACATAAATACAAATTATAAGAAAAATGAGCGCTAGATCACGGATAATTTGTATTGTTTACGTATGATCTGATCATAATCGATGATGAACCATAGTATTGGTCACTCATCATTTTACTCATTTCTTGAATGGTGGGGTAAACCATGAAACTAACAACAATTACTAATGCATCGTTAATCAATATTAAGACAACATTTAATGACAAAGATGAAGCGATTAAGGCTCTTGCAGAACAATTAAATCAACAAGGTAAACTGCATAATCTTGACGATTACTTACAAGCAGTATTTGAGCGAGAAGCCCATGGCGCAACGGCATTAGGCGAAGGGTTGGCAGTACCTCATGGCAAAACCAATGCAGTAAAACAAGCCGCATTTGCCGTTGCCACATTAACACGAGATATAAAATGGCCAGGTATTGATGAAGACGACGAAGAAGAAGACGTTAACTTGATTTTTCTTATTGCAATACCAGATGCAGAGGCTGGCTCAACTCATATGCACCTACTCACGGCGCTAACGTCCACATTGGTTGATGACCAAGTACGTGAAGCGGTTTTGAACGCGTCTAATGCAGAAGAAATTTTGGCTATTTTTGATGCGGAAAGTGAAGAGGAGCAACCAGTTTCATTACAAACCACGCCTTCACCCGCCGAAAAAGATAATACAACTTCGTTTTTTGGCAAGGTATCGAGTTGGTTTAAATCCTGATGTTATTAGCATGACGCTAACAATCAGTTTTGAATATTTTAATTACATCTTTATTTTTTCTAACAAGATCAGGTACAAATAATGACAACATCACGCGTTCATATTACTCCACACATGCACTGGGATCGTGAATGGTATTTTACAACAGAAGAGTCACGCATTCTGCTAGTAAACAACATGGAAGAGATCATGACTCGTTTAGAGAATGATCCACAATATAAATACTATGTTCTCGATGGACAAACGGCCGTATTAGAAGATTATTTTGCCATCAAACCTGAAAATATCGATCGAGTTAAGAAATTGGTTGAGTCAGGTAAGTTGATTATAGGCCCTTGGTATTCACAAACCGATACTATGCAAGTCTCAGGTGAATCTATTGTACGTAATATGATGTACGGTATGCGCGATTGTCTTAAATTAGGTCAACCAATGAGAATAGGGTATTTACCCGATTCATTTTCAATGAGTTCGCAATTGCCGATGATTTATAATGGTTTTGGTATTAATCGGGCTATGTTTTGGCGTGGTTGTAGCGAACGTCATGGCAGTAATAAAACTGAATTTAATTGGCAAAGCAATGATGGTAGTGAAGTAACAGCACAGGTTTTACCGTTAGGCTACGCTATTGGTAAATACTTACCGACGGATGAAGAAGGTTTACGCGCGCGATTGGATAAGTACTTTCCTGTACTTGAAAAGGCATCGGTTACTAAGGATATTTTATTGCCTAATGGTCATGACCAAATGCCGATTCAAAACGATATTTTTGATGTGATGGATACATTGCGTGAAATCTATCCTGACCGCGAATTTCATATGAGTCGTTTCGAAGAGGTGTTTGAAAAAATTGAAGCAATGCGTGATCAATTGGACACGATTAAGGGCGAGTTCAACGATGGTAAATACATGCGTGTTCATCGTTCTATTTCGTCTACGCGTATGGATATTAAGCTGATTCATGCGAAAATTGAGAATAAAATTGTCAATATTCTCGAACCATTGGCATCAATTGCTTGGTCTTTAGGTTTTGAATACCACCATGGCTTGATTGAAAAAATGTGGAAAGAAAGCATGAAAAATCATGCACATGATTCTATAGGCTGTTGCTGCTCTGACAAAGTGCATGCTGAAATTTTAAACCGCTATATTTTAGCTGATGATATGGCAACTAATCTTATCAACTTTTATAAGCGAAAAATCGTAGACCATATGCCAGCACAAGGTAGTGATGATAAATTGGCTTTCTTTAACCTTATGCCTTATGCGCGTGAAGAAGTCGTTAACACTATGATCACTATCCGCGCCCAAGAGTTTGCTATTTTTGATCAAAATGGCAACCCAGTTGACTATTTTATCCAAGATAAACGTGAAATTGATCCCGGCAAAGTTGACCGTCAAATTGTTCACTATGGTAATTATGACCCGTTCATGGAATATGATATTCAGCTTAATATTAACGTTCCAGCGATGGGCTATACCACATTGCATATTCGGGCTAATCAATCGGCATCGATAAAGACAGCATCGCAAGCAAGTGACACGTTAGAAAATACATACTATAAAATTAAGCTAAATAGCAATGGTACCTTGTCTATTTTTGACAAGGAAACTCAGCAAACATATGACCAAGTTTTGCGTATTGAAGATGGCTCTGATGATGGGGATGAATATGACTACTCGCCATCACGCCAAGAGTGGCTGCTGTATTCAGATCAATTTGAGGTTGAAACCAGCATTAAACATCAAGGCTTTCAATCGGTAGCGAATATTGCGTTTAGAATGAATGTGCCAGAAAACTTAATGGAACGTGAGCAACGGACTGGTCAAAACGGCTACGTCGATGTGACCGCTCAAGTGGTATTAAAACAAAATTCACGCCGAATTGAAGTACGTATGGAATTAGATAATCAAGCAGATGATCATCGCGTGCGCGTACTTATTCCTACTCCGTTCACGCCTGAAACCGTGGTTGCGGATAATCAATTTGGTTGTATCACTCGCCCTGTCGATGATCCAGCAATGCAAGTGTGGCAACAAGAAGGTTGGAAAGAAGCGCCTGTCCCTATTTATCAATTAATGAATTTTGCGGCATTGGAAAACGATAAAGGCGACAAAGGAGGAATAGCTTTATTTACCAATGGATTACGTGAGTTCGAAGTGATATCTGGTCATAACAGTGAAATACGCAACACTTTTGCGCTAACGTTATTTCGTTCGGTGGGGGTATTGGGCAAAGAAGAGTTATTGCTTCGTCCGGGCCGACCATCAGGAATCAAAATTCCAACGCCAGATTCTCAAGTACGTGGTAAGTTGGTTTGTGAATTTGCTTTGTATGCCTTTGATGGTGACCACATCTCAGCTAACGTGATGAGCAAAGCGCGCGAGTATGTTACTCCTGTCGTGTGTTACAACAAAATTCCTTATAACGCCATGAAACTAAATGTGGGCGAACAAAATTTACCAATGACATATAGCGTGCTGAATAAGCCGATTAAAGGGGCTGTGCTGAGTGCATTTAAGAAAGCAGAAGATGAAGATGCATTGATTGTAAGGATGTATAATCCATCGGAGAGTGACACGATTACCGATAAAGTTGAATGGTGTTCAAGTCTGTCAGAATGGATTGAAGTCGGCTTGGATGAAGTTGCTTTAAATGAATGGGACAAGGGTAGTGTACAAGCAGGTTCAATAGGGGGACTTGCCCAATGCCAAGTAAAAACATTCAAAGTAAAGTTGGCATTGAGCAACGATGAATCATAACAAAGCTTGACTGTATAACTTGAGTTTAGCATGAATACTTTAAGCCACCTGCTGTTATTGCAGGTGGCTTTTTATTGGCAAATAGAAACTACAATGGTGCTAAGCTATCTTGATCAGTGTTTTTGTTTGATTTCTTCTTATTGGCTTTTTTCAATAAGGCTAATAACTCGTCATTTTTCCAAGGTTTTGAATCATTAGCATAAATTGATGCCATTAACGCCTGTATCTGTTGGTTAATTTTTTGCTTGGTGATTAAATCTAATTGAGGATTTTGTTGATACCATTCTGTCAAATAGGATTGAGTCGCCATACCATCATGATTTTTAACCGCCGTTAGTAACGCCTTGAATGTGTCTGGTTTGAGATCGTGTTTAGCCACTTTGCTTTGTTTTATAGCGGGGCGTTTTATTAAGATGACCAGAGTAAGCAACCACAGAATGGCAAAGAACGCTGCGATATAAGGCCATAATCCTGCATCTTTAATAGTAATTATTTGTGTATCGGTTGCGATAGGCTGTGCCTGTTGTGGGCTAGAATCGAGTTTAATTGTTGGCGTGTCACTTTGCTCAACAGCAAACGTTGCGCCGGTTAATTTAGCCGTTTCCGATTGCTTTTTGTTGGTGTTCCACCAATGCAAACTGATTGGTGGCAAGGTTACTTGGCCAGCTATTTTGGGGATTAACACATGTTTAAGTGTCATTGATACTTGATTGCCGTTCTGATTTATTTTGGCTGGCTCTTCATAGAATCGAACATTATCTGGATAATCTACAATAATATTTGGTAGTTGAGATTGCGCAATACCGTCGATGGTTAAGGTTATCTCACGGGTAATCGGAGAACCAACTAGGCCAGTTTGTTGAGCAAAGTCTGTGACTTCACTGCCGTCTGCATCCAACCACTTTTGTGTTAAATTCAGATTAGGGCTTGGTAACCAGCTACCTTTAAAATTAGTCGGCTTTTCTGATACCTCGATGTGTATGGTTTTTGCTTCTAAGTTGATAGGAATTAATCGAGTTGAGCCAGTTTGGTTATTGTTATCTAAAATAGTGGCCGATAGAGTAGGACCCGTTATGTCGTATAAACCCGCTTCGGATACGGTCACACGGTAACTTTGCTCTACGATGGTCGCTTCAACACCATCTATAGAGCCAATGTACTGATGAGAGTCACCAATTGGCTCGATATCAACTGGTCCAACAGAAGTGGGTGCAGTTAATTTCGGATTCTGGATCCGTCTTACATCGGTTTTTATTATCAATTTGGTATCGAGTTGGGCAATTTCAGCGGGATACAACTCACTTTTACTTAATTTTGTTTCAAACGAGAGCAAATCTTCTGCTTTAGGCATTGAGGAATCAATGGTGGCTTGAATCGCAATTGGTGCTGTTGATTCACCTTTAACTTGAAAAGAAGGGATGGTTAATATTCCCACGCGAAGCGGAGCAAGCGATAATGACCACTCACTGCGAATCGAACGTTTGCCATTAATGCTGTTAATTGAAGATGAAAAACGTGGACTACCCAGATAAAAATCGGATTCTAGTGAAGAAAAGTCGATGTCACTAGAATCGGCTCGTTGGTCAGAGACGACTTTTAATAAAAACACTTCCCCTTTGGCGGCTTTGTTGGTGGAAACCGTCGCGAGTACTGCAGCTTGAGTCCATTGACTGAGTAATATCAGTAGTGTGGTGCCGACGGTAAAAATAGTAGTGCGGATACTCTGATTCATGTTACCAACTCTTACTTGTATCTTGTGGTGTTTGTTTTTCTCGCGCTTGTAATAACATTTGAGCGCGAATCAAATGGCTTGGGTCACGAGCATTCTCGACCTGTTCAAGTTTGCGTAATTCTGGATCAACAGACTGGCTGTTATCCTTGTCTACGGCAACTTGTTTGTCTGATAAAGGTTCTTGTTCTGTTTCGGAGCGCTTGTCTGACTCGGATGGCTGTGTTTGTCCATCATCGTTATTCGTATTGTTGGCTTGTTGCTCATCACTTGTACTTGCTTGTTGCTGTTGTCCGGATTTATTTTGAGATTCTTGAGATTCTTGAGATTCTTGAGATTCTTGAGATTCTTGAGATTCTTGAGATTCCTGAGAACTTGGCTTATCTGCTTGATCTTGTTGGTTATCGCTTTGCTCTGAAGATGGTTGACTCTGTGACGATGAGTTCTTATCTTGTTGCTGTTGCTGTTGCTGTTGCTGTTGCTGTTGCTGTTGCTGTTGCTGTTGCTGTTGCTGTTGCTGCTTAACCTTATCTAAATTTGTTTTAGCATCGATGAAATTAGCATCCGAGGCTAACACTTTCTCATAACCTTCTATCGCTTTGTCAAACTGTCCAGATTGAGCGTAAGCGTTGGCTAAATTGTATTGAGAATCTAAATCTTGTTGATCTTGTAACCATTCAATCACTTGCTGGTAATCACCAGCTTCATAAGCGGCAGCCGCTTTCCAACGTGGGTCATCAAATTGTTCTAGTGCTTGCTGATAATCCTTCGAGTTGAAACTTTGCAAGGCTTGTTGATCATTGTTTAACCAAGCAGAGGCTTCGACAGGTTTAAGGCCAGATAGCGTTATTGTGCTGGCTAGAAAGACGAAAACGATGCCTTTTCTAAACAGTAATAAGCCTGGAATAAGCAAAAATAAGCACAACCAGTAGCCATTGTTGGCCGGTTCTTCTATCTGCTGTTGGCCCGATTTTTTAGCGGATAGATCGTGTTTAGTTGTTTTCTGGGCAATTAATTCAACGTCGGAGCTGTCAGTTTGCACGGGTGCGAAAGCGCCGAAAGTGATTCTACTGGCTTGTTGCATGTTACGCATATTGGTTTTCGCTATCACTGTGCTGCCAATACTGTTGGTTAACAAGCTGCCATCTGTTAACGGAATCGGTGCGCCAACTTCACTGCCTACTGCAAGTATCGAAAGCGTCCAATTCTTGTTGGCTAATAACTCGCTTATTTCGCTTAATTCTTGATTATCGAGGTCATCGGCTATTAATACAATATCGCCTTTTTTGTGGCCAGCCTGTTGCAGATTGTTTATCGCAAGTTCCACTGCTTTGGCTGCATTTGCGCCTTGATAAGGCATGATTTCAGGTGATAAATTACTGATTAAATTGGCTAATGTTGCCGAGTCAGAGGTTAGTGGGCTAATTGTATAAGCGTCGCCAGCATACGCTATTAAACCGGTATTACCTTCTGACCAATAGGGCAGTAGATCTAACGCTTTATATTTTATTTGGGTTAGGCGACTAGGTTTAATATCTTGCGAATAAATTGAGCGGGACATATCTAGTATCAATATGCGCGCACTAGCTGTTTCATAGATAGGCCTTGCGGTTTTTTCTAAACTTGGTCCAGATAACGCAACAACAGCGACTGTCCATGATAGCGTTAGCAGAATAACAGCAGATTTGTGGCTTTTTGTTTGAGCTAAGCCTAGTTTACTAGCGATATGTGTAGAAATTAACCCTGACGATGACTGACTTTTAGTCAACCAAAAAATTACCGCAAAGACAGGAAGTAATGCCAAGAGCCAAATAGGAGTTAACAATTCAAAATCAGACACGGACTTTTCTCAACATAATCAAAATTAATGATAATAAAAACGCCACACTTAATGGGTAACCAAACCATTCTGTTTGCGGTCGCCATGTTTGTTGTTCACCTGAAACCGGTTCTAACTCGTTAATGGTTTGGTAAATATTTTGCAAATCCTGTTCGTTACGAGCGCGAAAATACTGGCCTCCTGTCATTTGAGCAATCTTGCTTAGCGTTGCTTCATCCAGATCTTTGGCAGTATCGACTTTGCGACTGACAAAAAAATCTTTCACCATCATTTCTCCGGCACCAATTCCTACCGTATATATAGTGGCTTGATATTTTTTGGCTATTTCTGCCGCTTTTAAAGGGTCTAAAACGCCAGCAGTATTTGTACCATCACTTAGCAAAATCATAACTCGTTGAGGAGCATCACTATCAATTAGAGTTTTGGTTGCTAAGCCTAACCCTTCTCCAATAGCGGTTTTATTGCCAACCAGCCCAAGTACCGCTTGGTTTATTTGTGTTTTTATTGTCGTTCGATCTAACGTTAAAGGTGTTTGCAGATAGGCGTGATCGGCAAACAGGATTAACCCTAAACGGTCGCCTTCGCGTTTATTAATAAAATCCGTTAATACCCGTTTTACCGTGGTTAATCTATCGAAATACTTTCCTTCAAACGCCATGTCTTCAATATCCATAGAACCGGATAAATCGACTACTAACATCATATCCCGATGCTTAGGTTGGCTTTGTATCGGTTCGCCAAACCAAACTGGCCGAGCACTTGCTACCACCAAACAGAGCCAAATTAACGATACTGCTAGTTTGCTCGTGACATTGGATGGCGCAGTGGTCTGACTGCCGTTCGGCAGGTAAGCTAATGTTATGGCTTGGTGCTCTTTTACAGCAGGAGCAAATCGATAAATTAAGACGGGTAGGGGTAAGAGAAGAAACACTCCCCACCAGACAAATTCTATGTTTTGCAAAAGCATAAAGTCACCCCAAATCATAATGTTACTCGCGGCCTCCTTTTTTTGGCGGTAGTGCGGTGATTAACCATGTTTCACACTGTGAAACCAATTTTTCCGTGTCGGTGTTTGCCGACTTCTGATAAAGAGATACTAACCATTCTTGTTCATTGTCAGAAAAAATCGGGTTAGCGACTTGCGAGTCAAGAAATGACAACCACTCCTGACCAGAAAGATTAGCCACTCGATTTCTTGGGTAATAACTGAGAACCGCTTGGCGAACGATTTCCATCGCACCAGAAGGCGTAATACTTTGCTTTTCTAATTGCAGTAGCGCGAGAGCCGCTTTTTTCGCTCTAAGCCTACGTTTACGCCACTTGAACAAAAAGATAATGACCAATAACGTAACAATAATGCCAGTCAAAAGTGTCCACCAGCCCCACTGTAATGGCCAGAAATCTGGTGTTGGTGGTAAATGAATGGCTTCTAATGAAAGTCCAAGGTCGGTGGTTGAATTACTAGCGGTATTATCCGTCATTTTGTCGTTCCGGTAATTTGAGAGACAAGAGGTTGAGCACAAGATATCGAATAATACGGTATAGCAAGTGAGTTACACAAGGAGGTAAGTTTATTCTGCTCTGATTTAAATGCATTTTTTAGCTGTTGGCGGTTATTTTTGGTTGCAAAATTTAACCACAAAGATTGCTGGCCGTTAGTGACTTTTTCTACTCCACGATAATGCGTTTGACCAAGTTCTAACGGATCATAAAATTGAACTAAACTCACTCTGTTGTGTTGACGTAGGCGTGACAAACGTATTTTGTCATGCGTATGATTTAGTCGGGTAAAATCACTACAGATAATAATGTCACTTCCTTTTGGGCACAGTCTATGTAAAGCAGTGAGACCGTCTGATAACGGTTTTTCCTCACCAATATCATCAGTGAGGGCTTGATTGTGCATCTGAGTAAGTTGATTAAATAGTTGCAGTGGTCCCTTGTTACGCGATGTCGGTTTTATATCAAATAACTCTGTTCCTGAATCTAAAATTGCGCCGACGCGATCTTTTTTATCTATAGCTAACCAGCTAATCAAACTAGCCATATGAGCCATTTGCACTGATTTGAGCATCATTTGTGAACCGAAGCGCATCGACTTGCAAAAATCTAAGTACAGCATCACGGGCTGTTCTCTTTCTTCTGTAAATAACTTGGTGTGTGTTTTTCCGGTTCGCGCCGTAACTCGCCAATCTATTGATCGAATGTCGTCTCCCGCTTGATATTGTCTGACTTCAGAGAAATTCATACCGCGCCCTTTTTGAGCACTGATATGTTGACCATTAAGCTGTGACCATAAGCTTTTGGCAGGAGGAAGCCAGCGCACAGTTTGGCTTTTATAATGCAGTAACTCACTCAGTGATAGCGTTACTCCATTCGCTCCTTCAGGCAGTTCAGATGTAAATGTTTTCTCTTTTACAAACACCGGTTACTCACTCATTCGTTCTTGTCGAATTACGTTAACGTATATTCATTTTTTTATTGGCTAGTATTCACATTCGCTAAGCACTGGCTACCATAGAAAGCAAATGTTGTATCACTTGGTTTGGGTGAATACCTTGAGCTTGAGCCGAATAGCTTAACAGTAATCTATGCCTCAAGGTGGGGAAGGCCATTTTTTGTACATCTTCTGGTGTGACGTAATCTCTACCTTGTAACCAAGCACGTGCACGAGCGCATCTATCTAAGGCAATCGTGGCTCTTGGGCTTACGCCCATTTCTAACCACTCTGTTAGTTGTTGACTATAATTTTCCGGATGACGTGTCGCCACAATCAACCGCACAATATATTGTTCAATTGTGTCAGCCATATGCACTGACATGACCTCTTTTCTTGCTTGAAAAATATCTTGTTGGCTAACTAACGCTTTTTCAATCTGATTAGTTCCTAATACTTCGCCTCGGTTGAGCCGAAGTATTTCTAGTTCGCTTTCAGCATCTGGATATTTAACATCCAAATGAATTAAAAACCTGTCAAGTTGCGCTTCTGGTAACGGGTATGTCCCTTCTTGCTCAATAGGGTTTTGAGTCGCCATAACCAAAAATAATTGCGGTAAAGGGTAGGTCTTTCTACCTGCTGAAATTTGTTTTTCTGCCATCGCTTCAAGCATTGCAGCTTGGACCTTGGCTGGCGCTCTATTTATTTCATCCGCTAATACTAATGAATTAAATATCGGTCCGGGTTGAAAAGTAAACTCACCGGTTTCAGGTCTAAAAATATCGGTACCAGTTAAATCTGCCGGAAGTAAATCAGGGGTAAATTGAATACGATGAAAATCCCCTTCAATGCAATCAGATAGTTTTTGAACGGCTCGGGTTTTAGCGATACCCGGAGGTCCTTCAACTAAAATATGACCATCAGCCAACAGTGCAATCAAAAGTTGTTGCACAAGTTCTGATTGGCCAATAACTTGAGACTCTAGATATTGCTGTAATTTTTGAAATGTTTCTGAATACATTGACGACATATCTCCTACTTTGTTTATGCTTTGTCGCTATAAATTCGAATAAGTTCCCGTTGCAAGGTTTAATTGCTCAATAAACCAGCAGTAACCGCGTCAACCTCTAAGCTCAATATGCGGTTAACTGATTCAAACACAAGTGGTGAATTGCAAAAATAATATTACCAGGATGAGTTTTTCTAGAATCAGCCACCGGAAATAGGTAGACTTCTTGTCATTAGATTACTATCGATAAATTAATTATTAATACATTACCATCAAGTGGAATAGCAATGAGCGATTTTGAAAAAGAACTGGAAAATATGGCGTTAGAAGTGGCGGATGAAGAAGAAGTGAAACTTCCTTCACTTGAAGAACAAAAAGCCGTAGTCGATGAACTGAAAAAGCTTGAAGCAGAAGGGAAATTAACCCCTGAGGTATTAGAACATTTTTTTGGGCAATTTAAAGATTCGGATAAACCGATTCACTAAGTTGATTTGCTCAAAGCCAATCAACTTAGCGCTATTAATGTAAAGTAAACGGGCGAGTAACGTAAAGCAAACAAGCGAGAAAACAGATTTATTCAATTAACGAGGAGGTAATATGATTAAGGAAAATACGTATTTTGATGGCGGCGTTAAATCGTTAGGTTTTACGCAAAATGATGGCGATAGCAGTGTTGGTGTTATGGCGGTTGGTGAGTATACTTTCGGTACGGGTGCGCCAGAGAAAATGACGGTTATCAAAGGCGCGCTAACAATAAAAAGAGTGGATGATAGCGAGTGGCTGACTTTTGTCGCTGGACAAGCTTTTGATGTTATCGGCGATTCATCTTTTGATGTAAAAGTCGAGCAAGAAACCGCTTATCTTTGTGAGTACCTCTAGCTTCTAATTACGTTACCTAAAAACACGTTCTAGATTGAATAAATAAGCCTGAAATATCAGGCTTATTTATCACTGCTTTTCTTAATCCTTAGGTCAGAAAATAGATAGGCTGACAGGGTGATTAAGTGGTACTTGAAAGGCTTAGATAGCTTCGTCATTAACCGTAACACTTACATCAATATTGTTACGAGTTGCGTTTGAATACGGGCATACTTTATGTGCCATGCGTACAACTTCTAGTGCGTTTTGTTGAGGTAAATCCAGTGTTACTGCCAAGCTTACGGTTAAAGCAAACCCACCTTCTGCATTGGGTCCAATGCCTACTTCTGCAGTAACAGGCGCTTGATCAATGTTAATTTTGGCTTCGCGGGCAACATGTAAAATCGCGTTTGAGAAACAAGCTGAATAACCTGCGGCAAATAATTGTTCTGGGTTAGTTGCGGTGCCAGAACCGCCCATTTCTTTAGGGTAACTTAAGTTTACTTCTAGTAAGCCGTCGTCAGTTGCCACTTTACCATTTCGGCCGGCTAATGCGGTTGCTCGAGTTTTATATAATGTTGTCATGATAATTTCCTTACTAAATAAATTGTGCACAATTAAGTTGTGGTAAAGTATAAATCGAATTTATGCACGATTGCAAGTATATTGCGCACAATATTTATTTGGAGGATGTTATGACATCATGCAATACCGTTCAAACTGATCGCCTACTTGAGTTGGATAATCAGGTCTGTTTTCCTTTATATAGCGCAGCGAATGCGATAGTACGAGCTTATCGACCTTTGTTAACTGAAATTGATCTTACTTATTCGCAATATCTTGTGATGATGGTTCTATGGCAAACCAATGGGATAAATGTGAAAGAATTAGGCGCCAGGTTATATCTTGATTCTGGAACATTAACGCCGTTATTAAAACGATTAGAAGGTAAAGGGTTAGTCAGCAGGACAAGAGGACTAGAAGATGAAAGAGTGAGAATGCTGACGTTAACCAAACAAGGCACTGAGCTAAAAAATCAGGCGCTGGCTGTCCCTAATGGTATGATGTGTAAACTTAATATGGATGTAGAAGAGCTAATCGAGTTGAAACGATTGTGTGAAAAGTTGCTAGCAAAACTGTCAACGTAATTCATACTTGCTTGCCACTAGCCTATATTTAGGTAATTTAGCGGTTGTGCCAACATTATAAAAAGGATTTTAAAATGAATACCGTGGTACTAGGTAACAAAAAAGTGAAACCAAGCAAGATACTCTGTGTTGGTAGAAACTATATTGACCATATTAACGAGTTAAATAATGCGATACCTGATGAGATGGTGGTGTTTAATAAACCTAATTCGTCTATTTCTAAGCATCTTTCATCCTTTCATCAAGAGCCGTTGCACTATGAAGCTGAAATTTGCTTTTTAGTTAAACGCAAGAAACTAGCGGCAATCGGTTTTGGATTAGATCTGACAAAAAGAGAGTTGCAAAGCCGGTTAAAAAGCAAAGGTTTACCATGGGAACGAGCCAAAGCCTTTGATGGTTCGGTGGTTCTTAGTCGCTTTGTGCCTTTAGATGGAGTGGATATTAACGACCTTAGTATCGAGCTGTTTATAAATGGTGTGCGAATTCAAAGTGGTCACGTTGGCCAAATGTTATATTCTCCAAGAATGATCTTATCTGAACTCAGCAGTTACACTACATTGAAGAATAATGACATTGTGATGACCGGAACTCCGGCCGGAGTGGGCGTAGTGTATCAAGGCGATTTATTTACTGGGCGGATTAAATGTGCAGGTCAAACCGTGGTAGAAGCAGAATGGTTGGCTGAATAAGCTGAATAAGCTGAATAAGTAGAATAGGTTGATTAGTCGCTATTTTTTATAAAAAATGGCTTTTAGAGTAAAATTTCACTTAAATTTGACACGTTTGATATATCAATAGGCATAGTCATTTGCGTTGAATACATACGAGGAATGAATGTGAAATTTACTGAACAAGATAGGGCTGAACTTAACCAAGTTTGGATGTCAAAAAAAGCTACGATGAGATTGATGCAAATGGAAGTCGTAAAACGGCTTGGATTGAATCAAAAAGAATTCTCAGAACTGTTACGTGGTGATGCCCCTTTGACAATGAATTTTATCAATCAATTTTGCCAAATCTTACATATTGAACCTAAAGATGCGATATCTTCTTTACGACGAGCAGGGCATGCCCCCCAACAAGCTTACTTGAAGACAAAAGTGACGGTGGATGGTGAAATTCAGCGAGCTTATATTGAAGGCAATGAAGTAGTAGTGGAATATATCCACCAATTAGAATAATTTTCTATTTAGCTATCATTCTGCTTTAACCTAATGACTTAATTAGCCTTATGCCTTAACATGGGCAGACTATTTTATTGGGTAATTACCACCGTGACTTGGATATTATTAACGTTACTCGCTGCGTTTAGTCAATCGTGGCGCAACGCTTTTCAAAGTAAGCTTAGTGCCGATTTTAACGTTTTAGGTGTAACGCTAGCACGATTTTTGTGGGCAAGCCCGCTTGCTTTACTTTACCTTATTGCAATTTATTGGTGGCAACCAGCCGTCGACCTACCAAGTTTCAGTGGATCGTCCTATTTCTTTATCGTGGCAGCTTCGGTTATGCAAATTGTCGCTACTGCGTTAATGGTGGTTCTTTTTAAACAGAAAAATTTTGCTATTGGCGCCGGCTTAGCAAAAAGTGAAGCACCTGTTGCAGCATTGCTTGGGGTCACTTTTTTTGGCACCTCAATTACTTTAATTGGCTGGGTAGGGGTTGCGATTGGAGCGTTTGCCGTGCTGATGTTAAGTTGTCCACAAGGTTTCCGTAGCATATCTTTAAAGACGGCCTTGCTTGGCCTTGCTTGCAGTACTAGTTTTGCTTTGACCTCACTGTGGGTTAGAGAAGCCAGCTTGAGTCTTTCGTTACCTTTTCCGCATCGAGCCGCGTGGGTTCTTTTCTTAGTTATCTCGTTACAAACCGTTATGTTGTCTAGCTACTTGTATGTAAAAGATCGAGTAACTTTAATAAGAATGTTTGCTAAACCTAAATTGGTAATAGCGACGAGCATAGCCAGTGTTATTGGGTCATTTGGTTGGTTTAGTGCAATGTCATTGCAAGCGGTACCTTATGTGAAAACCTTGGGACAAGTAGAGGTTTTCTTTACCATGTTAATCTCATTTTTTTGGTTAAAAGAAAGTGTAAAACGCAAGGATATCGTCGCGCTTGTGATGGTAGCCATTGCCGCTATTTTGGTTATGTGGCACTAGCGTTGATTTAACTTGAACTATTAACATTGAGCTGAAGTTATCGATTATAAAGGCGATACGCGAAGGCAACTGTGCAGTTTTGGCCGAAAAATACGTTGTTTTTTCGTCCTCAAAAGGATGTAAAATTTAATTTACATCTCGTGTAAAGTGTAAATTATAGTCTGATATTGAAATTTGTTTTAAAAAGTGCTTGAAGTTATCTTTTTTAGCCGATAAGTTACCGCTTAGAGAATGAGATAAGCCTTATTATAAGAAAACATAGGACGAGTAGTAGCAATGCATCAAACTGACGACGTAAGAATTAATAAAGTAAAAGAATTACTTCCCCCTGTAGCTGTACTAGAAAAATTCCCAGCGACTGAAACAGCCGCTTCGACAACCTATAAAGCTCGCAAAGCGATATCCAATATATTACATGATAAAGATGACCGCTTGTTGGTGGTGATTGGTCCGTGTTCGATTCATGATACGGAAGCCGCAGTAGAGTACGCGAAAAAACTGAAAGTACTGCGCGATGAACTTGGTGATCGCCTAGAAATTGTCATGCGTGTGTATTTCGAAAAACCACGTACCACGGTGGGTTGGAAAGGTCTGATTAACGACCCTTATTTGAATGATACCTATAAGTTGAATGATGGCGTAAGAATTGCGCGTAAGCTTCTTTTAGATCTGACTGATATGGGTATTCCAACTGCGAGTGAGTTTTTAGATATGATCACTCCGCAATATATTGCCGACCTTATCAGTTGGGGAGCGATTGGAGCAAGAACGACAGAATCTCAAGTTCACCGTGAGTTATCATCCGGTCTTTCATGTCCTGTTGGTTTTAAAAACGGAACAGACGGTAATATTAAGATTGCTACGGATGCTATTCGCAGCGCAGAAGCATCGCATCATTTCTTATCAGTAACCAAATATGGCCATTCTGCAATTGTAGAAACGGCAGGGAACCCTGATTGTCATATTATCTTGCGTGGCGGTAAAGAGCCAAACTATAGTGCGGAACATGTTTCGGCTATAAAGTCTCAATTAGAAGTGTCTAAGTTGCCACAAAAAGTGATGATTGATTTTAGTCACGCGAATAGTTCTAAACAGTTCCAACGTCAGATGGTGGTTGCGGAAGATATTGCCCAGCAAATGGCTAATGGCGAAGAGGCTATTTTTGGTGTAATGATTGAATCTCATTTGGTAGAAGGTCGACAAGATTTGGTTGATGGAAAAGCGGCTTGTTATGGTCAATCTATCACGGATGCTTGTATTGGTTGGGATGACACCGAAGCGGTGTTACGTCAATTAGCGGATGCAGTAGAAGCGCGTCGAAAAGCCAAATAAGCAAAACGTTATTTATGGTTTAAATTAACACTCTAAATCAAAGGGCGAATATGCCCTTTGATTTTTGCGTTTATTCACATGTATTTTATTCACTCACAAATAGCGGATAAATCTCTTTCTACAAACGGGAATACAATCCCTGCTTCATGTAAAATTTGATCCATTATTTGCATATTTGCAATGGTAACTTCTGGCGTCATATTGGTAGAAAATAATTGTTCATTTTTGAGGCACCGATGAACTTCTTCAACTTGATATTCAAAACCACTAGCGCGATGAGGTTTGTCGCATACTAATACTTCGCCAACGTTGGTCTTCAATGTTGCTTTTTTTGCATCCCAAAAATTACCCGCAACAATAATGGTCCCTTTTTCGCCTACAATATGAAACTCATTATCTAAACAACTTAAAAAGGTGCAGGTGAATTGACTCGTGACCTCGCCATAATCCATGGTAACACTACAGCGTTCATCTACCCCTGTTTCTCCAATTAAAACAGCAGATTGAATATTATCAGGCTGCCTACCCAACACAAATTCAGACAAGGCAATATTGTAGATGCCGGTATCTAATAAAGCCCCGCCCGCTAGGTTTAGATCAAATAACCGATCGGTTGAATCTTTGGTTGGTTGAAAGCCAAAACTGGAGCGTAATAATTGAATATCACCAATTAAACCTTCATTTAACCACTGCTTCACCTGAATCCAACATGGTAAAAATCGACTCCAAACCGCCTCCATAAGAAAGACTTGTTGCGTTCTGGCTAACTCAAATAGTTCTATGCTTTGTTGTGCAGTAACCGTTAAAGGTTTTTCACAAAGCACCGCTTTTCCAGCCATTAAGCACTGTTTAACAGTTTCATGGTGATAACGATGCGGATTGGCAATATAGATGACATCAATATCTGGATGCTGAATTAACTCTTCATAGCTATCCATAACACAATCTATATCGTATTGTTGAGCGAAGCTCTCAGCTCGCTCGGTGTTTCTGCTTGCGACGGCAAACAAGTTTCCATCTTCAATAGCTGAAAAACTTTGCGCAAAACGATGCGCTATTCTTCCTGGAGCGATAATACCCCAGTTAATTCTCTTTTCCATATTAGGTTCGTGTCCAATGTGACTGAAGCTATCTCACTTATAATCAAGCTCATTTTTCAACAAACACATATTTTGCAATAACAGCATAATGTTATTTGAGCGCTGCTTCAAACAATGGCAATCTAATAATTTTAATGCGTATTGTTATTGTCCAACAGTCGACAACGGAAAGCCATTGGGTGGCGTAGACTGCTCCACTTTCAATGTTTGAGTTGGGAAGGCGACATCGGCATCGTGTTTATGAATAATCTCCATAACTTTTAATAACACGTCTTGTTTTACTTCATGAAAACGCACCCAGTTAACCGTTTTGGTAAAAGAGTATAAGAAAAAATCTAACGAGGATGGGCCAAAAGAATTAAAGTTTACAATTAGGGTTTGGGACATATCCAGATCGGGATGATTCTGAAGCATTATTTTGACATCTTTAATAATGTCGTCGACTTTGTGTGCGTCTTGATATCTAAGCCCGATCGTTTCGTAGATACGTCGGTTTAACATGCGGGATGGGTTTTCTACCACGATATTGCTGAATATAGAATTGGGGACATATAATGGTCTTTTGTCGAAGGTTCGAATGATGGTCATTCTCCAGCCGATTCGCTCTACAGTTCCTTCTATTTCCCTGTCTGGTGAACGTATCCAATCGCCCACTTTAAATGGGCGATCAAAGTAAATCATCATGCCACCAAAAAAGTTAGACAATAAATCCTTAGCGGCCAAACCAACGATTAAACCACCGACCCCACCAAATGTTAGCAAGCCAGAAAGGCTTAAGCCCAACGTCTGCATTATTGACAAGGTACCCATAACAATGAAAAGCAGTCGGGCAACTTTTGCAATGGCTTGAACAGTGGTTTCGTCGCGGTTTTTTTGTTGTAGGACGTGTTCTTCTACGTTGTGGATTAATCTAAGTACGATCCAAATAAAAATCGATATAATCAATAGCGTCTTTAATGTTGCCAACCAATCGAGCGAGTGAGTGATATAGTTTTCCATGACTAAACCAATAGACACCGTTGCAGGCCAAGACCACAACAAGACACTAATTGGTGTTTTTAAAGCATGGATGAGGACGTTATCCCAATGAACTTTGGTTTTACTCGCAATGGCTTCAAGTCGAGCATAAATTACCCGCCAAGCAAGCCAAGCAATAAAGCTAACACAGGTGATAAGTAGGACGTCGGTTCCCCAATTTATATTGGATTGGGATAAATAGGTAGGCAGTTGAGATAAATAGGTTTTTAGCTGAGAAAATAGTGATTCCATGTGACGACCGTTTCTTTTATCTGTGTATGGAAAACCTAACAGGTTTTATGATCTTTCTCTATAAAAAATAAATATTTAAACGATAGTTGAATACATTCTAGTCCAAAGATCCATAACTGCCTTGGCTTAGGTTGATTCAAATAAAGAGTGCTGGTTACTGCAAATGGGCAGAACGTAATTTCATGTATAAATATTCATCACCCCAACCAGCTTGAACAGATGAATTTGCTTGTAGATCGGCGACTCGTTTAAATCCTGATTTTTCTAATAGTCGATAGGATGCGATATTTTTCTTATCTACAAAAGCGACGATTTTCTGTTTATTTAGGGTTAAAAACAGATAATCCAGTAACGCGGAAATTGCTTCAAATGCGACACCTGTTCTCTGATTTTCAGCAGCAATGGTGTAACCGATTTCCATTTTTTCATGGTCGACAAAATGCAGCGCCAGGTCACCAACCAACTGGTGTGATTTACGATCTTCAATTGCAAGTTGGTACCAACTGCCTATTTGGCCAAAAGATGAATAGTCCATTTTATCAAATAGATCCAAGGCATCTTGGAAGGTGTAGTTTGACCAGCTTTGGTAACGAGCGACATCTTTATCGGCTCTATATGTTGTAAAGGCGTTCAGATCCGAATACTGAAAAAAACGAATGAAAAATCGGCAAGTTTGCAATAAATGTTGATTAACAGAATCTATATGAGTTGGTAATGCATTTGTTGTCTTCGTATCATTGTGCATAAATCGTCCAATGAGCTAACGGTTGGTTGTGGTGGTTAACACCAGATTTGCACAACAAACATAGATTTTCAATGCTAAGGAAAATAGTTGGCCATTGTACACTGTAAAATGATTATGTATTATGACAGCAACTTTTTGTTTTCAGTATTAATATGTATTATCGAACTCAATCCATGCTAGTTATTTGCACTTTGCTTACTTCATTATTAATGATGAGCTTCAGTGTGAGCGCTAATGTGGTTTTAGTGTTTAGTGATTATAATATATGTCCTATTGATGCAGAAATGAATCACGGTATTTATTCTAAATCGATTGACGCCGCAAACCATGCTGATGTGAGTATGGTTTCCGCTTCATTAGACATCAAAACCAAACCAGCTTCGCATAGTTGTGGTTCTGCAATGTGCACCTTGTATCCTCCGTCAGCTGTCGTGCATAGTTCAATTGTTTTACCTGCTTATTCTCTAGCCCCTATTGAAGATGAGTTGAATATTAAAACGAATTATTTTTCTCAATCTTTGTATAAACCTCCCATTGCTTGATTTGTCACTAAATATAAATGGTCAGTAAATATTAATAGTCAGTAAATATTAATAGTTAGTAAATGCAATTTCTTGGTAAATGGACATTGCTAGTGAGCAAACATCGTTAGTAAATAAACATCGTTAGTAAACGAAAGCGCTAGTTAACGCATAGTCAATTTTTACTAAGAGAGTTTATTTTCGTTGTCTGTATGTAAGCAGCAACGATATATACAAAAATAAATGAAATCGATTGACGATTTTAGGAGCAAAAGAAAAATGAAAAAATTATTATTGTTAGTATCAAGTGTTTTATTGAGCGTAATGGCTCACGCAGCGCAATTCAATGAAGGGCAACATTACACAGTATTGGACGCAAAAAAATCTTCTACGCCGGTTGTTACCGAGTTTTTCTCGTTTTTCTGTCCGCACTGTTATGGATTCGAACCAGTTATCGCTGGTTTAAAAGATCAGTTACCAAGTAATGTTCCTGTTCAGAAAGTACATGTATCATTTATGGGCAGTAACATGGCAGTACCAATGGCGAAAGCATACGCTACCATGGTGGCATTAAAGGTTGATGATAAACTTGTAATGCCAATGTTTAAGCAGATCCATGACTTCAAAAATACGCCTAAAAATGAGCAAGAACTGCGTCAAGTTTTCGTAGATAACGGCGTTTCAGGCGAGAAATTTGATGCTGCGTTTAATGGCTTTGCGGTCGATTCTATGCAGAAACGATTCGATAAGCAGTTTGCTGCTACTGGATTACGCGGCGTACCTGGTGTAGTAGTTAATAACAAATATATTGTTCAGTCTGGTGATATTAAAACCGTTGACGAATATTATGACCTGGTAAATTACTTACTAACTCTTTAAGTAATCCGTTGAAGCGTGCTTGTTTAATGGCAAACTAGTTTTAACGGTAATCTAGTCGTAACGGTAAGTTAGTATTAACAGCAATACCGATATCAAAGAGCCCATATTTATGGGCTCTTTGTATTTCATGTTGAGACAATCACCATATTTATAAAATACTGTTCCTTTCAATTGAATCCATATTGGTAAAATAACTCTTCAAAAAATCCAGCAAAACGCGCAGTTTTTTGGATTTAGACGCGCCAGGTGGAAACACACCAAAAACGTTAATCGGTGCGAGTTGGTAATCTTCTAATATCACTTCGAGACGACCTTGTTTTATTTTTGGCGCAACATCATACAATGGTATTTTTCCTAAGCCATGTCCTCCTTCAACAAATGCAGTACGCGCCGCCGCATTGTTGGTAGAAATTCCACCTTCTAACTTGACTCGATAAGAACGAGTTCCCTTGGATAATTCTAATGTTGAGGAGGTTTGCTTGTAGATTACCCATTTATGACCATCAAGCTCTACTGGCGTTTTGGGGCGTCCATATCGTTCAAAATACGCCGGAGATGCAACTAAGCAAGTAGGCAAGGTAGATAATTTTGTTGCTTGGAGTTGGGAGTCGGGTAACGGTGCGCCACGAATAGCCAGATCGATACCTTCCTGAATAATGTTGATGACATCGTCTGATAACATGACATCTAAATCAATTTTTGGAAAGCGCTCTTTAAATTCGTTCAGCGCAGGCACAATCAGTTGAAGGCCAACATTGACAGGGCACGTGATCTTTAATAATCCTTGCGGTTCGTTTTTGAAGTTATCCATTTTCTGCTGAGCTAAATTAGCTTGTTCAGTGATCACTCTGCAACTGTCGTAATACGCTTTGCCTGCTTCGGTAAGAGACAAACTTCGTGTAGATCGATTGATGAGTTTAACGCCTAAACTTCCTTCGAGTTTCTTTATATGGTAGCTCACAACGGTCCGAGAAAGACCGACTTGTCGGGCGGCAGCACTAAAGCTGCCTTGTTCAACGGTATGTGCAAATACCACCATGCTTTTAAGTTGCTCAATAGACAAATTCATCGATTGATGTACCTGATTGTTTTAAATTTTGAACCAATGTAGTTTATATTTGCCTCATTGTCTAAATAATCTATCGATATTATAGTGGGCTCAAGATCGTAAAGGTCATCATTCAAAGCAAAGGAGTCACATTATGGCTAACTTCTCAGGTAAGAAAATTCTTATGGTATTAACGTCTCATTCAGAATTAGGTAATACAGGCGAGAAAACCGGTTTTTGGGTAGAAGAGTTTGCTGCTCCTTATTATCTATTTATCGATGCAGGTATTGAGGTTACTCTCGCTTCACCAAATGGTGGACAGCCACCTATTGATCCAAAAAGTGAACTCGAAGATTTTCAAACAGCCGCGACTAAGCGATTTGATGCAGATAATGTTGCACAGACTCAACTTGGTCATACACTCATATTGAGTGATGTTGATTCTAATGATTATGATGCAGTGTTTTATCCTGGTGGACATGGTCCATTGTGGGACTTAGTCGACAATTCTGATTCTATTGGTTTGATAGAGTCCTTCCTATCTACACAAAAGCCTGTTGCTGCGGTATGTCACGCAGGAGCGGTATTGCTCAATATAAAAGATGCGCAAGGTAACTATGTTGTTCAGTCTAAAGCGGTAACAGGGTTCAGTAATTCAGAAGAAGATGCAGTACAATTAACGGATATTGTTCCTTTTCTATTAGAAGACGAACTGAAAAATCGTGGTGCAGATTATCAAAAAGTAAGTGATTGGAGCCCATTTGTCGTTCAAGATGGTTTGTTAGTCACCGGACAAAACCCGGCTAGCTCAGAGTCCACCGCGACAAAACTACTAGAAATGCTGTAAGCCAATCCAAATTCAACCAAAAAAAGAAGGTACTATGTTTAATTTTAGCTTTCAAAATCCGACGCAAATTCATTTCGGACCAGAGCAAATTCAAGCCATTACAACTGACATTCCTAAAGACGCTAAAGTACTGATGCTGTATGGCGGCGGGTCAATTAAATCAAATGGTGTTTATGATCAAGTTGTAGAAGCATTAAAAGATCATACTTTTTTTGAGTTTTCTGGCATTGAGCCAAACCCAAAATACGACACAGTTATGAAGGCCGTTAAAATGGTAAAAGAAAATGATGTTGATTTTCTTTTAGCTGTTGGTGGTGGTTCGGTTGTTGATGGCAGTAAATTTGTGGCAGCCGCGGCCCGTTTTGAGGGTGAAGACCCATGGGATATCGTTGCGAAAAGAGCGCCGGTCGACTCTGCTATTCCACTTGGTGTTGTGCTAACTTTACCAGCGACCGGATCGGAGAGTAATGGTGGTTCGGTTATCACTCGCGATGGTAACAAATTACCATTTATGAGCCCACTGGTTCGTCCTGTGTTTGCAGTATTAGATCCTAAGACAACCTTGTCACTTTCTGAAAGACAAGTGTCTAATGGGGTTATCGATGCATTTATTCACGTTATGGAACAGTATCTAACCTATAACGTTAACGCTAAGGTTCAAGATTACTTTGCTGAAAGTTTATTGCGCATCTTGATCGAAGAAGGGCCTAAAGCACTCGATGAAAAAACGCGTGAAGATCTAGAAGTAAGATCGAATATTATGTGGTCGGCGACCATGGCTTTAAATGGCTTAATTGGGTCGGGTGTACCGCAAGATTGGGCAACACATATGATTGGTCACGAGTTAACGGCGTCATATGAAATAGACCATGCAAGAACACTATCTATCGTTCTTCCTGCGGTAATGAAAGTTTGTCGTGAGAAAAAACAAGATAAATTATTACAGTACGCGAAAAATGTTTGGAGCATAACAGAAGGTTCAGACGAAGAAAAAGTTGATTTAGCGATCGCTAAAACAGAAGCGTTCTTCCAAGAAATGAAAGTACCTGTTCGTTTGTCTGAAGTTGATCTAAGTGAGTCTGATATTGATGGCCTTATTGTTAACCTTGAAAAACATGGCATGGTAAAATTAGGCGAACATGGTGATGTTACTATCGATGTCAGCCGTAAGATTTTACAAACGGCATTGTAATATAAACCGTATTGTAAAATACTAGCTTAAATTTAACTCCCGATGTGCTTTTCATTAATAAATGAACAGCCATCGGGATTTTTTATCTCTAGTATTTCATGTAGATAGAGTACACACTAGCATCAATATTTAATTTGGTTACTTGTAAAGGGAGAGAAACATTGAAATATCTTTGGCTGAAATTACTACTTACTGTTGCCGTGTTTGCAGGTTTATTTGCCATCGTCTATATAAAAGTATCCAGTGGTACGGTGTAATTTTAATAGAAAGACGGTTTGATTTTAACAAAAGTCTCAGGATGGCTTAATTGTTAGGTATTACTTTATAAGTAACGTTACTGAACGTAAGTTACTTATATACGGCTTTATTGATCGGCTGTTTTTACTCTAATTTTGTTATTCGCTACGGTTGTTTGATTCAACTTTGCGATAGCAGCTTTAGCTTCTGCGACTTCTGGCATTTCAACAAACGCGAATCCTTTAGAAAGCCCAGTTTCTTGGTCAAGGACTAAGTTACACTGTTTTACTGAGCCATATTCAGAAAATAGGGTGCGGATTTCTTGTTCAGTGGTTGAACGAGATAAGTTACGAACTAAAAGTTTCATAATGAACCTTTGTATATAATATAATGAACAATTGTCTCAGGTATTGTTGCAAGAACCAAGGGTTAATTATTTCCTTCTTTTAAAGCAGCGAAATTAACGCCAGTGAGCATATAATTTTACCAATAATTTAGTTTCGATACGACGAGCTACGTTAGCCTGTTTATCCGATGGATTTGGAGACCGAAAATGGTGTTTTTTAGTGAAATAGATCATGAGTTAAAACTGGCTTTGGTGCATAAATCATTTGCGCCACGATATGCTGAATTAGCTAGAGACAATTTTATTTATTTACAACAATGGCTGTCTTGGCCGCCACACTGCAAAAGCAAATACGATTTTGAAGAATTTATTCAACACTCACTACTCGATTATGCCAAAGGAAAGTCGATGGTGTGTGCTATTTTTTATCACGACCAATTAGTCGGTAATATTGGTTTTAATACAATTAATCACCAACTGGAAAAAGTTGAAATTGGTTATTGGTTAGCCGAGCCTTATCAAGGCAACGGTATTATTACACGTGCATGTCGAGCTTTAATTAAAATGGCATTTGAACAGTGGAATATGCAGAAAATTCAAATATCAGCCGCCACAGAAAATGCCGCTAGCCGTGCGGTGTGTCAACGTTTGGGCATGACACTTGAAGGCATTATTACTCGTAACGAAAACCTAGGTGGACGAGTTGTTGATCATGCAATTTATGCGTTACATCAACCAGATATAACATGATTTTTTACTTAAATGGTAATTAGTCGTGTATGAATACTGGCTGTTACTAATGTGCGTAAGCGCGCATTGGTAAATAATATCCATGCTCGACATTAACGAGCTATTAGCATAAATTAAGTGGCATTTCTGATCTGACAAGCCGTCATTTAATCATTAGATAATCGTTACAACTATTAAAATCTATCCGATAAGGACAATCAGTGGATACAACAACAGATAGTCGCCCTAGTTGGCAAACGCCTCAGAACTTTTTAATACTTATCTCTGTGGTTGTCACTATTGCTTTTTCAAGTTGGCAAGCTTTGCTAAATAATTTCGTTGTAGAGCGTGCAAATTTTGATGGATCAGATATAGGTTTGCTGCAAAGTGTTCGCGAGATCCCCGGGTTTTTGGCTTTTACCGCCGTATTTGTGCTGCTTTTTATACGCGAACAAAGGTTCATTATTATCGCTTTAGCGATGTGTGCGCTAGGCACTGCAATGACAGGTTTTTTTCCGTCGTTGGGCGGGCTATTGTTTACCACATTGGTTATGTCTATTGGTTTTCATTACTTTGAAACATTAAAACAATCACTTTCATTGCAATGGCTTAGTAAAGAAGAAGCGCCTGAAATGTTAGGTAAACTAATCTCGGTTGGTGCTTTTGCGTCGTTATTTACTTATGCAGCACTTTGGCTGGCATTAGAACAGTTAAAACTTGATTTTGTCTGGGTTTATCTTATCGCTGGTGGGGTCGCTTTTGCGATTACTATGGTATTAGCATTTACATTTCCTGCATTTCCTACACATACGCCCCAGAATAAAAAATTAGTATTGAGAAAAAGATATTGGCTGTACTACGCGCTTACCTTTATGAGTGGTGCACGACGTCAAATATTTACCGTTTTCGCTGGTTTCTTGATGGTTGAAAAGTTTGGTTACTCAGCGGCAGACATTACTCTGCTGTTTTTAATTAATTATCTTTTTAACTGGTTGTTTGCTCGGAAAATTGGCCGTTTAATCGGTCGTGTTGGTGAGCGTAAAGCGCTTACTTTTGAGTATATTGGATTAATTTTGGTGTTCATCAGTTACGCATTTGTTGAGTCACCTGAATGGGGCGCTGCCCTTTATGTTGTCGATCATCTGTTTTTTGCTTTGGCGTTAGCCATAAAAACCTATTTTCAAAAAATTGCAGACCCAGCCGATATGGCTTCAACCGCAGGCGTTGCGTTTACCATTAATCATATTGCTGCAGTGGTTATTCCAATCACTTTTGGTATGATTTGGCTTATCTCTCCGTCGGCCGTTTTCTTATTAGGTGCGATAATGGCGGCGATATCGCTGCTATTAGCTTTAAACGTGCCTCGTACTCCGGAAGAAGGAAATGAAGTGAGGATTTTAAGTTGGCGTTAATTTCTCAAAGTGAAAATGTAAATCCAAGTGATGCGGTTCATCAAAACACTCTAAAATTTTGTCCGCAATGTGGTTCAGAATCACTTGTAACAGAACAATTGCCAGCGGTGTTGTTTCGTTGTAGTCAGTGTTCATTTTCATTATTTCATAATGTTGCTGCTGCGGTAATGGTGGCGATAGTATGTAAAGATGAAATATTGATAGCAATTCGTGGACGAAACCCAGGTATAGGAATGTGGGACTTTCCCGGTGGATTTGTTGATCCAAATGAATCGTTACAGCAAGCGGTCGCAAGAGAGCTGTTAGAAGAACTCGATATTCATGTAACGTCGGCCAAATTGCTTGATTCGATACCCAATACTTACCCATACAAAGGCATCACTTATAAAACATGCGATTGTTTTTTCGTCGTGGAATTAGCCGAAAAACCATTAATCAATGCACAAGATGACGTGGCCGCAGTTGAATGGGTTAAAATAGAGGATGTGGATGTAAACCACTTTGCATTTGAATCAGCAAAAGTAGCGTATAATTGCTTGAAAAATTATACTAGCCAAAAGTGATCATTCATTTTGGCTAGTCGTCATTTAATCAGTCATTGATACTGAATAGCATTGGCCAGTGTTGATCGCCCAACTGAATGAAGTTGTCGCTATTTTCCAACCATTTATTTTTAATGTCTCGGTTGTAGTTCAGGTACAGTTTACCATCGATTATGCTCCAATTATTTGGGTCTCCTGGTGCAAAATCTTTCTTTTCTGCAACCGCCCACGCACAATAACCACCGTACTGCGGTGCATATTTGGTTGGGTCGGCTTTAAACTTATCTAAATTGGTTTGACTGATAAAATACCAATCTGCCCCCATGTATTCGAGCGTGTATTTTTGTTCGCCTTTCATCGCTCGATTATGAGTGAAGTAGGCTACTGTGTCATATCCGTCTACGGCTTTATTACTAAAAAAACCAGTGTAAATGGGTTCTTCCGCTACCGCAGAAAATGCAGAAAATATTCCACTCAATAGTATAAGAAATCCTGTGAACCATTTTTTCATTATCTTACCCTTTAAAAATCATTTATAACTAAATAATAAGACAGTATTTAAAGCGGAAAACTTTCAATTTATTTTGTCTTTTTTACTCGATTTAGGCCAGATTACTGACTGAATTATCTACTGATTTATCTCTCACTAAAAAGCGACTTGGACTTTCAAAACTAGCGCGACGTAACACCTTGTTTTGTTGGTAAGGTGCTGGTTTGCAAGGTGAACCATCTTGATAGTAAACAGTAGCCTGTTTCGGGTTTAAGACGACATGAGTAAAACTAACGGTATTCGCATCACTTCGGTGCATGCAAGGAGATAGGTGGCCTTTTTCGGGATAATGGCAATGATGAAAGGCTAATCTTGACTCGGTTGTCTCGATTTGGCCGTTAAATTGGTGAAAGACCTTCTCACGTGAAGCTTTCACATTTTCCGCGTCAACCGAACTAGAAATAAGCGGCGGTGAGGGTAGGGTACTAATAAGCATGTCCCCATCCCACTGAAGTGCTCGTACATGACCTTGTTTAGAGGTCAGTTTTGGATCAAATATAACAAAGGTAAAAGGGGCATATTGTTGTAAATTTAACTGGCTAAACTGATCCACTATGCTTTCGGCACACATAAATCCAGCAAAGTTTTTAATTAACTGCCCTCGACTAATTAAGTTGCCTTCAGGTAATTTCCCTTGATAAAAATTAAGAAGGCATAAGGTCAAACCATATTCATTAGTCGCAATCCAACTTCCTTGCCCTACAGGGTCAACAGGCATTAAATAGCGAGTACCATTTTCACTTGTAAATGACTTAGGCGGTTGAGCTTTAGGACGACCAATTTGTTCGTCTCTATTAAAAAAAACCTGATAACCGCTTTCATTTAATAACCATGATGCCGTACACATTAGGACTGTCCTTGTAACTGCGATTGTCCCTGTAAGGATACTGATAAGTGTAGCGATAAGAGCATTAAGCCTGTCCTCTTAAATAAGTTGCCGTTGCAGGGGCATAGCCTAATTGTTCATTGGTTTCAATACCACAGTGTTTAGTGATGACTTTAATGATAGCTAAATGATGAACAGTATGGCTGGCAACAAAAAGGAGTTCACGTCTTAATGACGATGGCACTTTACAGATTTTTTGTGTTTGTATGGTCGCTTCAGACAGCATAGTGACAGGGGTATCTAACTGTTGTGAACTCAGTGTTTCTAGCCAAGTTTTGACTTGCTGAAGTTCATCGGTTGCAACACTTAATTGTGATTCTACCGGTGCACCTCGACGTCTTAAGTCATAATCGATAATTCCTCGTTGAGCAAAGTGTGTTAGTGCGAAAAACATATCGAGAATATGTCTAAAGTGTTCGCCTATAGAGCTTTGCACGTAAGGTGTCGCTCTATATGTATAGCTGTGGTTATCGAGCAATTCACACAAGGTTATACTTTGTTCTATTGCTTCTAAGCTGCCCGCCACAGATGGGCACGTTGATTGGTTATTCATGTCTTGCACCTATTTAAACTTTTGGTCGATATTAATCGGTTGAAGGATACTGCTTGGTCAAATCACGTTCTTCTTTTAACGCTCTGAATAAGGTGCGTAATTTAGGAGTTTTATGTCCCGCTTTTTTTTGTAAAAAACCGATTTTGTATAGGGAACGATATTGAAACAGTAACGTCGAAAATATCTCTTTGAGCGAGGTTTTGCTGTCCCAAATATGTGTGGCTTCGCTACTTGCTCCGTTAATTTCGATAATCTGAAAATCCTCACCTGCCATCAAGCTGTCGATATTTTTGAATTTAATATCCAATCTTCCATAATGAAAACCGTCAAAATCATCAAAAATTTGGTCAAGTTGCTGAGTCAACTGCTTAGAAATATATTGATTACCGTTTTTAAATATACTTCCACGGCTGTGGCTGCCAGCAAAAGCTAATCTAAATTCGAGTCCTTTAGGGACAACCCAATCTAATTTGTGTTGATGCCTTTGCTTATAAATATGCGAAAGTTGTCCAGCTCTAGGATCATTATAGATAAGTTGTTCAAGTGTTTGTTGACCATCGCCTTCAACATATGGAGCATATTTCAGAGTGATTGAAAATACTTGTCCTTGGCTTTCACCCGGGTATCGCATATAAAAAACACCAACTTCGGCGTCATAATCGGATTTTTTTTGTAAGAGATAATCCGCAGAAACTGGAAATTTTTCAATATAGTCAATGAGTTGCTTCTCATTGTGAATTAATCTTACACCTGCCCCACGGCATCCTTTATCGGGTTTAGCCACTACAGGAAACTCTAGATTTTGATATTCCATCGCTTCTAATGCATCTTTGAGTTGAATAGCCATTGATTGGTTATTTTTTCTTAGAGTACAAAAAGGCAGTATCCACTGTTTGGCATTTTTACCCGCTAGATTGAGAATGTCTTTCTTTGATTCTCCAACCATGCCACTTAGTAAAATCGATGGATTGGCTATTAATGGCAAACCGATATCGCGATATTTGATACTGTGCCACAGGCTTTGTACAACCACAGGTGCATAAAAAAACCAAGTAGGCCAAAATTCATAGCGTGAAATTTCTGGGCCTGATTTGTCCATTTCTGGCATTCCCAATCTAACTTGAATGGATTGTTTATCTGTTGGTGCCTTTGTTAGGTAATGGACATTATTTCTTTCTGTGTTCTGACTAGATGCAGCAGATTGATTAACGAAACTCAAAGCGATATTCCTTTTTGATGAATATTGATTTTTTTAACAGAACTACGATTAAGCCACCACAAACCAGCAATGGCGCAGGGGGCAAGAATCCATTTCCATTGGCTATCAACCAACCAAGCGATAGAGCCAAGCTGATAGATACAAATGAATATTAATGTTGTCCAGCAAGCAGTAGCGAGAAGCACGGCTGCCATAAATTGGTAAAATTTAATGCGGAATAAACCGCTTAATGTAAAGCCAATGGTTCTTAATCCTGGGATAAAGCGGATTAAGGCAATGTTCCATAATGGCTGGTATTTGAGTCGAGTACGAACCATGCGCATACGACTATTTTTAAGTAAGCGGAATCGCAATGCTCGCCAGTTAGCGGCTAGCCGTCCTATGCCATATAAACCAGCATCGCCAGTGGCAATTCCAATGAAAATAGCGGCGAGTGCAAGCGAGGGAGAGATGGCGTGATCTGCTGCTAATAAAGCAGCGCTAACGATAGCTAAATCTTCTAATAAATAAGAAAGCAAAATAATGGATAGAAATATTTCAGCAACGCCTAAGTTTGCTGATAGTTCCATGCTTTGTATTAGCCAATCGATCATTGGATTCCTTTACTATTTATTCACTAACTCTTTACAAGACCTTTTCCACCACAGATTAATTTCAGATGAGAAAAATAATTTTTCCCACCTTTGAGTGAGACGGTTGTGTAACTGGTACTTGTTGCTTGGTATAAATAGCGTTTAAATAGTAACTAATAGTTGTGTTCATTGGATAAATCCATACACTTCTGCTATCTAAAATGAATTTTGAAAAGTAATCCTTTCTCTATTTTTATATTAATGAGGTAAAACATGTCTAAACGCGATTACTATAGCGTGCTTGGTGTTGCAAAAGACGCCTCCGAAAAAGACATTAAAAAGGCGTATAAAAGACTGGCAATGAAATATCACCCAGATAAAAATCCTGGTGATACATCGGCAAGTGATAGTTTTAAAGAAGTAAAAGAAGCGTATGAAACGCTGACTGATTCAGCTAAACGTCGTCAATATGATCAATTTGGACACGCAAGTTCTGATCATGGTTTTGGTCAGGGCCGCTCTCAAGGTTTTGGCGGGGGATTTGAAGATATCTTTGGTGACGCATTTGGTCAGCGCCGTTCAAGCTTTGGTGGTGGTTTTGATGATATTTTTTCGCAGTCGAGAAGTCGTCAAGCTAGGCCACAGAAAGGACAAGATGTTGAGTTTTCCGTGACTATTGATTTTGTAGAAGCGGTTCAAGGCACCGAAAAAGTGCTGGAATTACCCGTTAATGGTAAGCAAAAGAAAATCAACATTAAAATTCCGCAAGGAATTAAAGATGATGAAAGAATACGCTTTTCTGGTAAAGGTGGTTTGGGAAGTAACGGCGGCCCTGCGGGAAACTTGTTCGTTAAGATAACCATTCGACCACATGCTTTTCTACAGCGTGAAGACAATGATTTAATCTGCAACTCAGAAATCGATATTGTAACAGCAGCACTTGGAGGAGAATTAGAAGTTAAAGCGCTGGATAACCGCTTCAAACTTAAAATTCCTGCGGGCACGCAAAACGGCAGAAAATTTAAAGTTTCCGGTAAAGGGATCACCAGTCGTCAAGGTGAAACAGGCGATTTACTGGTAAAAATAAAAGTACTGGTGCCGATAAATCTGACTGATGAGCAGAAATCACTTCTAGAGCAGTTTAAAAACACATTAGGCTAAATACAAAATAGCTTCATTTCGGTTTTTAATAATATACGCTCGCTAACGTGCTAAAAATCGCAGTTTAAAAAGGTCGCTTATTAAAGCGACCTTTTTGATGATGAAAGGTTAATTCAAATATACCAACTACTACCGAACCCGCTTAGCTGAATGCATAAGATTCTGGCACTACCACGATTCCGTTGTCAGAAATTGCAAAGTGTTTAGCGTCTTCCACTGGGTTTAGCCCAATTTTGGTCCCATTTGGTACTTTTACGTGTTTATCTATAATGCAATTTTTAAGTTGGCAGTTTTCGCCGACTTCTACATCATCAAACAGTATGCTGTCTGCCACTGTTGCGCCGTCGTTAATACGAACATTAGGCGAAAGCACCGAATTTTGCACCGAGCCACCAGAGATTATTACCCCGCTTGATATCAGAGAGTTAATAAAAATTCCTTCATTACCGGTTGCTGACGATGTAGTTCTCGCGGGTGGGAGTTGTGGTTCATAGGTTCGGATAGCCCAACTTCTTTGGTACAAATCCATTGGTGGGACAGGTTGTAGCAAATCCATATTCGCTTGATACAACGAATCGATTGTCCCCACATCACGCCAATAAGCATCGTTAGTTACGCGGCCTTCCTTACCACCAAATTTATGTGCATAGACTTTTTCTTTATTAATTAAATTCGGAATAATATCTTGACCAAAATCGTGATTAGATCCGATGTTTTCTGCATCTTTTTCTAATGCTTCTATCAATGCGCTAGTTGTAAAAATATAGATCCCCATTGAAGCAAGGCTATGATCAGAATCATCCGGGAGTGGTGTGGGTTGATCGGGTTTCTCTTCAAAAGCCACAATTTTGTCTTGTTCGTCTATCGACATAACACCAAATGCACTTGCTTGCTGCACTGGAACTTCCATACAGGCGATGGTTAAGTCAGCGCCTGTGTCTTTATGGCGTTGTAGCATAGGATGATAGTCCATCCGATATATATGATCACCAGAGAGCACCACGACATATTTAGCTTCGCTACGAGAAAGTAACCATAAGTTCTGATAAATCGCATCAGCGGTACCGCTATACCATTTATCGCCTTTTTGCATTTGCGGAGGCACAACGGTGATATATTCGCCAAGTTCGGGATTGAAGACTGACCATCCGTCACGAAGGTGCTTTTGCAGGGAATGCGATTTATATTGCGTGAGAACGAGGATACGTCGTAGACCAGAATGAAGGCAGTTGGCTAAGGTGAAATCTATTATTCTATATTTTCCACCAAAAGGAACAGCTGGTTTGGCCCTATTATCGGTTAATGGCGAAAGGCGTGATCCCATCCCTCCAGCAAGTACTACCGTTAATGTCTCTAGCATTTTATCACTCCCTGATTATGTGCATTTGGTTATTTACGGATTGGTATATGATAGTCAATTCAAGGATCGAGCCAATAATTAACCTTTTGAAATAAATGGTTATTTATTTTTGACTTACTCTGAATGCACTATATTAATGCGCGCTTAAATTAAACATGCACTAATGAAGTGCGTAACGTGTTATTTATGTGCTACCTAGGGTTTTCTGTATAGTATTAATAAACCAGTCGTATCGAATGGGTAGTGAGCGACTTCGTTTTTGTACTTGATATAAAGGTTCTTCTATTTGGCTTTTTAGAGGTAAAACGGTTATGTCGTTTTGTTGAGGAAATGCCTTTACCGCGCTGATTGGTAAAATTGTGAAACCTAAACCTTTGGCAACCGGATAAAGTATTTGGCTTAATTGGTTAATATACCCACTCTTGGGAATATTTTTTAATTCATGCTGTTGATTATAAGAAGTTAAATATTGCATCAGATAGTGCTCACAATCTGGGTGATGGATAAGCCCTAATGATTGTAAACTTTGTAAAGTCCAGTTCTGAGTGTTAAATGATTTCGGAACGATAATGCAAAGTTTTTCTTTACCTATTAATTTATATTCTAATTGTAACGTTGGGATTTTCTGGGTAACGATACCAATATCAACGTTGCCACTGAGCAATCCTTCTACAATGCGATGATTTGGTGCAGATTCTAAAGAAATTAACAAATCTTGATGTGCTAGCTGCCTATCAAGAAAAACTGGCTGGAACTGCATGCACAACGATCCGGACATAGCAAAAAGACACTCGCCAACGTAGGGAGAGTCGATCTTTATCGATTCGAGCAACTCTCTTTCGCTGTTTTGTAGCGATAGAGCATATTGATAAACTTGTTTACCTGCTTCAGTGAGCTCAAATTGTTTGCCCATTTTTTGCAGTAATTCGGTACCCAACTGTACTTCTAATTTTTTAATATGCTGGCTAACCCCGGGCTGGGTCATAAAAAGTTGTTCCGCCGTTTTAGTGAAATGTTCCACTTCGACTAAGGTTCGAAAGGTATTTAGCCATAGAGGATTTAACATATAGAAAACTCGATGTTGGTTAGCATAATAAGGTTAATTGAGCACCGCTTGATGCCCGAATCTTTAGCATATTGTTGCGTTTATTTAAGTTAAAATCCATCTACGCCTGTATGTCTACTCCCTATTTTTTCATTAAAAGGGTGATCTACTTCTCGTTTTTATGCTTATACTAGGAATAATTGGTTAAACGCAAGGACGAATGTATTGATCTTCGCCTGTCTAATACACGTCATATAGACCTAAGTTGTTTGCTTCTCTCTTAATCGGAACGAAAAACCGATGCTATTCAAAGCAAGCACTAACTAAAGGAGAGCGTTATGCAATGCTCAAATAGGCTTAAAAAATTGGATTTAAATCTCCGTGATTTTTCAAATAATAACCATCTGGTTTTCGAAAAGGCAGATGTGATTCTGCACGCCTTTGATTGGCCGTATTCACAAATTACTAAAAATGCGCGAGAAATAAGTGAATTAGGTTATAAAACCGTATTGGTTTCACCGGCTATGAAGTCTCTTCGCCATGAAAACGGCACCGCTTGGTGGCAGCGTTATCAACCTCAAGATTATCGGATTATTGATAATCAGTTGGGTAATACTGAAGATTTCACTGCGATGGTTACAGCGTTAAATGAAGTCGGCGTTCGGGTGTATGCTGATGTTGTGTTTAATCATATGGCGAATGAAGCTTATTTGCGAACGGATTTGGATTATCCATCAGAAAAGGATAGGCAATTATATGAGCAAGATTGGCAAAAGATTCAGACACTCAAGGTATTTGGCGATTTGAGCCAACCATTATTTACCGAAAATGATTTTGTTGAAGCATTTGGCATTGAAGATTGGAAAAACAAGTGGCAAGTACAAAACGGTAGAATTTCTGCGGGGCAAGAAGACCCTGGTTTACCAACTTTGAGGCCGAATGACCATGTTGTTGCAATGCAACAGGCATACTTGAAGGCACTTAAAGTGATGGGTGTCAGTGGTTTTCGCATTGATGCAGCAAAACACATGAGTATTGAGCACTTAACTAAAGTGTGGACCAAAGAGATAACGGAAGACGTACATATTTTTGGCGAAATAATTACCGATGGTGGCGCGACACAAGAAGAATATAAAACCTTTCTACAACCGTATTTAGAGAAAACTCAACTTGGCGCATATGATTTTCCTCTATTTACCACCGTTTTTAAGGCGTTTCAATCAGATGGCGACTTAACTACTTTGGTTAACCCATATAGTTTCGGTCAAGCTCTATCGAGTTCTAGAGCGATAACGTTCGCAATCACCCACGATATTCCCAATAACCAAGTTTTCCAAGGTCTGCTTTTCGATGAAGAGAGTGAATGGTTAGCCTACAGTTATATTTTGGGTAGAGATGGTGGAGTGCCGTTAATTTATACCGATTTAAATACCAGCAGCATCGTAGACCGAACAGGTGAACCACGTTGGCTAAACAGTTGGCGAGATCCTCGAATGGCAAGAATGATAGCTTTTCACAATTTTACTCATGGAGAAACCATGGTAAATATGTGGAATCACAAACATTGTTTGATTTTTGCCAGAGGAGAGAAGGGGCTTGTAACTATCAATAAATCGGATCAAGCAATACCCGTTAGTCTCGATTGGCATTCCGATATGACAGACCTGTTAACTGGCTATGAACACAAGGTCGAACAAGGTCAGTTGCATCTTGTTATACCTGCTAACGTTTGCCAGATGATGATTACACGGTAAAAACAAGTGAAGTGTTGCGGTATTGTAACCCTTCACTCATTATCAGTGAGTTGCCCGTTGGTTTTATTAGTTGCGGCTGTAAAGCACTATTTCCGTTACGCAGTTACTTTAGTGTTGGTTAAGTAACCAACTGAAAAATAAACACAAAATAACACAATCAGTGCATATAACGATGCCCAACCTAAGCAAGCAAATACCAGAACAGTAATGACTAAAGCGATCATAGATAATACTCTATTGATCCCATTTAAGAGTTTATATGCGGCTAGCATGGCCAATAGGTAAACCAGCACAAATACGCCATTAGCTAACTTAACCAACATTTCTAGATCAATCCCAGAGACCTCACCAATTAACGCACTTAGTGTTAAAATACAGGCAATACTGAGAGTGGCGAACACAGGGACACCGCGTTTTGATACGCTAGCTATTTTACTGTTTGGGTGATTGTTTTTTGCAATGGCATAAGCCATTCTTGATAGACTTTGTACATAAAGGTTTAAGCTAGCAAAGCAAGCAAAATAGCCAACAATACTGATAAGAATAGCGCCTTTGCTACCAAAAATTTGTTCGCTTATCCAAGGAATTGAACCGGACGCTAACTCTTCTGTACCATATGCTTGGAACTTAAGAATGATCACTGAGCAACACCAGTAGATAGCACCAGCAAAAAGGCAGCCTAAGATAATTGCCAGTGGAAAATCAGTTTCAGGATTTTTGAACTCTTCACCCATATGAGCAAAAGCTTCAATGCCAACAAAACACCAAAACATAACCCCTAAAGCCGATGCGATAGGAATGACGGAATCAGTGGTTAACGGTGGCATGTGTATATCGTTAGTACTGACATCGCCATAAATCCAAAATAACGAAACCAGTGCACAAATAGCTAAAGCAATAATGGTTTGCAAGCGCGCAGATGACTTACTGCCAACAAGGTTGACAGTAACCAACAAGCCGATGGTGATCAGTTCAGCGCTGAGACTCTGATTGATAGCGTTTGGTAATAGTTGTTGGCCAAAACTACCGGCCAGAGCTACTGCGGCAGGTATGCCGACTGGCGTAACACTAAGAAATAGCCATCCCACACTGCGCTCTAATTTTGCACCGAATGCCTTACGAACGAAAAAAGCGGTACCGCCAGCACTTGGGTAACGTTTACCCAGCGCGGCAAAAGTGAGTGCAATTGGAATGACGGCAATAAAAAGAATTAACCATGCCCATAACGACGCTTCTCCTGCTATGCCGGCAGCAATAGCGGGTATCATGAACAAACCGGTCCCTAATAATGTGGTCGACAATTGGCCTAAACCACTCCATAAGGTAATTTCTTTTTTTAACTCGCCCACTTTATTCACTCTTAATCGTTTAATGTATCTATTTCACCGTTTTCATAAGCGGTCTAGATAGCGCATTAGTCATTAGGCGCATAAGGATACTTCAAATAGTCGACGGTATACCATTGTTGTTTGTGATTTTTTACAAAAAATGTTGAATGGGATGATTTAAGTAAAGGAGCGAAACTTGTAGAGTATCAAGCAGGGCAGGTTGAACTGGTATTAAAAGGTAACAAAGATCCTAACAAAATTCGTTAAGACCTCTGTTTAATCGAATGCTATTGGTTATTGATGAAGCTTTGTAATTTATTGATCATAGAGGGGGAGCCAACAAAAAACGGTGATCTTTCATGAAGTTCTGTCGGGTCTAAGTCTAATATTCTGCTTGTACCATCCGTCGCCCATCCGCCAGCTTGTTCAGCAATGAAAGCCAGTGGATTACATTCATAAAGCAAGCGAAGTTTACCCTTAGGGTAGTTAGCAAAACTTGGATACATATAAATACCACCTTTCAAAAGATTTCGGTGAAAATCTGACACCAAAGAACCGGTATAACGAGAAACATAAGGGCGGTTTTCTTGTTGGTCAATCTCTTGGCAATACTTGAGATATTTCTTCACGTAATCGGGAAAGTGAATATAGTTGCCTTCATTAATGGAATAGATATTGCCATTATCAGGTGTGTTAATATCTTCATGGGAAAGACAAAACACGCCCAAAGATGGGTCAAAAGTAAATCCGTGTACACCATTTCCGGTAGTGTAAACTAACATAGTGGAAGAACCATAAACGACATAGCCTGCTGCTACTTGTTTGGACCCTGGTTGAAGAAAATCATCTATTATCGCAGGTGTACCCACATCTGATACACGTTCATAAATAGAGAAAATAGTCCCAACGCAGACATTAACGTCTATATTTGATGAGCCGTCTAACGGGTCCATCAATACAACATATTTTGCCTTTTGGTTCATTTCTTTATTAAAGATAACAACTTCATCATCTTCTTCACTGCCGACACCACACACTTGGTCTCTTGCTTCAAGTGCCGCTGTAAATATATTGTTGGCAAATACATCCATTTTCTTCTGTTCTTCGCCTTGTATATTGGTTCCACCGACGGGACCCAATAAATCGGCAAGCCCAGCTTTATTCAATTCTCGGTTAACAACTTGAGCGGCTAACTTAATTGAACCCAGTAAACTGGTTAACTCACCATTAGCATTAGGAAAGTCGTGTTGTTTCTCTAATATAAATTCATCAAGAGTTTTCATATGTTCCTTCATATTTGCGTTGATATGGGCTCAATAGAAGCAAAATCGCCCGTTCGTTAGGTTAGAGGGGGACCGCCTTAAATAGATGGCGGATAAAGTACCATGTTTAGAGATAACGATGTCTCATATCTGTGTATATTTCTTATTTGTATTATTTTAATACTTTATTACTCAGGTAACTAGTGGTTTTAATTATTTTGTTACTAAAACGGTCGGATTTTGTACTAAGATCTTGTTAAGTTTTTCTGCTTGCTTGGGCGTTTCAAATAGAAAAGGCACGAGATCAAAAACGAAAGCTTGGTTAATGAAGTGTATCCTCTGTATCGTATTTATTTATGCTGTTTATCCTTTACTCCTTTGTGTACAAAATTTTGTTACACTAAAGCCAATTATTCCTATAGGTCACATTGAAATGTACGATGAACAGCCAGAAGAATTGGCATCTGATGAAGTAGAGATTGAAGCAATTGGTATTGAAGTAACTAGCCAACCTATTGAACTGTATAAAATTTTTAAAATTGCTAACTTAGTTAATGGTGGCGGTGAAGCGAAGCACATTATTTCAGAAGGTTATGTGGCGGTAAATGGAGAAATAGAAACTAGAAAGCGTCGAAAAATGTACGATGGTGATCTGGTTGAGTTTAACCAAGAGTACTACGTAATTTTGTGTGTAGAAGATCAGCAACACGTCGATGATGAATTACCCGAAGTGTTTGAACACGACTTAGTAGATGAAGAATATCAGTTAAGTGATCATGAAAGACAAGCGTTCGAGCATGATGCCACACCTCTAGAACATGATGAAGAAGTAACGGTCGAACAAAGCGACTCAGTTAAACAAGACCAGCCGCAACAAGACCAGCCTGAACAAGCGCCAAAAAGCGGCAAAGGTCGTAAATCGATTCAGTTTTTTTAACCACTTAATTCCCATAATAGTAGTGGATAAGTAGAGGCTATTATGGGAATAAATTGAGAGGATGGACATTTTGTCTATTTTAGATTCCTCGACCAATAGTTTGCCTATATTCGTAGTGTAAACATTTCAATACACATCGCTATTCGTAATTTTACAAATTCTTTTGAAGTATGCTGTCACATACGACACAATTCAGCCTTAGTAGTCAATTATTACTGCATATAAACTAAAGGTTGATGGGGTAATTGATTCATTCACGCATACTGTAAAGAAAAATATACAATGACAAAATCGAAGATTTTAGGTAGTACCTTAATTATTGCTGGGACGACCATAGGCGCAGGTATGCTTGCGCTTCCATTAGCTTCCTCTGGAATTGGCTTCGTAGCGTCACTTAGCATAATGCTAGTCTTGTGGTTATTGATGACTTATACCGCACTACTTATGTTAGAACTTCATCAACATGCCCCTTCAAACGCAACTTTGCATACTTTGGCCGAGCAATTTTTAGGTGGAAAAGGGAAATGGGTTGCAAGTATTGCAATGCTCTTCTTGTTTTATGCACTTTGTTCCGCGTATATCGCGGGTGGTGGTGCGCAATTTGCCGGTAGGCTTACCCAGTTAACTGGGATAGAGGTGGGTGGCTCGATGGCCACGATTATCTTTACCGCTATTGTTGCCTTTATTGTTACGGTTGGAACACGAACGGTTGATCACATTAATCGCGTTCTTTTCAGTATGAAATTGGTGGCGATGGTGGTTGTGTTATTCTTTCTCGCTCCCAATGTGACACAATCTTATCTGCTTAACATGCCTTTGCAACAAGGACTTATTGTCGCTTCTATTCCAGTCATATTTACCTCTTTTGGTTTTCATGGCAGTATTCCTGCCATTGTAAATTATCTGGATGGCGATACCAAAGCGCTGAAAAAAGCAGTGGTGATTGGATCGGCGATTCCTTTGGTGGTTTATCTGTTTTGGCAAGTCGTGACATTGGGCGTTATTAGTCAACAAGAATTAATCGAAAGCAAAGGGTTAACGGCTCTAATTTCTGCTTTGGCCACAAAGATCCACTTTAGCCAGCTTGAGCAAATTATCGGAATTTTTGCTGATCTCGCACTGCTTACTTCATTTTTAGGGGTTAGCCTAGGCTTGTTTGAGTATCTTGGTGATTCACTAAATAAAAATGCAGATAAACAGAACCGTATTATTTCGGCGTTGGTCACATTTTTGCCGCCAATGTGTTTTGCGCTGTTTTATCCGCAAGGTTTTATTATGGCACTTGGGTACGCAGCTATCGCTTTAGCGGTGTTAGCGCTATTTCTTCCAGTCGCGATGATCGTAAAATCAAGAAACGATAGCCGCTATCAAGCAACTTATAGAGTGAAAGGTGGCGCAGTTCCGTTAGTAGTCGTTCTGTCTTTTGGCGTAATGATCGTTTCAGCCCAGTTTTTAATTACTGTCGGTTATTTACCGTCACTTGGCTAATTCTATTAACATAAGACGTAAACAGGCGCTTATCTGCTAGAATTCTTGAATAAAGACATTAAGACCAATTTATCAGTAGCGCAAACATAACTAATGGTTGTAATAGACATACGATACAGTTATCTTGCGCTTCGCAATTCGTCACTCTCTAACTGAAGGATACTCTTTTGAGCCAGCTTCCATTTTCTACTCTCACTTTATCGCCTGCATTGCTGCAAAACTTGGACACTCTTGGTTATACATCAATGACTCCAATACAAGCTAAAGCATTACCCTTAATGCTAAAAGGTGTTGATGTTATTGGACAAGGGAAAACCGGCTCGGGTAAAACGGCGGCATTTGGGCTGAGTTTGTTAACCAATCTTAATGTAAAACGTTTTAGAGTTCAGTCGTTGGTACTTTGTCCAACAAGAGAGTTGGCCGATCAGGTTGCAAAAGAGATCAGAACACTGGCTCGTGCCATCCACAATATTAAAGTGCTTACCTTGTGTGGCGGTATGCCAATGGGGCCGCAAATTGGCTCACTTGAACACGGTGCGCATATTTTAGTTGGTACGCCGGGACGCATTTTAGATCATCTTGAAAGAGACCGAATTGATCTTTCCGAGCTGAATACTTTGGTGTTAGATGAAGCAGATCGAATGTTAGATATGGGCTTTCAAGATGCACTTGACGCGATAATTAGTCAGGCACCATCTCAGCGTCAAACATTACTGTTTAGTGCCACCTTCCCACAACAAATCAAAGCGGTTGCCGATCGTATAATGCAAAAGCCTGAATTAGTAAAAGTGGAAGCAACCCATGATGATTCAAGCATTAGCCAATTTTTTTACGAAGTGGGTGACAACACCGATCGTTTAAATGCGGTGAAAAAACTTCTGTTAAAACATCGTCCAGAATCTGCGGTTATTTTTTGTAACACCAAACGTGAAGTACAAGAAGTTGCGGAAGATCTATACCAAGAAGGATTTGATGTTATTGATTTGCATGGTGATTTAGAACAACGTGACCGTAATCAATCATTAGTCCAGTTTTCCAATAAAAGTATCTCTATACTTATTGCCACCGATGTTGCTGCTCGTGGATTAGATGTCGATAATTTAGATATGGTTATTAACTATCAACTTTCTAGAGACCCAGAAGTTCACGTACACCGTATCGGTCGTACTGGTCGAGCGGGTAGCAAGGGAATGGCATGCAGTTTATTTAGCAACAACGAAATGCATCGCGTCGCCTTAATCGATGAATATATGGATATGCCGATTACTCCAGTTTCTTTGCCAAATGAAGCGGTGTTAAGCGAGCCAACTTACCAAGCGGAAATGATTACCATAGAAATTTCTGGCGGTAAAAAACAGAAAGTGCGTGCTGGTGATATTTTAGGGGCATTAACCGGACAAGATGGTATTGATGGTAAGAAAGTAGGCAAAATCAACTTATTTGATATGCGTTCTTATGTTGCTGTGCATAAAAATGTGGCGAAAGCGGCACTTAAAAAATTAGAAAATGGCAAACTGAAAGGGCGCAAATTTAGAGCTCGTATTTTAAAGTAGTACTTAATATTTATATTGCTGAGCCGTATTTTCCAGTAATGACATAAACAATATCAACCACCTTGCTGTCGCAAGGTGGTTTTTTTAATTCTACTGCCTAATTTTAGTGCCCGTAAAACTTTGCTTATTGCTCGCTAAACTCTCTCTACTAAGTGATGGACCTCTGTTTTTTATCGACTGTTCTGTTGATTTTAACGATCTTTATCACACATTGTTTTTTGTTAAGGTGTATTTTTTTTGTTAGCCGTTATATTTCATCGAAACGTATCGATGGTTTTATTTTTATATCGAAACGTTTCGATGAAAATTAATGACTTCGCTTGTTGCAGAAAATAAAGCAACAATAATAAATTTGGTTGCACACACTTAGGTTATCAATATGAAAAAGACACGCCTGCTAAACTCGCAACTTTCTTACCTTGTTGCCACATTGGGACACACAGATGAAATTACCATAGCGGATGCAGGATTGCCTGTGCCAGATGGTGTTGAACGCATCGATCTTGCGTTAACCCAAGGTATGCCTAGTTTTCTTCATACTGTCGAAGTTCTACTCAGTGAATCTCAAATTGAAGGGGTAGTGATAGCAGAAGAAACGAAACACAATAACCCTCTGGTTCATGAGCAACTTCTCATTTTATTGGAAAAAGATAGCCAGCAAACAGGCAAAAAAATCAGCGTCAGCTATGTTTCTCATGAGGCGTTTAAAGAGCGGTCTTTTGGCAGTAAAGCGGTAGTACGGACGGGAGAGTGCACTCCTTACGCTAACGTTATTTTTCAAACCGGTGTGACGTTTTAATGACCAGTGAAGTGGGGAATAAGAATGACTAAAGCGATATTAGAGCTGAATGGAATTGATAAATCCTTTCCTGGTGTGAAAGCACTCGATAACGCATGCCTTACAGTTTACCCAGGTCGAGTGATGGCGCTGCTTGGTGAAAATGGAGCCGGTAAATCGACTTTGATGAAAGTACTAACCGGTATTTATTCATTAGATGCTGGTGATATTCGTTATCAAGGCGTCGAGGCTAAGTTTAATGGACCGAAACATTCTCAGGAAGCAGGTATTAGCATTATTCATCAAGAATTAAATCTTATTCCTGAGCTGACCATTGCGGAAAACATCTTTTTGGGGCGTGAAATAGTGTCCCGATTGGGGCGCATTAACTGGCCCGAAATGTTTAAGCAAGCAGATGCGTTACTGGCGCGATTGAATGTAAAACACAGTTCTAAAAAGCCACTTGGCGAATTGAGCCTTGGCGAACAACAGATGGTAGAGATTGCCAAAGCACTGTCATTCGATTCTAAAGTGATCATTATGGATGAACCGACCGATGCACTTACTGATACCGAGACGGAGTCATTGTTCAGCGTTATCAATGAACTGCGTCAGCAAGGATGTGGCATTGTTTATATTTCGCATCGACTTAAAGAAATTTTCCAGATCTGCGATGACATTACCGTTTTGCGCGATGGCAAGTTTATTAAGCAATGTAAGGTTTCAGAAACCAACGAAGATCAACTGATTGAATCGATGGTTGGGCGCAAACTTGAAGAGCAATACCCCAGAATTAATGCTGGACACGGAGCACCGTGTTTGCAAGTACAAAATTTGGTTGCAGTAGGTGTTGATGGCGTCAGCTTTTCGTTAGATAGAGGCGAAATTCTGGGTATTTCTGGCCTGATGGGCGCGGGACGTACTGAGTTAATGAAAGCGATTTACGGTGCCTGTCCTAAACAAGCGGGCCAAGTAATGTTAGATGGCCAAGTCATTAATCCACGAAGCGCCCAAGAAGGTTTAGCGAAAGGCATTGCGTATATATCGGAAGATAGAAAAGGCGATGGCTTGGTACTGAGTTTGTCGGTAAAAGAAAATATGTCATTGAGCTGCCTAGATAAATTGAGCAAAGGCATTCAAATACAGCATAAAGATGAAGTTAAATCGGTCGAGAACTTTATCAACTTGTTCAACATAAAAACGCCGACTCGCGATCAAATTATCGGTAATTTATCTGGTGGTAATCAACAAAAAGTTGCGATTGCTAAAGGGTTAATGACCAGTCCTAAGGTACTAATTTTAGATGAACCAACTCGCGGTGTTGATGTGGGAGCAAAGAAGGAAATCTATCAACTTATTAATAAATTTAAAGCCGAAGGGATGAGCATTATTTTAGTTTCGTCAGAAATGCCAGAAGTATTAGGGATGAGCGATCGTATTATTGTAATGCATGAAGGGCGCATTAGCGGTGAATTCGCTGCAAAAGATGCCAACCAAGAAAAACTTATGGCTTGTGCCGTTGGTAAGAACGCCAGTGAGGTAGCAGCATGACTAACCATACAACAACGAAAAAGATAGAGCCAATGCAAGATAAAAAATGGATTACAAAAGAGTGGTTAATAGAACAAAAGTCTTTGATAGCTTTGCTGTTTTTAATTGCAGTAGTGTCATTTCTTAACCCGTATTTTTTTACAGTCGATAACATCTTGAATATTTTACGCCAAACCTCGGTGAATGCCATTATTGCCGTGGGGATGACATTAGTGATCCTTACCGCTGGTATTGATTTAAGTGTTGGTTCCGTTCTTGCTCTTAGTGGCGCTTTTGCCGCCAGTCTAGTGGCGATGGAAGTGTCGGTGTTTATTGCTGTTCCTACCGCGTTATTGGCTGGTGCGGCTCTAGGTGCAATCAGTGGCATTATTATCGCTAAAGGTAAGGTACAAGCCTTTATTGCGACATTAGTGACGATGACCTTATTGCGCGGGGTCACAATGGTTTATACCGACGGACGACCAATATCAACAGGCTTTACCGATACAGCCGATGCATTCGCATGGTTTGGAACGGGTTATACGCTAGGTATTCCAGTACCAGTTTGGATTATGGTTATCGTGTTTGCAGCAGGTTGGTATGTACTAAACCACACTCGGTTTGGACGTTATGTGTATGCGCTTGGTGGTAATGAGTCGGCCACTCGTCTCTCTGGTATAGATGTTGATCGCGTAAAAATTGGTGTTTATGCCATTTGTGGCCTACTTGCCGCTCTGGCCGGAATTATCGTGACTTCACGTTTATCTTCCGCTCAGCCAACCGCAGGAATGGCTTATGAACTGGATGCCATTGCGGCGGTGGTATTGGGAGGAACCAGTTTAGCAGGGGGACGTGGGCGTATTATGGGCACATTAATTGGTGCGCTGATTATTGGCTTTTTAAATAACGCATTGAATTTGTTAGATGTATCTTCTTACTATCAGATGATTGCAAAAGCCGTTGTGATTCTTCTGGCAGTTTTAGTAGACAATAAAAACAAGTAATTGAATACCTAAGCAAGTGAACAATAAACAACTGTACTAACTTTTAACGTTAATAACATGAGTTAAGTTTGAACTTAACTCCCCTACGAAACAAAGGACTATAACAATGAAAAAGATCGCAACTATTTTATCAGCTGCCGTTCTATCAGCCTCAATGAGTGCTAGTGCATTCGCTGAAGATACATTAGCCGTAGTGGTATCAACGCTCAATAATCCATTCTTCGTCTCTATGAAAGATGGTGCGGAGAAGAAAGCACAGGAGTTAGGTTATAAGCTTATTGTGCTTGATTCACAAAATGATCCAAGTAAAGAGCTTTCAAACATCGAAGATTTAACCGTTAGAGGGGTGAAAGCCATTCTAATCAATCCAACCGATTCAGATGCTGTATCCAATGCCATTCGCATGGTTAACCGAACTGATATTCCAGTATTAACATTAGATCGCGGAGCAAGCCGTGGTGAGGTTGCTAGCCATATTGCTTCAGATAACGTGGTTGGTGGTGAACTTGCCGGTAACTTTATTGTTGAAGCCATCGGTAATAATGCAAAAGTCATTCAGTTAGAAGGTATTGCTGGCACCTCGGCAGCACGTGAACGTGGTGAAGGCTTTATGAATGCAGTAAATAGTAGCAAATTAGAATTATTGGCAACCCAGCCTGCCGATTTTGACCGCACTAAAGGTTTGAATGTTATGGAAAATTTATTAGCGGCAAATCCAGATGTGCAAGCCGTATTCGCACAAAATGATGAGATGGCGTTGGGTGCACTTCGTGCTGTACAAGCGTCTGGAAAAGAGGTGATGATTGTGGGTTTTGATGGTACGGATGATGGTGTTGCTGCCGTCAAGCGTGGCGATTTAGCCGCGACCGTTGCTCAGCAACCAGAGCTGATTGGTGCGTTAGGTATTGAAACTGCAGATAAAATTCTAAAAGGCGAAAAAGTAGAAGCGTACATTCCTGTGCCTCTAAAATTGATTCTTAAATAATCGTTTAACTCAGTGATATTAATCGAGTCGTCACTCTCTGTGTTGTTGACAGAGAGTGACGGTATTCACTCAAATTTTTGTACACGTTTAATGTGTATTTCTGATTGCTTGGTGAGTAGGTTTTGACCTAAACAGCCAATGGATTGTAAAGCGATACTTGCCCTAAAACTGATAAGTAACCTTTCACATATAATAAGTAAATTTTCACATAATAGGTTGAATCTATGAGTAGACTGATTGTTGTTGGTAGCGTGAATGCAGACCATGTTTTAAAAGTCCCCTCTTTTCCAAGGCCCGGCGAAACCCTCCATGGTAATGGATATCGCGTTATAGCAGGTGGTAAAGGAGCGAATCAAGCTATCGCATCGGTACGTTTAGGTGCCGATATTGCTTTTATTGCTAGTGTTGGCGATGATGATTTTGGTATTGGTATCAAACAGAGTTTTGCCCAAGAAGGCATTAATACCGACGCAGTATTGGTTGAGCAACACACTCCAACCGGCATAGCGATGATCCAAGTGGCTGAAACCGGAGAAAATAGTATTTGTCTCTCAGCCGAAGCGAATGCAAAATTAGACGCGAAGCGTATTCAACCTTATTTACCTTCAATAGAACAAGCAGAATTAGTGTTAATGCAGTTAGAAACACCGCTGGATGGAATCGAACTTGCCGCTAAAACGGCTCAATCAGCACAGACTAAAGTGGTGCTAAACCCCGCTCCCGCCAAACCATTGACAGATGAACTACTTAGTTGCATTGATATTATTACTCCCAATGAAACCGAGGCGGAAGTACTAACCGGTGTGGTTGTCGTTGACGAAGTATCCGCAAGGCGAGCCTCGAACGTCCTACATGCAAAAGGTATTGCTACCGTATTGATTACCCTCGGCGAGAAAGGGGTATGGTTGAGTCAGGCAACCGGTGAAGGCGAGATCATTCCCGGCTTTAAAGTCGCCGTTACCGATACTACTGCTGCTGGCGATACATTTAATGGCGCATTAGTAACAGGATTGTTAGAAGGTAAAGACTTGCATGATTCAATTCAGTTCGCGCATGCTGCTGCGGCAATATCAGTGACGCGTTTTGGCGCACAAACATCAATTCCTACTCGACAAGAGGTAAACGATTTTATTGAAGCTTGTTAGCAAAGAGAGTGTCAATATAATCAAAGCGTTAATATAAAATGAGCATTAATATGAAAACAACGTTAAGCTGACGACGTTTTTAAATTGAATAAGGTAGTGGCATGGCATCGATGAAGGATATTGCGAAATTAGCAGGGGTATCAACCTCAACGGTGAGTCACGTAGTCAATAAAAGCCGTTATGTAAGTGAAGCAATAACTGAACGCGTGGAAAAGGCAGCCATCGAGCTTAATTATTCACCTTCAGCTTTGGCGAGAAGTTTGAAGATGAACCGAACTCGTACCATCGGTTTGTTAGTGACTACCTCGACGAATCCTTTTTTTGGCGAAGTAGTAAAAGGAGTAGAGCGGCGTTGTTATCAACAAGGCTACAATCTTATTCTGTGTAACACTGAAGGGGATCAGGCTCGAATGAAGGATTCGATAAATACTCTACTGGAAAAGAGAGTAGATGGTTTGTTACTGCTTTGTTCGACCCTAGAAGGGCAACATTTAGATGTTTTTGATCGCTATAAAAATATCCCAACAGTGGTGATGGATTGGGGTGAAACCCATTTTCCTAGCGATAAAATAAAAGATAACTCAGAGCTTGGTGGCTACATGGCCGCCAAGCATCTGATCGAGAATGGACATACAAAAATTGGTTGTATCACCGGGCCATTAGAACGTTATCAAGCTAAAATACGTTTCGCAGGATTTAAACAAGCATTGCAAGATCAAGGCCTAGAGCTAAACAAAAATTGGGTAATACCGTCCAACTTTGAGTGCGATGGTGGCTACGATGCTTTTAATACTCTATTTGAAAAAGGCCCGCTGCCAACGGCCATTTTTGTCTGTAATGATATGATGGCGATGGGGTTGATTAATGCAGCCCATGCAAAAGGCATTCGAATTCCACAAGATATATCGGTAATTGGTTATGATGATGTTGATATTGCCCAATTTATGGTACCGGCACTGACGACTATTCATCAACCAAAGTTCCGCTTAGGTAAAACGGCTGTTGATACCTTGTTAAACCGCATTGATAAAAGCAATGAAGAGGTTACACAGGTTCAGTTAGAACCAACTTTAGTGGTTAGAAACAGCGTTAAATCATTTAGCTAAGTGCTTACGGCTGGCGGTTTCAAAGTGAGAAAACAGCAGAGATAAACTAAAGCATAAACCAAAGTAAGCTAAGGCAACTAATAACCAGATTTCGAAAATAAGTCCTGATGAGTTGGCCATTTCGGTACCAACAAAGGTCAATTCTTGTATTGAAATAAGGGAAACAATAGACGAATCTTTTACTAATGAAATAGCCTGTCCCGCAAGAGGAGGGGCGATTGCACTGATAACTTGAGGCGCGATAACGTATCTATATTTGGCCCAAATTGATAATCCAAGTGCATCTGCTGCCTCCCATTGGCCTTTCTCTATCCCTTCTAATCCTGCTCGTACTACTTCAGCAATATAAGCGGCAGAAAGTAAGCCAACACAAAAAACACCAGAAAACAGGTTTTCCCATAAACTCGCTTGGCCAAAAAGAATGGTCCAAATAGTCGCGTGATCAGTTGAAGCATTTCTAAATATTTGATCCATGCCGAGTAACGGAATGAGTTGATTAGAGATAAAAAAGTAGAAGATAAAGACAAAAACTAAAGGCGGTATATTGCGAATTAATTGAATATACGCCGTCGCCAACATGCGAAAAACAGCGTTGTTGGCATGCCTAGCAATACCTAAAATCACGCCTAAAACAACAGAGAAAATCACGCCCCAAATGCTCAGGCGTAAAGTGTACATCAAGCCTTGAAAAAAATACGGCATATCGCCATTGGCTCGCGGAGTAAAAATAAGCTCAATAGCATTTGCCCAGTTCCATTGATAATTAATACCAATGGATGAGCGGTAATATAACCAGCCAATCGTCAATGCGATTAGGCCAATTAGGATATAATCTAATCGGCCTAATCTACGCGGTGGACGCAACGGTGTTGGCTTTTTTCTACTGGTTGTACTCAAGCTACCTGTCGTGCTCAATGTGTTTATTGTCCTTGTGCTATCTGGTTTTGCCAATCTAACGTAGCGAACCAATATTCATAGCGTTGTTGTAACCAGCCATCTTCGGTTCTCGCTTTGATCCATTGATCAAAATAGGCTTTTTTATCTTCTTCGCCCAAACGCACTGCAAACGCTTCATTGCCTTTTGATAATCGTTCACTGAAAGGTAAGAACAGTACTTGTGAATTTTTAATCACTTCTTGTTCTGGTTTTGGACTAGAAGCGATTACGGCGTGTGCATTGCCATTCAATACTTCTTGAAAGGCTTGTGCATCATCGTCGAATTGTAAAATTTTCGCTTTAGGGAAGGTTTCGCGTGCAACTTGAACGGTGAAGGCACCGCGCCGCGCCGCTATTTTAATTTTGCGAGAATTAAAATCACTAAATTGACTAAATCCGGCAGCGAGTTCCTTATTGGCGGCTACTTGAACACCTGAATGAGAATAAGGAGTGCTGAATAGAACGCTTTTGGCGCGTTCTGGGGTAATCGACATTCCACCGATAATAACATCAAACTTCTTGCCAAGAAGAGCAGGAATAATACCGTCCCATGCGGTGGGAACAAATTCAATCTTCCATCCTGAATCTTCAGCTAATCGTTTTGCTACATCGATTTCAAAACCAATTAATTCGCCTTGTTTATCTCGCATAGCCCAAGGAACAAAAGTAGACATTCCGACTCTTAAAGTCCCACGCTGATTGATTTCGTCTAAGTTTAAGGTATCGTCTAAATTAGTCGTATTCGCTACAGTGGGCAGCGATAATAGTGATGCTAATAGGCCAATACACGCATTTTTAATTAATTTCATGCAGATTCTCCATTTTTGCTTATTATCCGTATTTGTATCTTTAAGTATTAAGTATTAAGTATTAAGTATGGGCTGGTAATAACTTTTTGTTATTGTGAAAAATGCTGTTCTTCTATTATTGGGTTCGCCATTGCGCACCAAGCCTATGTTCAAGTAGTGCCGCAAAAGCGGATAGCGACAGAGTTAATAGAAGATAAATAGCTGCAACAGTAAACCAGATCTCAAATGGCATCGCTGTTTCAGAGACAATATTACGCCCCTGAGTAGTCAAATCAAAAATAGCCATTACACTAACAATAGATGAATTTTTGACTAAGGAAACCACTTCATTGGTCAGAGGCGGTAACGTTTTTTGAATTACTTGCGGCAATATGACATCGCGATACGTGTTAAAGCCTGACAGTCCAAGAGAACGAGAAGCTTCAAATTGACCGGCAGGGATACTGTTTAAACCGGAGCGAATTATTTCCGCTGTGTAGGCTCCTTGAAATAAAGCCAATGCTAATACGGCGGTAGAAAATCGATCCAGTCCAATTACAGGGCCAAAAACAAAATAAAGTAAGTAAATTTGCACCAATAGCGGCGTGTTTCTGATCAACTCTATGTAACTTCTGGCAAGCATTCTGCCAACAATTGAATCGGATAATCTGAGTAAAGCAGTAACTAAGCCTATGATTAAGGTCGCGATCAGGCTTAACAGTGAAATATGGATGGTTACGAGTAGGCCGTCAATCAATTCACCTGACCACCATTCTCCATCTTCAAAGATCAAAATATACTCGCCAACTCTATCCCATTGCCAAGTGTAACCCATTGCTTCTGCACCGTGGCTGAGTAACCAATATACGCCTATCAGTAACAAGACAATTTGACTTAAGGCGGATAAAACGGGTTTAAATACACGTCTCATATTAATGGCTTAATATTTGATTTAAAAAAGCACGAGTGCGTTGATGTTGTGGATGATTGAACAATTGTGTTGGTGGGGCGGTTTCTATTATTTTCCCTTGATCCATAAAAATAACTCGATCGGCAACTTTCTTAGCAAAGCCCATTTCATGAGTAACACAAATCATGGTCATACCCTCTTGGGCTAACTCAACCATCACATCAAGCACTTCATTAATCATTTCTGGGTCAAGAGCCGAAGTCGGTTCGTCGAACAACATAATCGAAGGCTTCATACAAAGTGAGCGAGCAATAGCGACACGCTGTTGCTGACCACCTGATAATTGTATTGGATATTTATCGGCCTGTTGGACAATATCAACGCACTCAAGAAAATGCATCGCACGGCTGTTGGCTTCGTCTTGGGACAGTTTTAATGTTCGTATTGGCGCTAAGGTTAGATTTTGCAATACGGTTAGGTGTGGAAAAAGATGGAAATGTTGGAATACCATACCGACTTTACCTCTCTGTTTAGAAAGATTGTCGCTGCCGAGTACCGTGATATTGCCTGCGTCGTATTGTTCAAGGCCATTAATACAGCGGATAAGTGTTGATTTTCCCGAGCCAGAAGGGCCACAAATAACGACGATTTCGCCTTGCATTACTGAAAGACTGATTTGGTCTAAGGCTTGAAAATCACCGAACCATTTGTCAATGTTGCTTAATTCTAGTGCCTTACAAAGTGATGTGCTCAATTTTTATCCGTTGTTTTTATTGTTAATTTGTTTTTTATAATGGATATAACCAGTTTTATATCATAGCGATTACGCTAACTGTACAAATCAGAGTGAAATATTACATTTCTATATTCACGTTTGCTATTAGTTGACAGTGTTTAATTCAGTATAGTCGCAAGAATCGACTAACCAGACAAATTTTGTCACCCAAACAATCTTGAATTATGGGACAATACTCCCAATTATTTGTTGATACTTTACAGGTTGCTGTACGACAATGTGTAAAGCACCCTTAGAAACTCCATTTGAAGAGAGCGTAAAATGATTTTTGACTTAAATTTGATCCCTACTACTTTTGATATGCTTCATGGTGGCCTTGCGGCGTCATCGCTTTTACTACTTATTATTGCTGTTGCACGTAAATCTAAAGTTATTGAGAAAACCGTTGAAGTGCCAGTAGAAAAAATTGTTGAAGTGGAAAAACCAGTAGAGAAGATTGTTGAAGTAGAAAAAGTGGTTGAGGTTGAGAAAGTCGTAGAGAAAGTGGTTGAAGTTGAATCCAAATTGAAGACCGCAACTACCGACTCTGCAATGCAGTTGTTGGCAATTATGCAACAAGAAGCCAGATTGATTGATTTTCTTAAGGAAGATTTAGGCGGATTCTCTGATGATGAAGTGGGCGCGGCTGCACGAGTTATCCATGCAGGTGGTCAGAAAGTGCTGTCAGAATACGTTTCTTTATCGCCTATTAAAGAGCAAGAAGAAGAGTCTCGAGTGACAATTGAAGAAGGTTTCAACCCTCAATTAGTGCGTTTGATCGGCAACGTAACAGGCAATGCTCCATTCAGTGGTACTTTGATTCATCGCGGTTGGAAGGCTGATAAAATAACGCTACCTAAATTATCAGAGAACTATGACGCTTCTGTTATTGCACCAGCAGAGGTTGAGCTTTAATGGAAAACATTTGTTCTGCGAATAATGAAGCAAAATACAGCATTGGTATTGATTTAGGTACCACCCATTGCGTTCTCTCTTATGCGGAAATTGACGCGGAAAATTCCGTGGTCAAAACCTTTAAAGTGCCTCAGCTCGTTGGTCCGGGTCAGGTAAAAGAACTCTCTCAACTGGGTTCATTTTTGTATCAAGCATCTGACTATGAAATGGGTGAAGGCTCTAGAGTACTGCCTTGGACCACTGAGCCAAATGCTTTAGTCGGTGCCGTTGCTCGGAACTTGGGTGCAAAAACACCGATCAGACTTGTAGCGAGTGCAAAGTCTTGGTTATGCCATGCTGGCGTAGATCGCCGCAGTGCGTTTCTTCCTCAAGGTAGTCCTGAAGAAGTTGCCAAAGTTTCGCCTCTTGCGGCGACCAAAACGTATCTAGACCATTTAAAAAGTGCTTGGAATCATAGCCATCCGCAACACTTACTTGAAAACCAAGAGATAACGATTACGGTTCCGGCCTCTTTTGATCCTGCTGCTCGAGATTTAACCGCGGAAGCCGCGAGAAATATTGGTTTAAAGCACCTTACATTATTAGAAGAGCCACAAGCTGCCCTATACAGTTGGATCAACAACAATGAAGACCAATGGCGAAATGAAGTAGAAGTTGGTGATGTAGTATTAGTGGTCGATATTGGAGGCGGAACAACTGATTTATCTTTAGTCGCTGTGACTGAAGAAGAAGGGAATCTCAATCTAAATAGAGTGGCGGTTGGTGAGCATATTTTGCTTGGCGGCGACAACATGGATCTTGCGCTTGCTTATCGTATCAAAATGAAGATGTCTCAACAGGGTAAAGAGATGCAACCATGGCAAATCCAGGCCATAACGCAAGCGTGTCGAGACGCAAAAGAGATCTTATTGCAAGATTCTGATGTGCAATCAGTGCCGATTGTCATTCCAAGTCGCGGATCAAAACTGTTAGGTACCACACTGAAAACAGAATTGACTAAACAAGAAGTTGAACAGACGTTGGTGGAAGGTTTTTTCCCTCAAGTGACGATAGATCAACACCCAGTAGAGAAAGCGCGCAGCGCATTAACGCAAATAGGTCTACCCTATGCACAAGATGCAGCGATAACGCGTCATATTGCGGCGTTTTTATGCAAACAAAATAACGCAACACAAGATGTGTTCGCAGGAATGTTTGGTCAGCCTCAAGCGTTAGAATTTATCAAACCAACTGCTATTCTATTTAATGGTGGTGTACTGAAATCGAGCTTACTAGAAACGCGTCTTACTGACACGATTAATTCCTGGCTTGCACAAGCGGCCAATTCTGAACAAGCGAACGGTCCTGAACAAACGAACAGTCCTGAACAAACGAACAGTCCTGGACAAGTAAATAGCCCTGTAGCGAAAAAGTTAACCGGTTTAGATCTAGACCTAGCAGTGGCTAGTGGTGCTTGTTATTACGGTGCGGTTAGGCAAGGCGACGGCGTGCGTATTCGCGGCGGTATTGCCAGCAGCTATTACGTAGGGATTGAGAGCGCCATGCCGGCTATACCTGGTTTTCCTGCGCCAATGGAAGCGATTTGTGTTGCGCCATTTGGAATGGAAGAGGGTTCTCATTGCCAAGTTGAAAACAAAGAGTTTGGTTTGATTATCGGTCAACCGGTCCAGTTCCAATTTTATGGCTCAACGACTCGGCGTGAAGATCAAGCCGGAACGCATTTGGATTTTTGGCAACCCGATGAACTGGAAGAATTACCAGAAATACAAGTTACATTGCAAGCAACTGATGGACGAAACAGTGGCGACATTGTGCCGGTTACGTTGGCTTCGCGCGTGAGCGAATTAGGGACGCTTTATCTCGAAGCGATTGCCACTGACAACGGTCAAAAATGGCACGTTGAATTTGATGTTCGAGAAAGTTAACGAGCGGTAGGTTTAGTACCATGAGCAAAACAAGATTTTGCTCAATAAAATCGGTTTAAAAAGGAAGTGTCATGGCTACTCCGCGTTATTTGGTCGGTATAGATTTAGGTACCACTAATATTGTTGTCGCGTACAGTGAAATTACTCAGCAGCTTAAAGATTCGCCAATTTCGATATTCGAAATAGATCAATTAATCGCACCGGGTGAAGTGAGCCGTAAACCGTTGTTGCCTTCATTTCGTTTTCATCCTGCTCAAGGTCAAGTGTCACAGAGCGACATGGTATTACCTTGGGAAAATCAACGCGTTGAAGGCGATATTGACTTTGCAATTATTGGCGAGTGGGCTAGGGAACTTGGCGCTAAAGTTGAAGGTCGTCAGGTTTCAAGCGCAAAAAGTTGGCTGTCTCATCAAAGTGTCGATCGAGAGTCTGATATTTTGCCTTGGGTTGCCAGTCAAGATGTTGATAAAGTTTCTCCGCTAGTGGCGACCGCCAGTTATCTTAACCATGTTAAGCAAGCATGGAATTATCATAATCCAATTAATGTGTTGGAAAACCAAGAAGTTGTGATAACTGTGCCAGCTTCGTTTGATGAAAGTGCGCGTAAACTCACCGTAAAAGCGGCTAAGTTAGCCGGCTTGACCAATGTGGTTCTATTAGAAGAGCCACAAGCGGTTTGTTACGACTGGTATGCTCGCCATGCTGATTCTGCTAACACAGAGTTACAAGAAATACCTTTAATTCTGGTTTGTGATGTTGGTGGCGGAACCACCGATTTAAGCCTAATTGAAGCTAAGTTTAATGACAGTGAACTTGCGTTAAATCGTATTGGCGTTGGTGAGCACTTGATGTTGGGGGGAGATAATCTCGATCTTGCATTGGCTCATCTCGCGGAGCAAAGATTTAGTAATCAAAAAAAGCTCAATGCCTCAAGTCTGTCTAAACTTATTCAGCAAACTCGTAAAGCGAAAGAAAGCCTGTTGAGTCGAAATGACCAACAGCAGGTAAAAATCACCATGTTAGGCAGTGGCTCGCGTTTGATTGGTGGAACAAAAAGTGTCGATTTATCTAAACAAGAAGTTCATCAAATTGTGCTTGAGGGCTTTTTTCCAAGCAGCAGTATTACTGATTTACCAGACAAAAGACGCAGCGCGGTTATTGAGTTTGGCCTGCCTTACGTGGCTGATCCTGCGGTTACCAAGCATATTGCCGAATTTATCACTCAACACCAATCGGTAGCAAAAAGTGCTTTAGGTTGGCAAGTTGATAATTCGAAGCAGAATGATCGTTCTGTTCATGATCTCAAAGCAGATCAACCAATTGTTCCTGCTGGTTTACTGCTCAATGGTGGCGTGTTTAACAGTGAATTAGTAACAGATAAGCTGACTGGTATTTTGACCCAGTGGCGTGGTGCGCCTGTAACCGTGCTGGATAATCCACATCCAGATCTCGCGGTTGCATTGGGTGCGGTTGCTTTTGCTAAAGCTCGCCGAGGTGCGCAGTTAAAAATTGGTGGAGGTTCGGCTCGTTCTTACTTTCTTCATTTAGCGGAGAAAAAAGGTTTCGGTAATGCTTTGTGTCTATTGGCAAAAGGTATCGAAGAAGGGCAGGAAATTCGTCTATCAGGGCGTAAGTTTTCTCTTACTCTTGATGAGCCAGTACGATTTAATTTACTAACCTCGATCCACAATGTATTAACGGATAATAAACCGCCAACCAACGGCGCTATTTATGCAGTTAATACCGATATTTTTACTCCTTTACCGCCTTATATCACCACATTAGACAGTACCGAAACACAGAAAAACAACACAGAATTACATGCTAACCAAAAACAGCGAGTAGAGGTTCAACTTGCCTGCAAGTTAACAGAAGTGGGTACATTACAGTTGGAATGTGTGAGTATAGAAAATGACCAACAACGCTGGGCAGTAGAGTTCGAAGTAAGAAATCAACAAGCATCTGAACAAGAGCCAGACACTCGATCACCAAATCTTCAATCTGCATTAGATCTGATTGCCGTTATCTACAGTGGCAATAAAAAAAGTGCCGATCCCAAAGCGATAAAAATGCTGGTTAAACAACTAGAACATAAGTTAGGCAAACGAGCTGAGTGGGATTTTTCTATCTCTAGGCAACTATTCGATGCCTTTGCCAAAGGTAGAAAACGTAGACGACGGTCGGAGCAGCATGAACGTAACTGGCTTCGACTATCTGGCTATGCGTTACGACCGGGTTTTGGTGATCCAACAGATACATGGCGTATTGAACAGGTTTGGGGTCTTTATCCGCAAGGCATTCAATATCAAAACCACCAAGGTTGGAGTGATTGGTGGGTATTTTGGCGACGTATTGCAGGTGGCTTAAATAAGCAGCAACAAGAGACTATTGCGACTGATATTGTTAAATATTTGCATCCGGGATCATTACGTAATCCGAAAGTAGCGAAAGAAGCGCAAGAAAAAAGTTATGAAGCAATGGTGCGTTTAGCCGCCTCTTTAGAGCATCTTGATGTTGAAGATAAAACATTGATGGCTAAGTGGTTTATGAATAAAGCGGTGAACGAATCTCAATTCGCACAAGCTCATTGGTGGGCGTTGGGTCGACTGGCTGCTCGTCAGCTTATGTATGGTAGCCAGCATTCTGTGCTGCCTAGAGAGCAAGTTGAGCATTGGTTACCGACTCTGTTAGAGCAAAATTGGATTAAAGAACCGATTATTGGTTTCTCTGCCGTTATGATGTGTCGAAAAACCGGTGACCGTTTATTTGATATCTCGGATGACATCAGAACAAAAGTTATCGAAAAACTGCATAAAAGTCGTTCACCTGAGGCGTGGTTAGAATTAGTTCAGCAAGTCAAACCGATGGACGAAACCGAATCTAAGCGCGCATTTGGTGACGCGTTACCACACGGGTTGCATTTAGTCCAAGACTAAACATGGCTGCTTTTAAGCAGCATGTTTGGCAAGTTCATGTGGATAGACACGCATTCCGTTTACTGTATTTTCGTACACAGCTAATTCGGTAAGATACGACCAAGCGAAAGTATCAGTGCCTGTGCGTGCTGCGAGTCGCATTATAACCGCATCAACATCACGGCCAGCATAGTCTTTTTGGGAGATAAATAGATTTTTGATCACAGATAACATAAGTAAACCTCTTTGTAATTAAATTACTTAATTTAGTATGCATAAGATAAACTAAAGCTAAAGTGTGATCAAGATCTATTTTTTGTTCGTGATAATGTTGTTTTTTTGTAATTAAATTACATAATTGGTGTTAATGTTAATCTGTTTCTCTTGTTCTTATATGAATAGTTTAACTATTTCCATTATTTCTCCTTATTTTCTGCATGTTTATAATCAATAGTAAAGCTTGGTTAAATAACATGAGAATGGATCATGAAACGTAAACTTATACAAATTTATACTGTTGCAATACTAGCGATTTTAACTTTTAGCCTTAGTGCCTGTGCGCCAAAACCTAAAGGAGACAGAGATCATGGGCCTAAACCACCGTCAGCTGATGAGCTGTTCCAACGAGCCGATAGCAACTCAGATGGTGTTTTGACTAAAGAAGAACTAAAAAATGCAATGCCAACAAGATAATTTGTGGCTTAGATAAAATTATCGCTGGCACGAAATCGCTGCCTAACTAAGGCCGCTGTTTAATTGGGATAGTTGTTTAGATGAGACAATTATTTCGATCAGTGAGTTGTTTAGGTGAATTAGTTATTTAAATCAAATAGTTATGTAGAGTAGATAGATATTTAGCTCAAAGAGCTATTTAGAGCAAATAGGGATTTAGAGCAGATAGGGATTTAGAACAGATAGAAAGAGGGATTCGTTGAATATTACTGTCACGGCTCCCTCAGATTTAGTGCTGGTTGGTTACACTGTAGTATTCCAGTATGGAGGATCACCATAATAGTCGGCGAAGTAATCAATAAAGGCTCGCACTTTTGGCGCAAGTAATCGAGAACTTGGATAAACTGCCCAAATAGCCGAGTGTGATATTAAGGGATAGTTTTTTAAGATCTGGATTAATTCACCGCTTTGTAAATGCTTATAAACACTCCATCTAGCATTCATTGCAATCCCTATCCCCTGTACGCAAGCATCTCGAACCGCTTCGCCATGATCGGTTCTGAAATTACCTTTGGTTTTTATGTTTATTTCCCCTGTTGGTGTTTTAAACAACCAGTGATCTAACCCCCTCAAATTGATGCACTGGTGTTGAAGTAGATCCTGTGGTGTTTTCGGTTCGCCAAAATTGGCCAGATAGTCTGGCGAGGCACAAATTATTCGGTTATCGGATGCTAATTTTTTGGCGATTAAACTTGAATCTTTCAGCTCAGCATTTCTTAATGCTACGTCAAATCCACCTTCTACTAGATCGACAATTGCGTCAGATAAACGTAAGTCGATAGAAAGGGTTGGATGAGCAAGTAAAAATTCTCTTAAGGCGGGTATTAGGTGCATTCGACCAAAAGAAGCCGGAGCTGTAACGCGTAATGTGCCTTGAGGTAATAGCTTACCAGTACCTACCGACGCTCTTGCTGCATCAACCGTTGCCAGTACCTCTTCTGCATGAGGAAGAAAATCAATGCCTTCTTCGGTAAGAGAGACTTTGCGAGTCGTTCTATGAATTAACCTAACTCCCAAACCTTCTTCTAGTTTATTGACATGTGCGCTTGCTACAGCAGGTGATAAACCAAGCTCTTGTCCTGCTTGGCTTATATTGTTGCTGGCAGCGATTCTGATAAACAGTTTTAAATGTTCAATATTCATTATCGATAATATCTTAATTAGTAAATTAAAAATCAGTTACTTAGTAACGGCTATCTTTAAAATGGGCGCAGGCAGTTTTTCAGAGGTAATATAAATATGTCGGTTGTCTGAACTAAATGCAATTGATTCGGCTTGTTTAAGTGGAGTAAATTCTATTTGAGTTGGTGTGGAGCGTAGTATTTCAGCCCAATTGTTCGATTGATGAGTGTTATATACAAAGGCACTATTATAGGTGAGTATAGTGATAAACTGCCCATTATTTGAGATATCCATTGCGGTTGGCATCATTGCGTAACCAAATAAATTAATAAGGCTGAATGGTGGATTACTAGAGTTAGGCAATGGATCCAGCAGTGCAATTTGTTTGGCGACCTGTTTTTCAGTCTGCTGATTTATTGAAGCATCAGGACCAGGTCTTGAAGCGTTATTGGTTAAAGGCAGTTCAAACAAAATTGGCTGCTCATCTCTTTTAGAAAGTAATAGTATTTTTTCACTAACTTGATCGACCGCGACGGATTCACAATCGTGTGCGCCATCTGGATAATTATAACGAATTGTCCATTCCGGACTGACAGTTAAGGTGGTTTGTTCGGTTATTTTTGGTTCACGAATGACATGGAGTTGATATTCATCTCTGCTTACGGAATTATCGCCAGTATCAGCAATCAGCAGATAGTGCTGCCCCTTATATTCAAATGTCGCTAAGTCTTCCCAATCGTTATTTTTAACTCCGCTGATATAAATTTGAGCCTGAAAATTTCCCTGTTGATCAAAAGCAATTAAAGAAGGCGTGTTACCACTATCATTGTGACTCCAGAGTGTTTTGGGATTCAGGCGTGAAGCAGCCAATCCACTCGCCTCGGGCAATGTTTTTGTTGTAATAAAGCCGATAACATTATCGCTATCTGCAGATAAGTCATTCTTTAGCGAGGAGCAAGCCACTAGCCCAATAGCAAGCACTAAGATGGTACAAGATAGTAATGTAGAGGTTTTTTTCATAAATCGTACCAATGCTATGAGTTGAAAAATTATGTGTTGAAAAGCAATATGTTGAAAAACAATGTACTGCAAAGCTATGTATTGAATAATAAAGCATCTAGCAGCTTAGATTATCTAGCTTTTCGGTTATCGATTAACGCACGAAATGAGAAACCGGTTACGAGAGTGGTACCTGAAAGTACTAAAATAGTTCCAAATAGCGTATTCCATCCAACTTGCTCATCCAAGACTACATATCCCCAGAATAGACCAAAAGCGGGAATTAGAAAGGTAACAGAAAGCGCAGATGCCGCACCTATATTGGCAACCAAGTTAAAATAAAGCAAATAAGCAACGCCAGTACATAAAACCCCGAGAGCCGCAACAGATAAACTGATGTCTAATGTTGGTGTTTCACGTATGGGGATAAAAAATACCAGCGGCAAAACAATTAATACCGCTGCCCACATACTGCCATGCGCATTGTCAAATGAGGTAATCTGCCTAACCGTACGCGAGTAATTACTGGCGATTCCATAGCAAGCTGATGCCGAAATAGCAGCGATAATTGGCAAAGTCGCATCCATTCCTAAATGTTCGCCATTCCAACCGACCAATACAGTCACACCAATAACGCCTAGCATTAGTCCTAGTACCGCGTTTTTAGTCAATGCTGTTTTGGTCCAAAATACGCTAATCACCGCGCCCCAAATTGCCGAGGTGGAGTTTAATATTGATAAGGTAGATGCGTTAAGTGTTTGCGCGGCATAAGCGAAAAATAAAAAGGGCAGAGCGGTATTAAAAAGCCCTAAGATAAAAAAGTGTTTTTTATGCTTCAATAACAATAATTTACGCTTTATGAAAATAGATACAATCAATAAAAATAACGCAGCGGATAATACGCGTGCTTCAATCAATACTGCTGGTCCGAGTGAATTTGCCGCGATTTTCATAAACAAGAATGAGCCACCCCACAAAGAGGCGAGTAACAGAAGCTGAAGTGCATTACGTAGTGACATTTATTGTGCCGTCGGAAAGGATTAATAAGTTGAGCTTATCTTGTTACTTCTTTGTAATAAGTACAACTAGATAATGACATAAATGTTTGCATTTATTTATTTTTAGCTAATGTTTTTGTTTAGACATTTGGATTACAATGTATATAACGCGGTAAAACGAGTGCTTCGAGTAAAATTGAGCCAGTTATATCGTTAAATATCATGTTGGAGGGAAGGAATAATGCGTTATCAAATAAAAGAAGCGTTTGATAAATTTATTGATGTGACTAATGCAGAAGCCAGTAAAGTTTCAATAATCAGCGCTTGTCCAAATGATATTCGATTATCTTACACCGACCATGACCACAAAACCCACGAGTTTAAATATACTAACGGCAAACTCTACCTTCGAGATGAAGTTGATAAAACATGGTTTGCTTTAGATGAGTTTAATTGCACCTGCCAAGGGTTGCATTTCTTGAATTCGTAAAGCATTGCGCGTTGGTAAATAACCGAATGATTGTAAAGCCTCTTGTATTTGTAAAGTAATCTTACATTGTAAAGGTTCAAGCGGCATGTAAAATTTTTTTAACCTTCACATCTATAATGTTAATTTGTACTTGCTCATTATTACTAGGCTAGATGGCTTTAATTCCGACCAATATTTACTCAAATAGAATAAAAAAAGCCAGTCATTATATAAATGATCTGGCCTTAATGTATTGATATATAAATATTTTTACATACTAATGACTTAGTTTTTCTTCACCCATGCAGTTGTATCAATATCTAAATCGGTGTACTCACTAGGGTCAAGTACAGGATGTTCAATACCGGCTTTAAGCTGCTTTCTATAATCTTTGATTAAGCGTGTAGCTGTCGGGAACAACATGATTAGAGCAAGTAAGTTAACGATAGCCAACACACCCATTAATGGGTCTGAGAAGAAGAACACCGCTGTCGCGCCTGGTGCAACAGCACCAACAAAGACAATAGCAATTACCAGTATACGTAATACGTGTACCGCCATTGGGCTCTTAGTCATAAATGTTAGTGCGTTTTCACCTAAATAATAGTTATAAATAACCGAACTGAAAGAGAACAGTAAAATAGCAAAAGTTAGATAATATTGGGTCCATGCACCGAAGTGAGAAACCAAAGATTGTTGAGTAAGTACAACACCATCAATTCCTTCCGCACCTGGTACATAAACGTCACCAAGTAAAATAACAAAAGCAGTACAGCTACAAACCACAATAGTATCAATAAATACAGATAAAGACTGAGTGATACCTTGGCTTACAGGGTGCGTTACGTCAGCAGTAGCAGCTACGTTAGGCGCGGAACCAAGACCGGCTTCGTTAGAAAACAAACCACGGCGTAGCCCTTGCGCTAAAGCCGCTCCCATGCCACCGCCTACGGCTTCTTCAATACCAAATGCATTGGATACGATATTAATAATAATTGCTGGTATTTCAGTAATGTTAGTAAGAATAACAACCAAGGCCATAGCAACATAAGCAATTGCCATAACAGGAACGACTACATCAGCTGCTTTTGCAATACGTTTAATACCACCATAGATGATAAAACCAACTACGATAGCTAAGAAAACGCCAGTGTACATGCGATCAATACCTAAACTGTCTTGTACCGCACCAGCAACAGTATTGCCTTGGAATGCATTAAAACCGAAAGCAAAAGAAGCGATAAGACAAACCGCTAAAACATAGGCTAACCAACGATAATCTTCTCCCAAGCCATGAATAATGGTGCGAGCTGGGCCACCACGGAACTCGTTGCCTTCTTTACGCTTGTATAGTTGAGCGAGAGAACATTCAACCAGACTGGTTGCCATGCCTACTAATGCTATTGCCCACATCCAAAACACGGCACCTGGACCACCAAGGGTAATTGCAACGGCTACACCAGCGATGTTACCGCCGCCAACACGACCACCTACAGACAATAAAAGTGCTTCACGACCAGAAATTTTGTCTTTGCTTGCAGTTTGGTTTTTTGCTGATAATACTTTGAACATACGTCCGAAAAACCGAAACTGTACAAAGTCAGTTACTATGGTAAAAAACAACCCAAAAATAACCAGGAAGGGCACTAATGACCACCCCCATGTGAGGTCACCGATAACCCCGAAAAAACTTTCTAACATTTCCATTTTCTCTCCTTGGAATAATTCTCTGTCTAAAAAATAATCAATTTGGCTGGTTTTAGTTTAATAGGTGCCAAATGACCGGACAGTATACTTAGTTTGATGAATCAGGAAAGAGCGCTAGGTAAAAAATTTGTATTATGTGAGTTTTGCGGCATTAAAAAAGGAGCCTATCCGGCTCCTGTAATACAATGTGTTGTAAATTTTCATTTACTTGGTATTAACATGAGGTTATCAAATCGTCATATTATTACATAATTAGCTAACTGGTACGTGAATAAGCAGGGCTTTTAGCAAGCCGATGCTTTCGCTAGCTCAACATAAATTTCTCTTAGCTGTAATGCAACGGGACCGGGTGTTCCATCGCCAATCGGTTTATGATCAATTTCCACAACAGGCCAAACGAAGGTAGAAGCCGAACTAATAAAGGCTTCTTTCGCTGCGTAGGCTTCTTCAATGGTGAATAATCTTTCTTCGATAACAAGGTTTGCTTTAGATGCCATTTTCATAAGCGATGCTCGAGTAATACCATGCAGAATATCGTTACTTAACGGTCGAGTGACGATGGTATTGTCCTGAGTCACAATATAGGCGTTGCTTGACCCACCTTCAGTAACAAAACCGTCTTCGATTAACCAAACATCATCGCACCCTTGTAGTTTTGCCGCTTGTTTTCCCATACAGGCAGCGAGCAAAGATGTGGTTTTAACGTCACGACGTCTCCAGCGAATATCTGGTATTGAAATGACTTTAATTCCTTTTTTCACTTTAGGAGAGTCAACTACCGAGCGTGCTTGTGAAAATAGAACAACAGTTGGTTCTGCGTCTTCAGGATAGCCGAAATCACGATCGCCAGTAGAACCACGTGTAACTTGAAGGTAGATGCCGCCTTCTTGTACATCATTAAGACGAATAAGTTCTTTTTGAATCTTGACCAGCTCATCGGCAGTCAGTGGATTTTTCATGTCGAGCTCATTGCATGAACGAGCTAACCTAGCCACATGTCCGTCGTTGTCTAATAGCTTGCCATCGACAACTGCTGTCACTTCATAAATAGCGTCAGCGAATAAGAAACCTCGGTCGAAAATAGACACTTTCGCTTCAGATTCAGGTAAATACTCACCATTTAAGTAAACCGTACGTTGCATAATTTTTTCCTAATCTATTAATTCTGGGTTCCATTAACCCCAGAGTTCTGATGAAAACGGTAACATGAAGCTATCTTCAAATGTGAAACCATGCTCAATGTCTTCACTCAACAGTAATGGCCCATCAAGGTCAACAATGTCAACACCTTGCGCCACAACAAAGGCTGGAGCCATACTTAATGAACTTGAAAGCATACAGCCAACCATCACCTGTAACCCGGCTTCTTGAGCTTGTTGTTTGAGTGCTAGTGCCTCGGTTAATCCACCGGTTTTGTCGATTTTGATGTTAATCATATCGTAGCGACCAATGATCTGTTCAAGGCTCGCTCTGTCATGGCACGATTCATCTGCACAAATTGGAATAGGTCTTGGTAGCGACTCTAACGCTTGATCTTTTCCTGCTGCAAAAGGTTGCTCTATCATCGCTACATCTAATTTAACCAACTCTGGTATCAGTTGTTGATAAAGTTCTGGTGTCCACGCCTCATTTGCATCCAATATAATGGTTGCATTGGGCGAACCTTCTCGAACCGCTGCCACTCGTGCTAAATCTTCTCCACCACCGAGTTTTAACTTCAATAAAGGGCGAAAAGCATTGTCGATTGCTACTTGCTTCATTTTCTCTGGTGTATCTAAAGATAATGTGAAAGCGGTAACCAAGCGTTCAGGGGGAGAAGTTGCGCCTGTTCTATCCCATATACTTTGATTATTCTCTTTGCACTCTAGATCCCATAACGCGCAATCAACCGCGTTTCTTGCTGCTCCAGAAGGCAGTAACGATTGCAATGCTTCGCGGCTAATGCCTTGTTTTAGGGTTGGAAGGACGTTTTCAAGTTCCGTTAGCGTGCTGTCGATCGATTCGTTGTAACGTGCATATGGAACACATTCTCCGCGTCCCACCAGGCCATTGTGAACAATTTTAACTTGGATGACGTCCACTTGAGTTTTGCTTCCCCTAGAAATGGTGAAACTTCCTCTAATTGGCCAACTTTTAACTTTAAAGCTGATTTGCATTAGACCTCCTTGAGTGTACTCACTATTCGGCTAACACCTTGACGGAATGGGTCAACCACTGGAAGATTAAATTCTGATTCTACTTTAGCCATAAATTCAAGAGCTGCATCTTCATCAAGTTGCGACGTGTTGACTGATATACCGACAAACTTGACGTTAGGATTAGTGAGTCGCGCCGTGGCTAGATTCGCTTCCATACAAGCTTTAATTTCAGGTACTGAATAGTCAGGCAGTCCACGCATGTGCGTTCGAGTTGGTTCATGACATAGTACTAATGCATCAGGTTGTGCACCGTGTATTAATCCAGTAGTAACACCTGCAAATGAAGGGTGGAAAAGTGAACCTTGTCCTTCAATAACGTCCCAGTGATCGGCACTGTTTTCCGGCGAAATAGTTTCAATGGCACCAGCAATGAAGTCGGCCACTACGCAATCAACACTCACACCGTCACCAACAATCAGGATACCGGTTTGACCTGTCGCGCGGAAATCAGCATTTAAACCTTGTTGTTTCATCTCTTTTTCGATGGCAAGGGAGGTATACATTTTGCCACATGAGCAATCGGTACCAACGGTTAATAGTCGTTTCCCTTGGCGATTTTTACCGTTTGCTACTGGGTAGCTTTGGGTAGGATAACGAACATCGAAAAGCGAACGGTTATGTTTTTCTGCTGTAGATACTAGTACAGGGATGTCACTCAATTTATTGTGCAGACCTGATGCGATATCTAAGCCCGATTCTAGTGCTTCAATAAGAATACTAATCCATTCTTCAGAGATAACACCGCCTCGGTTTGCAACACCTATTACTAAAGTTTGTGCTCCTGCCTTAACTGCTTCTTGAATCGATAAATCTTCAAGTCCACAATCAGCATTACAGGTTGGTAAGCGATATTGACCGACGCAATATTCTGGGTGCCAGGTTTTAATACCTTGAGCGACCTTTGCCGCCAGTGGATCTGCTGCGTCACCAAGAAAAAGTAGATAAGGTTTTTTCAGTTCCATTTGAATACTCCGTTGTACGTAATTAAGTTTATACTAGCTATCTTTGAAGTTGTTTTGTGGTTGACGACGTGTATTCACCTTAATCGTATAGTCTGTCTATATTCATACGGTTTTACTCGTTTGTTACCTCAATGCAATTCCTATAACTTTAGTGATAGTTGGGGTTGTGTTAGTAAGTACTGCAAAATCCGTGACAACAATGCAGAAAAGCGTAAATTAATATTAGTTTACTCATCTAGCAAAGTAGCGGCAGCAAAGAAAGTGGCACAGGTTTTGTTTTTTACTGTCAAAATTCATATTTAGCGAAAATTCCAAATAATATTCAAAATTCAGCTTTAAATGCCAATTTTGATTTCGGTGCAGATAAATGAATTGAAATCAAGATTAATTTTGAAATATATAATTTTGTCATATTGCTTAAAAAGCAAAACATTCATCTAGATGAATAATGACAATATTGGCTGTTAAATAGTTCAAAAAAATATTATTAAAAAAGGATAGTTAGAAGTTTACCAGCATAAACACCTTGTTCGTTGCACTAATTTGGTTCTTTTTTGTCTATTGTTGCACCATTGTGATCCATGGCTAGGTGTTACTGCTAACTTACTAGTGATTAAATCTGTTTTGAATTTTTGGTTGTCGCTATTTATTGCGTTTCAATATTCTATTTTTTATCAAGATTAGTTTAGAGTTAAATTCTAGTTTATTGTTCTAATCTAGAGTTATTGTCTGTGCATTCGTCTCTGGGTAGCAACAATTCGACTTGCAGCCTAGGTTTATTGTTGTTTCACTGCGTTGGTAATCCTTTCTAAGAGATATTAATTCAATAGTTTCTTATGCTTGGTCTGCTAATTGCTTTATGACTGAAAGGAACTTTTTAAAAGTTGCATAACAGGAGAACATAAGATGGAATTTATTTCCGAACTGATAGGTCAGGTTAACGGTATCGTTTGGGGTGTACCTATGTTGGTGCTTATTTTGGGTGTCGGTATTTACTTGACCGTTGGCCTGAAGTTTATGCCTATTCTTAATATAGGAAGAGCATTTAAGTTAATGTGGAATGGCCGAGCATCAAACGGCGAAGGTGAAATACCGCCTTTCCAAGCATTAATGACTGCGATGTCGGCTACAGTCGGTACAGGGAATATCGCTGGTGTTGCAACGGCGGTCTTTATCGGTGGCCCTGGTGCATTATTTTGGATGTGGCTCACAGCACTTTTGGGTATGGCAACCAAATATGCTGAGGCGGTATTAGCAGTAAAATATAGAGAGAAAGACGACAAAGGAACCTATGTTGGTGGCCCAATGTATTACATCACTAACGGTATGGGACAAAAATGGTCTTGGTTGGGTACGTTATTTGCGATTTTCGGTGCGGTTGCATGTTTTGGTATCGGTAATGCGGTGCAGTCAAACTCGATTGCTCAAGTTTTAGAATCTAATTTTTCCTTTTCGCCACTTATTGTTGGCCTCATTATAATGGTTCTAGCTGGAGGGGTAATACTGGGTGGTTTAAAGCGTGTTGGCCGATTTGCCGGTGCGTTAGTTCCTGTGATGGCGGTTGCGTATATCGTTTGTGGTGTAGCGATATTGCTGATGAATGCGAGTGCTATAATTCCTGCTTTTGCATTGGTATTTGAACATGCATTTACACCGGCTTCTGCAGAAGGTGGTTTTGTAGGCGCGACGGTTTGGATGGCCATTCGTTTTGGTGTTGCCCGTGGCGTTTTCTCTAATGAAGCGGGTTTGGGTTCGGCTCCTATTGCTCATGCAAGTGCACAAACGGATGACCCAGTTCGTCAAGGGTTAATCGCGATGCTAGGAACGTTTCTCGACACATTAGTTATATGTAGCATTACAGGTTTGGTTATTATTATCTCTGGTGCTTGGACAAGTGGAGAGTCTGGTGCGGCATTAACGTCGGCTGCTTTTGGTCAAGTTATTCCTGGTGGTAGTTATTTGGTCGCGGTTAGTTTAGCTGTGTTTGCGTTTACTACTATCGTTGGCTGGTCTGTTTATGGTGAGCGTTGCGCAGAGTACTTATTTGGCGCAAAAGCGGTCTTACCATTCCGTATCATCTTTATCGTTGCCTTACCTATTGGCGCGTTGATGGAACTAAACTTTGTTTGGCTATTGGGTGATACGCTCAATGCAATGATGGCGATTCCTAACCTTATCGCCCTTGCAGTTTTGAGCCCAGTGGTGTTTAAACTAACAAAGAGCTATTTTAGTAAAAACCGAACTTAATTAATTAACTTAACTACTCCCTTCGGAATACTGGTCGGCATTCTGAAGGAAGTAGGCTTTTGCCTAGAATTGGAGTTTTTATGCTTACTGCGGAAGCAATTATCAACCTATCGTCATTGCAACATAACTACCGTCTTCTCAAATCTATGTGTAACAATCAACCCGTAGTCGCTGTGGTGAAAGGTGATGCTTATGGCCATAGTGCGAAGCACGTCGCGTTAACGTTGCCAGGTGCTGATATGTTGGCGGTTGCCAGAATAGAAGAAGCAATTGAATTACGTAATCTGGGTATTAAAAGCGATATATTATTGCTAGAAGGGTGCTTCAATCGTGACGATTTACAAGATGCATCTCGATATCAATTTCAAACGGTTATTCATCATCAACAACAACTTGAATATTTTCAATCTACCGAGTTGGCGAAACCCGTTAAAGTATGGCTGAAACTTGATACTGGTATGCATAGAGTCGGCGTTACTCCTGAACAATTACCAGAATTTATTCAGTCTTTACAGTTATCGAATAATCTTGATGGTGAACTTAATTTTATTAGTCATTTTAGTTGCGCTGATGATTTAGAATCTTCGTCTACACCTGAGCAGATCAGTGCGTTTTCTTCATTATTGGCCGATTACAAAGGCCAAAAGTCGATCGCTAATTCGGCTGGAATTTTATTTTGGCCTAGCTCTCATTTTGATGTGGTGCGGGCAGGAATAGCGCTTTATGGTATTTCGCCAGTTGATGATAAAACAGGAAAAGAGTTAGATCTGCAACCGGTGATGACATTGAAGTCAAAGCTAATTTCAGTTCGTGAACATAAAGCGAATCAACCGGTTGGTTATGGCGAGAATTGGTTCTCGAAGCATGATACTAAAATTGGTGTTGTGGCTTTAGGTTATGGTGATGGATACCCGCGCCTGGCTCCAGAAGGAACACCTGTTTGGGTCAATGGACGAATAGTGCCAATTGTTGGTCGCGTATCTATGGATATGATCACGGTAGATTTGGGCGCAAACAGTGAAGATAACGTTGGTGATGAGGTTGAATTTTGGGGTAACCAATTACCAATTGAATTAGTTGCAAATGCGGTTGGTACCATCCCGTATGAACTTACAATAAAATTAACTAAGCGAGTGGCTAAACGCTACATTGAAATTTAGTTATAATTGTTTCTATACTCTTGTAAAGTGGATAAGCAATATCGTGTTACAGAAAGAAAACTTGATTAAACTCGCACGGACTCAAATGCCGTTTGGTAAATACGCTGGTCGAATGCTGATAGATTTACCTGAAGAATACCTATTATGGTTTGCGAATAAATCCCAATTTCCAGATGGAGAATTGGGAGAACTTATGCAGCTGTGTTTGGCGCTTAAAATCGAAGGCCTTGATTCGTTGGTAAGACCTCTCAAATTCCCGCAAGGGTAATAGACAGATAATCTAATTCCTCAAGGTTGTACATACCGTTATTTCGCCTGTAACAACTCACTTAATCCACCGGCATTGTGTACATTTTTAAACCCGAGAGAGGTCAGTATCTTCTTCGCTTGACCAGAACGGTTGCCGCTGCGGCAGTAAACGACAATTGCTTGATCTTTGTCGATTTCATTAAACGCGATATTTATGCTGTTGAGCGGGTAATTTATAGCATTCTCTAAGTGCTGTTGATTGAATTCTGCGGCAGTTCTAACATCAACCAACATGGCACCCTGTTCAATTTTATGCCATCCGGTATCCGCTCGGTGTGACGCTAAACTTGAAAACGTAATAAGCAATAAGCTAACAAATAGGGCTAACGGTTTAGTTAACATGGCTTTCTCCTCAATAGATAAATCGCAAAAATACGTAATACACAGTACACAGTACACAATAAGTAATAAGTAATAAGTAATAAGTAATAAGCAATCAATAATACATCGAGCCTTGGATAGCTTCGCGGTAAAACTCATAATGATGATAAAGTATTTACGAGTTGAGCACCCGTACTTGTTGAGTAAGATTTGATCTTACTGGCACATTTATGATTAATAAAAAAAACGCTCACCTTGATGGTAAGCGTTCGATATTTCAATGCTATCTAATATTTGATTAGAAAGAATTTTTAGAAAGTGAAGTAAACACCAGCAACAGATTGCGAGTATTCCGCATCTTTTTCATAACCGGTATTGTCAGCAGCAGAGTATTCAACAAAACCTAGTAGGTTTTCAGAGAAAGCGTAGTCTGCACCTAGTGTATAAGTAGTAACTTCATCAGAAGAACCATCTGCGTCAGCAACATAGGCTGAAGTATAAAGTCTTACGTCATCCATAGTATAGTCAGCCGCAAGACCCACTACTTCGTAATCAACACTGTTGACTTGTTCAACAACGTAATGTGATGCAATAGAGAAGTCGCTGAAGCTATAGCCCAGTTTGATACCGTAAACGTCGTTGTCACCAGTGTTAGTTGTATCATAAGTGCCACGGTTACCACGATCTTGGTAAGATGCGCCAATGTTGAAATCTGCGATGTCATATGAAGCAGATAAACCATAAACGGCATCTTGGTCTTCTGCTGCTGATAGGTAAGTATCTGCAATCAATGTTAGGCTATCAGTATTATATTTAAATGAGATACCATGACTTTTTGATTCAAAACGACCAGCAACATCATCTACATAACCTACACCTTCGTTAGTGTTATCGATAATGATTGCGTCAAGAGAATCGCCAAAATCACCAATTTCACCAACAGCGAAACCAAGGTTTTCACCAAATGTAGCGCCAATGTACTCATCATCAGTAGTCACATCTTTATCTTCACTACTGTCTGATCCAAATCCTACGCCGTTTTCAACTTCAAACGAAGCAAAAACCGTAACTGAGTCATTTAATTTATGCGTTGCGTCTACCTGAACTTTAGCCCAAACATCCACATCTGGATCATTTTTGTAGTTGCCTGTAGATGCATCTTTTAGTTCTGAAGTGCTTAAATATGCATCAATCTCACCTTTTAAATCGAGTGAATTTTGATTGTCGCTGTAAAGATTCGCTGCATTTGCACCTGTAGTAATGGTAGCGATAGCGAAAGCAAGCAGTGTCTTTTTCATTTTATTCATCCTATGAATTGCATGTTTTAATTATATTTAAGGGAAGTCAATACAGATATCAGCAATTAATACTTTAAAAATACCTATCCAGAGGGATGAATAGGTTGAGTACCAAAATGTTAATGTCGTGATATATCGACTTTCAATATCGATTTAACGCTGATGTGATTGGGTAGGCTAGTAAAACGAAATAAAAGCAAAAATAAATCGATTTATTTTATTTTTATTGTTATTAAATAATTGTTATTTATACAAAATAAATAATTTTTTGATTATGAAAATAGTTCAAATTAAATTTTAAAAAAATTATTTTTTTACGCTTATTTATATAAAAACGTGATCTATATCACTATATTTTTAGTTCAACTTGAAGATGTTTGGTAATTGGTTGCTGCTGATTAGCTGCTTTTATTTGATGGCCATGCAGATGCTTTAACATCGAACGGCTTGCAAGCAATATGATAAACTGACTGATTGAACCAGTGTGTTTACGACTATGATGCAATTTTTCAGTTTTAGAATGAACGCAAGATTTTTCAGAATGCATTGTTATTTATTTTTTGTATTAACATGAGGAGGCGACTTAATGGTTGCTAAAGTGTGTATTGCACCACAAGGGCCGGAGTTTTCTGAGTTAGTTCAGGGCTATTGGCGTTTAGCTGAATGGGAAATGTCGCCACAACAGCGGTTAACTTTTTTAAAACAGCATATTGAATTAGGAGTTACTACCGTAGACCATGCCTATATTTATGGCGATTATCAATGTGAGGCACTATTTGGCGAAGCGTTAGCGTTGGATAAGTCGGTACGTGATAGTATTCAATTGGTCACTAAGTGTGCTATCAATCTTTGCAGCGCTAGCGTACCAGAGAGAAAAATTAATCACTACGATACAAGCACGGCTCACATTCTCAGTTCTGTCGACAATTCATTACAGCGACTCAATGTTGAAAATATCGATGTGTTATTGATCCATCGACCAGATGCACTTATGGATGCGGATGAAGTGGCCAATGCATTTCATACATTAAAACAAGCCGGTAAAGTAACCCATTTTGGCGTATCTAATCATTCTCCGAGTCAATTTGAGCTTTTACAATCTCGACTAGATATGCCTTTAGTGACCAATCAAGTAGAAATTAACCCGATCAATTTTGATGTAGTCGATGATGGAACACTTGATCAAATGCAACTTAAACGGATTAGGCCAATGGCTTGGTCTTGCTTGGCAGGTGGACGAATTTTTTCGGGGCAGTCGGAACAAGATAGACGAGTTAGACATGAACTGGATGCAATTAAGAACGAAGTTGGTGCGCAAAGCATTGATCAAGTCATTTATGCATGGGTTTGTCAATTACCCTCAAAGCCGGTTCCAATTATTGGGTCAGGTAAAATAGAGCGAGTTCAAACGGCAATTGACGGATTAAAAATTAAACTTAGCCGAGAACAATGGTATCGAATTTGGGTTGCTTCAAAAGGTCATGGGGTGGCATAGGTACGAATAGGACTCTTGTTTTTTTGGATTTATGTTATGTTTAATAACTGCCGTTTATTTATTGGAAGCAATTAATTATAAACGGCTTTTTAAATCTTACTTTGAAATATTTTGAAACATATAACTGTGACTTTCTTATATAGCTCGGACATTACCCCTACAAGGATAGCTTATTGTTAACTTTTGTAATATTCCGTTCAAATTATATGGTTGGTTATTCTATGAGTAAGAAAACACTTCTACTGGCTATGGCCAGTGTCGCGGTTCTGGTTGGCTGTGATGAATCGTCTACTGGACAAGTCGGCTCTGTTACCCCATTAGTCTCTGTAGAAAAAATAAAGGTGATTTCTTATCATCGAAATCAAGATTATGTAGCAAGAGTGAGTGCGGTTGAAGATGTTTCCATTACGGCTCAGGTTTCTGGTTATCTTAGGTCACGTCATTTCACAGAAGGGCAGATGGTTGAAAAAGACCAATTATTGTTTGAAATTGAACCTTCTTCTTATCAGGCACAAGTGGCAAGTGAAAAAGCTGCGGTTGCATTAGCGCAAGCAAACGTTAAAAAAACCACATTAGATTTTGAACGAGGGAAAAATTTACTGCCGAAGGGCAATATATCTCAATCAGAATATGATGCATTAACGAGTGCTAAGTTAGGAGCAGAAGCACAATTACAATCAGCCAAAGCCGGGCTCAATGCCGCAGAAGTTAACTTGTCATATACCAGTATCAGAGCACCGTTTGAAGGAAGAATCAGCGAAAGTTATGTAAGTATTGGTGACTTAGTTTCGCCATCTTCTGGCACATTGACCAACATCGTTAGTTTAGATCCTGTTAATGCCAATTTTACTGTGAGTGAAAGAGAGCGCTTGCTGATGGGAATGGAAGAGATTGATGGCAGTGGTGAAGGGGCGGCCGATAAAGTCGAAGTACAAGTGACTTTGGAAAATGGTAAACCTTATGACGAGATGGGTTACATAGACTTTGTCGATAATCGCATTAACACGACTACGGGAACGTTAGCTATGCGTGCTAAGTTTGATAACCCTAAGGAAGTGTTACTGCCTGGGCAGCACATTATGGTCAATATTCAGGAAAAAAATGCAGTTGAGCTGATCACGATTCCAAGAAGAGCGGTGCAAAGTGATTTACAAGGTGACTTTGTTATGTTGTTAACAGAAGGAAATATAGCAGAGCGCCGAAATGTGCAATTGGGTAAACAGATCGAAAATGGATCGATTATTGTCGATGGTCTCAATCCAGATGATCATGTCATTACTAAAGGACTCCAGCGGATTAGAAATGGTGTCGAAGTACGAGTTGAGCAAGTGAGCAATAGCGCAAACGTAGTTGGTGAGGAATTATAATCATGCTGAGTCGATTTTTTATCCAACGGCCAAAGTTTGCACTGGTCATCTCTATTATTCTTACGCTTGCGGGTGTGATTTCATTAACTCAGCTTCCCGTAGCCGAATACCCAAAAATTAGTCCGCCTTCTGTCAGTGTTACAGCGTTCTATACTGGCGCAAGTGCAGAAACGGTCGAACAAGCCGTCGCTGACCCAATAGAGTCGTCAGTTAACGGTGTTGAAAACATGATTTACATGTCTTCAAAAAGTGCCAATGATGGCTCGTATTCTTTGAACGTTACCTTTGATGTTGGTACAGACCCCGATATGGCTCAAGTCAACGTTCAAAACAGAGTGACTCAAATTGAGTCCAAATTGCCTCAAGAAGTACGTATGGTGGGTGTTACGGTAAAAAAACGCTCACCTGATATCTTAATGGTGTTGAACTTTTACTCTCCTGATGGTCGTTATGACGACCAATTTCTGATCAACTACATTAACTTAAACGTAAAAGATCAATTGGCACGGGTTAAGGGTATTAGTGAAGTTGGCGTGATTGGTGGTGGAGAGTTTGCTATGCGTGTTTGGTTAGACCCAGATAAAATGGCTAACCTAAAGTTAACTACCTCGGATGTGAGTGCCGCGCTTGCCGAACAAAACGTGCAAGTAGCCGCAGGACGAGTTGGTGCACCTCCGTTCAATAATGCACAAGAAGTACAATTTAACCTTGTTACTAAAGGACGACTTGAGACGGTTGAAGAATTTGAGCAGGTGATATTGAGATCAAACAATGATGGCTCAACGGTTTACTTAAAGGATGTGGCTAGGTTAGAACTTGGTAAAAAGTCTTATGATGGTCAAGGCACATTCAGAGGCCAAGATGCCTCAATCATAACATTGTCACTGCAATCTGATGCTAATGCACTAGAAAGTGGTGAAGCAGTAATGGCATTACTTGAACAAATGAGTGTCAATTTCCCCGACGGAATGGAGTATGAAACCAGTTATGATACGACCGTTTTTGTTGCCGAATCGATAAAAGGTGTTGTGAAAACCTTAATCGAAGCCGTTTTACTAGTTATCGCTGTGACCTATATGTTTTTAGGTAGTGCTCGCGCCACATTGATCCCAGTGGTGGCGATTCCAGTCTCTTTAATAGGTACATTTGCCGTAATGTTAATTGCTGGCTTTACCATTAATACGGTAACGTTATTTGGTTTGATTCTCGCCATTGGCATTGTGGTGGATGATGCGATTTTAGTGATAGAAAACGTCGATACACTAATGAAGAAAGATCCGTCACTTACGCCGGCAAAAGCGACACTCTTGGCTATGAAAGAAGTCACAGGACCAATTATAACGTCAACATTGGTCCTGTTGGCTGTATTTGTACCTGTAGCGATGTTGCCAGGAATCACTGGCATTATGTATCGTCAGTTTGCGTTAACTATCTGTATTTCAGTCGTTATATCTTCTATTAATGCACTGACGTTATCACCAGCGGTTTGTTCTTTGGTGTTAAAGCAGGGCGGTGATAATACGTCGAGTTGGTTTAAAGCCTTTAACCGAGGATTAGATAACGTTACCACTCGATATGGAAAAATAGCCGGATTTTTAGTGAAGAAAACTGTATTGCTAGCTGGTGCTTTTATCATTGCTTTAGCTGCTTTAAGCTATTTCACTTCCAGCACGTCTACTGCTTTTGTTCCGCAAGAAGATAAAGGTATTTTGTTAGTTAATGTGCAGTTACCAGACTCGGCATCAATTTCTAGAACCGAAGAGACCACCGCAAAATTGATGGAAATTGTACAACAAGAGCCGGGAATTGAAGCGGTAACGGTTGCCAATGGGTATGCACTGTTAACCGGTGCAGCCGCCTCCAATGGCGCGACTTTGTTTGTTAAACTTAAAACGTGGCAAGAGAGAAAAGCATTGTCTGGCGAAAATTCTTCGTTTGCTATTGCAGAGCGGCTTAACGTTACCGCGGCACAGACATTGCCAGAAGCGGTAGTCTTTGCGCTTGGTCCTCCCGCTGTTCCCGGAATGGGTGCTGCATCTGGCTTCGAGTTTGTCCTAGAAGATACACTAGGTAGAAGCCGTACCGAACTAGCACAAGTGATGGGGCAAATTATACAAGAAGCTAATCAGCAACCAGAAATTCAACACGCTTTTAGTACTTTTAGAGCGAATGTTCCACACTTTAATGTCGAGATTGATAGACAAAAAGCCAAGCAACTTGGTATCTCATTGGGTGAAATCTTTCAAACGTTACAAGGTAACCTAGGTTCTCTGTACGTTAATGATTTTACCATGTTTGGTAAAAACTTTCGGGTAACGTTGCAAGCGGATAGTGACTATAGAAGCAGTATGGATGACCTAAATCGATTCCATGTTCGTTCTGCTAAAGGCGATATGATCCCGCTCAGTACTCTGGTTTCTTATCAGCAAGTATTCGAGCCTGATGTTGCGTGGCGCTATAACATGTATCGAGCTGCAATTATTCAAGGACAACCAGCCGATGGCTATTCGAGTGGTGATGCAATAGCTGCAATGGATAGAGTCGCCGAGCAAGTCTTACCTTATGGGTATCAATATGAGTGGACAGGAATGGCCTATCAAGAGGTTAAAGCGGGAAATCAGGCAATTTATGCCTTTGCTTTAGCTCTGATCTTTATCTACTTATTTATGGTTGCTCAATATGAAAGTTGGACGATCCCAATTGCGATTATTTTGGTCGTGCCAGTAGCCACATTAGGATCTTTCCTTGGGTTGAATTTAGTGGGTCTTCCGCTAAATTTATATGCCCAAATAGGTTTAGTTTTACTCATCGCTCTAGCAGCAAAGAACGCCATACTTATCGTAGAGTTTGCTAAACAACAACGAGAAGACAAGTTAGTAGAACTAGACCAAGCTGCGGTCAATGGCGGTAAATTGCGCTTTAGAGCGGTCAATATGACGTCGTGGTCATTTATCCTTGGTATTACGCCGTTAATTTTTGCGTCTGGTGCAGGTCATATTAGTCAGAACTCGTTAGGGGTATCATTAGTCGGTGGCTTGCTTTGTGTATTGCTAGCAGGAACATTTCTAATTCCAGGCTTCTATGCCGTTATACAGAGGAAACGCGAAAAAGCACACGGCGGCAGTACTAAACTGCTCGATCTCGATGAATAATATTCAGATTAAGGTATAGCCGTTATCTTGCAAGATGCAGATGTGGTGACGAAGCTTATTATCCCTAAGAACATAGTAAATCTATGTTCTTAGGGTTTAGTTCGCTTGTCGCTTTAATGCAACTGCAATCATTTTATTAGAGAGAAAAGACTAGTTTTCTATAACTTGAATTTTTTCTGCGCCTCGCAGCATTGCTTGTATCAACTCTGTTGCATCAAATTTAGTTAATGCTTCATGGGCACCAACTTGATGTGCTCTATCTGCGCTCATTTCACTGGATAACGAGGTATGCAGTATCCGATAAGCTTTATTGAGTAATGGATCATTCTGCACCTCAAAGGCCAATTCATAGCCATCGAGTCCCGGCATTTCTATATCGCTGACCAATAAATCGACAGGTTTACCTTCGCTTGCATAATTCTTCATTAGATCTAGTGCATCAATTCCATTATTACATACAGAATAACTAATATTGATACTGTCTAATGCATCGGATAGTTGTTTCCTTGCAACACTAGAATCGTCCACTAGCAATATGTTTAATGGCTTTAAACGTTCGCGTTCTACGTCAGTCAAAATAGGTATGCGAGCAGAAGCGTCTTGTGGATAGATTTTAGATAGCAATAATTCTACGTCGAGCATTTGTACGATTTTATCTTCAAAACGCGTGATGCCGGTAACAAAAACATTAGGGCCAGTCGATTCTGGAGAGGGTTCGATGTTATGCCAATCGCAATCGATAATTTTTTCAATAGTTCGAACCATAAAAGCGACCACAGTTCGAAGACAATCGGTCACGATTAAGTAACAGTTATCATACTCTTGCTTAGCTATTGGTCTGAAGCCGATCGCTGCTGCCATATCAATAACAGGTACAGTAATGTCACGAATAGTAACGGTTCCTATCACATGATGATGAGAGTAAGGAATTTTGGTGGTGGGCGAATAGGGAACAATTTCACGTACTTTTAATGTTCCAATAGCAAAGCTCTGTTGTTGTACTGAGAGTTTGAACAATAACATCCCTTGAGATTGATTGGCTTTGCTTTTCATGTATTTTCCTACCGTACGACAGTGGCTAGATTTATTCCAATGGTCAAATGTATTACCATGCTGGCACTTATCATAGTGAATAAGTGGACGCGACTCAGTAATTATTTTTGTTAATCTGCAATTATAACCACAATAACATTCACTTTTTCCCTTATTTGAGTAAAATTAAGCGCTATTTTTTAAGGAATCACTTATGGCTAGAACGGCAGCAGCGTTGCATATATTAGTGAAACATGAATCGATGGCGAAAGACATTTTGGCCCAAATTAACAAAGGCGCTAAATTTCATGTGTTAGCAAAAAAACATTCTACTTGCCCATCAGGAAAAAAAGGCGGCGATTTAGGCGAATTTCGTCAAGGTTCAATGGTGCCTCCCTTTGATAAAGCGGTATTTAAAAATGAGGTACTCAGCCCTTTCATTGTTAAAACTAAGTTTGGCTGGCATGTGGTGAAAGTACTGTACCGAACCTAGCATCCGAAGTTAAAAGTTAAACCTCACTTCAAAGTAAATTCGATGGCAAGTTTATGTTGAAGTGAGGGTTGTTTTATCTACTGGGTTATGCGAATTTGTTAATGAGTGTTATACCGTTATCTATTAATTAGCTACTAATTGATTTATAGCAATTAATTAAGTAGCGCTTTATTGCTGTAGATCCAGTTCATTGTGGATCAATACCACGCATTGAGAAGCAAATAACATTTTTGGGCCTAGACTGATTTTTTGTGCACCTAACCGTTTTAGGCTATTAAAGCTCTTTTTAGGCATTGGAATATGGTCGGTTAATAAGAAACAGCTGTTTTCTGGAAAAGTTTGCTCTCTGATTGGCGTACCTTTTTTATCCATCATAAACAGTTGATAGTCGAGCGAGAGTTCTTGAACTAATCTCTCAAAACTAATGGTGCGAACGGTTACCCCTTCATCAACCTGTCGTTGCTGTTCTTTAGCCATTCCCTTTGATACATCTAGTGCTTGAGCTATTTTTGTTAGCAAAGCTTGCTCATGAAAACCACCAATATTAGTAATGTCGTTCGCGCTAAAGCAAATGGTACGCGAGAAGTCTTGAGTACTTTCCAGTACCAAATATACGGCCACATCTTCTCGGTGAGATTGTGCGACGAATATAGCGTTCATCAGAGTATGAGCTAAAATTTCAGTGTGAGCTTCATTACCAACAGCGGCGAGAAGTTGTTGACTGTCAGTCGGTGCAGATCGAGCTCGTAAAACAAAGGCGCGCATAGACAAAGATCCTAGTGAATGGGTTAAGTTACATTTACTATTATTACAGTTTTAATGGTTGATGTAACAAGATAATTTTATAGATCAAGGATGAAATCGGTCTAAGTACTCATTGATTGATTTACCAATGTGCAACTTACTGGTAACAAAACAAGCAAAAGATCTCATGTTGTGCTTATTTGTATGATTAATTCAATTGACTTCACACTTCTTAACTAAATGAGATACAGAAATTATATTAAACCGAGTGCTATTCGATATAGTGACTAATATTAGTTTGAATATTGTTAATTTTATTGAGAGTCTGATTGGTTATGCATCTATCTGTGATTAAAAGAATTCTTATTGGCTTTGTTGTTCTGTTTCTCTTGATCGTCACGACTGCACTGATCGGGCAAAAAAATATTAGGCAGCTAGAAGCGCATTTAGATGAAACGGTTGATCAACTGGCACCAATGGCAGAAAAAACCAACCAGTTATCTGGGGTGGTCCTAAATATATCTCGTTTAGTGAGTTTACATAGCGCCTCTTTAGATGAGCAAGCTAGAACGAATTTATACCAAAAAACACAAAAATTATTCGATATTTATCAACAAACAACGCTCGCACTACAAGCCAATGTTGCTGGCTATCAAGATGTTGAACAGGTTCTAGCTGAGGTAGATTCGGCATCGCATTTATTACTTCAAGCGGTAAGCGACCAATTTGAAATTCGAGAGCAGTGGATTGCTGCGGATACGTTGCAAAAAGAAAAAGTTGATGATTTTGTTAATGAATGGGAGTTCTTTTCCGATGACAGCAAAATGTTTATTGAGTCTGTCAGCCCTGACATAGTGTGGCTAGCAGAAGGATTACAAAGTGCAGGCAACATGCTAGGTCGGTCGCTTGAGAAAGCATTTTTTGCTAAGTCTCAACAGCAGCAAGAAGGCTATTTATCAGAAGTTAAAATTCATCATCAAGCCATGCTATCCAAACGTGAGCAAATTACCGCAATTATTCCAGAGAGTAATTTTTCGTTGGTGGGATATTATGATTTGATTGACCAAGCGTTTGATAAGCAGGGCCTGTTTGCTACTTTGTCTACTAGTATCGCGTTGTTAGAAAAACAAAATCAGCAATTAGCAACCATAAATGAAAGAACCGATAATGTACTGGTGTTATTGGAAGAGGCCAGTGCGCTAGTTGGTAGCAAAATTAATCATGCCAAAGTTACCGCGCAAAACAGCAGTAATAATGCGTCTTTACAAATGGTATTGGTATTGGGTGTCTCGGTAATTATTTCCATAATCGTTATTTGGAGTGTGATAAAAAGCATCAATGGTCCATTAAAACGGACATTGGCCCATTTGAACAAATTGGTTAGTGGTGATTTTTCTGAAAATATTGAGATAAAATCGCAAGATGAATTTGGTCAAATTGCACAGCAAATTAACGCGTTAACAATACAGCTGAATTCAATTATTGGTGAAGTGGTAAGCAATGCAATGCAATTGGCGAGTGGTGCCGATGCAGGTTTATCGTCTAGCGAAACGACTCGCACATTAATTCGTGATCAAAAATCTCAGGTTGAATCGGTTGCCGATTCTGTTGAAGAGATGGAAGCTGGCATCAAAGAAGTGTCTGTTCTTGCTAATAACACTCGAGATGAGATAGATGGAATGTCGCGCTTGGTTAGTTCTGGCCGTGATGATGTTAAAATTACTCACGATATAGTGATCTCGTTGCAAAAAGCGATGAGAGAGTCAGTTGAAAAAGGTATTCAATTAAAACAGCAGTCGGATGATATCGGTTCAATTTTAGATGTAATTAAAGGCATTGCAGAACAAACTAAGTTACTTGCCTTAAATGCTGCTATCGAAGCTGCAAGAGCCGGTGAACAAGGGCGAGGGTTCGCTGTAGTTGCTGATGAAGTGGGGGCATTGGCGAGTAGCACTCAAGATTCTACTGTTAAAATACGAGAAGTGATTCAAATGTTACAAGTTTCTTCTGATGAAACCGTCACTATTTTAACACAGGGAGAAGAGATGGCTTCCAGCTGTTTCTCTCAGACCGAAAAAAATGAACAGCAATTAATACAGATAGATGACGTGCTACGGCAAATATTAGACAGCAGTCAGCAAATAGCTAATACTGCTGAAGATCGCTTGATTGTCGCGGCATTAATTAATTCAAGTATGCATAATATTGTCGAGCTAGGCGAAGCTACCAGTAACGAAGCGTTACAAAATCAACAAGCTAGCCAGCAATTGAAAGCGCAATCAGAACAACAAAAACACAATGTTTCTAAATTTAAGTTGGCATAAACACAAGCTAGACTAAGTTGATAGAATCGGCCATGATAGCGATTTACAGTACTGGCTAGAGATTGTTGATGAATATAACTGATTCCATGGAAGCACAGTTAGATGGTGATGGTTGCTATTTAACTAACCAAAAAAGCCTCTATCAACAAAATGATTTGCAACCAACCAATGTATCTGACATTTGTCAGTTGGCTGGCAATTTAGCCTATCAAGCTATGATGTTCGAAGCGCATTTGACACCGAAACCTGGATTAGTGGACTGTTATTCCAGTGGTGCTCATAGTGATATGGACATCACAACTTTTGTTGCCAGTTCAAATGCGTTAAAGCCTTTCATGCACCAGTTCGTTCAGCGTGGTTACGCTAGCCATCATCTATGCGCAAATCAACTATTGGCTCAACTACGACCTATCGGAATTGCAGCCGAGAAAGCTATGTTTGCCGCGACGAATAATGTTAATACTCATAAAGGAATGATATTCACTCTTGGGGTTATTTGTGGTTCAGTAGGTTGGTTGGTTGGCAATGATCGTCCATATAATGCTCAGGAAATACGGAAAATAATAATTCAGTGCTGTGCCAATTTGGTGACCGATGAATTAACAGAAACGACTAACGTTCCCGTTACCGCTGGTGAGAAGTTATTTCAGAAATACGGGTTAACCGGTATTAGAGGTGAGGCTTCACTCGGATACCCAACTATTTTTGAGTATGGGTTACCCGTTTATCTGCAAAGTCTTTCGCAACAACAAAGCCAACAACAAGCCATGACTCACACCTTGTTTTCGCTTATGGCCAATAATGTAGATACTAATCTGGTTAATAGAGGTGGATTGCAGGCAGTAGAATTGGTTCAAAGTGAATCACGAGCTATTTTGTCGGCCTTATGTAATGGCCAGCATGACATTGATATTTTGCTTTCGCTACTCGAAGATAAATTAGTTCAGCTTAATTTAAGCCCTGGAGGCAGTGCTGATTTATTGGCTGCAACGTGGTTACTGGCTCAATTTACTTCAAATAACGCTACACATGTAGCATGCGATTAAGCGTTTCTGCTCTTGGTTTCAATCAATCAAACATTTGTTCCAATTAATCAAAAATAAACAGTATTTGTACGTATTGTATAGGTATTTGTTGCGGTCACTATAAGCCACTTATATTCAATTAAAGTGTGACGTAGTACTTTTGCACCTAATTGTTAACTTTTTTCGTTGATTTACCTTATCATAAGTATGATAATAATTCTCATTACTGTTATGGTGAGTATATGATTATTCAGTGTTGTTGTAAGCTAGCTGTACGTTATTAATAAGGTAAGCTGTTAATAATAAATTAGTTTAGCAGGAATAGAGTAGTTTACCAGGGTAAGAAATTTATATCTCTTGATTGAATTTAGACTCTAAAACCTATTCAGTTTAGTTGATCATAGTTGAAGGAACGCCAACATGTTCCTTCTCGCTAAAGGACGAAAAGAAAGTTAATTTTATTATGTATAAATATAAAAATAAAATGCGTTCATATTGCATTGCTGCAAGCTTGTGCGTGTTAACGACGCATCATTTGGCGAATGCGAGCTCTTTAGCTGCGTCAGAGAAGATTGAACAATCTATTGTTAAAAATGCACAAAAAAATCAAATAGTGATCGATGAGAGTGCAGAACATTCGGCTCAGCTTCAATTTGAAATTGATGCACTCAAAGCCGAGATTAAAGGGTTAGAAACTTATCAAACTCATTTAAGTAATTTGCTAGATAATCAGAATCAAGAGATGAGTAGTATCGATCGACAGTTAACCGATATTACTGAAACAAGACAAAGTATTGTGCCGCTAATGTATGAGATGTTAGCGGGTTTAGATCAGCTAATACAACAAGGTATGCCGATCCAATTCGACGTCAGACAAGCTCGTTTAAATAGTTTGTCTGAACTGATGGTACAAGCCAATGTTAGTGATGCAGAAAAATTTCGACGCATTCTAGAGGCATATCAAATCGAACTTGATTATGTGCAAAAGTTGGATAGTTACGTAAGCAATATCGAAATAGAGGGAGTGATGCGTGAAGTTGAACAACTCTATCTTGGCCATGTTTCTTTTATTGCGCGTAGTTTAGATAAACAAAAATACTGGTTGTGGGTCGATCAGAAACAACAATGGATAGCATTAGAAGAACCTGTGTTTAGTCAGTTGGATGATGCTTTTTTATTGGCGAATAAGAGAGTGTCTCCGAGCATTCTAACTTTGCCTCTGTCTATACAGGAGGTAAATGATGTTCAATAAATTTATGAGTTCTTTGTTGGTATCTATTCTATTTACTATGACATGCCAAGCAGAAAATAGTGTATTACAAGTAACTAAAGAAGCTAAAAAACAAGCGCTTATCGATAATAAAGCCAGAGAAACGAGCTTTATAACTAAACAACAACAACTCACGGAATTACGTGACAAACTCACCGCTCAGAGGGACAGTTTACAAGCCGCGATTGATGAGTCTACCGTACGTTTTAGTGACAATGAGCAATTATTAGCAGATAAAGAGAAACAACTTCACTTAGAGTCAGGCAGCCTAGGTGAACTGTTCGGTGTCGTTCGGCAAGAGGCTAAAGCACTGCAAGTTAGCCTGCAAGATAGCGTTCTAAGTATCGATGAATCGAAAGTGTTGGCAGATGTTGACGCCATTATTCAAGCAAAAACGTTGCCCTCTAAACACCAGCTATATTCATTTTGGTCTGCATTTGTTGACCATATTAACAACGGATCGACTATTAGCTCAGTTGATGTCGATGCAGTAAAAGATGACGGTCGATTAGAAAATAAAACGGTTTTACGCATTGGAGCATTTGGTTTAGTTGATGAAACAGGGTATCTAATGTGGTCAGAAGGACACGGTGTTAGACCTTATCTAGTACAACCTCCACTTGCGCCTACCTCTGACACATTCAGCAATGCATCTATTGCTCCTAATGTTATTTCAGTTGACCCTACTGCGGGTCAGTTACTGGATCAATTAGCTCTAACCCCAACGATTTGGCAGAGAGTTGAGCAAGGTGGTGTGATTGGTCAAGTCATTCTTGGACTATTAGTGGTTGGTTTGCTGATTGGTTTGGTGCAAGGTGGCTTTTTGTTTGTTAATCGTTACAAAATTAATGCGCAATTGAAAGATAAGCAAACAATTGGCAACAATGCATTGGGTCGAATTCTGGGTGTGTATAAATATGACGAGTCACCAAATGTTGAAGCGCTAGAATTGCGTTTGTATGAAACAATACTAGATGAACAATTGAAGCTTGATCGTGGTCTTTCAATGTTGAAACTATTAGCAGCATTAGCACCAATGTTAGGTTTACTCGGCACGGTTACCGGTATGATAGAAACTTTCCAAGTTATTACCCAATATGGCAATGCTGATCCTCGTATGATGGCTTCCGGTATTTCTACTGCATTAGTCACAACTGTATTAGGTTTAGTCTCGGCTATGCCATTGTTATTCATTCATAATGTTCTGACTTCTCAAGCGGAAAGTGTCAGGTCATTATTAGAAAAACAGGGCATTGGTTTGGTTGCAGAACGCGCAGAACAACAATTGGAGTTGGCGTAACGTGGAACAGTGGGTGAGCTATTTTATCGACTTTTTGCGTAATGATGCTATGGCGCTATTCATGTCTCAAGGCGGTCCCGTTCTTTGGTGGCTAGCTGGGCTCAACATACTATTTTGGTTAATTGCTATTGAACGAGGTTTGTATGTGCTGGTTAGTTTTCCACGTAGACAAAAATCATGGCTCGAAACTTGGTCTTCTCGACAAGATCATCAATCGTGGTTTGCTCAAAAACAACGAGACTCATGGTTAAATCAAGCACATATGGAGCTTTTCCAAAATATAAATTTACTTAGATTGATTATTAGTCTTTTTCCTATGCTTGGTTTACTCGGTACGGTTACTGGTATGATCTCGGTATTTGATGTGCTTGCTGAACAAGGAACATCTCAACCTCGATTAATGGCGGCAGGGATCTCAATGGCAACGTTACCAACTATGGCTGGTATGGTTGCCGCTCTTGCGGGCATGTTTTTTTACTCTCAATTACTGTCAGCAATAGAGAAAAAAGAAGTACATTTAGAAAAACTAATGAGGAGCCGTTTATGAGACTTGGGCACCGAAGAAAAACTCAAGATGAAGCACAGATAGACATGACTTCTATGTTAGATATTGTATTTATCATGTTGATATTTTTTATTGTCACTAGTTCATTTGTTAATGAATCTGGTGTTGAGGTCAATAGGCCACAAGCCACTAATTCGGTCAGTAAAAAAGAGGCCAGTATTTTTGTTGCTATTACCGAGAACAACGACATTTATATTGACAAACGGCTAGTGGATAAAGAAAGAGTACAAGCAACGTTAGAGCAGTTATTAACTGAAACAAACAGTCCTTCATTAGTTGTGCAAGCCGACGAACTGGCATTTAACGGTACGGTTGTTTCTGTGTTAGATGCCGCTAAAGGGGCGGGTATTGTCAATATTGCATTAGCAACAGAGAATAATTAGATGCGTCGTTTTATCATCGCTTTTCCATTCGCCGTGGTGATCAGTTATTGCCTTGTTGGCATTATGGTGTGGATTGTTGATTTAAATGCTACTGCACAACAACCTAAATCGGAACCATTGCAGTTTGATATTTTTATGCAGGAAGTGGAAGAGTCAAGTGAAAGAAAAAGCCGAACATTGCCACCGCCGCCAGAAGAAACGATGCAACCACCAGAGAAAGCCTTAGCTCAACCAGAGCCAAAGACCAGTATCGAAACACCGGCTATTGAACCTGTTCCAGATATAAAGTTGGATGTGTCTGTGGCCGAGATGAATTTGGCAGTCAGTATACCGACTAGCGTACCAACACCGGTGAGTGATGTGTCGACTCCTGTTCAAGGCACGGAGTTATCTAATGTTGGTGAGATTAAGCAGCTGACCCCGATTAAACGATCTGTACCTGTTTACCCAAGAAAAGCCTTACAGCGAAGAATAGAAGGGTTTGTATTGCTTTCGTTTGATATTGACCGTCAAGGTAAACCAACAAATATTAAAATAGAAGACGCGCAACCGCGAAATATATTTAACAGAGAAGCACTTAAAGCGTTACGAAAGTGGTCATATACCCCATTGATTATAAACGGAGAAGCGCAACAAAGGACTGGTCAACAAGTTAAGTTGGAGTTTAAAATTCAATGATTGATTCTAATACTGTTACACCTAATGTTTTTATGTATAGTCGAAAATTGGTGTTATGGTTTTTGATACTGCTGTTAATGTCAATGTCAATTGCGCAGGCGCAAGATTTGTCTTCATCTACTGTTCGCCAAGTCCAACGTGCTTATGAATTACAATTAGAAGAACAACTACAACAAGCCATTGATATATTAACTGCTAGACAGCCAAGTCGGCGCTACGATCAAGCTTATGTCTCTAGAATGTTAGGTGGCTTGTATTGGCAAACTCAGCAGGTTAAACAAGCAATAGTTTCACTTACTACAGCAATCGACTTAAAGCAACTTGACCCTGAACAGCAACGAGACACCGTACGTATGCTAGCTGATATTCTTCTCAGTAATGAGCAGCCCCTATCTGCGGAGCGACGTTATCAATCGTTGATTACACAGTATCACCAAGCTAAGGATTTACAGTTAATCTGGTTACGTTTGGCGCAAGCACAGTATCAACAGAAAAAATGGCCACAGGTAGAGAGTTCGATAACAAAACATCAAAAATATCTCAAAATGACGCAGTCAACTATTGCTATTAGTTCTTTAAATTTACTATTGGCTGCACAAATTGAACAGAGTAAATGGCAGGCTGCGATTCCAACTGCGAGAACGTTACGAGACCGTCAACCTAAAAATAGTATGTGGTGGTATCAATTAATCTCTCTTAATTTACACATAAAAAATAATGCAAAAGCGTTGGTGATCATTCAACAAGCTGAACGTGCGGGAATTAAATTGAATGAACAATATTTCATCATTTTAGCTCAATTGTACGCTGAAGCTGGTGCACCTTATAAGGCGGCACAAGTTTATGCAAGACTCGATAACCTTGATGGACGAGTCTCTCAATTGGAGCAACAAGCGCTTTACTGGCAAGCAGCAAAAGAGTGGTCACGTGCAGAGGACAGTTGGTATAAAGCAGCACAATTAGACGCTAAATATTACTGGCAACATGCCTTGGTTCTAATAAAAGAACGAGAATATCAACAAGCAATTGCCAGCTTAAACAACATCGCTAAACCAACGACTCAAGTGCAATTAGCTAAAATTCAGGCTTTTGTTGGTTTGGACAATAATCAACAAGCTTTAAGCATTGCCAAGAATCTGCATAAAACCAACCCTAGTTCAGAAAGTTTAAACTGGATTAAATATTTGAGCGCCAATTAGTCTTTATCTAGTGAGTAAGTGGGTTAATCGGGTGTGTTTTTCAGCAAAAAACGCTAGACTGTAGCGCAAATAATTATCTGTACAATATAATTCACCGAATAAGCTTATAGTTGTTCATTCGGTGTTAGCAGTTGACTCACTTACTAGAGATGAACGATGTCATTTTCTAAGCTTGGATTAAGCGATCCTATTTTAAAAGCAGTAGCCGAACTCGGTTACAAAACGCCAACCACGATTCAAACACAATCGATACCAGTAGTCCTCGAGGGAAAAAGCTTAATTGCTGCCGCCCAGACTGGTACAGGTAAAACCGCAAGCTTTGTTTTGCCTATCTTAGATAGATTAAGCCAAGGGACGACACAAAAGAAAAAACGTTTTCGTGCGTTGATTCTAGTACCGACTAGAGAGCTAGCAATACAAGTACAGAAAAGTATCGTTCAATACGGTCAACATCTTGGTTTAACATCCCTTGCAATGTACGGTGGAGTTGATTACCAACCACAAAAACAAGCGTTAATTGATGGCGTCGATATTGTAGTCGCAACACCGGGACGATTGATCGATTTGTATGGCCAACATGCGATCTATTTTGAAGAAGCTGAAACGTTAGTATTGGATGAAGCAGATAGAATGTTGGATATGGGTTTTATTGAAGACATCAATAAAATCATCGCTCGTTTACCTAATGACATTCAAAACTTGTTATTTTCGGCGACTATGTCAAATCCAGTACGCGAATTAGCAAGAAGTGCAATTCACGACCCAGTAGAAATTTCGATTGCTAAGCACTCTGCTTCCAAAAGTAATATTAAGCAGTGGTTAGTAACAGTGGATAAAGATAAGAAATCAGCCTTACTTAGCCAACTTTTGACAGAAAATAGTTGGCCACAAGTGCTGATATTCATTGAAACTAAGCATGGGGCTGCAAAATTAGTGTCTCAATTAGACAAACGAGGCATTGCTGCAGAAGCTTTTCATAGTGGGCGTAATCAAGCTTCTCGAGCACGCGTTTTTGAAGAATTTAAAAACGGTTCAGTTAAGTATCTTGTTGCTACCGGAGTGGCGGCTCGAGGCTTGGACATTGACGAATTACCATGCGTTATTAATTATGACTTACCGTATCCAGCGGATGAATATGTTCATAGAATAGGAAGGACAGGCCGCGCAGACGCACAAGGGGAAGCGGTTTCCCTAGTATCAAAGGACAATTTCAAAAATTTATGCATGATTGAAAGCCGTCTTGGCCACCTTATTGAAAGAAGAGTTATTGACGGTTTTGTGCCCAAAAAAGAAGTGCCAATTTCAGTTTTGAATTATGTTCCAAAACATAAAAGAGAGCAGACGGACCAGTGATTCAAGATGATTTTTACTAGTGATGTAGTTCACAAAATCTGTTAGAATTGGCTAAAATTTGGAAAGCTGGTTAATCACCAGCTTTTTTGTGTCCTTAAGAAAATAATTAGGTGTCCTGTGCTAACAACTGCAAATATCACCATGCAATTTGGCGATAAGCCTCTGTTTGAAAATATCTCCATTAAATTTGGTAACGGTAATCGCTATGGTTTAATTGGTGCCAATGGTTCTGGAAAATCGACTTTTATGAAGATTCTTGGTGGTGAGCTCGAACCATCAGCTGGTACCGTTTCTTGTGATCCAAATGAAAGAATGGCGAAGTTAGGTCAGGATCAATTTGCCTTTGAAGAATTTACGGTTGTTGACACTGTCATTATGGGGCACAAAGAATTATGGGCGATTAAAGAAGAGCGTGACCGTATTTATTCTTTACCTGAAATGTCTGACGAAGATGGTATGAGAGTAGGCGACTTAGAAACAGAATTTGCTGAAATGGACGGTTATTCAGCTGAAGCACGAGCAGGCGAACTGCTATTAGGTTTGGGCATCTCAGAAGAACAACATTTTGGTTTGATGAGTGAAGTGGCTCCTGGTTTGAAAGTTCGAGTTTTGCTGGCGCAAGTTTTGTTCGCTGAACCTGAGATCATGCTACTTGATGAACCAACCAACAACTTGGACATGCACACTATTGCTTGGCTTGAAGAGATTTTGTTAGCGCGTAACTGCACCATGATTATTATCTCGCATGATCGCCATTTCCTAAATACAGTTTGTACTCACATGGCTGACTTAGATTACGGTGAACTGCGCATGTTCCATGGTAATTATGATGAATACATGCTCGCAGCCGAGCAAGCGCGCGAACGTTTACAAGCTGATAATGCCAAGAAAAAAGCGCAAATAGCAGAGCTACAAACCTTTGTTAGCCGCTTTTCAGCCAATGCATCTAAGGCAAAACAAGCCACATCTCGTCAAAAGCAACTGGATAAAATTCAACTAGATGAAGTAAAACCGTCTAGCCGTCAATCCCCCTTCATTCGTTTTGAGCAAGAGAAAGAATTGTTCCGAAATGCATTAGAAGTAGAAGGTTTAAAGCAAGGTTATGGCGATAACATCTTGTTTAATGGCATCGATTTAATGGTAGAGGTTGGGGAGCGTGTTGCGATTATTGGTGAAAATGGTATTGGTAAATCTACTTTACTTAATACATTAGCCAGTGCAATGGAACCGATGGACGGAATGATTAAGTGGTCTGAAAATCATAACATTGGTTATTATGCGCAGGATCATGCGCATGACTTTGCCGAAGATCTTACCTTGTTAGATTGGATGAGTCAGTGGAAAAAAGAAGGTGATGATGAGCAAGTTGTTCGTGGCATCTTGGGCCGCATGCTGTTTTCGCAAAATGACATTAAGAAATCGGTTAAGGTTATTTCTGGTGGTGAACAAGGTCGTATGTTGTTTGGTAAACTTATCATGCAAAAAGCCAATATCTTGCTGATGGATGAACCAACAAACCACATGGATATGGAGTCTATCGAGGCACTTAACCTTGCACTAGAAAACTACAAAGGAACATTATTTTTCGTTTCTCATGACCGTCAGTTTGTTTCGTCTATTGCTACCCGCATCATTGAAATTACTAAAGAAGGTGTTAGTGATTTCCATGGTAGCTATGAAGAATATCTAAATAAGTTGGGCGTGAAAGGTTAATATTTCTGCCAGAGAAGAGCTGTAAGCTCTTCTCTTTAGCGGACACACACCACAACAGTGCGTACATGTTTACAAGGACTGCTTACAAGGACAGTCCCGCATAACAAAGCCAGTGCACAACGGTTTTACTTAATCGTAAAAAGTGATTGTAGATAAATAGGTCATTTTTTGTGGAATAGGCGTGTTTTTAGGAACTAGTAAGTGAGTAGAACCGATAATGAGTAGAGTTGCACGTAACAAGAAGCATGATGATACAGATTGCCCTGAAAGATATATTTAATCTAGCCGAAGAAGGTGAATTCTTGTCTTTTTCATATGATATTTTGCATTTGAGACATGTCGATGACAACCAATCGCAGTTATACGTAATTGTTCCAATTGACTAATTGCTTTGTTCCATGTGTCTGAATTTACATTTAAACGTTCTAAAATATTAGGCAAAATGGTTCTTAATACTATCTTTCCAGGACGATATTGTCGTGCTGTCCAATCAATAAGGTCAAGGTAATCCATTAATTTTATAGGGATTCCGTGAGACATTTTGTTGACTTGATTTCCGAGCAACGGATATAAAAACGGAGTATCTTGATACTGTCGCTTTAATTCGACTATTCTGGTTTTGATTGAAGTGAATTCAGATTCTTCAGGTGTTTCAGTCTCTCCAACTCTCAGTGGATTAAGGTCGACATAGACCATGGCTGCAACTAATGCTTTTTCGTCTAATAAGGCTTGGCTTTTAAAACGGCACTCCCAAAAGTGTCCCTTGCAGTCATCTTCTTGGTTAGCTCGCACAGCAATTTCGTAGTTTAGTTCTTTCATAAACCAAGTTACATTCCAGAGTCGATTACGCCAAGAATCTATAATTTTTAAGCATGACTTTTTTTCTGCATTGCTGATGGCTTGGTTTGTTAGCCAACGTTGTATCAAAGCAGGTGGTTTATGATTTACTAGCCAGCGTTGTGCAACTTCAATAGATGATAACGTTAAAGCTTTGTCTCTATTAATATGAAGAACCAAATGATAGTGATTACTCATAATTGCATAGGCGCAAACATCGATACAATAAAACTGAGCGAGAGATTTAATTTTACCTTCTACCCAGGAGCGACGATGTTCATAACTCTTTTGACTATAGGGGTCGATGCCACATAAAAAGCTACGTCTTACACATCGTGAAACACAGTGGTAATAAGGCGTTGATTCAATAGAGACCAATTGCTTACGTGCTGTCGTCATGTGTTTGTTACCTTGAACTTCATCGAGTAGAGGTAGTTAAAGTATCGTCTTGCAGGCAATTGGCTACTCAGTGTGGACAGAATTGAGAGGGAGTAGTAATAAAATCATACTTTGTTAAGACTTTGAGGTGTATGTCCCTTTAGCTCGACTCTCTTTAGTTCTTGCGGTGTGTGTCCTTTTGGTTTTTTGTGTGTGTCCTTTTGGTTTTTTTGTTTTGACAACCAAAAAGAGCCAAGGAAATAGACATGCGATGCCCACTTTCTTGGCTCTTCTTTTGACGCTCTTTTGCAAGAGTATATGTATTTACATAACGATGGCTAAAACTGTTGAAACAGAAAGAACAACTAATCCTGCTAATCTAAATAGAAGAGGGGCTTCATTCATTTCAGTTAGTTCACTTTTTCTCCAAGTTTTTAGAGCGTCTCTTAAATCATTATTTACTGTCATGTTATTCACCTTTAAATGCATTGCCAATCTTGTTTAAATACATTGTATATACGTTGTATTTCGAATGCAACCCATTTGTGTAACTTTTATTTTGTTAACATGAATGTGATGATCTTTAGATCAAACGATCTTTAATAAAGGATCTTATTTGCACGATTAAAATATTTGGCAAAAAATAGTTAGCTTAAATTCAATAAGTTAGAGAGAGGCGACAATTTGAGGGAAACCAGAGCACACTCTTTCTAACCAGTGCTCCGTTTCATTCGGTTTATACTCGTTTTCTTTTAATCAATCGTGGTAAGAAAGCATTTCATCTGTTTTTGTAAATCGCGAGATAACGCCATTGTATCAATACTAGTAAATTCGCCTCTGTCTATAATAAGTTTACCGTTGATAAAACTAAAATGAACGTTCATTGGTTCACCGCAAATTACCGGGGATAGTCTACGGTCGTGAACGGTACTTACTCTTAAGTCATCAATACGGTAAAGAACGATGTCTGCCGCGTAACCTACTTTAATTTGACCTGTTTGGAGGCCGAGGATTTTTGCTCCATTCTCGCTACCCCATTTAATTACTTTTTCTACAGACAGGCTTTCCGCACCATGTTGCGAGCGTTGTAGTAGCCAGGCTAAGTTTAGCTCTTGTAGCATTGAACCTGATTCGGCTGAAGCAGAGCCATCTACACCTAACGAAACCAACATACCAGCGTTATCCATTTGGTGAGCTGGAGCAATACCACTCCCTAGGCGACAGTTTGAAGTAGGGCAGTGCGATATTCCAGTTTTGCTTTGTGCTAGAGTTTGTATCGCTTGTTCATCGGCTTTAACCAAATGGGCAAACCAAACATCTTCCCCTAACCAATTACAGCTTTCAGCATAGTCGACAGCGCTTAATCCATGTTTTTGCTGTGCTTGCTGTTCATCAAAGCCAACTTCTAATAAGTGTGAATGCATTTTTAACTGATGACGACGAGCAAAATCAGCCAATGCAATTAATTCATTTTTTGACGATGAGTGAATAAGACTGGTCGGGGCGACACACAGTCGTTTCATTGAAAAAGGGCTTGAATCATGGTGCTGTTTTACTGTTTCGGTCATTCTAGTCAGTACGCAATCTAACGACTCTGGTTGTAAATTTAGGCTTTTCATTCCTTTGTGGTTACCGGTTGAAGTCGCGCTCCCTCGGCATAAAGTAAACCGAATACCTACATCGTCTGCAGCTTGCCATACGGCTTGTTCCATCTGTTTAGACACATTAGCATGGTACAAATAGTGGTGGTCCGCGCAGGTAGTGGTTCCAGAGCGAATTAATTCATAAAATCCCAGTTTTGCTGCTAGATACATTAATTCTGCAGGAATTTTTGGCCAAAATCGATAAGGAACCGCTGCTAACCAATCGCCTAGACCTTTATTCAAGCCTTCGGGAACGCCTTTTAAAATTGATTGTGCTAAATGGTGGTGAGTATTTACAAAACCGGGGTAAACCACACAATGTTTGGCATCAATGATCGTTTCGGGATCAGAGGATGTTGGAACTAAATCTTGACCGATTTCACAAATAATTCCGTCACGAATGCGAATATCTTTCACAATGGTCTGCTGGGCTAATGATTGGTTTACATAGATTGAATCGGCATTTTTAATAAGGTAATTCATGGTAAAGACTCCTTTTTGAGCAATGTCCTGGGAGTCCCTGACCGCTTATACTCATATCGAAAGAATAAAATGACGCCTTTGGCAGTTCGAAACATCGATGCTAAAAACGTGAATCTTAGAAGCAATAACTAAGCCAAACAAATATATGATACTAATGCTAGACGCTATCTCGATTAACAACCGGTTTACACAAGCGACACATTAGCAATCAAGTGCACTAAATTGGCATGTTATAATTTTGTTAGCACCAACATGGTGCAATATAACGTAATTATGAACCTATCTAGTTAGATTCGGGTATTTAAAACGGGGCACTTAAAACAGGCTGCAATATTACGTGAGTTGTTAGTAATAGTGGATGAAACATTGAATCTAACGGAAATGTAAACAAGATATTTCACGATGGCATACAGTTTGCTAAATAAACATTACCATTGTGAATGAATTGTTATTTATTGGTTCGAGTATTGAGCAATGGAAAATAGCGGTAATGACTACAATATCAGATTAATAAAATACAAGAGTAGAAGCGGTATCTTGATTTGAAGGACAAGGATTAAATCAAGAGAGACATTGCTCGCAACAGCCGGAAAGAAAGCTGCAAATGCAGCCCGGATGGGCGTGAGAGCAAGCGTCACATTCGTTCTTTCCAATGTTTATATACAAAATTGTGAAAGGAATCATCAATATGTTAAAGACTTTAAGCTCAAGTTTTCTATTAACCGCGTTAAGCTTTTCATCTTTCGCGGCAGATAAAGTTAACTTCCAGTTAGACTGGCTTCCAGGTGGAGACAAAGCACCAGTATATGTTGGAATTGATCGAGGTATGTTTGAAAAATACGACTTAGAAGTTTCAATCAATCAAGGACGTGGTTCAACCGAAGCGATAACCAAATTAGCTACTGGAATTTCTGATGTTGGTATTGCTGATATTTCAGCATTATTAGTAGCAAAAGCCACAAATGATATAGCTGTTTCTGCTGTATTCTCTCAATTTAGTCAAGCTCCACACGCCTATTTTATTGTTGATGATGGTTCGGTAAATTCGTTTGCGGATGTCAAAGGCAAGAAAGTAGCCACTTCTCCATTTACCTCTTCAAACTTATATTTGCCTCTTATTCTCAATCAAAGCGGTTTGACTGAAGACGATATTCAATTAGTTAAAGCCGACCCTGGTGCGCTTGGGCCAATGTTAGTTACTGGCAATACAGACGTGGTGATCTCATGGTTAACCAGTAAAGATCGTCTTATCAGTCAAGCTAAACAAGCAGGAAAGACATTGAAAGTAATGCCTTGGCATGAAGCTGGCTTAGAGCAATATGCTACCGCTGTTATAGCAAGTGATCGTTTTCTTGCTGAACGTCCGGATGTTGCAAAGCGTTTTCTAGCGGCTTACGCAGAAGCGGTTGAATACACTTGGGCAAATCCAACAGAAAGTGCGGAATCTATTCATAAAATCGTACCAGAAGTCGATGTGCAAGTAGCCAAAGACACAATTTCATCAATTCATAACTTGGTTTATAACCCAATAAGTGATGCAAGTGGTGTAGGTCAATTCGACCCTAAACATCTTGCTTCTACTTGGAAGTGGACCTCAGCAGCACAAGGGATCGATGAAAATAGTTTCGATCCAGAAACTGCACTTAACCGAGGCTTCGTATTGGAGGCTAAGTAATGACTAAATTTGTTGAATTTGAACAAGTTTCACACACTTATATAACGGATCAAGGCAAAGCGGTTCCCGCTTTGCAAGATGTTAACTTTAGCATTGACAAGAATCAGTTTATTGCTGTTGTTGGGCCTTCTGGTTGTGGTAAGTCAACGCTATTGCGTTTGTTGTCTGGGCTTATTCCTGCCTCCGAAGGTAAGGTTTCTGTCTTTGGTCATCAAGTTGTCGAGCCTAGAGATGATGTTGGCATTGTTTTTCAAAAACCAACGTTATTACCGTGGCTCAGTATTCTTGATAACGTACTGTTTCCACTTAAGCACAAATATAATTATGTCAGTGAGAAAGATAAAGCTCGTGGTATAGAGTTGATTAATATGGTTGGATTAGGAGACTTTCTTACTCAACGACCCGATGAACTGTCAGGAGGAATGCAGCAGCGCATCGGTATAGCCCGTGCGTTACTGCTTGATCCTGAAATACTGATTATGGATGAGCCTTTCTCAGCGTTAGACGCATTAAGTCGTGAAGAAATGGGGTTTGAATTGCAGCGTATTTGGCAAGAGAAACCAAAAACAGTGTTATTCATTACGCACTCTATTTCTGAAGCAGTATTACTCGCCGATAAAGTGTTAATAATGAGCTCTAGACCGGGAACCATAGCCGAAGAGTTGGATATTGAATTAGACAGGCCAAGAAATATTGAGACCATACATAATCCTAAATTTGCTGATTATACCTCGATTATTCGTAAACACATTTACCAACCTCAACCAAAACAAATGGATGATTCGACCACTCCACTTAAAACGGTTGCGTAGGACGACTATATGAACAGCTCAATAGGTAAGTATATGCCTGCCCTTACATTAGCGTTATTGTTGCCTTTTTGGGAACTGATATGTTTCGTGGCGAGTATCCCGGTCTATATTTTTCCAGCTCCAAGCGATATATATGAAGCCTTAATTGGTGTGGAGTTGTCTCGTTGGTTAGGACATTTATGGGCGACACTACATATTGCCATAGCAGGGTTTATTATTGCTATTGTCGTGAGTATTCCTATTGCGATAGCTATGGTTCGCTCTGACTATTTAAAACGGACGATTTATCCATTATTAGTGATTATTCAATCGACACCGGTAGTGGCCATTGCACCGTTACTTATTGTCATATTAGGCACAGGAGATGCGCCGAGATTAGCTATTACTTTTTTAATTACTTTTTTCCCTCTGGTTGTTGCGGCAACAACTGGCATGGAGGCGACACCAAAAGAATTGATTGAGTTGTCTAAATCTTTGCGAGCTAAACCGAGCCGAGAGATATGGCAAATCCGATTACCTTACGCTATTCCTTATATTTTTAGTGGATTGAAAGTGGCGATAACATTAGCGATTATTGGTGCGGTTATTGCCGAATTTGTGGCAGCAGAAAAAGGGCTTGGCTATTTTATTCAATTTTCTACCTCGTACTTTAAAATACCACAAGCCTTTGCCTCATTATTTTTATTATCGATCATTAGTTTACTTTTGTTTCAAAGCATAAAAGTGGTTCAAAAACTATTTTTTAGTTGGAGCATCGGGAAATGATTAGGTAAACCTTTAGAGGAGTAGAAGCGGCAAATCGAATCGATTGGCATTGCTCCATTCAATTAGTAATTAATGAATTGGAGATATTATGAATTATGCACTTGATGAACTAAATTTTGAAACAACAATTGGTGACTTTGGCGGTATTGATAATGATCGTGAAATACCTGTTATTGATCTTAGTGATTTTGATCATCGCCGAGAGGAGATAAAGGAAGCGTTGTGGGATGCAGCAACAAAAGTGGGATTCTTTCAATTAAGTAACCATTCCATACCGATTAGTCTGATACAAAACGCGTTCGCTCAATCTGCTCAGTTTTTTGCTCAAAAAATGGAGATTAAACAGTCGGTTTCTTTACTAGAAGGTGAGAATGCAGGCTGGGAGTATAAGAGTCAAGTTCGTCCTTCAACCGGGACACCAGATGAAAAAGAGTCCTACCAAATAACCCTACCGAAAATGGTAGGGTTATGGCCCGATCAAGAGTTGTTACCTATTTTTCAACCGGTTTTATTGCATATGGAACAGCAAGCTTGGAACTTAGGTATGGATATTTTGTCATGTTTTGCTGAAAAGTTGGGTATGGATAGCGATTTCTTTAAATCCGCGCATGACAGGCAATCTCAACAATATCAATCCACTTTGCGATTAATCCACTATTTGCCAATAACAACAGATCAACCGTTAGCAGAGGGTATATGGCGAGCAGGAGCTCATACCGATTTTGATTGTCTGACAATGGTTTTTCAGAAAAATGGAGAGGGCGGTCTTCAGGTCTGTCCTGGGAAAGATACGTCATCTAATATTGCCAGTTCAAATAGCATTAATGCGTGGACGGATGTAGAGCCTCGTATCGATCTCATTACGTGCAATATTGGCGATATGTTGATGAGATGGAGTGACGATAAATTGAGGTCAACATTGCACCGAGTGCGAATGCCGAATGAGACCGAAGGGAATAAAGCTCGGTATAGTATGGCATTTTTTTGCCAAGCAAATAAAGATCAACTTATTCAAGGGCCACTTAAAAAATACCAAGCGATAACGGCGAGTGACTACATGAAGCAAAGAATACAAGCCAACTTTAAAGAGTGAGTTATTTGCTTAGGTTATTCAATCGCTGTTGTGTTTATTTAAAGCGGTATCAAATTCAATGGCATGATTTTCTAAGCTGGTATAAATATCCATAAGTGAACTGAGCATGCTGTTTTCATCATCTAGAGGAAAATTTAACTCTAGATGCTGTAAAATCTTTTCGTGTTGATTTATGTGTTCAGGTGTTATGTTGAGGTTAAGCTGTTTGCTTATATTAACTTCATTTTGAAAATGTTGTTTAGTACGAGTTATAAAGATAGGCATTTGCGTACTAATACTACTTGGATTCTCGATCATAAATTGAATCATTTTATCCAATTCTTTATGGTCGGTATCAATTTCCTCAATACCGATGGTTAACAGACCGTATTTAGCTTTTGAATATTCATCGGAAAAAGTAATACTGCCACGCTGGACTTTTTTTGAGGAGTACATTGCGTTATCTGCGGCTAATAATACCGAATGTGCGCTATGTGAATTAGGCTCAATAATATGAATACCGATGCTGCAATCAACCTGCAACAAGAGCCCTTGGCTTTGAATAGGTTGCTTAATTACTTTCTGTATGTTGAGCGCTATCTGCTGAATTTTTTGTTTAGTTTTATCCAAAGGACCGACAAAATTAGTCGTTAGTATAGCGAACTCATCTCCGCCAAGTCGGGCTGCAATATCACCGTTCTTACACAAAGTCTTTAATCGATGGGCAAGCTCTATCAGTACCTGATCGCCTATATAATGGCCATATTGGTCGTTGATCGGTTTAAATCCGTCCAAATCAAGATATATTAATGCGCTCATAACTTGTTGATTTTCTGTCTCTTCAACTCGCTTTTGTAATTTTTTATCGAACATACGGCGATTGAAAATATTGGTCAATTGATCGGTATTAGACTCTATTTTTAGTTTGCTTTGAGCTTCCTCTGTGTAGCTAAGTAAAACAAAAACCCCAATAACCGCTGAAAATGCTGGCCAAATAATTTGTGAGTACATACTAGAACGAGCAAATAATTCAGGAGATACCTCCATTAATACTGATCGAGCGATAACTACGAATGCCATCAAAAAATAGGCATAAGCTACAACGTAATCAGCAGGATACTTATTACTTTTCAATTTTAAGAACATATAGCTGATTGCCCAAAATGCAATAGGCACAAACAGGCTGCTAACATGCAAATACTGAATTAAGGACCCATTGGTGATGTAGTATAGTTGTGCGGCGCAATTTAAACTAAATAATACCGTGATGGTTGCCCATGGAATATTAGTTAATGTACGTTTACATGCAAATAGTACCATTCCCCATATAAAGGCGGTGGAGGTGATGGCTGATAGCATTTCTAACAGTACATTTACCTGAAAAATATAAATAAACCAACTTACAAAATTGGCAAAAAACGCAATAATAAAATAAATGATGGAACGAGGATGTTCATCGGTTTCTTTTATTTGTGTGCCAGCAAAAGCGAAAACCATGTTCACTAAGGCAACGCTGCAAAAATAGGCCTGTTCTATGTTCACCGCGATATACCTCATGTATATTTTAGAAAATTATCCTGATCTTCCTCTCAAATTTTATATAGATTTTTACAAACAATCAATTGCATATTGGGTGAGTATCTCAAATTTATATAATAAATTTTTTTATGGCTTGTTTTTGCATTTACCATTGAAACTGCAAAAAAATAGTGTTTATAATTTTTCGCTTAATAATGAATAGTATCAGGCGTTTCAGTTAGCTATACAGGGGGTTGAGGCGGGTGGTTGTAGGGGGTGAATAAAATAGTGATATTTTACTATATCTATATATGTAAATTTTATTATTTTTCATTCTATCGGTGATATTTCTAAATCATCACTCGTATATAGTTTATCACTATTAAACCGTTGTTATGCTACTTTGTTACTTTTACTACGTTATTAGTTAAGTACTTTTAACTATGGTATTACTTAGCTTTGTTGTCGTTGTGTAACTTCGCTGCTGTGCTCGTGTCTCGGCATTGCTGAAACCAAAAACGCTTGCGTCCGATTGATCTTGACATATTGAATCCTTAGGTATTGTTATTAGTCTGAATAAACGCGTCACTAATTTATGATTACACGTTTATTTCGGTATCATGTCCGTGCTCTACTTTATTCATTAAAATTAACGCGAAATTGCGATAGAACGAATAGTTGGAATTATTGAATACGATGAAGTTAAGGGAAACACTGAGGATTACGACAATAATGAAGATATTCTGAGGTTTTACTTTTACTAAATTTGATTAATAACTCTGAGCTACAGAGTGTCGGCAATAATACGCTTGTTTTTCTCATTGTAAAGCATTATTTTTGTATTTTTTACAGAAATGTACCTTGTGATTAATTGGTTAATTCTGGCTAAATGATGTTAGGCTGATGCTGCAGTCAAACAGGCTTTTAAAGGATTACTATGAATGAACATGAATTTTTCACTAAACTGAATGATGCTATCTTACTCGATTTTGATCGCTTCAATCTTTGGGAAAGAGCATTTCTTACTAGTCTTTTAGATAAGGTGATGTTTAAAGAGGAGATTTCAATTAAACAAAAGCAGCGTGCTATTGCAATAATTGACAAACGTTTAAATGCTAAACCCAAGCCTAAACGTGTTAAAGTTAGTAACTAAATTTATAATGTTCGATCGTTAATTAACAAGATAGTAACTGATGAGTTACTATCCTGAAATTTATGATTATCGTTAACTAACAAGCCTGTTCTATATGATGATCACTTGTGTCTGAAAAATCATCAGTATAATTTTCATGGTATTTATTGTTGCTTGTTAAGGTATAGAAATTTCGTCTATTTCTAGCTAACCTAACGTATTTCAGCCAAGTTCGCTCTAATTTTGTTTTTGCTTTTCCGGGATTTTTTATCACTTTTACAAAGTGTTTTTCTTCTGTATTAGTCGGAACAATTTCTCCAGATTCAAGTGCTAACAATGTTTGACCATATGTAGTTAACAGAAAATCTTCTTCTAAAGTAAAGTCACCGGACTTACCAAAGCCGCGTGAAAAAATTTTATTATCATAAAAACGTTTTTCACCTGTTCTAATATCAGTGCTAATCATTTATTTATCCTCATAAACCTTGAACAAGTCTTGTAGAACGAAAGGTATTTCGTATTTCAAAAAAAATACAACAAATAATTTTAGTCTCAACCATAAATTATATTTGTTTACTTTTTACTACATTGGCAATAAGAATTTTTTATTGTTTTAACAAAAATTATTTCGTTTATTTAATTGAAAGTATTCAATATTATTGATGGATTATTTGGAAGTTATTTATAATCCAACCTTTTTTATATGATAAGTATTTACTGATTAGTTGAGTTAACAATGTTTATGCCTGAGATTCAGATATCACCTAAAGTGCTGGTTACTTTTTTTTTCGTATGTGCTGTATTGATATTACGATTTTTGTGGATTACAGCGATTAGACACAATAATTACCCTTTACAGGAAAAACATAAAAACTGGGTCAGTGTAGCCAGAAATGTAACTAATTTAGTTTTAGTCATTGGTATTGGCGTTGTTTGGTTGTCTGAATTACAAAATATAGCGATTTCGGTCGCCGCTTTTACTGTGGCTATTGTCATTGCAACCAAAGAATTGTTGCAGTGTTTTCTTGGTTTTTTTTCATGGATGACTAATCGTCCTTTTAGAGTAGGAGATTGGATTGAAGTTAACGGACACTGTGGAGAAGTGTCCAATATTGACTGGATAAAATTTCGCTTATTGGAAGTTGATCTGGAAAACGGTTATGCCTATACCGGCCGGTCTATAACGGTTATGAACAGCATGTTACTTACTCAATCCGTGATTAATTTAAACTTTATGCGTCGATATGTCATGCACAGCTTTTCGATTGTAAGGAGTAATGAAGTGAATTTATTTGAGCTGAAAAAACCGATATTGGATAAGATTGAAGAATTGATTAGCCCGTTTCAAGAGGTCGCATCCAGGTACTCCAATCTGATAAGTAAACGTTTGGAAATTGAAGCAACATCTAGTGAGCCTTTTATTGATATTCATACTACTGATGTGGGTAATCAGGTGATCTCAATTACGATTTTCTGTCCTACTGAAGAAGCTCATTCATTGGAGCAGAAAATTACTGAATACTTTATGGTGTTTTGGTACCAAAAGAGCAGAGAAAGGGCTTTATAAGGTTAGAGACAATTCATTTCGCTAAAAGCAAATTGTATTTGTTCTGAGGAAAAGCCTTTACGACTTAACATTGCGTAAGCTTTTCCTCGTTCTTTTTGATCATTTATATTGTACTTTTTCTTTACTAATTGCTGTAAACAAGTGTCAAAAAAATCTACTTGTCCAGATTCAATTAGTTTCGCCAATATTGAGTCAAACTCAGTGATATCCACTTTCTTTTGTTTGAGTTCTTGTTTGATAAACAAGGCTCCTTTACCTTTTCGTTGATATTTAAGTATTTCTTTTGCAACATCGACTTTCTCAGCTTTAATTTCAAGGTTCGATTTGAGCTGTAAATAACAAGGGTGCTGTTTTATTGCTTTATCTATTTGATTATAGCTAAAGCCTCGTTTGTATAGCGTAGAGGTAAGGCGTTCTTTGCTGATAGTAAATGTAGAGTAGTAGCAATTAATACGGTTATTGAGTAAGGTCTGCTCACAAATGTTTTGTTGCAGTTTTATGTTATCAATAGCCTCACGGATGAATGATTCTCGAATGCCTTTTTTAATCAGTTTTTCTACAATATAACCACTGCCATATTCATTCATAAAAGCACGTTCAGCGAATTGTTGAGCGAAATCTTGATCGGATTTCAAATAGCCAAAACTTCTCAATTTATCTATGGTGTCTGCTATCCATGCTGGATTGTCTGTTTTCACTCGTAATTTTGCCAACAGTTCGCTTTCGGTCATATCGCGTTGTGCTAAATGCCACAAGGCTGAATTCATGACACTTTCGATACGTTTGGCTTTTCTAACGGGTTTTTGCATGGGCGATTTTAGTTCTCTAGTCGATTAAGTCGTTATGTTATCGGTTAAGCGATCATCAAAAGAAGCGGCGACTACTCGATTCTTACCTAAGTCTTTGGCTTTATAGAGTTGTTGATCGGCACAATCAATAATCGATATTGGGCTTTGACCCATAATTAGCTGCGATACGCCAAAAGAAGCGGATATATTACCAACTTGAATACCTGAGCGTTTGTTTTTTATAGAAATCTTTTCAATAGATTGACGCAAAATCTCCGCAAATTGCTGTGCATCATCAATTGGTGTGTTAGGCATTAATAGAGCGAACTCTTCCCCCCCGTATCGATAAGCGGCGTAGCCGTTCTGACAATTGGTTTTTAATTTATTGGAGATAGCCTTTATTACTAGATCACCAAAGACATGGCCATAATTATCATTTAGACGCTTAAAGTTGTCTATATCGATCAAAATCAAACACATTGGGTGGTATTGCTCGGAAGTACAATAATTAAGTAAATCTTTATCAAATGCACCTCGATTGAACAGGCCAGATAAGCTGTCTTGAAGCGCATCATTTTGTACTTTCTCTAACTCTTTTTTCAGATTAGTGATTTCGGCACTGGCAGAGCTCATCTGTTTGTTAAAATATTGAGCAGAATTAGTCACGTCTTTGGAATTTTGTACAAACGTCTGTACTAATGAAAGAAGATCATCAAATGAGATAGATTCACTGTCGATTTGTTCTAGATCGGAAAAGTTACTTTCAACCGATTTTTCAAATGTCGCGGTATCTGCCAGCGTATCTTGCATGGAAAGATAAACTTCGTTGATTAACACTTCGAGGCTGGATTTCAGATCTCGTATGTTAGATTCGGTCCTTCCCGTGATATGGTTTTGATAGAGTTCTTTAGTATGGCTAGGTAAACAAAAACCATATTTATCAATAATTTTATCCAGTTCTCGATTTAGATCTGGTTTGCTTTTTTCAACGTAGGTGTACCACAATTCGTAATTTTGTGGAGTAGTGGGAGTCTGATACTTTATCATTAAAGGAACGGTTGCCTTGAGTGTTTTTGCCGCTTTCTGAAAATCTTTATTTGCCATTGCTTTGCTACAGTCCTTTCGTTCCCTTTAAACTTAATAAAATACGTCAGTCTATTGAGTTTATTAAAATTTTTCTTTGTTGACTAAAATATCACAAATGTCATGGATAAAATAAAAATAATTACTTGATGAGTTTAAATTCAAGTATGAACTCCAACCACTAAACTTTGGAATTGTGTTTTTACTTATCGAAAATCAATGGATTAATATGTTTACGTTGTACATTAAATACCCATTGAATAATGGTTCATAGGTGGCTAAAAGCAGAATAACTAAAAGAAAAAATGGGCAATAATTAACTGATCTATCATTTAATGTTATGGCTTTATTTTATCACTTTAATGCAATATTTTATTTTATATTAAATATCAATATTAGTGTGAATAGTAATAATTTTATTTGGAAATGGCTTGAATTAACTGGCATAAGTGATTATTTTAGCTGAAAATTTCAGATGAACATAAGAGTAACCCATGAGTAAAAAGATTAACGATAAAGCACAAATTAATGACGACAAACTTGAAGAGAAATGGTTAAGTCCTATGCGTCAGGAGCAATTTGATTTTATGTCAAAGGTATTATCTTCTCCATCGCCAATAGGTTTTGAAGCAGCGATGAGTTATGGCGTAATTAAACCGGAGTTTGAATCGTTTATGCCTACAACTTGGGGGATTCATCAGTTTAAATCTAATGCTAGTATCGTGTTCGATTCTCATCCTGGGCGTGATGATTTAACCAGTATCATGATCGTTGGTCATGCCGATAAAATTCGCATGCAAGTACGAAAAATTGATAGTGATGGAAAAGTGTGGATAAATACAGATTCATTTTTACCAACCACGTTAATAGGGCATGAAGTTAAGGTGTTCTGCCAAAACCCTGAAAAACTAGGAAGCTTTAAAGTTATTCAAGGTTGTACGGTAGAAGCTCTAGGTGCTATCCATTTTTCTACGCCTTCGCAACGGACTGGTGAACAGGGCATTAAACCAGAATCAATTTACTTGGAATTACATACTCATGGTGACGATCGTAAAGCTCAAGTGGAAGCTTTGGGGTTACGAGCCGGTGACCCAATCTTACTGGATCGCCCAATCAAGCGGGGTGTTGCCGACAATACCTTTTATGGTGCATATCTAGATAATGGTTTAGGTTGTTTCTCGGTTACAGAAATAGCTCGTATTTTAGCGCAAGAAAACTTAGATAATATCCGTGTATTTTATACTATTGCCACCCATGAAGAAATTGGCCGATTTGGGTCAACTCAAGTCGTTGGTGAACTTAAACCTGACATCTTAATTGCCACTGATGTAAACCATGATTACGAAGCAGCTCCCGGAATTGGAGCTCGTAATATGAACCCGTTGAAAATGGGTAAGGGTTTTACAATGACTCGTGGCTCCGTTGCGTCTGAGTTTTTAGTTCAGACATTAGAACGTGTATGCCGTGAACAGAAAATACCTTATCAGCTTGATTTTGCTGGTCGCGATATGGGAACAGATGGAATGGCGGCAGCACTGGCTGGTGTTGATAGTGCTGCGATTTCTATCGGCTATCCGATTCGAAACATGCATACATCATCAGAATCTGCGCATACAGGGGATCTCTTGGCATCAATTGAAGCCATTACCCAATTACTACGCCATTTTAATGGTGTGGGGATTACTCGCGATGATCTTAAAAATAGCCATGTTCGTTTAGATAACCTGTAATTTATTTTTGCTCATATATTCACAAACTATAGTCAGTATGCTTTAGCAACAAGTATGACAACTTTGTCATACTTGTTGCAGCTAATGTTCAATAAGTGCAATACTTCATTGGTGACTAAAGGAACCGCTTCTATGAAAATATTGCTAGTTGAAGATGAACAGAAAATTGCTGATTTTGTTTGTGAGGGGCTGCGTGCTAAAACGTTTGATGTCACTCATTGTTCAGACGGTACCCAAGGTTACGTAGCGGCAAAAAATAACGCCTATGATGCAATTATTTTAGACATTATGCTCCCAGGGCGTGATGGGTTAGATATCTTACGTTCGCTTCGACAAACTGGTATCGATACCCCGGTAATCCTTCTCACTGCGCGAAATGAGCTAGGAGACCGCGTTCAAGGATTAGAATTAGGCGCGGATGATTATTTAGCTAAACCCTTTTATGTGGAAGAGTTAATTGCACGAATTCACGCCGTATTAAGACGACATGACGGAGCCGTGCAACATGTGGTTGAAGTCGGTTCGTTGCAGCTTGATTGTATTAATCGCAGCATTCAATGCGGCCAACAGTCGGTAGAATTAACTAGTAGAGAATTTCGTCTTTTAGAATACTTAATGCGCTCACCGGAACAAATATTTACGCGAGGTCAGTTGCTGGAACATGTGTGGGGATACGATTTTGATCCTTGTACTAATGTGGTTGACGTTTGTATTAAGCGAATTCGTCGTAAACTAGCCAGTTTAGAGAGTGCCGGAAAAATGGTCGGGGCTATTGAATCTGTGCGTGGTAGTGGTTATCGCTTAATGGTTCGTTGAGGATAATAAATGTATTTTCGCACTCGTATTTTCTCTATTTCCATTTTAACGGTTTGTGTTGTTCTCGCGGTTATTATCACGCTTGGTTGGTCACGTATAAATAAGGTAGAACTTGAGCATCTCGATTCACGCCTTTGTATGGAAGCTAAACGTATTTTACCCCAGAATCAATCCAATGATAGTGGATTTAACGAAAGCAACGTATCAAGCTCCGTACTTACTGGTGAAAAATTAATTAACGATCTGGTGGATAAGCTGCGCGTTGATTTGCCTAGTCAACTGATGATCTATCTGAAATCTGATCGAGAGAACATTCTTACTCAATCGGAAGGGGTTGATGTTGCAAATTTAATTCAGCAGTTTGACCAAACTTATACGCCGCCACTTATTAGTGATAGTCAGAATCGTCGTCGCTCAAGTGCATGTCAGCTAATGTTTTTTCAGTATAACAAAACCCAATGGCGAGGCAGCTTTTATAACGTTTCTGATGCGCAAGGTTTTATCGCGGTTGATGTGGCCGCAACTACTAGTGAGCTACAAAGCACCTTAAAATCTGCACTTATTGTGGTTATTCCATTTTCATTATTGCTTAGTATTTTGGGTGCATGGTTTATCTCTACTAATACAATGCGTCCTATCAATCGGTTACATAAATCGATGCAAATGGTGACACAGAAGGACCTGAGCCATCGTTTACCAGAGCATAAGGAAGACAAAGAGTTCAAAGTACTGATAGATACTTACAACACGATGCTTAATCGTCTGGAACAAAGCTTCCAACAAACCTCGCGTTTCACCGCAGATGCAGCGCACGAGCTAAAAACGCCATTAACTGTTTTAAGAGGCAAATTAGAACAAGCGGTTGTTTGTGATGACACCTCTCAACTTGATTTAAATACGGTCCTAGATGAAGTAGGTCATTTATCCGCCATTACTCGTAAACTACTGCTTTTGTCTCAAGCCGATTCAGGAACAATGGCATTACATATTGAAACGGTAGATTTAACGGATTTATTACAAGAGTTGATTGCTGATTTAGAATTATGGTCTGATGATCTACTGATTGACCAATTTAAGTTGCGATGTGTTATCGAACCGGAACTGATTATAAACGCCGACAGTGTGTTATTGCGCCAACTTTTTAACAACTTATTAGTTAATATGATGCGCTATAGTGTGCACGATAAAGATGTGAGTATCACAGCACATAAAACAGATGCTGGTATTAAAGTTGTGGTCACGAATTATTGTCATTCCATTTCAGACCAAGTAAGAAGCCAACTATTCGAACGTTTTTATCGAGGCGAGGCCACTTTTACACAAGGTATATCTGGCAGTGGCTTGGGCTTAAGTTTAGCGCGCGAAATCGCTCGAGCTCATGGCGGAAAGCTAGTTCTTGCAGACACCGATAATGATGTGTTTCAGTTACATTTAACTTTACCATATAGTTAACTTTGCCACTTATCCTAGTTCGTGGCAGGTTAATCTCGCTACCTATTAACTCGCTACCTATTAACTCACTACCTATTAAATAGTTACCTGCAATGGCAATAAAACATCAAAGTTCAATGTCCATGTCTATCGACATTTAGTTATAAATGCCGTTAGCGGTACAAATACGAAAGTAAAATGACAGCATTGTCATCCATCTCCGATAAGTAATCGATACACTTAATATCATTCATTAATTGATCATTTACATCGCTCAGGAGATTGGATTTTGAACAAAACTGTTATGTTTTCTCTTGCAATTGTAACCTTGCCTTTTTCCATTGTTTGTTGGGCAAACTCGACGATAACGCATTCATTATCCGATAACGCTTCGGCCAATAATACAAGTTTACAGCTCAGCAGTTCTGCATTTATAGATGGTGGTGTTTTGCCGAGTCAATTTACCTGTGAAGGAGAAGGCATTTCTCCACCGTTAAGTTGGCATGGTGTACCAGAAGGAACCCAATCATTAGTAGTTATCATGGATCATATCCCAAAACATAGAGAGTTAAGGGAACGAAAACTGCCAGCAGAAAAAGCTGCTCGGCCGAACGAATTGGCTCAGCCTAGAGTGCTATCACCTGAATCAACTAAATTACCTAAACCACCTAAGCCAGAAAATGATCGATTACATTGGTATTGGGGAATGGTGAATATTCCGGCAGATGTGCTTTCGGTGGATGCTGGTCAGTTTGTTGGTTTACTTGGTAATAACTCTGTCAACAAATCGAATCAATACGCGCCACCATGTTCCAAAGGGCCAGGAGAGAAAAAATACACTTTTCATCTGTACGCGCTGTCAGATTTTTTAAGTTTTCCTAATCCCAGTATGATTTCTGCTGAAATTATCAGACAGAGTATGCGTGACCTTATCATTGATTCAGACTCATTAACGGTGAGTTTTACTCGTAGTTGTCGAACTCCCGAAAGACCTCAACCAAAGCCTAAAAACACCGAACAAATCGGGACTGTCCCTTTAAAAGAGCTTCAAAATAACGGGACTGTCCCCTTAAAACCGAGGCCAGAAACATTGCCTCCGTGTCAATAAGGTAGACAAACTTGGTGTTTAAGATTTTTACAGTAATGGAAAACCATTTAAGAGATTTACATGAAAAATAAAACCAGAAATACGCTGATCGTTTTGCTCATTCTTGGTGGAATAGCAGCGACTCTAGGCTATAAGTACATGATGAATAACAAGGTTCAGCGGATCTTTACTACTGACTTTGTTCGGAGTGGCAATATTGAAGATGTGGTTCTAACTAATGGTGTGTTGTACCCATCTAAATTAGTGAGTGTCGGTGCGCAAGTGTCGGGCTTGATCGAAACCATTCCAGTACAGTTGGGTGACAAAATAAAACAGGGTGATCTAATTGCTCAAATTGATAACCTAACCCAGAAAAATGCGCTCAAAGAGGCAAAAGCGTCACTCAAAAGTATAGACGCTCAATATCGAGCCAAACAAGCACAAATAAAAGGTGCATTAGCAGAATTTAATCGTAAGAAAAAGATGCTAAAAGATGGCGCTACCTCGCAGTCTGATTATGATACCGCTGAAGCGACATTAGCTGTTTATCAAGCTGAGTTGGATCAGTTAAGTGCCGACAAAGAGAAATCGATTATTAGTGTCGATAATGCAGAACTGGATCTTGGTTATACCACCATTGCATCTCCGATTGATGGAACGGTTGTGTATGTGTCGGTGGAAGAGGGGCAGACTGTAAATACTAACCAAGGAACACCGAGCATAATAGAACTTGCTCAATTAGATGTAATGACAGTTAAAGCACAAGTTTCTGAAGCGGACATTATTCATGTTAAAGCGGGACAAAAAGTGTACTTCTCCATATTTGGTTCTACAGGTAAAAAATATTTTGCGACTTTACGTGCGATCGAACCTGGCCCTACATTACTTGATGGTGATGATAGCGACTTAGTGATTGGCGATGATGAAGCCATTTATTACAACGCGCTATTCGACGTAGATAATACTGATGGATTATTACGGATGGGTATGACAGCTCAAGTATCGATTGTTTTAGATAGTGCTGAGGACGCTTTATTAGTGCCTTCTCAAATTTTAATCCAGAAACCAGGCCGGAAACTGTCATATCAAGTACCAGTTAAGAACGGTGAAAAAGTAGAGTATCGAGATGTTGAAGTGGGCATTAATAATAAAATTTATGCTCAGATTCTATCTGGCTTAAATGAAGGCGAAGAGGTGATCATCGGTGAGTCTTCGGCTAGTGGCACAAATTCTTCTGCTATTTCTCTTGGACTTAGCCAACAAGGTGGCCCTCGCATGGGTAATGGTCGACCGGATATGGGAAGAGGACGATAATGTATGACTGAAGCATTATTAAAAGTAGTCGGTGTAGAGCGTTCCTTTGCTGCGGGTGATCAACAATTAACGGTCCTTAAAGATATTAATTTGGAGATTAATCGAGGGGAAATGATCGCGATTATTGGAACCTCAGGATCCGGTAAATCAACGTTGATGAATATTCTTGGTTGCCTCGATCAAGCGTCCAGTGGGAGCTACTTCATTAATGGGCAAGATACATCGACTATGAGTGCCGACCAATTGGCGAAACTCAGACGGGAATATTTTGGCTTTATATTCCAACGTTATCATCTATTAGGTGATTTAACGGCGTTAGGTAATGTCGAAGTGCCTGCACTTTATGCAAATGATGACAAACCCAGCCGTCAGGTTAAAGCTGAAAAATTGTTAACTCGTTTAGGTTTAAGCGATCGGCTAGATCACAAACCTAGCCAACTCAGTGGTGGTCAACAACAACGTGTCAGTGTTGCAAGAGCGTTAGTCAATGGTGGAGATGTCATTCTTGCCGATGAACCAACGGGTGCATTAGATAGTCGTAGTGGCGAAGAAATGATGAACCTACTTCGAGAGCTGCACAAGGATGGTCATACCATAATTTTAGTCACGCACGACCCTCACGTGGCTGAATTTGCTGATCGAATAATTGAAATTAAAGACGGCGAAATTATTAGTGATAAAAAATCGGCATCAGATGCGATTAAAAAAACACTGACTAACAAGGACCATCAACCAGAGAAAACCAATAAGTCATCGAAGTTAACGGTTAATTGGTCTGGTTATTTTGAGGCATTCAAGATGGCCCTGTTAGCCATGAGCAATCATAGGTTACGCACATTTCTTACCATGCTTGGCATTATTATTGGCATTGCCTCGGTGGTGTCAGTTGTAGCACTGGGTACAGGATCGCAACAAGCTATTTTAGACAATATCGCATCGATGGGAACCAATACGATAGAAATCAAACCGGGAACCGGTTTAGGCGATCGTCGCTCAGGACGAGTTCAGTCATTAACAGCAGATGATGCGATTGCACTGAAAACCTTGCCATTTGTCGATAGCGTAACGCCTACCGTAAGAGCCAACGTCGCTATTCGTTATTCTAGCGAAACGGTAACTGGCTCAGTACAAGGCGTAGGAACAGAGTATTTCCGAGTTAGAGGCTATTCGCTAGCGCAAGGACAATATTTTGATGATGATAGCGTCCAAGCTTTAGAGCAAGTTGCCATTATTGATCAAAATACCAAAGAAGAGTTGTTTGCGGATAGTGAAGCGTTAGGACAAGTCATTTTTCTTGGTCGTCTTCCTGTGCGTGTGATTGGAGTTACGGCGTCGATTGACAATGTAACGGGCAGCAGTGATGAATTGAATGTTTGGTTACCTTATACCACTGTTTCAGGTCGAATATTTCGGCAGAACTATGTGAGTGATATTACCGTTAGGGTGGTTGACGATGTTTCCAGTGATGCAGCAGAGCAAGGAATAATCAATTTGCTAACTATGCGCCATGGAGTGGTGGACTTTTTCACTATAAATACCGATACAGTGAGAAAAAGTATTGAGCAAACTTCGTCAGCTATGACATTACTGATCTCTTCTATTGCCTTTATTTCATTAGTCGTTGGCGGTATTGGGGTAATGAATATCATGCTAGTTTCTGTGACAGAGCGAACTCGAGAAATCGGTATTCGTATGGCAGTAGGCGCAAGGCAAATTGATATTATGCGTCAGTTCTTAATTGAAGCAGTATTAGTTTGCTTTTTGGGAGGAAGTTTAGGTATTGGTCTGGCTTACTTGTTGGGAGTGATTTTTGCCTATACCAGCAGTGATTTTAATATGGTTTATACCAGTTCTTCGGTAATTACTGCTTTTGCTTGTTCGACATTGATCGGTATTATTTTTGGTTATCTACCAGCGCGCAATGCAGCAAGACTTAATCCGGTTGATGCGCTTTCTAGAGATTAGTGTGAGGAATATAAAATGAATAAAAAATTGCGTTACGCTATCTCATTAGCATTTTGCTCTGCTTGGCTAAGTGGTTGTAGTTCGATGCGTAGTGAATATGAATCTCCGCAGCTAGACATTCCTACTCATTGGACTGGTCAATTTGAGCTGAGTGATATGCCACAATCGTCATTTCAAGAGTCGTCGGTTGAAGGGACAGACCCATTAGCTAATGAGATTACACAACATAAATGGTGGATGTTATTTGAGGATGAGCAGTTAAATAAATTAGTTGACCAAGTTCTAGCATCTAACAGCGAACTTGCATTGGCAACGCTTATCCTTAAAAAGGCACGTTTAGCAGCAGGGTTAAGTGAAAACAATAAAATACCGAGTGTTGGTTTTTCCCATAGCAGCTCATCGGAATATGATTTAGAAGACAATAACACTGACACGAGCTTTAGCAGCAGCTTATCTTTAAGTTATGAACTTGATCTTTGGGGGAGAGTGGAGGCGGCCGCCGATGTAGACCAATGGTTAGCACAAGCAAGTTATCAAGATAGGGAAAGCACGGCACAAAGCTTGGTTGTAACCGCGGCCACACTGTATTGGAAGTTAGGTTATCTTAATCAAATGATTTCGCTAACGGAACAAAATATTAGCGGGACCGAACGTGTCGCTGAGGTAACGCAACTTAAATATGCTAGCGGTGGTACGACTCGTCTTGAAGTACTAGAGTCAACTCAATCACTGTTCAATCAAAAAGTTCAGTTGAGCCAATTGCAGCAAGAGCTATTAGAAACGCAAAATGCGCTTGCAATACTAATCAATCAACCGTTACAAGACGTCGCGTTAACAATCGACCAATTGTCGTCTAAGTTTGTACCAGAGCTAGAAGCGGGTGTCCCTTCTGACGTATTACTGCGCAGACCTGATATCAAGGCATCGTTGTATTCGCTAAAATCCTCACTTGCTAATCAAGATGCGGTTTCAGCGAGCTATTTGCCTCAGGTATCCCTGACCGGTTCTCTAGGCACCTCATCAAGTTATTTATTAGGAATACTGCAAAATCCAGTGGCGACATTAGGCAGCGGTATTTCATTACCATTCCTTGAATGGAACGAGATGAAACTCAACAAAAACATATCTGAAATCGACTATGAAATGGCGGTGATTAATTATCGCGATACTATTTATCAAGCCTTTGAGGAAGTCGATAATTTACTAGCGATAAAAGCAAGTTACCGTTACCAAGGTGAGGTATATCAAGAACAATATTTCAATGCTAAAGAAATAGAGGCGATCTACTCTAGCAGATATCAATATGGTGCGAGTGATATGATTGATTGGATTAATGCCATGGAATCAAGACGTAGTATAGAATCCACTCTATTGGAAAACCAATTTAATCAACTGGTCACACAAATTAAGCTTTACCAATCACTTGGAGGAGCAGAAATTATAACGAAAGGTTGATGATTTATATTCATATGGCTGCTTTTGGCTAAATACACAATGCGATCTTAATTTGAAAAGTGTACACTAATCAAATTGAGAGAAAATGTGGATTTATTTTGAAAAAGTTTTCTGATGGCCGAGAGCGCTGTTGTAATAGAGGTGGTTCTAGACCGGGCTGTGGTCGTAAACCGGGCGTAAAAACACGTCCGGTACGATTACCCGAATGGTTGTTAGACGAGTTAGAACAAATTGATGATCCACGGCAGTGTATTGTGCAAGCCTGCATTGAGCATTTTGACCTCGAACACCTAAAAAACAACAAACAGCAGCCATAAAAGAATATATCGCATGACCAAACGAGAATTTATCCTTCATTTTTTATATATGAATCGCAAGTCGTATTCGTTGGCGATTATTTTTATATTTTTAGTGAACTGGCTCCAAGTTGAAATTCCCCGTTATATACAACTGGCGATAGATTTAATAAATAACGCATCAGAAGCTGATTATCATCAGTTAAAGAACTATGTTCTAATTGTTGTGGTTATGGCTATCGCTATGATTGTTACTCGTATTTTTTCCCGCATTTATGCTCTTAATCCAGGTCGGATTACAGAAGCGGACTTAAAAAATACACTGTTGAAAAAAATGAATAGGTTGCCTAATAGTTTTCATCAGCAGTTTGCTTCAGGAAAAATCATCTCTATCATGAACAATGACCTAAGTGGTGTGCGTTTATTGTTTGGTGCAGGCTTCTTGCAGTTCTTTAATGCTTTTTTGGCATTATCTTTAACTCCGTTATGGATGTGGCGTATTTCACCGGAACTAATGTTATATTCCTTGGTTCCCATAGTCGCGGCATTCATTGTTTTTCGCATTGGTTTTAAGCGAATGAAAAAATTGCATATGGAACATATGCAGCGATTACAAAATTTCTCAGCACAATTAATGAGCTACTTGTCTGGTATTGATCTGATTAAAAATCAGCAAATGTCGCCTTGGGTCAAAGCAGAAGTAGAGAAGCTTAATCAACAGTTATTAAACTGTAGAATGAAGATTACTCGCATACAGGTTTTTTATATACCCATTCTAGATTATGCCAATAACTTGATGAAAATTCTTATTCTTGGACTTGGCGGTCATATGTTAATGAGTGAACAATTAACTCTTGGTGAAATCACCGCTTTTCTTACTTATTCGGTGTTGCTCGCGATGCCACTGATGCAATTGGGGCGAATAGCGACGATTTATCAGCGTGGCATGGTCAGTATCGACAGTATACAGACTATCTTAAATGCGAAAATTCCGCTGCAAGATACGGTTACGCTGTCAGATGTTGACGTGGAGCAACTACAAGGTAAAACGGTCTCTGTCAGGAACTTGAGTTTTGCCTATCAAGGTGAACAACGATTAGCTTTGGATAACATCAGTTTTGATATTCCTACGGGCAAAAAAATAGGGGTATTAGGCGGTATAGGGTCGGGCAAAACCACGTTGGTGAATTGTCTGAATCATCACTTGAATGTTCCGAAAAATTCGATTTTTTTGGATGGCAAAGATATCACCACTTTCGCTCGACGTGACCTTCGCCGTTATATTAAGACAGTGACGCAAGATCCATACTTATTTTCTGCATCGATCCAAGACAATATTCGATTTGGTAGCCAGAAAAACGATATAAATAACAAACAAATTAATGAAGCCCTGGCCTTGAGTCAGTTGGCTAGCGATGTTTCTCGTTTTGAAAATGGTGAACAAACTCTGGTGGGCGAAAAAGGCATTATGTTGTCTGGCGGACAGAAACAGCGTTTGAGTATAGCGCGGGCGCTACTTCAGCCTGCAGATTTAATCATCATGGATAATGTCCTCTCGGCAGTTGACTACGAGACCGAACGTAAAATTCTACAAGGTTTGTTTGATAAACTGACTCATCAATCAGTTTTGGTCGTGTCCCATCGAGTTAATGCGCTTGAGTATATGGATGAGATTATTGTGCTGGCGGAAGGTAAGGTTATTGCCAAAGGCGATCATCATAGTTTGCTTAAATCATGTCCTTATTATTATCAAACATGGCAGTTACAACAGAATGATATCGAGGCACAAGCATGATGAAAGGCACAGATATTCAATATCTAAAGCACTTCTTAAAGTACGCTAAAAAATACCAACGTTCCGCATGGCTTGGTATTGCGATGTTGCCGTTATCTATTATTACCAATCTGTTGTTTCCTTGGTTGATTATTCAAGTGATAGATGAGCATTTGGCGCATAGAAATATGGATGGATTATTGCTGCATATTTTCTATCTGGTTTTGGTGCTGATAGCCAATTATATTGTTGATACCACTTATGCGTACAATTTGCGCAAGACGGGACAATATACCATTACCGATATACGTTCGGTGCTTTTTGATCGAGTGTTAAAACTGCCAAGACAGTATTTCGATAATAAGCCCACAGGTGTAACACTTTCTCGTTTAACCAGTGATCTAGAAACCATTGGCGAATCTTTTATCCAATCGATAGTTGGCTTGGTAAAAGACTCATTGAATACCATCGCTCTGTTAATAATGATGTGTGTTATCGACTGGAAGCTGACCCTGATTGTATTGATTGTTATGCCGCCAGTAATGTACTTAACTATTCACGTTCGTAATCGATTACGAGCAATGCACCAGATCACTCGTTCAGTTTTAGCGCGCAGTACAGGGTTTCTTCAAGAAGCATTACTCGGGGTTAAAACGGTGCAGTTCTATCGTGCCGAAAACGAAGTTGAGCAAAAATATCAAGGTTTTACTAACGAATTTTTGCAAGCTCAGATGAAAGCGAATAAATATGATGCCATCTTATTTGCTTTCATCTCTGGTGTTACCTCTATCACTATGGCGTTAATGATGTGGTATGGCTTTGGCTTAGTTATTGAAGGTGCGCTAACTGTTGGGGTTTTAATCGCATTTATTAATACCTTAGAAAAGGTCTTTGTACCGATTCGAGATTTCACATCTCAAATTGCTTCTATTCAAAGCTCATTCGCAGCCTTTGATCATATTGAAGAACTGTTCACTGAACCGTTAGAGGAGCAGGGACGAGATCTACTCCCTAGTGAACAAGTTAAACCATCGTTGGATGAGTTTGTTAGCCTTGAATTTAGGCAAGTGAGTTTTCGTTATAACGACCATTCTCCGTATGTACTAAAAGAGGTCTCTTTTGTATTAAAAAGAGGTCAGCAGATCGCTTTAGTTGGTTCAACGGGTTCTGGAAAGTCGACCATTTTACGTTTGATTGCCAAAACATACCAAGATTATCAAGGACAGATACTATTAAATGGAATTGAGCTTTCTCAAATCGCAATACCAGATGTAATGCATCTTTTTTCATTAATGATGCAAGACGTATATTTGTTTGAAGAAACGGTGCAATTTAACATTGGCTTAGGTAAACCGCAGATAAGCCGTCAGGATGTAGAACAGGCAGCCAAGTACGTTTATGCGGACCGTTTTATTGAGCAATTACCGGGTGGATATGATTTTTGTTTGGATAAAAATGGTTCCAACCTTTCTGTTGGCCAAACTCAGTTAATTTCATTTGCTCGGGCGGTGGCACAAGGTGGACAAGTTATAATGTTAGATGAAGCCACCAGCTCAGTTGATTCAGTAACAGAAGATCTAATTCAGAGCGCAATGCAGCGTCTCTTTAAAGAAAAGACCGTGATCGCTATTGCACATCGTTTGAGCACCATTCGTCATTCAGATACTATTTTGGTATTGGATAAAGGTAAAATAGTAGAGCGAGGTAACCACCAACAGTTGATTGCACAAAACGGGCTTTATGCTGGGTTGTTAACTGAAGCAAAGTTGGATGAGTAATGCAAACGATTGAGGCTAAAACAATGAAAACGGAGTTGATTCCATTTGGATCAGAGCATTTTCATTTATTGCTAAAGTGGATTGATTCTGATGCACTGAATTATCTATGGGGTGGACCACAATTTAAATATCCACTTACCGAAAAACAGTTACATCAACACTATAGTCAACAGCAAGCTCTACCTTTTTTATTTGTGGTACAGGATAAACCGGTGGGCTTTATCGAGCTATATAAAATGTCATCATCTCAATATCGAATATGTCGCGTGTTTATACATCCAGAACACCAAGCAAAAGGTTATTCAATTATTATGCTAAAGTTAGTAATGAAGATGGCAATAAATCGATATAAGTTGAACGTTTTCACTCTTAGTGTATTTGCTCACAATAAAGCGGCGATTGCTTGTTATAAAAAACTTGGCTTCGAACAAAAAGAGTTAATTAAAGGGTCGAGGTTTTTTAACGGACAGGCGTGGGATCTAATTAAAATGGTAAAGAATGTATGAGAAATTTAGCCGTTATTTTATGGTATTTTGTTAGCGTCAGTTTTGCAGCGACTAGTTTGGGTGTTTATGCAAATACAGAAAAAGTACAGCATAATGGTTTGGGGCGTATTGTTTTTGGTCAACCGTTAAAGAGCGCTTCTGTAGAATTTAAACCACATGGGCAGCAAGTAGAAGGTTGTCAATATGTGAGAACTGACGCTTATCCTAGCATTAGTGTCATGGTGGTGGATGGTGTTATTGTGCGTTTAGATAGCTCAGATATCCAATTAATTAAATCGGACAGTCCTTTTTATGGTTTATCAAAGGGTACGATGACTCTCTCTTCTTTTAAGCGACTGTATCCAGAAATTGAAGTCGCTCTACATGAATATGAAAATGGCGTGTACCTACGCTGGTACAATCAAGACGAATCTAAAGCAATAGTGGTTGACTATATCGGCGGGAAAATAGAACTGATAAAGGCTGGGATAGTGCCTGATGTATTATTTGTTGAAGGGTGCGCATAATGATTTTACGTAGAGTACAGCACCGACTAATCATAGCGTTGAGCCTAATTTTAATGATAACCGCCTGTATTCCCATCATACGTACCGAATACATCTCACCTAACTGGCAAGGTACGCTGGTTGATCGAGAAACTGGTAAACCATTAATCGATGTTGAAATTCGGGATTTATATACCTTAAAAAAAGTTAAAACAGACCAAAATGGTTACTTTCAGCTTCCTGCTGAGACGAGTGAATTTAGTTTTAAATTACCGGTCGCCAATATGATGGGAATTTATCAAATTGAAGTGAGTCTGCCACAGTACACCCTTCACTTCACAGGAACTCGTAGAAGCAGTATTACAACACCATCAGATTTCAATTTAGGTATTGTTCCTATTGCACTGTCTAAAAATATTATGCCATTTTTTCTAGCAAACGATCAGGTAATGATTGAATTACCGAAACATTTTATCGAAACCTGTGGTGAGCCTCTTCAAGATGCAATACGTTTAACCAACGTAGCACGTTTATACAAACAACGAGTAACTAGCAACGTCGGGTTAGGTGAATTTCCCTCTGAGCAGCAAGACATTGAACGCAGTTACTATTGGGCAAATCAAAGTTGGCAAGAAGTAAGCACGGTCTGTTTTAGAGAGAATTATGAGCAAGTTTTGGCTTTCAGAGAATTTAACGATCTTTTCTATCAAGAAGCAGAACCTTATTTGGTCGAAAGAATAATTGACTTCGGTGATGAATAATATGCTTGGTCGTGTTTGGCCATTAATAGTCAGGTCATTAATAGTCATAACAGTGGTTTTATTAAATGGCTGTTATTCACCCTCTAAGGTTGGTGGTACATGTCACTATGTTCAGCTAGCAGATATTGCCAAACTAACAGACATACAGCAATCAACGGCTTTATTAGTTAGTGAAAGTGAACAATACCAAGTTGAATTGGCGTTATTTACACCATCACCAATATTAGGTGCTAACTATGGTATTATATTGAGCAAGATCACCCAAGGAACTTGTACACCCATGGTTATCCACTCGGTTGAATTATCCACTTTACTTAATTGAGTCAGTGCCTAAACCGACTAAAGTTAAAAAGGACGTTTTTAATCGATTCATGTGTTGAACGATACTAGGTTATAACCGTCTTTATCTCGGTCACTACTTTTCCTATTATTTCGATATCACTTTCATTTACGTTGAGCAGTGAATTATTAAATAAAATAGCTAACTGTTTACCTGGCAGGCGCTGTAAGTGGTTCATTGAGAGTAGCCCATCAATATTAATAAGGTAAATCCCGCTAATAGCCTGTTTGGACAATGTGTCAATTACTGAAATATGGTTTGACTCTTTAACGGCTAATAAATAAGCATCATCGAAATCGGCAAATAGATCGGAATCGAAGATAGTTGTATGTTTATTGCCCAGTTGACCATTTTTAAGATAAAAGGTTTCTATTGTTGTGGTGTTTTGATGGGATAAAGATCGGGTTTTATCTGTCACCAAATTATAAGGGTGAGTTTGTTCTGCAACTCTTAACTGATCATTGTTATTGCTACTTGAGGTTTGATAGCCCAAGCATAGATCTCTGATGGGAATATCTAGCGTCAAGTGAATCCGCAATATGAGCTCATAAGAGGTTCTATCTTTCATATTCCATGTGCTAAAAGTGGATCTTGGTATACCAGTAACTTCAGAAAGTTCATGCAAATTTTTGCAACCAAGTAACACCTTTAAGTTATTGGTGAATTCATGACCTTTCAAAAATGTATAGTTAGCAATTAGATTTGTAGCGACCATACTGTTTAACTTATTTTTTCGGATAAAGGTCTCAATTGAGATTTATAGTTGACTATTAGTTATTTAATTACTTGTTAATAGCTCATTTGAGACTTATTATCTTGTTAGTTCAAAGGTTGATATCGAGCTGCAACTCAATCAACCACATAAATACCTTAACTAAAAATGATACCATCTTGCATCGTAAGCAAATAGCACAAGTTACTAGATTTATGGTTTCTTGGATTAATGCCTAATTTCTGCGAAGTCTGTAAGTATCTCGATAAAAAGGAATATTGATAGATTTTACATGCTGCACTGTAAAAAGAAGTGTGTACATGAGAATGAATTATCCACTATCTACTACTCCCTTAATATTATTAGACCGTAATTTTTAGCAGAGAAGAATATCGTTTCTTCTCTGTTTTTTTATGTCTAAATCGTGATTAGTGAAGGGAGTTATTGCTATAGGCATGTGGAAGGTACTATTTTTATCGGTCCTATTTTTGTAGGAATTCAATAAGTTCAACGTTAGGCAGAGGCTTAGAAAAATAAAATCCTTGGATGTATTCAAAGCCTAAAGAGTCAAGTATTGCTAGTTGAGAAGGTTCTTCTACTCCTTCAACAATGGCTGTCATATTAAGCTGTACCGAAAGTGTTTTCATGGATTCTAACAACGCGATAATGGTTGAATCATTACTCAGGTTTTTAACGAAGACACGATCTATTTTGACATAACTAAATGGAAACTGGCGAATAAAGTTTAAACCGGAATAGCCTGTTCCAAAGTCGTCAACTGCAAATTTAAATCCAAAGCCAGCCAATGTTGTTAAATGTTCTTGTAAGGTAATCAATTCGTCTGGGCTAAAGTTATTATCCTCAGTTATTTCGAATATTATCCTGGTTGCTATTTCTGGATCTGCGCTTACCAGTTCTTCTATGAAGGCAACAAAAGAAGGTTTCAGAATAACACTTCGGCTAATATTGATACTAATATAAAGTGATTCCAATACGGATTCTTTTGAGCGCAAAAAGTAAATCACTTTGCTTACCACTATTTTTGTTACAGCTTCGATTAACTCGAGCTTTTCAGCTAATGGTATAAAAATATTAGGTGATATTAAGCCTTGTTGCGGATCTTTCCAACGCAATAAAGCTTCGCAACCAACGGTTTTACCCGTTTTATTATTCATAATAGGCTGGTAGTGAACTTCCAAATAGTCGTTAGTAATCGCACAACGCAGCGAATTTTCTAGGCTATTCTCGTAGAGAATTTTTTGTTGCCTAAATACATAAGTAATGGATGCCAAGCTTGCCAATACAATAAATATCCAACTGTATCGCAAGAACTGCGAAAGGTAATACATTGGTGTAATACTAACTTCTAGTTGAATTGGATAGATTTTCGATTGTGTTGAGTAGCGAACTAAATCGTATGAAAATACCTTATCTGTTAGATCTCTTGATATCACTTTTAATTTGTATTCAATATTTTCATTGGAAAGTTGTCTGTCGATATATCGAGTTAAATAACGTGGAGGAATAAGTACACTGAGACCTTCCCCAGTTTGATTAGAAAATATTAATGTAACACTGCGTGCTTTACTAAATTTTGTTTCGGTGTAACTGAGCGTTACATTATTAGAACTTTTATCTAAGCGAGATATCATGCTTGGATAAAGGTAAAAAGATGTTTCACCATGATTACTGGTACAAAATATTTTGCCATTTTTGTCAAAAATACCGATCTCTTTAGCACGATTTGAATTAAATACACTTTTTCTTAGATTAGTTAAGTTGTCCTCACAAGAGCGATTGATTTGTTCAGAGTCGAGTAAATAAGAAAGCTGCGTGATCTCGTCTTCAAATTCGAGTTCGATATTCTGCAGTATAGAGTGTGTTTTTAACGAAATTAAATAATTAGAAATCGGGATTAAGAATAATGGAGAGAGCAGCATTGAAATAATAAAGATTTGTATTACGCGAGCCCCAACGCGATTTTTCCCATAAAAAACTGCATTCGATGAGATTGATTTTATTATATCTAAGTGAGGCATCTATATTTACTATGTCATCATAATTCATAATGGAGCAACAGTAGACTAATTTGAATAGTCATGTCAATGAGCAAGTTGTGTTTTTATTTATAAAACATGAGCTTGCACTTTTTACTTTGATTGTCTACGTACAGAAGTGAATAATATTGCGTAGATGTTACTTGTTAGTGTTATGTAGATATAGCCATTTAATCATCAATAATAAGGGTGGCATCTTTATGCGCACCCTTTATTTTACGTTCGGTTAGAAAGAAGAGCGTTTATAAGGGCGATAATCAGGCGTCCAGAAATTTTCTTGAATTTTCTGTCTAATCCTCTCGTCAGTTCTTTGAGAAGCGACACCTTGTTCCATTGCTTTTTTGGCCACCGCAAAGGCGATTTTAATGGAAACTTCTCGTATATCTTCTAATGGTGGTAATAGTGCACCAGAGCCATTAATAGCAAGGGGAGAACACTCTGCTAATGCTCGGCTTGAAGCCATAAGCATTTCATCAGTCACCCTGCGTGCACGAGCAGCTAAAACCCCTAATCCTATGCCAGGGAAGATATAACTATTGTTACATTGGGCAATGGGGTACGTTTTTGTTCCTATAACCACAGGAGCAAATGGACTGCCTGTTGCTACTAAGGCTTCCCCATTGGTCCAGCGTAGAATGTCTTCTGGTAGCGCTTCTACACGACTGGTTGGATTAGATAGAGGGAAAACAATTGGGCGTTCACAATGCTTATGCATTTCTTTGATAATATCTTCACTAAATAATCCAGGTGCGCCGGATACGCCAATTAGTACGGTAGGTTTTCCATTTTTCATCACTTCCAACAGAGAAACATCGTGACCTTCGGTATCCCATTCATCTAGCACCGCGCGTTTTTGTACCAATTTTTTCTGGAAATCTAATAGGTTAGGCATATCGTCAGCGAGCACACCCCAGCGATCGACAAGGAAAACTTGTGAACGAGCTTGCTCATCAGATATCCCTTCAGACACCATTTGCGCAATGATCGCTTCAGCAATGCCACAGCCTGCCGATCCCGCCCCTAGAAAGGCAATTCGTTGTTTACTCAGTTCCGATTTTGCCGCTTTACACGCGGCTAACAATGATCCGACTGAAACGGCTGCCGTTCCTTGAATATCGTCATTAAAACAACATACTTCGTCTTTGTAACGTTCTAGAAGTGGCATTGCATTTTTTTGCGCAAAATCTTCAAATTGAATCAGAGCTTCTGGCCAGCGACTTTTTACTGCTTGAATAAAATCGTCTACGAAAGCGTTGTATTCTTGTTTGCTCACACGAGGGTGTCGCCACCCCATATACATCGGGTCAGATAATCGTTGCGGATTGTTTGTACCAACATCAAGTACAACCGGAAGGCAGTAAGCAGGGCTTATGCCGCCACAAGCGGTATATAAAGAAAGTTTACCAATAGGGATGCCCATACCACCTATACCCTGATCGCCAAGACCAAGAATTCGTTCACCATCGGTGACCACAATGACTTTGACATTGTTACGAGATGCATTGTTGAGCATATCTTCGATATGTTCACGGTTTGGATAAGAAATGATCAAACCGCGCGCGCGTCGATAAATGTTGGAGAAATTTTCGCATGCCGCCCCAACTGTCGGAGTATAAATAATCGGCATCATCTCAGTAATGTGATTTTCTACTAAGCGATAAAAAAGCGTTTCATTGGTATCTTGGATATTACGCAAGTAAATATGCTTATCCATGTCGGATTCAAAGCTTTGATATTGTTGATAAGCTCTATCGACTTGCTCTTCTATTGACTCGATGGCTTCTGGTAAAAGGCCATCTAAATTGAACAGTGCGCGTTCTTCTTTGTTGAATGCATTGCCTTTGTTAAGCAATGGCGCTTCTAGTAATGCGCGACCTGCATAGGGTATGTAGAGGGGACGTTGGCTTTTGTTATTCATTTACAACTCTTATTGGCAGACTTGATTAGCGAAAGTGACACTTGTTAAGAAACGTACATATTTTATTACATTTATGTAAAAAAGGTAATCAATTATCTAAGAATTAAATGTCTAGTATGCAATTTTTATGTTTTTTATCATTGATGCAAACGGATGGATGTTATTGAGTGGTTTTGCTTTTTGTTTTTGTCTATTTACTCATCACCTTAATATAGTCTCAACCATTTCGTATCCGCTGTTGTTGACGTTTGTAATTGTAAATTGGGTGATTTCCGTCATTATAGACAGATAATGATTCGTATTTATGGAAAATATTGTGCAGCTAGAGAATAGTTATTACCAGTTGGGTTCAGACTTTTACCAACAAATCAGCCCTGAACCCGTTATCCAACCACAGCTATTTTTGTGGAATGAAGCGTTAGCGGACGGCTGTCAGATTGGCCCAGATATCAAACAAGATGCGGCACAGTATTTTTCTGGCAATGCGACTTTGGATGGTTCAATTCCACTTGCTCAAGCTTATGCTGGGCATCAATTTGGCGGTTTTAACCCGCAACTTGGCGATGGTCGAGCTCATCTGTTAGGTGAACTTATTTTGCCAAATGGACGTAGAGTCGACCTTCAATTAAAAGGTTCGGGAGCCACTCAGTTCTCTCGCCGTGGAGATGGACGATGTGCGTTTAAGCCAGCGGTAAGAGAATACTTGATGAGTGAAGCCATGTACGCACTTGGGGTGCCGACAACTCGCACTCTCGCCGTTGTTACAACAGGAGAAACATTGTACCGCGAACTGACTGAACCGGGTGCGATAGTCACTCGTATAGCACAGAGTCACATCAGAATTGGCACTTTTCAATACTTTGCTGCGCAAGGCGATAGTCAATCTTTATCGACCCTTTTAGATTACGCTATTGCTCGACATTACCCAGAGATTGATTTGGATGATGAACGTCGGGCCATATTATTTTTAGATGCTGTTATTGAACAACAGATAAAAACCATCGTCCATTGGATGCGTGTTGGCTTTATTCATGGTGTGATGAATACCGATAATATGACGATTTCAGGAGAAACTATCGACTATGGGCCTTGTGCAATGCTTGGTGTTTATCACCCTGAAACCGTTTTTAGCTCCATTGATGGAAATGGTCGTTACTGCTTTGCCAATCAACCTTCCATTATGCAATGGAATATGGCTCGACTCGCGGAATGTCTAATTCCATTAATAGAAGGTGATAAAGACGCAGTTATCAAACAGCTAGAACAGCGGATAGTAAACATAACCGAGCAATATAAATCGGCTTATTATCAAATGATGCACAATAAGTTAGGTTTATTGACGTTAGGTCACAATGAGTTAGTAGATGAATTACTCGATTTGATGCAATTAAATAAGTTAGATTATACCCAACAGTTTTATGAACTTACTCAAGTGGTTAGCATGAGCGATCCTTCATTAACCCAATTGGATCCTGAATGGCTAGATAAATGGTTAGCTATTGTGAGGCAAGACCAATCAGCACGAGATTCGAACATGGCCAAATCGTTGGCATTGATGCAAACAAATAACCCTGTGATCATTCCACGCAACCACCACGTTGAAAAAGTACTAGAACAGTGCAAACAAACGGGCAGTAATGATTCAGCATTGGATTTTTTAAAGGTATTGCGAAAGCCTTATGAACAACAAGAAGCTACCGCTTTGTATCAGGATTTGCCTCTGGACCATGATAATGGCTATCAGACCTTTTGTGGAACCTGATTGGTTAAACCAAACCAAGACTTGTTGTGATTATGCACATTACCTAGCGAAATAATCGACTAATATGAGAGTGAAACGATGAACGAATTTTATCCCATAGGGACGAAAGGAAAAAAATGGGGCGAAAGAGAAAAGAAGCAATGGCTAGAGAATATTACGCCAATGAGAAGCTATCAGGATGAAGTGGTTGCTAAAATCGTTGAACTAGCTGACCGTTTTCTGGTTGATCAATATGGTTTGATTCAATACCAAAACAAATCTTATCCGCTTTATGTATTAAAAACACTTCAATGGGATCCAAGTAAACCAACGGTACTTATTACCGGTGGAGTTCATGGTTACGAAACCAGTGGAGTGCAAGGCGTGTTGCTGTTTCTCAAAGAGCAATCTGAGTGTTATCAAACAGAATTCAATTTTTTAGTGGTGCCTTGTGTTAGTCCATGGGCATACGAAGTAATCAATAGGTGGAATGCGTTAGCCATTGATCCAAACCGCTCGTTTTATCCTGAGAGTCCTGCACCTGAAGCGGCGGCTCTGTTAAAGCTCGTTGAAAAGTATAATGATACTATTCTTGTTCATTTCGATTTACACGAAACTACCGATAGTGATGAAAGTGAATTTCGTCGAGCATTAGCCGCACGGGACGGTACCGATTACCTTCAAGGTGAAATTCCAGATGGTTTTTATACAGTTGCCGATTCAAATAATCCTCAAGCGGATTTCCAACAAGCGGTCATCCAATCAGTCAGTAGGGTTACTCACATTGCTGAGCCAGATGAAGACGGCAATATTATTGGTTCGACAGTGATGCAACATGGGGTTATTCATTACCCGATGAAACAACTTGGTTTATGCGGGGGGATAACAAATAGTCGTTTTAGTACAACCACTGAAGTCTATCCTGATAGTGACGGCGTCACAAATGATGAATGTAATCGAGCTCAAGTTGCGGCTATTGTGGGTGGGTTGGACTTTGTAATTAATCAAAGAGATTAGACACTATGTTGATTAAAATTGATGATTTAACTAGTGGCGATGTCGTGAGGTTATTGCAAGAACATATGAAAGATATGCTGGCGACCTCTCCTCCAGAAAGTGTACACGCTCTAGATGTTGGTGAATTGAAAGCCTCGCATATCACTTTTTTTAGTGGATGGGAGCAAGGTTCATTATTGGGCTGCATTGCTATTAAAACGTTAACGAGTCAGCATGCCGAAATCAAATCGATGCGAACGGCAACGAACGCTAGAAACAAGGGAGTGGGCTCTGCGTTATTGGAGTATGTGATAATGTTCGCACGAGAACAAGGTTATCAAACGTTAAGTCTAGAAACTGGATCGATGGCTTTTTTTAAACCGGCCAGAGAACTCTATAAAAAGTATGGATTTGAATACTGTCAACCTTTTGCAGATTATCAACTTGATCCTAATAGTCGATTTATGAGCAGAACGGTATAAGTAATTAGGAGCGATAACATGAAAATTGTGCTTTTCGATTGGGGCGATACCTTAATGATTGATAACCCCAACCAGACTGGCAAAATGTGTTTGTGGGATCAGGTCCAGGCCGTTTCTGGTGCTAAGCAGACATTGGCGTTACTAAGCCAAGATTATCGAATTTTTGTCGCGACAAATGCAGCCGATTCTTCGGTTGAAGATATTAAAATCGCGTTTGATCGCGTAGAGTTATCAGATTATATTGAGGGCTATTTATGTAAAAATAATCTGGGAGTAGGTAAAGGTTCTAGTGAGTTTTTTCAAGCGATCTTACAGACATTATCTGTCAATGCGACGCAAGTTATAATGGTTGGCGATAGTTTAGAGAATGATATTTTTCCTGCGCAACAACTCGGTATAGAGGCGATTTGGTTTAACCCGTCTGCAGAGTCTCATTCGAATGCAGTCACAGTAAAACAAATTAAACAACTGCCCGAATTGTGCCGTTTGCTTTATCGCATAGCCTAAGCGACTCTAATTTGATAATTGAGTGTCAACGTTAATAAAAGCGTTGATACTCAATTAGGCTTGGTAAATTTTATACTAAAATACGGATAGTAAACTTATATTATCGGCGAAAATTTTTCTCACGTGCTTTTTTAGCTTTATAGTCTGAAGCGGCTTTTGCTTGAGAGTCTAAAATGGACTCGACAGTTAATTTCATCGGTTCTTTTGGTTTAATGTGCACCGGATAGGTTCGCATGCGTGGTGGAATCTCTCGCTCTGCTTCTGTCGGTTTTGGCATTCTTTTAAAGCGAGATAGATAAAACGCTTCAAGTTTTTCTCGTGCCCATTCTGATTTTCTTAAGTACTTTACAGTGCTAGCGACAGAAGGGTTAGTATGAAAGCAATTAAAACGCATGGCGGTATCCAATATATCCCAACCATAGAAATCAACTAGCTCCTTGACCATATCTTCAAGTTTTAAACCATGTAGTGGATTGTTTTGTTGTTCTTCTAACATCTGCTTGCCTTAATTCGGTTACGATTTATATCAATTGCTAAAGAGTTGGTTTTTACTGGTGTAGTTTGAATAGATTGTTCTATTTATACAATGTTTAATTTTGTTTGATCGTGCTTCTATTTGAATTAGCCGCCAGGTTAGCTAATGCTTGGCGTTGTTAAACTTGGATCATATTTGGTCATCAAACAATAAATACAGGTTCAGACGTTTTGTCCTTACGATATTGACTTGGATTTTGCCCAAATTGTGCTTTGAAACATTTTGAAAAATAATTGCTATCTGAGTAGCCAGCTTGGTCTGCTATTTGTTGAATAGTTAGTTCTGAATCAGAGACTAATTGTTGGTAAGCGTAATTGAGTCTTTTATCTTTGATATATTTATTTGGCGTGGTTTGTAAATACAAACGAAACAGTCTCTCTAATTGCCTAGTGCTTACATATGAGGCATTGGCTATTTGCTCTGTGCGTAAATCGTCGCGTCGAAAATGTTCTTCCAAGTAAACTAATGCTCGGCTTAGTATCATAGTCGAGCTATTCATTTGCACATTATCACCTTGATAAAATCGAGCTAGCGTAATGACTAATTGCTGCAGTGTCGCGGTTAACATGGTTTCAAATCCTGTTTGACCATTGCTGTATTCGTCGTCAATGGTTTGGACAATGCGTTCTACTTCGGCGTACTGGTTTGAATTTAAGTTTAACTTTGCGGTGTAGTCAGCTTGTTGCCTTGCTAGCGGTTCGATAGTAAATAGCGCTTGATAGCCGGGTAATAATTTAAGGGATGAATTTTCAAAAAGAGGTAAGTGTGATTCAAACATTAGATTGATCAAAACCAACTCATCTACATTGGTAAAACCGTGTTCCACTTGGCCATTAATGACGAACACATCTCCTTGAGAGAGAGGATAGCGGTGATCCGCAACCGTATGGGTAGCGGTACCTTTTACCACAATAAACAGTTCTGAAAAATCGTGACAATGTGAAGGGAAATCTTGATAGTGAGTTCCATGAGTTAACGCAAATTTTAAGTGTGGGTATTTCAAATGGGTTTCTAAAGTATAGATCAAGCTCATGTCGTTTATTTCCTCTTTTGTGTCGTTATATTAGCAGAATAATACTTATATTGACGATAATATTCGCTTATTCGGACGTATCGACTTACGGTCTTTTACTATTAGGAACAACTTATGACATCGCCATTTATTACCCCATACTTTCTGGATTGGCCAAAAATTCAATCTGCAATTCAAACCGATGCGTCACAAGAAGCTGAAATTAAACGTATTGTTGGTTTAATGACCTTACAAGAGAAAGTGGGTCAAATGATTCAGCCAGATATTCGAGGCATCTCTATTCAAGAAGCTACCGAGTATAAAATAGGGTCAATATTAAATGGTGGTGGAGCCTGGCCCAATGAAGATAAACATGCTTCAGCCGAAGATTGGGCAAGTAAGTCAGATGAGTATTGGTTTGCAGTAGAAAAAGCCTTTGAGGGTAGGCCGTTTAGAATTCCATTCATGTGGGCGACCGACGCCGTTCATGGGCATAACAATGTTTTCGGTGCAACAGTTTTTCCGCACAATATTGGCTTAGGGTGTGCCCGTGATCCAGAGCTGATACAACAAATTGGCCGAATAACGGCAATAGAAATTGCCGCGACAGGATTAGACTGGACATTTGCACCAACGGTAGCAACACCAAGAGATTTACGTTGGGGCCGAGTCTATGAAGGCTATTCAGAAGACCCTGAAATAGTCTACAGCTATGCAGAAAAAATGGTTCAAGGTTTACAAGGTTCAGCAGAACAATTAAAAGGTGACAAGCATGTTATCTCTAACGTGAAACACTGGGTTGGCGATGGTGGTACTTTGATGGGAGTTGACCGCGGAGTGAATAACTACAGTGAAGATCTGCTAAGGAATATTCATGCTATGGGGTATTTTAGTGGTTTAAATGCAGGTGCTCAAGTCGTTATGTCATCGTTTAATAGTTGGGATGATATGGCTAACTATGACTTTGCACCGGAAATAGAAGGTAAATATAACCATAAAATTCATGGCAGCAAATATCTTCTAACCGATGTTTTAAAAGACAAAATGGGATTCGATGGATTAGTGGTAACCGATTGGCACGGTCATTCGGAAGTGAGTAAATGTACCGACGATGATGCCAGTTATGCTATCAACGCAGGTAACGATATTTTAATGATCCCTGTACACAAACATTGGTTAAAGGTATATCACAAGACCATCGAAGATGTGAATGCTGGAATTATCTCTTTAGCTAGAATAGATGATGCGGTAGCACGTATTTTACGCGTCAAGATGCGCGCAGGTTTATGGGATAAACCGCAGCCAACGCATCGTAGTTATGCTTGTAACCAAGAATTACTAGGGGCAAAAGCGCATCGAGAAGTTGCTCGTGATGCTGTGAGAAAGTCGTTGGTGTTATTGAAAAATAACAATCGTGTTTTGCCTCTTAAGAGAGAACAAAAAATCATATTAACTGGTAGTGCGGCGGATGACCTACAAAAACAATCAGGTGGTTGGAACTTAACGTGGCAAGGTGATGAGAATACGCTAGCGGATTTTCCTGGTGCAACCACGGTTAAAATGGCCTTAGAAGAAGAACTTGGGCAAGATCAGATCATTTATGATCCTGAACTGCAATCTTCGTTTAGCAACGGGGATGTTGCTATAGTCGTGTTTGGTGAAGATCCTTATGCGGAAATGATGGGCGACATTAAGGCTTGGCAAACGTTAGAGTTTGCCGCACTGAAAAGAAGCTACAAAGCCGATTTAGAAAAAATACGCCAACTGCATACCGCTGGTGTAAAAGTTATTTCTATATTCTTTAGTGGCCGGCCTTTATACGTCAATGAAGAAATTTCTAAATCGGAAGCGTTTATAGCTGGGTTTTTGCCGGGTAGCGAAGGTCGTGGGATCACCGACTTGTTAATTGCCGATGAATGTGGTGAACAACGCTATGATTTTGTTGGACGTTTATCATTTAGTTGGCCCAACAAAAAGCGCAGTACACGAGTGCATCGAATGCCAGCTCACATCCCAGGTTATGTTGTTCCCGATAATGAACAAGATCCAACTGGCGAACATAAGCCTTTGTTTGAATACGGTTATGGGCTTAGCTATGGCGATGTATTACACGGCCGATATTTAGATAATCTACCATTGGATATAGAATCTGAAGGGGAGGCTAGCATCGCTGCACACCCTATTCATATGTTTGGTGTTGAGGCGACAGTTGGTGATTATCAATTAAAAATTTCAGACTCATTGCATCCAATAGGTATCGATGTTTCTAGAAACAACAGTTTGCAATTGACTGATATTAGTACGTCTCCGTTTAATTACCAGCAGCAACAAGATGCGGTAAAAGTCGAGTTTAAAGGCCGTCTAGCTTGCCTTTATCTGCAAACTAGTGATGGAAGTTCGGAAGATCTATCTGGTTACGATAATCATGTTGGGCAAATTTGTTTTGATATTAACGTCGAGAAAATGGCTGATAAGCCTGTCTATTTAGCCTTACAAACCTTTATGGATAGACATGAACTAAATAGTGCTCCGCACATTGAGATAACTTCGTTTTTACCTAACGTGGACGAAGGATTTACTACGGTATCTATTCCATGTGAGCAAATATCACGTCGCGGTGTGGATTGCCGTTATCTTGATACTCCATTTATGCTCTTTACCGAAGGGTCGATGACAGCGATTATCGCCAATATACGTTGGAATATTTAGCTTTAGTTTTGGCTATAACGATTTACTTTTCACCCTAACGATCGATAACAGGGCAATATTTAGTTAATCGTTATGGCTTTAAGCCTATCTCATTATCGTGGTACGGCAAAAGTTGTGATGATTAATTTTGGTTTTTTTGCAAGATAAACATAGCAGCTATACTTTATGACGAAATTATTAATTTTGAGATTGATTGAATCTTGCCCTGCCATATTTATGAATTAGTCAATTAAATAAGCGGCTAATATATAATTAACAAATAAATGAGTAGGTTATATTATATACAAATAATTCTGTTATTCATTAATCGCTAATATAAAGACGAATTTGGTAAAATTAGTACTGCTATTCTGATTTGACGCTAGCTAGATCTCTTTCTATGGTTAATTATCACTTAACCAAATAGAGGAATATGCACATGAGAAGAAACAGTAAAACCTATCGATTTCAATTAATTAAAGAAACGGCGGAAAAACAGCAACGATCCCACAGTGCAGATCCCATGGTTCGACATATTCAACATTTGTTAAGTGACCATCCAGATAACGTCAATGAAAGCGCAGTACCTCACCGTTTCTCTGGCCATCATTACGACTCTAGTATCGATGGTTGGGTAAGTGACGATTGGTCATAGCGTATTAGACGATTAATATTGACGTCTCATAAAACGTATCGTTAAGCGAACAAGGACAGTCACCTTTAGAAGAACGTTAATATCATTTTTGCGTATATTAGGTAAACATTGATCCTATTTAATACCCGCAACGTATAAGTTGTTATCTATGTATTGAATGTGGATTGTATGACCAAACTCGATAGCGTTAATTTTAGGCATAAACAAGCGAAGCTTAATTGGTATGGATAGACAATACGAGTTGAGTAAACGAGTTCTGTCTGGATAAGGCAACAGAGTAATGGTTAACCGCCTAATTAACGATTAAAAAGGATTTATCATGAAATGGATTATCGCTAGTTCGCTGCTATTGTGCTCTTTTAGCGCGTTGGCCAATATTGAAAAATTTGTTCGATATGCCGATAACGGCTCGGTAAAATATGGTCAAGTAATTGGCCAGAATGTCTATCCTGTTGAAGGTAACGTTTTCGACCAGTTTACCTTATCGCAAGAAAAGATTGCCTTAGAGAGTATTCAGTTGCTTATTCCAACGGTACCGGAAAAAGTTTTCGCCGTCGGTATGAATTTCGCTAGTCATTTATCGTCACCTTCTAATCAAGCCCCACCACTTTTTCTTAAGTTACCATCATCTTTAATTCTTTCTGGTGAGGTAATCCAAGCACCTAAAGACGCGAACAATGTACACTTTGAAGGGGAGCTAGTGATAGTGATTGGTAAACAGGTTAAACAAATTGAGCCAGCTCAAGTAAAAGAGGCTGTGTTTGGCGTTCTAGCCGGCAACGATCTTACTGAGCGAAGTTGGCAAGGTCGAGATTTACAATGGATGAGGTCGAAAGCATCAGACGGTTTTGGTCCGATATCCAGTATGATTACTCGTGGTATTGATTATGAAAATGTTCTGTTAACTACACGACTAAATGGTAAAGTGGTGCAACAAGAGAATACAAAAAACATGATCCACAGTGTTGATAAAGTAGTCAGTTATTTAAGCCAATATTTTACTTTAAAACCAGGGGACTTGATTTTTATGGGGACACCGGGTAGAACACAAGCGTTATCTGACAAAGATACCGTTTCTGTTAGTATTGACGGTGTTGGAATGGTAGAGAATAAGATTCGTTTCTAAACGAATGCATCATTACAAACCCAATCCCAAAGCTCGTTCGTCTTGACACTCGAATGAGCCCATTTCAAATTCACGACAGACCCAAGGTCGATTTTCGTAAATAGTACACATATTGGTTTCGCGATCTAATGCAGAACATTTACCATCATCAAGTTGGCGCATTGTTTCTGCTCCCCATTGATCCACTTGTATGTGCTCTTCTGGTACGCCAGTATCGGTAAGTATCATTACTTCTAGTCGGCAGCAACACGCTTTGCAATCTGCACAACTAATGCTGGGATCAGGTAGGTATTCAATATCAATATTGGTCGTCATAGTGTTATGTCGGTTATCAAACTGAGTTAATTTTGCTTAGGTTCGTAGAATAATGCAAATAAAATGCTCTGTCTAAAGCAGAGTATCTAAAACAAAACTAATTTGTGAGATTTGAATTAAGAATAAGATTAGAAAAGAGTCAAAATAAATTATTAGATGTTTATAACAAGAGAATAAAACAGATAAGGAGAGGAAGTGAACAACTTAACTAAAATGCTGTGCGAGCAGCAGGTAAACCCGAGCTCGCACTAATCCTAAACTTATAACGCAGTAACGTTAGCAGCTTGAGGACCTTTTTGACCTTGTTCTACGTCAAAAGAAACTTTTTGACCTTCAGCAAGAGTTTTGAAACCGTCAGAAACGATTGAACGGAAATGTACGAATACATCTGCGCCGCCGTTGTCTTGAGAAATGAAACCGAAACCTTTAGATTCGTTAAACCATTTTACTGAACCAGTTGTTTTTGACATGGTAATACCCTTTAATAAATTCATTTTAAATTGCGATAGCACTGAGAGCTCAAATTATTCAATGTAACTATGAAGCCAAGGAAAAAACAAAGGATACAACGTAAAGGTGATATTCTGAGGATTTACTTTTACTAAACATATTCATTAATAACCCTGTCTACCAGAGCGAGGGATATAATATAGTAGTTTCAACAAATGTAAAGAGATACTTTCTAGCATTCGGTTAAATAGTGAAATATTAATGATTATGGAGACCTAAGTTATTTACAAGAACATTGGTTGAGTGATCATTTTATCTATCACATGGTGTTATTAAGACGATTATTTGCAGTGTATTGCAGTGTATTGCAGTGTATTGCAGTGTATTGCAGTGTGTATTGACGACTCCCTCACCGAAAGGTAATGAGGGAGGTGGCGCTGTAAAATTTTTGTTTGCTATCTGATTCTTCGCGCATAGTAAACAACTTGGCTCAATTACTCTTCACTGTACCAGTAACCTTTATTGACTAGAGTTTGGATTGTTAAAACAGTGTCGTTAGTAAGATTTTCATCCACTAATTGGTCCTTAAGCTGTACTAAGGATATTGTATCTTGATTACATAAAATCGATGTGAGCGACGTTTGTTGCGCCTGAAATACTTCGCCATTGATATAACTTGTATCAGGATCCTCTTGTAAATAGATCGCTCTTAAACCATCTACTTTCTGGAAGTGATGGCCTGATTGCAAATATTGAATAATTTCATCTGCTTGCCATGTAGGTTCCGGAATGATGATATTTAATTGGTGCCGCGATTGACTAAGCATACAACCCATAAAATCTTGTAAACGTTTTTTGTCGTTTAGTGAAGAACGCAACGCTGTAGTTAAAGAATTGAAATCATTAGTCGATATTTCAGCAAAATTCTTTTGCGTAGTTAATTTGGGTGTATCTACATGAGTATCACCAATATCATTGGCTAACACATAATCGGCAAAATTACTGAGAAGTTCTTGCTCCTTTGGTGAGCGGAATCCGACTGAATAACTCATGGATGGTTGAAGTGCGTAGCCATCGTGTGGAAACCCTGGTGGGATGTACAAAATATCCCCTGGTTCGAGAATGTCATCTATAACGGCATCGAACGATTCTATTTGTCTCAATGCACTGGCACGACATGTTTCAACATATTGGCCAGTGTCTTTCTCTCCAACTCTCCAGCGGCGTCTACCTAAACCTTGGATAATAAACACATCGTACTGGTCAATATGTGGCCCAACGCCTCCATCTTCAACAGAATAGCTAATCATGAGATCGTCAAATAGCCAATTGGGCATGGTTTTAAATGGAGTAACTAGTTTTGCCGCCTCTGAGTGCCAATGATTAGCCGCCTGCACAATTAAGGACCAGTTCGTTTCTGCTAACGAAACGAATTTATCTTCGTTGAAAGGGCCGTGTTCAGCTAACCAATTATTATCAAGATTGGATACAAATCTTGAATCGACTTCTTCTTCCATGCTAAGGCCGGCAAGTTCTTCTGGGCTGATAGGATCGTGGAAATTTCTGAAGCCACCCTTAATTATGGTGGGTTGTTTTTGCCAATATTTTTGCAAAAATTCGTTAAGAGAAAAGGAAAGTTGGTACATTGTGTAAACTTATAATGTTAAAGGATAGAACATTGTAACAGTGTATGGGTCAATATTAGAAATTTAAGGGGTTAGTTAGTACTTCTTGTCTCTTAGTCGCTATTACCCCTTGCCTATTAGCTAGGTTTGAACCGCCGTATAGTGTCAACTTAAACAGCGGTTTAAGTAAATAAGGCCTACTTATTGCTTAATAAAAAAGGCAATTAGCAATGTAGTATGGTAAGCCTGAATTTATTTGAGTTCTTATTATTATTGTTGGTGTTTGGTCCAATATCTGTATGGTATAGCTACAATTAGACTTATTAACCACAACCAATTAACACTGCCACCACTGCGTGACACGGTGGTCGTGTCTTCCTCTCGCTCCGAAATGTCATCGCTGGTTGCGCCGTTAATCGGAATAAGTTTAACCGCAGTAATGCGTTCATCGCCGTCGCCTTCGTTGCAGTAAGCCCAGTGGTCTGTCGAATCATATTCGATAGATGTCGCACTATCTTCAGAGGCGAAGCATTGAGTAGCCGTTGCAGAGATCACTCCAGCGTCGTTAATGTCACTGGCATCAAATATCCTAAAATGGTTATTACTAGAACTATAAGTACCTCCATTGGTCAGATCATCTAACCACCATGCTTGACTGGCAAAACGTTCAAATCTTGTCGTATCGGTTCCGGTATCATAATAAGGATAAATGAAACCGCGGTGATCTCGTTCTTTTCCACCAACTTCGGTCGCTGATTCAGCATCGACTTGACCGACAATTTCATTATAATTATTAATCGCTTTCGGTGTTCCTCCCGCGCTGCTAAAAAAAATACTCTCTCCGTGAGAGGTAAAGAAACTGGCTACTGGTTCAGTGTCGTTTGCGTCAGTAATAAACATGCGTTTTCCCGCCGAATTACCTGATGGATAATCACCATCTCGTTTAGCGTAGCCAATGACCAATAAATTTTGGTTTATATCGGTTGCAACCGAATTGCTATGAATGTATGAATCGTCCACTTCAACCGTGGCATCTTCAATAAAAGTTGTCGTCCATGCCTTGTCTTCAACATTAAAGCCAGTCGTGCTCGTGGGGAGAAAAATAGCAGCTTGCATTACAAAAACATCATAATCATCGTCTAGTTCCGTATTGTAACCAACCAAGACAGGTAAGCTTGAGTATGTGCCAGCATTAGCAATAGTGGCAGCACGGACACTTCCTTGGGGTGACGCATAATTATCATCAATGACATAATTATCATCGTCGGAATCGGTCTCCCAATCGGCGACAGCAAATTTATTGCTGTCTTCATTTGGATCTATTCCTGTAGACACATTCCAAATAAAAGCGCGTGTGGCGAAGCTAAAGTTTTGACATTCAGGATAAAATGCCGGTTCGTCATAACTAAGGCAGTTATACACAGACTCTTCATCAGTGTCATCGGTATAGTCAGAGTCATAATCCTTATCATCGTCATCTTCATCGTAATAAAACGTTGCCACAGAAGCGCTTCCAACGATGTAACTTTGGTCATCGTAAGTAAACGAATCAAATGCCATGGTTTGTCCCATCTGCGCAATGATATTTTGTTCATCATCAGAACTACCGTAATCAATACTGGTATCCGCTTCAGGTTCTAAAACGTTTTGTGTGCTCGAAGTAGCGTAATATCCTCGGCTTCGATATAACTTAATATAAGCGTTATCATAAGCATAATAACCACTGCTGGTATTGCCTATAACGTAATCAGTACCGTTTAGATCGGCAAGGGTGTTGACTACTTTATCATTGGTATCTTCAACAAATGAATAATAATAATCACTTTCTGATGGGGCACTACTGCCTGAATCGGGCACAAAGGTTAATGTGTCAGTATCATAAAAAGCGGTGTTATTGGTTTGATAATCGGTTGTGTAGTAAGCCTCTCGCTCGTTTTGTAGACCACCTATATCGGTGTCAGTATTACCATACCAATGATTATAAGCCCAAGATTCACAAGTAGAATAGCCAAGTTCTTCATCACAATAATCTTCTATGTCATCGTAGTCCAAATAATAGAACCCATTATCGATTGCAAAGGGCACTTCTTCTTTGTAAGAGAATCCCTCTGTGCCATTAAAGGTCTCACCTGCAAAAGAATAAGAATCATCCGAACATTCTGTTGAAAAACAATCGCTATTATTTTCGCTTGGTTCGACGGCGATACCGTACGATTCCACACTGTCGGTCGGAGAGGTTACCTCAATTACTCGGTAAAGAGCGGAATAAGACGGAAGTGCGAACGTTAACAAAGAAACTGAGAGAGATAATTTAGTGGTTAAGTCAAAGGCCTTGAATACACAGGCGGTGTTAGAGGATGTTTTTTGCATTTACACTATTACTTTAGAGTCATGTCATATAAACGACTAAAATAAGGTTAAATTTTATAGGAAATGTGGATAAATTAAGGAGTTGAATGGCTAAAAGCTAAAAGCCTAGCAAAACAGTGAATGCTAAAACTCATTTTATGCGAAACAACTTAGTCGGTATAGAAATGCAAAAATGAATTGTCTATTTTAAAAAATGTGAACTGAAACATGTTTTATTGTTTTTACCTGCGAATTAAATGAGAACCTATACCACCCAGTTTAGAATGTTGATATTATAATACAATATGATTTTATGTATATTCAATTACCAAGTCCCCCTTGATTATTGAACGAATTGAATGACGATGAATATAGTAATAGACGTCGTTTATTCTGATTTTTGCCTTTGAGGATGACCATGATTACAAAAAATGCAGTTTTGCGTGTCGCTAGAATGACCGACAATCTTACAGAAGTGTCTGAGATGTATAAAAAAGCACTGGGTTTTGACGTACTATCTGAATATAAAGATGAAGATGGATTTGATGCTATTGTTTTAGGGCATAAGAATCATAGTTATCATTTGGAGTTTACTACAAAGCCGGTAAAGGGTAACAGAGAATTTCAACTCTCTGATACTTATATGGTTTTTTATATGCCAGATACTCGAGAGTGGGAATGGGTGTGTCGATCGATGATTGAGGCCGGTTTCAAGTATGTCGAAGCAAGAAACCCTTATTGGAAACGAGTTGGTAAAACGTACGAAGACACAGAAGGGTACCGTGTTGTGATTCAAAATAGAGATTGGAGTGAATAACTTACATTAAATAGTAATGAAGGTCTTTCCAGATCTTCATTATTGTCGATGAATATAACCTCCAATAAACTTTCGCGGACAAATTGCCTCATAATCAGAATTATTTCTGCAAAATTCTTTGTTTCAAATTCTCTTTTTTAACTCATTTTAAAATCAAATCATTTTATTTCTTCTATTTAATATTTTTATGTTACGTAATCAATACAGTCTGTATAAAGTCTAACTGTAAGGCCGGATTTATTTATCTTATTTTTCATAAAGTTAGTAATTAAGATTATTCTGGTTTAGGGGTAACCATTGATTTTTTAATGGCTGTTATGGATAACTTAAACTTTACTTGTTATAAGCATAATATCATTAAGATTTATGAATGAAGTTAGCATTTCATTCGTAAAAGTTGAGATCAAGTGCTATATACTAAGTTTGTTTCCCAAGTAAAATGGGCGTTCACCTAAACAACAGAGCGACGTGGCTATTAATAATGATAGATTTTGGTAGGCTCTTAAAGAGATTTCGTACTTCAAGATTATTAAGTCAGAATGAGTTTGTTGACTTGGTGACGCACAGCAACGCAAAACTGGTTGGATTGGATGTCGTTACGATTAGTCGTTGGGAAAATAAAGTTGTCGTACCAACACATCAGCGTCAAGTTGAAGTATTTCACGCAGCGAATCAACCCTATTTTGATTTGGTTTTATCAAATGAAGATTTATTAGAATATGATTTTGATTTTAAATTACTCAAGAAATTTTACGTCTGGGAAAATACAGGAAATATAACATTATCGTCAGTTGGATATAAGTGTATTGAATCTGAAGATGAGCACGGAAATACACTGTATTGTATTTTATATATGGACGAGCAAGGAATACCGATAGGTCAGTTGACTTATAGGTTTTTACCTATAAATGACTTTTGGAAAATACAAAACAGATCTAAAGATAAAATTGTTTTAGATACTAATGCAGAGTTGTGTTTAGAAATTTGTTCAATGTATTGCTTTTCAGACAAAATATTACCTTATATGTTAGGAGGGGTAATAAAAAAATTGTTATTACGTGAAGTTAATATCATCGGTTTTTCAAGCAAAAATAAGAAATCAAGTTTAAAGAAATTTCTGAAATCTATTGGATTTAAAGCTCATAGAGAGCAAGACGAATTTTCATCATTATTACTTACGTACCATGATGCTTTATACAACAAAGAGTTATTTTATTGTTCGGCATTAATGCTAGGAGACCAAGGGGATATTAATGTCCAAGATTAATAAAAATGTACTCATTGTAGAAGACCAAGCTTTTTTTCGAGAAATACTGGAAATAGCTCTAAAAAATGTAGTACCAGTTAACAGCACGATAAAAAAAGTTAGCAGCGGGAACCAAGCTATAGATTTGCTAAAAACTGAAAAAGATTCTATTGGTCTGATTTTGTTGGATATGAGAATGGATGATGGCGATGGACTAGCCGTACTCAATTACTTAGATGAAAATGAGCTTTCTAACATACCTATATACATAGTGAGCGCATTAGAAGCTGAATTTATAAGCTTTGTAATGCAATCTATTGCAGAATTAGAGATTAGATTGGTTGGTTTTTTACCCAAAGAAACCCCCGATTCTATTATTAATAGAATTAAAAATAATAAAAGTGATATTGAAGGTTTCTTAACTGACGATGTGAAAATAACTAATGATGAGATAACACAAATAGCATCAAGTGTTAACTGCACTAATATTATGCAGTTATTAGAGTCTGAGCTGAGTTTCTATGTACAACCGAAAATATGTCTAGAAAATGGCGGATTTATTACCGGCTATGAGGTGTTGAGTCGATTGTATGATGAAAATTTAGGCATTTTAACACCCGATTTATTTTTCCCATTTTTAGAGACGCTTGAGAATAAATGCATATTTCAGTGGTTAGTTATAGAAAAAGTATTTGATCATCAACATTTAAATATGAATTCTAGTGTGTGTTGTCCATTTTCAATAAATATAGATGCAGACATTTTAGGTGGTATAGATTTTGTTAATAAACTTGAGACTATAGCGAGTCGCTATGATATCGATTTAAGGTCAATAATGTTAGAACTAACTAATGTAACGACTATCTCAGATGATACTTTGTATAGCAATATCAAGCAACTGCAGTTATTAGGAGTAAAGGTTTCATTGGATAATTTTGGTGGAACAATTACTGATTTTCAGCAGTCCTACCCGTTAGTCTTTGATGAAGTAAAAATAGATATGCGTTCACATGATAAGGTACTTGAAACAGAAGAAGGAAAAGAGATATTTACTTCTCTGTATTCCTACCTTAAAAAGAACAATTGTCGTGTTGTCGCTGAAGGGGTTGAGGACAAAGAAACAAATGATTTTCTTAATTCTATAGGTAATATTGAAGTGCAGGGATATTATTATTCAATGCCTAAGCCTATTTCAGAAATTGATGAACTATTCACGCGGTTTTTTAAAAGCCGGATTTCATGTTTATTGTCTGATATAGGTAAAGAGAGTTTTGTTGAAATATATAATTACTTCCATACCACTACATTAGAGTCAATAGATCATTATTTGTCGAATTCAACTAATATAACGGTAAGTGATTTTGTTCATAAACAAAGAGGCGCCTTAAAAACAGCGGGTCTATACGAAGCGGTAGAGTTTATTGATATGTATAAAAAAACCGAAGATGTTAAGTATTTGCAAAAATTAAAATCGTATTTAACCTATTTTAATAGTGTTTTTCTGCAGAGTGTGTTGAAAAAAATTGATTAATGTCTAAATATACTGCTTAAAAAATCCAACTCTTGCGTTGTGAGCTTCTCGTAATCTTTATTTTTATTAGAATACGAGAGCTTACTGCTTATATGATTTTTTATTTGTTCGATTTCTTTTGGGTCTAATTGGTTTAACAGCATGACCACTTTGTCGATTTTTTTCATTGTCTGCTCCTTGATATAGACTGATTATATCTGGAGATGACATATTATGTATTAGCAAAGTGGTCAATTAAATGTTATTGATTTGTCTATATTGCATTGTTATAAATTACTCACCTACAGTTTCTTATAGATACTAGCTTGTATTATTCTCCTTTTAACTTTCGAAAAGCTTAGATTATCTGATATTGATAAAATCGAGTTAGAGATTCAATTGGTAGCATATGAATTTTAGGCATTAAACTTGATTATCTGGTTTATTTGTTATTTTATATGTAAATAAATCAACCTACCTTATTGTTATATATGTGGTTTTTATTTAAATTCATTTACGCCATTTGTAGCATTAAAGAATCAATTTAAAGAGTTTTAAATCACATTACCTTTCTTCATTACCTTTAATAATGATTGTTCAATTTTAACTGCAGAAATGTCTGTAGATAGGGATTGAATATAAATACTAATAAGGAAGATAGGTAAATTTATGAATATAAAATTGAAGGCTGCTATGGTTAGCGCCGCACTTGCCACTGTTGCGGTAATGCCTGTGAGTAATGCAATAGCGAAAGATTATCCACCTAAAACCGTTTCCATGATAGCACCAGCTGGCGCTGGCGGTGGTTGGGATCTAACCATTAGAACGGTAGCAAAAACACTAAAAGATACAGGTCTTGTTGAATCTAATTTACCTGTCGTGAATCGTCCTGGAGGCGGTGGTGCGGTTAACCTTGCTTACATGCAAACCAAAAAAGGTAGTGGTAATCTTATCTCAGTTTACTCTCCTCCTATTTTATTAACTAACCTAACTGGTGCAAGTAAGTACAGCTACAAAGATACAACACCGTTGGCACGTTTAATTACCGATTATGGTGCATTCGTTGTTTCTAAAAATTCAAAATACACGTCAATCAATCAAGTAATGGAAGCACTGAAAAATGACCCTAAATCAGTAAAAATTGGCGGAACGTCCTCGGCTGGTTCAATGGATCATATTCAATTTTTAATTATAGCTAAAGCAGCAGGTGTACCTAAGTTACGCCAAATTGATTATATTTCGTTCCAAGATGGTGGTGCAGTTGCACAAGTGTTAGGAGGTCATGTTGACCTTATTTCTACTGGCTTAGGCGATGTATCTTCATTAGTGAAAAGTGGAGACCTACGTGCTCTAGCACATACTGCTGATAAGCGTGTAGGCGAAGGTTTGGTTGCTGAAATACCAACCGTTAAAGAACAAGGCATTGATGCGACTTTTGAAAACTGGCGTGGATTGTTTGGCCCGAAAGATATGCCTGATTACGCTGTAACGTTTTGGAGTAAAGCACTTAAAGACATGGTTGAAACACCAGAATGGTCAGAAGCTCGTACTCGCAACGGTTGGGATGACGCTTACCAAAATAGCGAAGACTTCACTCAATTTTTAGCAACAACTAACGAGCAATATAAAACTATATTAGCGGAAATTTTTGCTAAGTAGTTTCATTGTTAAATGACGTTTGAGGGAGAGTTCTCCCTCATCATTCCTGTTTGTTTACGTTTTTATATAACTCTAACGTAAGGTTAATCCATGAAAGATCAAAATGTTCGCCCTAATTGGGATGCGTTTACGGGGTTCTTCAGCGTCGCATTTGGCCTGATATATGGTGCTCATGCCTATACAATGCCTAGAGCTATGTTTGGTAATCCAATGGACCCAATATATTTTCCATTGGGAATAGCAGCACTCGCAATATTGATAGGTATTCTACTGCTCATTAAATGTAATTTTAAAGCATCATTGATCGCTTTTAAAAATATTATCAATGAAGATGCGACCAAGAAAAATGATCGCAGACGAATTTTATATACATGCGTTATATCAGTTGTTTATGCACTGCTGTTTGAACATTTAGGTTATGTTATTAGTACCTTTTTATTCATGGCTGCAATGCTAACAATTACAAGTGGCTTTGGTGATTGGAAAAGAAGTTTAATCGTTGCACTACTATTTTCGGGTACGGTTTTCTTCATTTTTAATACTCTGTTGGCCGTTAGTCTTCCACCTTTACCATTTATTGAATAAGGCATAAATCATGACTGATGTATTAGCTAGCCTACTTAATGGATTTGGTGTTGCGTTGCAACCCTATCATTTATTGCTTGTGACGGTAGGGGGAGTATTAGGAACCATTGTTGGTATGCTTCCTGGTTTAGGTCCTGCTACTGGTGTGGCGGTATTGTTACCTATGACTTTTGCTATGGGGCCCACTGCAGCGTTAATTACGATGACCGGTGTTTATATCGGCGCAATGTTCGGTGGATCTCGAAGTTCCATATTGATTAATACACCTGGAGATGGCGCAGCACTTGCAGCAACGTTTGATGGGTATCCAATGGCCATGCAAGGTCGTGCTGAATCGGCACTGGCTATTTCTGCTATTGCGTCGTTAATTGGTGGTACTGTTGCCGCAGTATTGATGACATTATTAGCTGAGCCAGTAGCAGGGTTTGCTCTTAAATTTGGCCCTGCAGAGTATTTTTTACTCATGGTTGCTGCATTATCAATGACTGCATCGATGTCGAAAAATAACATGCTCAAAGGTTTTCTCTCCATGGTTATTGGTTTAGCCATAGCTACAATAGGAATAGATGCACAATCTGGCCTTGACCGTTTTACTTTCGGTAATTTAGAACTACAAACTGGTGTCGATTTTCTGGTCGTAATTATTGGTATTTACGCAATGGGCGAAGTGTTTAAAAGCTTCAGGTCTTTAAGTGAAGGCAATAAAAAGGCACAAACCAAATTCAAACGCATTTGGATTGCCGGAGATGATTGGAAACGTTCTAAGTGGCCAATTTTTCGCAGTGCACCGATAGGCTTTATTATTGGTTCACTTCCTGGAGCGGGCGGAACAATGGCTTCTCTAATGTGTTATAACAATGAGAAGCAGTTGTCTAAGCACTCTGAAGAGTTTGGTCATGGAGCGATAGAAGGATTAGCTGCGCCAGAATCGGCCAATAATGCTGCCTCTATAGGTGCGATGATACCCATGTTAACTTTAGGCGTTCCTGGTTCAGGCACAACGGCGGTAATGATGGGGGCATTATTAATGCTTGGAATACAACCTGGCCCGTTACTATTTACCCAATACCCAGATACAGCATGGGGCCTGATTGCATCTATGTTTGTGGCTAACTTCATACTGGCGTTTGTCAATATACCGCTGGCAGGAATGTTAGTTCGTGTGCTCGCCATTCCACCGAAAGTATTGTATCCAATCGTACTTGGGCTTGCGTTTGTTGGGTGTTATGCAATTAGTAGTTCGGTGATGGATTTTTACATTCTAACTATTCTTGGTGTAGCGGGTGTGGTGATGAAGCGTGCAGATATCCCTACGGCTCCTATGATATTAGCGGTGATCGTTGGTGGAACGATGGAACAATCATTCCGTCAGGCATACAGAATTGCTAACCAAGACTTCACTATTTTTGTTAGTTCTACCGTGTCACAAACGTTAATCTTTATTACATTCCTATCAATTTTATTACCGATTATAGGAATGCTAAGAAGGCGTAAGCAAGTCGCCGCAGCATAAATAAGTGATGAACAAGCTCAAAGTTGAAGGTAATATTATACTTGAGCTTGTTCATTATTTTAATTGGCGATTTATCAAATGCCTAATTAATTCATTTACACCATTTAATTATTTATATTTAAATTCAGTTCTGATTTAAATCATGATATTAATTCTAAATTGAACGATACTTACCTTGTTATTAAGTTTTAGGGATAGTGTGTGGAACCGGGTTTTAGGTTTATCAAAGTTAGCATTAAAAATAGCCTTAAAATGGAAGGTGTGAAGACTTTTCTCTCTAAAATGGGCTTAGGGGTTGATGCTGATGTTGAAATGTTTGTGGTGGTATTGTTTGGAGGGCGTATTGTTGCCACAGGCGGTCTTGCAGGGAATACACTCAAATCGATAGCAGTTGATGAGCAATACCAAGGGTCAGGTTTATCAGCAAGTCTACTGACAGAACTGGTTACCTATGCGTATGACCTAGGTCGGTTCAATTTGTTTATTTATACTAAACCTGAAAACTACAAGATGTTCCATCAAGCAGGCTTTCATCAATTAACTTCGGTGAAAGATAGAATTATATTGTTGGAAAACAGCAAAACTCGTTTAGCCAATTACTGTAATAAACTGTCTTTGTTAAAGCGGTCGGGTGACAAAATAGGCAGTATAGTGATGAATGCAAATCCATTTACCCTTGGTCACCGATTCTTGGTTGAGCAAGCATCTAACCAGTGCGATTGGGTCCACTTGTTTGTAGTAAAAGAAGATCGGTCATTTTTTACTTATGAAGACCGATTAAACATGATTAAACAGGGTGTGGAGGATTTCCCTAATGTAATTATTCATTCAGGTTCAGACTATATTATCTCTCGAGCAACATTTCCTAGTTATTTCTTAAAAGACGACGGTGTGATTAATTACTGTCATACGGCAGTGGATTTACAGATGTTTAGAGGTTATATCGCGCCAGCATTGGGTATTACACATCGCTTTGTTGGTACCGAACCGATTTGTACTGTAACACGATTCTATAATCAGCAAATGCATCAATGGTTAACGACGCCAACACTTGATTGTCAGCCAGTCACGTTAGTCGAATTGCCTCGATGTGAAAAAGAACAGCAACCGATATCTGCTTCTTTGGTTAGACATCTTTTATTTAATAATCAGTGGGATGATTTAAAAAAATTGGTTCCAAATACTACATTCGACTATCTTAAAAATTTGTTTAGCCACGATAGTGATATTTATCAGTTACGTTGTAAAGAAGCCAGAGTTGCCCCAATTCATTATAGAGCAACGGGATAACTATTTTGTGTTTGATTTATTTATCATATTCGTCTGTTACTGGTAGGGGGAATTGATAACACACCAGCGATTCGAGTGAACTGTAGTTTAAATCTCAGTCTCTACTAAATCCATCATAGAGCAGATTTTTTCATCCAGTTCTTTGATACTGTGTCGGTGATTTTTAGCACACACAGGTGCAATTTTATCACAAATAATACATTTCCTAGCTGATAGCTCACATGACCCACGAGATAGAGTTTTGCCTTCGCTATTCATAACATTAATATCCAACAGCTGACCTAAACGATGATGGTTTTCAATATTCATCATTAATTTTTTCAATTGGCTAGCCGATCTGCATTGTACCGCAAGGTAGTGTTCTAAGCCGGCGGCACTCTGAAATTCGTCACTTGCGATACACAGCATACCGTGTTCAGATAATGTATTTTGTATCGATTCTAATCCTTGCGTAATCAGAGAAGGAACATAGGTGTTGCGGCGTAATTCTCTAGGCATATGAGCTTTTAATGTGATGACTGGACAAGCGTACTTCTTCAGTAGCTGTTGCTGTTTTTTGAGCCTGGTTTCTTTGCATAAATAGGAATCGTAGAGTGATACTGACCTGTTCATTATTTTTCCTCCTCTGTGTTGTACAAATACGTTAGCAAAAATAGCAGAATTTATATGGCTAATAACAACAGATATTGGAAGAAAAAGAGTATTTAATGAATTTAATGAATTTAATTAATATAACTTTGATACTGAAATTAGTAATTATTTAGCAATTGGAATAGTGCTTAATTGTTGCTTTGTATATGTTTCATATTAATACAATGTTATATATTTGTGATCTATTACCAATTATACATTTTATTTAATGTTACTTTCTAAATTATAACATTTAGCTGTTGATTAAATTGCGAATAACAAATACCGTTTATCGGTAATTTTTTGGTCTGCTATATATGGAAAATGGAGTTTATGGATAGTACAGCCATGCGTCTAAAAAAGAGGCTAGCGACAGGAATGTCTTTTAGAGGGCGTATTTTTATACTCATATTTGCGCTGTTGATACTTCAAGCGGCCCTTATGGGTGCAAATTTTCATAGTGCATTAATCAATACCTTAGAGCATCAAGTTGGTACACGAGCATTAATTCAAGCAGAAGAAATTGCGAGTGATCCTGAATTAATCCAAGAAGTCCGTATAAAAAACTTGCCCGCTATTGAAAGATTAATTAACCGATTATTTGCCCTTTCAGATGCAAGTTTTATCGTGGTTGGCGATGAAAATGGAATTAGGCTTTCGCATCCAGTTAAAGAAAGAATTGGATTACCTATGCAAGGTGGTGACAATGTTGGTGCATTGGAACGCGGCGAGTCATACATATCGATTCGAGAAGGTAGTTTAGGCTATGGTGTAAGAGGTAAAGCGCCAGTCGTAGACTTTGATGGCGAGATTGTCGGCGTTGTCTCTGTAGGGTACCTATTGAATCGATTTGATCAATGGTTGGTGTTTTATGCTCAACCGCTGATAGTTGAAGTTCTAATTATATTTGCGTTAACCTTAATCGGTGCGTGGCTGTTTTCCGCTCATATAAAAACCAAAATGAATGGTATGGAACCGTCAGAAATCGCCCTGGCACTATACCTGCAAAAATCGATTTTAAGTTCTGTCTATGAAGGAGTGATCGCCATAGACAAAAACGGTTATATTTTAGCCGTGAATAATACTGCACGAGAGCTGCTAGGCACCGACAAAGAAATCCAGTATTTAAAAACCAGACAAATTATCGAGTTTGTCAGCCAGACTCAATTTTTCTTCCAGACACCTTTTGATAAAAACATAAAAGATGAAATTGTTTCTATCAATGAGCAAACACTCATTGCCAACCGCGTCGCCATATTTGATGGTGAAGTGTTAATTGGTTGGGTCATCAGCTTTCGGCACAAAAATGATATTAATTCATTGACGGCTGAGTTGAGTCAAATTAAGCAGTACACTGAAAACTTAAGAGTAATGCGTCATGAACACGCCAATAAATTGTCAACTATTGGTGGGCTAATTGAAATCGGTGATAGCGCAGCTGCATTGAAAGTCATCAATTATGAAAACAGTAAAAAACAACAACTGATTGATTTTATTAGTTCAAGGTTTACTTGTCGGCAAGTAGCAGGAATTCTTCTTGGCAAATATTCGCGTGCGCGTGAGTTGGGTTTAAAACTCGAATTTGACCCAACTTGTCAGCTGCATCGACTTAATGAAAAAATCGAAATAGATGAACTGGCCGCTATTATTGGTAACCTGATTGATAATGCGTTTGAAGCAACACTAAAGAATCCCAATAGTAATAAAGTGATATCACTACTCATTACCGATGCAAGTCATGAACTCGTTATTGAGGTATCTGACAATGGTTGTGGCATTCCTCCGGAGATTGCCGCAGATATCTTTAGTCGCGGAGTGACCAGTAAAAACGATACCGAGGGACATGGTATTGGTCTGTACCTGATCAATCGTTATGTGACCAATGCTGGCGGGGTTATTTTAGTTGATAATGCAGAGCCGTCCGGCGCTATTTTTTCTATTTTTATTCCAAATAGTGGTGAAAAATGATGAATATCATTGATGTACTTATAGTGGAAGATGAAACACCTATAGCAGAGTTACATGCTCAATTTTTGCGCCAAATGTTGAGGTTTCGGCCAGTTGGTATTGCTTCTTCTCTCGCTATGGCAAGAACAATGATCAAGGTACAAAAACCTAAATTGATTATCCTAGATAATTATTTGCCAGACGGGAAGGGGACCGATTTATTACGTGAAATCGTTTCAGATAAAAGCACCGATAAAGCAGATGTGATACTGGTTACCGCTTCTAGTGAAATGGAAACGGTAAAAGAAGCAATGCATTGTGGTTGTTTTGATTACATTTTAAAACCTGTTGCCTATGACCGTTTACAAGAAACTTTAAACAGGTATTTGAAATTTAATAGTGCTATCAATGCGTTTGATAATATAAGTCAACGTCATGTCGACGATTTATTTAATATACAAGCAAGGGATAAAACTAATGGTAGCCTACCGAAAGGGATTGGTGAGTTAACATTAGACAAAATCAAACAGGTTTTTATACAAAATATAGCGGTTAAATTCACGGCTGAAAGTTTAGGTTCCGAAGTCGGAATTAGCAAAACAACCGCTCGTCGCTATTTAGAATACTGTTCTGCTAGTGGTTTCCTGGTTGCAGAAAATGAACATGGCCGAGTAGGGCGACCAGAAAGAGTTTATGTCAAACCAGACTAATAGTAATTATTGAAACGGTAGATAATCCTATAAGGTTATTTATCGTGTTAATATACCAGTTAGTTAATTGTTTAACTTTGTCAAAAGGCCTCAATCGTAGCAACAAGCCATTATTTGTTTCAAATAAACCCATTCCATAAGTACATACTTGCATAAGTTCATAGCGACGATCAATAATTGTTCTATCGAGCTCGACAGACTTATTAGTGTTCGACTAGATGAATAAAATTCATTAAAAGCATAAATTATTTTTACCTTTCAACGAAACTTGAATCTCATCATCAAAAAGTCTCCTTTATCAAGGAGAATACCTATCATACAGCGATAGAGTCGTGTTATGTCTTCTTCGTTATTCACTCTATTTTACTATCTCTTTATTAACTCACGAGGAGTTAACATGCAAATTAAACAGCGTTCGTACGCTGGAACGCTCGAATCTAGTGACGTACTGGTAGAGGTTTTGCCCTCTGAAACAAATAGTTTAGAAATTGAATTGACCAGTTCGGTAGAAAAGCAGTTTGATCATCTAATTTTACAAACAGTTAACAATACATTACATGAGCTCGGTGTTGAAAGTGCGACGATCGTTGTTAATGATAAAGGCGCTCTGGATTGTGTTATTCGCGCTCGAGTACAAGCGGCTGTTATGCGCGCTTCAGGCGGTGCGGAAGCAATAGATTGGGGAGCATTGTAATGGAAACAAAAATACGCAGAAGCATGTTGTTTGTACCGGGATCCAATGCCGCTATGCTCAGCAATACTTTTATTTATACACCAGACGCAATTATGTTCGACTTAGAAGATTCTGTGTCCGTTCGTGAAAAAGATACTGCAAGAATGTTGGTAATGAATGCGTTGCAGCATCCACTATACCAAGATATAGAAACCGTTGTTCGTGTTAATGGATTGGATTCTAATTATGGTGCAGACGACGTCAAGGCGGTAGTGAAGGCTGGTGTAAACGTGGTGAGACTAGCTAAAACAGATTCACGTCAGGATGTATTCGACATGGAACAGCAAATTGAAGCTGCAGAACGCAAATTTGGTCGAGAAATTGGCAGTACCAAGCTACTGGCTGCAATAGAATCAGCAAAAGGGATCAATAATGCAGTCGAAATTGCGTTGGCATCACCGAGGTTAATTGGTATCGCTTTGGGCGCAGAAGATTACGTGCGTGACCTTAGAACAGAAAGAACTGCCGAAGGAACTGAATTACTGTTTGCACGCTGCTCTATACTGCAAGCCGCGCGTGCCGCAGGTATTATGGCATTCGATACGGTTTATTCTGATGCCAACAATGAGCAAGGTTTTTTAAACGAAGCCGAACACATTAAATCACTTGGGTTTGATGGAAAATCATTAATCAACCCACGTCAGATTGAGATTTTGCATAATGTATTTGCCCCTTCACAGAAACAAGTTGATTACGCTCATGCGGTAATTGAAGCAGCGGAAGAAGCAGAGGAAATGGGTTCAGGAGTCGTGTCGTTAAATGGCAAAATGGTCGATGGTCCAATTATACAGCGTGCGCACTTAACACTTAAACGCGCCGAATCAGGTATTAAACAGTAGGGTGGCATGATGACTATTACGGATCAAATAAGCACAAACCAATTAATGATGGACTTGGGCCAGACGACAATGAAACCTTTTACTGACGCACACGATATTACTCCATATTTACTCGATAAAGACACTAAGAAAAGTCGAAAACTATACCAGTCATTACAAGAGGCAATAAAAGCTTCTGGTCTAGCTGATGGAATGACAATCTCTTTCCATCACTCATTTAGAGGCGGTGATAAGATCATTAATATGGTCATGAATATTATTGCTCAGATGGGATTTAAAAATTTAACATTAGCGTCTAGTTCTCTAGCAAGCATACATTCTCCGCTTATTGGCCATATTAGAAACGGCGTTGTGAGTAAGATTTACACATCAGGTCTACGAGGTGATCTAGCCGAAGAGATTTCTAGAGGATTATTACCACAACCGGTTCATATTCACTCGCACGGCGGCCGAGTTCATTTAATCAAAACGGGAGAATTACAGATAGATGTCGCGTTTTTAGGGGTATCAACTTGTGACGAATTTGGTAACGCTAACGCGACGATGGGAAAATCTCGTTGTGGCTCTTTAGGTTATGCAAAAGTAGATGCACAGTATGCCAAAAAAGTGATTATGCTTACTGAACAAGTGGTTGCCTTTCCGAATATGCCAGCATCAATAGGGCAGGATACGGTTGATGCGATTGTTCAAGTATCAGAAGTTGGTGACCCATCCAAAATAGGAGGTGACGCCACTCGATTAACAACGAACCCTAGAGAGCTACTTATCGCCAGAAAAGCGGCTGATGTTATTGAGTCTTCGGGATACTTTTTTGATGGGTTTTCTCTTCAAACTGGTTCTGGTGGTGCGTCTTTAGCGGTGACACGATTTTTAGAAGATAAAATGGTTCGGTCTGGTATTACGGCTAGTTTCGGTTTAGGTGGTATTACCTCGACAATGGTCAATATGCATGAGAAAGGGTTGATCAAAACCTTATTAGATGTGCAGTCGTTTGATTCTGCCGCGGCAAATTCACTCGAGAAAAATCCGTTACACATGGAAATTTCTGCCAATCAATATGCTAATCCGTCTTCTAAAGGAGCGGTTGTTGATCGCTTAGATGTGGTGGTTCTAAGTGCATTGGAGATAGACACGGATTTCAACGTTAATGTGATCACTGGTTCAGATGGCGTTATTCGAGGAGCGTCAGGCGGTCACAGTGATACTGCTGCTGCGGCTAATTTAACAATAGTCGTCGCTCCGTTAATTCGTGGACGTATTCCTACAGTGGTCAACAAAGTGCTTAATGTCGTCACGCCAGGTTCTCAAATAGATGTCGTTGTCACGGATCATGGAGTGGCGGTAAATCCAGTTAGACAAGATGTGAAGTCAAGTTTGACCAAAGCGGGAATCACTGTTTTCGATATCGAAGCCTTACAACAAAGAGCAGAATTATTAACAGGCAAAGCAAAACCAATTGAATATTTAGATAATATTGTTGGTTATATTCGCTATCGTGACGGATCAGTTATCGATACGATCAAACAAATTAAAGAATAATTTATGTATTCAGGTAACGTTGTTTCTCTAGAGCAGTTGCTTAGCTCTAGAGAAGTAAGAGCACATCGGCAACGAGAATGGTTAGAAAGCTATTCCCTTCCTCTTATTAGTTTTACCATTAATATGGTAGGGGATGTTAAAGTTAATACCATCTCTAAAATCGCCTTTGAACGAGGGGTGGCGGTCATTACTGGTTCTTTTCAGCGGCAACATCACTCTGATGGCATTAATGAAAACGTTACAGAAGATCGCAATGCTGAGCAAATCGGAACTAGGGCTCACATCTGTCATTATCAAAGTTTCAACCTAGATACAGGTTATGAGTTTTTTGCGGCGGTAGATGCTATATCAGCACAAGATCTAAAAACTAAAATGGTACAAATAGAAGATAAACACCCACTTGGGCGTTTGTTCGATATTGATGTTATTGACGTAGATGGATTCGCTTTATCTCGTGACAATATGGGATTACCTCGTCGTCAATGTATTATCTGTAATGATGATGCCAAAATATGCACACGCAGTCGTCGTCATAGCAAGCAAGATATAGTGAATAAAATGGCATCACTTGTAATGTAAATGTTCATATAGATTGGAAATTAGCAACTATTCGTAATAGACTTTGTTTGTCATAAGTCGGCTTAAATATTTTAAACTGGGTCTATTTTGAAAAAAGTGTTATTACTTATTGTTGGTTGGTTGGCCACTGGTTTGGGCTTTTTAGGTGTATTTTTGCCGATATTACCAACGGTGCCATTCATTTTGCTAGCGATGGTTTGCTTTAGTAAAAGTTCGCCTCGTTTTAAAAAGTGGTTGCAAAATAATCGCTATCTCGGTCCAACGGTTACTCGAATCAAACTGAAGCAAGGTTTGACTCGAAAAGAGAAATACAAAATCTTAATTTATAGTTGGTTGTCTATTGTTTCTACCATCGTATTGCTGCTTGAGAGCGTCGAACTAAAGCTGCTACTTAGTGCTATTTTATTAATAGAAACGTGGTTTATTATTCGTTATAAAACCTTCACTATCAGTAAAGTTGCCTCCACTTCCTCTATTCGTTAAAAGTTGGCCTTGATTTGTACCGGTTCAGGTATTCTATCTGATTCAAGCCTGTCGGAAAGCATCTTCAGCCGCTTGATAACCGTACTGTATCATTTCTTCTGCTCTGTTAAATTCAAATGTACCGCAAATGTTTTGTGGGATTTCGATTATTTTATCTGGTGGGTAGGTAGCCAATTTCTGTCGTGCAATTGTACTTTGCATTGCGTCAAACGCCTGATTTGCAATATCAAAAGCATCAAAGTTAATATTGATAGTATCGATAACCGACCCTTGAAGCCTGTCGACGTAATGACTAATTTTTTCTTGTAGCGATAGTTGGGATTCTGCCGACGTGTGGTTTTCTACTACTTCAGGAACATTGATGATATTACCTCCTAAATTCACCGCGAGCGTTAAATCTGTTTTATCGCCAAAAGTCGGTGCAATAGGGACAGGGTTGAGTACACCGCCATCAATGAGTTGTTCGCCTTCGATTTCAAAAGGAGTAAAAAATAACGGTAGCGAAATAGAGGCTCGAATGGCATCAAAAAGGGGACCGGAATTTATCCACACTTCTTTTTTATCTTTCACGTTAGCGGCAACAGCAGTAAAAGGAATATCTAAATCTTCTATTTTAGTGTCACCAACCAACTCAATGAGTGTATTTATAATTCGATCTCCCTTGAATAAGCCACTTGATTGCCAAGAGAGATCGAGCAGTTTTGCCATGGATGCTTTATCGATAGCGGTAACCCACTTTTCAAACAAATCTAACTTGCCTACTGCATAAATCCCACCAATTAATGCACCAGCAGAACACCCAGAGATTGATTTGATTTGATAGTCATTTTCTAAAAGCCAATGGATAACTCCGATGTGAGTTAACCCTCGCGCTCCACCACTTCCTAACACTAATGATACTGATTTTGACATGTTCTCTGATTATCCGTTGTTAAACTAAGCTTTACTATACACTGAGTTTTTTCACTTGGATAATGAGAATAAATGAGATCAGACTTGAGTGCCATTTATCTTAATCTAAGAACTTTGACTCATGCTAATTGACTTACTCTATAGAACACATTTCGCCTAATCAGTTATTTAGTGGTATTGGTATGGAGCTAGATATAGATATTAGCGTATCTAACCAAAATTTATTACGCGGTACACTTAAAAATCGTAGCGAATACCTGCTTGCAATTGGTTGTTTAATGTATCAATTTGTTCAAATTTATACCCTGCATAAGTCCGCAAGTGGGTATTGAATTTGTATACGCCTTCAATTGCAATGTTATTGGCTTCACTAGATCGTTTGCTACTGGCGTCATAGTCACTTTTGTTGTAAACCATCACAAAACTCGCTTTCCCCATATTGTACATTGCGGATAGTTCAAGTGCTGTAGCATTGTCATCCTCTACTTCACCAAAAGCGAAAAATGCGGCAAAAACAAAATCATCAAGGTTATAATTACCCGCTAAGTTGAACTGGTAATCATCATCTGAGGATACAACACCAGCCCCCATAGTAAATGCGTCAAATGGATAGAGTGCGGCTACCCCAAAACTTTGATCGCTATCATCAGCACTTTGTGCGGCTAAGTAGTTTGCTTTTATTGATAGGTCATTAAATTGACCACTATACAAAAAGTTCGCTTCACGTTTATCTTGGTTACCATAGGTCAAATCTGCGGCATCAGCACCAAAGGTTGCCATCGTATCGGTGAAATCGGTCAACATAACTTGAGCCGAATCTTGTTTACCATAAGAAAAACGTCCGATATCAGTGCCTAATCCGGCAAAGATATATCGATTAGTCAGTTCACTTCCTGTATCAAATTCGGCTTCGTACTTTCCAAATCCGCTCAATGAATCAGAAATTTTTGTATTACCAATGACGTTTATTCTGGCTCGAGACCGATCATCAAATGAATTTTCTGTTGCTGTCTTATTGTTATCAGAAAGATTGAAGCGTGCTTCTGCTCTGCCTCCAATATCTAACTGTGTCATATCATCTTTATAGACAGTGGCGGCAAGAGACGATGCTGAAATCACCGTTGTAAAGATTGTAGCGAGTGTGGTTATTTTCATCTGCGATATCCTAGGTTCAAAATGGTGAGCCGTTGTTTACAGTAATTGAGTATTTTTATGCTTTTAATGATCAGTTTAAGTAGTGAGTATTTTGTATGGTAAGTATGCGTTTCTACTCAGGACTCTAGTAAAGAGAGGGATAATTTCAAGTTAACTGTATTAAAATCAAATAATTGTTTAGTTAAATTGACAAAGAGACACAAATTATTGTGAATAGGGTGTAAACAATCTAATAAATGAGAAACAAGCTCGCTCATTTAATAGAGCAATAAAACCTGTAAAATATACAAACAATATAAATACAGAAGCTTCCTCGTTATACGGAAAGGTAACGTAACTAGATAACGACTTGATTTTTATGCACTGCAAAGCGATGATGACATACAGTAAATGTTAGCAGACTACCAATTTGAAAAACTCGCCTTACATCCATCCATCATTGACTATAAGACAACCACCTTCCGATGTGTTTATGAACTTTGATGCGTTTAGAGAAAATACTGAAACTCGGTTACATTCTCATGCTTGGGGGCAACTACAAGTTATTAATGGCGGATTTCTGGAAATATACGCTGAAAACACACGTTTTATTGCTCCTCCTCATTTGGCTGTTTGGGTTCCTGCTGGTGCATCGCATTATACTTTTAATCAAAAACCAATCGATTATTGCTCAATTAACATAGAAGCAAGTAAAGCTGAATTGATGCCAAAGCATACCTGTTTAGTCAATTTGACCACCATATTTTTTGCAATTATTGAAGATTTTAGGCGTCGTTCTATCAATGTGGCGACATCTGTTGCTGATCGAAGGTTGGTCAATGTTCTATTAGATCAATTGTATTTAAGTGAAGAACAACAACACTTTTTGCCCAGCAGTAATCACAAGTTACTGAATCCAATTTTACAAGCGTTAGAGCAAGATCCAACCAATAATTTGTCCTTAAAGCAGTGGGCCGCCGCTGTACATACGACCGAACGGACATTAGCTCGATACTGTCAACTAGAACTAGGGATGAGCTTTACAGAATGGCGAATTCGGTCTAAATATTTGCATTCCATGACGCTTCTAAAGTCAGGAATGTCGGTTAAAGAAGTTGCATTGACACTAGGCTACCACCAAGCAAGCCCTTTTATTGCTATGTTTAAGAAATATGCAGCAGAAACTCCTGATCAATATAAAAATAGGACATTTTAAAGGCGGTGAATATGACTACACCGCCCTTATCGCTATACTGCTTTATGTTTCAATCGCTTTATGTTTCAATCGCTTTATTTAACACAGTTGAATCTAAACCGACAGCGAAACTAGAACGGTGTTATTTAATTTTCCACTCGATAATTTCGCCGGCACGAATTGGAACGACTTGGTCATTACCAAATGCGATGCTTGACTCTACTTGCCATGATTCTTTCACTAAAGTGATGGTATCTTTGTTGCGAGGTAAGCCATAAAAATCAGCGCCGTTATGGCTAACAAATGCTTGTAAATTTTCTAGTTTACCCGCTTTTTCAAATACTTCAGCATACAACTCTACTGCTGCATGAGCGGTATAAGAACCCGCACAACCACAGCTTGTTTCCTTGTTGCCTTTGGCGTGAGGGGCGGAATCGGTACCGATAAAGAATTTCTTATTACCACTGGTCGCAGCGTCAATCAACGCCAGCTGGTGAACATTTTTCTTCAGAATTGGTAAACAGTATAGGTGAGGGCGAATACCACCGACCAGCATATGATTGCGATTATACAGTAAGTGATGCGCTGTGATTGTTGCTGCCACGTTATCGCCTGCATTGTTAACAAATTCTACAGCGTCTGCAGTGGTAATGTGTTCAGACACAATTTTAAGCTTTGAGAATCGAGCGACTATCGGTGAAAGCACGTTATCTAAGAATACTTTTTCTCTATCAAAAATATCAACATCATGCGTTGTAACTTCGCCATGAATAAGTAAAAGCATGCCGACTTTTTCCATTGCTTCTAGCACAGGATAGAGATTTTCTATCGAGGTGACACCTGAATCGGAATTAGTTGTTGCGCCAGCAGGGTAGAGTTTTGCCGCGACCACTTTTCCAGATGCTTTTGCATCTATAATGTCTTGTGTTGTGGTCTTATCGGTTAAGTATAATGTCATCAATGGTTGAAAATGTTCACAAGAGTTGTGAGCCATTATTCGTTCATAATAGGCGTTTGCAAGTTCGAGATTGGTTATTGGTGGAACCGTATTAGGCATAATTATAGCGCGGCCATTGTAGCGGCTAATGTCGCGTACTGTATCAGCTAATACCTCTCCATCTCGTAGGTGGACATGCCAGTCATCGGGGCGATCTATAATCAAAGTTGTCATTATTTTTTACTCCACCGTAAAGTGATTGAAATTTATTACATGAGTTGTATTAAAACGTAACATACAGCAATATAAGCGTCAGGATAATAGTGGAAAAACTATTGTATTTCATCAAATTTTTATGAATAAATGGCTTAAATAGAAAACGTTTGCGTCATTAAGTTTACAATCGGTAAGGATAACAAATGTCAGAAAGTGTACTTTCTCAAATCAGTGTATACCCAATTAAGTCTATTAAAGGAATTGATCTTTCGACATCTTGGGTGGAAAAACAAGGGATAGTGTTTGATCGTCGCTTAATGTTGGCAGATCAAAATGGAGTGATGATTACCGCACGCGCTTATCCACAATTGGTTCGAGTGAACGCACAATTAACTCCTAAAGGTATGAAGCTAACATTTGATCAAAATGAACCATTAACAATTTCTTATACTCAGTTTTCAATGCAAGAAGTGAAAACCAAAGTATGGAATGACAGTTTCGTTGCGTATTCCACCAGCGATGTGGCGAATGAATGGTTTAGTGGTATTTTAGGTATAAAAGTCCAGTTACTTTATACTGGAGAAGAGTCACAAAGAGTACGAGAAAAACTAGGTCATAACGTAAGTTTTGCTGATGGCTATCCATTATTAGTAATAAGCCAAGGGTCACTTGATGAACTGAATAGGCGTAGTAGCGAAGTTCATCAAATGGCACAGTTTAGACCCAATATCGTTGTATCTAGTACAGAACCTTTTATTGAAGATAGTTGGAAGCGCATCAAAATAGGTGATGTTGAATTTGAAATTGTAAAACCTTGTCAGCGTTGTATTTTAACAACTGTTGATACAAATACAGGTCAGATGAAAGCTAACAAGCAGCCTTTAAAGACCTTGATGCAGTTTAGAGCAGATGAAAACGGTGGGGTTTATTTTGGTCAAAATCTTGTCGCTTTAAATGAAGGTAGGATACAACTAGATGATCCAGTTGAAGTAGTAGAGTACCAAAAAAAACCAACATACAATGACCAAAATCCAGGTCAGACATTTGCTACCGAGAGCCCATCTAGTGAAGAAAGTAGTTACAATGAAACCTCAGCTAAACGTGTCACCATTCGCTTAAATAACCAAGAATTTGAAGGTGATAATCAGTCATCAATATTGCAACAAGCAGAAAAACAAGGACTATATATCGCAAGTAGTTGCCGTGCAGGGATATGCGGTACCTGTAGGATAACGTTAAAATCAGGGTTAGTTGACCAAGAAAACACCCCTGTACTAACGGAGGATGACATAACAAATGGCAAAATTTTGGCTTGTTGCAGTGTGCCACTTACCGATATTGATATTATTAACTAACTTTCGATCTGAGTAATGGTTTAGCCGTTAGTTTTTGACGTAAAAATTTACAGCTCGTGGCGCAGAGTTTGATTATACCAAGCAATATCGTCAGTTAATCTAGTAATAAATAGCTGGTAGGGTTGGTTATTTCCACGCTTCTATTGGCGTGCAGAATATAGTCAGAAACATCTGTGATAACGTAAGTTCGTTTATTTGTGATGATGTCTCCGACTTTTAGCTTATTAAGAGGTCGGTTGCTTGAAGAGCAAAACCAATCTTTATAAGCATAGTCATTAACCGTGACTAAAGTGATGCTTTGAACTGCAATCGCTCGACTGCCGTAATTGGCCAACACCACAAATTTGTCACCAGAAATCATATCTTCAACTTGAACTCCAGGCTTTAGCTCAGATAAAGTACGTACAAGTTGAGGACTATTTTTAGACATGCTCTGTACCCTTGATTCAATAATAAAATACAAGTACAAAAAGCAATTTGTACTTGTATTTTTTAGGTATCTATACGAGTTACGTTATTAATTTGATTCCGTTAAAAACCAGTTGTGGGAATTATAACTTGATTGTTAATCATAGATAGTTGGGATAGCTTCTCGTTTATGCTGAGTAGCTTTGTAGATTGCGATGATTTTACTTTTAACGTCGTCGGAAAGGTTTTTCCCTTCTAAAAAATCATCAATTTGGTCATAAGATAAATGCAATGCTTCTTCATCGGCCTTTTGCGGAGAAAGCTCTTCAAGATCGGCTGTTGGTGTCTTGGTTACTAAAAGTTGAGGTGCGCCTAACGTGTCAGCAAGTTCTCTAACTTGTCGTTTACTTAACCCAAAGAGTGGGGCGAGATCACAAGCGCCATCACCAAATTTGGTATAAAAACCAGTAATATTTTCGGCTGAGTGATCAGTACCAATCACTAATCCTCCTGCGTAACCTGCAATTTCATATTGAGCAACCATTCTAGCCCGTGCTTTAACATTACCTTTTACGAAATCATGTTTGGCATCATCAGTCGGTAACAAACCGGTGTCGGCTAATGCTTGACCCGTTGCTGAGTGAATCCCATCTACACCTGCTTTAATATTTACCGAGACGGAATGGCTTGGCTTAATAAATGAAAGCGCTAATTGAGCTTCGTCTTCGTCTTTTTGTTCGCCGTAAGGTAACCGTACCGCAATAAATTTATACTCAGATTCGACGCTCCCCTCATTCAGACTGTCAATAGCCAGTTGAGCTAAGCGGCCACATGTTGTTGAATCAACACCTCCGCTGATTCCTAATACTAATGCCTTGCATCCCGATTCAATAAGCTTGGCTTTGATAAATTCCACACGACGATTTATCTCAAAGTGAGGATCGATAGAAGGTAATACGCGCATTTCTTCACGAATTTGATGTTCCATTTGGATTCCTTTTCCTACAAAATGTATCAATTGCTAATATCATACCTAAATCCACCTAATTAATAACAGTGAAAAGTGAGCTAATGTCAGTAAAATTAGAGAAACAGTTTAAAATAGCAGTATTAGGTAGTGCTTTTAATCCTCCAAGTCTTGGCCATAAAAGTATCCTTGACTCTTTGTTACACTTTGACCAAATATTGCTTGTTCCAAGCATTTCTCACGCATGGGGTAAAACCATGCTAGATTTTGACGTTCGATGCCATATGGTGGACTTGTTTATAAAAGATTTGAACCAAGATAAAGTAATGTTGTCTAGAATTGAACAAGCCCTTTATAAAGAAAATCACAAGGTGACGACATACGAGTTACTCTCAGAATTGCAAAGTCATCAACCCGGTGCGGAGTTCACCTTTATTATCGGTCCGGATAATTTTTTAAATTTTACTAAATTTGCTCGGTATGAAGAAATATTAGCCAAATGGCCAATATTAGTTTGCCCAGAAAAAATTCCGGTAAGAAGCACAATGATCAGAAAAAACTTAACGCAAATGGCGAGCATTTCGAATTTAACAACACCAAGTGTTGAGACGTATTTAATCGCCAATCAGCCCTATTGAACAATAGACTTATCAGTTTTTGGAGAAAAAGTTAGTTGATCAAGTTAGTCAAAATAATTAACATTATTATTTTAATTCAATTGGTTATATTGTCAAAATCACAGGCATGTGATTTCTACTATACTTCTGAGATGCTGAAAAATTCGGCCAGTTCATCCTCTTTGTGTGATTTGTTGTCAAAAAATAATGATTTAGGATTAGAGACAGATTATTATTTTTCTAACAACGAACTAGACCAGAAAAATCAAGATTACTGGTCTAGTTGGGCAATAGAGACAGAAGATTCCCCTTTTGTTACCGGGCAAGTACAGGACAACTTCATTGGACTGGGCGTTTGGATGCCAAGTGCATTAAGTGATATAGAAAATGAGATGGAGTACAAAGATTGGTTGCTCAATCACGGATTGCAATTTAGTGTGGGTTTTGGTGAACAAAATGGTGAAGCGCCTCGCATGAGATTTGACTATCGCTGGCATCGAAACCAAGCCGCAGATGTTATGTTCCAAGTTGAATTACCTTTTTAGTCTCCAGCAACGACAAACTATCGATTTCATTACAGTCGTTCACCCAATATCGCTTGGCAAAGAACATCAAATTCGTCAATATCCATATTGAATGCTTGCTGCGCAATAGATGATTTATTCTGTCCTGAAAGAATGGATTTCCGTGCTTCACGTAATTTTAGTGCCATGCTGTTCTCCTTGCTTATTTGAGAACGACCTTGTGCAATGCTCTGGCTAAGGTCTGTAATGGTGAGCTTTGGCTTAATATTGGTCGCTTCATGTTTAATTACTTGAAGTAATACCTTTTTGTAATCGGCAGCCAGGTTTGTTTTGGCTAATAGTTCAAAGGCATTTGTAACAATGGAATGGACAGAAACATACCCAGCTTGTGTCGCAAAAGGTTCATTTAGTCTTTGTGAAATTTCTACTTTAGAATATTTAGACAGTGGAAAGGCTGTTATTGAGACTAAACAGTTGGCAGGAATCCAAAAATATTGACCGCTTTCTACTGCGTATTCATGTTTCCCTATTTTAACCAGTAAAATACCACTAGATAAGTAAAATAACTGGTGTTTTAATGTTTTTTTCCTCGCAGAAATAGACATGAAAGGGTTATTAATCAATTCAAATTGTATAGAGTAGTTCATATGAGCTCCAGTTAATCGTCGCTAGGTTACCTCTAATTGATTGTAAAGCCAATATAGAAAATTTGACTGAGATAGTAAGAATGAGCATTGGAGTTCTGGTCTGACCTTGAACTTATTAATTATACTATTGCTGAATGTATCGCAAAGTATGCGTAGAATTAGCACGTTTTCGAAATGATGTAGAAGAATATGACTGTTCAAAAAGATATTTACCAAGATATTCGGCCTTATAATGATTCAGAAATTAGCGCGGCAATTAATCGCCTAATTTGTGATCAAGAGTTTGTAAGTGCAATCCTTAAGCACCGTTTTTCTTCCAAGCCTGCTTGGTTAAGATATTGCTTGTCGCCTGTCGTTAAATTGTTGTTAAAGCATAAATGGGGAAAACTTAGGACGGTACAAGATGTTCAGCTTGAAATGGAAAAGTACTTGAGCCAAGTTCTAAAAGATACGACGGATGGCGTAAATTTTGAAGGTTTGCAATCATTAGATCCAACCAAGACTTATTTGTTCATTTCAAATCATCGGGATATTGCAATGGATCCTGCGCTGATTAATTATGGGTTGCATCACAGTCAACATAAAACTGTCAGGATTGCGATTGGTGATAATTTATTAAAAAAACCCTGTGCGACAGAACTAATGAAATTGAATAAGAGTTTTATTGTTAAACGGTCAGTTAGAGCGCCTAGAGAACTCATGAAAGCACTTGGTCAACTTTCGTCTTACATAAAGCATTCGCTTGATACCGGCAATTCAATTTGGATTGCGCAGCGTGAAGGGAGAGCCAAAGATGGCAACGATATGACGGATCCAGCGATACTGAAAATGTTTCATGTTGAAGGACGCAAGAACAAAGTAAGTTTTGCTGACCATACGAAATCATTGAACATAGTTCCAGTAGCTATCTCATATGAAAATGACCCGTGTGACCTCGATAAAGCGAACGAGCTGGATGAAAAAAATTGTCGTGGGACTTATCAAAAATCTGAATTTGAAGATATTGAAAGTATTGTAAAAGGAATTGTAGGATACAAAGGTCGTGTGTCGGTAAAATTTGGAGAAGTAATTGATGATGAATTTGAAACGCCAGAAGCACTTGCAAATGAAATAGATACTCAAATACGTCAACTATACACACTGTACCCTGTCAATCTATATGCAGCAGGTATAGAAGATCAATCAGTGACAGATAACGTAAAACAAGATTTTGATAGCAAACTTTGTCAACTTAATGATGGAGCAAAGCGGGTCTTAATAAATATGTACGCTAACCCTGTCTATAACAAAAAATAGTGTGCTTATTTAGCGACAGCGCCATCTAACTGCAAATTTTTAGGCCATACAGTAATTTTATTACCGCCAAGAAATATATTGCCTTTTACGGTCATAGTTTCGGGGAACGTCGTGATATTTGAACCACCAATATACAAATTTCCTGAAACAACGATATTATTAGGTAGTTGATTTAGCGGAGTACGAATAACACTTAAATCACCGTTTACTTTCATCTTATCAGGCAACGATTTAAGGTTAGTGTCGGTAAAATTCATGTAGCCTCCAACACGAATACCAGCAGGCCATGTTTCAATTTTCGAACCAATAAAATTAGCATAGCCGGCTATTTTAACCCCACGAGCTACCGTTTTTAGTTTGCTATTCGATGCATCCAAGCTACCGTTTACGATAAGTCCTAGCGGTAATTTGCTAATAGATGTCTTTGCTATGTTTAAATTACCTAAGACTTCTAGTCCGGTAGGCAAAGAAGTATAAGGTTTATTACGCAGGTTTAGGTTGCCATAATTATCTAAATAATTAAGTATTTTATATTGATCTAAGTGCTCAGCGTAAGAAATATAAGGGATAATAAATAGTATTAGCAGAGCACAGCGACTAAATAACATAAATGGTTTTCCTGGTTAAAATCGACCGTGATTACTCGGTAAATATCACTTTTGTAATTATTGCTCTATGAATATGATGGCTGAATGAAAATGAAAAGGCACACAAATAAAGAGAGTGGCAAAACGAGATAACCTTACTCGCCTTGCCTGATCTTTTAAGCGATAGAACGAGATTTTAGCTCAAAAATCAGTTTCTCTGCGCTTACTTCAAACTGGAACTTAGCATGTAGTTCAGTGGATTGATCATTTAACGGAGTGGTTTCATATTTTACGTTTTGGCAAACTTGTTTTGCTAATGACAAGTACTTTTCAAATTCAATTTCAATACGTTGTTTTGAATCACCAAAAACGGATACTTCGGCGACTTCATCACCTTCCGCAATAATAAAACCAACCTCAGCGGTTACGCCACAAGCTTCACATAGTTCGTTTTCTGCATTAAGGTCGTTTATTTGTTTACTCATGTTGACTCCTCTTACTCTAGTTCACTCTATTTTACCTTAGTGACTTGATAGATAACCAGAAAAATATACAGCAAAGTAACCTTACTTAAATAATTCATATTTTCTCTTGTTAGCAAATGAAAAAAGCATTACTTCGTTTATGCCAATCAAAAATAGCAATTATTCCTCTATCCTGAGTCAATCGGTACGACTGACTATATTTAGAACAAATACAGAAAGTAGACGTAAGACTAGGACTTTATATGCCCAAGAAAAGTAAAGCTGAAACAAAGATAACAGTACAGAGAATTCTGGATGCTGTCGCCGATCAATTACTTAGGTTAGGTTACGATAATATGTCTTATACCACACTAAGCCAACAAACAGGTATTTCCAGAACAGGCATAAGTCATCACTTTCCCAAAAAAAAGGATTTTATGGTCGCGTTGGATAGAAGAATATACAAAAGATTCATATCGTACTTGTCTTTAGATGGCCAGTTAGAGCAATTTTCAGCGAGTTGGATCCAATCACTATCGAGACCGGAATTTAACGCCATTCTGCGAATTTTGTTTCATCATATATTGGCAAAAGACAAAGAGGAAAATATCCGACGCGACGGTATAAAACGGCTTTATAAGTTGTTAAATAGAAAATTTGGTAAGCAGAGTAAGAGAGAACTGGAGTGGCTTATCGGGCGTTCTTTATCAACTATGAGTGATAAAAATTAGCGACAACCACTGTCTACATAAACAAAAAAATGAATATCCAAACAGTGGTTATTGATTTGTAAATAAGCTAGAGATTTTATTGTTTACTAAGCTACTGATGTTGCTAAGCGTCTATTTTGATACATCTTTACCAAAAAATATACATTTACACAGGCGATAAAAGCGTTAGTCACCACAACTGGCGTAGCACTAATCATCAAGCCATAAATTACAAAAAAAGTACAACCAACAAAGTTGAGAATACGTAACTTGACGATATTTTTCATTGTTAGTGATATAGCGACCATAATAGAAGCAATGTAACCCATAATTTCAATGATAGTAAATTCCATTATTTAATCCTCTTAGAATGCCGAATAACTGGCACCCATTCTTCTCTTCTTGAGATATGCGAGGAAGCTCCGTGCCTCGAATGGTATTGTTAATAAACTGGCGAAGAATATAACAAGTTAATTAGGAAGTGAAAACAGGTAAAACGTAAAAATAGAACGTTAGCGATTACGCAAACGTTTAATATAATATTGGCCTGTTATATATGGCTATTTAATGCCTCTGCTAATGATTAATTGCTAGTATTAGAGTCATTTTTTAAGATTCTGATGCAACAATCTAGATCGAAAAACGCTTGCAATGAGCAAGCGTTTTTATTAAAAGGAGTGAGGGTTTTGCTTGTTACTTTCGGGTTACTTTTTACCCTGAGTCTGCTTATCTTCTTCTGTTAATTCTCTAATACGTCGACTGATGTCTCGTCTTGATTTGGATATCTCTGCACTATGAATAATATAATCGTCAACGCGATCTTCATAATCTGCTTTCATATTTTTGACGATAAGAACAATTTCATCGCGACTCATCTGAGGTTTTATATAATCGAGTAAATTATCCAAAAGCTCTACACGTTTAGTATTGTCGCGTACTTTTTTTTCGTTATCTTGCAGTTCTCGTTTCAGTTTATTTTTACGGCGAGCTTGATTAACTATTTCAAAAACGTTATTCATAACAGTATCTTCCTACCTTTAATATTTTGATATTTACTAGATAAAGCATATCAGAGGATCTCAACACAGTCATATGAAAAATACTGCAATTTGTGTAAATGCTCGTCACAGAAATTACGCATTGTAAAATACTTGACTCGCGTTGAAATGGCTCTACAAGAGAATAGGCAGCATCAAGAAAATTAATTTTTCAGATTAATCATATCTGATAACATACAGAGCAAAGATTAGCACTGTTTATTAATCAATAATTTCATTAAGTTACGGTTTCTTTTACCATGTACGATGTAGAAAACAAAAAACACTCAGACAGATTACAGAACGCTTACTTGAAAGAAAGGGAAAGGCAATCTCTGTTGGAGGTAGAGCTCAATAAGACCATGGTCGTTGTCGTTGACGGCAACGGGAAATTCATTAAAGTAATGAGTAATAGCGAACACTAGCCGACGTAGAACATCGAACATTGATTGAGTTTAATACGACTAGGCTCACATTCTGTTTACAGAATCAATTTGTCTACAGAATCAATAAGGAAAAATTATGAAAATCGAATTGTCAGCAATAGAAGCAAGAATTATCGGCTGCTTGCTGGAAAAAGAAGCGACAACCCCAGATTTGTATCCTTTAACTCTCAATAGCTTAACCAGCGCTTGTAATCAAAAAAGTAACAGGGAACCAGTAATGTCGTTGAGCGAAGCCGAGGTTATGGATGCAGTAGAGCTGCTCATATCTAAACGTTTAGTCAGTGATGAGAGTGCGTTTAATAGTCGAGTATCGAAGTATCAGCACCGCTTTTGCAATACAGAGTTTGGTGATTTCCAGTTCTCACAACAAGAAAAAGCAATAGTATGTTGTCTTTTGCTAAGAGGCGCACAAACTCCCGGAGAGCTGCGTACCCGTACTAATAGGCTATGCCAATTTACTGATGTAAAAGAGACTGAAAGCGTATTAGATGTATTATCGAGTGGAGCGCAAGAATCTGCCATCGTAGTAAAATTACCTCGAGAAGCAGGCAAACGTGAGTCACGCTATATGCATCAATTTGGTGGCTTAGTTGACTTAACCAGTTTTTCTGTTTCATCTGACGGCAGTAGTCAGGCTACTAGGCAACAAGATTCGAGTAAAATTGAGCAGCTTGAACAAGATATGCATGCTCTTAAAAATGAAGTAGCTGAACTTCGTCAATTGATTGAAGAATTACTATAATCTTGGTCAATGTAAAATCCGATTCGGTTGCGAATGATAATATTATAAACCCATCGACTGATGATGACTGTTGGTGGGTTTATTTGATCAGGAATAACAATAACGCGCTATACTGTGGGATTACTAATGATTTATCTAGACGCTTTAAAATGCACCAGCAAGGCAAAGGAGCAAAAGCGTTGAGAGGGAAGGGGCCGTTAATATTGGAATGGTCTCAAAGACTCGCAAACAAAAGTATGGCGTTAAAACTAGAGTACAAAATCAAGAAAATGAAAAAAGCAGAGAAAGAAAAAATTGTTAAATTCAAAAGTTTATTGTAAATATAATCAGGGTGTTTAATGAATAGGACGTTTACGTTATTAGCATTGGTTATGTCAATTATATTGCATTCCCAACAAGCCTTTTCAGTTGAAATACTGAGTCCTTATTGGAAGTATTCTGAATATTTAGACACATTCCCTGAACAAAAAAAGTTAACCGATGAACTAGCAAGAATCATCAAACAACCGTCATCTCCTATCGCCATCATGCAAAAGCAACCTGTGGATATTTCGGTAATTTATCCTGGTGAGCAGGAGTCTGATTATTGGCGACGGAATATGCGTGCTTTTGAAGCTCGTTTAAAAGAATTAAATATTCAATATGTATTGAAACAGGTTTTTACTCGACCCAATTTAGATGCTCGACAACAAAATTTGTCATTAAACAATGCGTTAACACAAAATACCGACTATTTGATTTTTACCCTTGATACGGGAAGACATAAAAAATTTATTGAACATGTATTACACAGCTCAAATGTCAAACTGATTCTACAAAATATTACCACACCAGTTAAAGCCTGGGATGGAAATCAACCTTTCTTATACCTTGGTTTTGATCATCTATTGGGCAGTATGGCGTTGGCGGATTATTTTAAGTCGTCAATGCCAGAAGGTGCAGATTATTCGGTGTTGTATTATTCACAAGGTTATATTAGCGATGTTCGAGGGGATACGTTTATTGATGCTATGTCTGAAAAAGATAGCGCGTCAAAAACTACTGCTTTAGTCGATAATTTATCAACAACCCCTTCTTCTGGCACCAATTCTTCTGTCCGAGAAACTTCTTTAAACAAATTTAACCTTAAATCCTCATTTTATACTAAAGCCAGTAAGCAAAGTGGTTATGCTGCAGCAAAATCTGCTATCGCTGAATTTCCGGATGTTGATTTTTTATATGTGTGTTCTACAGATGTTGCCCTAGGCGCATTGGAAGCGTTACGAGATTTAAATAAACAACACATTAAAGTTAATGGTTGGGGGGGAGGAGCTAATGAGCTTGATTTGATACGACAAGGAAAGCTGGATGTCACTGTTATGCGGATGAATGATGATACAGGAGTGGCTATGGCTGAAGCGATTAAATGGGACATCGAAGGTAAACAGGTCCCTACTGTATATTCTGGTCATTTTGAAATTGTTAGCAAAAAAGACAGTCAACAAAAAATCGATCGTTTAAAGAAATACGCTTTTAGGTACTCCGACCAGTGATATTTGTCTCCACAAAAACTCAACCTCGCTCAATGGCAAGCTGGACTGCACGCTTGATTTTTGTCGTTTTTACTTTATTAATCGCCTTGCTGTTAGGATTTAGTTATCAATTTAGTTCGACTGCAGTAAATCAAGAAATGAAACGAAATGTCACTCAAACTTCTGCTTTATTGCAAAACTTAATTGATTATCGCTTAGGTATCATGCAATCCAATCAGAATAGCCAGACCAAAAGTGAAACCTTGATTAGTCATGTAGAGAAAAATAAATTCTTGCAGATAGACGATTACTTTTTGTCCATAGATCAAGCTGATTTAAAGAATACGCCCGATTTCCGATTTATTTCTCAGTCGCACAATTTAATATGGGATGATGGTAATTCATCGTTTTTTGGTATTAATAAAGGCCACCTGAATAAGTTGATTTCAGCGGTGGCGTATAGTGATAGTTGGCACTTTGTTACGTTAGAAATGGAATCCGGTGATAAGCAGTTACTAGTTAGAAGAATGCCATTTATCAATAGTGTCTCTGGTCAAGTTTTAGGTAAACTTTTTATTATTACTGTATTAAATAATAATTTTAGTTTAGTTGAAAACCTTAAGGTGGCCAGTAATACTCAAGAAGTCGTTTTACTGGCTCATGGAAAACCAGTAGCTTCAACGGTTACTATTGACGAGGATATTTTAGTTCAGATTCAAGAATCAGAAAAAAGATCGTTGACCAATAGTGACGCATTAATTTTTAATAATATAAAATTAAAAATAGATGGTGTTGAAAGTCCGATCAGTGTTTATTCTTTACTGAATAATCAGAGTTATTTATTACTAGAAGATAACTATAAGATCAGCCTTATTTTTTCTTTGTTTTCGATTATTCTTACTGCGTTTTTAGCCAAAATTTTGATTCAAAAAAGAATAACTAGTGAACTCGCTTCTTTGATGACGTACGCTAAAATCGCTAGAGATGAACGAAGAGTCGCTAAATTTGAAGGCTCTATCGTTTCAGAATTTGACCATATTGGTAATACGCTAGAGCACACGTTTTCTGAATTGTTAGAAAAAGAAAAATTATTCCAAGATTTATTTAATTTTGCCCTTTCGCCTATTTTTGTTTGGAATGATCAAGGCGATATTATTAGAATGAATCCAGCTGCAGAAAAAGCGTTTCAGGAGAACGGCGTATATATAGATAAAAATTTCCAAACTTTTCAACAAGGAATTATTGCACATATTAAAATGGTGTCTACTGGAGCGGTGCTGACCGGAGTAAATATTCCTATCAGTAATGTTGTGTATTCGTGGAATTTATCGCCAATCTCACTTGACGATGAAATACATACTATTATTGGTCAAGGCCTAGATATCACTTCACTAATTGAGGCGGAAAGGCAAAGTAATTTAGCGCGTATAGAAGCAGAAAAATCAGCCAGTGCAAGAGCGGATTTTATGGCCAAAATAAGTCATGAAATCAGGACTCCTCTAAATGGAATATTGGGAATATCGCAACTGCTGAGAAAAACTGCTAGCAATTATGATCAAATAGAAAAAATAGATGTTTTGTGCCAAAGTGGTGAGCATCTTCTTGCGGTTTTAAATGATATTTTAGATTTTTCTAAAATAGAACAAGGTAAACTAAAAATAGAAAAAAATGAATTTTTGCTCGCCAGTGTTGTTAATTCGATAAAAAATATCTATTCGCCACTATGTGAAGAAAAACACATAACATTAAATGTCGTTAATCAGGTCGATAGTGACAGTTTATTATTATCTGACCAAGTAAGATTAAATCAGATATTATTTAATTTGCTTAGTAATGCTGTCAAATTTACGCATAGTGGGTCGATCGAAGTTAGATTTTCTGTTGAATCAAATGAAAATAGAACAGATATTCTAACGATAGAAGTCAGTGATACAGGCATTGGAATCTCAGAAGATAATCTAGAAAACATATATGATCCGTTTATTCAGTCTGAAAAAACCTCTATTCGAGAATATGGAGGAAGTGGTTTAGGTCTTTCTATCGTGAAGTTATTGGTTGAAATGCTCGAAGGTCAAATTAGTCTTTCTAGTGAAGAGCATGTTGGTACCTGTTTTTTATTGCAGATCCCAGTAGAAATAATTTGCAGCAAAAATATTAATAAGGTGAAGCTTGGCCAACATCAAACTATTACGCTTTTCGAAAAACCACTTACTATGTTATTGGTAGAAGATAATAAAACCAATGCGTTTATTGCTAAGGCACTTTGCGAAAAATATGGGTTACAAGTGGAATGGGTGGTGGATGGCCCTTCAGCCATCGAATTGTTGAAACGAAAATCGTTTGATCTGATTATGATGGATAATCAAATGCCGAACATGGATGGTATTGAAGCGACTAAGATCATTAGAGATGACATCGGCCTACAAACCCCTATATTTGCTTGTACAGCGGATGGATTTATTGAAACGAAATTGGCTTTTTTACAAGCTGGAGCTAATTATGTGCTGATAAAACCAATTAAAGAAACCTCATTACGTAGTGCTTTAATGTATTATAAAGAGCACTATTTAAATCTACATTAAAACTTTGAGTCAGTGTCACTAAGGCTGAGTTCTAATATTTCCAATTTAAGTTGGTCATCAATTGTAATCTCATTGTCGAATTTTAAGCCGGCTAATATTCCTCCGTTATAACGTTTTACATTGGCTACTTTACAATGGGCATTTTGTTCCGGAAAATGCTCTAGTTCGGGAGTTATGGATAAAGTAGAATCTTTATTAAGTTCTATTTCTTTTGACAAAAATACCCCACAGCCTGATGCAGATAAATCTAAAATGGTACCTTGAGTTTCTAGTTCATCATGTGTAACCGTTACAGATGACGTTAACTTAAAACGTTTACTTGATCTAATCGGTTTAGTTTCAAAGCTATAGGGTAAACGTATAAACATAAGCCAAGTAGGGCGAGATGTAATCGAAATAATTTGCGATTTGAATGCAATAATATGGCCTAATCCAGTATTAGTAATACCACGTACTATTACCGCAACATTATTAGTTTTTCGAGTAATTAAATCCTCAACCGTTTTTTGATTGAGATCTAATAGTAAAAACTGACTTTCCTTGAGTCCAACGAGATTACATTGAAAAGAGTATTCATCTTTTGGGCCGAACTTAATTTTGACTGACAGTCGCATACCCATTTCGAGATACGTTTTTATTTTCGTTATATCATTATTTTTAATGCTCATAATCCCTAAAGCTTTCGATACGACTTATAGGGTAGATTAGCGCTAATTGTAGTTATTTAATAGCTCTATTTATACCTGTTACCCTTGAAGTTGTATCTTTGGCATCTGCGTTGTTCACCCTAATTGTATAGTTTACCTATACTCCTGAGGCTTCACTCGCTTATCGCCTTAATGCAACTCGAATGGTTTTAGGTATATAAGTTATATTGATATTGATTATTGGATATCAAAAAAGGACTGGGAGTATATTTTCCCTTAGCAATTACTGTTGCGCATTGTACTTGGGTAGCAGTTTTGAACCTCTAAATATGAGTATCGAGTAGTGTACCTATAATTTCATCAGAAACTTGGATGACCTTTGCTCCAGCTTTATTGTAGCTATTCGCTTGCTGCAAAGAGATAATAGATTGTTCCATAGATGGTTTTTGCGGGATTAGGTTTTTGTTTTCATTAAGGCTATCAATTTTATTAAACTGTAAGTCCGTTGGTTCGGATACGTCAGCTATCTCACTTGCTGCTTTTTGCGTTAGCAAATCCGATGTTTTAAGCAGTTCAACGCCAGAATTCAGAGATGAAATAGCCATAAAATTTTCCTTCCATACACAGTAAAGACTAATATTAAATGATGTGAATTACAAATTGGAAGCACTATTCAAGGCTATTATTTTAAATCATTTTTGCGGATGTAGCGAGTGTATTTTATTTACCTAAATAGACTGAAAATTAAATCTAATTCCTCGTCATTAATCAGAGGTTGCTTTTTATCGTCGAGTTTTGCTTCAATTTCATCGTGAAGTTGTTGCAATTGATGTGGTGATAATAGAGCAACTTCTGTTTGTAGTGCTTCAAACTGTTCTTGTCCCATCATCCGCTCCAATTATAAATACTATAACGTTGTTGAATTTCGTTGTTTTTGTTGTTAGCAAATATAATTGTGTTAGGGGAAAGAATTGTAAGAGCAGTGTCAGATTACATCAAAGTAATGTCAAATAGGACGATGCCTTAATATTCACTGTCTACGTTTTTGTTCGTTTAGCAAAAGTATTCGCCAAGGACTGTAACTCTGGCATCATCCGAAAAATGAGATGCAGTTGCTGTAAAACCATATTCGCTGACCCATCTTCGTTAATACGCCATTCTGACAGTTTTGATTCAATATCACTGTAACTTTGTTTTGTAATGGTCGCTTCACAATCATTAAGTAGCTGTTGTTGTAATGAGTCCAGTAGAAAATGTATCTCTCGGTGTGCTTTTAAAATGAGTAAATGAGTAGATTGGTCTGAAATTCTTTCTCGGTGCGCTCCTAGTGCAGAAATGTAACTCAACAAAGCGTGATTTAAAGTTAAAAATCGAAAACTATCATCGACGGACGAGCGATATTTCCCGGGTTCAGTTAACATATTGTTGATTGCAGAACTGAGCAAAGAGGCTTGATTATGAGCATGCCGCCGTGCAATTCGATAAGTTAAATCGTTTTGCTTGCCTAGTCGATATTGACCAATGATCTGTGCTAAATACGATTTATTTGCCGCAATAGTTTCAGCCATAACACTGTGTAAACGTTTCGACTGCCAATCAGGCAGGATATAAGTCACTGCACCGACTGCTAATAAACAGCCAACGACTGTGTCTGTAAGTCGAGGGAAAATAACTGCATATCCTCCACCTAGCTGATTGAAGCTAAATAACACTAATATGGTAATAAATGCGGTAGCGTAACTATAATTATTGGCTCTGAAGACAAAAAATGCCACACCAGATAAAACAATAATAATCAGTTGATATAACTCCGATGGAAATAGTGCCAATAATACCCCACCAAGTAATAAACCAACTAACGTGCCAATAACCCGAGATGTTAGTTTTTGTTTTGTTGCGCTGTAATTTGGCTGACAAACAAACAGCGTTGTTAGAAGTATCCAGTACCCCAACTCAATATTAAAAACCTGGATAATGCCGTAACCTAAAGTTAAGGCAATAGATAGCCTGACCGCATGACGAAATAAAAGTGACGACGGCGTTAAATTAGATTTAATTCTTAACCACATATCCTTGAGTGAATGTGCTTCGGTATCATATAAAGTATCATCACTATTATTTTGTATCGCATCTGGATTACTTACATTAGAAAGTAACTTTTCCACAGTGATCAGGTTTTGATATAAATAGCCCAACTGCTGTAAAGAGGTTGGGTTAGTCGTCGGTTGTTGTTTTAGATAAGCGACTGATTTTTGGATATCTTCAAGTGCATGATTAGATTCAGCACTGTGTTTATAAGATTCTCCCGAATTAATACAAGTGGCAATTTTAGAGCAAGCCAATGCCTGTAATTCAAGTAGATATTTAAACCGGAACATAACATCGGAATGAATAAATGAATGCGCGAGATCTTGATATCGATAGTGAGTTGAACTCATTCTTTCGTGAATATCTTGTGCTAAGAAGTATATTTTTAAAAACCGATCACTGGGTCCATCAACCGAACCTCTTTTAGAACGAGACAGAAAAGTTTGTTTACACAAATTAAGTGCATCAACCGTATTAGTATTAAGTTTAGCTTCTTGAATGCGATAAGGTTGAGGGACTAACTCATTGCTTGGGTGGAATAATGATCGTTTGGCATTTAAATAGATAGAAAGCTGTTTAAATACATTGGCTAAATTCTGCTGAACTGGACGAAGTGGAGCGATACTGAACCAAATGGTAGAAACAAAAAAATACCAAATAGAGCCTGTTAAAAGTAAAATTGGCTGATGCCAAATATTGGGGCTAGTGTCTGCGCCTAACATAGTATAAATGGCGACGAGCAGCGAACCAAAAGCTATTTTAGCGTATCGTGGACCTATTGCGCCGATCATAATGAAGGCAATGGAAGAAGAAAAAAGTCCTAGTGCAAAAAGTAACGGACTGTTATATAGAATTTCGATTGAGAATGTGGCGATTACGAAGCAAATGAGAGTTAAAGATTGTGCTTTAATTCGTCCCGTAAAATTGTCGTCCGATTCCGCTAAAGCGGCTGCAATGACACCTAAAATAAGCAGTGTCGCCATGTCTTGTTTTTGGAGGTACCAACATGGTAGTGTGACACCAAGCAATGTTATCAGTATTAGAACGCTATGATTTATCGCTGGGTCGCCCCAAACTCGACGAATATTGCTTTTTATATGCACGATAGTTCAACTTTTTATTGGACGGATTTAAATTCAATGGTTTTTACGTTTGGCACGAATGCATTGAGCAATTTTGCGTTAATAGCTTAAAAAATCAATCAAAAAGTGAATAATTATTATTTTATCTCAATAGTACAGTGAGATTAGTACCATTAACTGTGCTCTATAATACCTGCAAGTATTTTCGGGACAGGTATTTGATTTTGGGCTAATAGATTCATCTTAGGTAAATAGGTTAATATTGTGTAAAAATATTGGCTTTGTGTAAAAACGCGGATCATGTGTTAACGCATTGGATATCGGTTATAAATGGAGAAGGTATGGAATTAAAAGCGAGCGACTATGCTCAGTTTTTTATTCAAAAACAATACAACCAAGTTGCGATTGAAGATAATTATTTGGTGATTTCTTCGAATGATAAAGAAGAAAGGATCCCGTTTTCTGTGTGGAATGGCGAAGTGGTCATTGAGAGAGGGCTGGTATGGGGGACGCTGACTTTTAATTCCTATGTAACGGAATCACATTTTACAGCATGGATTGTTCAAGGTTTACCTTGGCAAAATTGCAAGCAATTTGCTAGCCAAGCAACGCATCTATACCGTCAATGGCATAACCAGCAATGTAAGCAATTAAACCAATGCCAACCAAAATGGCAAGAAGAACTCAATATTTTGAAGAAACAGCCAGCTTATTTACCAGATTCTCAAGTATACGTTTGGCGAGATGAGGTTTTACGGCAATTGAACGAGATGAATTTATCGTTGGAAGACGCTGAGCAAAGAATACCTAAGTTGATGGATGAACTTTTACCTTGGCTGGTTGATATTGAAACAGTGGTTGATGAAAGAAACGAGCTTTGGCTTCAAAATGAAAGAGTTAATTGGGAAGTGCTATTTTCTCAGATCGAATCTTCACCGCTCAATATTTCGCAGCAACATGCTGTTTTACTCAATAACGATTATAATTTGATTTTAGCTGGTGCAGGCACTGGAAAAACAAGTGTGCTAACGGCTCGTATTGCCTATTTGCTACAAAGCCACTTAGCGCAACCAGAGCAACTTCTTATGCTGGCATTTGGCAAAGACGCAGCCAAAGAAATGCAGCAACGACTAAAGAATAAAATTGGATCGGGCGCAACGGCAGTAACGGTTAATACTTTTCATCAACTTGGTCTTAAAATTATCAACACAGTTGAAGATAACAATGTACAGTTAAGCCCTTATGCGACTGATTCGAAATTAAAAAGAAAATGGTGTAGTGATTGGTTGAAAGATCATTGGACTAAAGATGTTAATTTAAAAAGATGGCGTAAGCATTTATCTGTTTGGCCCATAGCTTTTCTCCAAGGTGATGAGGAATTAGCATCTCAGTCTGAGAACAGTAAATTGTTAGCATGGATAGAGACTCAGTTAGATCAATTGTGCAGTGTTCATCGTTCAAAAAAATATCTGCAGCAACAGTTAATTGACCAAGACGAATATCCTAAACTAAATAGTGAACTATCTCTAATTTGGCCATGTTATGTTGCATGGCAAGCCATGCTTAAAGAGAGCGGTCATATAGATTTTTATACCATGATCACTCGAGCCACAGAGTATATTGTGAAAGGAAAATTCTGTTCTCCGTGGCGCTATATCATGGTTGATGAGTACCAAGATATTTCACCAGATAGAATTGCTCTAGTAGAAGCGTTATGTCGTAACCAAAAAGGGGAGACGTTATCATCGTTGTTTGCGGTGGGGGATGATTGGCAATCAATTTATCAATTTGCTGGGTCGGATGTCGATTTAACCACAGGTTTTGCGCAACGATTTGCTAGCTCCTCAATACACAGTTTAGATATGACATATCGGTTTAATTCTAAAATTGCAGATGTTGCTAATCAATTTATTCAGCAAAATCCGAATCAGCTCGAGAAAGAATTTGAGAGTGTTCATCTTCAACAACAAAATTGCGTAACAATCTGTCATGCTAAAAAGATTGAAAAATGGTTGGATCAGTTAAATAGAATAGCCGATCGCCAAAAATCTGTTTTACTATTAGGTCGAAATCATAGCCATAAACCTGATTTATTGAGTGATTGGAAACGTACCTTTACTCATTTAAACATTGAATTCATGACTTGCCATGCCAGTAAGGGTAAAGAAGCTGATTATGTATTTATATTATCAGTGGATGAAGGGCAGTTGCCTGCAAAAACTCGACAAAGACATTTAAATAGTGTGCTCTGTGAAAGTAGTGATGATTATCCTTTTGCGGAAGAACGACGACTATTTTATGTGGCAATGACTCGAGCAAAGCAACAAGTTTGGATCACGTATAATATTAGCCCATCACCTTTTATCACTGAATTGTTGAGTGCTGATTACGCTATTGTAAATCAAATTGATTGAGTTTAGCCGCTGATCCAAGCTGTCTACTAACAAGGAGCCTTTTGGCTCCTTGTTGATAATCTATCGTATATCACATCTATCTTAAATCAGGTCCTGTCGGATAAATAAGATTGATAATCGGGAATTTCGATGGTCACTTCTTCTTCCAGTAATTTGGATTCAAATAGGAATTTAGCTGAAGCCCGGTTAGTTGCAACAGGGATATTCCATACACTGGCAATGCGTAACAATGCTTTTACATCGGGATCGTGTGGAACAGAATTCAATGGGTCCCAGAAGAAAATTAACATATCAATTTTTCCTTCTGCGATAAGTGCGCCTATTTGTTGATCTCCTCCCATAGGACCAGAAATCATACTTTTAATGGCTAATCCTGTTTCTTTGCTTAGCATACTTCCCGTTGTGCCAGTGGCATATAAAAAATGGCTTTGCAGTTTGTCTTTGTTTTCTTTAACCCAACGCAAAAGTTCTGGTTTATAGTGATCATGTGCAACGAGTGCAACGTGTTTATGCGCAGGGAGTGTTCTTGTGGTTACTTTCATTATTATTTCCGTTGTTATTACCGTCTCAGGTACTGCTGTTTATGAGTTATACCTGTCAAATTTGATTACACAGTCTTGTCGTCATTATCCTTCGACATAAAAGCTGTTCAACATAGAGCAAATTTAGTTAACACTTGAATATAAATATAATATTAGGTGCTTTATCTATTGTATACAGGTAATTCTGATGAGAGTACACTTTTAGCGTTTTAAGAAGCAGTGGCCCCATTTTTAATTATCCATCTAATCATATTGATTCATTATTTAACAGCGATGAACGTCACTAATTACAACTTTGGAATGGATATTAAGTTACTCGGTTACTGATAAATTTCTTAATAACTATCCACAAACATGAATTGGAAATGGTATTTAAATGTTGCCATTAGTACGTAGACCAACATTTATTTAGCTTTGATCATAATGTCAGCATGACATCGTTGTTATAGTCGCGCACGTCCAATGTTATAGGATTGGTTATTTAAAGAATGAGTTATTTAAAATTAAGTCGTGGTGTAAGGTAAATAGCATGATAGCGGTTAAAGAAGCGTATAAAGCTGGGTTATTAAGTAAGAACAATTGGTTAAAAAATGTATTGTCAGGGGTTATTGTTGGGGTAGTTGCTCTGCCATTAGCGATGGCTTTTGCTATAGCATCTGGCGCTAAACCGGAACAAGGCATATATACATCAATAATTGCTGGTATCGCGGTTTCTCTTTTCGGTGGAAGTCGGGTTCAGATCGCCGGACCAACAGGTGCGTTTATCGTCATTTTAGCTGGTATAACCGCAGAGCATGGTGTTATCGGCTTGCAAATAGCCACTCTGATGGCTGGTATTATACTATTCATCTTTGGGCTGACTAAGTTAGGATCAATAATCAAATTTATTCCAGCGCCGGTTATTGTAGGCTTTACGACGGGTATTGGGGTAGTAATCTGGGTTGGTCAATGGCAAGATTTTTTTGGTTTACAAGCTGTGTCAGGAGAACATTTTCACGAGAAACTGGCTCACTTAGTACAAATGTTGCCTCAGCTTCATCTAACGACCACAATGTTTGGCGTGTTATCACTCATGGTATTAATTTTAGCGCCGAAAATGCCTTATACTAAAAAAATTCCCGCACCGTTGATTGCTTTAGTTTTGGCAACATCGATTCAAGCAATATTTCAATTTGATGGAATAAGAACCATTGGTACCGCATTTGGTGGCATTCCGGTAGGGCTCCCTACTTTTGAACCATTGCATTTCGAATGGGGTCAAGTTATTAACCTTATTGGTCCTGCATTTGCTATTGCGATGTTAGGTGCCATCGAATCATTGTTGTCTGCTGTCGTCGCTGATGGAATGGTCGGTAGTAAACATAACTCAAATCAAGAATTAGTTGGGCAAGGGATAGCAAATATAGTTGCGCCATTATTTGGAGGTTTTGCGGCGACAGGCGCGATTGCGAGAACAGCCACCAATATCCGAAATGGTGGGAATAGCCCTATTGCAGGTATTGTTCATGCTATTACACTGGCATTTATCGTTGTTGTTTTGGCACCATTGGCAGACAATATTCCTTTAGCAACGTTAGCGGCAATTTTGTTTGTTGTTGCGTGGAATATGAGTGAAGCAAATCATTTTATTAAAATGATTCGTACAGCACCCAAAGCAGATGTTGCGGTGTTACTGATCACGTTTGCTTTAACCATTTTTGCCGACCTTGTCGTGGCAGTAAACATTGGTGTTATTCTTGCTATTCTCCATTTCATGCGTCGTATGGCATCAAGCGTTGAGGTGTCACAACAAACATCCGATGAAATAAATAAGCAAAGGCGTCGAAATGGTGCAACGACTTTGCCGAAAGGTACCTTGATTTATAATGTTGATGGACCATTCTTTTTTGGAGCAGTAGATAGCTTAGAAAGCACTTTGCTTGCAACAGTCACTCAGCCAGAGTATTTAATTATAAGACTCAATTGGGTACCATTTATTGATATCACAGGAATTGAAGCCTTAGAAAAAGTAATTAAAGCGCTTCAATCAAGAGGCATTAGAGTCATGCTCACTGGGGCTAATCCTCGTGTCGATAAAAAATTAGCCAAAGGCGGTATATTAAACTTGGTTGGCGACTATTATTACTTTTCTGATTTTGAACACGCCGTTAATGCGATCATCCAACGTCAATAAGGCTTGCACTATTGGCCATAAGATTATGTTAACGCATAATTTATAGGTTACCGTGCATGGTAAATAACGAAGATTGTATTGGAGATAAAATGCGTTATGAGTTATAAATTACAAAATACTCATTTAGTAGTTTTGAGCTAATGAAAAACACCGAAAAAACAACCACTAAAATTGTTAAACTTAAACAAGCCGCTGGTTTACACAAAAAAAATAAGCATATTGGACGTTATGATTTTAGTGCTCTAATTCAAGTCTTACCAGAATTAGAAAAGTATGTGATTGAACCACCACATGGTGGTAAAAGTATCAATTTTTCTGATCCTGTTGCGGTTAAATTGCTTAATAAAGCATTGTTGATTTTTCATTACAACGTAACGTATTGGGATATTCCTCAAGGGTACCTTTGTCCTCCAATACCAGGACGAGCAGATTATGTTCATCGACTTTCAGAGCTATTAGAAAGAGATAATCCTAATTTAGATCATTCGTTAATCATGGCGCTCGATATTGGACTGGGAGCGAATTGTATTTACCCAATTATTGGTTGCGTTGATTATAATTGGAAATATGTCGCTAGCGACATTGATCCAGTATCAATATCTTGTGCCAATGTGATCGTGCAGAACAACCGTGCTCTAAAAGATCAAATAGAATGTCGATTGCAAAGTGATCATCAATATATGTTTAAAAACATCATTCAAGCGGATGAGCTTTATGATGTAACCATGTGTAATCCACCATTTCATAAATCTTTGCAAGACGCACAATCTGGTACTGAGCGTAAACTGAATAATTTGAAGAAAAACCGGTCAAAACGAAGCACATCTTCCCCGAATGAACAAAATAAGCTTAATACAACGCTTAATTTTGGTGGTCAGAAAGCTGAATTATGGTGCTCGGGAGGAGAAGCCGAATTTATTAACAAAATGGCAACTGAAAGCAAGCAATATGCACAACAAGTGCTGTGGTTTTCTACATTGATTTCAAAAAAAGACAATGTTCGTTGGATGCAAAAGAATTTGGTTAAACTTGGCGCGGCCGAAATTCAGATAGTTACAATGAGTCAAGGTCAGAAAGTGAGTCGATTTATTGCTTGGACATTTAAAAATGAAGAGCAGCGTGAGCAATGGTGGCAAACTAAGAGCAGGCGTATGTAGATAGCAGATGGAGTTTATCTGTCTATCTATCTGTTCGAACTTTTTGTCGTAATGATTTAGTGCGTCCTTTTAACACTTTTGTGTCCACGCGTTTTTTTTGTGAGGAGCGTGTGGGGCGAGTTGCACGCCTTGGTTTGTCAATTTGTATTGCTGAGAGTATTAGTTGCTGTAAGCGGTTAAGTGCGTCTTCGCGATTTTTTTCTTGGGTTCGAAATTGTTGCGCTTTAATAATAATGATGCCGTCTTTAGTTATTCTGCCATCTTTACTATTCAACAAGCGTTGTTTGTAGAAATCAGGTAGCGTTGAATGTTTTATATCAAAACGTAAGTGTATGGCACTGGATACTTTATTGACGTTTTGTCCCCCAGCACCTTGTGCGCGTATCGCGGTTAATTGAATTTCCCAATCGGCAATTTCTACGCTATTTGAAATTTTTAACATGGCTATTCCTAGGTAAAATATAAATACAGAGTCATCTTGTGTAGTAAGACAACTCTGTCTATTTGAGGAAGTATTTATTTGATTTCGAGAAGTTCAATATCGAAAATAAGTACGGAAGCTGGAGGAATAGGACCGGTTCCTCCTTTTCCATACGCTAGATTACTCGGAACAAACAGGCGAATTTTTTCGCCTACTACCATCAATTGAACACCTTCGGTCCATCCTTTAATTACTTGATTTAGGCCAAACGAAATAGGTTCATTACGTTCAACCGAACTATCAAATACCGTTCCATCAATTAAGGTTCCATGGTAATGAACAAGCACTTTACTCGTTTTAGTCGGGTGTTCGGTGCCTGTGCCTTGTTTTAATACTTTATATTGTAAACCACTTTCGGTCGTTATAACGCCTTCCGTTTGGGCATTTTTTTCGAGAAAAGTCTGCCCGATTAATGTGTTGGCAGTGACAATTTTATTGTTGTTCCAAGTGCGATAGATAAAAAATGCTGCCAGAAGAAAAATAATAATAGGTAGAGTGAATTTTGACACAGGGAATCCTTTATTCAGGTTGAGAAAGTAGGTAATTAATTGTCTTAGATAGGTCGCTAATATCTTGATGACCCTCGGTGATCAGCAGATATTTACCTTTGATAATAAAGCTCGGTACGGAGTTAATATTTGCTTTATTGGTTACGGTCGTTGCAAGCTGCATATATTTAGCAAGTTGAGTGCCTTGTTGGCTATCAAAATCATATGGGCTCACTAAATTGTTAGTGGTAAAGACATTTTCAATGATCTCTTTTTGTTGTGCAGTTGTGTCGGTTTTAGCCTGAACAGCTGAAAAGAGTTGGTCAATCAATTGATGACTCGGAGCGGTATTTAACTGCATTACCGCCGAGTAATAAAGCAGTGCGCTAGTCTGGGCATTCTTATTGAAAGTAACGTGAACTTTACCAACTTTTTGCTCGGTTTGTGATTCAATCTCAGGTATCGATTTTTCCATGTTCCAGCAATGGCCGCAAGTTAAGGAAAAAACTTCGGTGATTGGATCTAGAGTTAAATCGGTTAAATCATTTTCCAACAAAGCGTATTGTTTTCCCAATTGTGGGCTACTATTGTCACTACAAGCAGTAATAAAGAGTGTTATCCAGATTGTAATCAAGAAGTAAGTGATTTTTTTTAACATGTCATTAGACCTAGTTTTAATTTTGATGGTAATACTACCGTTTGTTTTCGATGTATAAAAGAAACCTCTAACAAAAATGATAAAAGATAAACAAAGTCATCGATAATTCATCAAGAAAATCTGAATCGTGCCGATAATCTGTCTAAGTTAAATGTAAATTATGCCTTTGGTGATGAAATGAGATTGATAGTTAATGCAATTATTCTCCTATTGACGGGTTGTGCAACCATTGATCAGATAAATAGGTTGGACACAGCACCACAAAGTGAATACCAATTAAAACATCCTGAGTGGGCCGGTACATCGACTGCCACGGGAGCTGATGCTATGTCGGGATCAATTCAGCCAACAAGCATGAATAAAATGAATTTACTCGCTGGTTATTTGTCACAACAGAATATTGGCTTTAATGTTTATTCTGGCAGCCATACCATGCTCGAGTTAAATGAAAATATTAATTTCTCAACTGGTTCTGCGCATTTATCTGGAACGGCCATAAGTTGGTTAGATAAATTAGCGGCAGTGTTGGTTGATTATAAGAGTATCGAAGTTATTGTTAATGGGCATACCGATAATACAGGCGAAACGAAAAATAATGAGCGTCTATCTGAGAGGAGAGCAGCAGAGGTTAAATCTGTATTGTTGCGGCAGTCTATTAATTCAGGGAACATTTATATTCGTGGTTATGGTGAGTATATGCCGGCTTGCAGCAATCAAACGGTTCAAGGTAGAGCTTGTAATCGACGAGTTCAAGTGACCCTGATTTTACCTAATAACTAATAACTAATAACTAATGATAACTAGGTGTACAACATTACGGCTGTTTGGATAACAACACAGTATATTTAAGATAATATATTTCAGACAAGACACATGTATTAAAAAGGTTACGTCATAATGACAGGACAGTAACCTTTTCTAGCTCATGTTTCTTTTTCTACCTAACAACTTGTAAATCGATCTTTGTTAATTAATCTTTGAAGGCAGCAAAGCAAAGTCGGAATAATTACTGTTGTCCTTTCTCTACATAAGCCTTAGTTCCCCACAATGGCACGGTAGATAGGCTGTGTTTGAAACTACCTTCTGTTTCTTTGGTTGTATACGATAAATAGAGTAGGGTTTGATTTTCTGAATCGTAAATACGTCTAACTTTCATATTTTTAAAGAAAATACTTTTTGATTTCGTCAAGATAACATCGCCAGATGTGCTCTTATCTATTTTCGCTATCATATCGGCGGTTATTTCACCGGTTTGTCGACAAGCTATAGAGCTATCACTAGGATCAGAGAGGCTAAAGTTTGCTTCGATTGAGGCCACATGGCAAGTAACACCTGTTACGATAGGATCACTCATGTGATCAAGTTTGATGTCTTTCATAGTGAAAATACCTAAAGAAACATCACCAACTTCATTATCTGAGCAGCCTAATAGTGCGGTTGTTAAGCCCAAAGCTACAAGGAGTTTTTTCATCTTCAATCCCTACAAGTCAATTTAATAGCAGAGTTTATCACACTGAGTTAAAGTCAATTACAATTAATGTGCGGCAGTTTGAGATTCAGCCATTATGAAATGAAGTACTTGTTGTTCATTTTTAGGGTAGGTATGCTTTGACGATACCGCTCAAATTTTTCTGATGGTGTGGGTAATGCTAAGTTGTCTGATATTTGAGCAATGATTCAATAAGAGAACGTAAATATCTATGCCTTCAAAACAAGAGTCTCCAAAATCTATGTCAGAACTAACGCAACTAATTAACAAAAAACATCAATGGTTACTAAGTCAAGTTGACGTTACCTTTCCTACACCTGAAAGTATTCTTGGCCGTGATCTGTATATCAAACACGAAAATACCATTAGTTACAAACTATTGGATGTAGATGATGGGTTAGATTCTAGTTTGCTCGATGATCTGTATTTGGTCGACTTTCATCGGCTTACTGTCATGTTTTCTCAGCTGCAAGCATTGCAATGGGAAGACAAACGCGAACAAGAGTTTGTGTTAGAATTTTTTGCTCAAATTATTTTATCTGATCAACACGACTTATACGTCGGATTTAAAAATAATCAAGCGATAATTGGTGCGATATTGACAGAAGACAAGTTGGGACATTTGCTAATTTCAGATGTTGCATCATTAACTCATCATTGTTGTTTAACTAGGTTGTTTTATAGCAAAGTAATGGAGCAATACAATCATCGAAATAGTGCAATTAAGGCAATGTATGTACCTGTTTGAAATTATGCTTACTATTTATACGTAATTGTTCAATTAAAGTGATCAGCACTAACTTTTCGGTTTTTATTGTGTGCGTATGCAGCATTATTCTTGGTAAATTGTTGTTCTTTTCAACCGACCACTCATTATTATCTTATGTTGAATAATCCCAATTACTTGATTGGAAATAAATTCAGTTAAATACCGAGGTTATAATGGCTCAAAGACTGTATAAAATACGCTGTGTCCTTTTTGATTGTGATGGTGTGTTAATTGATAGCGAAAGGTTATGTTGCAAAGCGTTGATGGAAGTATTCTCCAAATATAATCCTCAGCTTAATATCAATGATTTTATGGTTGGTTTTCAAGGAGGGAAAGTCGCTGATATATTAGCTCATACTATCCAACGATTGAATATTAATGCCGTCATTGATGATGTCGAATTAGCCTACCGAGATCATGTAAATACGCTGTTTTTAAATGAACTTCAGCCAGTTAAAGGTGTTAGTCAATTACTCGAAAAGTTAACCGAACTTGGAATTGAATATTGTGTTGTTTCTAATAGTCGCAAAGAAAAAATGGAAGAATCTTTACAGTTAGTCGGTTTAAAAGAGCGATTTGATGGCAAAATTTTTTCTGCATTTGAAGCGAACAGTTGGAAGCCAGATCCAGATTTGTTATTGTATGCTGCTATGAACATGGGATATTCCACAAATGAGTGCTTATTTATAGACGATACGGCCAAAGGCGTTGTAGCCGGTAATAGGGCCGGAATAACAACCATTCATTTTAATTCAAATGGTGCCGCGTATTCTTGTTTGTCCGATAATGCATTAGAAATACAAAGTTTGGCGGATCTTTCACAATTGTTAGAAATAACCGCGCTATCAGTAGATGAAAACAGCACTAGTACATCGTACTAAGTCGAACTTATTCATTATCAGACATATTTAATTACAATTTTTATCGCGATCGTAAGTAGCGAAATTTTTGTAATATGCACTTTTTCCTAACTAATACTCTCCTTAAAACAACACATTATACTGATAACATCACTATCAACTATTTGCATTATTTTTTCTTATTATCTGATAAGAAAAATTCATCCTAATATGGTTGTGTTTTACGCTAAAACAGCGACAATTACCTGAAATATAAGATTGCACTTTTGAAAGGATTCTCAAATAGTTGTATGAGAGGTAAATTGTGAAACTTTTTCTGGTTTTAGCGGCTTCAATTTCTGCGGGAGTGATCTCTGCAGATCACTTTCATTCGTTCATGTTAGGCCTAACGGTAGCTTCATTAGCGGTTGGTAGTTGCTATTGGTTTGCCTTTAGAACAACGCGCTTTCCGCAACTTGCCTTATTACTATTACTTTGTGGTATTTTCTCAAAAATAGTGATTACCGCGGTTGGTGTTGGAATAGGGGTGCATACTGAGATTATCAGTTCGCCATTAGTTTTTGCTCTATCTTATTTGTTCTTTTCTCTTGTAGTGACGTTTTTATGGTTTAGTTATCGCGACAGCATAACGAGCCTATCAAATAATAACACCAAATCAGAGCATAACATCGAGCATCATACGATCTAGTATCATGCGTTGATCCTAGTGAATGTGGACGTTATGATTCTTATTTAGATAGTAAGCCAGCGTATTTGCTGGCTTTTTTGTGTCTACCTAGCCGATTAGCTTTTCAGCAAACGCGTCTTTTCTCACTATGCCAATTGATAAGACCAGCAACTAAAAATTAGACTATAGTCCAACTGCGTTATGACTAAATTAATCATAAACTGTCTTTAAATAACTTGATATTAGTGGGTGGCAAAGATGGCCGAGAGTCTGTATTGGTTAGAAAAAGGCTTTTTAGTGTTTGGTGTGGTGTTTGTTCTAACTGGCATAATGCATTACGGTAAAAGAAGTCAGGATTGGAAAGGTATTGTCACTATGTTTTATCGACGAGTTCCTTTATCTATCGCAGAATACAAATGGTATCGACTAGGGATCGCTTTAGTCTTTTTTGCGGTTGTTTTACGTATTGTCGGGTTAACACTTTGGCCGTAAATTAAAGGTTAATCATATTTTTCGTAGGCTAAAATTGTGTTTTATTCAGTTTTTGGCGTCAGTCGGTTTTTATTATAATGCGTTGCTGTATATCTGATACTATATTGCTTATATACCTTGTAGTTAAATAATGGTGACGCATGTCCTACCCAGTGCTTATTTGTGATGACTCAGCATTAGCCCGTAAACAGATGGCTCGTTCGTTACCAACTTGGTTGAACGCCGATATTACCTTCGCCGTTAATGGGTTGGAAGCGCTTGAGTTACTTGGACGACAAAACTTTAAGCTTATGTTTTTAGACCTCACTATGCCTGTGCTTGATGGTTACGGAACATTAGAGAGAATTCAGCAACAAAAGCTTTCAATTGATGTAGTAGTCGTATCTGGCGATATACAGCCTAAAGCGAAAGCGAGAGTTGAATATCTTGGTGCCAAAGACTTTATCCAAAAACCGATGGATAAAGAGCATTTAAAGAAATTGTTACACACGTTAGTGCCTCGCGAACAAATACCTTCTGTTATTTCAACCAGTATCACCCACCTTCCAGTGCTTAAACGCCGTGATATTTATATGGAAGTTGCCAATGTGTCTATAGGGCGAGCCGCTGATGCTTTAGCCCGGCATTTTGACGTGTTTGTTCATTTGCCGTTACCCAATGTAAATATTTTTGAAGTAACCGAATTGCATATGGCGCTGTCTGATTTAGCCGCTAATGATCAGGTTTCTGGTGTTTGCCAAGGATTTAGTGGTGAGGGAATTGCTGGAGAAGCATTGGTTTTGTTGAGTGATTCTAGCATTACTGATTTAAAAAGCTTGATGAAAGTGCCAGCAGAAAGCGATGAACTAGAAGAATTAGAATTGCTGATGGACGTTTCCAATATCCTGGTTGGTTCTTTTTTAAATGGCTTAGGCCAGCAAGCCGAAGTGCGTTTCTTTCAAAGCCAGCCGGTATTGTTAGGCCAACATATCCCTATAGAATCTGTTATTGAATCGACATCTGGTTCCTTTCAAAAAACTATGACGTTTGAAGTTTCCTATAATATTGACAAAACCAGTATCCGTTGCGACCTATTATTTATGTTCGTTGATGAATCACTACCTATTTTAGACAATAAACTGGCGTATCTAATGGAGGACTTGTAATGATAGGGTTACCAGCGGAATTTGAACAGTTTCATTGGATGGTTGATATGGTTCAAAATGTTGATTTGGGTTTGATTGTTTTGGACAAAGATTTTAACGTGCAAGTATGGAATGGGTTTATGACTCATCACAGTGGTAAACAGTCTAACGATGTTATTGGTCAGTCTATATTTGATATTTTTCCAGAAATACAACGCGATTGGTTTGTTATTAAATCTAAGCCTGTTTTTGATTTAGGTTGTCGAAGCTTTATAACATGGAGACAACGACCTTATTTGTTTAAATGCCGTAACGTGCGACCAATTACCCAGCAAGCTGACTTCATGTACCAGAATGTAACGCTAAACCCTATGCGTACCCCTACAGGAGCAGTGAATTCTTTATTTCTTTCTATACAAGATGTAACCGCTGAAGCCATGATGGATAAGAACTAAAATTTGCTAAGGAGCAACTAGAGTGACTCAATCGAGTATGCCTTTATATACGGCAGAGCAGATAAAAACAGGTGAGCAAAATATAGTCGAAGAACTCAACATTGACATGTTTGAGTTGATGATGAAAGCGGGACAAGGTGTATTTTCCCACTTGCAGGCACTGTATCCCGATGTTAATAGTTTGCAAATATATTGTGGCACTGGTAACAATGGTGGCGATGGCTATGTTGTTGCTCAGCTTGCGTTACTTTCTGGTTACAGCGTAACAGTTGTACAGTTAGGAGATAGTGAAAAAGTAACAGGCCATGCCAACATTGCGCAAAAATTATGGCTAGAAGCGGGCGGGCAGATCACTCAGTTTGACAATTATCAACCAGTCAATGACGGGTTAATAATAGATGCACTTGTAGGTACAGGATTAAAAGGTTCACTTAGTGATGCGTACGTAAAGGCAGTCCATAGCATAAATGACTCTGATCTTGATGTCATTTCGATTGATGTTCCTTCAGGCTTATGTTCGGATACTGGTGAAGTTTTTAACAAATGTGTTAAAGCATCACACACGATTTGCCTAATTGGTTTAAAAAGAGGTCTATTTACGGGCCATGCGGCTGAATATTCAGGTAAAATTATTTTAGACGATCTGTCAATTTCTCCTGATTTGTCACAATTAGATGGTTCCAATTGTTATTTATTGACCAAACAAGTTATTGAAGGATGTTTATCACCGAGGCGCAAGACCGCACATAAAGGTCAGAATGGGCGAGTGCTCTGCTTAGGAGGTGACCGTGGAATGTTTGGAGCGATTCGTTTAGCATCGGAAGCGTGTATGAGAGTTGGAGCCGGTCTAACCAGAGTGGTTACCCAGCCGGAAAATGTCTCTGCATTGGTCAGCGCAAGACCTGAAGTGATGGTTTTCGATTGGCGTGGCAATAGTAGCGAAATCAATGATCATCTCTGGTGGGCTGATGTTATTGCTTTAGGGCCTGGTTTAGGAAATTCCAGTTGGGGAAGATCGTTAGTTGGTTATTCTAGAACGGCTGAAAAACCAATGGTAGTAGATGCTGATGGGTTAAATATATTAGCTAAAACACCCGATTTTAATGGCCGAAGAGTCATAACACCGCATCCTGGTGAAGCCGCAAGATTGCTTAATTCAACCGTGGAAGAAGTCGAGCAAGATCGTTTTGCAACTGCACGAGCGTTACAATTAAAATATGGCGGTGTTGTTGTATTGAAAGGTGCAGGAACCATCGTATATAACGGCGATAGGTTCTGGGTTTGTGGCGCAGGAAATCCCGGCATGGCAAGTGGAGGCATGGGCGATGTACTAACAGGCGTAATAGCAGGGCTAATCGCACAAGGCTTCACAATATCTCAAGCGGCCATAATTGGTGTTTGGGTGCATTCAACGGCTGCCGATCAATGTGCAAAAAAAGAAGGCGAGCGCGGTCTACTGGCTTCTGATTTGTTTCCTTATATTAGGCAGCTCGTGAATTTATAAAATGAGGTGTTGTCGACATGAGCATCCACTTAGCGACGAAATGTTGTAACAGATAATATTAACTTTGATACTTAGTTTTATCGCCAATATCGAAATGCCTCGGCATACGCCATTTAGCGATGCTGACCACCAGAAATAATACAGCAGAGCTCATAGCTAATATTTTAGCCATGAGCTCTGCATCCAATTGTAAACTAAACCACAGCGCTGCTAAAATAAAAGGTTGTAAAGGCAACCCCGGTATTTTGAAACAGAAATATTCTTTAAAACACAGCCCCCCCAACGTTATAAACGCGCCACCAAGGCCAATTTCTGGGTAACCAAGTAGAACACAAATTAAGCCTACCCAAGTTGCCATTTGCAGTAATAATCGGAATGATTTTATATAAATATGCAACGAGGAAGCACACATTATTGCGCAAATAAATAACCAGTTTTGTACTGGATATCCGGTATTCCAAGGTAACAATGCTACAACGGGAAAACAGAGTGTAAAACCAAGTCTATAGATAATAACGGTGAGATGATCAAGCCAGTCTAGGTCGGATTTAATATGAGGGTCAGCCATAAGTTTTATCGAAAAATTTAAAGTAATGTATGGTAACAATACTCTGCTATGAGAACTTGAAGCGGATCGACTTAATTGCTAATCGTACAACTCTATTTTTTAATTGAATAGCGATTAAAGCAAAATACAGAGAAAAAACCATGCGAAGGAAGAGTAAGCAAATGATAGGAATTAAGCTTGCAATATAAAAAATGATAGCATAAATTTTATGAAATTATCAGACTTGTAAGCAAAGAATTGCTCGCTATAATGTTGAAAACCGGAGTGCCTGCAAACGCTCCGGTTTTTTTTGTGCCTGAAATAGTTGCCAGACGATCAATGGCCACTCAAGTATTCAGATGCAATCTAGATTAGTTGCAAGGCACAAAGTTAATGACGATAAGGAAATAGATATGCGTATAGAACAAGAACTGAAACTAGGATTTAAAGACGTACTCTTTCGTCCTAAGCGTTCAACATTGAAAAGCCGTTCTCAAGTGAATTTAACGCGTGAATTTATCTTTAAGCACAGTGGGCGTAAATGGTCTGGTGTGCCTGTTATAGCCGCAAACATGGATTCGGTTGCAAGTTTTGAAATGGCAGCGGCATTGGCTGAACATAATGTTATGACAGCAGTACATAAACATTACAATGTTGATGATTGGAAAAGGTTTATACAAAATGCAGATGAAACAACGTTAAATAACGTTATGGTATCTACGGGTACATCGGAAGATGACTTTCAAAAAACTAAAGATATTATGGCATTAACCGATGATATTATTTTTATCTGTGTTGATATTGCCAATGGATATTCGGAACATTTGGTCGAGTATGTAACCAAAGTTCGCCAAGCATTTCCAGATAAAGTGATCTCTGCAGGTAATGTGGTGACGGGAGATATGGTCGAAGAACTGATCTTAGCAGGTGCAGACATTGTAAAAGTAGGTATTGGTCCAGGTTCAGTCTGTACAACTCGAGTAAAAACCGGTGTAGGTTATCCGCAACTGTCGGCAATTATTGAATGCGCAGATGCGGCTCATGGTCTTGGTGGTCGTATAATTGGGGACGGTGGTTGTGCTTGTGCTGGCGATGTTTCTAAAGCGTTTGGCGGCGGAGCAGATTTTGTTATGTTAGGTGGGATGTTGGCTGGTCATGAGGAATCAGGCGGTGATAAAGTAGAAGTGAATGGTGAATTATTCATGAAATTCTACGGAATGAGTTCACAGTCTGCAATGGACAAGCACTCAGGTGGCGTTGCCAAGTATCGAGCAGCAGAAGGGAAAACGGTGTTAATTCCATTCCGTGGCACTGTCCACACTACTATTTCTGATATTCTTGGTGGTGTACGTTCAACTTGTACCTATGTGGGTGCAGCAAGGCTCAAAGAGTTAACCAAACGAACAACATTTATCCGTGTACAAGAACAAGAAAACAACGTTTACGGAAAAGAATAATGTTTACTTATTTTCATTGTTTGTGTTGATACAACCATAAAATGGTTGTTTCAACAGTTTGTACAAATAAGCATAAAGCGATATTGCCTTTTTATTTTATAATCTTATATAAGTTTAGACATTTATTTAAAGAGGCAATTTTACATATCTGAGATTAATTTAAATCTAAGCGGTATTTATACTGATCTCGAATTAGCTTTTCATTTTTCTGCATGCAATTTAACTAATTCTTACGGCAATAACATTTATCCGTTTTCTGGCTTAAAATTGAGTAACAAAATTACGCTAAGGGACCAGAAATATTTGGTTTCGATGTGAAATTACGCGTAAGTCCGATTGCAGATGTTGGTGACTGTATAGTAATTATAAAACACGCTACACAGGTGTTTACTGCTGATGAGGCTTCACATTTATTGTCTCTAGTATAACGTGTACCATCTTGATAGTAGCAATTTTTTGTTGTTAATAGCATTAGTTCACTCCTTCAGTCACCTCATTGTTGAATGTATTGACGGAGAAATCGCAATAAACTGTTCTTTGCTACTTTCTAAACACCACATGCATAAACAATCTAAAATCTGATTGCTTTGAATGTTTTTGTAAACGACCCCAGTTACCTTAGTAGGAAGTCCACACTCTATGCAGTTGTCCAATTCTAGGTCGGGTAAATATTCAGAAATTTTCATGCTTTGATTCCTACTGGTCAGTCAGGACTGGAAATTAATATAAAATATCAATGAATCAGTTAGAGTTATGTAAAATTTATATTATTTTATGGTAAATAGGTAACCTAGGAGGATCTGCGTAAGCAGATAACAAAACTTAGTTTAAGTGATGTAAAACAATGCGTCACCTCTCTGTTTCGCTTCGCGATTTATGCCAAAAGGTGGCTTTCAAAAACCATTCTAATCACACAACAATTGTTATCACGTTGTTCCGTGCTTTACGGTTTTAATAAAGCAAGATAGTAACTAAATTTTCTATACAAAACATGAGATGGTTTCGACTCGATTGAACATGAAAAAGTGATCACTTTTTATTGGTTGTTCGGTGTGTAACGACGGAATTATTTTAATATGTGTCTTCTTCATCATCTAACCATTCAAACAAATACTTGAATCATTCTTCAGTAATCTTTATTATCTAAATCTTAATAATAATGCTTATCATCCGTATTAAGGAATAGTTAAAGTGAAAAAAATCGTTGTTTTACTCGTCAGTTGCTTATCTATGGCTTCGTCAGTTCTGCACGCAGCATCTGTTAATCATCTTTTTGGAACCACTACGGTAGATACTCCACCTAAACGTGTTGCGGTAATTGGGGTAGGTGCACTGGATGCATTAGATTACTTTGCTATTACTCCTATCGCTGTTTCTCATGGTACGACGTATCCGAAATATTTAGAAAAATACAATGGTGATAAATTTGCGTCGACAGGTTCATTGTTCGAACCGGATTTTGAAGCGATTTATACATTAAAACCGGATCTCATAGTGGTGGGTGCACGTGGCTCGAAGTTTTACAAAGAGCTACAAGAGATTGCGCCGACACTTGTGTTCACGTTAGATGATAAAAAGTCGTATTGGGAGAGTACTCAGCAGCAGTGGCGTAATCTTGGTACTTTGTTTAACATTGAATCACAGGTAGAACAGACGATTGCCGATTTTGACGTTCAGATCGAAAAAATAAAACAGCATAATCAAGCGAATGAACATGATGCGTTAACGGTGATGAGCTCAGGTGGTAACGTGACAACATTTGGTGCACATTCACGATTCTCGGTTATTTATACTGATTTCGCCTTCAAAGAAAGCGTGCATGACATTAAAGATAGCCGACATGGTGACTTAGTGTCTTATGAATTTATTCGTGATGCTAAACCTTCGACACTATTTGTGGTTGACCGAGACAAATTGGTCAACAAAGGAAAGAGTAATACACGTGCCGCCTTTGATAATGATCTAGTGAAAGCCACACCTGCTTACAAAAATGATCGGGTCATTTTCTTAGATATTAACGCATGGTATCTTGCGATTGCAGGCGTTAATGCAACACAACAAATGATTGATGATATAGCACAGTGAGATGGTTATTGATTGGATTAGTGGGGCTGAGTTTCGCCTCACTATTTGTTGGAATAAGTGATCTATCACTCTACGCTTTATTCAATGGAAACTCTGACGCCTGGGATTTACTTTTCACCAGCCGATTGCCACGATTGTTTGCGATATTACTATCTGGAGCAGGGCTTAGCATTGCAGGATTAGTAATGCAGCAGATTAGCCAAAACAAATTTGCTGCACCTTCTACCGCCGGAACAATAGAATGTGCGACGTTCGGTTACATGCTAAGTTTATTGATATTTGGTCATGGAAACGCGCTTTGGCTTATATTTCTATGCGCCATACTTGGTACGTTATTGTTTATTAAACTCATTCAGTCTATTCAATTCAAAAATGCGGTATTTGTACCTCTCATCGGTATAATTTTTGGCAACGTTATTAACTCCATTGTTATATTTATCGCTTATAAGTACGACGCTTTGCAAAATTTGTCCGGATGGACGATGGCTAACTTCGCTAATATTTTGACAGGGGATTTTGAGTTACTTTATATTGCGATACCTGTTGCGGTATTTACCTATTTTTACGCGACGAGCATATCTGCAGTGGGAATCGGTAAAAGTTTCGCTATTAATCTCGGTTTAAAATACAACCAAATCGTTTCAATTGGTGTGGTGTTGGTGTCGGTTATGGCAGCTTCAGTGGTCATGATTGTTGGTCAATTACCATTTCTTGGACTGATTGTACCCAATGTAGTCAGTTATTTCTTTGGTGATAATCTACGAAAAAATATCGCGCCAACGGCACTGTTAGGTGCTTGTATCGTATTGGTTTGTGATGTGCTAAGTAGAATTATTATATTCCCTTATGAAATGCCTATCTCCATTGTCATTAGCATTGTTGGTGGACTTGTTTTTATGAGTTTATTGTTAAAAAGAGAACGTCATGGTTGAAAAAACAATTAATGCCAAAGTATTAGATAATAATACTTGTGCCGACAAAGGACCGGTAGATAAACTGCGTAATGATCAATTCAAAATTGTATTATTAACGGTTATAGCCATTGTGCTTGTTGTGACATTAGTTGGTAAAGGTTTAACACCGGATAACTATCAATATTTCTTATCTCGGCGTTTGCCAAAGGTGTTAGCGATGATTTTGGCTGGAACGGCAATTGCGTTATCGTCTATGGCATTTCAAACCATTACTCACAATCGGATATTGACGCCTAGCATCATGGGCTTTGATTCATTGTACGTTTTGATCCAAGTAATGATTGCGTTTTTTGTGGGTGGTTTAAGTCAATTTTTATTGAATCCATATTTGAATTTTATCATTTGTGTTTCACTTATGATTGGCTTTTCATTAACGCTATTCAAATTCTATTTTCGCTCAGGTAGAAAAAATATCATTGTTTTATTACTCATGGGGGTTGTTCTTAGTCAGCTGTTTTCAAATTTTTCTACTATGTTCGCCATGATGCTTGATCCAAATGAATATACTATGGTTCAGTCAACCATGTTTGCCAGTTTTAACAATGTTCAGGCAGAGCTAATTTATATCAGTCTTCCTATTATCACGTTTTGTGCAGTATGCTTATTTCGTATGAATGCACTATTAAACGTCTTTTGGTTAGACCATGATAATGCAACTAGTCTCGGTGTTGATGTGGCAAATGTCTCTAAGCAGGTTCTAATATTGAGTTCCATTCTTATCGCTGTTTCTACCGCACTAGTCGGGCCGGTTCTGTTTTTTGGCTTATTAGTGACTAATTTGGCGCGTGAATGGTTGCGAACGTACCAACATAACATGTTGTTTATTGCCTGTTCGTTACTAGCGATAGTCGCGTTATTACTCGGACAGTTTGTGATAGAGAACTTGCTTAATTTTCAAACCACATTGAGCGTTGTAATTAACTTTTTAGGTGGGCTGTATTTTCTCCGTATCTTACTGACCAATAGAATAATGTAGGTGTAAATTGATTAAAGTTGAACATTTAGCAAAACGTTTTTCAGGTAAAAATGTCATTGTTGATAATAATGTGAGTTTCGAAAAAGGGAAAGTCACCTCTATTATCGGCCCGAACGGCGCGGGCAAAAGTACTTTGTTGTCGATGATCAGTCGCTTGTTAGATAAAGATTTTGGCGTTGTCTTTATAGATGGAACCGAAATAGAGCAGTGGGACACTAAACAGTTGGCTAAAAAGCTAGCGGTGTTACGACAGTCTAATAATTTAAGCATGCGTTTTACTGTTCGTGAATTGATTGCATTTGGTCGTTTTCCATACTCAGGTGGGAAATTAAGCTCTGTCGATCAAAATATTATTAGGAATGCGATTGAGTATTTAGAATTAACCGCGATTGAAGATAATTATTTAGATGAGTTGAGTGGTGGTCAAAGGCAACTGGCTTTTATAGCGATGGTGATGGCACAAGATACCGATTACGTGTTACTCGATGAGCCATTAAACAATTTAGACATTAAACATTCGTTACAGATAATGCGTAACATTAAACGTCTGGCACATGAAATGAATAAAGCGATAGTGATTGTTATTCATGATATTAATTTTGCATCCTGTTATTCAGATCATATAGTTGCGATGAAATCAGGCGAAATAATAAAAGAAGGCAGCGTAGAAGAGGTTATCCGAGAAGATATTTTGCAGGATATTTACGAAACGCCTTTTCAAGTAGTGACGCTAGCCGAACAAAAAGTGTGCGTTTATTATTGATTTTAATGTTGGACTGTTAGTGATATTAATTTTTATCAGTAGTTAGTGCTGGTGGGTAACCAAAGGTTTTTTTAAAGGCACAAGTAAAGTTAGAAGGATGTTTATAGCCTGATGAATAGGCGGCTTCTGTAATACCGATTAATCCTGCTTCAAGTTTTTGTTTGGCGATGTTTAGTCTGCGTCGCCGAACATATACTTGTAAACTCACGCCAAAACGTTGTTTGAACTTCCTTTGCAAGCTAGACACACTCATAGATGCTTTGCTCGCTAATTGTTCCGACGTTATTGCTTGTTGCAGATTTTTCTCTATGTACATTAATAGGGTATCGAGTGTGTCCGATGATTTATCCGATTGGGCTTTTTCTATATTGGTATGGTAATTCTGAGAAATCTGTTCAAATGCCTCGACAATAATTAACTGTGCAAGCGTTTCCATTCTGAGTTTGTCGGTTACTTTTTCTGGTTCAGGCAGCTTTAGTATTTGAGAGGTTAAAGTCATTATTGTGTGGTTTACGTTTAATGGTAGGTAAGCCAAATGTTGGCTAATAAATTGATGAATATTGCTGGTGGGCTCTAAGCGTTCTTTTATCCACTGTGCAGGCAACATGATATTTAGTTTAGCGACTTTGTTTTTGTGATGCATTACTCGGCGAAAATTTGATGGTTGATTTAGGTTTACCACAACCGCTTTCATGCCATGGTTATTAGAGTTTAGATCAAATGATAAATGGTCATAACCAAAAGCAAGTTTCCCTTCTAATAATACCGTGATGATAATCGAGCTTTCAGCCATCGAGATGATCTCGTAATCTTCCAATTCGTTTAATGTTCCACCGTGCAGCACTAACCCATTATTTACCCGATAAGAAACGAACCTTCCTTCTACTAAATTCAACCTATGCTGTTTTTTTTCAACAACAATGACTTGTTTATCTGCATTTTGAATACGGCGAGTAAAGGTGCCTTGGTTACTTGTTAATTTTTTTGTGCAATCGTTACTCATAGTGCCTTTTTCTCATAATAGATTGATGGTTTTGCATAACACATTTCAGTGTTCATTTATGCCTGTTGAAATTATTATAAATGATAATGAATATCATTACACATATTAATACAAAAAAGGTAATAGAATGAGAACGAGTAATAAATTAGCTTATAACAAGCTATATTTAGCAGTGGCGTTAGTACTTAGTGGACAAAGTTTTGCTAATGAAACTGAGAGCCAAGAGGAGATGACGGTCTGGGGGACACAAGTTTCTAGTAGTTCTGAATACTTGGGAGATCAAGATATGTCGTTAAAACAAGCGGACCATATGTCTGACTTGTTACGTGATATTCCCGGAGTTGATGTAGGCGGAACACACTCGGTTAATCAACGAATTAACATTCGTGGCTTAGGTGAATCTGACTTAGATATACGTCTAGATGGCGCATCTCAACACGCTAACATGTTCCATCACATTGGTAACTTGACCTTAAATCCAGATATTTTGAAGTCTGCCGATATACAAGTGGGTAATAACTCTGTTACGCAGTCAGGCCTTGGTGGCGCAGTTTATTTTGAAACAAAAGATGCTAAAGATTTACTACGTTATGATGAAAACTTTGGCGCACGTATTTTTGGTGGTTATGCCACTAATGCAAGTCAACAAGGTTCGTTAACACTTTATGGGTTGCTCGGTGATCATGTTGATGCAATGATATATGGTAACTTTGTTGAACGAAAAAACTTTGAAGATGGTGCTGGCGACAAAACGTATGGTTCTGCCGGTGATGTTGGCAACATGTTATTCAAATTAGGTTATGAGTCGTCGGATCTGCACCGTTTTGAATTCAGCTATGATATGTATCGAGACTCTGGAAATTATAGCCCTAGACCGGATATGTCTGGTGCGACTAATGTAGCGTTCAGTGATGACTCGTTAATTCCAACCGATTACGATCGCGATACCATCAGTCTTTCTTATGAACTGTCAGGCGAAAAACACACTGGTAAAGTGAATGTGTACAGCAGTACCACTGAAATTACTCGAGATGAATCAGAGATGGATCCGTGGCCGAGTGATCGTCAATCTCTCAATACGGCAAAAAACCAAAATATTGGCGTAACAGCTAAATTTCAATCTGATTTATTGTTAGCCGGTTTAGCCAATACCTTTACCTATGGCGCCGAATATCTTAATCAAAATAGCACCAGCACATATGGTGGTGTTAAAGCCATGGATGAAAATGCAATATCAAGCATTTTGTTTGTAGAAGATAAATTGTGGTTAACCGATCAATTAGCATGGACAGGGGGGCTTCGCTATGAGAATTTTGCTAGAGATGCAGAAACCAGCGACACAGATTTCAATGCATTAACATGGGGTCTTGGTGTTGATTGGTCAGTCACCGATCAAGTGACGCTCTTTGCTAATGCAAGAAGTCTGTTTAAAGGACCTGAATTGTTAGAAACGTTTGTTAACTATCAAGATGTTACTTATCTAGACGACGATATAAAACCAGAGACAGGCTTGAACCAACAGATTGGTATTCAATATTCGCAAGATTTTGGACCACATTTGATCAGTTCAAGTGCGACGGTATTTAAAACTGATATTGATAACTATATTTCTGAAACTTACCAAAGTGACGGCAGTTACTTAATTGAGAACATTGGTGATGCGGAACTAACTGGTTTCGAATTGAGTGTTAGCTACCGATACGATGCATTTTTCTCTAAGTTATCTTATGCTAAATCGGATAGTAAAGATAAAACCAATGGTGGACCATTGCTAGATGGAAATGGACGTAGCGCCGATATTGGGGATAGCATCGCACTAAGTTTGGATTATCAAATAGATTCAATTAACACCACACTAGGTTGGACCTCTATTGTTGTATTGGAAGAAGATAATGTTGAAGAGGACTCCGCGGTAAAAGAAGGTTACGATACGCATAATTTATACGCTCAATGGCAACCGTCTAGCATAGAAGATTTACAAGTGACATTTGGTATCGATAATATCTTTGATGAACTGTATGTTTCTCATGCATCTAGAACAGGGTCGGCTAAAAATGAAACTCTGGATGACTATGAACCAGGTGTTAACTATAAACTATCTGCATCGTACCAGTTTTAATTGTTGTGATTCACTTTATACAAGAGGCTTAACTCATGGATAACACCAACAAAAGCTATGTTTATATAGAATCAGAACATAGTTCACGTTACATTGTCACGCTTTGTCGTCACTTTGCACGTAAAGTGCCATCTCGTTGGGACGAAAGCCATGGGGAAGTTAATTTTGCTATGGGAGATTGCCTACTATCTTTAGAGAGTGATGGGCAACGATTGAGATTGGAGTGCCAGTCCGATTCGCCAGAAGGCTTAAATGCGGTGCAAAACGTTCTGGCATCTCACGTGCAAATGTTTTCTCGTAGAGAGACGATAGAATTAACTTGGCAGTCAGTTTAATAAACTGATTAATGAGTGTCATAACAGAATGGCTAGGTAAAAGGTAAAGGTGGTGGACTGTAATGGTTCGCCACTTTTTTTTGTTTGCTTAACAAGCGATGTGTTTATTGCGTTGGGCTGTGCGGTTTCTTTCTATTTAGATATAAAAAACACTTGCATATCAAAACGATGTGCAAGTGTTTCACAATAGAACATTGAATTACAATTGAATAATGACTTGTTCACCGTCAATTGTTAACTCTAAAACATCGTCAGTTAGCGTGTAGCTTACTTCCGTTTTAGGGCCATCAACTTTACTTGGGACAAGTAGAGTTAAAATGTTGTGTGATTTACAGGCTTTAAATTTCGCTTCTACGTGACGATGAATTTCAAGATCTTTGTACTCACTAGGATCAACTTCGCCAAACCCTTCTACGTTTTCAATCGATAGTAAAGCGTCTTTGCTTTCATTGATAAAGGCAACATCGAGTAATCCATTTTCACCAATGATTTGGAATGTATCTTCAGCTGTTTTGGTTTTAAAAGTAGTGTGCAGCAACCAAGTTAAATCCTGATCGGTTTTCATTGTTGCAGTATCGCGCATGACGAACACTTTACCTTTCGCAAACCAAATTTTACGTTTGTAAGATTCTAAATCAGGGTTATGGAATTGGTACGACGTTGAGGCATCACCTTCCACAAATAAAACGTCTGATTCAGTATCGTAGTCGCTAATTTTACCGCCCGCTTCAATACAATAACGATCTTGGTGTTCGCCTTCGAAATTGGTTGTGGTGTTTTCTGCGTATTGACCTTTACCGTCAAATAACGGTAGATTTTTAGAGAAAGTTCTACGACGCCATTTTATGTGCATATCAACACCAAAACCACCGTAATAACCAGTGATTGCCGCTAATGTATCGCCAAAGGCATGTAACGTGTAGGCATTTTGGTCACCGTGTGAATGACTGATAGAACCAAATGGACTACATTTGTAAACCATGTGAATGTGTTCTTTTCTATCAAGCATATTATTATGGAAGGCGGCCCAACCAGTAATAGGAAATACTTTTAGCAGTGGATCATTCGATGGAGCGACTTCTGGCATATCATTCCATAGGTAGTCAAAACGTAGATCATCGTAACCAAAGTCCCACCAACCAAAGTTGTAAAACTTAGTATGCGCTTCGGTATCGCGAGCTTTAAGTTGGTTGTAGTACCAGATGTACTCAGGCTTATTATTTACACCCGCAAAATGCTTTATATTGTAAGCGAGTTTTAGACCAGGGAAATCACCAATACTTGATTGGTCGCAGAAGCTAGCACGTTTAGAGTGGACAGGCATACAATAAAGAATAAAGTCACCAGTGTTTTTATAAAACTCTTTATTAAACATGTTAATAGAGGTGTAACTCTTAATTAAATCAAATGCTTCACCTAAAAATGCCATCTGAGTGTTCCAGTAATCTGGCCCTTCAGCCCAAGCCCCATCTTTTCCGCCCCAAGGTGGGTAATGAACAGCATAATACTCAAGTGAGTATTCTATGTATTCACGTGCTTTAGGGTATTCATTGTACAGTGCAATACAAGTAGGAATGACAGCAGAACTAATACTGCGTACGCCATGACTGTTAAGTGGGTTAGCTAATAGATCAACCGTCACTTTAAGGTGATGCATAATCTCTTCTAAGCGTGTGATTAACGCTTGTTTAACGGTTTCACGTTCTTGTTCTGTGAAATAAGCGTGTAGCCAATCGTATCCCCAGGCCATTGAGGCAATAACACGGAAAGCCGCTTCATCGTTGTAACCACGTGAAGTAACACCTTCTGGATCATAAGAGGCTAACTCTAATGTCCATGCTTTTGCTTTAGCAATGATGGTTGCATCATCAAGGATGACACCTGCAATGGATAAATTACGCGTGGCATTAAACGCTTCTTGGCAACTTACATACATTTGTCGCCAATAAGGACGCCATAAGGAGGCTTTACCAACCGTTTCTTCAGGATATGGTTTCGGCTCTGAATAAGGTGTTGTCTCCATGAACTTATTAGTTGAATTGTTCATAAAGGCGTCAAATTTACAGTAGCTAGGATCGGTCTTAAGCTTTGCTCTAAATGCAGCAATATCTTTGCTCTGAACAAGTAGGCGAGGGTGCTCTGTGCTTAAGTTATCAAGAAATGAAAGATCAGTATCAACTTCTTGGACTTTAATAGGCATGCAATCAACAAGATTACCAGCAGACTTGTCGTTTTCTAATTTGATCGCTTTAATGGCGTCAAAAGACTTGTCAGTAGACATTTAAAACCTCTAATTATAGCGTTAATAAACTTAGGTGTTGCTAAAGAAATCGTTCTCATCATTACAGTAAAATTGAGGGTTTCTATAGCATTTGAATAGAACGCACGTAGACGTAAACAGATTACTGAACGACTAAATTGCTCAGTATGAAGTTAGAAGTAATAAATACCTTTAACCTAACGTCAATTGGTGCGGTTAAGAGCTTGAAATAAACTCTGAATTATTGTGAGTTTTTATATCATTTGTATTACTAAAATACAATATGGCGTAGGGAAATTTGACACAGAATTGATAATTAACTCGTTAGTTTGTGAGCGAAGTCAATTATGCAAAGAGAGATAAATATAAATGAGACAATTAGTGTAGTTGTTCACTAATAATAAAGATCATTGACTAAAATGAAAAAGAGCATAAATAACGTTATGCTCTTTAATATTAACGAAAGTAACAACTTAAGGTCCAACGTGCCAGAGATTAGGTAACCTTAGATACCTAAAGCTTGACCACCACCAATTTGTAGAGTCTCAGCAGTGATGAATGATGCATCCTTGCTGACAAGAAAAGATATTACAGAAGCCACTTCTTCAGGTTGACCTAGACGACCTAACATAATGCTATCCGCCCATGAAGCAAAAACTTCTGGTTTTGTTGATTTGATTTGTGCGTGGAAAGGCGTGTCAATCGTACCTGGAGAAACCGCATTTACACGGATATTTGCTGGAGCGAGTTCTTTTGCGAGCGCTCGAGTTAATGTGTGAACCGCGGCTTTCGATGTACCGTAGATGCCCGCACCTGGGCCGCCCGCATTCCAAGCTGCATTTGACGTAAAGTTGATAATTGACGCATTGTCAGACTTTTTTAAATAAGGAATAGCAGCACGGGAAACAAAGAACGCGCTATCAAGGTTGAGTGCCATAACGAAACGGAAGAATTCGGTTGTCATTTCTTCGATAGAGCTACGACCACCTAAACCACCTGCATTGTTTACTACAACGTCGATGTGACCATATTTTTCACCAATAGCCGTAATATTTTCAGTTACTGCTTTATCATCCGTTACGTCAAAACCGTAATATTCGGCTTCAATACCTGCTTGTTTTAGCTCTGCTACACAGGCAGCGCCTTTGTCATCTTCAATGCCGTTAAGAACGACGGCGTAACCATCTTTACCAAGACGTGAAGCAACTTGAAAGCCAATACCACCTGTTGCACCAGAAATAAACGCTACTTTTTTAGACATATTGATGTTCTCCTTGATTGATGTTTCAGTCAACCAACATTCTAGTAACCACAAATTGTTCTATGGCTAAAGAAATGTGACCGATGGTTTATCAAATAAATACTACATATTATTGTATGACAAATAAATAAATTTACAAATAATTTTTTAGACTGATTAAAAATAGGTAAGAGTGCATCCTTGATAAGAATTTTCAATCAATTACTTTGTAGTAAGCAGAAGAAGAAAAACCAGATGAAGATATTCACGTTCAAACGAGCCAGCTGATTTGAAGAAAAGTGTAAACGCCACACCGAACACTGAGTGGTAATGTGGCGTTTAGGGTTAACTTTCTCTTAATTCTCGGCGCAGTATTTTTCCTACGTTGGTCTTTGGCAATTCATCGCGGAATTCGATGATTTTAGGGATTTTATAGCCAGTCAAATGTTGTCTACAGTGCTTTTTGATATCATCAATGGTGACATGTCCATTGGCAACAACGAAAAGTTTCACTCTTTCTCCTGCAATATCATCGTTAATACCGATAGCAGCAGCCTCAACAATTTTAGGATGCAGGGTGGCTACTTCTTCAATCTCAGTAGGAAATACGTTGAATCCTGAGACAAGTATCATGTCTTTTTTTCTATCTTCAATAAAAAAGAAACCTTGTTCATCCATTCTGCCAATATCACCTGAACTTATCCATCCATCGGCTTTCATTACTTCTTTACTTTCAAGTTCCTGTTGCCAATAACCTTTCATTACTTGCGCGCCACGAATTTGGATTTCGCCAATTTCACCGGTAGCTAAAGGGTTGCCTTCGGGATCAACCACTCGTAATTCTGTGCTCGGTAAAGGAACACCAATAGATGGAACAAAAGATTGCTGAGTATGCACGCCACCCGCTACTACAGGGGAACATTCTGTTAAACCATATCCTTCGATTATTGGCATTCCAGTGATTTTTTGCCATTCATCGGCAACATGTTTTTGCGTCGCCATACCGCCAGCAATAGTAAAGTTAGCACTACTAAAGTCTAAAGAGCGAAAACCAGCGTGATTATTTAAACCGTTAAATAAGGTATTTAAACCAAACATCATAGTAAATGGATAACTTTTTAAGTCGGAGACGAAACTATCCAGATCTCTCGGATTAGTAATCAGTAAATTGGTTCCGCCAAAATACATAATAAGCATCATACTTACGGAGTTAGCGAAAATATGATAGAGCGGGAGAGGGGTAACGGCGTGTTCATTTTCCCCTAATGTTCTGGGTAAAAAGTGTCCATTGACTTGCAACACATTAGCAATAATATTTCTATGTGTCAGCATAGCGCCTTTCGCTAAACCAGTAGTTCCACCAGTGTATTGCAAATACGCAAGATCACTATTGCTAATTTCTGGTGGTATAAAGGCTAAATTTTTGCCTTGTGTTAACGCTCGCTTAAAAGAGATAGCACCAGGTAAGTTATATTTTGGTACCATCTTTTTTACGTACTTAACGGCAAAATTCACCAGTGTTCGTTTGTATGGGGCAAGTTCGTCGCCGATACGTGTCAAGATGACATGTTCTAGGCTCGTTTTGCTGATAACTTTTTGCAAGTTATTACCAAAGTTGGTTACTGCAACGATTGCTTTTGCACCTGAATCTCTCAATTGATGTTGAAGTTCTCGGGGGGTATAAAGCGGGTTAACATTGACAACCACTAATCCTGCTTTAAGTGCACCTAAAATGGCGATAGGGTATTGCAATAAATTAGGCATCATTAACGCAATACGATCGCCTTTTTTCATTTTCAGAGTCACTTGTAAATAAGCGGCAAAGGCGGTTGCTTTGTCATCCAATTCTCGGTAACTCAGTGAGTGACCCATGTTAACGAAGGCGGCTTTGTCGGCATTTTTTGTAAATGTTGCCTCAAACATCTCGGTAATATTTTGATATTTGTCGCAATCAACCGTTGAAGGAACGTCATGAGGATAGCTGTTGAGCCAAGGTTTGTGGTCTGAAGATGTATTATGTGAGTGCATTATGGTGTCTTCCAAAACTGTGTACCAAGTAAGGTTAACGTATTAGAAAATCAAACAATAGAGTAAATACCCTTAAGTGACTGCTTTTTGTTCAGTTATGTGCTTTTATCAGAATAATTAACGTTAAATTTTACCAAGTAACAGCACATTTCAAAGACTATTATACTAAAGGAGTATAGATTACTTGACCAATTCAAGTTAAAAATAACCTTACATTTTGTAATGTTTAAGCGTGAAATTAACGAGAGGGTTGTATTATGGAATTAAAGCAAGACCCAAAATGCTATACAGATGTGTGTGTAAACGGGCTTTGGTATCATTATGACCACTGTGGCACAAAAGCCTATATTTTGAGAGGTGGCGCTTCACCTGAAGTGTTACTTGAGAGAGAGCCTAAAACCGAAGATGAACTGGTACTTTTATTACAAGGCCTTACTCCCCATTTTTAATGTCTCAGAGTTTCATTGTTCTATATTATAAAACCGAGCTATAGCTCGGTTTTTTGCATAAAATACCGTGACTCTTTCGTCTTTATTGTGAAAAACTAAGCAAGAAAAATTCATCTAAGTATGATAATGCATTAAAGAGTAATACTAGTGCTTAGAGAGTAAGAATAGTGCTTAGAGAGTAAGAATAGTGCTTAGAGAGTAAGAATAGTGCTTAGAGAGTAAGAATAGTGCTTAGAGAGTAAGAATAGTGCTTAGAGAGTAAGAATAGTGCTTAGAGAGTAAGAATAGTGCTTAAAGAGTAAGAATAGTACTTAAAGAGTAATAACAGCTAAATGTGGTCAATAATGAAGCGAAGTGAACTATTACAAGGTCAGCTAAATACTGAATTTCAAACCGTATCCGCGATGGTGGAAATATATTGTCGCAAATTTCATTCTAATAAAAATGGGCTGTGCGATAACTGTCGTGAACTGCTAATTTATGCTGAAACTAAGTTAGATCGTTGTCCATACGGTGAAGATAAACCAACCTGCAATAAATGCCCTATCCATTGTTACAAACCGGAACCAAAAGAGCAGATGCGGCTCATCATGCGTTATTCAGGGCCCAGAATGCTAATATTGCATCCAATATTAGCATTACGCCATTTACGTCATGAAAAGCGTAAAGTACCAGATGTAATACCTTCGAATGGTTCAAACCGCTACCATCGCCTCAAACTTAAACGTTAGAACAAATTCATTCATCTTGGGCTTACGTTTTGCAAAATGCAGCACAATAAAACCACTAAACAACTATATACTAGCGCTCTATCACAAAAGCTTATAGGATTGATGGTCGAAAAATAGTAAATTTATGGAACCACAAGGGCTTATCGAACTACAAGGATTTGTCGAACCACAAGGATTTGTCGAACCACAAGGATTTGTTGAACCACAAGGAATAGTCTATTGGCTGGTTTGCGTAGGCAATAGCGTTGAAAATTAATCAAATAAGAGAATTTTAATGGAATCAGTTGCAATATTGGTGGATGTTCAAAATATTTATTATACGACAAGAGATCGTTTTAATAGCCATTTTGACTATAACGCATTTTGGCGTCAGGCGACGTTGAATAGACAAGTTGTCGCCGCAAATGCTTACGCAATTGCTAGTAATAACCCTAAGCAGCGTCAGTTTCATCATATTTTACGTGGTATAGGTTTTGACGTTAAATTGAAGCCGTTTATTCAACGAATGGACGGCTCAGCGAAAGGGGATTGGGATGTCGGTATCACTCTTGATGCAGTAGAATTAGCTATGCAAGCCGATGTAGTAATTATTCTATCTGGTGATGGTGACTTTGATTTACTCGCACAAAGAATTATTAATAAATATCAAAAACAAGTGGAAGTCTACGGTGTTAAAGACTTAACGGCTCAATCATTAATTGAATCATCGAGCCGTTTTTTTGAAATTGATCAAGACTTGTTGATTAAATAAAAAGGAAAAGGATCTATTCATGATCCTTTTCTGCTTCTGCGTCTATTTTTTCTAATGCGGCCCGGTCTGCTTTAGATATATATTTCTCTTTATTGCTTTTATGTAATTTGGCATTTTTCTTTTTCTGTTTGTTGATAAAAGTTTGGTTGATTTTCTTTTTACGATTCAAAATAGTATTTCCACTAATCAGTTTTAATTCTAGAACAATTTCATGATCTAATTGAGATGAGTATAAGGTGCTTTGTTAAAGGCGTCTATGTCTTCTCGTTTCAAGGAGCATGAGTAATAGGATTTGTGCCTAGATAGGCGCAGTATTTTGCAACATTAAGTTCGTATAAAAAATCATTTGCACCTAAAGTGATAACAATATCAATAACCATATAGTGATTGGCAACGACAAAATCCAATCGAATATAGAGTTCTATTGATTTGGGCACAACACATGACGTTTTGTTTATATGCAGCTAATAGTGAAATGGGTTGGTATACAATGCACATTATTGATATATTGAATATACTAATCTTGTAGCATAAAAATAATAAATAGTTTGGTTTTTTATTCAGCTCATAATCAGTATGACAATATTAATTAGGAAAAATATTGATGCGTTTTATTTACTTAGCTTCTTGGGCTTTGTCTAGTTTGGTTTTTGCAAATGAAGACTCTTTAGACATTCCTAGTTTAGATCTTGAATCTCTTATGGATACAGATGTTCAAGTGACTGCAGCGATGAAAAGGCTGCAATCATCATCAGAAACGGCGGCATCAATATATGTATTGTCAAATGATGAATTAGTTAAATCTGGTGTTACCTCTATTCCTCAAGCATTGACTATGGTTCCAGGAATACAAGTTCGCAAGATTGATAACAATGTATGGGCAATTACAGCACGTGCTACCGCAGGTCGGTATTCTAGTAAATTGCTGGTTATGATTGATGGGCAGAGTGTGCATAATCCGAGCTTTGCTGGTGTAGATTGGGAAAGTATTAATTTACCAATATTCGATATTGAACGTATTGAGGTAGTAAGAGGTCAGTCAGGTCTTTTGTGGGGAAGTAATGCCACCAGTGGGGTTATTAATATAATAACCAAGCATTCGGAAGACACGCGTACGAGTAAAATTCAAATTGAGACAGGGTCTCAGTTGAACCATCAAATTGTAGGAAGATTTGGCTCTGATCTTGGTGAGAAAGGAGCGTATAGAGTGTATGCCTCTGATCGCGAATCTGAGCATTCATCAGTTTTACGTGGTGGTCCAGAAGGCGGAGAACCAACTGATTACGGCAAAACAAGTTCGTTTGGCTTTAGAACGGATCTAATTATTAGTGATGATATTTCGTTTGTTTTTCAAGGAGATTATACATTAGTCGATAATGGACAAACCGTATCACTAGCAAACCCAAACACCAATGAAGGAGAGCAGTTCGAATCTAAATACCAACGTGAAGATGTAAAATTGATGAATCGCATAGAGCATCGAATGAGTAATTTATCTAACCAAATTCTGCAGTTTAGCTATAGTGGATTAAACAGTGAGTCTGCTTATAACGATGAAAATTTTGATGTTGCTGAACTTGAGTATCAAATGAATACTTTGGTGAATAACGTACGTTTTGATTGGGGGTTAAATTATCAATACAGTAAAATTGATAGCGATGATGAGGACGACTTTTATGTCACGTATGCAGACGATTTTGGTAGCACCGAAATGTACGGAGCCTTTGTTCAAGCTCAGTTTGAATTGATTCCAGAACAACTTCATTTTTCCATAGGTAATCGTTCAGAATATAACGATTTTACCGGTTGGGAGCATCAACCTATAGCGCGTTTAACTTGGTTACCAAATCCGCATCATGTTTTTTGGTCTTCTGTTTCTCAAGGGGTAAGAATTCCGTCATTTGTTGAGTTTAGTGGTGAAACTCGGCTAACAGGTCAAGGAGTGGGAGATATCGACGAGTCACTTGAAGCGCTTGTTGGTGATGTTCGCCTACCTTCTTATTTGTATGGTAATGAAGATATAGAAGCTGAAACCACTTTATCCAGTGAAATTGGTTATCGTTATTTACAGTCAAAATGGAACGTAGATATTTCTTTGTTCCATAACCAATCAGACAATGTTTTGGCGCTTGATTTTGATGAGGATGCTATTGATATTAGTGCGCTTACCACCGCGATTAAAAATAATGATTTGATTACATTAATGGCATTGTTAAGTCAAACATCCCTCAATCATACATTTGTGTCAAATGCTAAGTTAAAATCTTATGGTTCTGAACTGGTTTTTGGTTGGCAGCCGGATGACAGATTTAAAGCGGAATTGGGTTATAGTTTTACCTCGATAGAATATGATTTAGACGATGACTACGAAGCCGCGATTGGTTCTGACACTTATTTATCTCAACTGTTTATAAAATCTTCCTTCGCATTAACTTCTGACCATTACTTATTTGCACTTTATCGCTATGAAGACGGAGATGCTTATCAAACTAATGATTTTGGTGTGCTGGATATAAGTTGGTCATGGATGATTGATCCTAATTGGATGTTTTCTCTTACCGGTAATAATTTACTAGCTGATGATCATTTGGAATACGCGAATACCAATGAGACATTTACCGTTCCTACTTACATAGAGCAATCTATTGCTGCACGTATTTCTGTTAGTTTTTGATGTAATAGGATGAGTAAAATATTGAAATCGATTCGCTTAATACTCTATATTGTCATTTATATGTCACCGACGTTGTCGATGGCTAATGACCGAGAGTATGCGGTTAAATCAGGCTTTATTTATAATTTTGCTCGCTATAGTGAAGGGAGTTGGTTTAATCCGAATGATTCCCAGCGTTATATTATATGCAGTTTCGATCCTCAATTTGTGCTCACTGCATCTAAAACATTAGCTTTGCAAAAAGTGAAAAATCGTTTAGTCGAGGTACATTTAATCTCTGTGGATGGCATTGCTAGCAGTACTTGTCATTCGTTTTTCTTGACGAATAAAAATACCAACATGGTCGATAAAGTGGTACATAATCCTAACTTTGCTGACACAATGTTGATTGGAGAAAATAAAAGTTTTATTGGGTCTGGCGGTCATATCAATTTATTTATCACAGGTGGTAAAGTTCGTTTTGAAGTTGATTCGTACTCATTAAGTCAATCTGGAATAAAAATGAGTTCAAAAGTATTAAGACTGGGCCGTGTTATTAAGGGACCAAAATATGATTAGCCCGGTACCTAAAATACGTTCGCTTGAAATAAAAGTCGTAGCATTTTTTATGGTTATCGCATTATTTGCCGTGTTAACGTCGGCGCTAACCATTATTGGCTATGAAAAAAATAATTCTAAAGCCAAAGAATTACATCGACTAGAATCTATCGCGGAAATCTTATCTCCAGCACTTACCGCTGCGGTTGTGTTTAAAGATGAGTATTCTGCCAACGAATTATTATTTCCTTTGATGTCAGATCACACTATTGTCGATGCCAATGTCGTAGAAACAGATGGCAAGCAGTTTGTTGGTATTACCTCACCGTATATCGATTCAAAAATACAAAATACGCATTTTATTGTAGTGAAAAAGTCGCTGATTTTAGACGATACTCGTTATGGGCAACTCATCATTCGAGCCAATGATCTCTCTATTCAAGAACATATCAGTGTATATTCAATGTTTATCACTTTGATCGGAGCAATAACGTTGGCGATCAGTTTAGTTATGGCTATCGTTTTTAGCCGCTATATTGTGAAACCCATTGCCGGATTAGGAGAACTCGCGAATCAAGTCACTCAAAGTAACAACTATTCGTTGCGCGCGGTAAAAACTAGTAACGATGAACTGGGAGTGCTGACCGATTATTTTAATTTAATGTTAAAAAATATTGAATATAGAGATAAAACCCTTGAATCTGAAGTTAGGCAACGAACAGCCGAGCTAAAAGATGCGAACGATCTTCTGCACAGACAGGCGTATTTTGATAGTTTGTCAGACCTACCTAATCGACGTTATCTGAATGAGTCATTACAACAACATGTTAACTCTTACCATGCTGGTGAAATAAGTGGCTTTTCAATCTTATTCTTAGACTTAGATGGTTTCAAAGAAGTGAATGATACGTTAGGGCATGATCAAGGGGATATACTTTTAATATCGGTTGCCAATAGGTTACAAGAAGTGATTGATTCTTCTCATCTAGTTGCTCGGTTAGGTGGAGATGAATTTACTGTGCTTATGACTGATACTATTCAGCAAGAGGCTACGTCTAGTGCGGCTAACAATATACACAATGCATTGAGTGATCCGTTTTTTATTAATGGTGAAGAAGTGCTGGTTACTGTCAGTATTGGTATTGCGATCTTTCCTACAAATGGGTCTGACGTCGAAACAATTTTGAAATGTGCTGATCTTGCAATGTATGAAGCAAAAGCGCTCGGGAGAAACTGCTTTAGCTATTTTGATTCTTTAATGATGAACAAATTGATTGAGAAAAGGCAGTTAGTTGCTGATCTTAAAGTGGCGCTTTTAGAAGAGCAGTTCGAACTCTATTTTCAGCCGATTGTTGATTTGCAAAGTGGTAACATTGATAAAGTAGAAGCACTGATTCGCTGGAATCATCCAACGAAAGGATTAGTTTATCCGGACGATTTTATTCCAGTTGCTGAAGAATTTGGCATTATTAATGAAATTGGCCAATGGGTAGTGAAAAATGCCTCGCATCATATTCCTATTCTACATAACCTTTTTCAACGCGATATTAAAATTAATATCAACGTATCACCAGCGCAATTTAAAGGTGGGTTTAAGTGGATCGATTCATGGTTACAGGATTGTGAACAATACCAATTAAATATAAAACTCATTTGTTTTGAAATAACCGAAAATTTACTGATGACCAGTGATGAAGTTGTGAGAGACCGCTTAAAACAATTAAAAATACTTGGTGTAGATATCGCGATAGACGATTTTGGAGTAGGTTATTCCTCTTTGTCTTACTTACAGCAAATTAATATTGATATATTGAAAATAGATCGCTCGTTTGTGCAGAACCTTTGTTCTGATGTTAATAGCCAAGCATTATGCAAAGCGATGATTAATATGGCTGATGAATTAGGGATTAAAGTTGTAGCGGAAGGGATCGAAGAACGACAACATGCAGAGTTGTTGGCGAGTTATGGTTGTCGTTATGGTCAAGGGTATTATTATACAAAACCAGTGCCGGTGGAGGAGTTAGTTAGTTAAAAATGCCACTTTTGTTATTAAGTACAACTTATCTTTCATCAAAAAAATCTTTATTTCTTATGTATTTACTCATTAAATGATAGGAAAATGGCCGTATAATCCAGCTCAGTATTGAACGACTTAGTCGAATTATTGAAGGTGTGTTTTCGTATATTCTACCGTTGTATAACCACAACATTTTACCGACATGCCAATATACAATTGGCACAGGTGGCATGAAGGTGACGATATCTAAATCACAACAGACTCGGTAAGTTTTGTGTGCTAATTTATAATGCTTTTTAAATCTCCAGTCACCAATGGCAGGTTGGCCAAATGTAACTACTCGTTTAACCGACTTTGGATACTTCATTTCAATATAGTCAGCGAAAACACAGCCAATTGCACCACCTGACGAATGACCAGTGAACGAAACTCTTTTACCGCGAATAATCAATGGCTCAAGGATTTGTTCTAAACGTTCCCATACGGTTAATCCGAGGTTATCTTGTCTATGTGCAGGAACACTTTCTTGTGTCATTAAATGATAGAATCCACTATGGATAGAGTAATTTAATTGGTGTTTTTGGCAATTTTTTAACCAAAAGGCGAGGTTGACTAACCAATCAGAAAGACTATGAGAGCCTTTGACCACCACCACCACTTCTTCGTTTTTTTTGCTCCACAAAATACGCATCAATATTTTGCCGTGTTTGTTTTTTATAACTCGTTGGCCTGTAGGGTCAAAGCCGTAATTAGTTTGTTTGAAAACTCGTGGATAAGCGAGCTTACACAAAACGGCATAGCGTTCGTATTGGTAGCGCTTCAGTTTCTTCACTCTAGAGTAACTCTTATTAGCTAATGTATTTGCCTATAAATGACTAACGATGCCAGATGAATATGAAAGAAAAGTTACGAGAGTGAAATAATCGTTAATGTTGCCATTCCAGGATGGCGTATAGTTGAATGTATTTGCGCACGAGCTGCTGATCTTGCGACCGAACAAGTGGATGGCCAAACCGTAAGTAACAGGGACGAATATGAAAACGGCTATCAAGTTCATTGACAAGTTTTGAATCGCTTTTGTATAAAGTGATTCCTTGGGCGATATATTCTGAAAAATCATCCGGAATCTCACCCATCCACCAGTCAATAAGTTCTCGACTTTTCTTACTACGTGATATCCAGTGATCGCCTAACAAGACTAAAAGATCATTCGGTTGAATGGCAAAACCGTATTCCGCTTGCCATTCGGTGATATCGGACAAAAGGTGTTCTTTGCATATACTACTCGCACTAGCAAGATGGTGCGTTAGCACCCAAACCGTACCTTCACTTGAAGCTATCCTATAATGATGAGGATGATCAGAATTACGCAAAGTATCAATCGGTTCAAACTGGCTAGGTAAATTAAACGTTTCTAATGTGCTGGCCAATCGTCTGGCAAAAGCTCGACCTAAATGATGTTCACTCATACCTCGGTTATGAACGGTAGGATAATGCTGTTCACATAACTTTAAGCAATCGTTTTGAAAATCATGAATAGCGCGTATAACCAGATCCTTTTGCAATTTTATACTCCAGTGCAGTAAGTAGTTTACGGGGTAGATATATAGTAGATTATAATACTGTGTTTACGCTGAATTACTATAGAAACTTGGTAATAGAATGTTGTTATAGAAACTTGATTTTTAACATAAAAGAGAAAGTTAATGAATAAAATATCGTTTACAGATAAACAGAAACAAGACATTGTTTTTGCATTACAACAGTATTTTGAAGATGAGCTCGATGTTGAATTAGGCCAATTTGATGCGGATTTTTTATTGGACTTTATTGCACTTAAAATTGGACCTGCCTTTTATAATCAAGGGGTTCGAGACTCACAAAAAATAGTGGATACTAAATTGTTAGACATTAATGATGAGTTGTACCAAATAGAAAAAGAGAGTGATTTTTAAATATAAATCACTCTCTTTTATTGCTAATACGTTTTTACGTTAAGTCTTGTAACGACAACAAAGGTGTATTAAACGCGTAAATTAGGCTGTTTCTAATGGTTGTTGCTTATCTTCGGCCACAACGTTGAGTCTTTCTCCATAAATGGATCTCAATGTTTTAACAACGTCCATTCTTGAAACAACACCAACCAATATTCCATCGCTCAGTACGGGGAGTGTTTGCGGTTTATTTATTTTCATGCTCTTGGCGCGTTCTTCTACTGACAATGATGAAAATTGAGTGGCAATACCCATTCCAGTTGTTGGATAGAGTTGTTCTTTGTCTATACATAGGAACTCAACCAAGTTAACTAGTGATTCGTTGTGGTTAACGGCGACTACATCGCGTGACATCAGATCGACTACCTTTTGTCCTTTAGACGGTAGGTAATCTTGACACCACAAATCCACCATTACATCGTGTACCGAGAAGAAACCCACTAGTTTGCCTTGAACATTAACCACAGGTGCACCTTGAATGTTTCTATCGGTTAACGTGTCGATTGCTAATTCAATTGGCATCTCAGCTTGTAGAGAATAGTGATTTTTATTCATTATATCGTTAGCAGTTAAGTTTGTGTTCATAGCGAGTTCCTTGAGTGACGTTGTTAGGGTAGTTGTTTTTATAGAGAGTGATTGTGCTTGTTTTAGTTCTGGACGAACATAAATCGACCAGTTAGATAAACCGACTAACACAGAACCACCGACAATATTGCCGAGTGTTACAGGAATTAGGTTAGCGGTTAAAAAGTTTGAGAATGTAAGATCCGAGTATTGACTCGCTGATACACCAACTTCTAGCCAAAATGATTCTGGCGCGGTAATTTGAATCATAATACCGAGTGGAACCATAAACATGTTGGCTACGCAGTGTTCAAAGCCACTACTAACGAACATAGCAACAGGTAACATAACCATTAGGGCTTTTCCTATGGCGTTTTGGGTGCTAAATGTTAACCAAATAGCTAGGCATACAAGTAGGTTACATAAAATGCCTAACGCAAACGCTTCAACTGGCGTGTGGTGAAGTTTATGTTGAGCAATATTTAATGCGTTGAGTCCCCACTGACCATGTCCTGATTGATAAAGTCCAGCCGCAAGTACAAGTGTTAGCAGTAATATGGCACCCATGAAATTACCGACGTATACCTTGCCCCATATTAATACCATGCGTTTGAAGCTGATTTGTCTGTTGGCCCAAGCAATACTTGAAAGGACCGAACTGGTAAATAATTCGCCGCCCATTAACACAATGAGAATTAACCCCATGCTGAAAGCAAGGCCACCTGCGAAGCGACTAATGCCCCAGCTAGTGGACGTGCTGCCAGTTGTTACCGTGATATAAAAAAGAAAGGCTAATCCGATAAATAGTCCCGCCATTATGGCAAGGCTTATCGTCATACTAGTGCTTTTCTTAGTTTTACTTAATGCAAACAGTTCAGCTTGACTCATCATTTCCTTGGGAGAAAATAGTTGTTTTAGTTCCGTTGAATTATTCACAGAGTTCATCTGTTGCTCCTTGTCATATCTTGCATATATCGCCTCTCTATAAAATGAAAAAGTTGTACTTTTAAAAGGTAATGAGTTTGTTTTAATCTAGAATAGTGCGATGCATGGTTATATGTAAAATTGATAATATTTGTAAAGTACATCAGAGAAACTGATATACTTATTCGCACTTAGATAGACACAGTTAAATCAATATATTTACGAGGTTGATTGAATGCGATATTCACTGAAGCAACTTGCAGTTTTTGAAGCGGTGGCTCAAACCGCCAGTGTGAGTCAAGCTGCTGACAAACTAGCTTTAACCCAATCGGCAACGAGTATGTCACTAGCTCAATTGGAAAAAATGTTAGGGCAGCCTTTATTTGAAAGGCAAGGGAAGCGAATGGCGTTAACGCATTGGGGAATGTGGTTACGCCCTAAAGCCAAAAAGCTGCTACAAGATGCCCAGCAAATAGAATTAGGCTTTAATGATCAACATTTAATTAGTGGTGAAATCGGTTTATGTGCTAGCCAAACTCCAGCAGAACACCTTATTCCCGACCTTATCAGTATAATTGATAATGATTTTCCTGAGATTAGAATCAACTTGTCGGTAAAGAGTACCGATAGCGTGATTGAAAATGTACTGAATTATAAATATGACCTAGGCATTATTGAGGGTCGTTGTGACGATAGCCGTATCCATCAAGAAACCTGGTGTCGTGATCACTTGATCGTTGTGGTGTCATCTCACCATCCTTTTGCTAAAAGAGAAACGGTAAGTTTAGCGCAATTGGAACAAGCCAAGTGGGTATTAAGAGAAATTGGTTCCGGTACCCGAGAAATTTTTGATAATTCGATTCATCATTTGATTGCCGATCTTGATGTTTGGCGAGAATACGAACATGTTCCTGTATTGCGTAGTATGGTAGCGAATGGGCCATATGTTACCTGTTTACCTTATTTAGATGTGGAAAAATACATAGAAAATGGAAAGCTAGTTGCGCTAAATGTACCAGAATTAAAAATGGAACGGACGTTATCGTTTATTTGGCGCGTAGATATGCTAGAAAATCCTCTTGCTACTTGTATAAAACGTGAAGGTTTAAGAATGATGAAGGGAAGGCCGAGTGTGTTATAGATAACAACTCATTATAGCTAGTCACTCTACATCGTTAACGACTTGTGTTGCGCATACGTTTGCGTCACGTTTTTAATGAAACAAATGAATTTTCTTTATCGCTTTAGTGATCTTTGTCTCATTTATTATTATGTTGTTACATTAGTATCCGCTCAATAAAAATCATTCCTATTTATTCAGTGGAAAAGTTCATGAGCACATTACTCGCTATCGCGATCACAACCGGTATTCTTTCAGGCATTTGGGGATGGTTATCGGTTACTATCGGTTTGTTAACTTGGGTTGGCTTTCTAGGGTGTACCAGTTTTTTTGCTTCTCCAATCGATGGAGTTAAAGGTTTATACATTAGCTTATTAACCAATTTGAGTGGCGTATTTTGGGCGATGGTTGCCATTCACGGTTCTGAGTATATTTCCATTGACATTATAAGTTATGTTGTTGCTGGTTTGATTGCTTTTATTATGTGTATTCAAGCTAAACAAGGCTTACTCAACTATATTCCGGGCACATTTATTGGCTCTTGTGCCACCTTTGCTACTGATGGCAATTGGAAATTAGTCATTCCATCTATTGTTCTGGGTGCGATTTTTGGTTATGTAATGAAAGTATCTGGTCTGTATTTGAGCCAACGCCTAAATAAAAGTGACCATTCAATAATGACATGAATCAGCTTAAGTTCGAGTTCTAACCCGATAGATACTGAACTATAAGGTTTATTGATAAGTCAAAAATACAGTTATTGTAAGGGCGTTTTTTGACAATTAGGTGTTGCCATTAGCCATCATAATTACCCGTTTAAGGATCTGCTTTATCAATTTTGGAATGCACGCTGAGCCTTGTTTTTCACATTCTGAGACGATAGCTAATGCTATATCTGGTTTAGCGTGTTTTTTGAGCACACGGGCAATCACTTTTTTAGCTGGAATAGGTTGGTCGTAAGCGAGCTTTAACATATCTTTGAAAAAGAACTCAAAACCATTTAAATACAAATAGTGCTCTATATCTTTATTTGGTAATTCAGTTAACCTGTGTCTTTCTAAATCTGTGCCGAGTAGTGTTATTACTGCTGCCGCGTACTTTTTTCCTGCTGCATCACCGTCTGTAACCACATGCCAATCAATGTCGTAGGCTTTTGCCACTTTAATTAATGACTTAATGCCTGATTGTGCAAACTCAATAATTTGTACCCCTTCTGCCGCAAGATTATAACCACAAAGTTTGGCTAACTCATTAAATAGCCAAACCTCAGTTTCGCCTTCCACCAATAGCCAGCATCGAGCATACAGTGCATTGGCTCGATGAAATCGAATATGAAATCCGATACGACGAAGTTCGTCTTTGCTTAGTAAATGGGGTGGAACGAATTTAGATACGGTCTTATCCGATTTTCTGATCAATCGTCTAATTGAATGAATAGGTACCGCAGCAAGAAGTTCCGCGCTATTGGTGGTTAACACTTTTTGTATGGGAATTAATTGTAAAAGTCCCCAAGCTCTTGAAAGGTGAGTGGGGTGCAATCGGCTTTCAGGATCCTCTATAATTAAAATTGGTCTAGCGTATTTGCGTAATTGATGAGGGCCTTTTGCTCTAAGATAAGTGTTTAAAAGGACTAAAATTAATAACCGTGTTTGAGAGTCCTTGGTATTTTCTAAAACTTGTATTAGGTTATTATTTCCAGATGACGACGCTGAAAACAATAAACTTTCACGTTGAATTCGTGGATTAGGTGAGGTTTTATTACTGAATGAAAAATAATGTTCGATTAGATTTTTCATCGATTCTAGGCTGCTTTTCATTTCGCCTTTATTCACATGACCAGGCATAGAAAGTAAACGACGACAGGTGTTCTCTAATCGTTGTTCTGTTCTTGAGTTTGCTAATTTATCTAAATCATGTATCTGGTTGTTTGCAAAATGACGTGAATCTCGAACGTGAATGACGGGATGCAAGCTAATTAGCTCTTTAGCCAATTTTTCTGAATCATGCAAAGACAAAACGTTGCCTTTTAGATCGAGGAAAGAATAGTGATTCGTTATTTTATAGATTTCTCGTGTAGCACTTACTCGATAAATAATTTTTTTAAAACCAGATTGGTCATCTAACCAAATAGGTTTGAGTGCTCGATAACGACCTGATCGTTCTTCATTAGCAGAGGTTGTGATAAAGGTGATAACAATTTGCAAGTGCTGAGTTTGCGGTTGAGCAATAGCATAGTTAACATGAAAGTCTTGCATTGAAAATTGATATAAATTTGCGTTAGATGGAAGCGCAACAGATAACGCTTCAAGTAAGGAGGACTTACCCCAAGTGTTTTCACCTATTAAAGTAGTTAAGGCTTCTAGTGTTAGCGAAAGTCTTTGAATGCCACGAAAACCCGAGATCTCAATACGTTGTATTTGCATATATGCTCCCTTGTCTTATTTATTTTATATGAGAATAGATTTACGTGTGTGCTTTATGCGACAAAAACTGACATAACACGCTGATCACCAAGAAATTAGGCTAACTGTTCAGATTAAATCGTACTATGTACACTTTTCGTTAGTGGGTTGAACAATTATTCATTACATTGTCATAAAAGAAGGTTTACCATTGGTAGGAATGATAAAAAATCAAATGGACTATGACTAAAAACAATAAATCAGCTAAATTAACTTTGGCACACATCAATGACACTCATTCATATTTTGAGCCTCAGTCACTACAACTTCAAATCCAAATAGATGGTCAAAGCATTGCTCCTTACGTTAGTAATGGTGGGTTTGCGCGTATAGCCACAAGAGCTAAACAAATAAAAGCCAAGGCAATATCAGATAGACGTGAATTTATGTTCTTTCATGCAGGTGATTGTTTTCAAGGCACACTGTATTTCTCGCTGTTTAAAGGCAAAGCCAATGCCGATCTATTGAATGCCCTTGAAATCGATGCAATGGCACTAGGAAACCATGAACTGGATATGGGCAATCAGCCTGTCGCAGAGCTATTACAACGAATTAATTTCCCATTACTCGCGGGTAATTGGAATCTGTCTGCCGAGCGGCATGATAAAAATCATTGCTTACAACAACAGGCGAATCTATTGTCTTATTGTGAGCAGAAAAAAACCGCTAACTGGTTGGTTAAGCGAGTGCAAGGTGAACCTATCGCCATATTTGGTGTATCGATGGATAAAATGGCTGATATTTCTAATCCAGATCCTGACACCTGTTTTGAAGACACCTTTCAAACGGTGCAGAATACTATTGACGCTATTCAAGATGATGGTATCAATAAAATAATTTTATTAAGTCATCTTGGTTTTGATGTTGATAAACAACTTGCACAATGCGTTAACGGCTTAGCGATTATCATTGGTGGTCATTCTCATACATTACAAGGTGATTTTAGTGATATTGGCTTGAACAATGAGGCAGAATACGGACTGTGTATCAATAATACGCGTATTGTTCATGCTGGATTACATGCTCAAGCGCTAGGCCATTGTGAAATTGACTTTGATGCGGATGGTAAAGTAAGTCGTTTTGCGGGGCGAAACGAACTGCTGCTTGGTCGACGTTTATGTATTGACGCGAGTTTAGCCAGAGAAAATACCGATCTATTACATGGCAAAGCCAGCCATTTTCTGCGTAAAAGCTCCAAGGTTGTGATCTGTAAACGGGATCCTGTTGTACATAGTATTTTACAGGATAAATACATTCCCAAGGTTAGAGAGTTACAGCAGACGGTAGTTGGTCAAGTAACAACGGGTTTACGCCATGTGCGAATTCCTGATGCTAAGGGAGGAAGCCAAATTACTCCTCTTGTTGCTCAGTCGTTTTTTCATACTATGCAAAAAGCAGGTCATCAGGTCGAATTTGCTCTGCACAATGCTGGTGGTGTAAGAACCTCAATTAATTCTGGTCCAATTTCTATTGCCGATATCGCCGGTAAATTGCTGCCTTTTGCTGTGCCTATCGGTTTATATCACATCAAAGGAAAATTTTTGGCCTTAGCGTTAGAGGGCTCAATTAATAACGCACTGAACAATGGCGTTGTTGGAACAGGTTCCGGTAGTTATCCTTATACCTATAATCTTGATTTTGATTATTATTTTGATAATCCATTAGGTGAAAGGATCCAGAATTTAAAGATCTACCATGCAGAATTTGGTTGGCGTTCGGTTGAAGATAATACCCGCTATTGTGGTACCTCTTCAGCGTATACGATGAAAGGAAAAGAGGGGTATAGTGCGCTAACACAAATGGAAGGTGTCGGTATAGTTACTCAATACTCGATGGCGGATTGCTTTATTCAACTATTAAAAGACCAACCTGATAGGCTTAATAACGTTGACGAATTAACGCTAAACTAGCGGTATATTATCTAATAGGTAACTAATTACTATTTTTTATCAAAACTTGAATCTATATCAAATTTTCTAGATCTTATAATCACTGTTTTTTTGTAGTAGTCAGCCATATTTATAATTAATATGAATTTTTAGTCAAATAATCAATAATTTATGCATTATTAGCTGTTGTTTATGAATGTTTAGTAGCAAAGCATTCGAAATGCTTTGATATTATATTTTCTAATGCGAACTTTTAAATAATGTCATTTAATTATTGAGCAATAAACGCTTAGAATTGCCTACATACCAACCGTAATCAAGATTAACCAGAGAGGCGATTATGACTCAAGTAATGCACACGCAAACAATCATAGCTACAACCTCTACGGACAGAAGAAGTTACTCACTTAATATCAAAGGATTGATTACCCATTTATTAGACATTCTTTTTGTAAAAGAACCGCTAGAAAAATGCTATTACTCCACCGAGCTTTCTAGTCATATGCAAAAAGATTTAGGATTGATGAGATAGTTTGGCATAACGTATGTCACTTTAATCGGATAGATTTTTGTTAAAGACAATACTTAGAAACGGCTACACCAGTTTGCTATTGGTGTAGCCGTTTATTTTTATCTATCTTGTAAAATTTACTAATACCAAGTGAACAACAAAAACAAATTGTAACGACTATTTTTTACGGCAAAACTCAGCAATAACGTACATAGATTGTCCATTTGCTTTACCAGAAACCAAGCGAGGATCATCACCAAGACTGATTCCACGGATAACGGTGCCTTGTTTAATAACTTGGTTGGTTCCTTTTACTGGAAGGTCTTTAATAACCGTTACGTCGTCACCTTTTTTAAGTTCGACGCCATTTACGTCACGCGGTTTTTCGTCGTCGTCGTCCATCCCAATTTCAGCCCATTTAGCGATGTCTTCTTCAAGATACATCATTTCTAACAGGTCATTAGCCCAATCGGTTGTATCCGATAGTCTTTTTAGTTGGCGCCATGCAGTAACTTGTACCGGTGGAACTTGGCTCCACATACTGTCATTTAAACAACGCCAATGGTTCGCGTCGGCAGTATCTGGCTCATCTATTTGGCTTTGACAAGTTTCACACAGCATGATCGCGTGGTCGACGGTAACTTGTGAGTGTGGAGCAACGATATAAGGTGTTAAAGTAGTAGTTGACGCGCATAATTCACATGCTGAATTGCAGCGTTCGAGCAGAGTTGCTTCAGTAGACATAATGTAATTACCTAAGTAAATTGAAAATTTGCTGTATTATCCACTTTATCGCTTGTAATTAAAGTGGTTATTTAGTTTTAATGCATTGATTCAGCAAAAATATCATTATTGCAAAACGGTGTTTTACTATGTTATGTAGTAGACTGATACTGGTAATCTGACCAGCTTATGGTCGTTATAAAAACAGTTACCTGGTACATACATACAAACAATTACTTGGTACATATAAATAGTTACCTAGTACATTTTGGTGTGCCAGTACCTGATTCTGGCAGCGTCTCTGCTTTATCCGATAAATCACTAATACGCGTTGTATGCGAAGGGTGGGTCGATAAAAGCTCTGGCGGTTGACTGCCGCCTGACGCTAGAGCCATATTTTTCCATAATTCTATACTTTGATAAGGGTCAAAACCTGCTTTAGCCATCAATTCGAGGCCAATAATATCCGCTTCAGACTCCTGAGTTCGACCATAAGGTAGAATGACACCATATTGAACACCAAGACCAAGTGCTGTCATGGTTACCTGCTGATATTCGGAATTACTTAATGTTGCATTGGTGACTTGTAAACCAACGTTCGCAAGTTGAGATTGTGACATTCTTTCATTACTGTGATCAGCTAAAACATGTGCTATTTCATGCCCAATAACGGTAGCAAGTTGATCTGGAGTTTTAGCGACTTTTAATAGCCCCGTGTAGACACCAATTTTCCCACCAGGTAAAGCAAAAGCGTTAACCTGATCGCTTTCAAATACCACTACTTCCCATTCGGAAAAACTTTCTTGTGTATCTACGTACGGTAAAATAGAGTAAGTGACACATTGCACGTAGTCGATAGTTTGTTTATCGGTGCTAATGGTTTGTGTTTGTTTCATTGATTCAAAAGACTCTGCGCCTAAGGTACTCATTTCTTGATCAGAAAACATGACAAGTTGATATCGACCCGTCGGCGAAGAACTACAACCAATCAATGACAAAGGGAGTAGGGTATAAACTAATGCTTTTTGAATTTGAATCACGTATAACATCCTAGCGCTAAGGTGAATTTAGCCGGATAATAACAGCTCTCTATTTCTAATCATATATCATTTAAGGAGTATTTATGTCTATATGGAAAAAGCCAATTTCATTAGATACTCTGAATAATAGTTCGAAAAATACACTTATTGAACATTTACAAATTGAGTACAGCGAAATAACGGACGGCTCAGTTTCAGCTACCATGCCTGTGTGCCATTTCACTCATCAACCGTTGGGAATGTTGCACGGAGGCGCTTCAGTTGTGTTGGCTGAAACTCTAGGTTCGGTTGCAGCAAATTTTAGCGTGAGTGATGGATATTATTGCGTTGGCCTTGATATTAATGCCAATCATGTCCGTTCAATGCGTAATGGAACGGTAAAGGGCACTGCGACACCTATCCATCTTGGAGCGAGTACCCAAGTTTGGCAAATTAATATCGTTGATCAGCGAGACAGATTGGTTTGTACCAGTCGGCTTACTATCGCAGTAATGAAACATAAAAGAGACCAAGATGTTAATTGAATTTTCGGTAGGAAAAATAGTCGCTAATCAACACGAAATATCGGTTCGTTTGAATGGTGAGTATAGTGTGTCTATGCAGGCACAAGTTGAAGCTATTCAGCTTCTTGGTCGCGGGGCTAATGTGGTGGTCGCCAATACGGGCGGGTGCAAGTGGTCAATTAAACTCGACAACCAACAACAGTTAGAAAAATTATCGCAAGCCATTGGTATTGCATGGGAATAGATTACGGTTGACTTAGTGATGTGCTAGAGTAGTGACATTGATTTTTAAAGTATTCCTGTTGAGATTTCCTCTTTATGAGTAGCCCGCGTCTGAGAACCCAATTTGAGATTCTGTTTGATCACTTTAACGGAAAAAATAGTGATATTCAGTTAGATGAAATTGTCTCTATACTTTTTTGTACTCGCAGAAATGCTCGCATCGTTCTTAATAAAATGTCTAATGAAGGATGGATAGAATGGCATCCTGCTGCTGGTCGAGGCAATCTTTCTACCATTATTTTTAAACGTAATCAGCAAGATGTTAGTGAAAATTTAGCGAAAAAATACTTAGACGAAGGGCGGATCGAGCGTGCCTTTTCCGTTTTGAATGAAGATACCGGTAAACTTACCAAGGTAATAGAAGATTATCTGGGCGTTACTCATCGAGAAGGGCGACAAATAGTACGGCTACCTTATTATCGTCAATTGTCTATGCTTAATCCCGTTAAGCTTCATCGACGTTCAGAACAGAATATTATCCGGCAAATTTTTAGTGGTTTAACCAAATTAAATCTTAATGAAGAGTTACAACCCGATCTCGCCCATACTTGGGAATCGGTCGATGGAAAAATGTGGCGCTTCTATTTACGTTCAGGAGTCCGCTTTCATAATGGCAACTTGCTTACAATTGAACATGTTATAGATTCTATACGTGCGTTAGCAGAGCATGCTATGTTTGATCATGTTCAAGATGTATCGTCTCCTTTACCTTGGGTGATTGACATTCAATTAAGCAATATAGACTGGCACTTGCCGCTATTACTCACTGAGACTCGGGCGAAAATAATGCCTCCGGTTGACTGGAGGGGAGAGGATTTTGATCTCAAGCCTATCGGAACCGGGCCATATAAAGTGAAAACTAATGATGATAAGCGATTAGTGCTAGAAGCGTTTGATTCATATTTTGGTTATAGAGCCTTGATTGATAGAGTGGAAGTTTGGGTTATTGATGAAGTGTACTCAGCGATGGTTTTTCCTAGTTTGACTCATCCCATTCAAGGACAACAACCTAACGCTGACGCCATTAATGACGATGAAGTTAAACTGGACCCAGGTTGTACTTTTTTATTATTGAATCGTAACAATGGTCTTGCTAAAGATGACCAATGGGCACTTTATTTTTGTTCTACATTAACTGCTTTTAATTTGTTTCGTTCTCTAGATGAGCAAACTATCATTGACTTGGGGCTGCTACCAGCTTACGGGTTAAAGCCAGGTTGGCAGCATGCTATTGTGCCCACACAAAAGTTGTCTCCTCCAATAAATCAGCTAACTTCGCCGACTAAAAATTGCATTACTATTGCCTATCATAGTGAACATCCTGTTTTCCCTGAACTTGCAAAAAAAATCGGTGCGTTGTTGAACAAAGATGGATTGAGTGTGGAATTTGTCAAATATCAACATTATCTAGACGACTTGTCTTGCGTTGATATCTGGTTAAAACCGATGGGAATTGGCACTAATAGAGACGATGCTCTGGTTGGATGGTTGATGGATTACAGTCACCTTAACCAAATGAGCGATCCTCTAGATTACGAGAAATGGTGTAAATTAGTTTATGATTGGCGAGAAAACCAAGCGACTAAATTTGACGCAAAAACGTTAGGTAAACAATTAGTACAATCTAATCAAATTATACCGCTATTTCATTGTTGGTTAGGAGTAAATAGAGGGCAGTGTGGCACATTACAAAATGCAACTTGTAACGCGTTAGGTTGGTTTGACTTTAGTGAAGTATGGGTTAAGCCTGAATAAGTCAATGCGATTAAAAGTCAGTCTTTGAACTGTTAAACTACTTTAATAGTGCATTTACTGGCTTACTATATTTGAGTTTTTATTCAGCTTCTTTGTGTTCTGCTAAAAACGTTTTAATAAAGCGCCTGATTTCTCTTGCTGCTGAGGTATCCATATCCTCGCACATAGAAACAAAATTATCCCTCTGCTCGCCATTAATACGAATGATCAATTGGCTGTCCTTTTTATTAGACTCTTTTTTACTCTTTGTAGTCAAAACGCTACCTTTGTCATTAGACTTCTTTTTATTCTTAGCAGTCAAAATACTACCTACACTTGTATATATGGCGGACTTAACTTTAATAGCTAGTGTGGATAATAGTCAACGATTTTAATTAATATAGGCCCATATTATTGAACGTTCGGTCACATATTCGTCATTTTCAACGTTACTAGCATTATTTCCAGGGTTACTAACATTATTTTCAGCGGCACTAATTTTATGTTCAGTACCATTAACATTAGTTTTAGCGTCGATCACGACAGTAAGTTGCAACTCTAAAACCAGTAAGTAACGACGTAAATCGTGTTCTAGACACTGTCTACGTCGATCATGACATGGACCGAATAGAATACCTAGCTGTGATATCGATATTGGGTACTATTTTTCAAATACAACGATAAAATCTCGTTTAAGAACAGGATCTCTTCGCGCTTTTTTGATTTGTTTTACCATATCTTTTACACAGTTATATAATACTTGGTCTAGTAATTGAGTGCGATAATCTTCTTGCTCTTGTTCTGACATATCCTTAGGTAGATCTAATTCTTTATATTCTTCCATAAAATTAATCCCAGCAAAGGCTTGGCTTACTGAAATTAATGCGTGAAACTGTTCAAAATTGTCGAGCACATTCTGAGCGCTAGCAGGTAGACTGTCCCATGATTCTCTCACAGCGTCTTCTGACACTTCATGAATAGAAACAACCATATTCAGCATTTCATCTGGAACTTGGTCAAACTCGATCACCTTTTTAAGTTCTGCTGACACACTCTCTAGGTCGATAGCTGTAGGTGTTGTTACATTTTTATCAGTAGAGATATTGGCTTCATTAGACATAATAGTTTCATTGTTTTTAGAGTAGATTCTGACATGCTAAAAAGAACCGAGTAAAAGTCAACAGTTTCCGCTAGCTGATAAGCCTTAAATGAGTGTTTGATTGTTAAATCGGCTACAGTGTCACTTTTATTGTGTGTTGTTTATACAATTACAACCCAGTGTACATTTATATTTGCTTGCTAACGGTTGGGTAAACTAATGGTTTTTAAAATTTAGTTCAATTCATTATATAGTTTAGCAAATTGCTCATAACGTGCTCTATTTAATCCTTTATCGCTATAGCCTACACGAGATTGCGAACGATAATGGAGAAGCTTTTGTTCTTGATCGAAATATAGTTCAACGTCGTCTTTATATCTCATAGTATCGGTGGTAAATACCACATGTAGATAATCTTGCTGTTCTAATTGTACGACGTTACTTGGTAACTGAGCTAATACGCGTTTTACTTTTTTCTTTGCTTCTTCAGTGGTGACAAAAGATAAAGGCTCAACACTTTTTTCACTATCTTCTGTTTGGCTAGAAACCGCATTAGGCGTTGAAGGCATTGGCGCTAATTTTGAACCATGTAAGCCAAGGTAGGATGGGGTCGTGTTATTTTTATAAATCATAAATATGATTAGAGCAGCTATTAGCGTAAGTGCAACTTTGTATAGCATTGGATTTTCCTTTAATTCAAAAAACTAAAATCTGTAGATTAAGAAAAGAGAAAGTAGTTTTAACAGATGCTAGCTGGTAAATCGAATATAATTTATCTTTATTCTGCTTATACTTCGCTTGATTGTAGTGATCGCGTCATGCTACTTCATCTTCCGCTTTAAACTTGAGGTTAGCCTATTATGGTGCTAGTTTACAGATGAGTATTATGTTGGAAATAGGTGGGCAATAGAGTATGCAAATAAGTGTTGATGTACACAATTATATGGAAACGCTCGTTGGGACGATTCTCGCTGAAGAAGAATACATTGGTAAGTATGATAATGAACAACTTGCAGATTTAGCGTGTCTTTCTCTTAATCAATTGCGCCCTGTCTATATCCGTAATGATATTGACTTTTTATCTCGGCTAGCAGAAGAGAGATTATTGATATTTAGGCAGCAAGCCCTAGCGGCAATCGCAGCAGCCGAAACTATGATTACACACGACCGCCGCGAGGATAGAGAGCAAGATGATCTTTCGCTTTATTCTGTTGGTCGAAATCATGATGCTTCAGATGAGACTGGATTAGAGTGGTTTGAAAAACCGATACTGCCTAATCAATAGAAGGTTAGTTGATCAACTAAGTGGTCTTTAGTGAATGGACTTGTATTCAATTAAGCGTCGTTAAATCAGTATAAATGCAATAAATTTTAGGAGTACATGTGGGATTTTTTTCTAAGTTGTTTGGCTCGAGTAGTGAAAGCTCACCTAAGAACCAAGTAGAACCTATCGAGTATGAAGGTTTTTTAATCTATCCAGAGGCAAAATCAGAGTCAGGCCAATATAGAATCGCCGGGCGGATTACCAAGCAGCTCGATGGAGAAACTCAAGAACATGCGTTTATACGTTCCGATGTTGTCACCTCTAAAGACACCGCTAACGAACTAATGTTAACCAAAGCTAAGATGTTTATTGATCAGATGAGAGGTGACATCTTCTAAACGCGATAATTTAAACAATCAACTTGATTTTTATCAACTTACCAAGAGTCATTAGCATATATTCTGATGACTCTTTTATGTTTTTAATGTGACTAAAAAATTATAAGCATGTTTTCGATATGAACTCCGACTTGTAATGAATAATTGTATTTTTATTACAAAATGCTTTAAGTTCAAACGTTGTTTTATGTAAATTTTTTTTAACTGTGCCAATAGTAGGGAATAACTATGCAAATTGGTGTGCCTAGAGAAATACTCGCAGGTGAAACCCGCGTTGCTGCTACGCCTAAAACGGTTGAGCAGCTTATAAAATTGGGATTTGATATCTCAGTTGAATCGAATGCTGGTGCGTTAGCTAGTTTTGACAATAGCGCATTTACAGCAGCTGGTGCTTCAGTTGTAACAACTGAAGAAGTTTGGCAGGCTGACCTGATCCTTAAAGTCAATGCGCCATCAGATAATGAAATAGGCTTTCTTAAAGAAGGCGCAAGTTTGATCAGTTTTATATGGCCGGCCCAAAACGCTGAGCTGATGGAAAAACTGTCTAGCAAAAACATTAATGTCATGGCTATGGATGCGGTGCCACGCATTTCTCGTGCACAGGCATTGGACGCACTGAGTTCAATGGCCAATATTGCCGGTTATCGTGCTGTGGTAGAAGCGGCTCACGAATTTGGTCGTTTCTTTACTGGACAAATAACTGCTGCAGGAAAAGTGCCGCCAGCAAAAGTATTAGTTGCCGGAGCCGGTGTTGCTGGCCTTGCTGCAATTGGCGCGGCGGGTAGCTTAGGTGCAGTGGTTCGTGCTTTTGATGTAAGGCCCGAAGTAAAAGAACAAGTGCAATCTATGGGTGCTGAATTTCTTGAAGTTGATTTTGAGGAAGATACCAGCGCTGGTGATGGTTACGCAAAAGAGATGTCGGATGCGTTTAACAAAAAAGCGCAAGAGTTATACGCAGCGCAAGCAAAAGACGTCGATATCATCATAACAACAGCACTGATTCCAGGACGTCCAGCACCAAAACTCATTACTAAAGAAATGGTTGATAGTATGGCCTCTGGCAGCGTCATTGTTGACTTGGCGGCGGCGAATGGGGGTAACTGTGAATACACCGTAGCGGATAAAGTTATCACTACTGATAATGGTGTGAAAATAGTAGGTTACACTGATATGGTAGGGCGTTTACCGACTCAATCATCCCAACTGTATGGAACCAACTTAGTTAATTTACTTAAACTGCTTTGTAAAGAAAAAGACGGTAATATTGACATAAATTTTGAAGACGTTGTACTTCGTGGTGTAACCGTTGTTAAAGAGGGCGAAGTTACTTGGCCTGCACCACCAATTAAAGTATCAGCACAACCTAAGGTTGAAGTTAAAGAGCCAGTGAAAGCCGAAGTGAAAGTTGCAGAGCCAACGTCACCCGTTAAAAAAATTGCGGGTATTGCGATTGCAGTAGGCGCATTTGCATGGGTTGCAAGTGTCGCTCCAGCGGCGTTTCTTGCTCACTTTACTGTCTTTATTCTTGCTTGCGTGGTGGGATACTACGTTGTGTGGAATGTTTCACATGCCTTGCACACGCCTTTGATGTCGGTGACTAATGCTATTTCCGGTATTATTGTGGTGGGTGCTCTTTTACAAATTGGCCAAGGAAATACCGCTGTATCAGTGCTTTCCTTTATTGCCGTATTAATTGCAAGTATTAATATTTTTGGTGGCTTTACTGTAACCAAACGTATGCTTGAAATGTTCCGTAAAGACTAAGGAGTAACACATGTCTGCAGGATTAGTACAAGCCGCTTACATTGTTGCGGCGGTTCTCTTTATTATGAGTTTAGCTGGTCTTTCCAAGCAAGAAACCGCTCGTGCTGGTAACTACTACGGCATTACTGGTATGACCATTGCTTTGATTGCCACCATTTTTTCACCTGATTCATCAGGTTTAGCATGGATCCTCGTTGCTATGATCATTGGTGGTGCAATAGGAATTCACTTTGCTAAAAAAGTGGAAATGACACAAATGCCAGAACTAGTTGCTATTTTACATAGCTTCGTTGGTTTGGCAGCGGTATTGGTAGGGTATAATAGCTATTTAGATCACGGCATTATTCTAGACCAAGCGATGTTGAATATACATTTAGTTGAAGTTTTCCTCGGTGTATTTATCGGTGCGGTAACCTTTACCGGTTCGATTGTTGCGTTTGGTAAACTTCGCGGAGTGATATCTTCATCACCTCTAAATATTCCCCACAAACACAAATGGAATTTAGCAGCCGTTATTTCGTCACTGTTGCTTATGGTTATTTTTGTTAATGCTGAGGGCAGTATGTTTGCTCTTATCGTGATGACATTAATAGCTTTTGTGTTCGGCTATCACTTAGTTGCTTCTATCGGCGGTGCTGATATGCCAGTGGTTGTTTCTATGCTTAACTCTTATTCAGGTTGGGCAGCAGCAGCAGCTGGTTTCATGTTAGCTAACGATCTGTTGATTGTTACTGGTGCTCTAGTAGGGTCTTCTGGTGCGATTCTTTCTTACATTATGTGTAAGGCGATGAACCGTTCATTTATCTCTGTTATCGCAGGTGGCTTTGGTCAAGAAGTAGTGGTTGATTCTGATACCGATTATGGTGAGCATCGTGAAATTAATGCCGAAGACGTTGCCGAAATGCTGAAAAATTCTAAATCCGTGATTATTACTCCAGGATATGGAATGGCAGTAGCGCAAGCTCAGTATCCTGTTCATGAAATCACTGAGAAACTACGTAACCAAGGCGTTGATGTTCGCTTTGGAATTCATCCTGTAGCGGGTAGGTTACCGGGTCACATGAACGTGTTATTAGCCGAAGCGAAAGTTCCATATGATATTGTTCTGGAAATGGATGAGTTAAATGATGATTTTGCTACCACCGATACTGTGTTAGTTATTGGAGCGAACGATACTGTTAACCCTGCGGCATTGGAAGATCCAAATAGCCCAATCGCAGGTATGCCAGTGTTAGAAGTATGGCATGCGCAAAATGTAATTGTATTCAAACGTTCAATGAATACAGGTTATGCGGGAGTACAAAATCCATTGTTCTTTAAAGAAAACACTCAAATGCTATTTGGTGATGCAAAAGATAGTGTCGACGCTATTTCAAAGGCTCTGTAGCAGAATTTTATATAAGGACATTCGGTTTATAGCAATATTATTGTGTTAACAGTCTTGTTTTAAAAAACCGAAATGAATACGATCAAAGCCAACCTGTTTAGGTTGGCTTTGTCTTTATATAAGCGATCTTCTGCCATCTATCTTGTTTGGGTTTGTGTGCTTTTGTTCTGGAATGGTTTATATTATTACTATTCTTTGGTAATTTTGGCGAACAAATTGTCTCTACGCTATATTTTGTATTTTGCTTTAATCGCTTTAACGCCGTTTAGGGTTGTTGCGACGACTTTGCCAGATAGAATTGGTCAATTTATCAACTTGTTTGACTATTCTAGTGCCAAAGCCAGCTACGATGCTCGTGTTTTGCAAACCGACTTTCCGACAAAATTACTTTCACCTGAATACATGTTACCTCAAACAGCAAAATATCCTTTAAAAGATATTCAACAAGTGTATCAATTATCAACAGATTGCACTGGCATCTTACCCGTCAGTCCACTGGTTACGGAACCACTTGTATTTGTTAGAGCAATTTGTCGCGGAACGCCTTTAACTGAAAAATGGTTTGCACGCAGTGGTTTAATACACCCCGGAGGCGGGACTTATGCGCAACGATATGTAAATGAAAACCCAGAAAGCTTTGCGCAACTTAGCACTTATATGCACATAAATGAACGTCCAACAGCCGATGCTGATACCCTATTAGGTAGATTGCAACGAATGCGGTATGACGCGATTTTTGCGTTAATAGCTGGCGAACGAATGTTTGTCGATCGTGATGAACTTTGGTTGAAACGAGGCAGTAAGTATTACATTTTTCCGCAGGATATTTGGCAAGAAAACGCGTTAGAATCTGAACTCAAGTTTTCGATTGTTAATAAAGATGTATATTGCTTTGTGAAACGAGGTAATCTTTGTTGGGAGTTACCTGACCAATCCGACCTACTGCTGAAAAGTATGATCGCTTTGATCGTTATAAACATTACTTTAGTGATAGGTTGGGCAATATACCGTTGGAATGTAAAACGTGATGAATTGAAAAGTCGCATGTTAGTCTTGCAAATACTTACCCATGAACTTCGGACTCCGATAGCCAGTCTATCTTTAACCGTTGAAGGTTTCCGAAGAGAGTTTGAGAGTTTACCTGAAAGCGTTTACGATGAATTTAGACGTCTGTGCGAAGATACTAGGCGATTAAGACAGTTAGCCGAAGCAAGTAAAGATTACCTTCAGTCGGAACACCATAATCTTGCAACCGAATGGATACCATCGGTTGAAGAATGGTTGAGCTATCGCTATGAAGAAAGTAAAAAACCAATATCATTGGTTATTGATCAAGATATCGCGATAAAGGTCAATGTGTATTGGCTAGGAACATGTTTAGATAACTTGATTAATAACGCTAAAAAGTATGGAGTTGAACCAATTCAATTGCGAGTTGATTCTAAGGATGACTCCGTCGCATTTCGCGTTATAGATCAAGGTGCTTTAACCAAAAAAGATTGGAAAACCGTTAAGAAGCCATTTGTCAGTAAAGCTGGTTTAGGCCTTGGTTTAACAATTGTTGAGTCTATGGTTGGAAGAATGGGAGGCACAATGACACTCATTGGGCCACCGACTACATTTAAATTGGAGATACCCTGTGAAACAGACACTGCTACTCGTTGAAGATGATAAAAATTTGGCGGATGGATTATTAGTTAGTTTAGAGCAGGCAGGTTATGAGTGCTTACATGCTGAAACTATAGCTGAAGTCGCGCCAATGTGGGAAAAAGCTGATCTAGTTATTTTAGACAGGCAGTTACCAGATGGTGATACCGTTGATCATTTGCCATCATGGAAAGAAATAAAAAGGGTACCGGTTATTTTATTAACCGCACTCGTGACTATCAAAGATAAAGTCTCAGGATTGGATGCAGGTGCCAATGATTATTTAACCAAACCTTTTGCAGAGGCTGAACTATTTGCACGGATTCGTGCTCAATTACGTGGGCCCAAAGAAGAAGGTGAAGAAGATGAGTCAAGTAAAGTTATTACTGGCTCCTTAGTAATAGATAAATTGACTAGAGACGTATTTCAAGATGACGTATCGGTTACTTTAACTCGTACAGAATTTGATTTGTTACTTTTTCTGGCCAGTAATTTAGGACGAGTGTTTACACGAGATGAATTATTAGATCATGTCTGGGGCTATAACCATTTCCCGACCACGCGTACAGTTGATACTCATGTTTTGCAGCTGAGACAGAAAATTCCCGGACTTGAAATCGAAACCCTTCGAGGCGTCGGTTACAAAATGAAAGCCTAGTAAGATGCGTTTTTATCTATTATTTCTTTCTGTGTATTTTAGTACGTGCAGTGCTGCAAACGATTGGTTTGAAAGCAGTTCTCCGCTTAATCAGGCTCATCAAAAGCTGCTGAATAACGATTTGGAAGGTAGCTTCCGAGGGTTAATTAATGTGTGGCAATCAGAACCTGACGGCTACGTAAAACAGCATCTTAATGACTTGCTTCTCAAATCACTTGAAAGTGACTGTGGTAAAAGTATTTCTAACGAACCGATAGCGGCTTGGATCCACAGTGTAGTAATTAAAAGACAGTCAATACAAAGCCCAGGCCGAAGTGTGTCACGAGCAATTGTTGAAATTACTTCACCTGAAGAAATAGCTAGCGTAAGTCTGTTGAATTGGCCGGATGGCGCCGTATCAAATGAGAACAGTTTTGTTATTCAGCAAGGGAATGAACGCAATACTTATACAATGACTTACGATTTAACCCAAAGGTTGGCTAATGGTTTATATCGTATCGAAGTGACAGCAAAAAACGGTAATAATTGGAGCGTTTGGATTGTGATGTCTGAATCGATTTCAAAACAAGTAGTAAGGTGGGACTCTAAAGACACTTGGGCAGTGGACAAACTTGGTTTGTTAAATCCCTACTGTGTATTACCAGTATTAACGGTTTCATTATATGATTATGTCGCCGATGAGTATGTACGAGTATGGCATAGAGAGTATGAAAGTAATTACCCAAAACAACTTCCTATCAGCGAACTCAATGCGGACAGGTATGTGTTAGCGGTTGGGATTACTCATCATAGATGGCAGGGTGCTGTCATCATAGAAGACCAACAAGTTATCAGTAAAACATACGATATTTCAGCAGATTAATCCTAAAGTTTACCGATAAATCGCCGATAAAAAGTCAAATGACTTGATAACTCGGCGATTAAAATGAATAAACTTAAGTTAACTATTACTATAGCTTCTATAATGGCATCATCCTCAACGCTCGCTGCCAGCTACGCTGTAGATGCAAGAGGTGACGCGATGGGTGGTGTCGGTGTTGTCTCTGCTACTTATCTCACTGCTCCATTTTATAATCCTGCGCTTGCAGCTATTTATCGTCGAAATGATGATGTAGGAATGCTGCTTCCAGGTATCGGTATTAGCTACAATGATGAAAATATGTTGGCGGATAATATTGATACGATGGTCGATTTCATTGACAACATCGACTTAAGTGATTCTTCGAGTTATTCTCAGCAAAACATTGATGACCTCGATGCGGTAATGAATGATATGCAAGGCGATAATGCCAAACTAGAATTTGGTGCAGTTGCCGCATTTGGTATTCCTAACCCCTATTTATCAACGACTATTTTCGGTAAAGCCTACGCAGAAACATTTGTTGCACCTGACATTGCGACGAAAGATAGTTCTTTGTCAAATAATGCAGCCATCTTAGACCAAGCAGAAAAAAGCCGAATTAATATGGTTTCGATCGGTATTTTAGAAGCCGGTGCATCATTCGCGCGTTATCAAACCGTGTTTGGCCAACATATGTCGTTTGGGCTTTCTCCCAAAATTCAACGAATCAATACCTACGTATATTCAGCTTCGGTTGAAGACTATGATTTATTAGATGCTTTTGAAAATAGCACATCGAAAAGTATCTTTAATTTAGATGTCGGCGCGATGTGGTTTTATGGTCCTTTTAGAGTTGGCTTGTCGGGAGTTAATTTAATATCACGTGATATTGAAACTGAACTTATTTCCACAACTACCGGGTCTAGCTCTTATACTTATCAACTACGTCCTCAATATACGATTGGCACGGGCTTTGTCGCCGACTATTTTTCTTTAAGTGTTGACTATGATATTAATGAAGACAAAAGATTTGACCAATTTGAAGACAATACTCAGTGGATACGTGTAGGTATGGAAATTGACGTCCTCCGTCAACTACAACTACGAGGTGGTTATAAGAAAAATCTTGCTTACAATGGTTCGGAAGGAACCATCACCGGAGGGATAGGTTTATCGCCTTTAGGATTGTTCGAGTTAGATCTAGCGATAAGTTATACAAATGAGAACTCGATAGGGGCGTACGCAAACTTTCTTGCCACCTATTAAAAATCGATTTATAGTCAGCCCCTTAAAAAAAGGGGCGACATATGTTTAATGATTTACCTTCACTATCACATCAAGAACAGCAAGAAGCGGTAGAAAAAATCCAAGCCTTAATGGAGCAGGGTATTAGTACTGCTGAAGCAATTAAGATTATTGCTGAACAAATACGTAAAGAAAAAGCCGAATAAATTATAAGTGACAGTTCTTTGTTTAACTGCCACTTATCTTCATATAGCGCACTATAACTAAATAAAATTAAATCAAAATATCCCAATATGCAACGGTTTATATTGAGCTAATTACTAAATTTAACAATCCTATTCTAATACAACACAGCAACAACATCATGATTTCAATCAGTTAGCCCTGCATAGTTATGCGCACCTTAATATTAAAAAGTTACATATTGTACCTAGCACAACTCAATGTAATAACGTTACCTGAGCATCCAATCATTGTTGCTCAGGTTTCCATGATTCGTTTTGACATTAAAAATGGTAAGTGCTCACTATTCCATTTGCTCATAATGCGGTTGGGTATCTAATTTAACACTAAGGATATAAAGACTCTACGCCGTGACATTAGGTACGGGCAAAATGTTAATACCGTTACGTCTACATCAGCTTATGTTAAACATGCTAATCTTTATTGCTGAGTTTGATACGGATTTTTGTAAAGAACGTTTGTCTGAAGAGACAGTTAAAGCCAACCGAATGCAGTCGAATTTGGGCACTAATCAAAACTAGTTAACGGAATGAAAGCGTGAATTCATTTAAAGTGAATTTCAGGCGCGTCACTACTGAACAGCAATTACCAGAATGCAGGTTGGCGTAATAAGTGGGAATTAAAATATAGTGCGCATTATGTATCTTATGTTAAATTGAATTTAAAGTAATGCACTTGAATATCTTTTTGTGTGCCCTTTTTATTGAGTGACGTTATTAATCTATATGTCTCGAAATTTAACCAAATTGTAAAATTTAAAACTGAACATGCGTAGATGTTACATTATATGTTAATAAATTAAATGACTTTAAATACAGCAACTTATTTCTACGTATAGCAAACTGTATAATATTTTGATCAACGTCTCGCTTTAAAACATTGTTTTTTGCTCTACAGCACACATCACCATCTACACTGATTATCTGATCCTCTTTAAAGCGTATTATATTCTGTATAAATTAGGTAGCACTCAGTAGCCAAAATAATTTAAATACTCTCTAACCACTCCTTTCGTTCTTTTAACACGAATTCAGTTCTTACCGAGCATATAGCGATACTAACGCGCTACCTTAATCAATTTTTCCACGTGTGACCTGGCTAATAATTGCTAGCAATGTCATGCGTAGATCGCAAGTTTTAATAACTATAGGAGACTCATTATGAGTGAAATTGCACTTTCTATTAGCATTTTATCGCTAGTAGCCGTGCTCGGATTATGGATAGGTAATTGGAAAATAAGAGGCGTTGGTTTAGGGATCGGTGGCGTACTTTTTGGTGGCATCATTGTTGGTCATTTTGCTCAGTCTTTGAACATAAGTCTAGACAGTCACACATTACATTTTATTCAAGAATTCGGGCTCATATTATTTGTATACACTATCGGGATCCAGGTTGGACCTGGATTTTTCGCATCATTAAGAAGTTCAGGATTAAGACTCAATGGGTTTGCTGCTTTAATCGTACTCCTTGGTGGACTAGTTACCGTCGTTATTTTTAAGTTATTTGATGTACCGCTACCCGTTATTTTAGGTGTGTTTTCCGGCGCGGTAACCAATACACCGTCACTCGGTGCTGGTCAGCAAATACTTGGTGAGCTTGGTGTTAGTGAACATATGCTCGAAATGACAGGTATGGGATACGCCGTCGCTTATCCATTTGGTATCTGTGGAATTTTGCTTACCATGTATTTATTACGATTAGTGTTCAAAGTTAATGTAGACAAAGAAGCACAAGAGTTTGAAGCATGCAGCGGCCAAAAAAAAGACGGCTTGCTTTCTAAAAACGTCGCCTTAAAAAATTCTAATCTAATAGGTTTAAAGTTGTCGGAGATCCCTGCCCTTATCACCGATGATGTTATTTGTTCTCGGCTAAAGAGAGGTGATGATTTAATTGTTCCACGAGAGGATACGCGAGTCGATTTGAATGACTATTTACATCTAGTTGGAGATAAAAACGCGCTCAAAAATGCCGTATTGGTCATTGGTGAAGAAGTTAACGCTAATCTTTCTACCAAAGGAACGGATATGAGGTCACAGCGCCTTGTTGTCACCAACGAAAAAGTACTTGGTAAAAAAATCAGTGAATTAGGACTCAAAGAAAAGTACGACGTGGTAGTTTCTCGTCTAAACCGAGCTGGTATTGAGTTGGTTCCCTCTGGTGACACCCATTTACAATTTGGAGATATACTCAATTTAGTCGGCAGAAAAGAAGCGATAGAATCAGTTGCTGGTATTGTAGGTAATGTACGACAAAAACTAAATCAGGTACAAATGTTACCGATATTTCTCGGTATAGGGCTTGGCGTTTTACTCGGTTCAATACCTATTTACTTGCCTGGTTTGCCAGCCGCAATAAAATTAGGTTTAGCTGGCGGACCATTGATCGTCGCTCTCATTCTTGCTCGGATCGGTAGTATCGGTAAGTTATATTGGTTTATGCCGCCAAGTGCTAACTTAGCCTTAAGAGAGATTGGTATCGTATTATTTCTTGCTGTTGTCGGCTTGAAATCTGGCGGAGGATTTGTCGAGACTTTGGTGAATGGCGATGGTATGAGTTGGATGTGCTACGGAATTGCCATAACATTTATACCGTTAATGACGGTTGGCGTTATTGCAAGAATGTTTGGCCAGCTGAATTATCTTACTATTTGTGGGATGTTAGCTGGCTCAATGACCGATCCACCGGCACTGGCTTTTGCCAATGGATTACATGCTACTAGTGGTGCATCTGCGTTATCTTATGCCACCGTCTATCCATTAGTAATGTGTCTGCGAATTTTACTACCACAACTCTTAGCGATACTGTTGTGGGTCGGCTAGCTTTTATTATTGCTTCCGCTGTTTGTTTTTCAAAACCGCGGAAGTGATCTTAGTTTATAAACTTTGTCTAGATAATATATCTGAACCAGATATATAGAAAAATTTGTTCTTCGATTAGTTTATTAGAGACTAGATATTTCTAATAAACTATAATACTAGCCACCGGCTAATTTGACTTTATAACCTTTCTTCTCAAGATGCGCTTTTATTTTTTCCCTATTGTCACCTTGAATTTCTATTAGACCTTCTTTAACTGCGCCCCCACAGCCACAAATTTTCTTAAGCTCTCCTGCTAATAGTTTGAGTGGCGTATCCTCTAAATCGAGTCCTCGGATGACGCATACACCTTTGCCTTTACGACCTTTGGTTTCTCTTTGTATTCGAACAATTCCATCCCCTAATGGACGCTTAACGGTGCTTTCTTCTGGCTTAATCCGACCTGTTTCTGTTGAGTAAACTAATGACATTTTTATTTTTTTCTCTTTGCTGCAATGGCTACATGTTTATCGATGTGTTTTTTTATCGCTTCTTTAGAGCCTTTAACTAATTTACCATTAAAAAAACAATACCAAGAATTTTTCGCTCCTGAATCATTTTTGATATGTTCACCGAGATATTCTTCTTGCTGTTCGGGTTGCTCGACACTTTTTGGTGGAGCAATATTAACAAATTCATTCGGCTCTATAATAGTAGCAGTATCGCACCACCAATCTATTGATTTTTTTACAGCAGTTAAATTTCCGGATAATACTTGTTTTTTAATTCTAACATGCCATAAATCTTTTCCAGAACTAGACTGTATGCAATAGCCTCTATGAAATATCGTTGCCATATAGAATATTCTTTTAAGAGTTGATTATTATATAATAATTGTAATTTCGCTATATTCAAGTATATTTTGTGCAAATAGATTAAGTTATAGTGCACTATGGTTAAGAAAAACATTTCTCCTATTATCGATATCAATGTAAAAAGTAGAAGTACGAAAAAGTTTAATTCTCGTATTGTAAAATCTGATATGAGTAAATTAACTCAGGATCAGTACTCTACAAGTTCGGTATTAGCGTTAACTTCAGATTGGAATCGATTTGTTGACTTCTGTAAAAGCAAACATGTCCACGCCCTACCAGCATCAATTACTGCAGTGCGCATGTTTTTGGAACATGAATCTAAGGACCGAAAGTTCGCCTCACTAAAACGCTACAGTGTAACAATTACAGTTATTCACCAGTTACACAACTATCCTTCCCCTACCTCACATCGGCAAATTCATTTTACGTTATCGCAGTTACGAAATATGAAAAATGGAGATGCAAGACAAGCTAACGCGTTAACAGTTCAACACCTTGAACAATTGAACTGCATTATAGAAAAGCATACTTCATTACGCTCAATAAGAGATTTAGCGATTTACTACGTAATGTTTGAATGTGCATTAAAGCGCTCAGAGTTAAAAATTATAACACTTGACGATGTTAGTTTATCGGACCAGTCCTATACGCTTATTGTTAAAGACCACCATTACAAATTAAGTCATTTAGCTAGTAACGCCTTGAACAAATGGCTCGATTATTTAAATTTAAATGCTTCGAGTGGTTACATGTTTAGACGCATAGATAAGCACGACAATATTGGCGTAAACCAACTTGATGATTCTTCAATATACCGAATACTTCGCCGAGCAAGCGATCTATTGGGGCTCGATCACTCGCATCGATTCACTGGACAATCCGCTCGTGTTGGCGCAACACAAGAATTACAAAAACAAGGGTTTGATATCAAAGATATACAAGATTTTGGTCGCTGGCTAAGCCCTGCTATGCCAGCGCAATATCTACAAATGACGCGCATGGCAGAGCAAGAAATGAGTAAATTTAAAGTAATTAAACCTTGGGATTAGAATGAACAGACGCTTTAACGGCACATGCTAGATAATCGCTAAAATTATGCCCGTTATTCTCTAGCATTTTTGGGAACATTGAAATAGGCGTCATTCCTGGAAAGGTATTGACTTCATTTAAGAATAACTCATCTTCTTCGGTTAGAAAAAAATCGATGCGTGATAAGTCTTTCAGCTGCATATGTTGAAAGACTAAACGACTATATTTTTCTATATCGTTCAATTGGTCAACCGTTAGATTTTTCGCTTCCACTTCGGTAAGAGAATGGCTATTAGGGCTGTATTTTTCTTCATAACTGTAAAATGCGTTATCCGGTGCGATAACTTCACCAGGTTTCGAGATATACAGTTGTCCTTGGTATTGGTAAGCCGCAACTTCTAGTTCACGTGGTTTGACAGATTTTTCAATTAAAACCTGATCTGAATAGTTAAATGCAGATTCAAGCGCGGGTATTAATGCATCTCTATCAGTTACACTGTAACACCCTACGGAAGAGCCTTGACTTGCCGCTTTGACAAATACACTACCCCATTGTTCAAATGCTTTATAAGCTTTATCTACCGAGCTTTTCTTGAGATCAACTAAAAATAAATACGGTGTATTAGGAATACCAATCGCATCGTACCAAAGCTTTGAGGTGATTTTATTGAAACTATTTTTACTTGCTTCCGAATCACAACCAAAATAAGGAATTCCAGACAACTGAAACATTGATTGCAAATCCCCGGTTTCTCCTGGGTATCCGTGGACACACGGAATAATGTAGTCAATAGCAAGTTCATTTTGGCTACAAATTAAAACGCGTTTATTGATATCTAAATTTACATGTTTACTATTTAAAAACCATCCGTCTTGAGTGATTTCAACTAAATGAACGTCAAACTCAGAGTGCACCTTGAGTTGTTCGGCTAAAAAAGCAACGGAGAGTAATGAAACCTCATGTTCAGAACCACCACCGCCACATAAAAGAAGCACAGAAATTTTATTCATTTTAAAACAATCCATAAAACAACACGTTTAAACCAATTTCAATCATAACCATTTGATCGTTTAGGTACAGTAAAATATAAAAATAAACCTCGACCAAACTCTTTTTTGCATGAAAAGCATACAACAAAGGATCTTATACAAATAAGATCCTTTGTTTCAAAACGAATTTAAGCGAAATTACTTTAATTTGACCAATTTCGGATAAGAGGAAATTTTGATTTCATCTAAGCTTTTTACAAATGGTTTAAACTCACGTATGTAAGAAGGTAATGTTTGAATTGCTGCTTTTGCTTCTGATTTGGTTGCGTAATCACCGTATAAAACAGCATACCAATCCGTGCCATTGACTTTTTTATGATGTTGCCAGACAGGATTCCCTTGCGGTAATCGATTAGCATAATTTGATGCTTTTTGAGCACTGCTAACCGCGACTACCTGAATGGTATAACCAAATCGCATTGCTTCTACTTTTTGTTTTTCAGAAGGTGGAATAATTTTAATCATTGTGTTGTTTGTATAAGCAGTACTAGTAGAAGCTTTAGCTTGATCCGTCACCATTTTCTTTTTAGTAACGATTACATTTTTAGCGGTTTCCGACCCAACATTGACTTGTTTTGTTACGTCAATCTCCTTGATCGGCTCTGCCATTTGTTTAGTATTATATTCTTCTTGATAACTTTCGCTGGTCACCTCTGTTATCAATTCGCCAGAAGAGCATGCAGTCAACAAAGCAGACAAAGTAAGTATAGAAATATTTCTCATAGCAAAAACCGATTTCCTTTTGTTATTCTATGCAAATCATGCCTACTGAATTCAATATAATCAAGCGGATAATTATATCAATTCAATTAAGTCTGTGAACTAAGACACACTATAACAGCACAACTTAGCTTGCTTGGTCACATGTCTAAAGTATAACCAACTCATACGACATTAAATCTATTATTATGCAATAAGAGCTATGTACTAGAGGTTTCTATGAATAATATCGCAAAATTACTTAATCCTACTTCAGTAGCCGTGGTTGGTGCATCGAATAGGCCATTTAGAGCAGGCGAAGTGGTTATGAAAAATTTGCTTAATAATGGCTTTCAAGGTGCGATCATGCCGGTCACGCCAAAATACAAAGCAGTTTGTGGCGTGTTAGCCTATCCAGATATTGCTAGTTTACCGATCGTGCCTGACGTTGCTATTCTTTGTACCAATGCCGTTCATAATAAAGAGATTTTCTTAACTTTAGCCAACAAGAAAGTCTCCGCCGCCATTATCCTCTCTTCTGATATGCACATATTAAATCAACATGGACAGACCATTGAAGAAGAATGTTTGCAAATTGCCAAGCAACATAATATTCGTATTTTAGGTGCCAACAGTCTTGGTTTAATCCTACCGTGGCTGAATTTCAATGCTTCTTTCTCTCCGGTTAGCGCAGCGCGTGGAAACATTGCGTTTATTTCTCAATCGGCTGCTGTATGTACCACTATTCTCGATTGGGCCAATGATAAAGATATCGGATTTTCTGCTTTTATTTCTATAGGTAATGGCGTTGACGTTGATGTTGCGGAATTACTCGATCATTTGTGTACTGATAGCAAAACATCGGCCATTTTACTATATATCGACTCTATAAAAGATGCCCGTCGATTTATGTCCGCCGCTAGAGCCGCCTCACGAAATCGCAGAATATTGGTACTAAAAGGAGGAAGAACTCACGCTGGTAGACAAGCAGCACAGCGACATACTGGTGGCAATGATACTTTGGATATTATTTATGACTCAGCAATAAGACGTACCGGAATGCTAAGAGTTAGAAATACCCACGAATTGTTTGCTGCGGTAGAAACTCTCACTCACGCAGTCCCTTTAAAGGGCGAACGTCTGGGTATCATAACCAATGGTGGCGGACCTTCTATTATGGCGGTAGACACTCTGTTAGAAAGAGGCGGTAAACTCGCCCAACTCAGTTCGGAAACCATTGAGAAATTAGACCAAGTCTTACCATCTGCTTGGTCAAAGCATAATCCCATTGATATGATCGGTGACGCGGATAAGAATCGATATGTCAATTCAATACAAGCGCTACTGGATAGCGATGACATTGACGCATTATTGATTATGCATAGCCCCTCAGCAGTCGCTCATTCAGTAGAAACAGCACAAGCTATTATCGACTGTATTAAAGCTCATCCTAGGCATAAACGCTTTAATATTCTGACGAATTGGAGCGGAGAGAAAACCGCTAAACAAGCAAGATTGCTCTTCACACAAGCTGGCATTCCTACTTATCGAACTCCAGAAAGTGCCGTGGTCGCTTACATGCACTTAGTGGAATACCGGAGAAACCAGAAACAACTAATGGAAACCCCTACCAACTCAGAACAAATAGGGCCAGAAAACAAAAAGTTTGCCTGCCAATGGATAGCCGATCAAATTCCAAGTGATAACACATCTGACCTGGATGAAGGTAACTTAGCTATAAATAATTTAGATACACATAATTTAGATACACATAATTTAGATACAAATAGTAATGATCGTAGCTTTGTTCTTGATACTCACGAAATTGCCCCACTGTTAGCTCAATACAAATTTACAGTATTAGAAACATGGATTGCGCAAGAGCCGGCCGAGGTGGTCTATATAGCAGATAAGATAGGCTATCCTGTAGCAGTAAAGCTGCGCTCGCCAGATATAGCTCATAAATCCGATGTAAATGGTGTTGTGTTAAATTTACGTAATCGAACAGAAGTTCAAAATGCCGCTCAAGCTATTTTAGACGGTGTTCAACTCAATTACCCGTCAGCAAATATTCAAGGTTTATTAGTTCAAGCCATGGCTAGCCGAATTGGAGCGTATGAATTACGTATTAAAGTAAAAACAGATCTAACCTTTGGCCCAGTAATTATGTTAGGTGAAGGAGGTTCTGAATGGGACGAAAGCATTGATGCGGCGGTTGGTATTTTACCTTTGAATATGGCTTTGGCTCGCTACCTTATTATTCGCGCGATTAAAGGCTATTCAATCCGACCTCAAAAAACCAGTAATCTCGATATCGATCTTCTATGCGATTTCATTGTTAGACTTTCTCAAATGGTTATCGACAACCCACAAATACATGAATTAGATATCCATCCACTGCTGGTTGGCAATAAATCGTTAACTATTATTGACGCTGATTTAACCTTAAAACCTTTTTCAGGCGACCCTCACCGAAGACTAGCAATTCGTCCTTATCCGGTCGAACTTGAAGAGAAAGTCACGTTAAAAAATGGTGAAAGTATAAAGCTGCGTCCTATCCTTCCAGAAGATGAACATGCGCACGCTGGATTCATAAAAAATGTATCCAAAGAAGATTTATATAAACGCTTTTTTACTGAAGTCGGTGAATTTAATCATGAAGCTTTAGCTAATTTGACTCAAATAGACTTCGATAGAGAAATTGCTTTCGTCGCAGTGACAGATGTTGGCGAAATATTAGGCGTATCAAGAGCTTTAATCAATCCTGAAAATACTGATGCCGAATTTGCAATTCTAATTCGTTCTGACTTAAAAGGACAAGGGTTAGGTCGACTTCTAATGACTAGAATTATTGATTTTTGCAGAAATAAAGGGACAACACAAATGTCAGGAATGACCATGCCAACCAATAGAGGTATGTTAACTCTGGCTCAAAAACTCGGCTTTAAAATTGATGTTCAATTTGAAGATGGAACGGCGGATATGTTACTTGATCTGGATTAACACTTTTTGTAATAAAAAAAGACCGTAATCCGGTCTTTTTATTTATGAGTACGCTTAATTACTTAGATTTCATCTCTTTGCGTACCATTAATGCAGCAGCAATAATAAACGTGACTATTAGAGCCAGTTCCATATTTTTCCCTTAAAATGTGTTTTAAAAAGTGTTAGTAAGGATCGGCGCAACATTAACAGATTGGTTAATTAAAATACACAAAAATGCTGAATTTTATTATAAATGTCTACTTATATCTAAAAGATTAGTCTTACTAATGTTATAAAAGCGATTATTGCTAAGTACATCATATTATTTCCGACAGATAAATAGCGATACTCTCAATTGGTATTGTGTCCGCTAATGACAGTTTTTAGCGATATAATCATCAATTGACAGTGTTTCAACCATGAATAAGGGGTTTAAATGCATTCAGATCAGTTAACCATTAACTGCGATATGGGCGAAAGTTTCGGGATTTGGAAGCTCGGAGAAGATCAGGATGTGATGCCATGGATAGATATGGCCAATATTGCATGTGGTTTTCATGCATCCGATCCTAATGTTATGTCCAATACCATTCAGTTAGCTATACAACACGGAGTAAAAATTGGTGCACATCCTGGTTATGCCGATATTCAAGGTTTTGGACGGCGTTCTATTCCGCACAGCGATAAAGAGATTATCAACCTTATCTTGTACCAAGTAGGAGCAATTAAAGCACTCGCAGATTTGCATGGAACAACGGTTGACTATATAAAGCCTCATGGTGCGCTTTATAATGACATGATGAGGTCAACGTCAACATTTAAAGCCATTGCTAAGGCAGCACAAGTGTACTCGTTACCAATGATGATTCTCGCTAGCGCGGATAATTCGCAATATCTTGAGCTAGCGGATGGATTTAATGTGCCACTTCTTTTCGAAGCGTTTGCTGATAGAACCTATTCCGACAATGGACAACTTTCTCCACGAGATCACCCACAATCTGTATTAACTAATAGCGACGATATCTACTATCAGGTTATGCAAATCGCCAAATATGGGAGCGTTACAACCATTACAGGCCAAAAACTCGACATACAAGCCGATACGATCTGTATTCATGGTGATAATCCGTACTCTATTGCTTGTATTCAAAAGATAAAACAATCTCTCGCCACATTATGAGGATACTATGTTAAACCAGCCAATATTAATCGAAGCGGTGTGCGAGTCATCTATATTAATTCGATTTTCAGATAAAATAGATGGTCAACTTGCGGTACTAATTAGTCACGTTGCTGAATTGATATATCGCCATCATTCCGATTGCATAATGAACTTAACCCCTTCATACACAACCTTGCTGATAGATTATTTGCCGTATCGAACTAGCGAAGCCGACTTATTACAGAGTTTGACTACAATCGTTGCTCAAGTCGGACAAAATGTTGACTCAGACAAATTAACCAATATTAGTAAAATTATCTATTTGCCCGTCTATTACGCTGAAGATGTTGCGCCTGATTTACATACATTATTAAAAAATAAATCCATGTCGTTACAGACATTAATAGATAAGCATACTCAACCTGAGTACAGAGTATGTTCTATCGGTTTTTCACCAGGTTTCGCTTTTCTTTCTGGACTGGTTCCTGAACTAGAATCACCTAGACATGACACACCAAGGTTAAAGGTTGCCGCAGGGAGCGTTGGTATAGCGAACAACCAAACAGCGGTTTATCCGTCCTCTACACCAGGTGGTTGGCAGATTATCGGTAATTGTCCGAGCAGACTATTTGATCCCAATAGTGAAACACTGTCGCCATTTCGAGTGGGTGATAAAGTTAAGTTTGAACCAATAACACGGGAACGTTTCATCGAGTTAGGAGGTGAATTATGGCCCATTTAAAGGTAATTAGACCAGGCCAACTCAGTCTTATTCAAGATTTTGGGCGCTATGGAATTTCACCACTAGGCGTAACTCAAGGTGGTCCAATTGATGAATACGCTTACTGTTGGGCAAACCATTTGCTCGGTAACCCGCCTAACTGTTCCACGCTTGAAATAACTTTAGGTCAAGCTGAATTTCAATTCAGTGACAATTGCATGCTAGCCATATGTGGTGGAGATCTACAAGCAAAACTAGATGGCGTTGCTATACGAAATTGGACCTCTTTCTACGTCTGTGCTGGACAAACATTAAAGTTTTCTCTACCCAAAAACGGATTAAGAGCCTATTTGGCAATAAATGATGGTTTTCAAATAGAACCTCATTTAGGCAGTACCAGTACTGTAATGCGAGAATCTTTAGGTGGGATAAATCAAGATGGTCAATCTCTGACTAAAAACGATAAACTCCCTTACCGTAAACTTTCGACACCACTTGAATCCAAACAACTCACGTTTCGTTTCACCCCCGATTACAATTTACCATTGAGGTTAAGGCTAATTGAATCTTACCAAGCAAATTTATTTAGCAAATCAGCCAAACATCATTTTTATAATCAAACTTACCAAGTGGGTCAACATAGTGACCGAATGGGATATCGTCTAGAAGGAGCGCCAATCGACGTCCCTTCCAGCGGAATAATATCTGAAGGCATCGCATTAGGATCGGTTCAAATTCCACCAGACGGCAAGCCTATAATTTTGCTTAACGACCGACAAACCTTAGGTGGCTACCCGAAAATTGGCGTATTGGCCCGTATTGATCATGCAAGAATTGCTCAAGCTAAACCAGGTCAACAAGTAAAATTTATACGCGGTAACCGTAAGCATCTACAAGATATTTGGTGCTCGTGGGCTGTTCGGTTTGGCTACTAAAATTGGTTAACTCGTTGTTATGTCGACGTTATATAGGTTGACTTATTATGCCCAAGCTAGCTGATTAGTTACAATCTAAAATATCAGCTACTATCTTGATTTTTTAGACCGCTGACTTTCGCAAGCCCTATCGGGTAACCGCGGTCTACTGCTAATTTTACCGCATCTTGCTCGACATCATTACCATCAAGTGACGGTGTAACGCAGTGTGATGAGTTGAAATAAAACATGTTAGATTCTTTTAAGTGTTCTACTATCTTCATCGCAGCTTCTATAGCTGATGAACCTTTTACAATCTCTACCCTAGCGTAGTTTGTGCCATGGAATGAAACATCAGCTGAACGTAACGACGCGTCTAGACCTGGGATCTGCTGAGCACCATAAAGAGGTTCCCCAGCTAACGATGCGCTAGAAAAAGAAGGAATAAATCGGCTCATATGCTTAATGGCCAATTCTGTTCTTTGCTTTGTTTGAGTTTTGTCCCAACCTTTTTTCAATTTAGTCAGTAGATAGTCTGGTAATTGAGGTTGCGCCGATCGAGTAGCATCACTAGCGACCAAGCCATCTTTGAACAAAGTGATATCTTCTGTCATACCATGCAGTTGAAAGATACCATCGGCATACGGTGTCAGCTGTGCCATTCCATCCACCGTTCCTCGTTCACCATGAAAGATAACTTCAGGCCACACATCTTTACTCTCGGCCCAATGAGTAACATAAGCCGCTTTAAATTCTACCAGTCTATTACGTGGCGCTTTAACCAGGTTATCCAGTGTTCCTGTTTCATACCCACATGCATTGATTAAATAATCGACGTTAATCTCAGCATTTCCTGTGGTTTGATTGCAATAACGAATGGTCCACTGGTCTGGTGTTGCTTGAATATCGGTTACTTCCGTTGATAGGAATACCTGCGCATTAGCAAAATCTTGTAACATTAGCTTTGTTGTAGAAGCCAGTCTAAATAAACTCCACCCATATTCTTGTACCAATACAACCGGGTATTTTAACGATTCAAGATCAACTGAGTTGACGAATGGGATCATCCAGTCATCCAGTATTTTTGGTTGTCCGTTTTGCGTTTGCCCTTTTAATGCCACCAATTGTGCCTTTGAGTATGTTTTATAATACTCGTCTGGCTCGCCTAACACCTTGTTAGTTTTATCTGCTGTTACCAATTCAGCATAATGCTGTTGAATCGCCACTAACCTAGCGATGAGAGACTCAGGCTCTCCTTGGTCCACTTTAGGTACCGCGATAATGGTGGGACGAATATTAATGGTATGTGGGAATAGCTTGACCGATTGTATAGATTGTCTAAGCAAATCAATACATTGTTGTTCATCTATATCTCGATATAGATTGCCACCAGCGTGTAAATGACATATTGGCGGACCAAAAACCAAACTAGGCTTGCGCTCAAAAAGATAAGTCTGTATTCCGAGTTCAGCCAGCTTTATCGCCGCAGTAGCTCCGGCGATGCCACCGCCAACGATACCAATTTTAAGTGCTGATGACGTTTTGTTTGTTTTGTTCATTTACGTACTAAGCTCATTAATCCTTGGGAGATATTACTAATAATAAACACTAAAATTTAACCTGTTTTCAGTGAAATATTTCGCTGAAAAAAAACTGACTTTTTTATAAAAAAACACTTGACTTAAATTGTTCAAAAACGCTTTTATTATGATTTATAGCTAGTCCGTTTGCTTACAAATAAGCCTGTAGGGGCGTCGTGAAACATTTAGTTTATTTGGCCTAAAGTTATCCAAAACTTTATCCACCGAATCTGTGGATAACTACCCTAATAGTCCATCATTATGACAGCTTACTGTTCTAACATAAATTAATCTCATAATAAACAAACAATTAACCTCATTTTTCGTAAGTGCTTCCTCATAATAACGTCATATAACCATCACATTATTATGAGGAATTGAGGATAACCTAATTAAAAAACATTATTGTGCCGATTTTATCGGCAGTAATAGTTGTTTAATCAAGGTACGTATTACAATAGCTAAAACAATGAACGACAGCACAGGTAAAGCAACCCACAATACTGGATGTGCTCGTCCTTCTAATTCAAAACCAACATTCATAATACTAACAACGCTAATTTCAGCGCCTAAGCTCGCGACTAAGCCAGCAACAACGGCCATCAAGCCATATTCGCTCCAAATAGTATTTTGAATTCTACGCTTTGAAGCGCCTAATGTCCTATAAAGACGAATCTCATCTTGTCGTTGCGACAAACTTAATCGCAGCAATGTAAAGATTAGCAAAAGCCCAGCAACTACTCCTAACGACGCTAATACCGTAATCGACCAAATAAGCTGAGTGAGTAAGTCACGGATTTTTTCACCCATCGCACGAATATCCAATAGACTAACGGTAGGAAAATTACGCGACAAATCACTAAGTAAGCGGTTGTTGTTGTTATCTACTTTATAGCTAACCATCCAAGTAGCCGGTAATGATTCAAGTACATCTTGGCTAAAAATGAAGTAAAAATTAGGTTTCATTTCTCTCCATTCAACATGTCGAATACTGTTAACCGTCGCATTAACTGTTTTACTGTTAATAACAAAACTCATTTCATCGCCAACCTGTATATTCAAATCGGCAGCGACTTCTGATTCAACCGAAACACCGGAGCTAGGTGTCCACTTACCTTCAATAATAGATGCTTGATTGTCAGCATCATTTACCCAAGTATCATCAACCCAAGTAAAGTTAAGTTCTCGGCTTAACGATTCTGCATCAGCTTTCGCGCCTTGATAATCTTTTGCTGCTACGTCATTAATTTCACTCACACGACCGCGAATAATTGGGTAGGCTTTAGAGCGCTCTAATGATTCGCTATCTAGTGCTTTGAGGTACTCTTCAATTTCATAAGGTGCAATATTTATAGAAAACACATTCGGCGCATTATCAGGTATAGCTTGCTGCCAATCTTGCAGTAGGTCCGTTCTAACTAACCAAATTACTGCCAGTAGCATTAAGGACAAACCTAATGCGCCAAATTGAAGTGTACTGGCTAAACCAGAACGATTAATTCGGCTTACCGCAAGCTTCATTGAAGCACTAATAGGAAGTTTATTAATCAGTTTTATGATTAACAGGCTCAAAACTCCAAGCAACGCAAATAACAACACAATACCCGCAAGAACAATCCATACTAACGTATTGTTGTGATAAGCAATAATCATCGGAATAATTGGCACCAACACAAGTAAATAGGCAGTCCACGATTTTTTACCTTCCTGTGCTTGCATCACGTTGGCTGCCGAGGTGTTAATCAGCCCTAACAGTGGTATTCCTAACGCAGGTATACCAATAAGTACGCAAGAAACCATAGCAACTAAATATGGTTTTATTCCATAACTCGGTAACGGATCGGGTAACAAATCGGTTAATGGGATCCTTAATAATATTTCCAATAAATATCCAGAAAAAATACCGAAGACCGCGCCTATTACGAAAAGGATAACCACCTGTATTAACAACCAGTGTCGTAACCACGATTTACTGGCACCTAAGCTTTTAAGCATTGCAATGGTTTTCCGTCTACCTGAAACGTAATTTTGACAAGTTAACACCAAGGTGGTTGCGGCCATGATAATGACAATAGCAACAGTAAGGGACAAGTATTGCGTTGTACGTTCAAACATCTCATTACTTCTGGAGCCATTACTTTGGTCTCGCCAGCGATCACTAGGAGTCAACGTCACAGAATCTTTTATTTGCGTTAAGCTCTGTTCATCCCCTGTTAGGTATAAATTAAATCGTACTCGACTGCCTATGCGCAATGCGCCTGTTTTTTCTATATCCGAACTATGGATATAAACAGCAGGCATCTGTTGGAAAGGATTAAAAGACAAACCTGGCTCTTGTACAACCTTGCCATTAACGACAAAATCAGCATCACCAAGTGTTACAGTGTCACCCTGTTTAATATCGAGTAATGAAAAAACTCGTTCATCCAGCCAAAGCTCCCCTGCACTCACCTGCTCTAATTGGCTAGTCCCATTATCTAACATTAAATTGCCGCGCAATGGATAAGCGGAATCTACTGCTTTTACGGTTACCAACTGCATTTCATTTTCGCTAAATGCCATGGTAGAAAATCTTACCAATTGTGCCTCAGACACGTCAGGCTGCACGCGAATTGTATCAAAAAGAGTGTCAGGAACGGGATTAGACGAAGCGTAAACTAGATCGGCAGTTAAAGCATCTTTGCCCTGTTTAACAATAACTTGTTCCATTCGCTCAGCTAATGCTGACAAAGCAAATACGCACGCAATGATAAGAGTTAGAGCAATAGAAATAGGCCACAACTGACCATGGCGGATTTCTTCCATACTCCAACTGAATAAACGTCGATTAAGAGAAAATACTGATTTCTGCTTCATAATTAGTTCACCAACTTGCCTGCTTGCATATGGAAGGTCTTGTCACATCGCTCGGCTAATTCTGGATCATGTGTCACGAGAACCAGCGTTGTACCGTGCTTACTATTAAGCTCGAACAGTAACTCGACAATTTTTTCCGCAGTATGCTGATCCAAATTCCCTGTTGGTTCATCAGCAAAAAGAATTTTAGGTTTTATCATAAACGCTCGAGCCAAAGCGACACGTTGTTGCTCGCCACCCGATAATTGAGAAGGTAAATGATCAACCCGTTGTGCTAAACCAACAGAATTAAGTAACTCTGTTGCTCTCTCTGTATCTTCATTTTGCCCTTTCAATAGACAAGGAAGCGTTACATTTTCTATAGCGGTTAAGCTCGGTATCAAAAGAAAGCTTTGAAAAACAAATCCTACTGACTGGCTACGTATTGCTGCTCGCTGCTCTTCATCCAATTGAGAAATTGCTTTGCCCATTAGATGGACATCACCTTTTGTCGGCACATCTAACCCTGCTAATAAAGTCATCAATGTTGACTTACCGGCACCAGACGTCCCAACAATCGCGACACACTCTCCTTCATCAATTTGTAAATTTACGTCATCAAGGATTGTTAATTGCTCTTGTTTAGTAGAAACTAATTTACTTAATGATTCAGCTTTTATAATGGGATTTGCCATGACTCGATTACTCTCTTTACTATTTCTTCTATTTTCCTGTACTGCAAGTAGTAACACAATTTTGCTGTTAGGTGATAGTTTAAGTGCAGGTTATCAAATGCCAATTGAAAGCAGTTGGCCGACAAAACTCTCATCAGACCTTGCAGAAAAAGGCTTTGATTACACAGTCGTCAATGCCAGTATTTCTGGTGATACCTCGGGTAATGGGCTAGATAGACTACCCGACCTGCTCAAGCAATATGAACCACAATGGATACTAGTAGAACTGGGTGCCAATGATGGATTAAGAGGTTTTCACCCCAAAATTATCACTAAAAATTTGCAACAAATTATTTCACTTAGCCAGCAATACGGTACCAAAGTAGCTTTGATGCAAATAAAGATCCCACCGAATTATGGACAACGTTACAGCCAAGCGTTTGAAGATATATACCCAAACTTAGCGGAACAATTCCAAATACCGCTTCTTCCGTTCTTTCTTGAGCAAATCATATTGAAACAAGATTGGATGAAACAAGATGGACTTCACCCTAAAGAGGTAGCTCAACCGTGGATTTCCAATTATGTGGCAGACAGCTTAGCGTTATATCTGAATTAGTCGCCAAAAAAATGCCCTAGCGCAAAACTTAACGTACAACGTACTTATATATTGGAGATCCAGACGAGAAAACTGAGAATACAGACTGATGATAATAGAACCCATTATTAAAGGTGTTGTCGCCAAATCTGCTCACCCAACCGGGTGTAAACAAGCAGTGAAAGAACAAATAGACTACGTTAAATCAACAAAACCGACTAACAATGGTGCAAAGAAAATACTTATTCTAGGTGCTTCATCGGGGTTTGGGCTTGCGGCAAGAATAGCGGCAACGTTTGGCGGAAGTGAAGCGGATACCATTGGGGTCTCTTTTGAACGTGGCCCTTCTGAAAAAGGCGCTGGTTCAGCTGGCTGGTACAACAACATCTATTTTAGTCAATATGCCGAAGCAGAAGGACGCAAAGCCATCAATATTGTTGGTGACGCTTTCTCCGAGGAAATTAGATCCAACGTGATTGAAGCCATAGAAACCTATTTTGAAGGCGAAGTGGATCTAATTATATATAGCTTGGCCACAGGCGTAAGACCCAAGCCTTCAGGCCAAGGTATGTGGCACTCTGCTATAAAAACCATCGGCGATAGCTTTACTGGTGCCAGTGTGATCTTAGAAGACGATAGCTGGCACACTACCACTGTAGAGCCAGCAACCAATGAAGAAATCAATTCCACTATTAAAGTAATGGGTGGTGAAGACTGGGAATCTTGGATAGATACATTAATTAATTCCGACTCTATTGCACAAGGTTGTAAAACCATCGCGTTCTCTTATATAGGGCCTAAACTTACTTACCCCATTTACCATGAAGGGACACTAGGTCGCGCGAAAGTAGATTTGCACCAAACAAGTCATTCCCTCAATCTGAAACTAGCCAAATATGGCGGTGGAGCATACGCTACCGTTTGTAAAGCATTAGTGACTAAAGCGAGTGTGTTTATCCCTGCATTTACGCCTTATATTCTCGCGCTTTATAAAGTCATGAAAAGAAAAGGAACACATGAGACTTGTATTCAGCAAATGCAACGATTATTCAGCGATAAACTGTTTCAAGGCGTGGTTCCTGTTGATGGTCAACGATTATTAAGACTGGATGAATTTGAACTCGATGAGGATGTACAAAACCGGGTTCAACAAATTATTGCGGATATGAATGCCGATAATTTTAAAGTTTTAGCTGATTACGCTGGCTATAAAAATGAGTTTCTCAAACTGAATGGTTTTGGCCTAGAAGGTGTCGATTACCAACAGGTTTTCGACATCGATCAACTCAAGAAACTCAAACCATAGCGGCACTGCGCTAGCCACTGAGTTACTGTAGCTGCAAATCACCCGTCTCATTTTTAAAACAAACCCTCCACTATGGAGGGTTTTTCTACTAATGCTAAAGTTATCGCATATACTTACAAAATATAGTCAATTAAAAACAGTTAGTTATTCAATACACAATGATAGTGAGCCATACGGAATGGATAAACTAACTTTAGGGAGCGTAAGGTAAATGGATAATAGAAGCTATATGAATAAAGTAAACACCGCTGAGCTTACTTTACCTTCCAATGTTATATATAGTTTTAACAATTTAGTCGAACTGTTAGACAATTTTTATAACGCTACCTATTCATGCATAGTTCAAGAGAAGCCCTCTCCCTTTATCATTTGTAGCAGTAATAACTTTCCTCACAATTCATCTGGTATGCTAACGACGCTAATTGATACCATTGTACAAGATCGTCACTCTAAAAATGGAACAGCGTTAAATGGTACGATTAGTGTAAAAAGCGACCACAATACAAAGAGCGATAACTTTACCTATACTGGTCAGACACTATTTTGGCCTGACAACAGCGTTTTTGCTGCAATTATTGTTTTCAACCGCATCGATATGCCATCAACAGCGGACGGCGAAAAGTTATTATTGATCTGTAAACAGTCAATAGAAGCACACTTAACAACCGTTTATCAACAATGCCGACTAGTCTCATTAACCGAACAACTAAAAAATAGCAGTGATAATAAAACCAAGAACATTGCCAACTTAAACTGCACATTAAGCAAAGAAATAGACAAACGTAAAGCCGCAGAGAAACAAGTTTGTTATCATAAAAACCACGACATCGGCACAGGATTTCTCAACCAACAAGCATTAATTGAAAGAACCAATGAACTGCTCGCTCTTGTGCGAAATAACCAAGAAAAACTCGCAGTTGTGCATGTCAATTTTTCCAATGGGCGCAAAATTCAAGAACGTCATGGTGATAATATACTCGATGATCTACTTATCGAATTTCGAGAACGAATAGGCCAAATAGATTGCATTAATTCGGTAACTGCTCGAATTGGTATTGCCAATGTCATCTTAGTCATCCGTAGCAAACACCTACAACCTTTCATTGAGAATTTTTGTCACCGATGTATTGAAATTTGCCATTCTGATTTTCTTATCGAACAAGAGCATGTTCATCTGCATACTTTTATTGGTGTTTCGACCAGCATCGACTCAACAGCCGTTGAAGACTTAATCTATTTTGCTAATGAAGCGGCTTTCGCATGCAAAGATACTGGGCGTCAATACAGCTACTACTCAGAAAATCATACTGAACAAAGAATGCACACCAATGAAATTGAAAGTTATTTATTAGAAGCGGTACGAAACGAAGATATAGAATTATATTACCAACCTAAAGTCGACTTAAATACCGGAGCCTGGGTTGGCGCGGAAGCACTAATACGTTGGAACCATCCAATACTTGGGACCATATCAAATGATAACCTTATCCAATTAGCCGAACAAAACGGCCTCATCTTTGAGGTAGGTAATTTCGCTCTACGCCATGCCATCGAGAACGTGAGCGAATGGACACTGTCCAACGATTTTAAAATCGCCGTTAATGTCTCTGCCATGCAGTTACAAAATATTGACTTTATTAGCTACGTCGAGAATTTATTACAAACTTATCACTTTCCCGCTTCAAAGTTGGAACTTGAATTAACAGAAAGTTGTTTGATTTCAAATGAATACCTAGCAAGAAAAATACTAAGTGGTCTAAGTCAACTTGGAGTTACACTGTCACTAGATGATTTTGGAACGGGCTGTGCGTCATTTAGTTATCTTAAAAACTACCCTTTTAATAGTTTAAAAATTGATAAGAGTTTTGTACAAAACCTAACGCAAAATTCTAACGACCAAGAGATTATCCATTCAATAGTGCAAATAGCTAAAAAACTAAAATTAGACGTGACTATAGAAGGCGTAGAAAATATCGAGCAAGAACATTTTGTGAAAAATGAAGGTTGTGATTTTGCACAAGGTTACTTATACGGTAAGCCTATGACGGACAGTGAATTTATTCAAAATATAAGCAAATAAGATTAAACTGGCTATCTTGTTTATCGTTACCTATAATTCGCCACCTACATAATTATTAGTGTGCTAATCTGACGCATACGAACTTAGAAGTATTTGATTTATGGATCAACTAATAGCGAAATTAAAAAAACTCGAGAAGCAAAATTATCGAGCTTATCAGTCAATTAAAGGTCAATATTCCTTTGATGATTATACATTTTATATTGACTACGTTCAGGCTGACCCTTATGCATCCGCTTCACGCGTTCGAGCAGTAAGGCCTTGGTCATTGACTGGCTTATCGTGGCTAAAAGACCAATCAAGTTCATATCAAATTGCTGCACGCGATTTCATTGCCCGTAGCTTTGCCTCATTTGCCGCACAAGAAAACAGTGTTTCTATTGCCTTATCCGGGCAAACTGTGCTCGATAGCACCACAGTGTTATTTACACAAGAAGGGATCGAATTGCGATTCCGCATTAAATTACCCGCTGAAGGGCGCAGTATTCTGGCAAAAAAAGCAGTTAATATTTTAACCTTTCACTTACCAAAATATATTCGCAAATCGACTATCGAAAGAGAACTCGATAAAGATGCTCTTATCAAACATTGCCAATGCGTTGAAGACCAAGATCATCTACGTCAACAGCTCGCAACCCACAATTTAGTTGCATTTATCGAAAATAGTAGCTTATTACCTAGACTCGCTGGTAACAGTGATTTACCTATGAAGGACGCCGTAAAGTTTGTCGCTCCAGCTTCTCTCGAAGTAGCGTTGGAAACGATAAATAGAGGCGTTGTTACAGGAATGGGAATAAAAAAAGGGATAACCTTAATTGTTGGTGGCGGATTCCATGGCAAATCCACCTTACTCACTGCAATAGAACGTTCAATTTACAATCATATTCCTAGTGACGGCCGTGAAGGTATTGTGACCGACGCAGGTGCAATGAAAATAAAAGCAGAAGATGGACGCTGCGTTCACTCGCTAAATCTATCGAATTACATTAATCATCTACCGATGAATAAAGATACCGCTGATTTTTCTACTCAAGATGCATCTGGTTCTACTTCTCAAGCTGCGTGGTTACAAGAATCGATAGAATCAGGGGCAACGTCAATTCTTATCGATGAAGACACCTCAGCAACCAACTTTATGATTCGCGACGAACGTATGCAGGCGCTCGTTAATAAAGGTGATGAACCTATAACACCACTTGTAGATAGAATTGGTCAGTTAAGAGATGATTGTGATATTTCTACTTTAATTGTTATGGGCGGGTCTGGTGATTACCTCGATCATGCTAACACTGTAATCCAAATGCACGACTATCAACCAATCGATGTAACAGCCAAAGCAAAACAAGTTGTACAACTTCACCCTAGCCAACGTATTCAAGAAAGTGAGCAATCTTTGGCGCAGTTTCCGCCACGTTCGTTGCATTTAATAGGCCTACAGAAAATATTATCCGATGGCAAATTTAGAGTAACAGCAAAAGGAAAAGAGTCGCTTAGATTTGGTAAGGAGTTTGTTGATATCACTGCACTAGCCCAAATAGAAAACTCGAGTCAAGTTAACGCGGTCGGTTGGATCTGGTTTCAATTAGCGCAAAAACCTGGTTGGACAAAACAACCATTGCAAGAGATAGAAACGCTTTTACATGATGACTGGTTCTTATCTATGCCAAATTATGGTGATCTTGCCAAACCAAGAGCTCTTGAGGTTTTAGCTATTCTTAACCGAATGCGAAAAGCCAGTTTTAAGAATTAAAATAAAATGGTGAATAATGAATCACGCCTCTCCTACGCAGCAAAAACGCTATAGTAATACGCTAATAGCGCTAAATTTACTTTATGCCTTGGTTTTTATCTTCTCAGCCTTTGACCCTGCGTCGAGAGCGGTGTGGATCGCCGAAATTATCCCGGTCATCTCGATTTTTATCGCTATTTTGCTATTAAGTAGATCATTACAATTTAGCCCTACAGCTTATATCTGTATGTTTATATGGCTTTATCTGCATACGATTGGTGCCAAATATACGTTTGCTGAAGTCCCGTTCGACTGGTTTAATGATCTACTCGGATCTGAACGTAATCATTTTGACCGGGTCGCCCATTTTTCAATTGGTTTCTATGCCTACCCTATTGCCGAATATCTATACCGTCATAATCACTGTAATAGATTGATCGCTGGTTTATTTGGTCTTTTCGCCGTTATGAGTACCGCAGCAGCATATGAAATTATTGAATGGTGGTATGCAGAGCTTGCTGGAGGTGAAGAAGGCATTGCCTTTTTAGGGTCACAGGGTGACATATGGGACGCACAAAAAGATATGTTATGCGATACCTTAGGAGCATTATTTACATTAACTATTTTTGCTTACCAAACGAAGAAACAAAGCAAATAAAAATCGCAATTCCAATCACAAGAATTACGATTTTTTATTTGCAAACGGCACTTATTTTTTCTTCGGTTGTACTAACTTACGGCCTATGTCCACTACTGCAATATCACGCACATAGCTTTGCCCCAAAAGAACAGGATACGATAAATGCTTTCGGTCAGTTAAAGTAAAATCTGCTTTCTCTTTAACATCCCCTACTTGTACCCATGCAGTAACTATAGGACGTTTTTCGGCTTCGGTACTGTTCGCTTGTTTGATCTTTGCCCAACGTAAAACAGGTAAGCTGATCTCCTCTGTAGAAATATTCTTGTGCTCTACTCGGAATTTAACCCACTCCTTGCCTTCTCTTTCGAAAGGTAAAATATCTACAGCACTAATGGACGAAGTCGTTGCGCCTGTGTCCACTTTTGCCATAAAGCTTTTATCTAGACCCGGAAGATATACCCACTCTTCTGAGCCTAAAATAAGTTTACCTTGTTGTGTTTTTGTTGGTTCTGAACTTATCGGTTTTGGCTTTGGTTTCGCTTTTGCTATCGGTTTTTTAACTTCTTTCGTCACCGCAGAATGATCTGGATTATTTGATACCACAGCATTGTTTTTTGCTACCGTGGCAGTATCACCAACTGGCAAAACCTCCGTTTTGTCAACAACGACCGTTTTAGATACGCTATCTGTGGACGATTGCGCCAAAGTATCTTGTTGATTACTAGTACAAGCAACCAAACTTAAGCACAAACAAACTGGTAACAAGGATTTATTCACGGTTTCTTCCTCTAACTCTGCGTTATTTTAGTCCAGTATCAGTATAGCGGCTAATTTAGGCTATTTTGGCTATAGCATTCGCTACATAAGGAATATCTTTCTCTGTTAAACCCGCAATATTAATTCGACCATCAGCAACACCGTAAATACCATAGTCATCTTTTAAAACCTGCATTTGTTGAGCAGAAAAGCCTAAAACAGTAAACATACCTTGATGCGATTTTATAAAGTCGAATTGTTCCGATTGATGAGCAACACGTAATTCATTACACAACAGATCTCTTAAATTCACTAGCCTTAGTCGCATAGAATTAAGTTCCTCTTTCCACATATGAGTCAACTCAGAATCATTAAGTACTGTTTTAACTAAAGCAGCACCATGATCAGGCGGCATGGTATAGGTTGCTCTGGCTAATTGCAGTAATTTACCTTTGGCGTTGACTGCATGCTCTAATGATTTACCAACAACCATCGCTGCGCCTGTGCGTTCTCGATACAAACCAAAGTTTTTTGAACAGGACGTTGTAATTAACATTTCTTCAATATTATTCGCCATAAATTGCAAGCCTTCCGCATCTTTTTCCAAGCCTTGACCGAAACCTTGGTAAGCTATATCGACAAACGGTATAAAGCCATTTTTTTGCGAAAGTTCAGTTACCGTTTTCCACACCGAAAAATCAACATCGGCTCCAGTTGGGTTATGACAACAGCCATGCATTAGAACAACATCATCTGGGCCAGCAGTTGCTATATCGGTTAACATACCATCCACATCAACCTGCTTAGTCTGTGGATTAAAATAACGATAATATTTCACCTTTAAACCTGCCGCTTCCATCACTGGTTTATGGTTAACATAACTTGGATTACTCAACCAAACGGTGGTTTTTGGATTAGCCACTTTCATTAAGTCAGCTAACATACGTAAAGCACCACTTGCACCGGGAGTTTGAATTGCAGTTACACGGTCAAGCGCAGAAGTTCCTGATAGCAATAGCTTAACCATGCTAGAGTTGAATTCTTCACAACCTGCTAACCCTACGTACGATTTAGTGGTTTGACTTTCAAGCAGCTTTTTTTGCGCCTCTTGAATCGCCAGCATAATCGGTGTTTCACCTAAATTATTTTTATATACACCGATACCTAAATCGACTTTTTCTGTACGAGGGTCACTACGATAAGCAACTGAAAGAGAAAGAATAGCGTCCTGCTGAGGCGTTGGTAAATGTGCAAACATTGAATCACATTCCTTGATAGATAGTAGATAACCACGAACGAAAATACTGCCTAAACACTATTGCGCTCGCATTGATTTAGCAAATTAAAGCATGAAAAAATCATACACATAGATTAAGCCAAGTGAAAGGACTATTTAAGCGTGTCAACAAATATAAATCTTACATCATGGATGCTTCAAATTTTGTTAATAGTCGACTGGTTTATACATCCTCATCGTGACTTCCGCTTAGCTTCACTCGGCGTTATTGTACTAAGGAAAGTATCATCACAATAATCCGGTGACGACCATGCAGGGTGTGCACACTAACAAGCTCAGCTATTAGTACGAATTGAATATCTACTATTAAATATTCAATTCAGCGAATAAGCTCAAATTTGATCTGACTTGAACTGGTGAATAACTTGATTGCTAGATCCACGCCACAGTAGTTCTGGATCATACTTGTCTTGTTCAAATTTGCCATCAATCAACACATCAACTAACTGAACAATTTTACGCTGCTGTTGGGACAATTCACCGAGCGTATAACCTGTCCACATCCAAATATCTTTGTCTGGGCACTGTTTCTTTACTCTCAACACCAATTGATAAATTGCTGCTAGATTTGCCGGGTGAAGTGGGTCACCGCCAGACAACGAAAGTCCGCGTCGATAAATTCGCGTATCTTGCAAATCAGCAATGATCTGGTCTTCCATCGCTTGGGTAAATAAAAGGCCAGAGTTTGGATTATGGGTGGCTTTGTTATAACAACCTTTACAATTGTGTTCGCAACCGGACACGAATAAAGTACAACGTGTCCCCTCGCCATTTACAACGTCAATTTGATGGTATTGATGATAGTTCATAACAATTACAAATGCTTAACTCTGCGTTTAACTTCTTCTTGTTTACCCAAGTTAAAAGGTCGTGCATCTGGGCTACCTAAATATCCGCATACTCGTCGTGTCACAGATACTTTAGTCGAATCGTGGTTACCACACTTAGGGCAAGTAAATCCTTTACTAGTACAATCAAATTCGCCAGTAAAGCCACATTCATAACACTCGTCTATTGGAGTATTCGTGCCATAATATGGCACTCTACTGTAGCTGTAGTCCCAAACATTTTCTAATGCTTCAATGTTCCGTTGCATATTTGGAAACTCACCATAGCAGATGAAACCACCAGTCGATAACTCTGGATAAGGCATTTCAAAGTCTATTTTATCGTAAGGGTTAACTTGTTTCTCTACATCGAGATGGAAGCTATTCGTGTAGTAACCTTTATCAGTAACACCTTCTATCACACCAAATTCTTTAGCATCAATGCGACAAAAACGATTGCATAAATTTTCGCTTGGTGTTGCATATAAACTGAAGGCATAGCCCGTTTCGTCTCTCCATGCATCAACCGCATCCTTCATCCTTGTAACCAATTGAATTGCTTTGGCATTTAAAGTTGGATTATCATAAACATGTTCTTTGCTTTTATATAACGCATTGATCGTTTCATGAATGCCGATGTAACCTAAAGAAATAGAAGCACGGCCATTTTTAAAAATTTCCGCCACGGAATCATCGGGTTTTAAACGAACACCACAAGCCCCTTCCATATACAGAATAGGCGCCACTCTGGCTTTTACTGACTCCAAACGGTTGATACGTGTTTCTAGTGCTTTACGAGCAAGTTTTAGTTTATCGTCGAGCAAATCATAGAACTTGTCTTCATCTCCATTTGCTTGTATCGCAATACGCGGCAAATTAAGACTGACCACACCGAGATTATTCCGTCCATCGTGAACCAATTCGTCATTTTCCTGATACACGTTCAAAAAACTGCGACAACCCATAGGAGTTTTAAAAGAGCCAGTAACATCTACTACTTTGTCGTAATTCAATATATCGGGATACATACGCTTAGATGCGCATTCTAATGCCAACTGCTTGATATCGTAATTAGGATCAGACGCTTTATGATTTAAGCCATTTTTAATAGCAAACACCAATTTGGGGAAAACGGCTGTTTTACTGTTTTTACCTAAACCCGCAATACGATTTTTAAGTATCGATGCTTGAATCAATTTAGCCGCCCAACTGGTTCCCAAACCAAAACCAAAAGTCACAAATGGCGTTTGCCCATTTGCAGTATGCAAGGTATTAACTTCATACTCTAACGATTGAAACGCATCGTAGCATTCTTTCTCTGTGCGTGATGTTGCGAATGACTCCGGACTATCAATACTCCACTCTTTGGCCACCTCTAAATGCTTCTGATAGCTTGCAAGTACATATGGTTCTAGAATTTCATCGATAGCATTTATAGTCGTTCCACCGTAAATATGAGACGCAACTTGAGCAATAATTTGAGCAGTGACAGCAGTTGCAGTTGAAATCGACTTGGGCGTATCGATTTCCGCATTACCCATTTTAAAGCCATGAGTTAACATACCTTTAAGATCAATAAGCATGCAGTTAAACATCGGAAAGAAAGGCGCATAGTCGAGATCATGATAATGAATATCACCTTCATCATGTGCTTTAACAATATCACGCGGTAGAATATGAGTTTTAGCGTAGTGTTTGGCAACAATACCGGCTAATAGATCGCGTTGAGTAGGAATGACTTTGCCGTCTTTATTGGCATTTTCATTAAGGAGATCAGCATTACTTTGTTCTATTAAGCCTTGAATTTCTTTAGTTAAGGCGCTTTTCTTGTCGCGAGCCATATCACGATCGTGACGATATTCTATATAAGAACGTGCCATTCCCTTATAAGGTCCTTGCATCATTTCGTTTTCAACTAACGTTTGTATTTCGACAATATCAACTTCAGCGTGATCGAGTAGTTTGGTCTCTACTGCCTGTGCCACTTGTTCTGCATAGGCCGTCACATCATTATCAATAAAGCTCGACGCACTTTTAACGGCAGTAACGATGCGATCCTTTGCAAATGGGGCACGGGAGCCATCCCGTTTAATCACGACTGTATTCACTGTATCTCCTTACCCTAGATATCCACAGATTACTAACAAAGCACAATATAGGGTATTAATATTAAAAATGCACACTACATATTGTGCGTGTATTTAAAAGGATGAGTGCTTCTAGGGTCTTGATTTAGATCAATAAAAACTAAGTGAATGACAACAACAGACGATCTTTTTGTATAAGATCTCAATGCAAAAATAAATACATTATTCATGCAAAATTGAGCGAAAAATACTTGAAGTTTTTAATCTCTTGATAAGATGAGCGTTATCGATAACTCATTATTACAACGGCACAAAATATGACCAAATTTAACTATGTCAGGCTATTTTTCCTACTGTGGCTATTTCATCCACAAACCCTGAATGCCGCGCTTGAGTTATCCACAAAACCGTTAGTGGTAACAAGTTGGAATTTACAATGGTTAACCACTGATGAGAATACCGTTGCCCCTTTGACTAATAGAAATAGCCGCGACACGCAAGTTCTCGCCCAATACTTTAATAAAGTTTCACCCGACGTATTAGCATTTCAAGAAGTAGATTCAATTCAAGCGATAAAAAATATTGTTGGTAATCGTTACGTTATCTACCTGTCCGATCGTGCTAGTCCGACCTTCAAATCTCGTCAATTCGACGATATCAATCAGTACACTGGTTTTGCTATTAAACAAACTATCAATGTTATCGATCCTGCCGACCTCGTAATGACGCAAAACACTAGCAAATTGAGATTTGCATCCTATGTAATCGTACAAGGTTCAAACGAGGCTTCAGATATACATTTGCTTTCGCTGCATTTAAAAGCAGGATGTCCAGCTCAATACAAACGAACCAGAGACTGTAACTTGCTTAAACAACAGGCTTTGTTAGTTAATAAATGGCTTAAGCAAAGAGTCGAAGCAAAACAAAGTTTCGTTGTTGCTGGAGATTTTAACCACAATCTCGCCTATCCAAATGATTGGTTGTATATCGATATAAGTACTGACATTAAACAATACGTTAATCTTGCCAGTGCAACCAGCCAAGCAGACTGTATAATCCGTTCAAATAGAAACAACAAGGCCACCCATCAATTTCGCTCGCTTATTGATCATATTCTACTCAGCAAGCATTTAACTCATGGCATTGTTAACCAGCAGATATTCTCAACCAATGATGTGCTAACTTACCGATTAAGTGACCATTGCCCGTTATCAACGGCTATATTTCCGTAGTTACATCGCTTTATTGGTCTAGCGATTTGAGTAACACAGCGACGTTAATGACATGGTTATTTTTATTGACATCGTTATTTTAATGATATCGCAAGGGTTGTAAGACAACTTCATCACCAATAGCTAAACCTTTCCTAACCAAAAAATTATCGTTGATTTGTACTAATCGACTAACAATCAGCCCATTCTGCACCACTTTGACATAATCTAATTGGCCTACTTGATAAACTGCATTTTTAGGTACCAGCAAAGCGGGTTGTTTCTCTCCGTACACTATCACTTTTCCATATACGCCCGGATAAATTAAGGTTGATGAATCAATATTCAGCTTAACCATAAAACTTCGTGAAAGTGAATTGGCAGAAGGGCTAATTTGCACGACTTCGCCTTCACCTTGAATAGCATACGTTGGTAATTGATACTGTAGATTCATACCCAATGTGACATTTTTAATTTGTGCTTCAGAAATATAAACTTCAAGCTGAAGTTTTTTGGGGTTATACATTGTCAACAAAGGCATTCCCGGTGAAGCGGTATCACCCATATTGACATTTTTTTGTGTAATAAGGCCGTCAAACGGCGCAGTTATCGCACTAAAGCTTAATGTTGTTTCCGCTTCATTTACGCTTGCTTGCGCTTGTTTAACATTTGCTTGGGCGATTTTTAGTTGGCTTTCCACCTGATCAAATTGCGATTGCGATAGTAGTTTTTTAGCCACCAGTTCTTTCACTCGGTCATATTCTTTTTCTGCTGCGCTCAATTGTGCTTGCGCAGAAAAAAGAGTTTGCTCTGTTTGTTGTAATCTCGCATTTAGGTCTCTACTTTCTAGACGCATTAACACATCGCCTTGCTTTACTTTCGCTCCTACATTAACCATAACTTCCGCAATACTCGCGGTTAGTCGTGCAGAAATGATCGCCTTTTGGTCAGCTACAACGGTGCCGGTGAATTGATAATCAACCGGTATTAATTGTTGTTGGATTATCGCCGTCTCTAACTCTGGATAATCACTAACAACCACTATTCTTTGCTCAGATAACTTATTGGTAAAGTAACCCGACATATACAAAAACAGAGTCGCTAAAACCGTGAATGACACTAAGCCTAGAAGAATTTTTGACTTGTTCATGTGAGATCCTCATCTTGTACCGATAGACCATGGCCGTTTACATTGCCATAGGCGAGCTTATACACCACGGGTATAACCAACAAAGTAAATATAGTGGATGCGGTGATACCAAATATTATTGACCATGCTAAACCATTAAAAATAGGGTCTAAAGTGATCACAACGTTACCCAGTAACGTTGTTCCTGCAGTCAATAAAATCGGTCGCATTCGTACCGCTCCAGACTCGACAAGGGCCTCGGTGAGCGCTTTGCCTTCGGCTAACGATTGTTGAATAAATTCTATAAGAACCAAAGAGTTTCTTACTACGATTCCTGCAAGTGCAATCATGCCGATCATCGCGGTAGCAGTAAACAAAGCAGGGTCTGGATAGCCATTTATATCTTCACTTATCGAGTTTAGTAGCCAAAACCCCGGCATAATCCCTATTACTGTTAACGGAATGGCTAACATAATAATTCCCGATACCGCAGGTAGACCGGTTTGAATTAACATAACGACAAACACACCTAATAAAGCAACGGCATACGCAATACCGAGATCTCTAAATACATCAACCGTTATCTTCCATTCTCCTTCACCACTCCACACTACCTTGATACCTTGCGCCACACTCCAACCATCTCCTGCACCGTTATTAAAATAAGTTCGCTGCGCTATACTGGTTTGACTTGACGATTCTGGTTCATCTTGATCAGCTAAAACGTCTGCAACAATTTCTCCGGGTACGCGACCAACTGATTCAGCATAAACATAAACAACAGGTTCGAGGTTCTTGTGATAAATAGGTTGTTGCCTGGCTTGCTTAACAAAAGTGCCCAGCTCTGAAAGCTGAACAAGAGGTTGAGGCGCATCAACTAACGAACCTTGTACTTCGTTCTTAGCGATGCCAGCTCGGCCTCTCACGTATAAGTCGGTCAGTTTATTCAACTGGTCACGATCATTGTGAGCCAACCGTAATTTCACTGAAAGCGGCGTAATTTCTCGTTCAGCTTGTAAATTAGCCAACACCACTCCATTGTTGGCCGCAATGATGGTTTGATTAATGTCGTAAACAGAAACACCAGATAAGGCGGCTTTTTCACGATCGACAATAAAACGCCAGGTGTCGTACTTTCCTTGAATTGAAGTATCAACTTCAGAGACAAACTGCTCCCGTTCTAATCTTGTCGCCACTTTTAACGCTTGCGCCTGTAAATCCTGATAACTTGTGGTTTCATCTGCGTAAATTTCCGCAGTCAGTGTCGCGATAACGGGAGGACCGGGAGGCACTTCAACTAGCTGAATATCGGCGTTATATTGCTGAGCAATACGTTCTAGGTCAGATCTAAGCCTAGTAACTAATTGATGAGATTGGTGACGCCTTTCATCTTTATCCGCCAACACAATTCTTAATTCACCTTGATGGGCTTGGTTGCGCATATAATAATGTCGAACCATACCATTAAAGTCCATCGGTGAAGCAATACCGGCAAATGCTGACACGGAAACAACATCAGGTACGCTAACTAGGTAATTCGAAAAATCACGCAACACATTAGATGTTTCTACAAAATTAGTTTGCTCTGGCATGTTGAGTACTAATTGGAATTCATTTTTATTATCGTAAGGAAGCAACTTCAATGGAACGAGCCGCAAAGCGGGAAGCACAGCAGCGCCGATAAATAACGCTGCAACACACCCCAGAAATAGCCAACTTCTGATACGACTTTTCAGTAACGGCAGCAAAACAGCCTGATAACCTTTGAAAAGGAGGCTATTTTTTACATCATATATCCCTTCATTTGTCGCTCTGACGAGAAGTTTACGAGCTAGCCATGGCGTAATCATAAACGCAACGATCGTACTAAATATTACACTAATGGGAACATTGAAAGCGAGTGGAGCCATGTAAGGTCCCATCATTCCTGTAATAAAAAACATCGGCGTAAATACGATGACAATCGCAACCGTCGACATTAGCAATGCGCTACGAATTTCCATCATGGCCAATACAATGGCTTTAGTGCGAGATATTGATTTCTGTTTTAAATAACGCTCGATGTTATCTATGCTGGCGATTGGATCATCAACGATTAGACCAAGAGCCAATATTAAGGCAAATAACGTAACTCGATTAATAGAGTAGCCAAATGCTAAGTCCATACCAAGCGCAGCGCCATAACTGATTGGAATTGCAATACCAACAACCAGCGCGCTTCGCCAATTTAAAAATAGGCCGACAAATACCACCACCGTTAAAATTGAAATAGCGAGGCTAGATACTAGATTAGAGACCTTATTGTCAGCCGTTTGACCGTAATTTCGAATAATACTGAGCTTGACGCCTTCGGGAAGCTGTCGAGAACTTAATTGGTCTAATTCTTTTAGGACGTCATGCGCAACAGAGACCGCATTCGCTCCTTTCTGCTTCGCTACTGAAATATATACCGCAGGTAATGGCTCACTTATCATCCCATTGCTGGAGGGCAGCTGAAACCAGGTATCATTTACCGCTTCTTCTGGTCCATCGGAAATGTCGGCAACATCACGCAAAAAAACTGGTTTACCATCCACGACATTAACCACAAGTGCTTCAAGCTGTTTTGCCCGAGTAAAAAATTGTCCCGATTCAAGCTGGTAGGCGTTACCCGATTGATGAATCAACCCTGCATCTTGCTTAGTATGGCTAACAGAAAAAGCACTTTTTAAGTCATCTATGGTTGTTTTTCGGCTTGCCATTGCCGAGCTATCGAGTTCAATCTCGATGATCCTAGATTGACCGCCAATCACTTCAACCACATTGGTACTATCGAGCGCCTTTAAACGTTGAGTGGTTTGTTGGGCAATACGTCGTAATTCATAATTGGATAGATCAGCCGGACTTTCTGAATACAATGCCGCCACAACGATAGGTACATCGTCAATTTCAATAGGTTTTACAATCCAACTAGTAACCGATGTCGGGACATTATCTTGATTAGAATAAAGCTTATTGTATAGCTTAACCAATGCCTCTTCTCTATCTTGGCCTACGTAAAACTTAATAATTACCTGTGCTGCGCCATGCATTGATGTCGAATAAACCGTTTCAACACCATCGATTTGACTAAGCAGCTTTTCTATAGGCTCAGTAACTTGTTTCTCGACTTGCTTGGCACTTAAACCAGGAGCTTGGATAATCACATCCGCCATCGGAACAATAATTTGTGGGTCTTCTTCTTTTGGCGTCAGAATTAACGACATCACGCCAATAGCCAAGGTTAGTACAATCAATATTGGAGGAAAATAACTGTTCATTACTTTATGAACAAATCCACCACTTAGTTCCTTTTTCATTAGTACTCCTCAACAATTGACGTTCGGTTTCACTCATTAAGCCGTTTCTTAAAGGTTAGTTACTCGTTACAACTTGCTCTGCTGAATTTGAATTGTTGTTGATATGGGTCAATAAACTTACCGCACCTAACCCAACCATCATACTGGCAAAGAAAATCACCACACCAATGTTACCTGCTAATAAAGAAGAAACGACTGGTCCAGGGCACAAGCCTACCAAGCCCCAACCGAGCCCGAATATTGCGGCCCCAGTGATTAAGCGAGCATCAATTTTATCTCGAATAGGCAAACCAAATTCAGTTGCAAAAATCGGTTTACTCCTTGTCTTAATAACAAATAAATAAACCGGTATGAACACTGAAAGTGCTCCGCCCATCACAAACATTACATCGGGCGACCAATTTCCAGCCACATCAAGAAACCCAACTACATTATCTGGGTCAACCATTCCGGACACGGCCATACCTAAGCCAAATAAAATACCGCAAAATAAAGAAACAAAAGCAAACATACTCGCTCCAAAACACCGTGAGTTATAAGACGTGCAGACGAAAGAATACCGTTAACGCAGCAACCAGCATAAAAGTGAACGTGGCAACTATAGAACGGAACGAGAAACGCCCGATGCCACAAATACCATGACCACTGGTGCAGCCGTTACCAAGCTTGGTACCAATACCAACTAGTAACCCCGATAACGCTAACAGCCACGGACTAGCAGAAAACTCACCCGGGATAGACGCATTAAACAACATCCCAGCAAGCATACCGCCCAACATCATTCCAATGAAAAAAAGTAGACGCCATGAATAGTCGGTTCGCTTCGGAGTTAATAAGCCAGTTAAAATTCCACTTATACCAGCGATTTTGCCGTTCATTAACAACAACACCGAAGCAGATATACCTAATAGTACACCGCCAAATAGCGACTCCCACGGAATGGAAAAACTCATCATATACCTCTAATAACCTCTTAATTAAACACAATAAAGTTGATGTAAATTACTAATCAACGCTGAAATACGCTGATCTGACAATGAATAGTAAACATGTTGTGACTCTTTTCTGGCATTAATGAGGCCATGTTTACGCAATACAGTGAGATGCTGTGAAAAAGCAGATTGACTAAGGTCTGATCTCTGTTGCAGCTCACCAACCCCTACTTCACCTTGTGTTAATTGGCATAACACCATCAGTCTTTCAGGGTGCGCCATTGTTTTCAGCAATTCAGACACTTTTTGTGTGTTTTGCTGCATTTTAATCATATCCATAACACTGTTCTCTCAAGATAGTTAACCACTCATTGTAATCAGCAGCGGCCTATTGTTACTGTTGGTAGCAACTGTTCAGCACAAAGCTTTTTATTGTTAATCTATTTATTTAGATTTTACTAATATATGTTAATTAGTCAATGCTTAATTAGAATATTATGGTTTTTTTAAAATAACATTAGACAATACTAATTTAGAGGTTTATAGTTTTTTGAAGTTCAAGTTGAGACTTAACTGTGACACGAAATAACAGCAAAACAAGGAAGGCATATTATGACAATAGAAAATGGCGTTAGAATAGCAGCAGGAATTATGATTTTACTATCGGTTATTTTGACTACTTTCGTTCACTCTTCTTTCGTATGGTTAACTGTCTTTATCGGTTTAAACTTAGTTCAGAGCGCATTTACTGGATTTTGCCCCGCTGCATTCTTATTAAAAAAGATTGGACTGAAATAAGCCGTAAGGCTATCCACAACAAATATTAACTTGGAGAGATAAACAATAACCGCCTATATATTGCGTAGTTATTGTTTATCTTTTTATATAATTTGGAGTTATTAACAATGACAAAAATAGTCATCATTGGTGGAGTAGCAGGTGGCGCGTCTGCAGCTGCTCGTGCTCGTCGTCTTAGCGAAAATGCTGAAATTATTATGTTTGAGCGTGGTGAATTTGTTTCGTTTGCCAATTGCGGCTTACCTTATCATATAGGCGGCGATATCACCGAAAGAGCAAACTTACTGCTGCAAACCCCGCAGAGTTTCCTTGCAAGATTCAATGTTGATGTTCGTACAATGAGCGAAGTTGTTAGCATCGATAAAGCAAACAAATCCGTTACTGTTAAGAACGTACTAGACGGCTCTGAATATACTGAAAGCTACGATTTCTTAGTACTAAGCCCTGGCGCAGGCCCAATTGTTCCCCCTATCCCTGGCATCAACAACCCTATTACGCATTCTCTGCGCAATATTCCAGATATGGATAAGATCCTAAATACTATCCGCATGAACCGCCCAGAACATGCCACGGTTGTTGGTGGTGGTTTTATTGGCTTAGAAATGATGGAAGCGTTCCATCAACTTGGTATTAAAACGACTCTTGTAGAACTAGCTGACCAAGTTATGACACCTGTTGACCGTGAAATGGCAGGCTTTGCTCACGCTGAAATTAAAGAAAAAGGCGTCGATTTACGTTTGGGCGTTGCACTAGAAGCAGTGGAATATATTCAACAACCGCACGTACCAAACATTGAAAGCGGAGAAGTAGACCAACACCCTCATATTCAAGGACACTTGAATCTCAACCTAAGCAATGGTGAAATAATCCAGACTGAAATACTGGTTATGGCGATTGGCGTTCGACCAGAAATCAAACTAGCTCAAGAAGCAGGTTTAAAAATAGGAGATCTAGGTGGTATTTGGACTGCGCCAACAATGCAAACCAGCGATCCATCTATTTATGCAGTGGGCGATGCAATTGAAGAAGCCGATTTTATTACAGGTAATCCCACTATCGTTCCGCTTGCTGGTCCTGCAAACCGTCAAGGTCGAATGGCGGCTGACAACATGTTTGGCCGCGAGCAAACTTACCAGGGAACACAAGGAACCGCCATTTGTAAGATCTTCGATTTAGCCGTTGCTTCTACTGGTAAGAATGAGAAAACTCTAAAGCGTGAAGGCATTCCGTACAAAAAAGTGTATGTACATACTGCTAGTCATGCGAGCTATTATCCGGGTGCGGAGATTGTTTCATTTAAGATGCTTTATTGTCCAGACACAAAGAAAATTCTTGGTGCTCAAGCAGCAGGTAAAGACGGTGTCGATAAGCGTATTGATATTATGGCGGTAGCTCAACGAGCTGGAATGACTATTGACCAACTACAACATCTTGAACTTACCTATGCTCCACCATTCGGAAGTGCAAAAGATGTGATTAATCAGGCTGCATTTGTAGCCAACAATATTGAAAATGGCGATGCCAAAGCAATTCATTTCGATGAGTTAGATACCTTAACAGACAATCACATAATTTTAGATGTACGTGTACATGAAGAAATAGAACAGTTTGGTACTCTTTCAGGTGCAATCAACATCCCAGTAGATGAGCTGAGACATCGCATAAATGAGTTGGATAAAGATAAAGAAATCATAATCTTATGCGCTGTAGGGTTACGCGGTAACGTCGCTTACCGTCAATTAGTAAATAATGGTTATAAAGCACGTAATTTAATTGGTGGCTACAGAACCGTTATATTTGCACAACAGTAAGTTTGGTTTGACCAAAATGTAACAAGCCCCAAGTGGGCTTGTTACAAATAATCAGTAGGTTGACAAAGCTATTTGCAGAACCTGTCTGTTTTACTAAAATTTCTGCTTTATTAAGTCGACTACTACTCTATTCTGGTCGGTTAAAGCAGTGATTTTTATTATCGGCTATCAGTTGTAAGGCGGTTTTATCACATGGAGGAAGTGCTGCATCGCTTTGATTAATCGCTGTGACTCTATCACCCCATTTAACTAAGCCCGCACCCCAAGTTAATCCCGCACCAAATGCTGCTAGTAAAATGTTATCACCCGCTTTAATTTTACCTTGTTCCACCGCTTCACATAATGCAATAGGCACTGTCGCTGCGGACGTATTACCATATTTTTGTATATTAACAAAAGCACGCTGTTGATCGATACCCGCCAAATCAGCTAGCGTTTGAATAATACGAATATTCGCTTGATGAGGAATAAGTACATCAATATCTTCGATTTTTAAACCGGACGAGTGCAAAACGGTTTGTGCGGCTCCTCCCATTCCTTTCACTGCGCGTTTGAAGATATCTCGTCCAATAAAGTTAAAATCAAAATAGCCATTTTCCGCAGCAAATCGATCCATACTCGTACCGAATTTAGGCACGGATAAAATATCACGGCCAGCCGAGTCACAGCCAATACGCGCCTGCTGTAATCCAAGTGGTTGCTCTGTTCGACTCAATATAGCCGCACCTGCTCCATCTCCAAAAAGTACTGCCGTATCTCGTTGACTCCAATCTATAAAAAACGACAATCTTTCTGCACCAATAACCAGTGCGTGTTTATAGTTACCGGCTTGAATTAAGCGAGTGGCCGTTTCCAACCCGTAAACAAACCCGGTACAGGCCGCGTTCAAATCAAAAGCTGCGGCCCCAACAACACCAAGGTTTTGTTGAACTTTAGACGCTATATTGGGAATAAGCGAATCAGCAGAACACGTTGCGACAATAATTACATCAAGCTGATCGGCTGTAATACCTGCACACGCTAGTGCTTGTTTTGCAGCCACTGTTGCCAGTTCAGATGTATCGACATGACTTATACGACGATTTTCTATACCGGTGCGGGAGCGGATCCAATCATCGGACGTTTGTAAAAAAGTACTAAGATCATCGTTCGATAAAACCGCTGGAGGGATACACTTTCCCCACCCCGTTATTTCTGCATAGTGCTGCGCCATATAATCTCCTGCTCGTATGTTATTTTTTTGTGTTTGATTATACTATACAAGTATACGCTGATATACGCTCAGTTATAAGAGTGAATTTAAAGGAGAAAATAATGACAGCATTCAACACCCGATGCCCATCGTGCAACGGTCTCAACCGAGTTCCGTTACAACGGGTTTCAGAAGCGGCTACGTGTGGGAAATGTAAATCTGCCCTATTCGACGGAAAACCAATAGAAGGTACAGAAGCAAACTTGGCCGCCCTTTTAACATCAGAGCAACCTGTAGTGATTGATTTTTGGGCCCCTTGGTGTAATCCATGCGTTGGTTTTGCACCTGTTTTTCAAGATGTCGCTAGCGAAAGAATGGGGTCAATGAGATTTGTGAAAGTTGATACCGAAGCCAATCAAACAATTGCTGGTCAATATAGAATAAGAAGTATTCCTACGATAATGCTATTTAAAAATGGTAAACAAATAGACATGTTAAATGGTGCGGTGGCAAAGACTCAGTTTAATCAATGGCTTGATACTGCACTTAACAAATAATTACAATCCAGTAATAGATGAAGTCGATAATCTAAAAACAACACGGGATTGAAAGACATAAAATCGACTTCAATCCCTTTGCCAACCTATTTATCTCAACAGGTCTATCAAGTGATCTCTATAGCAGCATTTCTATAGTACATTAGCGATAACTGCAGGTTTCATCGCCAAATCTTTTTGCGTCACACTTACTCCTTTTATCTGTGCAAACACCGCTTGTCCTTCAATAAGAGCTAACTCATCAAATGCCCATCGAGTGATATTGGCAACCAAATAACAATCATTGCCAAGGTCGAGTTTTACCGCCATGTTCTGCTCGCCTTGTTCTGCTTCTATAGGGGTGATTGTGGTAATTTTAGCGGACAAAATGTTACGAATGGAAGTTTGCTGTGCTCTTGTTAACGTGATGGACACGTCATTAGCTCTAATCTGCAGGCGTAACGCCGAATTTAGCGGTTGATGCACACGTTGAACCCACAAACTTGTTTGCTTATTCAAACTGACTTGCGAAAGTGCATATTTGTCATGATGGCATTGTAACCTTACCTCAAATAATGAGCTTTGTTCCGAAAAAGGTTGCCAAGGTCGCATTACATCAGAGCCCCAAATATTTTCTAAGCGACCACTGGTTACAACTCGCCCTTGCTCTAACAGTATAATGTGATCGGCTAAGCGAAGTATTTCACTCAAGCTATGCGTCACATACAAAATCGGAATATCGACCTCTTGCGCTAGTTTTTCTAGAAACGGCATGACCTCTTTCTTCCTTGGTAAATCTAAAGAGGCCAATGGCTCGTCCATCAATAACATATCTGGCTGAGAAAATAGTGCCCGCGCAATGGCAACCCGTTGCTTCTCTCCACCAGAAAGCTCAGCAGGGTAACGTTTTAATAAATGTGACAAATTGAGTAGATCGACAATACGATCAAACATTGTCTGCTCGATAGAACTCTTTGCACCATAGAGTAAGTTAGCCTTGACGCGATAATGAGGAAACAGTCTTGCATCCTGAAATACATAACCAATATTACGCTTGTTGACTGCAACATTAAGGTTGGTTTTATCATCAAATAGCCGCTTTTCTCTGACGGTTATTTGACCGCGGTCTGGTACAATCAAACCTGCTATTGCGTTAATCAGTGACGTTTTTCCTGAGCCGGAACGACCAAATATTGCGGTGATACCACGGGATGGAATACTTTCATTCACGTCGAGACAAATATCACCAAGCTTGTGGTTTAATTTTATATTAATCATTGTGCTTTTACATTCCCTAACCGTTTTTGAGTCCGACGGCTTAACCAATCAGAAATAAATAGCGACACTAAAGCCACGGCAATAGAAATGACACATAAACGAGCAGCAGCAAATTCTGCGCCGGGCGTTTCAATAAAACTATACATCGCTAAAGGTAAGGTTTGTGTTTCTGCTGGGATATTAGAAACAAATGTAATTGTGGCACCAAATTCTCCCAAACTTCGAGCAAAGGAAAGCATGGTACCCGTTACAATACCGGGCAATGTTAATGGCAAGGTAATGGTATAAAACACTTTAAAAGACGATGCGCCCAATGTTCTTGCTGCTTGTTCTAATTTAGGATCGACCAATTCAATACTTAATCGAACCGCACGAACCATCAAAGGTAACGCGACAACCGCAGAAGCTAAAGCCGCACCACGCCAACTAAAACTAAAGCTAATACCAAACGTTTCAAGTAAAAAGGAACCAATAACACCTTCTCTACCCATTAAAACCAGTAATAAGTAGCCAATCACAACCGGTGGCAGAACTAAAGGAAGATGAATAACACTATCTAACAACCGCTTGCCTACGAAATTTTTTTTAGCTAACAACCACGCTAATAAAATTCCGATAGGAATTAATCCGATAACCGCAACAAAGGCAATTTTCATACTCAAAATGAGCGCTTGTATTTCAAAGTCAGACAAGATTCATCACTCCGTTTTTAATCCATTTATCCTGACGACGAATAGGCATAATTATTTGCATCCGAGAATTAATAAAATCCAAATAGAACAAACACTTGTTTAGCTTCATCACTCAATAAATATTGGGCAAATGCACTTACTTCTGGTTGATCATTTAGTAGTGCAAGCGGATAAATAATAGGTTGGTGCAGTGAACTAGCAAAGTCAGCAACCAATTTTACTTTATCATTTTGAAAAATATCTGTTTTATACACAATGCCAACCCCTGCTTCACCTCTTTCAACTAAGGCTAATGCGGATCGAACCGAATTAGTTGGTGCTATTCTGTTGTTTATTTGTTGCCATACACCTAAATTAATCAGTGACTCCTTAGCATAAATTCCGGCAGGTACAGATTCGGTCTGTCCTAGAGCCAACCTTTCATGGGTCAACAACTCTCGCCATTGGTCCGCATCCGACAGATCAAATTCGTCAACGGGTCTTGAACTAGGGCTGACTAAAATCAACTCATTTTCCACTAATTTTTGCACGTGCTCTTTGGTAATTACGTCTTTTTCAACTAGGTAATCTACCCATTTGTTATTGGCAGAAATAAATATATCCGCAGGCGCGCCGTTTTGAATTTGCCTTGCTAAAGATGAGGATCCGGCAAAAATGGTTACAACTTGAGTTCCCGTCTTTTGAGAATAATCCTCGGCAAGTTGAGAAATAACATTGGTCATCGAGGCGGCAGCATAAATGTTGATCCGCGTCTGTTCGGCTTTAGCATTAAACGCTAAACAAGCCCACATTAACAGCAAGGCGATGTGTTTAATCATTGTTTTCCTTTCAATTGCGTTCTATCTGGTTGCGCTGATTGGCTATGATAACCAAATCGTGATTATTTTTCGCCAAAACTAGTGTTTAATTAGAGTTATGACTAAAATTAACAGGTAATACCAATTATCCGTGAACCAATACGCTGGTGGGATAAGAGCTGTTGTCAAAGCAAAAATCAAAATATTGACGAAATTAATCAACAATAAAATGCTTAACGACTACGTCAATAATACGTCAAATAATTACCATCTATCTAGTGGCGTCAAAAAAACAACTTTTTAGTCCCAACTTATTATTACGAAGTCAGTTGTACAAAGGAAAGAACAATGCAATAAACATTGGCATATAATTTGCTAAACATAAATAATAACGCCTAATTCGTAAATGGAGTTTTCATGTCAACTACGGCTCGCACACTTGCACTGATAAGTTTATGCTTATGTTCAATCGGTAATGCTTCGGCAAACAATTTTCTCTACAACACGTTAGACTTTAGGTTGGGTGTTGGGCCAACAACCTATGGTGTGGGGTATAGCATGCAGTTTATGGAAAATGCTCATTTTATTCTCCGTGCCGATAGTGAATTTGAAGGCGACTATGATTTCGCTGGTGGTATTGGTTTTAATGGCCCTATCGATCAGTTTTTTGATATTACCGGGCAAATGTTAGTTCATAATGTAAAAGATGACGGCAACGATATAATTGGCGATGATATTCTACCTGAATTTAACTTTGGTCTTAGAATGTGGTTTTTAGAAAATATAGAACTACATGGTAAGGCAGGCATGCTGGTCGACAGTGACGAAACACATTTCATTTGGGAAGGTGGTGCTAGATTCCATTCTACCCAGCAGCTTGTTGTTGGCGCTTCACTACTTAACAATGGTGTTTATGGTAGTCAATTGATGGTTCAAACCCGTTTCAATTTTTAGATTCCGACTTTATCATACGTTTAAATTTGCGGGACGTAAGCGTAACACTTTGAGTTAAAACAAGTTGACTAAAAAGGGATGTGGCTCATAAGCCACATCCCTTTTTTAAACCTAAACCTTAATTAACTGATATAAGGTAACGATTGATTAAACGTCGTAGGTCGTTGACGCTGTATCACCACCAGTCCCAGTCCAATTAGTGTGGAAAAACTCACCACTTGGTTGGTCGATGCGCTGATAAGTATGTGCGCCAAAATAATCACGTTGTGCTTGGATCATATTTGCTGGAAGACGTGATGTTGTATAACCATCAAGGAACGTCAATGCAGAAGTCATCGTTGGCATAGGCAAACCGATCTCCATTGCTTTAGAAGCAACTTTACGCCAAGCCGGCATCGAAGACATCAAGATTTCTTTAAAGTACAAATCTGAACCTAAGAATTGAATGTCAGGATTGGTTTGGTACGCGTCACGAATATTACCCAAGAAAGCACTACGGATAATACAGCCACCACGCCACATTAATGCAACGTTACCAAAGTTAAGATCCCAATTATTCTCTTCTGAAGCTTCACGAATTAACATAAAACCTTGAGCGTAAGAGATGATTTTTGAAGCTAAAAGCGCTTGTCTAATTGCTTCAACCCACTCCTTCTTATCACCTTCAATCGGAGCAATGGTTTTACCGAATAGTGCTTCAGCATCAACTCTTTGCTCTTTGAGTGAAGAAAGACAGCGAGCGAAAACAGACTCTGTGATTAAAGTTAAAGGAATACCTAGATCCAGTGCATTGATCCCTGTCCATTTACCGGTACCTTTCTGACCAGCTGAATCAAGAATTTTCTCAACCAGTGGCTCACCATCTTCATCTTTATATCCAAGAATATCGGTGGTGATATCAATAAGGTAGCTATCTAATTCTGTTGACTTCCACTCTTCGAAAATGGCTTGCATCTCTTGATGAGATAACTGTAAACCTTCTTTCATAAAGTGATAAGCTTCACTTATAAGTTGCATATCACCGTATTCAATCCCATTGTGCACCATTTTAACAAAGTGGCCAGACCCATCTTTACCAACCCAATCACAACATGCTTCACCTGATTCTGTTTTTGCAGAAATCGCTTGGAAAATAGGCTTAACAAATGGCCATGCTTCTGGCGAACCACCAGGCATGATTGAAGGTCCAAATCGAGCCCCTTCTTCACCGCCAGATACACCAGTACCGACAAAATGGATCCCTTTATCTTTAAGTGACGCAACGCGACGATTAGTATCTGGATAATTTGAGTTACCACCATCAATGATAATATCGCCTACATCTAACAAAGGAACGAGTTGATCAATAAACTGATCGACAACGTCACCAGCTCTTACCATTAACATTACTTTTCTAGGCGAGGCTAATTTATCAACTAAATCTTGCATTGAAGATGCGCCAACAATATTGGTTCCCTTAGCTGGCCCTTCAATAAATTCATCAACTTTAGATACGGTACGATTATATGCAACAACGTTAAAGCCATGGTCATTCATATTAAGGATTAAATTCTGTCCCATAACCGCTAAGCCGATTACACCGATATCACCTTTCATTCTTTACTCTCCTTTCGTCAGCATTTTTGCTGCCTGTAAATCTAAAAACCATTCCGTCTGACCATGGTTTGATTGAATTTTTGCCGCAGGATAAATCAATTCATCTGCTGGCGTCGTTTCTATTTCTCGTAATATTTCAGCTTTACTTTCACCCAACACAAGATAGGTTAATCGCTTGGCGTTTTCTAATAATCTCGCGCTTTTGGACACTCGCACTTGGCCACTTTCTGGGTGGGTTGCAACCACGGCAATAGCTTGCTCAGAAAAATCAGTTTGATTTGGAAATAAAGAGGCAGTATGACCGTCTGTTCCCATACCTAGTAAAATCCAATCAAATTCCGGCAAACCATTTTTCTGGCTAATAACTTGCTCCATTTCGGCAGAAAATCGCAATACTTCTGCTTGAGGATCATCTTCACCAATAATTCTGTGGATATTTTGTTCAGGGATATCAACAACACTGAATAACAGTGAATGAGCTTCACCATAGTTACTCTCTGGATCGGTTGGCGCCACACATCGTTCATCTCCCCACCAGAAGTGGAGATTTTTCCACTCAATTGATTGATTATAAGGCGCAGCGGCAAGTGTTTTAAATAACAACTTAGGCGTGCTTCCACCTGAAAGTGAAATATGGATGGCTCGATTCTCTAAGCTCAGTTCTTGCATCGTATCAGCAAGAGATTTAACAACATTTTCAGGAGTTTTGAATACTTTATAGTTCATATTTATAATTCACAATAATCGGTGTTAGTTAAGTTTTTACATGGGAAACGCCATTTACGGCCATCATCGGTAAGTAACTTATCAGCCTCTATCGGTCCCCAAGTGCCCGCTGCATAGCCAAATAAATGCTCTAGGTTTTCTTTATAATCTAGAATTGGTTGCACGAACTCCCAACAAGCTTCAACCGCATCCGAACGAGCAAATAAAGTGGCATCACCCTTCATACAGTCTAATATCAGCCTCTCATAGGCAGTAAGCATATTGCTTTCTTCTAGGTCATCGTAATGGAAATCCATCGATACTTCTTTTGCTTCAAAACCTGCACCTGGCTTTTTCAGGCCGAAACTGAGTAATATGCCTTCATCAGGTTGAATACGGATAATCAGTTTATTTTCCGGTGCGTTAATACCAAATACTGGATGCGGAGTATTTTTAAAGTGGATGACAACTTCGGTTACTCGAGTTGGTAAACGCTTGCCAGTGCGGACATAAAAAGGCACACCAGCCCAACGCCAGTTATCAATAAACATTTTCAGACCAACGTAAGTTTCGGTACGTGAGTCATCAGAAACACCGTGTTCTTCTCTGTATCCTGGTAATAAATTGCCACGAACTACGGACTCTGTATATTGGCCTAATACAAGATTGTTCTGTAGGTCATCTTCACTTAACGGCCTAAAACATTGCATCACTTTAACGGCTTCATCTCGGATAGAATCGGCATTAATAACTGCAGGTGGTTCCATTCCAACCATTGCAAGCACTTGCAACAAATGGTTTTGGAACATATCTCTAACCGCACCCGCACCATCGTAATAACCACCGCGCTCTTCTACTCCTAAAAATTCGGCAGAAGTAATTTCAACGTGGTCAATAAATCTCATATTCCATAACGGTTCGAACATGGCGTTAGAAAAGCGCATAACTAGCAAGTTTTGCACGGTTTCTTTACCAAGGTAATGATCGATACGATAGATTTGGTGCTCTTTAAAACAAGCGTGGATTTGTTTATCAAGATTTTGTGCAGACTCTAAATCATAACCAAATGGTTTCTCTATGATTAAGTTTTTCCAGCCTTCTGTTTCATCATTTAGGCCATTTTCGGCTAAACATTCTGGAATAATTCCGTATAGACTAGGCGGAGTTGAGAGATAATAAACTGTATTACCATTTGTGTGATGCTTGTCTTTAATAGACGACAGTTTATCTTTCAATATGGCGTATTCACTCGTTTCAGAAGTATTAATGGCCACGTAGTATAAGTGTTCACAAAATACATCAAGTAATTCAAGATCGACTTTTTCATTATCAATCAATGATTGTTTTAATTTAGCCTTGAAGCTTGCGTCATCAAATGACGTTCTACTGACACCAAGTATGGCAAAGTCTTCTGGTAACATTTTATTAGCAAACAAATGATACAAGGCAGGAATTAGTTTTCGATGAGTTAAATCGCCAGAAGCACCGAATATTACAATAGTATTGTTTTCTGGATTCACTATATCTTCTATATTGTTCATAGTACTCTCATACAGTTGTTAACTGTTAATTGAAACATTTTTGAGTCTGTAGCCTAGGGTCGGTTTTATCAAATATATACGACCAAAACATCAAAGGCATTCGTTCAGTCAAGCACTGCGTTACGGGTAACATTAGTAATGTATAGTAACTTAGTTCGATACTCAAGACTTTAAGACGTCTAGATTACAGGTTAATTGCAGTAAATTAAATTAGGAACTGCCTATTAGTCTTATAAGCTGGACCTTTTAAAAACCTTAATAAATTCAAGTGTAAAGTTCATTGGTAACAATTAAATATGCATAAGCGCACTTATAAGAATGCTTATAATTACACGTAATGAATACACAACAAGTCAAAAAAACCAGAACGTTATCGAGTTCTGGTTTTTTATTGTTAACATCCACAATGCTAGCTTCACGCTAGAAAATAACGGCTATACATGAAACCGCTTATGCATACTGTTTTACCATCTGATTCCAAGACACTTGTTGTTGGTAAAAACGTATCTTAATTTGCTCGTATTCTACTTTTAAAACAGAGTGTTCGTAATGTTTAATTAACGTCTCTTTTTTGCCTTCCAGTAGTTTTTTCTTAATATCGTAATAATCGTTCATATATTTGACCAACAACTCACATTCATCTTGCAAACGAACCTTTATTTGAGCGTTATGAGGTTGCGTATCCAAATTGCTTTTTGCTTTGCTTAGTAAAGCTAACGCTTTGGCTTTTTCAATTCTTAGTGTTGGTGTGACTCTTAGGTTGGTAGCTAACCCTAACCACGAACAGCCTTTAATTAACCATTTGGTTGGATCGTACTGCCACCAGTAAATCCCATTGCGATAGTCACTTTCAAAAATATGGTGGAAGTTGTGATAGCCTTCGCCAAACGTCAAAATAGCTAAAAATCCATTGTCACGTGCGGTATTTTTGGTGGTGTAAGGTTGTGAACCCCATATATGAGCTAATGAATTAATGAAGAAGGTGGAGTGGTGACTCAAAAATAACCGCAGAGCACCAACAATGAGTAACATACCTACCACGTCTTGATAAATAAGACCGAGCAGAATTGGTATACCAAGATTAGTCAGTAACGCCAGCGATAAGTAATGCTTGTGTTGCCACATAACCACGTTATCTTTTTGTAGATCGCGACAATTACTGTAATCGTCATAATCCTGTTCAGAATAATTTCTCAACATCCAACCTATATGCGAATACCAAAAACCTCTGGTTGCTGCATAAGGGTCTTTATCTGTGTGGTCGACAAATTTATGATGTGGACGATGATCTGACGCCCAGTGCAATGCACTATTTTGTAAAGCAAATGCGCCACCTATCGCGTAAATATAACGTAAAGCTGCGTGTGATTGATAGGCTTTATGCGCCCATAAACGATGGTAGCCAGCGGTAATAGATAAGTTACAAAAACTGTAAGCAATAGCTAGCCAAATTGCATGCTCCCATCCATAACCTTGATAATATCCATATACAGGGGCTGCAACTAACGCCAATATAGCTGTTAGTGCAAAAACAAAAACATTTAACCAAATTAACGGTGGTTTGTTACTTATATCCATAACCTTTCCCGCTATCCTTATCAATTGAGAGAACAGTTGTGCGCTAGAATATCAGCGCACAACTGTACGCTCAACTAAAAATGCACAAAATTGAGTTACAAAACAATAATAGTTTTGATTTTAACATTGACAACAATTGGTTTAGTTACAGCCAACCGGCAAGCTGAAACGACCCGATTCCTTAACACTAATCGATTCATAAACACCAGCAAGTTAAATGCAGCATACAGACATGGTATGGTCACCATACTGAGCTATGAGACTAAAATTATTGATAACCTACTAATTTATAGAAGATATATCCAACTATCATGCGAGAAACTAGCGTAAATAAGTAAAGCATGTTATCAATAGCCACTCCCCCGTAGAACTTTATTAACTGGATAATAATATGATCAGGATGTTTACCAATTTATTCCCTTTGTGGGCGATTCTTTTTTCAACGGTTGCTTTCCTACAGCCAAACTTATTTGTGGGATTAAAAAGTGCCATCGTTCCGTTGCTAACCCTTATTATGCTGGCAATGGGCTTAACTTTAAGACCTAAAGATTTTAGTAATATTCGTAATAATATCGGCGCCGTAACCACTGGAATCATTTTGCAATTCTCCGTTATGCCTTTGGTTGCGCTCGCTATCGCGATATTACTCAACTTTGATGCCGACTTGACAGTAGGTTTAATTTTAGTGGGTTGTGTGGCTGGCGGCACCAGCAGTAACGTCATGTGTTTTTTAGCCAAAGGCGATGTTGCACTCTCTATCACTATGACCGCAATTAGTACACTTCTAGGCGTAATATTTACGCCATTGTTAGTAGAGGCTTTAGCGGGCAAAGCGGTCGATATCCCAGTAACAGGTATGATCATTAGTTTGATAAAAGTAGTACTGGTTCCTGTATTAATCGGTGTCGTCATCAATTCTTTGTTCCACCAACACATAGAGAAATTCAACCCAGTGTTTCCTTTAATATCGATGACAGCAATTGTGGTTATTATTGCTATTGTTGTTGCTCTAAATGCAGGAAAACTGGTTGAAGTCGGCCCTATGGTTGCGTTAGCGGTAGTACTGCATAATTCTATCGGTTTGTTGATGGGGTATTGGATACCAAAGAAAATTGGTTTCGATGAAAAGATATGCCGTACGATTGCTTTCGAAGTAGGCTTACAAAATTCTGGCCTAGCGACCGCGTTAGCGATGAAATTCTTTGCACCTACCGCTGCAATTGCTGGGACCATTTTTTCAGTTTGGCACAACATTAGTGGTTCAGTTCTCGCCGGTTATTGGGCGAAAAAGGAAACAGATGCGACACCAAGCGTTTCTCAAAACGTATAGCAGCTAAACCATAATACCAGCTGATTTTAACAAACTATCGTTTCTATCAGCTTTCGATATTCTCCACTTAATTACTGCTATTATTTGGTCGGTATTGCATTCCACTTGTACTTGGTGCATCTAGTACAAATTACCTCGTAATAAATTCTCATCGCATACTTTCAAATGTCTTTCAAAAAGCATTACTGGTACAATGCCGACAATTCTTAATTGCTAATGCTGCTACTATCTAGGTTCATTTCAATTGTTAGTACTTCATAGCGACACATAAAAACGTAAAGGTAATAAACTCAAATGGTTAACAACGCAATTCAATGGTTTCCGGGCCACATGCACAAGGCTCGTAAGGAAATTGAAGAAGTTATTCCTCAGATCGATGTCATTATTGAAGTTTTAGATGCTCGAATACCGTTTAGTAGTGAGAACCCATTGATATCTTCACTTCGTGGGGACAAACCTTGTGTCAAAGTTTTAAATAAACGTGATCTATCTGATCCAGAGTTAACCCAACTTTGGATCGAACACTTAGAGAAAGAGCAAGGCGTTAAAGCCATGGCGATTACCACGTCTAATCCTGCTGAAGTGCAAAAAATCATGGAGTTGTGTCGTAAACTTGCCCCTCATCGTGAAGATATGGGAAAAAACATTCGCACTATGATTATGGGTATTCCAAACGTCGGTAAATCAACCATTATCAATTCGTTAGCAGGCCGAACGATTGCACAAACGGGTAATCAACCAGCGGTAACACGCCGACAACAGCGCATCAACCTGCAAAATGGCATTGTATTGTCAGACACACCTGGCATTTTATGGCCAAAGGTAGAAAACCCTCATAGTGGTTTCAGGTTAGCAGCAACTGGTGCCGTGAAAGATACAGCAATGGAATATGAAGATGTGGCATTTTACACCGTTGAATATTTAGCCAAACAGTATCCAGAGCTGTTAAAAGAGCGTTATCAACTTGATAGCCTCTCTGATAGTGAAATTGAATTAATGGAAGCAATCGGCGCTAAACGTGGCTGTTTACGAGCGGGAGGCAGAGTCGATCTCCATAAAGCATCGGAAATCTTGTTGCATGAATTGCGTAGCGGAACATTAGGTAAAGTGACACTAGAGTTACCAAGTATGATAACTCAAGAATTGATTGAAGTTGAAATTGAAACAGCGCGTAAACAAGAAGCTCAGATAAAGAAAAAAGAAGAACGTCGTAAGCGTTACTTAAGAAATAAACGTTAACATCGTTAACTCTGTTTTATCAAATAGGTAATTATTATCGCTGAACAATAGAGAGCTCGGCACAAGCTCTCTATTGTTAATTCTCATTATTCTATTTTTCGAGCATTACATTTCTGTTAGTTGTAATAGCACGCCTTCCAATTGATCCCACGGCAATAAACAGCTATCAATAACTTCAATTCGTGATTCAAAACCACTTAATGAAAGTTCATTTACTGACACAACGCCATTGGATACATTGTAGGCAAAACACCCTTTCTCAGTGTTGATCACTCCCTTTACTCGTTCTGCTGTTAACGAACTTAACATTGAAAACATATCGTCAAAGCTGAACACTATTTCTGGTGCAAATAACCATCCACAACTAAAGTACCCCTGCCCTTTGTTCTCTTTTCGACTGTAGTTTTGACCTGGTGGTATCGAAAATTGCGGCTCCATACTGGCATGGTCATGATGATGCGTTTCGATATGTGAAGGTTGATTTTGTTCACTTCGAACCACATCCAGAAATTGCAAATCAAATTCCCCTTGAGTGGCCAGACTCGAGGCGGCTTTACTCGGTTGTTGTTTATCAAACCAGGCTTGAAATTCTGCTAAGTCTGAATCTGAACTGGTATCCGCTTTATTAGCAATAACAATATCAGCACTATCCAATTGGTCATTGAAGTTTTGATTAGTGGTATATCTATCATCAGAAAAATAACTTGGATCAACCAACGCAATAGTAGCCTTAAGATCAACATAATCACGGTACTGTGGTGAAGTTAAGATCGCTATGACTTCTTTAGGATGGCCTAAACCAGTGGGTTCAATAATTAACCTGTCAGGTTTCATACGCAGTAGTGCATTTACACCGACCGACATAGGCACGCCGGCAGTACAACACATACATCCTCCTGGTACTTCCTTGACGAATGCACCACTATCAGAAAGCATTGCGCCGTCAATTCCGATTTCGCCAAACTCGTTAACTAATACCGCCCATGATTCGTTACTTGGTTTTCGTTTGAGCAAACTTAAAATAGCGGTTGTTTTTCCTGTGCCTAAAAAGCCAGTGATAATATTGGTTGGGACCTGCTGTGACATAGTGTACTCCTGTATAGGCTAAGGAGTATAAGAGATATTCGAAGATTATAAAATGCAAAAGACGTACAACTTTGTGTACGCCTTAAAACACCTCGAGACTCAATCGTGAGTATGCGTATGGAAACAGTCAACGAAACGTTCCAACAAATAACGAGGATTATAAATAATATTTCACTTAATCCATATTGTGTGTAAAAACAAAATGTCTGTAAGACAACAAAATTAACTCCATGTAAGTAGGTTGGCTTTGCCTTACTTTTTAAGTTTGGTTGGTATTTACAAAAAAGCAATATTTGCCGAAATGAAATAGCAAAACTGTGATGTAAGTTTACCGCTTTTAAAAATTATTACTCATAAACCCACTAGAAATATATGTTATTATTTCGCCACTTATGCAGCACGCTTTCATTTAACGACCAACTATAGAGATGATGTTTATATTATGGCAAAAATTTCTCGGCCAACGCTTATCCCTAATTTTTTTTCTAATCAAAGCGACTACTTTGCTGTCGTTCTGTTATCAGGGATCGTTGGAACATTAGCCGGTATAGTTGTGTCTTACTTTAATATTTTTATTAATTGGATACTGGAATTTCGCATATCTCTACTTGATTATAGTTCACCAGACCAATTCTTAGTTCAAGCTGCCATTATCGTTTTCAGTGGGGCTTCTATGGCTGCACTCGGGTTTTGGCTCACTTATCGATTCGCTCCGGAAGCAGAAGGCAGTGGTATTCCTCATATTGAAGGAGCATTGGCTGGCGAACACGATATCCGTTGGTATCGAATTTTACCGGTTAAGTTTGTATCCGCAACACTTGCCATTGGCTCTGGTATGATTTTAGGACGAGGTGGACCTTCTATTCAATTAGGTGGCGCTGTTGGTCGTATGGTAGCAAGTAAGGCACATAAATTTGAACATGCCCAACATATCCTAGTTGCAGCAGGGTCAGCTGCTGGTCTTGCCGCGGCATTTAATACCCCTTTAACCGCAATTTTGTTTGTAAATGAAGAGATGCGACGACAGTTTAGTTATAATTTTACCTCGGTAAAATGTGTTACGTTGGCCGTAATAGCTGCCACTATTGTGATGGAATATTTAAATGGCCAAAATGCGGTTTTATTAATTCCTACCTTTGATACACCACAACTTCAATCTTTACCTACATTTGCGGCTTTGGGCATGTTGTTCGGAATTATTGGCGTCTATTTTAATAAAATGATTCTTCATACCACCAGCTGGTTTAAACATTACCATGGAACAAGCATGCTACGTTTAGTGACGACGGGCGCTTTGTTTGGTGCGCTATTCTCGTTACTGCATGTTACTTACCCTATTTTATCCGGAGGCAGTTTACCAGCCATCGCACAGCTTTTTTCTACTCCGGCTCCATGGATGGTTATGGCATTATTTTTTGCGTTAAGAATGTTTGGCACCATTGCGTGCTTTGGTTCTGGCGCTCCGGGGGGGATTTTTGCTCCAATTCTAACCTTAGGGACGTTTTTTGGCTTAACTTACGGAGTGCTAATACATGATATTGCACCTGATATAGCAACCGATGCAGGGATTTACGCAGTGGCTAGTATGGGAGCGTTGATAGCTGGGAGTTTACGTACACCGCTTACTGGGGTGGTATTGGTTGTCGAGATCTCTAATAATTATCAACTTATTCTACCAACCATGGTAACGTGTTTTGGTGCGACATTTATTGCTCAGGCCATCGGTGGAAGTCCATTATATGCATCATTACTCGAACTAAAACAAAAGGATTGGAAACTATGATGGAGCAAACATATCTTGCTCAAGCATCAGCAATTTTCTTTTCGTTTCTAAGCCACCAGCATAACCAACTAACTGACCATTACTGCCTATAATACGGTGGCATGGAACAACAATGGACAAAGCATTGGCTCCATTAGCATTAGCAACAGCACGTACTGCATTTTTATTGCCTATTCCTTGTGCCAATTCTAAATAACTCGATGTATCACCAAACTCCACTTGCATAAGTTGTTGCCAAACTTGCTTTTGAAAAGCGGTGCCAATAAACAGCAATGGTAAATCAAATTCACGACGTTTTGATTGAAAGTATTCTTCAAATTGGTTTCTAGTTTGCTGCAATACAGCATTATCTTTTTCGACAAATGTTGCACCCAATTTACTTGCAATCCGGTTATCTATAGCGGTTCGCATTTTTCTATAACGCCAGTCACACATGCATAACTTGTTTTGAAAGCTAGCAAGAAGTAGTTCACCATAGGGCGTTTTATAATTTTGGGTTTCAATAAAGTTCATAACATACACTTATTATTAAGTAAGACGATAGACCGCCACGCAGATTAAAAATCAACCTAAACAAGCGCAATCATATTACTGTGTATTTATACAGTCAAATTCTTTAGGCTCTGAAAAGGAAAATAAATTAAATATGGGTATGTAACTTAACCTAATGATTAGTGGGATGAAGATAAGAAATTGGCAAAAAATGCCCTTCCCAATCTAGACGTCTCCAGTAACGATTCGGAGCTTACATGGCAAGATTAGAAAGGACTATCCTTATTTAGTTCGTGGCATATCTCCACCACAGCAAGCGCTAAGCTGGATTTTATAACCTGTTGTTGTCTAGCTTGTTGCATTTGGTAAAATTCGATATCGACATCACCATCTGGTTCTAATTGTTCAAAATGAACCACACCCATTTTTTTTATCAGTCTCAAATTTTGAATCGACTCTAAAACTATAGGAGTTGTAAATGCGTGATCAGATAAATCGGCATTAAGATTATTCTGTAACTTAATTATATCTTCAATATCATGATAAACAGCATCAGGAATAACACCTAAACCAAAAAGTAATTTCAACCTTACACTAACGTCACCTAACGGTCCTGTATCATGTAGTAAAGGACCAACGACTGATTGTACGGCAAAGTTATCTTTTTGAAATATTCTATGCATTAGACCTTCAACTGCTTCGTTGAAAACACTGACGGCTACGACAAAAAATGCCCTAACGGAGGTTGTACTATTCAGTTTTTCAATTACTTCGGTTTCGTCTACTGTATCTACCATATTTTGTCTTTACTACATAGAGTATAAGGAAGGACTGCCCGTCCTCCCTTATAAGATTACTTAAAGCTGAGCATACAACGCATCGACGTAGGCTATTTCTTCGCCATCAACGTCAAGGCCTGTATATTTAGCAAGTGTTGCTTTCACGCCTTCTGCTTTTAGTGACTCTTGTAGCTCTACAGCTTGCGGGTCTGAATTATTGGTGTATTTCAACGCTGCTGCAACACCTTTAAGTAACGTTTTGTTTGCTGTGCCATACTCTATCGTACCAAGTAATGGTTTGATCAAGCGATCACCTGCACCAAGTTTACGTAATGGCTGACGACCAACACGATCAACTTCATCAACAAGATATGGGTTAGCAAAACGTCCTAGAATTTTTTCAATATACGCAGCATGTGCGGCAGGTTCAAAACCGTAGCGACGAATTAGAACCTCACCACTTTCTTCCATTGCTTGTTTTACGTCAGCTTTAATAGTTTGATCTTCAATAGCTTCACGAATGGTGTTGTGACCAGCAAGACAACCTAAATAAGCCGTAACACAGTGACCTGTATTAAGGGTGAACAATTTACGCTCAACAAATGCCATTAGGTTATCGGTGCATTCCATACCTGGAATGTTTGGAATATCACCTTTAAATTGAGTCTGGTCAACAATCCACTCACTGAATGTTTCTACCGTCACGGCTAGAGGATCGGTTTCTCCCTCTTCTGCTGGAGGAACAATTCGGTCAACTGCTGAATCAACGAATCCAACCAATTCTTCAACTTTTGGTTTCACTTCGTCACTTAATTTTTCAAATACTGCTTCTTTAAGTTGACTAGTACCGCGTACCATATTTTCACAAGCGATAATATTAAGCGGTGTAGAAATGCCTTGAGCTAAGCGCTTTTCGATTGCTTCTGCCACTGTTCCCGCAATGATTTTTAAGACTGTTGGTCCAACCGCTGTAGTAACGAGATCTGAGGCTACAATGGCATCGACAATTTCAGGGCTAGTAGAATTCAATGCAGTAACGCCTGTAACCATTTCAACTTTACAGTCTGCGCCAACCACCTTAACAGGATACTCATTGCGAGCAATCAACCCATTAACGACTTCTTCATTAACATCTGCAAAAGTAACATCTACTCCTGCGTCTGCTAGTAATTTACCAATAAAACCACGACCAATGTTACCTGCGCCAAAATGTAGTGCTTTCATAATATGTATTCCAAAAAAATAAAAGTTATTAAAATCAAAAATGAGGTCAGCCATTGGGGGCAAAGGCCGACCTCGTTCACTTCGCTTAGGAGCGTCGATTAAAAGGAATTAATTGCCATTTAAAATTCGAAGTACATCATCTGGATTAGATGTAGACTTCAGACATTCAATTGCTTCGTCATCGTCAAGTGAATTTGTAATTGCTGAGATAACTTGGATATGTTCATCACCTTGAGCGGCAATACCAATAACCATCTTAGCAACATCATCTTCATCTTCACCCCATTGAATACCTTGAGGGAACTGACAGAAGACAATACCTGTTTTTAGTACGTGTTGTTTTGCTTCAATTGTACCGTGTGGAACAGCGATAGATTCACCCAGATAGGTAGAAACTAATTCTTCACGTGCCAGCATACCGGCAACATATTCGGGAGCCACATTACCCAACTTAACAAGTTGTTCACCAGCAAACTTGATAACTTCTTCTTTAGTTGACGCTTCCATTCCTAAAAAGATGTTGTCAGTTGATAACTTTAGTGTTCCTTCTTCACTAGAGTTTGTGTCTACTGATGCTTCAGGCTTTTTTGCAGCGCCCTCTTGAGCAGCAACAAGCTCAGAGACTAAATTGTCATATAACGCGTTATCTAAGAAGTTAGACAGTGAAATATGTTTAGCAGAAGCAGCATGGTTACGCGCTCTGTCGGTTAAATCTTTATGAGTAACAACAATATCAACATCTTGTGGTAGGTTGTTAATCGCAAGGTTTGTGACTTCAATCTGTAGGTTAGCCGCTTCAACTTTCTTACGTAGAAGACTCGCACCCATTGCACTTGAACCCATACCTGCATCACAAGCTACAATGATTTTGGTCACTTGAGCCATGTTGATGTCAGTACCAGCCGCACCTTTTGAAGTCGACTTCATGTTTTTCATTTGGTTAGTCGCGTCTTCTAGAGAGTCATCATCGTCTGTTTGTTTTTGAGTTTTCATCAGTAGCGATGCAACAAAGAATGAAACAGCAGCCGATGCGATTACTGAAAGAATAACGCCAACAAATGCAGCTTTCGGAGTCATCAACAATACAGCAAAGATAGAGCCAGGAGATGCTGGAGAAACAAGACCAGAATCAAACATTACGTTAACGAATACACCTGTAGAACCACCAGCGATAACTGCTAGGATTAGACGAGGGTTCATTAATACGTATGGGAAATAAATTTCGTGGATACCACCTAAGAAGTGGATGATAGACGCACCAGCAGCAGATTGTTTTGCAGCACCTTTACCAAACGCCATGTAAGCAAGTAGTAAGCCTAGACCTGGTCCTGGGTTTGCTTCGATTAGGAAGAAAATTGAACGACCCGCTTCTTCTGCTTGTTGGATACCAAGTGGCGAGAAGATACCGTGGTTAATTGCGTTGTTTAAGAATAGGATCTTAGCTGGTTCAACAAAAATTGATGTAAGAGGTAGTATACCTGTTTCAACCAGAACATTTACACCTGATGCCATTGCAGTAGATAGCGCTTTAACAGCTGGACCAACAACAACATAAGCTAGAATCGCACAGATCATACCAATGATACCAGCTGAGAAGTTGTTAACTAACATCTCAAAGCCGCTTTTCACTTTACCATGAACCGCTGCATCAAATTTCTTGATAGCAAGTGCACCTAATGGACCAACAATCATCGCACCCATAAACATTGGGATATCAGTACCAACGATAACACCCATTGTTGTAACAGCACCAACGACGGCACCACGTTCACCAGCAACCATTTTACCACCGGTATAACCGATAAGTAGAGGTAGCAAATAAGTAATCATTGGACCAACCATTGAAGACAAAGTCTCGTTTGGAATCCAACCTGTTGGAATGAATAGAGCAGTAATAAAACCCCAAGCAATGAATGCACCAATATTTGGCATTACCATGTTGGAGAGAAAACGACCAAAGTTCTGTACTTTGACCTTCGCTTCTGGTGATAACATAAGAGTTCCCCGTTCGATGTTCTAAAGTTTATGTTGTCGGTTCGCTAAAACCGTATTTTGTTTCGACACAATAAATTTAACACATAAAACGTGCTTTTCACTTATAGCCGAACATTCGTGACAATAGTCACAATAAATAAATAACAAAGATAAAATAAAGTGATTTAACCTGCAAAAAGTCAATGTAATTTTATTACATTTATCTAATTAAAACAAAGTCAACAATTAAATAAGATTTGATGTCACACTTTATAAAATTTAAATAAAAAGTTTATTGAGATACAGATCACATTATGATTATTTGTAACCTATTAGACAAGATTAATAGTGATATAAATCACATAGTTGATTTGTTAATGTGATGTAAGTCATGTTCAATTAGTGTACAAAATGAAGACATGAAATTTTTTTACAATAAAAGACCCTATTCTGTAATTTAATATTAATTAGGAAAATTAGATTCTATGTACATATTTGGCTATGGCAGCTTACTTAACTCCCATTCACGGAAACTAACCGGACAAACAGGCGAGGCTATCCCCGTAGTAGTCAGTGGACTAGTCCGTCACTGGAGTTTAATTGATGATAGCTACCAGCTATCACCTTTAGCGGTTGAGATTGGTGAAGGTCAAGTTAATGGTGTTTTACTTGAAGTTAATGATAGCTCACTCAATGATTTCGACATTAGAGAAGCTGGTTATTCTCGTATTAAAATCAATCATAATAAAATAGATATGCCAGGTAGATTAGATTCAACCAAGCCAGTATGGGCCTACGTAACAAACAGCATAAACTCCCCCACAGAGCAAGCTCCTATAGTGCAAAGCTACGTTGATACGGTTTTAGCGGGATGTCTTGATATTTCCGAAAATTTCGCGATTCATTTTATTGAGACCACCTTAGGATGGCATCATCCTTTTGAAAATGATAGAACTCAACCGAAATACCAACGACGAGCAGGCGTTACGGATGAGCATATATCAATCATTGATAATTTACTCGCTAAAAGCGCTGCATATTCTGTCTAAAGCTTGACTAAGTATGGCACGACGGCAGGCAATGTTTATTCTCTGATAACCTTTGCCTTCTTTACCAAACATGGTTCCACCTTCTAATAAGACGTTAGCTTTTTTTACCATCAAATCGTCTATCTTAGCTGGCGTTAAACCATAAGCAGTCAAATCTAGCCAAATGAAATAGGTGCCTTCAGGAACGATAAACTGCGCTTTCGGCAAGTTTTTTTCTAAGTATGACTTAGCGAAATCAAAGTTGCTGTCTATATAATCGATCACCTGCTCTAACCAAGGTTCTCCATAAGTATAAGCGGCTTTAACTGCAGAGATAGCGATAGGAGAAGGTAACGAAAGACCAAGTTTCTCATTCCACTTCTGTTTAAAATGTTGGTTTTGAATCACAATATTCGAAATATGTAAGCCGGCTAGATTAAACGTTTTACTAGGCGCTGTGCATGTAATAATTTTATCTTCATTGGGGAGTAATGACGCTAGAGGATAGTGTGTTACTCCTTTTCTGACTAAATCGAAATGAATTTCATCACTTACAAGTAATACATCATTCTCCAAACAAATATTTGCGACTTTAATCAGATCTTCCGCAGACCAAACGGTCCCAGTAGGGTTATGCGGACTACAAAACAACATCACTTTATTGCTAGCTACTTTAGCTTTTTTCTCTAGGTTGTCAAAATCAATTGAATAGACACCTTGCTTATTGATCAAAGGGTTATCTACTACTACTCGCCCTGTTCTGTTTATAACAGTGGCAAACATATGATAAACCGGAGGCTGGATAATCACGCCCTCATTCGGCTGGGAAAATATAGAAATTAGACCTTCTAGTGCCGGAATGACACCACTGGTAGTGACTATATCATCAGTATCAACCGACCAATTAAACCGCGATTGAAACCAACTTTGTACGCTTTGGTAATAGCCTTGGTCAGCCATACTATAACCAAAAATTTGTTGATTAACTCGAACGCGCATCGCATCGATAATTTCGGGTGCACAGGGAAAATCCATATCAGCGACCCACAACGGAAGTGTATCTTCATTAACATGAGGCGAAATCTTTTTCATAAACTCCCATTTCAGAGAGTGACTACCCGTCCTATCAACTTCTTTATCAAGATCTATTTTTTTCATATTAGTTACTCTAATTTTACGAATATTTGACTTACTAAGCGGTTAGCTAACTGACTTATTCGACGCGATAGGCATCGTTAACACAACATACTATGTTTGGTTATAGATCTATAGATGGGAATAAACATGTGTTAGCTTTACACTGAAATTATGCTATTCACGCCGCATAGGTCGTTTGGTTTTTACCGTTGGATTTAGCCTGATATAACGCTTGATCGACTATTTCTAATGTATCAACGACGGAATCAAGGCATTGGGGAATTAAAGTAATAACACCAACACTAATAGTTAAAACAGGCTTTATGTTAGATTCATCATGAGCAATTTGAAGCGCTTCAACATGTTCGTGTATTCGAGCAGATATTATGTCGGCTTTATTCTTGTCAGTATTTGGCAATATGAACGCAAACTCTTCCCCACCTATCCTAAACACTCGATCTTGCTCGTGGGTGAGTGATTTTTGCAATGCGCTAGCTACCTTAATTAAGGTTCGGTCACCTTCACTATGGCCATATTTATCATTTAAGCCTTTAAACTCATCTATATCACAAAACATTATAGTCATAGGTGTCTGTTGAATATAATGAGAGTTCCAAACAGAGTGTAACGTCTCATCAAAATAGCGACGATTACCAATATCAGTCAGCCCATCAATCAAACTTAAGCGCTTAAATTCCTCTTTAGCTTGTTGTAATGCTTGCTTAGCGATTTGCCCCTCCGTGATATCTCGAGCGACAATAAAAAGCCCTCTTTTATTGGTTTCTCTATCAAAATAGATAAACTTTCTAGCTTCTATCCACTGTTTATTGCCAGATTTATCGATAACCTCATCGACAATATGGAATTCCTCTCCAGTATCTAAAACACTTTTATCTGATGCAGCAAATTTTTCGGCAATACTTTTATCTGCAACCTCATCTAACTTCTTACCAATCAACTCATTTGGATCTGCGATTCCTAATGCTTCGACAAAACTTTGATTACAGGCTTCATACACTAAATTTTCATCTGTCATCCCAACGGCGTCAGGAATATTGTGAATAATACTCTGTAGAAATGCTTTGTTGTATACAAGGCGCTCACCTAAAGACTCCTGAGCATGTTGTAGGCTAGACAAATCGAGATTAACCGTAATTTGCCAACATCTTTTACCTCGAAAATAAATTTTCTGTCCAAAAAAGGAATAATAATAATTAGAATCGTGAGATTGATATTTATAGTGAAATGATTTGTCGGTATTTTGTTGTAAGAATTGCAGGAAATTAGAATCAAGTTGTACGAAATTGTCTGATGTTAAACCCAAAAATGTTATGTCTTGAAATGATTGGCTTAAAAAAATGACGTGACCTGATGTATCTAAAATAACTGTGGAAGGTTGGCTCATAACGACTCTAGTTGTTGCTAAATGATAGCTAAACAACATAAGCCCTGTAAGCACGGTAAAAATCGTACCAGCGATTACTATATCCATATATTCAACCAACTAATATTAACCGTTTTATATCTGCCAGTAACACAGCCACAAACTATGTCGCCAAACTATGCCGACGAACTATGTCTACGAACTATGCCAGCGAACTATATTCGAAAACTATACCCACAAATTATATTCGGATAAAAAACATACATAATTTTTTTGTAACACCAGATAGTACATTAATTTTACCAACTGACAACATTTAAAATCGTTCAAACAGAGAAATGGTCATTGATCGATAAGCCTTTACCGCAGATTATTCTGACCAGCATACTATAAAAAGCGGCTATCAAATGATAGCCGCTATATAGTAAAGCAAATAATTACATGTTAACTGCAGTTATGTAAGCAATTAAATTAAAGCAATCGCATCTTGTGCAATCACTAACTCTTCATTAGTAGGAATCACCATTGCAACAGGTGTCCCCTCTTGAGTAATGAAACCACTGGCGCCAAATCGTGCTGCTTCGTTTTTCGCTCTATCTTCTTTATAGCCTAGAAGGTTAAGGTAACTCAATATTTCACTACGAATTGGCAAAGAGTTTTCACCTATTCCTCCAGTAAAAATAATACCATCCAGTGAATCTAACGAAATCATATAAGAACCGATGTACTTAGCTACTCTATAAGTAAATACTTCAAACGCAAGTTTCGCCCCTGCATGCCCTTCTTCCATTGCATCAAGAATTCCGCGAGCATCGCTGGTTAATCCAGAAACTCCTAAGAAACCAGATTTTTTATTCAGCGTGTCAAAAACTTCATCTTGGCTCCAACCTTTTTTAAGCAAAAACTCGATTACACCTGGGTCTAAATCACCGCTTCGAGTACCCATCATCAAGCCAGCTAGTGGAGTAAAGCCCATAGAAGTATCAACGCTTTCACCATTACTAACAGCACATACAGATGCACCATTACCTAGGTGAACAGAAATAAAGCTCGATTGTTCAACTGGTTTATTCAGCATTTTAGCCGCTTCACGACTCACATAGAAATGGCTAGTACCGTGGAAACCGTAACGACGTATCGCATATTGCTCATAAAGCTCATGAGCTATCCCACCAGTAAATGCTTTAGCAGGCATTGTTTGGTGGAATGCGGTATCAAATACAGCGACTTGAGGTAGTGATGGGAATGCTTTAAGAGCCGCATGGATTCCTAACAAGTTAGCTGGATTATGCAGTGGCGCTAGATCTTGTACTGCTTCAATATCTTTTATCACTGTTTCATCAATTAACACTGATTTTTTAAATATTTCGCCACCGTGTACCACACGGTGACCAACAGCAACAATGCTGTCAGTTAAGCCAAGTTTAGTTACCAAATCTACAAGTATTGCTATAGCTGCCTGATGATGATTGCCAGCCTCTTTAATTGAAACTTCTGTTTTTTCACCTTGGTATTTCCAACTCATGCGTGAATCGTCAAGACCAAAACATTCACCTAAGCCAGTCAATAACGCATCACCTGATTCTGATTCAATTACTGCGAATTTCAAAGACGAACTACCAGAGTTAATCACGAGTACAAACTTGTTTGCCATAAGACAGGTATCCTTTGTTATCTAGCTCTGCACATTCAGTGCCCCATTTCCTACGCCCATTATTCAATAATTTTTGAATCTTTCAACTTTTATTGAAAATAAATTACATTGAGCAGCAATTTTGTTGATTAAGATCATGTTTATATTTTTTACTAGTATTGAATTAAACCAACATATTCATCATACAACAATACAAATTAAAATTATAATCGTTTTAACGAAATAATTTATCAATTTAATGTTTGCTTCGTTTGCAGGAACTTTAGCATCGGTTAAATTTAGTTTGCTTTAATAGTATTAAAACAATTGATATGCCCACTTCCATTCATCAGAGCAATTAATCTAAAGAATTAGTAACCATCATTTGGCAGCGATAATGCAGGGTATAGAGTGAACGTATAGATGAAAAAGGTAGTAAATGAAGAATAAATAGATAGTGAATAGATAAGAAAAAGATGACTACAACCAAGCTAAGTGGCAGTGCCGATGATGAAGAGAAGAGAAGAGAAAAGCTGATTTAGCACCAAACATTAGGGCTAAATTTCAAACCAATTGTATCGCTATAATTGACTCTTTTATAAAAAAAACCGAGCAAATGCTCGGTTTTTTTATTCTTTATGGAGTGCTGATGTGAATTAAGCGTCTCTACGAGGAGAAGTGTTTGCACCGCGAGTAGAAGATCTTTCGCCACGATAACCACCTCGGTTGTCACCACCACGATTACGGTCAAAACGACGTTCGCCATCTTTACCTGCGCCTCTGTTGCCACCACGTCCACCTTCACGGTTTCCACGATAACCACCACCGTCACGACGGCCACCTTCGCTGCGACCACCTTCACTTCGGCCACCACGCGACTCGCGGAAATCAGAAAAATCACATACAACAGCTGATACTTCTTTTTGTCTAATACGAAGTTTACGCAGCTTACCAGTCGTGTCTGAATTCATTGTTTTAGGCAACTGAACAAAAGTATGCCCTTGAGCCAATTTAATTGCACCGATAGACCCTTTAGTTAAACCAAGTTCGTTAGCCAGTGCACCTACAATATCTTTAACCTGAACACCTTGCTCACGGCCAACTTGTAGCTGATAGGTATCCCAATCTTTAGTTGCGCCACCATAGCTGCGTCCTTGGCCTTCACCACGGCGATCACTATCACGACGTTCTGAACGACGCTTCTTATCACGTTCAATAGCCGCAATCATTGGGTCAGGACCTTTATAAAATAAAGGTGTTTTACCTTGAGCACGTTGAAGCAACATGGCAGCAAGTGTTGTCGCATCAATTTCTAAAGATGTTTGCAGCTTCTCAACCAACTCAGCAAAGTTAACCAAAGAAGGATTTTCTTTTTCACTTTCTAATTCAGCACCTAATTTAGCAAGGCGAGACTCAGCAACTTGATCACGAAGTGGCAATTGAATTTCTTGCATACTTGATTTCGTTACACGCTCAATGGTACGCAACATACGAATTTGATTGGTACGAACAAGTAAGATTGCAGTCCCTTTACGTCCAGCACGACCTGTACGACCGATACGGTGGATATAAGATTCTACATCAAATGGAATATCGTAGTTGAAAACGTGTGTAATACGCGGTACATCGAGACCACGAGCCACAACATCTGTTGCTACTAGTATATCGATTACACCTTTTTTTATGTGGTCAACTGTACGTTCACGAAGAGACTGTGGAATATCTCCGTGTAACGCAGCAACTTTAAAGCCACGTGCAGAAAGGTAATCGGCTAGTCTTTCGGTATCTTGACGAGTACGTACAAATACAATAGATGCATCGGTTTCTTCGGTTTCTAATAGACGAGTCATTGCTTCGTCTTTTTCTACACCTTTAACAACCCAATACTTCTGCTCTACTTTATCAACAGTATGGTTAGCACCCGCAACGTCAACTCGTGCTGGATCACGTAAGAATCTATCAACAATTTTTTTCAACATTGGAGGCATTGTTGCTGAAAACAGTACGCGTTGCGCAGTTTCAGGAGCATGTTCCATAATAGCGGTAACATCGTCTACAAAGCCCATATTAAGCATTTCATCCGCTTCATCTAGAACGAATGTTTTTACTTCACCAAGATGCAGGCGATCTCGGTTTATTAAATCTTGTACACGCCCAGGCGTACCAACAACAATATGAGTGCCAGCTTTTAGTGCACGCATTTGATCAACGATCGACGCGCCACCATAAATTTCAAGCACTTTTAGTCCTTTAATATTACGGCCTAAATTCTTGATCTCAGCCGCAACCTGAATCGCGAGCTCACGAGTTGGCGCAAGTACGATTGCTTGTGGTTTATACTGTTTAAGTTCAATTTTATTTAGAATCGGTAAAGAAAACGCGGCTGTTTTACCAGTACCTGTTTGTGCTTTACCTAGAGCATCGCGGCCTTCTAAAAGAAATGGTATTGAAGCAGCTTGGATGGGAGTTGGAGAAACAAAGCCCATGTCGGTTAACGCGGACAGTAATTGGTCATTCAGTGTTAAGTCACTGAACTTAATATCGGAATCTTGCATTAGGATCCTATTTTTGCTAATAATTCATCGGTCCCATGTGCTCTTCCAATTCCAATACTTCAATGGTTGCACGAACCATTCGCACCAATTCCATTCAGAAGCCAAGAGTATAAAAACGCATCAAGCCATTAGGGACATATCTAAGGGGGGCGAATAATGCCCTAATTCGCAGAAAAAATCCAGAAAAAATTGAAATACATCACACTTTTATCTAATTTAATCCTATTTTTTTTATTAAAACATCAAAATCAGAACTAGATCGCTATATTGCTGAGCACCAGTATTATTGAACGACAGGTTAATCTTAGGCGTCGATGGCTTATTAATACGACTCGTTCCTCGGCAATGTCAAAAAAAAACACATAATCATAAAAACTAAGCATTACAACAGTAATAAATTGAGTGTGTTAGTAGTAATAAATAAGATAAAATAGTAGTAATAAATAAGATGAAATAGTAGTAATAGATCACTGCAATGATATAGTTAACCCACAGCCCAGTTTGCGCTCACTATGAATCGCGCAGTAAATCAAAGCAGACAAATACAACATGTTTCAAGATAATCCCCTACTAGCTCAATTAAAGCAGCAAATAAAGGACAACATCCCAACGAAAGAAGGCGTAATCAAAGCAACTGAGAGAGGCTTTGGTTTTCTTGAAGTGGACAGTAAAACTCGTTTCTTTATCCCGCCTCCATATATGAAGAAGTGTCTTCATGGTGATAAGGTGGTAGCCCTCATCCGGACTGAAAACGGAAAAGAGGTCGCTGAACCGGATCAGTTAGTTGAACAAAACCTAAATCGTTTTATCGGCCGAATAAAAATGATTAAAGGAAGGCTTAATGTTGTAGCCGACAAGACTCAATTTAAACACGTCACATTCAAAGCCAAAGCGAAGAAAGGCTTTAGTCCACAACAATTACATGATGGCGATTGGGTTGTTGCGCATCTCGTTCAGCATCCACTATCTGATAATAAAGGCTTTTTAGTTGAGATAAGTAACAAGATCACTGATGGCAACGATAAAATTGCCCCGTGGTGGGTTACGCTAGCTGAAAATGATCTGCCTAACTGTGAACCCGCAGGAATTGATGACTGGCAACAAATCGATGATGAACGTTTAGAGCGAGTTGATCTTACCGAAATACCTTTTGTCACTATAGACGGCGAATCAACCAAAGATATGGATGATGCTTTATACGCAGAACAGCTTGAATCTGGTGGCTTCAAACTCATGGTCGCTATAGCTGACCCGACGGCTTATATCCCTGCTGATAGTGAAATGGATAAAGTGGCTAGAGAACGAGGTTTTACTATCTATCTTCCTGGCAGAAACATTCCTATGTTGCCGAGAGAGTTAGCCGATGAGCTCTGCTCGCTAGTAGAAAAACAAACTCGTCTCGCGTTATGTTGCACTGTAACTATTTCTAAAGATGGCGTGATACAAGACGATATCTCATTTTTTGCAGCTCGCATACAATCTCATGCACGCTTGATTTATGACCAGGTTTCAGACTGGCTTGAAAACGGAACGAGTCAAGATTGGCAACCGAGTAGCACCGAAGCTAAGGTAATTAAAGACTTATCATCGCTGGCTGCCGCACGAGCAGAATGGAGACAAAGTAACGCAGTGGTTTTTCAAGACCGCCCTGACTACCGTTTTGAATTAAGTGATGACAATGACGTGCTCGCGATCCATACAGAACAACGAAGAACGGCAAATAAAATTGTTGAAGAATGCATGATCACTGCCAATATTTGTGCTGGTATGATTCTGAAACAGCAATTTTCAGCTGGAATTTTTAATACTCATTCAGGATTTAAAGCTGAAAAAATTAAAGACGTTGTACAGCTGATTAACTCTGAAGTAGTTGATTGCAAATTAGCCACTTCAGATGATGACAAGCGCTTTGATGAACACAATCTCACAACATTAGAGGGCTTTAGCGCGTTAAGACGTTGGTTAAACACGCAAGACACGTCCTATTTAGATAACCGATTAAGAAAATCACAAGCCTACAGTGAAATAAGTACAACGCCTTCAGAACATTACGCTATGGGTTTAGATATTTATGCGACCTGGACTTCACCAATCCGCAAATATAGCGATATGATTAATCATCGATTATTAAAAGCGCACATATTAGGTGTATCGCCAACTATACCGCTAGACAGTAAAATCGGTGACGAATTAGCATTAATTCGTAAACATCATAAATTTGCTGAGAGAAACGTCGCCGACTGGTTATATGCTAGAAGCCTAATTAATGAGCCACAAAAGGCAACCAAATATAATGGTGAAATATTTGATATTAACCGAGCTGGATTAAGAGTGCGTATCATCGAAAATGGTGCAACGGCATTTATACCAAGCTCATTAATTACAGCGGACAAAGAACGAATCGACCTTAATTGGGAACTAGGAATAGTATCTATAGACGATGATCACGTTTACAAACTTGGTGATGTGCTAGAAATAGTATTAAGTGAGGTCAATATAGAAACTCGAAATATTGTCGCCAAACCAACCCAACAATTTCCCGAACTTAAATCGGTGTAATTAGAGTATTCTAACGACACTTTTATGCTACTAAAGGTGCATGATTTGCACCTTTTTATTAAAACAATGTGAGTATATGTCTCGAATTAAAGTCTATAAACATGACGTTTTTATTGCCAGGAAAACCAACCGCTACCCACTAACTCAATGCGGTATCATTTTTATTTCCAATGGAGAAGTGAGCTACCAAACAAAAGAACAACAATCTCGCATTCTCAAGGCGGGTGAGTTCTCTATTTACCACTCAGAACGGATAGATTGTTTAGAATCCCACGCTAAAAATGGTTATTTTAGTGCAGAAATAGTCACATTTGAGCCTAGCTTATTTAGACAGTTTTGCGACAACTTACAACACTCTGCGTCTTTAGCTGACCAACAACCGTTACAAAATTTTGCATTGAGTGACCAGCACTCTACCGCAAAAAACATTTTGGAGCTGTTATTACATGCCAAACAAAGTGGATCCAGTTCAGAAGCGACGTTGGAATCGCTAGCACAAGCACTCGTGTATGAAATGCTGTCAATCGAGCCTGGTTTCTTCCCTATTATCAAGAGCGCTTGTAACCAAGGTACAGCCGAAAAGGTAATTGCTTTCATTGAAATAAATATCGAAAACGATGTTTCTTTAGAAACAACAGCGCACTTCTTAGGCATGTCCATTGCCACTCTCAAAAGGCGCTTAGCAGCAGAAAACTTGAGCTTTTCTCAAATATTAAAAACCAAACGTGTTAATCACGCAGCAACAAAACTCAGATTAAGCAATAAATCAATTGCACAAATCGCAACTGAATCTGGCTTCAAAAGTGCAGCGCATTTCAGTACAGCGTTCAAAGGTGTGCAAGGGATGACACCAAAAGAGTTTAGACAACAGGTCAAATCGTAAACATAAAAGGGAACAAAATCGTTCTCTTTTACTACCAGATTAGCTGATAAGGGTCTAATTCAATTTCATTCAACAGTGGCATAAAATCTGTGTTAGGTTTTAAATGCGGGTAAGGTAACCAAGCCAATAGCTCATCACTACTTTGATCTCGTTGTGCAACAAAAAGCGCCCAGACATTTGTACTCGAATTATATTCTAATTTCGCTATTGAATATTCGTTATTTACATGCGAAGAATCTAGCAAAAAACATAACTTGGTAAATATTACGCCTTCCGAATATATTTCATACTGAGCTTTGCCCATTTCAGCTAATATACTTTGATTTCGACTTGAGCACATGGCGCTAACCGCTTTCTCAAGACGGAATTGCTCTATCTCAGATATATGCATATTCAGCTCCATAATTAATGTCGTTCGTCTAAGTATAACTCATATTAATGCCAATTGAACAAATAGCCACTTTATTGTTAATAGACACACTAATTTATTATTTAGCCCTTAATTTGGTCTTAAGCACATTAACTTTCTATGCCATCACTAATCGCTATCAATGGATCTAACCGTTACAAAAACACTAATCGCTTACCATTCATAAAAATGTCATACCTTAGAAATACAATTTAGCTAATCAAAAATAATTGTCAGGAGATTTTATGTACCGTGTTGTTCTCACCACCCTATTATCAGTATGTTTATTGTTACCTTCGGTGCAAGCAAAGCAAGTGAACATTTCGGGTTCAACATCCGTTTCTCGCATCATGGAAGTATTGGCTGAGGAATTCAATGCAACATATGACACCCGTTACATCGCCGTTCAAGGTATAGGATCCACAGCTGGTATTACCATGGTAGACAAAGGCGTTGCAGAGATAGGCATGAGCTCTCGCTACTTAACCGAAGCTGAATACCAGCAAGATTTAACCACATTAACTATCGCTTATGACGGCTTAGGCGTGGTAGTAAACCATGCTAATAAAATAAACGATATTTCACGCCAACAGCTGTTTGATGTTTACAAAGGAACAATCACTAACTGGAAACAACTTGGTGGAAAAGATCTTGATATCGCCGTAGTTACCCGCGAGCTGTCTTCTGGTTCTCGAGCTAGCTTTGAATCATTACTAGGGTTAACTCGAGTCATTAACAAACAATTAGTGTCTGATATCAACCCAACCAATCTGGTTGTCAGCAGTAATAGCATGGTAAAAACTATCGTCAATCATAACCCACAAGCGATTGGCTTCATTTCTGATGGCTCGGTAGACAATACGGTTAAGGAAATAATGTTCGAAGGGATAGAAGCAAACGCCAACAACATTAAGAATAAATCCTATCAACTATCGCGGCCTTTTATTGTTTTCTATCAGTCTGACAAAATCAGTCAAGATGGCAAAAAGTTCATAGATTTCATTCAATCGAAACGTGCCAAAGAATTAATTCTACAATATGGGTACATTCCAGCTGAACAGTAGTCTTTAAACAACGGTAGTCTTTAAAAAACGTTTGCCACCATCACAGAGCATAATTCAGCATTAATTAACCTTAAATTCTGCACATCAAATAGAAAAGCCACCGACAATATAATATTCTCGGTGGCTTATGTATTTGACTTTAACTGTATTTGGATTTAACTATATTCGTATATATCTATGAGATGAACTTAAGTTGTAAATTAAAAATACAACCTAATAACCGAGACGACTACACAACCTGGGCGCCGTACTCCGTCAATTTCAACTTTCAATTCACGTTCAACTTCAACACCCTTTTTGATAGGCGTTACTTTAAGCAATTTACTTCTGGTTCGAATTTGGTTACCCGCTTTAACCGGATAAGGAAAACGTACTTGATTTAAGCCAACGTTAACCACTAAACGTGCTGTAGGAAACATAGGCGTTTCACTATCCACGCTATCGGTCATTTTAGAAAGCATTGATAAGGTTAAAAAACCATGTGCGATGGTCGTTTTAAAAGGGGACTCTTTTTCTGCTCGCTCTGGATCCGTATGTATCCATTGCATATCTTCGGTCACTTTACCGAATGAATTTATACGCTCTTGACTGATATGAGTCCAATCACCGACGTGAATTTCTTCGCCTATTTTATCTTGCATCTCATCTAAAAATGCAATAGCTTCATCACTTAGATCAAAGCTTTCTTGTTCACTCGGTTTAATTTCTTCATTAATTGCAGGAACTAACGCGCTGTCGCGGAACCAATGTAAAATGGAGCTTTGATTGGCCTTGGTCACAAAGTCACTCCAGTAATCTTTAATCACAGGCGACATAAGTTCTTTGATTTCCAAGTGATGCTTGGTCAAAGATTCTCCTCTGTGCTTGAGAATATCAACAACTTTCATATAAACCTCTGCTAGTGGAAGCTCATCATCTGAGCTTATAACCCGCTGATTTTGACCTTGTTCACACTTTCATGCAAATACTTTCGAGCGTACAGCTGTAATCCGAATGTCATATTAAGCTTAAATTTCATGATGTTAGCTAATAAAACATTATTTTATTACACAGCCGAAAAATGCTTTAACAATGTTTTTTTCCTTATTGTTATCCTTGTTTTTATAATAATTGGCTAAAAATAACAGGCTTAAGTGTTAATCAATAACAAATAACCTGACCTTGAGATAAATATCCACAACATTAAGTTGTTACCATTTTTTTAGTAACCTTCCCATCATATTCGGATGATAACGCCAACAGTGATCAAACATAGCCATTAATTGAGGATTACCATATTTTGACAAACTAATCGCGTGAAAACGATTATTCTTTGCTTGTAAAGAACAGACCATATCTAAAACTATTTCAGGCTGAGTAGGCGCAATAAAATCGGATATTACCACCATATCCGCATTACGATATCTGGCAGAGTTCATTAATTCGACCGACTTTATTAGCACCGGTTGTAAATCTGTTCCACCATGAAACTGGTAAGACAAAAAATCACTGACTTCACGCAAACCATCATTCTTAGTTAATTGATATGTAATTTGCTCAGTTGAAAATAAGATAACGTAACAATCTCTTTTTTCTGCTAGTGCTATTTGCATTAATGCATAAGCCATTGCTTTTGCACATTGTTCGGGAAAGCCTGACATAGACCCCGACGCATCGACACAAATAATGAACGGCCCCTTCTCTATTAAAACATGGCTGGCATTTGGTTTTTGAGAAGTGACTTTTTTAAGTTTTCTTGCTTTGCCTTTCACTTTATAGTTCATTAATCTTTTATCAATTAGATGCTTGTAGAAAACCACTTCAAGTTCAGGATAGGCTAAAAACATCGTTTCATTTGGCAACATTCGACTAATATCATCACTCTCATGAATACCGACAATATCATCTGCAGCTTGGTCACTTTTTTCTTCAACTAGTTTTAAATCATCAGCCGCGTTTTTATATAAATCTGGGTTGGTAACGTTGCTAGCCATTTTCCCCAGTTTTTCTGCAATCGCTTTCAATTCTTTGTTGCGCTTTAGAAAATCAGCGTAACGTTTCATTGCAGCAACATCACCTTTTGATAACTTTGCTGCCGCCATATCCCATAAACGACCTAGTTTAGCAATATCACCTTCTTCGGTAACACTTTGCATTTCTTTCATGGTTTCGACACGTTGATAAAGGTCCGCTAAAAATTGTTCTTTATCTGACTCTAGTTGAGCGATTTCAGCCTCTTTTATTGCTTTCGATAAACTTTGATACCACTGTTCACAAAAATAGTGAGCAAACATAGGGTTATGCACCCCTTTATTACGCTCTAATAACTTTCTTGCTTTGGTATGAAACGGCGAGTGCCATTCCAGTTGTTCGACTATTGAACCAATTTTTTGGTAAAACGTATCTTCATCAAAATGAATCACTTCTTGATAGGTGTTTAATTCATTTAATAAACGATCGGTTTCACAGGCTTTGGTGATTTTTCGCTTAATACCATTGCGCCACTTGTTAACTTGATTGTTTACGGAAGCTCGAATTGCTTTATTTTCTGGAATCATAAGCAGTTGAGAGCGGCCAATTAAATCATTTACCGCACTATCTATGATGCCTGATTCGGCCACCATCATAACTAAATTTAAACCATCAGCTCCTAACATAAAACTTCCCTAGGCAAAAAATTGGTCCAAATTGATTATGCGCTGGGTCACCTTGTCACTGTCCCGTTTGACCTCTTCTAACTCATCCATTAACGACTGCAAGCTACTTTCCATTTGAGTCGGTAATTCTGCGTCAATAAAGCTGTGTGGTAATGCGCCATGAAAATCAGAACGTACCTTACGAAAATGATGTTCCGCTTGAGTAAGTTGTTCGACTGCATGTTGTGCACGATCACACCAATCACTATACAGAGCAGGCTCCAATCCGGAAGTGGTAACCAGGCCGACTAATACTGAGCGATTAGCGATATCTTTAATCACTAAACTACCAGAAACATTAATATCAAACCGTAGTCGGCATAAACTAGTATTCTGATTCACATAACCGTAGGCATCTCCCCCACCTTCGCGGATCACCTTTTCCAATTCACCTTTAGCAATATAAATCCAACGGCTATCACCTTTTTCTGATTCACTTACCGACATGTTACTCTGTAACAGAACCAATTTAATTAACCCTCGTGCGCTGCCAACAGTATAATTTTTTGCATTTGATAGGTTGAAGGTATAACCGCCTTTTCGCAAAAGACCCGATGCGCCTTCGCCTTGCAGGGTGATACTAAATTGTGATTCGAGTGTTTGTTGAATGTCGACTAGTCCATCACGGCATGAAACGATACGTTGCTTAATCATATGTTGGTCAAAAGCATAATTGGTGGCAAAGTCTCTTATAACATCATGCACAACTTTGCGTGATTCTGGACTGTGCCATAAACAGTCTTTGAGCAATAAAAGGTCCAATGGGTTTATTGTATCTCTACCATTAAAATACGCGCTAGCTTTCAACAATTTAACTGCTTTTTTCCAACGCCGATCCGAAACGTATAACTCACTGATTGTTGATTCGCTATCCACCGATTGGTCTTTTTCTTCAAGTAAGCGTTTAAGTTCATACAATTTTTCAAAGCACTCGTCGTTTAGCTCAAGTTTGTCAAGCTCGGCCTGCCACAAGTGATATTCTTGATCGGTTATAGTAAGTTCCGTCGGTACACTGGTTTCTTGTTCTGTGCCCACCATCAACATTGCTTTAAAGTTTTGTTTATTTTGAATTCGATTAACAAAAACTCGAACCAACATTCGGTCATAAAGTGCTTCTAGTCCACTGTCTTCATCAGGTAACTCATTCGACGCAGACACAAGCAAGCGCATCGGTACATTCTCTATTTCATTACCATTTTTGAATGTTTTTTCATTTACAACAGTTAATAATGTATTGAGAATGGCCGGCCCTGCTTTCCATATTTCATCCAAAAACACCACTTCTGCTTGAGGTAAATACCCTTCAGTAAGACGAACGTATCGCCCATTGTCTTTCAATTCTTGAATACTTAATGGGCCAAATACTTCTTCTGGTGTTGAAAAGCGCGTCATTAGGTATTCAAAGTAGCTGCTGCGATCAAATGCTTGAATTAGCCGTTTGGCGATTAAACTTTTAGCGATACCAGGAGGCCCTAATAAAAAAACACTCTCTCCAGATAATGCCGCCAGAAGACACAGCTTAATGGTATCCTCTCGTTCATAGACTCCATAAGAAAGGGCTTTAACCAATTTATTTATCCTTTCAGACAATAGCGCTTTTTGTGCATAAGACGTTGTTTGAGACGTTGTCATAGAAAAACCATCGTTGTGACGTATATAGAAAACCGAACAATATTGTTAATATATTGTTATTTTACAGAACGTAGTATCATTAAAGTTATTGTATTGCCTATAATGGCACGGAACAACAACTAAGATTACAGTAAGCATCATGTACAAATGTGTTATTAGTCACCGCGATCTATATATAAACCTAGCTATACATCAATATGTGAAATAAATACGGTGCAAATAATAACAGTAAACAATATTATTATTTTTGAATAGTTTGTTTTCAATATTGGGTACACAGTTTCAAGATTAAGTGCACAGCGCTATGATTCAATAAACTACCTCAGTATTTATTAAGCAATTAAACGCATAAAAATAGAAGAAGATCGCTATGGCACGACTCATTCATCAATGGAAAAATTTATCTCTGGTCGAAACTGAGATTACGTTACCCAATAAAAAGCAGGTATTGCACACAACTATTCAACACCCTGGTGCAGCAGTCATTTTGCCGATCTTTGATAATGGTGAAATTTTACTGCTTAAACAGTATCGACCTTCAATAAATGATTGGTTGTATGAATTTCCTGCTGGTACGGTAGAAAAAGATGAAAGCCCTTTACAATGCGCACACCGAGAATTAGAGGAAGAAACAGGATACAGTGCAGGCTCGTTTAAAGCGCTTGGCGACCTGATTCCATTGGCTGGATTTTGTAACGAGAGACAAACTTTATATGTCGCAACTCAATTACAAAAAACCTCAAGATATGCCTGCGATGACGATGAAGTCATTGAAGTACTGTCCCTTTCAGTTAAGCAACTCGAAAATATGATTGTAGAAGGGTATATTATTGATTCCAAGACGATTGCTTGCCTCTCAAAAGCCAAGCTTTGCGGTTATATTTAATGACTTTTGGCTACAACCAGTCATAGAAAAAAGAGAATAATGATGGATTATCGTTCAGATACAGTTACACAACCGACCGCAGCAATGCGTAATGCGATGGCAAATGCACCAGTAGGCGATGATGTTTATGGCGATGACCCCAGCGTAAATGAACTAGAAAAATGGGCCGCTGAGCGACATGGATTTGAAGCGGCATTATTCACAACATCCGGTACTCAAGCCAATTTGCTAGCACTTATGGCTCACTGCCAACGAGGAGATGAGTATTTATGTGGGCAACAAGCGCATAACTTTAAATACGAAGCGGGCGGTGCCGCGGTATTAGGCTCAATTCAACCTCAACCCATAGAGAACAATCCGGACGGGACGCTTTGCTTCGAGAAGTTGCACTCAGCAATTAAGCCAGATGATTTTCACTTTGCACGCACTCGCTTGCTAAGCCTCGAAAACACCATCAATGGCAAAGTATTACCGCTTAATTACTTGCAACAAGCAAGAGAATTTACGAATTCACATGGGCTACAACTGCATTTAGATGGTGCAAGAGTATACAACGCTGCCGTTGCTTTAGATGTAGATATAACCGAAATCGTAAAATACTTTGATTCAATCACTATCTGTATGTCTAAAGGGTTAGCCGCGCCAATCGGCTCGCTGGTACTTGGCTCAAGTGAATTTATTCTAAGAGCTCGTAGAATACGTAAAATGTTAGGCGGTGGTATGCGACAAGCCGGTATTTTAGCTGCGGCAGCTAAAATTGCCTTAACCGATCAAATTGCTCAATTGTCTACCGATCATGCTAATGCTAAGCGACTGGCTAACGGATTAGTGAATATCAAAGGCTTTTCACTTAAGCCAGAACATGTTCAAACCAACTTGGTATTCGCTAAAGTAGATAACAGCATCAATCTAGAACAAATAGCGCAGTCTTTACAGGCACAAGACATACTCATTACGCCAAGTAACCCCATTAGATTTGCCACACACAAAGATATAACCTCTAGCGATATCGACCAACTACTAAGTCAACTCGAAAAATTGTGTAACTAGGCTTCTCAAGAGGCGTCATTGGTCGTCGCCTCTCTTCTCTACAGCCGTAAGCAAATAACTATTTCTACCAACGACTCTTGGCTAGTCATCTAATTAAGCTGCTCATACTGAGTGACTTAGCCCTTATACCAATTTAACTGCTACCAAGCTCAACTTATTGATAATAACAAGTAACTATACTTTCCAAATGGATAATAAAGTGATGACGACAAAGATTATTTTTACTAAAATACATGCTCAACATTTGAGATAAGATTATGATTTGTAGAAGACAAGGCAAGAGAAGTGCCCAAACGGCAGAAGAGACTAAACACCTAATTTTAGCAACTGCCGGAAAAATGTTTTGCCAATTCGGCTATGAAAAAGTATCACTACGAAATATTAGCGAGTGTGCCGGAGTGTCTCATAGCTTAATACGCCATCACTTTGGTAGCAAAGAGCAAATATGGTATACAGTAAGTGATACGTTAAACGCTTATATGCAAAACTATCTGCAAGCGCTCATCGATCAGTTCCCTGAAGATAAACCAGCACAAGTTGTATTATACAATTTTATTATGAAACTAATGGCGCACATGCTACTTAATCCTGAGCCTTTGCAATTTATAGCTGACGCAGTTAGGCAAGAAGGTAAGTTTTTTGATTACTTTATTGACCAATCTGGCACCTTTGAAACCGCTACTCAAAAGTTAATTTGTGAACACAATAAAACTAATCCAGATCATCAGATAGTGCTTTGGGAAATGAAATGGCAACTAATATATACTGCCCACGCCGCTATTAGTTTAAAACCATTACTAAATAAAGTTTGGCAACCAGAAACCGACAATCAAGATGAAATACTACTCAAGCACTGGTCACTATTTAACCAGCAAATGTCCACAATGCTAAATATAAAATCACAAGATAAGCTTCAGCCAACTAACCTACGTTCGCTTTTATTGCCTATAGCTTGTGATTTTTCCAATTCAGAAGCCTGTAACGAAGAACTCAGAAAATATTCCTAACTGCGCTTTCCTCTTTGACGATGAATATTGAGTTTTGACTTCATTTTGCGTTTCTCTGCAGAACGACTCTGTTTACGCTTCGGTTGGTCATGCTCACTTTCCTCTATCAGACTCGGTTCGTAGCCTTCTAACCACTCTTGCGGTAAACGCTCATCTAGCAAATCTTCTATTGCTTTCAATAAGTATTCTTCATTGCGCGCCAATAGCGATACTGCTTTACCCGTATTGCCAGCTCGTCCTGTACGCCCAATACGATGTATATAATCTTCTGCTTTATATGGCATATCGTAGTTAATAACACATTCAAGTTCATGAATATCGAGCCCACGAGCTGCAACATCAGTAGCGATTAAAGCGCGTATTTTACCGGATTTAAAATCATCTAAGGCTTTTTGTCGTGCTCCTTGGCTTTTATCACCATTAATAGAAGCCGCTTTAATACCATCGAGCTTGAGTTCTTTAACTAATGCATCACTGCCCTGCTTGGTTTTAGTAAAGACCAAAACCTGCTGCCAATTGCGTGAGCCAATTAAATAGGCTAACAGTTCACTTTTACGACTTTTATCGACAGGATAAACAATTTGCGACACCGTAAGTGCGGTGCTGTTACTTGGTGATACTTGCTCTTGTTGTGGGTTGGTCAGTATTTGATGAGCAATTTTTTTTACTCGTTCATGAAAGGTTGCCGAAAAAAACAACGTTTGTCGCTCGGTTGGTAGCAGCTTTAAAATTCTATTTATATCCGGCAGAAACCCCATATCTAACATACGATCCGCTTCATCAAGAACTAAGGTTTCTGTATGGCGTAAATCGACGGTTTTAGTGAAAGCATGATCGAGCAACCGTCCAGGAGTCGCGACTAAAATATCTGCACCGTTTTTTAAATTGTTTCTTTGTACCTGTAAACTGGTTCCACCATACGCGACCACAATCCGTAGATCACAATGCTCGGCATAACTTATCAAGCTATCGAACACTTGCTGCGCTAACTCTCGTGTCGGCACAAGAATCAAGCTTCTTACTCTTCGTTGCGAGGAGTCGTGGGTCGGCTTGGTTTTATGCATCAAGTTGTGAATAATAGGTAAACCATAAGCGGCCGTCTTACCTGTTCCTGTTTGGGCTCCAGCCAAGACATCTTTTCCTTCAAGCACATGAGGAATCGCTTTTTCTTGTATCATTGTTGGTTGTTCGAACCCAAGCTTAGATAAGGTATCAATAAGTGGTTGATCAAGATTTAGATCAGAAAAAGAGAGTTGGGAATTGGACATCTGCGAATAGCTCTTAGAAATTTGGCCTAAGAGTGTAGCAGATATCAAGGATTACTATCAAAATTGATAAAGCGATTTATGCATTTTTATACGTTTTTCCTCTGTTTTTCCCTTAATATCAGCTAGTTCTTAGTGTTTTACTATCTTTACAATGCCTCATCAAAAGCATCGTCATCTAACTCATAATCTGACAAGTCAAAACCAATTTCTAATGCATCTAGTAGTTCTAATCCGTCAGCTTCTAGATATTGTTCATTCATAACGTGTTACCTCTTAGTCGTCTGTGAATAGAGATACCATTGTTATATGACAGTTTTGATATAAAACCTACTATTAATTCAATCTATGGTTAAAAAACCGGCTCTAACTCATAAGAAAACGTTTGCTTTTATCTAATGAAATTACACATTTTAACTCAATAATCGCTTCTATTATGTTGAGTTTAGACTTTCACCTTATAAAAAAGGGCGGCTCCCAAAAATCCCTAAGTTGCCATAATTTGAGGTTATTTACCTCAGATTACTTACATTAACGTTAGATTTTGCGTAGGATTCAGCCTATAACTTTTGAACTATTATCAGATAACATACGGTAAAGATATGAGTCTACGTAAAAGCATTATTATTTTGGGCGTTATAGTCTTTTCTGGCTGCGCAACTTACGCTGGACTCAATTTTGATCAACTATTTGGTGAAGAATCTGTCAGAGAACGTCAAGTACCTTACGGTACTGCGTTAGCAGAGCATTACGTCAATAACGTTAAACCGGTTATTGAACAGCGTTGTGTGGTTTGTCACGCCTGCTACGACTCGCCGTGTCAATATAAGATGTCATCTACGCAAGGCATTGATCGCGGAGCAAGTAAAAATCCGGTTTATAATGGTACTCGATTGGTAGCAAGCACCCCTACTCGTCTATTCGAAGACGCGCAAACTACTCAGCAATGGAGAGACGCGGAATTTCATCCGGTATTAAATGAACGCAACCAAACTCGCCAAGCGAATCTAGAAGCAGGATTAATGGCAAAAATGTTGCTTCAAAAAGAACTTTATCCGTTACCCGAAAAAGATCAATTAGAAGGATTTGATTTTTCTATTTATAGAAATGAGCAATGTCCAACAATAGAAGAACATGCTACTTATCAGAAAGATTACCCTGAATGGGGAATGCCTTATGGCATGCCTAATTTATCAAGCTCTGAGTTCAACACCTTGATGAGTTGGTTGGAGCAAGGTGGTTTAATGCCGAGTGACAAACCAATCTCTGATGAAGAACAGCGACATATTGTTAAATGGGAGGCGTTTCTTAACAAAAGCGATTTAAAAACTCAGCTTAGTGCGCGCTATTTGTACGAACATCTATTTTTATTCCATCTGTATTTTTCTGAAATAGACCAACAACCACGTTTTTTTACACTGGTTAGATCATCTACACCACCAGGCCAACCAGTAAAACGAATATCCACTCGTCGCCCTTATGATCCACCACAGGTAGAGCGAGTTTATTATCGATTGATACCTGAACAGGCCACTATTGTGGATAAAACGCATATGCCATATGCACTCAATCAACAACGTTTTAGCGATTGGGCTAAATGGTTCATCGATACTGAATATAATGTTGATACCATGCCAAGCTATCAGCCAGAAATAGCCGCTAATCCGATGACGGCATTCGTTCAACTTCCAGTTAAAAGTCGGTTTAATTTTTTAGTGGATAACGCTCAAAAAACTATCATGGCGTTTATTAAAGGGCCTGTATGTCGTGGGCAACTTGCACTGAATGTTATTAATGATCGATTTTGGGTATTTTTCATTGATCCAGAAAAAGCCAATGTCCCTGAAATCAATCAATTTTATACTGAACAAAAAGCCAATTTAAAACTACCAGGAGAACAAGAAACCATTATCAATCCTATTACTAATTGGATTTCGTACTCTAAACAACAAGCGGATTATCTTGCAGCAAAATCTGAATTTACCAATAAATGGTTTAATAATGGCGCAAATTTGACCACTGACGTTCTTTGGACTGGAAATAATGTTAACCCGAATGCGGCACTGACTATTTTTAGGCATTTTGACAGCGCTTCAGTAGTTCAGGGGATGGTAGGTACGCAGCCTAAAACGGCTTGGATTATAGATTATGGATTATTAGAGCGTATCCATTATTTACTGGTTGCGGGCTTTGACGTTTATGGCAATTACGGACACCAATTAGTGACTCGACTGTATATGGATTTTTTACGTCTAGAAGGGGAAAGTAACTTTTTGAGCTTGCTGCCCAAAGAGATACGCCACGAAGTGCATCAGTCTTGGTATCAAGATAAAAGTAAGCAGTTAAATGATTTTATGACTCGAAATGTGCAGCCTTTTGATCAACCAAGCCAAGTGCCTTATCAAACAACTGATTATCAAGCTGAGTTATTTGAGATGATTAAAAGTAAATTGTCTCCCGTTCTAGACCAGAGATATGCCATTAATAATACGGGGCTAAAAGCTGAAAACGAAGCGATACTCAGGAAATTTGACCACATTACTGGGATGGATGAAAACGCCCTTCCACAAATCAGCATGATTATGGTTGAGGCACAAAATGGACAGCAACAGCTATTCTCTTTATTAAGAAACAATGCCCATAAAAACATCAGTAGTTTATTCAATGAAGCAGAAACACGAACGCCACTTGAAGATGATTTAACCCTAGTACGAGGTGTAATTGGTAGTTACCCTGCCGCTTTTTGGCATGTAAAGGAAGATGAGATTAGCGAGCTGTATCAAATGCTAAGCGTGATGAGAACAGAGCAAGATTACATCAAATTACTGGATAGGTTTGCGGTACGTCGAAGTTCTAAGCAATTTTGGCCATTTAGTGATGCTCTCCATCAATGGTATCAAGACGATCAGCCAGTAGAATTTGGTTTACTAGATTACAATCGATTTGAAAATCGTTGAGAGTAAATAACCTTCTAGTTGAGAGTAAATAACCTTCTAATTGCATTGAGAGAAATCACTTGTATATGTTCTCTCAATGCTCAAAACACTATTTCAAACCAGATAAAAACTCGTGTCTAGTTGCCGCGTTGGATTTAAAAATCCCACCTAACGCAGTGGTGGTAGTTTCACTGGTTGCATCCATTACACCACGCGATTTAACGCAATAATGAGTCGCATCAATAGTTACTGCCACGTCGTCTGATTGTAACAAGGTTTGCAACGCAACTAATATTTGCTGTGTCATTCGTTCTTGGACTTGAGGTCGTTGAGCAAAAAAACGCACTATACGATTGATTTTGGAAAGACCAATTATTTTCCCTCTTGGTATATATGCTACCGCAGCTTTACCATCAATCGTCACTAAATGATGTTCACAGGTGCTGGTGACGGTAATCTCTTTTACCCGTACCATTTCACTTACGTTCATCTTATTTTCAATAACCGTAATCTTAGGGAAATTCGCATAATCTAAACCAGAAAATAGCTCGTCAACGTACATTTTGGCAATACGTGCAGGTGTTTCTTCAAGACTGTCATCAGATAGGTCTAATGCAAGCAGGTTTAACACTTCACGCATATGGTATTCGATGCGGTCTTTTTTCTCTTCTCGACTCACCTCGTTCGGTAGCATCGGGGTTTCTAAGCCTCTTTTTTCCAGCGCATCCTTTACCAATTTCGCTGATTCACTAATACCCGACATATGCACTCCTACTCACAACTATAATTGCCAATATTTAAGGCTGCTAAGCATACTAGGATTGACGGATATTTAAAGTAAATTTGTCCACTAAGCCGCTCGATAGCAATGCTTCTACTCTATTTACATAGACTTGCCACTTATTTTATAAATTGTGATTTCGACGCTCTATAGACCAATGACGATATGTGGTATGGTTTCGCCCATAAAATTTGCTACTGATAATAAGGATTTACTATGGGATGTTGTGACGCCCCCGGTCTAATGCCAATTGATGATGCGATCGAGCAAATGCTCTCGAGTGTTACGGAAATAAAGACAACTCAGCAACTAGCATTAGAAAATACCGTTGGTTTTGTTTTGGCAGAAGATATTCTATCCCCTATTAACGTTCCGCCTTTTGATAATTCGGCAATGGATGGATACGCAATAAAACGCAATGATTTAGTGGCGACAAACATACTTCAACTGGCTGGTAAATCTTTTGCAGGACAACCTTTTGAAGGGAATTGGCCTACTGGAACGTGTATTCGCATAATGACAGGAGCGAAGATACCACAAGGTTGCGATGCGGTTGTTATGCAAGAGGATACCGTGGTAACTGATAATGGTATTGAATTCAATAATATCGATATCAAAGCTGGCAATAACATCCGCCCTATTGGTGACGACATTAAACGTGGTGATATTGTATTAGCCAAAGGTTCAAGATTGACCCCTAGAGATATCCCAATGATTGCGTCTTTAGGTATCAGTCATCTAACCGTTTTCGATAAACCAAAAGTTGCTTTCTTCTCAACGGGAGATGAATTAATTCCGTTAGGTGAAGAACTTAAACAAGGTCAGATATACGATAGTAATCGTTATGGTTTAAAAATATTACTGGAAAAATTTGGCTGTGAAGGAATTGATTTAGGGATAATTCCTGATGTTCCAGAAAAGTTGCGCGACACATTTAATCACGCCCAACAGATAGCTGACGTGGTCATAACATCTGGTGGTGTCAGTGTGGGTGAAGCCGACTACACCAAAGACATACTTGAGCAACTAGGTTCGGTAAGCTTCTGGAAAATAGCCATAAAACCGGGTAAACCTTTTGCTTTTGGCCGACTAAACGATGCTTGGTTCTGTGGTTTACCAGGCAACCCTGTTTCCGCAGCTCTTACCACTTATGTTTTAGTGCAGCCTATGCTAGCAAAACTGTCAGCAGAATCTAACTGGGCTCCACCACAAAACATCCCTGCAACGACAAAATCTGCGTTCAATAAAAAGCCTGGACGAACGGATTATCAACGGGGAGTTTACACTGTAAAAGATGGCAAGTTTGAAGTGGTTAGCGCCGGTAATCAAAGTTCGGGCGCATTTACGTCAATGAGCGTCGCAAATTGCTTCGTAATTTTAGAGCATGATCGAGGACGAGTAGATATTGGCGACACGGTACAAATTCAACCTTTTAACCATACTCAATATTAATATTTAACCATACTTAACATTAATCAATAGTGACATAAGCGGCAGCGTCTTTTTGACAGAATGCCGCTGTTTTATATGGCTCAGGCTATTTGTCTGTTAAAGTTTAGGAATCAATCAATGGAAATTCTATCCGACCAAGAAATGCTGCGTTACAATCGGCAAATTATCCTGAAAAATTTTGATTTCGAAGGACAAGAGGCGTTAAAACAAGCGTCAGTCTTAATCGTTGGTGCCGGAGGATTAGGCTGTGCATCGAGTCAATATCTTGCGGCAGCGGGGGTTGGACGAATCACTCTGGTTGATTTCGACACCGTTGAGCTCTCTAACCTACAAAGACAAGTTCTGCATACTGACGCCGATATCGGTAAATTAAAAGTTGTGTCCGCCGCTGAAAGCCTAGTTAAGCTTAATCCATACTTAGTAGTCAATACCGTAGTAAAACAACTGAATGATGATGATCTTTTAGCGTTACTAAACAAACACGATATTGTTTTAGATGCGACTGATAATATAGAAACAAGAAATCAACTGAATCGTCTTTGCCAACAATTAAAAACCCCTTTGGTCTCAGGGGCAGCTATTCGTATGGAAGGACAACTATCCGTTTTTACCTATCAAGATGACGAACCTTGCTATGAATGTTTAAGTACTTTGTTTGGTAACACTACTCTTAGTTGTGTAGAAGCCGGAGTCATGTCGCCTGTTGTTGGTATCATAGGTAATATGCAAGCATTAGAAGCGATTAAATTGTTGTCTAACTACGGTCAATATAAAAAAGGGAAATTAATGATATTTGACGCCTTAAACTTGAGCTGGAGAGAGATGAAAATAAACAAAAACCCTAGCTGCCCAATATGCAACTAGAATAGTTGAGCTTTATATGTAAATTTTAAAAAGTCAAAAAACAACTAATAAAGGCTAAAATGAGTGCGAAATGTAATTTTATATTGCATTAGATTTTTTTAATGGCATGCTATACCTTAATAATGATTAATACACAATATATTGAGTGGCGCAGTGACGGAACTTAAAACTTCTCAGTTGAAAAAATATTTTCAATCACAAATTTTCTCCTTTTCCTTCGGGCTAAGTGGACAGCCAAGTACGTCACTTTTAACCGATGAAGAATTGCTTGAGTTACAAAACGCATGGATACAACTCGAAATTTGGAAACAAAATCGGCAGCAAAGCACCAATACCGATTTTTAAGGTTAGTTAAATTATTTCAATTGTTCATCTAGGTTCAAAACCGTTAGAGCATTACTCACACTTGTTGCGATAACATCCACTACCCCAGTACGTAAAGCACCTAATAGTGCCAAAGGCTTACTGTTTTCCGCTGCAATAGCAATAACTTCGGCAATAGGTTTAAATTCTTGCATACTCAAACCTATTACTCTATCGCTCATTACTGTATTCGCTGTTCTGCCTTGAATATCAAAAAAATCATATCCAGCAAAGTCTCCAACAACTCCCTGCTGTAGCCTTGCTTGAACAACTTCGTCAGTGGTAAACCATCCCAAATCCACCATATAATTGTTTTCGCTCATATCGCCAATACCCACTAAAGAGACATCAGCCTTACGTGCAAGATCCAGCGTTTGCTTTACTGTACTATTTTCCATAAACGCTACTTTTTGCTCTCTGGTCTCCGCATAAGCTGGCGCATACAATGTTTCTGAGGTTCCACCATATTTTTTTGCCAATTGTCGACAAATATGATCGGCATTATACATACCACCTCTAGGATGAATACCGCCAATACCACAGACAAATTTGCAATCTCTTGGTGTTATTACACCAACATGATGGGCCACAGCAGACACATTTCTCCCCTGTCCTACTGTCACGACCATCCCATCTTTTAAGGTATTAGACAGATAGTTTGAGACAAGACCTGCCACTTGAGTCCGCTGAGCCTCTTCATTAGCTTGATCTAATGCGATCAACGCTCTTTGCACACCAAACCTTTCCATTAAACGCTGTTCAATTTTAGCACTAAATACGGGGTGATATTTGACGGTAATTTCAACAATCCCTTCATCGCGAGCTTGCTTTAACATTCGTCCTACTTTCGCACGCGAAATCCCGTATTTTCTTGATATTTCTTCTTGTGTTGCGCCATCTTGATAATAAGCAATTGATATTTCAGTAAGAAGATCCGTTTCTTTGTCGACTGTCTGTTGATTTTTACTGTTCATATTTCATCTTGCCCTCATTAAATATTTTCGTTCCATGTTCAATGACCACGTTGAGCCACATCATCATTACAAATAACAAACTGCATTACAAATGATAAGGTAGGTTACAAATGCTCAATGAAAAATCAACCGAATCTAAATGGAAAATGTTGCTTTTAATCGATAGGAAAACGTTTATATCATAAAAACCGGACTAAAAATTGATTAATAGCACTTTTTATCCAACGAACTAATTGACTTTCGATATAAATCAGCTAATTTGGACTCATCAATTCCTCAGCAATACTCCAAATGTTCACGGGGCATTGTTTACAGTTGAAAAGAACAATATTTTAATTATGACACTTATGGTTAACCACACAGTAATTAACCATGTTTTGCCTTACAGAATAGGATGATGGATATGAGTAACAAACTAGAACAACTTCGCAAAATAACCACTGTCGTTGCCGATACAGGTGATATTGAAGCGATTCGTAAATACAAACCAGAAGACGCAACAACTAACCCGTCTCTTATTCTAAAAGCCGCTCAAATTCCACAATATGCACCTCTTATTGAAGATGCAATAAAATACGCTAAATCTCAAAGCACTGACAAAAACCAACAAATTCAAGATACATGTGACCAACTAGCCGTCAATATTGGTAAAGAGATCCTTACTACTATTCCGGGCCGTATATCTACAGAAGTTGATGCACGCCTATCTTATGATACCGAAGGAAGCGTAGCGAAAGCCCGTCAGTTAGTTAAAATGTATAACGATGCAGGCATCACAAATGATCGTATCCTAATCAAACTAGCTTCTACGTGGGAAGGAATCTGTGCTGCAGAAATTCTTGAAAAAGAAGGCATTAACTGTAACCTAACCCTACTATTTTCTTTTGCCCAAGCTCGTGCGTGTGCTGAAGCTGGTGCTTTCCTTATCTCTCCTTTTGTCGGTCGCATCATGGACTGGTACAAAGCGAAAGAAGGTCGTGATTTTGAAGCCCAAGAAGATCCAGGCGTTCTGTCGGTAACAAAAATCTATAACTACTACAAAGAATATGGCTACGACACGGTTGTTATGGGTGCAAGCTTCCGTAATATTGGTGAAATTCTAGAAATTGCCGGTTGCGACCGTTTAACGATTGCTCCACAACTACTGCAAGAACTTGAAGACGCACAAGGCGAAGTAGTAGAAAAACTGGTTGAAGTAACCAATGTTAACACTCGTCCTGACCGTATGACAAAAGCCGAGTTCTTATGGGAACATAACCAAGATCCAATGGCAGTTGAAAAACTGGCTGAAGGTATACGCAACTTTGCAGTTGACCAAGGTAAGCTAGAACAGATGATAGCTGAGAAGCTTTAGTCTTCACCACTATTTCAAAGTGCTCCTTCTATATAAGGGGCACCATTTTTATCCAGGCGATAAAATAGAACCCTATCTTTTTAAATATTTGGAATTAGAACAATGCAATCTCAACAACCTTCTCAGCAAGAGCTAGCAAACGCAATTCGCGCGCTTAGCATGGACGGCGTACAACAAGCCAACTCAGGTCACCCAGGCGCACCAATGGGGATGGCTGACATCGCTGAAGTACTTTGGCGTGGTCATTTAAACCATAACCCACAGAATCCACAGTGGGCAGATCGTGACCGTTTTGTGCTTTCTAACGGTCACGGCTCTATGCTGATTTATTCTCTGCTTCATTTGACAGGTTATGACTTGTCTATTGATGATTTGAAAAACTTCCGTCAATTACATTCGAAAACGCCGGGCCACCCAGAATATGGTTATGCACCTGGCATCGAAACCACGACTGGACCTTTAGGTCAAGGCATCACTAACGGTGTTGGTATGGCGTTGGCTGAAAAAGCTTTGGCCGCGCAGTTTAATAAACCTGAACATCAGATTGTTGACCATAATACTTATGTGTTTATGGGTGACGGTTGTTTAATGGAAGGCATTTCTCACGAAGCGTGTTCATTAGCTGGCACATTAGGGCTGGGTAAACTGATTGCTTTTTGGGATGACAATGGCATTTCTATTGATGGTGAAGTAGAAGGTTGGTTCTCCGACGATACACCTAAGCGTTTTGAAGCGTATGGTTGGCATGTTATTCCTGCCGTAGATGGTCATGATCCTGTGGCAATCAATGCAGCCATTGAAGTAGCAAAAGCGGAAACAGGCAAACCAACCCTGATTTGTACTAAAACTGTGATTGGTTTTGGCTCGCCAAATAAAGCGGGAACGCATGATTGTCATGGCGCACCTTTAGGTGCCGATGAAATCACGGCCACTCGTGAAGCTCTAGGCTGGAAGCATGGGCCTTTCGAGATCCCTGCAGATATTTATACTCAGTGGGATGCAAAAGAAGCGGGTTTAGCAAAAGAAGCGGCATGGAATAAGAAATTTTCAGCGTACGCGAGCGAGTTTCCAGAGCTTGCAGCAGAATATACCCGTCGTATAAACGGTGAATTACCTGCTGAATGGCAACAAAAAACCACGCAAATCATTGCTGATTTACAAGCTAATCCTGCCAATATTGCCTCACGTAAAGCGTCGCAAAATGCGCTAGAAGCGTTTGGTACTATGTTGCCTGAGTTTATGGGTGGCTCGGCTGACCTTGCTCCTTCTAACTTAACCATGTGGTCTGGTTCTAAATCTGTATCAGCAGACGATGCATCGGGTAACTATATTCATTACGGTGTTCGCGAATTTGGTATGACCGCCATTATGAATGGTTTAGCTCTACACGGTGGGTTTGTTCCTTACGGCGCGACCTTCCTTATGTTTATGGAATACGCTCGTAATGCATTGCGCATGGCTGCATTAATGAAAGTACAAAACATTCAAGTGTATACCCACGATTCAATTGGTTTAGGTGAAGATGGTCCAACCCACCAACCAGTAGAGCAAGTCTCTTCACTTCGTTTAACACCAAATATGAGCACGTGGCGTCCATGTGACCAAGTGGAATCGGCGGTAGCGTGGAAATTTGCGATTGAACGTAAAGATGGCCCAACCTCGCTTATTTTCTCTCGTCAAAATCTTGCACAGCAAGCCCGAACAGACGCTCAAGTCGCGGCTATCGCGAAAGGTGGTTATGTTTTAGTTGACTGTGATGGCCAACCAGAGCTTATCTTAATTGCGACTGGCTCAGAAGTTGAATTAGCGGTAGAAGCCGCGGCGCAATTGAGTGCAGAAGGTAAAAAAGTCCGCGTTGTTTCTATGCCGGCAACGGATGTGTTTGATAAGCAAGATGCCGCTTACCGTGAATCGGTATTGCCATCTGACGTAAGAGCACGTGTTGCAGTCGAAGCAGGTATTGCTGATTACTGGTACAAATACGTAGGCTTTGATGGTCGTGTTATTGGTATGAATAGCTTCGGTGAATCAGCACCAGCAGGTGAACTGTTTAAGATGTTTGGTTTTACTGTAGACAACGTAGTTAACACAGCCAAAGAAGTACTTGCTTAATTATTTAATATCCTTTAAATAATTTTTGTTACTTAAACCGAGCTTAATGCTCGGTTTTTTTATCTGATAACGCCATATCCACTGCAGCTTGTGCATGTATCATCGTTGTATCATATAAAGTAATATTGGTATCTTGTTGTCTTACTAACAACGCTATTTCTGTGCAACCTAATATCACGGCTTGAGCTCCACTCAAATGTAGACTGTTTATTATGTCTATATAAGCCGACTTAGAATGTTCATTAATAACACCTAAGCAGAGTTCATTATAAATAACATCATGTATTATATTTCTTTGCTTCAATCCAGGTATAATAACCTTAATTGAAAAATTGTCCGTCAACCTTGATTTATAAAAACACTCTTCCATAGTAAAACGAGTTCCTATTAGCCCTACGTGATCTATTCCATTAGCAACAAGCTTGTTGGCGGTAGCATCTGCAATATGTAATAGAGGGATGGAAACCGTCGCTTGAACTTCCTTTGCAACTTTATGCATTGTGTTAGTACAAATAAGGAAAAAATCGGCACCTGCCAGCTGTAAAGATTGCGCAGCCTTAGATAAAATGTCGGCTGTTTTATCCCATTCGCCATTGTGTTGCAAAGCTTCTATTTCAGCAAAATCGACACTCACCATCACCAATTTAGCAGAGTGCAAGCCTCCTAGCTTATCTTTGACTGCTTGATTAATAGCCGAATAATAACTTGCCGTCGATTCCCACGACATCCCGCCAATTAGACCTATTGTTTTCAATGCCCATTCCTTATTTCAAAAACGTGAGTAATTCCAATATACCTAAATCAGTGAGAAAGACAGATATACACAAAAATAATCAAATTGTAATCCTAGAATTCAATCCAAGATCACATATTTAAGCTTGATCTCTCCTGCTAATGTTTATTTCTCCTATTATTAAAACTAATACAAATAGCTCTTTCAGAATTGATATATTTGTCAATACCTGTTTTTTTAAAAGTGAGACTTTAGTTCGTATATTCAAGCCATATAGCCTTATAAAATTGATCGTCGTCATATATTAAAATTCACAATGTGACGGGACTAACATTGGACTAACTTTCTTTTTGTACGGTATATAATAATACAATATAGTCAGTTTAATCGAGTTAGATAACTAAGGATTATTGTTGTGAAAAGCCATAAAGAAATTGCAATTGATGCTGTAGATTTAGTTGCACCATCTATTGAAAAGCTTTTTGAACGCACGAACCGCAAAGAGTTACATATTGTCATTATGGACCCACGAGTCAAACCTTGGGATGGCAAATCATTTGAAGACGCGATTCTGCATGAAGCGTCATTTGGTTCGCCAGAGTCATGGACAATTCAATTTGATAAACTTGCACGCCAAAAAGCCAAACAAGCATGGCGTGATAGTAATGCCAATATCCAAAACCAGTTTTTACACCCTTCTTCGCTTAACGATGACGACGTTCTATTTTTTGGTTCTTTTGTCTATGGAAACATTGTTGTCGGATGTAGCGGAGTTCAGCAATGGTATGACATGTTAGTCAGTGGTTGGGTCGCAGTCGCGTTCGAACAACTTGCAATGCATGAATACCAAACAACAAAGATAGAAAACCCTACTCAAACCTGTCGAAATAACGAAAAAAAGGTCTAATACATGAGCAAACTACTTAAATCCTTGATGATCGCTGCTGGAATCTTAGCTTCAGTATCTGTTACTGCAGCTGATTACCCAAGTAAAAACATTCGCCTTATCGTTCCATTTGGTGCCGGTGGTGGTACTGATGCGGTTGGCCGTACTATTGCAAATAGTGCTAAAGATATTTTAGGCAAAAACATTGCCGTCATGAACCGTACTGGTGGTGCAGGCGCTGTGGGTATGAGCTTTGGCGCTCAACAAAAACCGGATGGCTACACTTTAACTGTTGTTACACGTGAAATTGCTTCTCTTCCTCAGATGGGTCTGATGCGACATACTGCTGATGACTTTGAACTTATTCGTATGGTTAACTTAGATCCTGCTGTCGTTCTTGTTTCGGCAGACAGTCCTTACAACACCATTAACGATCTGATTGCAGAAGCTAAAAAAGCACCAGGTAAGGTAAAATTTGCTTCTACAGCAAAACCTAACTTCTACTTGATGGCATTAGAAAAGCACGAAGGAATTAAGCTTAACGCAATTCCATACAATGGTGCTTCAGAAGCTATCCCTGCTCTACTTGGTGGCCACACTGACGTAACTATGGTTACACCAGGTGAAGCGATTTCTCAACTTCGTTCTGGTCAACTAAAAGCACTCGGTGTTATGTCTAATGAGCGTATTTCGTACATCCCAGACGTAGCAACACTGAAAGAACAAGGTGTCGATGTTACTACTGGTACATGGCGTGGTATTGGTGCTCCTAAAGGCACTCCAGCTGAAGTTATCGAAACTCTAGGTAACGCATTTGATGAAGCCATGGCTTCAGCAGAATTCAAAGAGTTCATGGAAAAAGGCGCAATGACTATCCATAACATGAACGCAGAAGAGTTCACGCAGTTTGTTAAAGAAGATACTCAATCTCTTGGTTCACTAATCAAATAAAATCAATTTGGGGCTAACCTTTTAGCCCCTTTTCTTTTGCTCAATTATTGTAAGGATGGATTCTATGTTAGATAGAAACGTCATTTTCCCGTCCATTGTTATTCTTTTAAGTGCTGTCGCATTTTACGTTATCGGCCATTTCGATGAACCGATGTACCAAGAAGCTAGCGTTGATGCCAAATTCTTTCCTCGAGTTATTGTTATCGGTCAGATCATTCTTTGTTTAGCATTGATTTTCCAACATAAAATGAAAGCTCAATCAAGTACAGATTCTCAAGGCTCTAATCCAATGTTTTCCAAACTGTCTATTTTTGGTCTCGGGTTTCTAGTCTCTTATGCGGTATTGATGAGTTTTGTTGGTTATTTAATTGCGAGCTTAACTGCTTTTATTGCCTATCTGATTTATTTTAAAGTTAAAAAGCCACTCTATTATTTAATTGCTGTCGGTTTTGTATTCAGTATTTATTATCTTTTCGGTACAGTCTTCGTTATTGTTTTGCCTGAAGGCTCTTTGTTCTACTAGGAATATCTCATGATTGAACATTTGTTAAATGGGCTGCTAACAGCCTTCAGTCCTGGTGTTTTACCCGTACTTATTTTTGGTGTTTTAGGCGGTGTTATTTTAGGAGCACTACCTGGTTTAACTGCCACTATGGGGGTTGCCATCCTCTTACCGTTTACATTCGGCATGGAACCAACCGCAGCTCTTGTAATGCTAATTGGTGTATATATTGGTGGAATTTACGGCGGTTCAATAGCGGCCATACTTCTAAAAACGCCAGGGACACCCGCTTCTGCGGCTACCGTGTTAGATGGCCACACCATGGCCGTTCGCGGTGAAGCAGCAAGAGCTCTTAGTATCTCCGCGGTTGCCTCGTTCATTGGTGGTTTGTTAAGTACTATCGTACTTATTGCAATTGCCCCTATGCTGGCTAAATTTGCCCTTAGATTTAATGCACCAGAATATTTTGCATTGGCATTATTTGGTTTAACGATTATTGCCAGTGTTTCTGGTCAAAATATCCTTAAAGGCTTACTTGCAGGTACGATTGGATTGCTTATTTCTACTGTCGGCTTAGATCCAATTAGTAGCGTTCCTCGCTTTACGTTTGACGTGATGGATCTGTACAGCGGAATTAACGTAATTCCGGTATTAATTGGTTTGTTCGCTATTTCTGAAGCACTTAATCAATTAGAAAAACTGTTAAGCGAAGCGCATGTTAAACCACCGAAATTCAGCCATAAGTTACTAAGTAAGCAAGATATAAAGGATATGGCCCCTACCGCGATAAAGAGTGGTTTACTTGGTACAACCATTGGTTCAGTACCTGGTGCCGGTGCCGATATTTCTGCCTTTGTCTGTTATAACGAAGCCAAACGTTCATCTAAAAACCCTTCAGAGTTTGGTAAAGGTTCGGTACGAGGTTTAGCAGCTGCAGAAGCGGGTAATAATGGGGTAACCGGTGGTTCTTTGGTTCCTTTGCTTACTCTTGGTGTACCTGGCGACGCAGTAGCTGCAGTGCTTTTAGGTGCATTAATTGTTCAAGGTTTAACTCCTGGTCCATTACTATTTAGCCAAAACCCTGAGATCGTTTATGGTATTTTTAGTTCAATGTTGGTAGCAAATATCGTGATGCTTCTAGTGGGGTTACTTGGTATTCGTTTCTTCTGTCGAATTATCGAAGTACCAAAAATGTTGATGATACCAATCATTATTTTCTTATCTATCGTTGGTGCTTACGCGATTAACAACTCTATGTTTGATATCGGCATTGCAATTAGCTTTGGTTTGTTGGGCTTTATTTTGAATAAACTAGACATACCATCATCACCAATATTGCTCGCTATTATTCTTGGTCCTATGGCAGAAACTAACCTAAGAAAGTCTCTATTAATGTATGAAGGAAGTTGGTCATTCTTGTACGAACGACCTATCGCTCTAGCATTTATAGCGCTTGCAGTATTTTCTGTATACTCGACCATGAGACTAAAAAAGAAACAAAAAGCTGAACAAGAGCAATAAATCTGTCTAGCTTTTACTAATAAATAGAACCCGAATGCAGTTTATTTGTATTCGGGTTTTATTCAATCTGCCAACGTAAACTCTACTAATTCTCGTTTTATCCTGTCCGCTCATCTACTAATATTTAAGACTGCCTTTGTTCATTCTGGCTCACATTACATAGCTTCCTTTACTACTACGCCTAACATCTATAACCAACAGTTATGCCTCATCATTATAGCTAACCATTACGGCAGCATTACCTTAATCGCTCTTATCGTTTTTCAGACAACCATAACTTACTTCCACTGCTGTTTGGGCTGGCATAAATTTAGATAAATAAAAAAGCCGAACATAATATGTTCGGCTTTTACAGCTATTTATTATATTGATATATAAACACTAGAATTACAGTATAGCGAATGAACCCGTCCAATTGAATGTTTCACCAGCAAACTCAACACTATGTTGACCTTGTTGCTTGTCCTCTGACAGGTTCGATATTGCACAGCAGTAATTTTTACCACTCACTGTTTTTATACGCACAACCGTTGCTTGGTCGTTATGACCAACAACTTCAACTGCTTCAACTAATCCACGCGCTCCTATAGAAGCTTCAATAGATTCATTAAAATAGCCGTGTGTTTCTAGTACAGAAGCAAACACATGATTTTGTCCAGTTTGACGTTGAATCAATGCTGGTTCGTTACGTAAGTTAAAGTCGACATCGTTAGCGCCAGTACGAGCAAAAATGACTTCCGCTCCTTCTCCACCAGAACTGACTAAAGAATAGTAACTACTGCCTTGTAACCAAGTAACCAACGAACCATTTTCTGTACTACCTTTGCCCAAATTCCACATATGTTGATAACCATTATCTTTACCAAGTGGCTTAAGCGTTGGTTCAACATTATATTCGAAATTAGTACACATAACTTGACCATTAAAATGTACTGGCAAATCATACTGGTGTGGTTTATCTGCTACGATTCGATAAACATCAATAACCAGCGGTTTTTCAAACTCTGGTAATTCTGCAAGTACGATAGAACGTTGCATATCTACGCCATCATAGTACTGCGAAATAGTACCACTCATACCTTGTAGCGACTCATCATCCGTTACAAAGAAATGCTTTTGTCCAAAGCGTGATTCGGCTGTTGCTGTATCAAAGTTGTTTTGTGTTTTCTGGTCCACCACTACCGTATTGTGAGCGACAGTTTGCTTACAGTACGATTTATTTTCCGGAATATAACGACCACCAAACTTAGGCTCAACATTCACCCAACGACCATAACCATAGTCATTGAATACTTCTTGACCACGGTTAAACACACTTAAATGCAAACCGTCATAGTGGCCATGATCTAATGCAGCGTGATATTGGTGATCACTACCGTGTTGACCAAACCACAATAACGCCATCGTATCATCATCTTTTTCATCACGATGACGAAGAATAGTCACTCCACCTTTATCCCCTTTAGGGCCATCCGTTAGGAACAAACTCCCCCAACTAAATGGTTTTATATCAGATGAAGTGGCAACCGCATTAGACAACAGTTGACCAGAAGCATGAACCCAAACATCTTGTTGGTGGTTGGCCATGCTTAGCAATGTTTCACTCTGTTCATAACGCTGGAAACATACACTTGTCGCAATGATCACTCCTTCATCATTAATACTGATTGTCTTAGATGAATCATTCAAAGCGGGCAACGTACCATCAGGGAAAGCTGTCGACATAACTGAATAAGTGGTAGTTTTAATAATTGAATCATTAAAATGATAAATATCTAGCTCTGGCTGACGACGTTCTATTGCTTCGGCAAACAGATAAATTGGTCTTAGGGAAAAACGATGATAATACGGGCCTTCCATATAATAACCATCTGGAGAAAACAGCTGGTCAAGTTGAGCAAGGAAACCGCCACTTACTTTGTCCAGTTTTAGGCCATATAATGCTTTATCAACCGACTCTTGATCATTAATTGCATAGCCGCAAATACCAACAGCAGCTACTGCCCATAAACCGTGGTTATGGACAATATCAAAATCATGCGCATAAGTAACAACAAACATATTGATCATCTGCTTAAGCAAGTTATCTTCAATATGACGCTTGTTCTCTTCTGTTAACGTATGGTAAACACAACTGTAAGCACATGAGGCATATAGCATCCACATGTTTTCGTTCAATGTTTGGTGAAACAAACGGCCAGGAGGGTTAGTATCACGACTCACATTACTTTCTAATGTTGGGTAAACTTCTGCATAAGAAATCAGCATATTAACGATGTAATCGCGATATTTCTCATCTTTCGTGATCAAAAATAGGCGTCCAGCAATATCCATATGGATATAGTTTTGCTTGTGACGGTTATGCTCGTAACCGCCCGCTTCACCATGACCAGGAACTTCGATTCCAACTTGCTCCATATAGGAATCAACTTGAGCGATATCACGCGATAAAGCCTTACCTAGAAGTGTCTCTTTACCAAGATCTTTGCTGAGCTCAGCGGCTTCTTCGTGGCTAAGAATTAATGGTTGATAACTCATTTATACTGTCTCCTTCTCAACAGCGTATTGCCCTACCCAGCTGTATGTTTTGTCTTTAATCACGACACTGTTTTCGGTCTCTGCACTAACGCCTTGTTGATTGCTGACCATCAATGTAATTTTTGTTTTAGCGGTTAAAATCTCAATAACAGAACCTTGTTGATTAAAACCAAGCACGTGAATACTTTGTACTTCACCTCGAGCATTCACTGAATGTTCAAACTCTTCGTTGAAATAGCCGTGAGTTTCTAGCACTGACGCAAATAAAGTTGATTCACCTTTAGAACGAAGAATGAAACTTGGCACACTTCTAAGGTTGAAACTCGGATCATTCGCACCTGAACGAGCGAAAATAACTTCATCTTGCTCATTTGAGCTGGTACCAAGCCACGTGTAATAAGACTTACCTTGCAGCCAGCTTACGAGAGTAGAACCCTTACTTTCACCTTTCGCTATTTGCCATAAATGCTCATAACCATAATCATCACCAACGGTGTCAATCTCATCAGAAGTCTGGTACTCAAAATTGGTACGTACAATTTGACCATCATATTGATGAGAATAATCATACTGATGTATACCTTCCGCTTTGATTCGGTAGAGATCAATGAGCAAAGGTGCTTCTAATTCTTCGGTTTGTAACATGAAAACACTGCGTTGCATTTCAGTATCATCATAATGATCGTTTGCAAATGCACTCATACCTTTTAGCTGTTCAGAATCGACACTAAAAAATTGTCCAACCCCATGAACCGCATCTGCACGGTCGACATTAAAATAATTTTGACAGGTTTCATCAACTGTTACCGCATTGTGCGCGATAGTTTGACGAGCGAACGACTTGTTTTCATCTAAATAACGGCCACCGAATTTCGGTTCAACGTTAACCCAGCGACCAAAGCCATATTCGCGCAACACTTCTTGACCACGGTTGAAATAGGTAATTCCAAGCGTATCAAAGTGTCCGTGTCCCATACCGTGTTGGCCGTAATTCATAACCAACTGAAACACATCTTTGTTTTTATCCTGCATACGGATAAAACCTTGAGCTCCTTTGTCACCGTCTGGGCCTTCATTCAATTCCACACTTGGCCAGAAAGGCATACCAACTGTTTCTTGTTGCTCTGCTTTTTCTAGTGCACGAGACAATTCAAGTCCACATGGGTGCATCCATACTCGATCTTGAATTTTTGCCATCCCAATCAGATTACTATCTAAACCGTAATACTTAGCATATTGGCTAACCGCAACTTGAACGCCCATGTCGGTAATGCCCATGGTACGTGAAGCGTCGTTAAGAGCTGGGAAGTCACCATTTGGATAAGCCGTTGACAATAGCGCTTGCACTGTGTTGCCAATTACGCCGTCTTTATATTTGAAAATGTCGATTTCTGGCATATGACGATGTAATACTTCTGCAAATACACAGGTCGGACGAATCGCATAACGGTGATAATATGGTCCTTCAATGTAGTAACCTGACGGTGAAAACAGTTGGGAGATTTGTGCTAAAAACCCACCAGTACTATTATTCGCTAAGCCATATACCGATTTATGCAAGTACTCCGGTTTACCTACCGCTAAACCACAAATACCTACTGCGGCTACGGCCCAGATACCGTGATTATGTATACGGTCGAAATCGTGCGCATATTTAACAGTAAACATCTCTAGCATCGGCTCGAAAACACGCTCAACAATACGCTCACGCTGCTGTTCACTCATGGTAGATGACACACAAGAAAAAGCTAAGCTGGTATATAAAAGCCAAACATGTTCATTCAAAATCTGATGAAATAACCGACCAGTTGGATTGGTGTTTTTTTGTACATGAAAATCAAATGTTAGGTATTTGTCTGCGTATATTTCTAGAAGCTCAGTAACAAAACGAGCATATTTCTCATCTTGAGTGATAAGAAACAAGCGACCAGCTACATTCATATACATGTAGTTCTGTTTATGGCGGTTGTGTTCATAACCGCCCGCTTCACCATGCCCTGGTACATCATGACCAAGCTTCATAAATTCTTCTAATTCAGCGATATGTGCAGAAATGGTTTTTCCCATTAAGCTATCGCGACCCACTTCCTTTCTTAATTCTGCAATGTCTGCTTCATCAAGCAGTATTGGCTGGGTAATCGCATTCATTATTAAATAAACCTCTAATTATTTCGGTTTGCTGATAAAAAAAATGAAAGATTGGTTCATTTTTATACAGAAACGCCTTCAATTTGAATTTTCACACAACATAAAGTAATACAATATTGCTTAAAAGTCTCAATATACTTACAAAAAAACGAGCTAAATCACACTAATTTGCCCTAAATTCTGATCTTAATTGACCTAAATATGGCATAGGCCCAATATTTTATGCACTGCATTATATTTAACTTATTGTTAAATAATAACATTATAATATATTTTTGATTAACCTCACAAATATTGAACTATATTGTATGACAATAAGCCTTTTCCATCGTATTATATTGGTAATAGTTAAAGTGTAATTGGTAATAATTTTTAGGAGATATCAGTATGAACCCTTTTTTTGTAAATTCTGACAACGAGTGGGAAGAACTTGGTGGTGGTATAAAACGTAAGATTGTCGGTTATACTGATGACTTAATGGCGGTACATTTGAATTTCGATAAAGGAGCAGTTGGTGCACCACACGCTCACGATATTCATGACCAGATTGGTTACGTTGTTGCTGGTAGCTTCGAAGCAGAAGTGAATGGCAAGAAATGTGTACTAAAAGCAGGCGACGCATATATCGCACCTAAAAACTTTGTTCATGGCGCAGTAGCGTTAGAAGACAATAGTATTCTATTAGACATGTTCTCCCCTCTACGTGCTGACTTTTTAAACATTAAATAAGGTATAGTTATGGCAACGCATAACATTGCAGTCCTTGGCGAGTGCATGGTCGAGCTGCAACAGCAGCAAGATAGCCTGTTAAAAAGAGCATTTGGTGGCGACACTTTGAATACAGCCATGTATTTGACTCGTCTGACTCAAAATCATGCTATTAACGTAAGTTACGTTACCGCTCTTGGTACCGACCCTTTTAGCCAAGACATGCTTGAGCAGTGGAAATCAGAAGGCATCGACACGAGCTTGATACTTCAAGTCGACGACAAACAACCTGGCCTGTATTACATCGAAACTGATGAAACCGGTGAACGTTATTTCCATTATTGGAGAAATGACGCGGCGGCTAAATATGTATTCGATCAACCAGAGTCAAGTAAATTACTTGAAAAGCTCTACGCTTATGATGGAATTTATTTGAGCGGTATCACACTCGCTATTTTGACTGATTCTGGTCGTGAGGTTATGTTCGACTTTTTGGACAGCTATCGCCTAAAAGGCGGCAAAGTTATATTTGATAATAACTATCGTCCAAAATTATGGGCAAGCCAACAAGTCGCATTAGAAAATTATATGAAAATGCTAGAAAAGACAGATATTGCCCTTCTAACATTTGATGATGAACAAGACTTATATGGCGATGAACATTTAGATACTTGCATTGAAAGAACAACCAAAGCAGGCGTATCTGAAATCGTCATTAAACGCGGCAGTAAAGAGTGTTTGGTTATTGAAGGTGGCAATGCAAATTATGTTGCCGCAACGAAAGTAACCAATGTGGTCGATACAACAGCTGCTGGCGATTCATTCAGTGGTGGTTATTTAGCAAAACGTTTTACTGGTGGTTCTGCGATAAAATCAGCAAGTGCAGCTCATAAAATGGCTGGCGCAGTGATTCAACATCCAGGAGCAATAATTCCACGTAATGCTATGCCCTCTATAGATCTAGACGATTAGGTGAAACAATAATGACAACGTTAAACGAACAACTTGCAGCACTTAAAGTAATTCCTGTTATTGCGATTAATAAAGCAGAAGACGCTATTCCACTAGGCCGCGTATTGGTAGAGAACGGCATGCCTTGTGCTGAGATCACGTTCAGAACAGAATGTGCTGTAGAAGCTATCAAATTAATGCGTAAAGAATTTCCTGAGATGTTGATTGGCGCTGGTACAATCCTGACCAATGCTCAGGTTGACGAAGCAATTGAAGCAGGAGTGGATTTCATTGTAAGTCCTGGCTTTAATCCTCGTACAGTACAATATTGCTTAGACAAAAACATCCCTATTGTTCCAGGTGTAAACAACCCTAGCCTAGTAGAACAAGCAATGGAGATGGGCTTACGTACACTTAAATTCTTCCCTGCTGAACCTTCAGGTGGCACCGGTATGCTTAAAGCACTTACCGCTGTTTACCCTGTTAAGTTTATGCCAACTGGTGGTGTAAGTGTTGCTAATATCGATGAGTATTTGTCTATTCCATCTGTATTGGCTTGCGGCGGTACTTGGATGGTTCCAACGGGCTTAATTGACCAAGGTAAATGGGACGAGCTTGGCGTATTAGTTGCTGATGCAGTTAAAAAAGTTAACTAATTATTAATCGTTATTAAAGTTAGTTTTAAGAGGCTTCCATAGTGAAGCCTTTTTTATTGCCCCATATAATTACAAACAAAAACATGACTCACTATAAATATGGCTTTCTATAAACATTACTTACTATTAGCATTGTTTTCTATAAACCTAGCTTTCTATAAACCTTGCAAACCCTATTCATAATCAATTTTTTACCGACTCAATTACTAATACATTTTCTATTTGTAGTTCATCTTAGCACTAGCATGCTGGTGGTCTATCGCCTGCCTTATTAGCTGATTCAACATTGCGGTCAATTTAACTTGACCTCCTAATAGCCTATTACTAGCTGAAAATAAACGGCCTTTTTGATAGTAAAATAAGCGGCAATTCAACGCAAAAATACTCTCTTCCAATCAATTACGTCAAAATATTCATGTCTATCTATTCTAGCATATAAGCGGTACCGGCATATAAACCTATTTTTCCTACAAATCCACACCTCACTTTGTTTTCTGAATAACCTAACTCTGCCAGTATCAATCTGTTCGCCTGAACGTGGCTGACAACAGTTTATATTGTGAATCAAGCAACTGTAGACTTTCTCAATAATAATCTAGCCCACTGATATAAGGAATGCGCTTGCAAATGAATATTGTTACCTATTTATAGCCGTAATAATATTCAGTTCTTCTACTCAACAACTTAGCCGTATAAGCACCATGGACAAAATAGAAGATGCACTTGATTTAACACATAAAAAAAGCCCTCGACGATTAACGTGAGGGCTTTTTTATTATTATAGCAACTTAAATTATTAAGATAATCTAAGTTGCCTGTTAATTAACTTTTGCTAGTCAATTGTTCTTTGCTTTATTTACTTGCAATCTTTCCATCAACCGCTTTAACAAGCAGTAAACCAACACCTAATACAATTGCACCACAAAGTACAAAGATGAAGCGTCCCCACAATGGGTTTGGCAGAAGGAACATAGCCATAATACCAACACCAGCCACAGCGATTAATGAACCAAGCATACGCCGTTGTTTATTATCTAGTACTTTTTGCTCATCTGATTCAGACACTAATGGTGTTGCTAAGTTATTAAAGAACAAATCAACATCTTTCTGACGATGTTCTGGTAACGGTTTGTAGAACAATGTAGACGCGATGAAGAAGCCAGCAGTGAAGACAACATGACTAAGAAGACCAATCGCTACTTTAATATCAGACCATTCACGGCTAGTTAGTTCATTAAGACCAAACCAACCTTCAACCATATCAGCATTGATAACAAAACCAACAATATAAGAAACGATACCACCAACAACTAGCGTACCCCAACCAGCCCAATCAGGTGTTTTCTTAATAAAGAAACCACAGAATGCAGGAATAGTCATTGGGAACCCGATTAACGCACCTACATACATCATGGTATCGAATAAGCTCAGTCCTTTTAGCGAGTTAATAAACAATGCTACTAGGATAATCAAGATACCAAAAACAGTTGAAGTCACTTTAGAAACCGCTACTAGTTCTTTTTCTGACGCATTCTTACGTAGAATTGGTTCGTAGAAGTTCTTAACAAAAATACCTGAGTTACGGTTTAAGCCTGAGTCCATTGAAGACATAGTCGCAGCAAACATTGCAGCAATTAGAAGACCGACCATTCCTGCTGGCATATATTGCTCAACAAAATACAAGTATGCGAAATCTGCTGCTTTTTTACCTTGCTCAGGATATACAGAAGCTAGATCAACACCTTGGCCAGCAATGTACCAACTAGGCATAAACCAAATTAATGGACCCATAATCATTAGCACACAAGCAAGAAGCGCCGCTTTTTTAGCATTGTTCGAGTCTTTTGCAGCAAGATAACGGTATGCGTTTAGCATATTGTTAGTAATACTGAATTGTTTTAGGAAGATAAATACAGCCCAGATGCCGAAAATACCAACATAATTCAGGTTATTACCAGAAACGAATGATGCACCTTCATCAACAGGGAAGTTAGCAACGATTTCGCCAACACCACCACCTTGAATAATCGCTACAACAGCACACGTTACGGTTACTGCCATGATAATAACCATCTGCATAAAGTCAGATGCGATTACCGCCCATGAACCACCTGTAACAGACATAACTAATACAACAAGACCTGTTGCGACAATAGTTGTTGTCATGTCGAAACCGAAAATACCAGATGCAATAATAGCAAGTGCATTTAACCATACACCAGCAGAAACAATACTGTTTGGCATACTTGACCAAGTAAATACTTGCTCATTCACTTTACCAAAACGCATTCTTATTGCTTCAATAACCGTAACAACTCGAAGTTGACGAAATTTCGGAGCGAAGTATAGGTAATTCATCAAATAACCAAACGCGTTGGCTAAAAAGATTACCGCTACTGCGAAACCATCGTTATACGCTTTACCAGCCGCACCGGTAAAGGTCCATGCACTAAACTGGGTCATAAATGCTGTTGCACCAACCATCCACCAGAGCATACTACCGCCCCCACGGAAATAGTCACTCGTCGTGCTAGTAAACGTTCGGAACATCCAACCTATAGCCATTAGGAATAGAAAGTAGATACCTACAATCAGAATATTCAAGTCCATCAAGTAAACCTTCTTATGTATTAAATTCAGGCTTTATTATAACTGACAGTAAAACTTATTGTACTACAATAAGCTAATTGCGTGATTGCGATCTCCTTATTTCTATATATATTAGTAATACAATTGACAATGCAACTATTATCCTATCTAGATAACGAAATAACAAATAAACAATTAAAATCAATACATTAGTTAAATTAATTCTATTTTTATACTTATAATTAATATTATTTTATGATGCAGATCAATTATTCATGAGAAGGAACACAGCATAAACATATTTATAAACAAGAAAATATCATAACAATTTTTAGCTATATAAAAGTATAGTAATACTATATCCCAATATGTCTAAAGCGGTATAAGTGAGCCATTATTTTTTATTTTGTAGCTTGAACTCTGCATAAACAAATCGATAACCGTGCAGTGGTAAAATATAAATGCCTACTTATGACTCCTACTGATATTTTAGATACATAGCTCACAAGGTCTGTTGACTTAGTTTAACGACGTTGGGCACTAAACGTGTACGAATGAGAGGTTCAGGTAGTTTAGAATTCAGCTTACTTACAGACTAGACATCACAATGTCCAACCATACCGATCTATACACCTTTATTTTTCACATAAAAAGACGCCCATATTGCCTGTAATCAATATGGGCGTAAAAGAGGACTCACCTCTACTCATACGTTAACCGTAGGAAAAACTAACGTAGAGTTATTACTTGTTGCGTATAATTAGCTACTTATTGAAATGTATATATCAGAACTTATTCGTTAACGAGCAGTTTACACTTGTAACAGTTATCGTTTTTTACCATCATCATAACTTTCCGCAATGGAGAGTTAATTAGAAATGTCGCGATATAGGATTCTACACATCTCATAAGTAACCGACGAGGTTAATCATAATGTATTACAAATACAAAATATGAGATCTATATCAAATTTTTGTTAAATATATTACAAATAAACACAAAAGTGTAATTTCAAACAATATGATAAAATCAAAATAAATTGAAAAAATTCATTATTTTCAATTATATATATCTATAGTATTGTTGTTTTTAATATTTTCTTAGTGTAAAGAAATTAGGTTACTGAGTATCAATTCGTTCATTAATTTTTTATTTGTAGTACATATTGCTATGGAATCTTAGCTAAATGCGGACACTAAATCTACAAGGCAGTCGATACCTTGAACAAGGTCGACGGAAAGCGTATCGAATAAAAACAAAATACTTGTTAACACTATACTTACAATATACTAACGAATTATGGTTAGCCTGAAACAACGAAGATGCGTTAGAGTATTTGAATGCCAACTATTTATAACAGACATTATTAATTGCAACAGGTTTGCTCATTGACGAAGGGAAAAATGCTAAAGAATTTAAGGCTGGAAAATCTGTTGAGTCATAACATTTAAATACACTTTATTTTTTTGTTCTGTTCCCCCACAATATACAAAATAGACTGGCTCGTCAGTGTAAGTTCGCGACAAAAGCCAGCCATTCATTAATTCAAAATCCTCATAATTACAACGCTCATCGTCTAACAAATGCTTAGTCGCGTTTATAAATGAATCTTCATATTCAATAAAATCATCCGACTTATTCAGCATTTTTTGCATTGCTTTATTCACTTCTTGAGCGGTGATCACCGGTTTTTTAGAGGATAAAAAATCGATATGCACCCAATCAGCAATATCTTGTCCACTATCGTGTACTTGATAGTCTGAAATCCTAACCCATTTTTGTTGAATTTCTAACGCGGTAACTTGTTTACCTTTGCGTAGAATATACCGCACAGAAGCAGTTAAACGTGGATAAGACCTAACATTAAGTTTATTGCTCGAGACAAAATAAGTATTATTTTGTGGTTCTAATATCTTACTGTCGGTTTGCTGTATTTGTTCGACTTCTAGCGGCACTTGTCCAACGCTGGTTGCCGTTGTATCTTGTTCTAACATAAAAAAATAATAGTATACGCCTCCAGCTATGCCTGCTAGTAAAATGATCGCCAAGACAATAAGTATTATTTTTTTCATCGTAAACAATCCAATAATCGACAGCACGTCGGTTTAGTAAATAATTCGACTACCTTTTTATATCGACCAGTTAAGACAAAACTTAAATAGCAACTCTGAAGCTATCTTCTATCTTCTATCTTCTATCTTCTATCTTCTATCTTCTATCTTCTATCAGAAATTATATGTCAGTTAGGAACTAGATCAGTTAACAGCTATATATGAGTTAAACTATATTAACTCAACATTATTTATACAGTCCGATACGGTACAAACGGCCAAAGCACGTTTTGTCATCTTTATAGACACGCTTTAGTTGAGCTAATAAAAGTTCTGCGGTTGCTAGTGAATCTATCAGAGCACCGTGCGCATTGTACTCTGGTAGACCATATCGCTTACGACTAGACGACAAACGTAGATCGGTGCTGCCTTCAGACTTGTCGACAATTTTACTCAGATGTTTTTCTATCATCAGTGTATCTAACCAGAGTAACGGTAATGGATTGAGTTTATAACGATGATACAAGTAGTGATTAATAAAATTTTTCTCCACAACACAGCCGTGCGCGACAATTACTCGTCCTCGACTTTGAGTGAAAAAAGCCAATAAAGCCTCATCAACGGTGACACCTTTGGCTAACATTTCTGGCGTTATGTGATTTATTACTGCCGTTTTCGCGCTAACTTCGGCGTCACTTTTAACTAATAATTCTACTCGGCTTGAAATATCTATCCTAAGGTTTTTAATCACCACCCAACCGACGCTTAAAATTCGATCATTTTTAGGATCTAAACCCGTCGTTTCAAGATCTAGACATACAAACTCGAGCTTATTTGCTTCATCTTCTAGATCTGGATACTCCTCAGTTAGATTTAACTTTAAAAAATCAGGGAGTTGTCTTTGTTTATAGCTAGTAATACGTTGTCTTTGCAACTTTCTCAGTGGGTGAAAATAGTTAATCCATCGCATATTAGTGATTTCCAAATCTTACTTTTGCTGAGTCTTGTAACTCAGAAATAATCCTAAAGGCATCTTTTAAGTGTTTTCGTTCAAAGCTGCCAAACATATCTGGATTAATATGGTTATTTGGTTCTACTCCATTTTGAAGCGCATTTAACTGGTTATTGAGTCGGTATTGAGAAATAAATTGATAAGCGCCTATAATATTTTTATATGCGTCATCCGATAAATAACCTTGCTCATTGGCTACACGAAAACGCTCTTCTGTTCCCGTAGCTTCTGACTTAACTGATAAGCCATAAATTCTGGCTAAATCAATAATTAAATTAAGCGCATATTTTTTTATATTTAGCGCTTTTTTGTTGTCACCACTTTTTTCAAGAACAAGACTGTTGAATATACCTAAAGGTGGGCTAATACTGGTTGCTTGCTGCACAAGCATGCCTAAAAACTCTCGGTTAGATGAAATTTTGCTGTGCATGCACGAGTTAAGCTCTTCAACAAACTCAGCATTACCATACACCGCCCTAACTTCTAAAAAGACACTAATATTCAGCAAACGCTCATACTCTGGGCTGGCCACCCATTTCTTATAATATTCTTTCCACATGGTAATCGGTTGACACCATTTAGGCGTTGCAGCCATAAACTTACCAGGGCAAAGTGGATATTGGCAAGCAGCCAAGCCATTACAAACATACATCGCGAGATGGTTAAAATACAACCGATCTGCTTCTGTCGCTGTTTCGGGTAAAACAATTGCACTATCTTGGTCGGATAACATATGCACTTCATTTCGAGCATGAGATCCTGCAACCACCCAAGTGAAATCACAAGGTGGCGCACCAAATTTATCAATGCCAATCTGAATTAATCTCCGAGTATAAGCATCCATGATCATCGACATCACTTTGCCTACTATTTCAACCGAAACATTACCACCAACCAACGCTTCAAAAATAGCCTGTCTTTCTGAATTAAGATGACTTAAAGCTTCAACACTATCCGAATACTTGATTTTCTCAATCAAGAAAATAGCTTGAACACGGTGATTTTGCACTAAATGAGAAGTAGTAAGAAGACCTACCACTTTATCATCATCAACAACAGGCAGGTTTCTGATATTAAATTGCATCATTACCGACGCTGCATGCAACACTAAATCCGTTGGTTTAACAATCAAAGGTGCAAGTGTCATCACTTCGGAGATAGGTTTTTCAATAGGCACGCCATGCGCAATAACACGCTTGGTCATATCTCTATCGGTAATAAGACCCACAATTTTACCATTATCTAATACAACAGCACATGACGACCGTTTCGCTATCCTCATTTCAGCCGCGACATCTTGAATAGACATGGAAACATCAACCACTGCCACTTTATCACTGGCCACTTCCGAAACGGTTTTTATGAATAAACCTTTTTCTTTATTTGACCACACCACATCTAACGCCGATTTAAGTCGAACCTGGGCTTGAGATGCAAAATGTTCGGCGTATTGTGGGTATTCGCGAAATAGATCCAATATAGCGTCGTGCGGAATGAGATAAAGTAAGGTATTTTCTATCGCTGTTGCGGTGTACTTTCCATCTTCATCATCATTACTGTCAAAAAAGGTAAAACCAAACAAATCTTCCGTGCCTAACCTAGCACGTAGCACTCCGCTTTTTAATCGCTGCTCGACCGAACCAGTACGGATAATATAAAGATATTTGTGTTCTTCATTGTCTAGGTTAATTGCTTCACCTTTAGCTAAATAGGTGATTTGTATTTTCTGTGACAATGTTTTGACAATAGAATCGGGTAGAATATCAAACGGATCTATTTGCTTGATAAATTGGATTATATTGGGAAGTAGTGTATCAGACATATTAATTCGATATGGTTGAAATTTATTTGTATTATTTTATAACACGGTGATTAAACAAGCACAATAACTTCGAAAACAAGCTGAAACCTAGCTCTCAAAAACAATATTTGTTGAAGACAATTGAATAAAAATACCACTTATTCTGGCAAATTGTTAAGTCATGTTACCATAGGAAAAAAAAGCCAATATGCGAATATATTGGCTTCTTACTTATGTATTTAGGCAATTAATAGCACATATCAATATGCCTGTATTCTGAAATAAGCGATTAGCTATCAGCAGGTAAACGGTGCTTGTCCGATTGCAAATGGTCATATGAAGCTTGTTTTGCTTTATCCGCATTGCCAGCCATAATTGCCTCATATATTTCTCTATGTTCACCTAAGCAGACATCCCCTTCTTTTGAAGAATGAGCAAAAAAATTGATAAACATTGTTTGTAATATATGACCAAAAGGTAAATAGAAATTGTTGCCAGTAGCATTAAAAATTAAATTGTGGAATTTCATATCCACATCAATCCATTCATCTTGTTTAAATACTTCTGCATGAGCGATTTCGCACATAGCTTGAAATGTTTCTGATAACTCTATTCTTTGTTCTGCACTCGCATGAATAGCGGCCAGTGCGCACGCTTCTGGTTCAATAGCTTTACGTAAGCCTAAGAATTGCTCGCAAAACTCTTCGGTATCAATTAACCCGTCCATCCACTCTATTAACTGCGGATCCAAAAAATTCCAAAATGCTCTATCAACGACTTTTGTGCCTATTTTAGGACGAGAGACTAAAAGACCTTTCGAAGTAAGTAATTTAACAGCTTCTCGTAATGCGGTTCTGCTTATACCAAACTCTTCGCATAAAACCATTTCACCCGGTATAACCGATCCTTCGGCTAAATCACCGGATAATATTCCTCGGGCTATTTCTCTTGCTACTTGAACGTGCAGGCTCCGCTTTGAACCCGAAATTGAATTAAATGTGCTTGACATGGGTCGCTTCTTAAATTTTAGTAATTATGTATTATTTATGGAAATGTAACATTTTTAATAAGGTTAACCAATTTACAAGTTACTAAACGTGATAGTTAGCAGGTTATTTTATTGGAACTTATTAATAGCCTCCGTTTTTACCAACAACTATGTAACTTATATTGATCCACTCTAATGTTTTATGTGTCCTCGATCTTGTTTCTCAGTACAAATAAAATAATAACTTGCCGCAAATAGGCGTATTGTATGATAATAAAACAATATTGCTAATGTACATAAGCGGAACGTCATTATTTGTAATGACTTAACAGTAAATGAGTACTGTCAGTAATTTTACAGATGGTACGGGATTAACTCCAGCTAAAATATTTGCAAGCTACGGTGCTGGTATTGATATTAGAAACGTGTTGAATAACATCAAAACGAGCTCTGTTATTTGTCCTTTTGCATTAGATCGGTGCGATGGATATATTACGGCCAATTTGTAAAGCCCAATGACGAACGGTCGCTCATTGGTCATTGGCTACCCAGTAAGCAATGGTACTGTTTGCTTACTTTATCAGGAGTTAATTAATGGTTACTTTCTCACTTGTCGCAGAATCAAGTAAACGTATTCATGTGCAAGTCGCTAAACAAATTGCCCGTAAAATCCTATCGGGAGAGCTTGAACAGGGTGCAAAATTACCTAATGAGCTCGAATTATGTGAATTATTTGGTATTAGCCGTACGGCTTTAAGAGAATCAATGAAATTACTTTCAGCCAAAGGCTTGCTTGCTTCTAGGCCAAAAGTTGGTACAAAAGTGTTAACAAAAGAAAACTGGCACTTTTTGGACCCTCAACTTTTAGAGTGGTTACAAGACCTTGAAGGAACAGAATTTTTCCTAAGCCAATTTTTGGGGCTCAGAAAAGCGATAGAGCCTGAAGCATGTGCCTTAGCGTCTTTAAATGCGACTGTTGAACAAAGAAAAGAAATTTCTATTTTATTTCAAAAAATGACGCAAGCCGCTTTAGAAGATAATGAACAGGCATGGGTAAAAGTTGATTTAGAATTTCATTGTAAAATATTCCAATCGACCGCCAATAAATTTTTCGTCCCTTTTGGTAATATTCTATCCACTATTTTTAGACGATTTATTGATCGTTCAGCAGAAGGTGGACGTTACTGTCTTGACGAACATAGAGCCATCTATGAAGCGATTATGTCTGGTAATCCAGACCAGGCGCGCGTGGCTTCCGCTCGGTTACTTAATGATAGTAACCAGAGACTAGCGACCGTCGCCAACGCTTAACAAATAAGTTAGTTAATAGGTTAGTTAATAGATAATCTGAACTCTGGGCAAGCAAAGTGTTCCAGCTAGGCTCTTTGAAGGTCTAGCATCTTTAAAGGTTAATTTGCCTTTAATCCAGAGTTCAGGATAATAAGTAAGCACGAGTTTTTTCTATTAAATAATGCATTCAGCGAAAAATATCACTCTCCTTCTTTTCTCCATATTTGCTCCTTTTTTTAATCTTATCTTAGTTAGCAAGTAGAGACGACAACCTCTCTACTTAGATAGACACTCATTTGCGTTTTTCCGCCTAAAGGCAACCTTTCCCTATTTTAAAGGAACTTTAGGCGGTTTTTTTTGTGTCTTTTTTATGGTTTATATACTTAGTGAGTTTCAGATATGCAAAAACATTCCTCGATCAAAACTACCATCGCCGTATTCACCGCCAGTTGCATTGGTTTAACCACTCTCTTTGCATATGCAAATACGGAAGAACCATCTCAGGGTAAAATGCCACCGCCTAAATTTGAAGATATGGACATTAACAGTGACGGTCAGCTAAGTTTGGATGAAGTGAAAGGCCCACTTGCACAAGATTTTGATAAGTTTGACAGTAATGGGGATGGTTACTTATCTGAAGAGGAGTTGCCCGCCCCTCCAGCTCAAGGCGAAAGACCACAGTAAATTATTATAAAAAATATAGATTATTATAAAAAATAGAGTCGCGACCTACGCCACTCTATTTTTTTATCTTGTATTTTACGACACTGTCAATGTTGAGACACTGTCAATATTGATGTTCATTAGTTTTGGCTAAATTGTTTTACCAGTCGCTGTAAACTATTTAAGCTTTCCACCAGTTCGCTTGTTCGAATTACAGAATACGAAGACAAACGCTTTGTTCTAAAAATTGCTTGTTTCATCCTAGTTACATGTTCCGTCGTACCTTGAGTAACCTTTACTTGCTCAGCAATAACCTTGGATGTATCAGTACTTTGTTGGTCGATAGAAGCCAAATCCTTCACAATGGAGTGAAAAGCTTCTTTACTATTTTCTGATTTGACCACACTCAACTCGGATGCTGTAATACCTTCTTCCATTAGTTGGCCAGTTTGATTGACCGTTGCTTGCAACATTTCAATTTTGGCCTTGATTTCGTCTACAGATGCACTGGTTTTTGCAGATAGAGCACGTACTTCATCGGCAACCACAGCAAATCCTCTCCCATGTTCCCCGGCTCTGGCCGCTTCAATTGCTGCATTAAGTGCTAATAAATTAGTTTGTTCCGCAATACTTTCGATAATTTCTAAAATGACTTCAATACCATTGACATCTTGGTACAGTTGAGCGATTGACTGTTTAGAGTCAGCTAATCGGCGACACAGTAAGTTTACACTCTCCGTGGCTTCTCCTATGGTATTACTTCCTCTCTCCGCCTCATTTTGTGCAAGATGGGCAAATTCAGCACTTTGTTTCGCTTGTTTAGCCACTTGGTCAATAGAGTTTAATAACTCTTTAGCGGATAACTCCATTGCATCAGTTGCAACATCTTGTTCGGCCAATTCTTCATTGATTAGTTGGCTGCTTTTTACTTCTTCATGCGCGGATTCAACCAATTTCTCTGAGGTTTCAGTCGCTCTCGCTGTTACCGCCCTTAATTCCGCCTTTTTCATGATCATCGACAGTTCAATTCTGGATAAATCATCACAATAGCCAGTGTATGGTTGCTCCATTAACGGGTTATCGTAATTGTTTTTGGCTAAGTCATTAATCGTATCTATCCGCATCTTCAAGCGGAATAAAACAATACATAAACCAAGGCTAATTGATGTCAGTATATACAGTGAGAGACTCGCTGAAATAATGCCTAAAAACTGGGTAAATAAAGTCAGTAATAAAAGTGAAACTAAGCCTATATTAATACTCATCCACTTGATTCGCTTCGACGGTTTGCTGTCTTTTTTTATCTTAGCGTATAAACTACTAGCTCTTTCTATTTGTTCATCGGAAGGTTGAGTTCTAACTGATTGATATTCGTAAACATTACCATCATCATCTAATATTGGTGTAACAAAAGCTGATACCCAATAATGTCCTGAGCCCTTACATTTGTTTTTAACCAACCCCATCCAGCTTTTTCCCGATTGAATATATTCCCATAACTGTCCAAACGCCGCTTTGGGCATGTCGATATGACGAATGATATTATGCGGTTTACCAATAAGCTCTTTCTGTTCATATTGTGCCACACGACAAAATTCATCGTTACAATATGTGATATGGCTATCTGCAGTGGTGGTTGATATTAAACTATCAGCATCAGAGTATTTTACTCTTTCGTCTAACATACAATTTTACCTAACATACGCTATTCTCAGTTATTCATTGTGTGAATATTCCTTCCCTTATTTGCCACCTTATCAAAGCAAGTCAGTGAAATTATTGATATAGATTATATTTGAAGTGGTTATATATACTAAAATTATTATAATTTATCGGTATTATGTCGAATAAATTGGGTTCAAACTCAAAAAATAATTTTTGTTGAGACGTGATTTTTCGGTATAAATGGTACTGTCGAGGGAAATGAGACTTAAGGTATGATTGCTACTTTTGGTATAGGTTTCGGTATACGTTATGTAGAACGCACTATTGCTAGTGCGTTACTTTGTATTACATACCATTAGCTTCTTTTAGGTTGCTTATAGGTCTTACCTGCAGCCTGAAAAGTTTCTTTGTGTTTTACTTCGAACATTACATAGAAAAACCAAGCAATAAAGTGAATAACTTCGTCGCCTTCATTCATGACATGTTCTACAAATTCTTGTTGTTCACCTTCACTATTCGGTTGCAGAGTAACATGATAGATTCGTTTTTCTCCTTCCACCTCAGCTAATGCAAACTGGCCTGTCAGCGATTGAGCAGCACTGGCGATCTCTTGATCATCATTTTTTGCCAGTTGCTCTAATACTTGAGGTAAAGTATCTAGCTGACTTAGTTGCTTGACTACATTTTCAAATTCTTGTTGGAGCATTATTTTCTCTCGTTATAAATAATTATGTTCACTATTCTGTCTGTTACTATTATTGCGTCTGTTATAATTATTTCGTCTATTACAATTATGGCGCCTGTCGATTATCACGTCTATTATGATTCATTAGCAAATTACCTAGATATTAATTGCTATTATTTGCCAACAAACGCTCTCCGAACATCTTATCGTATTGAGCTATCTTGGCTTTAAAATCATTCATTTCTTGTTTCGGTATCGAACTCGCCATTGGGATTTTTGCTGTCATAGCATTTACAGCCCTGTTTCGAATGATGAATTCATAATGTAGGTGTGGTCCTGTTGAACGGCCAGTATTACCTGATAACCCTATACGTTGTCCTCTGGATACACTTTGACCTTTTTTAACTAAGATTTTGCTCAAGTGTAAATAACGGGTTTTGTATGAATTACCATGCTGGATAACAATATACTTACCCGCGTATGGATGATTTCGCGTTAAGATAACTTTACCATCCCCTGTAGAATAAACTGGCGTGCCAATAGGCGTGGCAAAGTCGGTACCATTATGCGGTGAAATCCGTCCGGTTACAGGGTGCTTGCGATTAGGGTTAAACGATGATGAGATTCTATAACGAGAACTGGTTGGGTATTTTTGAAATGCGCGTTGTAGACTTTTGCCATCTTTATCATAATACTGTCCATCGGTATGCAAAAACGCAGTAATCACTCGCCCTTTGTTATGAATACGGATAGCTTGAACTTCTTTTTTCCCAGTAGCCTCAGAGCCTACATACTGTTTATTTTGAACGATTTCAAACAAATCGCCGGCCTGTAAATCTCGAGAAAAGTTTATTTTGTCTTTTAACAAAGTATTAATCTGTTCTATCTCATAACTTCCAACGCCGGATTTGTTAGCCGATTGAGAAAAGCTGCCGTGTATTTCTCCCACAATAGCATCTAATTTCCACTCACCAGGTGTAGATATATCTTTAAACTGAAACCCACCCTCTTGATGACGAGTATAAATAACTTTATCGGCAATATTGAACTGTAGCACCATTTTATCTAGATGTTGGCCGTCTTCTGTTCGCCAAAACATCAATTGATTGCCTGGGCGTAAGGTATCTAACATTAAATAGTTAAGGTCGGATTCCATCACTTTTAATAAATCGCTATAAGGGAAACCGAGTTGGTCGAATATAGTACTGAGGTTATCACCTTGATTAATGATATAGCTATATTCAGGTGCAGAGTCGACTCCTAACGGATCGACTTCTTTAGATTTTTTTTCGTAACTTGGCATTTCTTTGAATTCAAAAGGCACAAATTTTCTTTCAGTTGAATGGGCCTCGGAAGTTACGCTGACGATAGTAATAACAGCGACTAAAGGCAAAACTACCGCAAACCACTTATTTTTTAACGCTACATCATAAGAAAAAATGCAAAAAAACGGGGAAAATAATTTTCTAAACACAATAAATCCAACTGTCCATGATTTAAGAAATATGAATTAAATTACACAGCAGAGTCTAACTGCCAAGTAGAGACATTGACTATTACCGCTATCTATACTAACGCAGGTTTACCATAATCACCATTAGCTGTACGTCAACATTATGACAAATGTTATATTATAACAATAGATAAATTACATATTGATCGATTTATTAATACAAATCCTTGTGATTTTAGACCTATCACTCTTAATATCGACATTACGTCTTATTCCAACATAACCAGCCAGTATCATTCAAATAAACGGCGATCCCGTCTGCATAAAGCATTATATTTAGTGAATACTATTGCATTTGATAATAACAAACGATAGTCTAGCACTCTCTGACTAAATAAGGATATTTAGTGCATAACTATGCCATGGACCATGGTGCATTACACTAAGATATTTAGAGAAATCAGATGCCAAATAATGAACAAGCTAGTGTGCTTGAACCTAAAGAAAAACCCTTTTGGATTTTTATCATCCCCTCGATAATCGGCCTATTTTTATTTATGGCACCGATCAGCTATCAAGGTGACATCACTATACCAGTCGCGATACTCGCAAAAGGATTAACAACGTTACTTGGTGACGCCATTATCCCTTTAGTCAGTGCGATTATTGCTTTCATGGCAATCGCTTCTTTAGGCTACCGTATAGTCAAACCTAAATTCATTCGTAACAGCGCGTTTCTTAACCGCTTATTAACCCCGACATTACTCTGGTTAATTGTTCGTGTTATTGGCGGTATTGCCGTTACTATGACTTATTTCCATTTAGGACCAAACGCGATTTGGGAAGAGAATACTGGAGGACTAGTATTAGAAGGCTTATTACCAACCTTATTTTCAGTCTTTATTTTTGCAGGTTTGCTTTTGCCTCTATTATTGAACTTTGGATTATTAGAATTAGTCGGAACGCTATTAAGTAAAGTAATGCGCCCTATTTTCAATTTACCAGGAAGAAGTGCGATTGACTGCATCGCCTCATGGTTAGGTGATGGTAGTGTAGGTATTCTATTAACCAGTAAGCAGTACGAAAGTAAGTTTTATACTCAACGAGAAGCAGCGGTTGTCGGCACAACTTTTTCTGCAGTATCAATAACGTTTAGCTTGGTCGTCTTAGCTCAAGTTAAATTAGAAGCCTATTTTTTACCGTTTTATGGTTCCATTTGTCTTGCTGGCATCGTTGCGGCAATCATTATTCCTCGCTTGCCTCCGCTCAGAGGCAAAAAAGATCTTTATATAGATGGTAGTTCGCCAGATAAAGACATTGACCTTGTCCCTGAACACCACAACAGCTTTTCATGGGGAATGGAATTAGCACTCAATAAAGCGGCTCAAGTTAAAAGCATGCGAAAAGTCGTGTGCGACGGGCTCGAAAATGCTGCAGATATGGTATTTGGTGTGCTACCGGTTGTTATGGGTCTGGGTACTTTAGCGCTGATTGTTGCTGAATACACTTCCCTATTTTCAATTTTAGGCGCACCTTTTGTTCCTTATCTAGAGCTTCTTGCCATACCAGAAGCGGCAGCCGCATCGGAAACAATGATGGTTGGTTTTGCTGATATGTTTTTACCAGCGATTATTATTTCTTCTGTTGATAGTGAAATCACTCGATTTGTTATTGCAGCAATGTCGGTAACACAGCTGATTTATATGTCAGAAGTGGGGGCTCTATTATTAGGAAGCCGTATTCCAGTAAATTTTGTCGAGCTTTTCTTTATCTTTATTTTAAGAACCCTGATTACTCTACCTGTAATAGCCGCTGTAGCTCACATGGTTTTTTAACCTAAACCAATGAATAGATAAATACTGAACATATAAAAAAACCGCCGAACCATAAGTTAGGCGGTTTTTATCTGTAGCTACAATAGCAAAGTTAACACTCTATTTATTGGCTTATTCTACCGTTCTCATTCGTCCAACAGCCAAAACAGCTAACCATATACTAAACCAAAAATGAACACTGCCACCACTGGTTGAACTACTGTCTTCTGTCGCGTCTTCAACGCCATATTGCCGATAGTAATCTCTATCACTTTCGCTGGTTGTGTAAGTAGGCTCAACCAAGCCAGCTTGTACATTAGCGATCCACGTTGCGTAATCTGTTACCTCTGTAAAAACCGATGTAGCCACCACCGAAATATCACCGCACCCGTCAGCCGGCCCATAACTGGTTATGCCAACCTGACGATTATTACTGCTATCGGTCCAATAAAGCGGGCCGCCGGAATCGCCATTACAAGTCGCCTTTCTTAATCCATGACTGATCTCACCCGACATACATAATTGAGAATCCGGTGCGCCTGCATCACCATAATAATCATTACAAGCCAAGTTATCTAAATAGTCTAACTCAGCCTGTTGTAAGACGCTCGTATCGTCTTCATTGGTTTTTGTATTGCCATGGCCAACAGCAATAAACGTTTGATTCGCTCCATCAGATCGATAGCTACTCTCATCAGTGACTATTTCTGCATATGAACCAATGTTAACTGCTGACTCTAACTCTAAAATGGCGATATCATTACTAAGATCGCTAGAGTCATAATCTTCATGAACATAAAACTTGGCGATATAATATAATTGCGCATTCGATATATCATCTTCATCATCTAAATTTGGGATAGCAACAGTGAATAATAAGCTGACTTCAGATATATCATCATCATTCAAATCAACGCAATGTGCTGCGGTTAGTACATGAGTGGCATCGATAAACGTTCCACCACAATAACCAAAATTGCCAAATTCATTGTAGTAAAGGCGTGCGTACGATGGATAGCTTGATGTTGACGTATTAGTACCGTTAACAATGTAAGTTGCAACTTCAGTTGCCCCCACCATTAATGAACCAAATATAAACCAAGCACTCACAAATAATTTTTTAAGCATAGTCGTTACCTTTTAAACCAATTATTCCTGTAGACCTTGTGTTTCTTGTCGTCCTAGTATTCATTGTAGATTTAGTACTTATTTAGAAGACCTTATTGCCTTGCTGTCTAGTGTCATTCAATAAAAGATAGTTAATTGAATATATTACACTTTTGTTAAGATAAAACAGCGAGAGCATATCGTGTTTTTTATCTTACATAAGTAGAACCAGCACTGACACTAACTTAAAAAACAGAAGATGAGAATAGCGATATTATGTTAAAAAGGTTTTTTGAAAGGAAAAATGGCAAAATGCGGTTGACGCTGTATCGATATTTATAGCAAAAGAGTGTCACCAGTAACGGTGACACTCTGCCAATATAACACGACTAATGTTACAGCTAGCCTCTATGGTAACGTTTAGCCTCTATAGTAACGTTTAGCCTCTATAGTAACTTTGTGCGACAAATGGCATTTTACTCACAATCATCGGTAGTTTCTTACCACGAACTTCAGCAAAAACTTCTGTATCTACAGCGGTGTAATCTATTTGTACATACCCCATAGATACGGGCATTCCAGCACTCGGGCCTGCTGTACCACTGGTTACAACACCAATTTCATTATCTCGCGCGTCAAACAGTTTACAACCTTCGCGTACTGGCGCTTTGGTTTGACCAACTAAACCAACGCGTTTACGCTGTACATCTTTAGTAGCGATCTGTTGAAGAATAATCTCAGCACCAGGAAAGCCACCCGCTCTTTCACCATCTTGGCGACGACATTTACTAATACCCCAAAGCAAACTCGCTTCTACAGGCGTTGTTGTTGTGTCTAAATCATGCCCATACAAACATAAACCACATTCTAGGCGTAAAGAATCGCGAGCTCCCAACCCGATCCACTCTACACCGTCCATTTCGGTCAATTGTTTCGCTAATGCTGGAGCGTTTTCCGCAGGCACCGAAATTTCGTAGCCATCTTCGCCGGTATAGCCGGAGCGGCTTACATAGCACTCAACGCCATTTAATTGCACTATTTTAGCATCCATAAAAACCATATCAGCAACAGAAGGTTCAATAGATGCCAAGATTTGCGCGGCTTTCGGTCCTTGCAAGGCTAAGAGTGCTCGATCTTCAATTAGTTCTAGCTCAACCTCATCGGTCAAATGAGCTTGTAGATGCGCAATATCTTGTTCTTTGCATGCGGCATTAACAACCACAAATAGATGATCAGAAAAATTAGTCACCATCAAGTCATCTAAAATACCGCCTTGCTCATTAGTAAAAAAGGCATAACGCTGTTTTCCAGCAGGTAGATCAATAATGTCTACAGGAACTAATGATTCAAGCACCTTAGCTCGGTTATTACCTTTTAAACGGAGTTGTCCCATATGAGAAACATCAAAAAGACCCGCTGACGCTCGAGTATGTAAATGTTCTTTTTTTACACCAAGTGGATACTGAACCGGCATTTCATAGCCAGCAAAAGGAACCATCTTCGCGCCCGCTTCAATATGCAATTCATATAGCGGGGTCTTATGTAAATCGGACATTTCTTTCTCCATAAAGATTTTAATCGTTAGACTGGTACACGGTCACAAACCGAACTGTTTCCAATAATAAACATTATTTACTATATGGGGCATTAATAGCAGATTGTTTTAGATTTATCACCTGTTAATTTCATCTGTAACGCAAATAAAACGAGCCTACTAAGCGACATTACATAGCTTACTTTGCCGTAACCCAAAGGATTAACGCATCTTCCTCACTCACTGACGTTAACATATGGCCCATATTCGCATCATAGTAAGCGCTATCACCTTGCTTGAGATTTATAGGCTCGTAATATTCAGTAAATAACGTCACTTCGCCTTCTAGAATAAGTAAAAACTCTTCACCATCATGTCTAACCCAATCAGCAAAATCAGTAATTTCTCTGGTTCGAATTCTACTTTTGAACGGCATCATTTTTTTATGAGTAAGCTGAGTTGCTAACAGCTCATGTTCATAAGTAGGTGTTGGGTGAGGTTTGCCTTGCCCTTGTTTAGTCAGATCTCTACGCCCTGTCGCCATGCTCGATTTTGGCGGTTCAAACAGCTGCGGCATATCAATTTGCAATCCAGATGCAAGCTTTTGCATTGCTTGAAAGGTCGGAGAAATTTGTTCGTTTTCAATTTTAGACAGAGTAGAACGCGCCAAACCAGTGCGCTGGCTGGCTTCTTCAAGTGTAATGCCTAAGTTTGAACGGATATCTTTGATCTTCTGTCCCAGCTTTAATGGCTCGATTGTCTCTTTCTCACCTTGCTTTTCTAGCTTGATAGACGGGTACTCATCTAAGTTTTCTATTGACATCTTTTCTTCATACTCTGGTTAACATGCTGCGTTATTGTTACATGACGCTTACGAATAAGGAAACGGCCAAATTTTAACAGCCATTTATCTAACAATACGAAATTATGTTTCCTATTGGAAATTTTAATTGATTATTGTAAAAACAATGGTTATGTTACGGCTATGCAAGCGCAATAGCCACAAGCGAAGCAAACGGTTGCGTTTCAATCAAATTCTCAGTCATAAATGACAACATTTTGTATAGACCAGTTTTATAATTATCGACACAAACATATTTGGAGACAAAGAAATGGACAACACCCTCAAGTTTACAGAAAGCCATGAATGGGTTAAAGACAATGGTGACGGTACTGTGACTATTGGTATCTCAGACCACGCACAACAAATGCTCGGTGATGTGGTTTTCGTTGACTTACCAGAAGTAGAAAGTGAAGTTGAAGCGGGTGAAAGTTTTTCTTTAGTAGAATCAGTTAAAGCGGCGTCTGATATTTATACTCCAATAACTGGTGAAATCGTTGAAGTAAACGAAGAGCTGGAAGATAGCCCAGAACTGATTAACGAAGAACCATATGAAGGCGGTTGGATTGCAAAAATTAAGATGTCTGATGCAGCGGAATTAGATGCGCTAACCGACGCTGAAGAATACCTAAGCAGTATTGAAGACGAGTAATTTGCAAGTATAGATAAAGTAATTAGGCAAAATTTAACAAAAAGCTGTCAGCCATGGGCAGCTTTTTCATAAGGTACAAAGGAAATGACACAACTACTTCAAAAGCTAAGCACACAAAACGAATTCGTTTCTCGCCACAACGGTCCGAATAGCGTTGATCAGCAAAAAATGCTGCAAACAATGGGTTTAGACAGCCTAGAGCAGTTAATCGATCAAACCGTTCCACAAAGTATTCGTTTGCCTAACCCTTTGTCACTTGATGCGCCAATGAGTGAATCTGATATGTTGGTTGAGCTAAAACAGATCGCGCAACTTAATCAGGTTAAACGTACCTTTATCGGCCAAGGCTATTACAACACCTTTGTACCTAATGTTATTTTACGTAATGTACTTGAAAACCCAGGTTGGTATACGGCTTATACCCCTTACCAACCAGAAATTTCACAAGGTCGTTTAGAAGCCTTGTTAAATTATCAGCAAATGGTGATGGATTTAACTGCAATGGAAATTGCTAATGCATCATTACTTGATGAAGCAACCGCTGCTGGCGAAGCCATGACCTTATGTAAACGAGCAGGTAAAAACAAAAGCAAAACCTTCTTTGTGGCAGATGACGTTCACCCACAAACCATAGAAGTGGTAAAAACTCGTGCTGCGTTTATTGGTTTTGACGTGGTAATAGGCTCAATTGATTCACTTGCCGAGCAAGATGCATTTGGTGCCCTACTACAATACCCTTCGACTACTGGGGAAGTCATTGACTTAACGGATGTTATCTCAGCGGCACAAGCCAATAAAACATTGGTTACTGTTGCAACTGATCTATTGGCCTCTACCCTGATTAAGCCTGCTGGTGAAATGGGCGCCGATGTTGTTATCGGTAGTGCACAGCGCTTTGGTGTGCCAATGGGGTACGGTGGTCCTCATGCCGCGTTTATGGCAACCAAAGATAAGCATAAACGAACTATGCCTGGGCGAGTTATTGGTGTTTCTATTGATTCAAAAGGCAATCAAGCATTGCGCATGGCAATGCAAACTCGCGAACAACATATTCGTCGTGAAAAAGCGACGTCTAATATTTGCACCGCTCAAGCATTATTGGCCAATATGGCCTCTTTCTATGCCGTATTCCATGGTAGTGAAGGGCTAAAAACCATCGCGCGCCGCACTCATCACCTAACGGCTGTTCTAGCATCAGGCTTAAAAAGTGCCGACTACAAACTTAGCAATCAAAGCTTTTTCGATACCGTTACTATCGAAACCGGAGATAAGACAGAAGCACTATATAATCAAGCACTTTCTATGGGCATCAACCTACGTAAGTTTGATAGCAAGTTAGGTGTTAGCTTTGATGAAACAACAACGACTCAAGATATTAACGATTTATTTGCTATCTTCGATATTAAACAAGATGTGAATGCGATTTCTGGTTCAATTGCAGAGGATGAATTTGGTGCAATTTCAGAAGCGTGTCGTCGTGAATCGAGTTTTCTAACCCATCCGGTATTCAATACATACCATAGCGAAACGCAAATGATGCGTTACCTCAAACAACTCGAAAACAAAGATTTCTCCTTGACCCATGGCATGATCCCACTGGGCAGTTGTACCATGAAACTCAATGCGGTTGCTGAGATGATCCCTGTTACTTGGCCAGAATTTGGGTCACTGCACCCATTTGCTCCTAAAGAGCAAACTAAGGGGTACAGTAAACTGGCTGAATCGCTTAAGACCATGTTGTGTGAAATTACTGGTTACGATGAGTTTTCTCTCCAACCTAACTCCGGTGCATCTGGCGAATATACTGGATTAATCGCTATCCAACGTTATCACCAAAGCCGTGGCGATGCACACCGTAACGTCTGTCTTATCCCAAGCTCAGCGCACGGAACCAACCCTGCCACTGCCTCTATGGTTTCTATGAAAGTGGTTGTGGTTAAGTGCGACGAAGCTGGTAATATTGATATTCAAGATCTAGCTGAAAAAATTGAAAAACATCGCGATAATCTGTCTAGCATTATGATCACCTACCCTTCCACTCATGGCGTGTACGAAGAACAGGTACAATTAGTTTGCGACATGGTACATGACGCTGGCGGACAGGTTTACCTTGATGGTGCTAACATGAATGCACAAGTGGGCTTAACCACACCGGGCTTTATCGGTTCGGATGTTTCACACTTGAACCTACATAAAACGTTCTGTATTCCGCACGGTGGTGGTGGCCCTGGTATGGGACCTATTGGCGTTAAATCGCATTTAGCACCATTTCTTCCAGGACATATTGAAGGTGGCCTAGAAGGCGATGACTTTGCAGTATCGGCTGCTGATATGGGTAGTGCTTCTATTTTACCTATCTCTTGGGCGTATATTGCAATGATGGGCGAACAAGGTCTAACTCAAGCGACGAAAGTGGCTATTCTGAACGCAAACTACGTCATGGAACGCTTGGCTCCGCACTATCCTGTTCTTTATCGTGGCACTAATGAGCGTGTGGCGCACGAATGTATTATTGATATTCGTCCTCTAAAAGAAGCGACAGGTATTAGTGAAGAAGACATTGCAAAACGTTTAATGGATTACGGTTTCCATGCACCAACGATGTCATTCCCAGTCGCAGGCACGCTAATGATTGAACCGACAGAGTCAGAAGATTTGCAAGAATTGGATAGGTTCTGTGACGCAATGATCGCCATTCGTGAAGAGATGGATCAAGTTAAAAATGGGGAGTGGCCACTAGATAACAACCCATTAGTAAATGCGCCTCATACTCAAGTTGATCTATCAACTGATGAATGGGACCGACCTTACTCACGCGAAATCGCCTGTTTCCCGACCAAACAAACCAAAGCCTCTAAATATTGGCCAACGGTAAACCGTGTCGACAACGTGTTTGGTGATCGTAATTTGGTCTGCTCTTGCCCTAGCATTAGTGAGTATGAGTAATGACAAATTGATTGATCACAGATAACCAAGTTGGAAACTGTGATAACCGAGTTGGAAACCGATAACTAAGTTGGAAACTAACTTGAATAACAAAAGGCGAACCATTTGGTTCGCCTTTTGTTATAACTAAAAATATCTCAGTTCTATTGTACTCACTAGAATTTCCCATCTTGTTTATCCAAAACAGGAACAACTTCCATACCAAAGTTAATTAACCCTTTGTTACCTTTTTTTGATTCTTCCACAACGTCGGTATCCAATCCAAAAAACACGAGTGCTAATCTGAAATTATTAAGTTATTAAACACGCAAATGCTTAACTATTAAACACAAATCACAACACCGCCTTAGTATTATTTACAACACGCTTTGTACGTCATGGAAAGTGCTAAATACTATTTTGTCGGTAGTTAACTTAATATCAGACAAGGCAAAATGTCAGGAATATTGGGTATTTTGAGAAAATATCAAATGAATTTGATATGTAGTGAAACATCAGCACACAGCAGGTATTGTTGATAAAACCAGACTAATCCATTCCAGACCAACAATTGAGGATTAAAATGGGAAGTTATAATACTGGCTACTGCTCACCTGTTTAATTTCCATCCCAGTTAATTATAATTATTAGTTGACCCGAATTATTCAAATTGGATTAACTAGAGCATCTTATTTACCAGAAATATCATGATACTCTCCGTCAATAAAAACATACTTTCTATTGTTAATATACTCTGGCTCAAGATTATTTTTTATCTTTATTCCTGTAATAAGAGCTAAGAACGTTAATGGAATAGCGAATAAAAGGCTAAAAACTAAAGCGAAGATGCTTAATATAACAATGGTAATAGTTATCAATAATTTTTTCATATCTGACCTCATAACAATTAATTAATCTGAATTCATTACTAGGTTAAATATTTAGAAACAATAATTAGTCAGATTGTTCAATAATTATACTGATATAGTATCTACCTCATTGCCAATTTTGTGCAAGTTTTTTGCGATCTTGTGTCAAGAATTCGCTGTAAAGGTATGTAAACGGTCAAAGTTGTGTGATGCTGATAAGACTTTATTACCATCTTATTCACTAAATAAATAGGCTATAACAATTCTTTAACTATTAATTTTAGTAAAAACGTTTCCCTTTCTATACTCATACCTTTCTTTGGATTATTCAACATAGTCTTCTCATTATGAGCAATTGCTTCATGAATGTTAATCCAAACAGGTTTCATGCCGTTGTTTATTTCATGATCTTCAAGTGCCGTTTTACCCAATTGTTGGTCTATTTTACATGTATAACAAAAAGAAATTTGGTGCATTACATTGGCATCATCTTTGTGCCAAGGTCGGTACTCTTCATAAATGCCGTAAGGTTTTATATCATGAACATTGTTCGCTCCAGTTTCTTCTTTAAGCTCTCTCACTAATCCGGTAATAACATCTTCACCATTATCTAAGCCTCCACCAGGGATGGTGTAGTCATGGTACCTTTCTGTATACAGCATTAGAATATTATTACCATCAAGCACAATGGCTCTGGCACTACGACGTTGGTATATTGTCTTATCTTCTAAGTGATTTATCTCAGAGTGAATTTGAGTATGGATATGTCTCATATATAATTGTTTTCAGTAGTGAAAGGCTTTTGGGGCTAGTATGCTAACACATTCATCTAATTTGTTTATATCAACTAACGTTATATCTGTTTTTTTCAGCAATATATTGTTTAAACAACAAATTTTCGTAAAATTCTTCTACACTTAGTTTGGGAAAAAGATTAAATTAAAACTCAACCATTTTTTGGAGAAAAACAGATGAATAAACTCGGTTGGTCAGTTAGTTTTACGCTACTTTTAACCCTTACCGCTTGTTCAAGTGAGCCAGACGGATACGATGTAGAAGGTTATGATCAAATTTCTAATCCAGCGTCAGTCTATTGTGTTCAGCAAAAAGGGGAATTAATGGCTTTCAATGAGAGCGAAGCTCGTGTCATGTACTGTGTATTCTCTGAAGATGAAAAATACGAGCAATGGGAATACTATGAAGGACGTCACGACAGAGAAGCAAAACAATAAATCGTCTTGATTAGAAAAACCGATCGCACAGTTTGTATAATAGAATAGTTTGTACAACAAAACAGTCTATACAATAAAACCCGCCCTAGTAGATAGGTAACATTATCGTTAGGGCCCATTCATTCGATCATTAACTTTGCTGTAAAATAATACTCAGTAACCTTTTCGGTTCTCGCTATTTCACTGGTTATAATTTAACTCTGGCTGAGTATAACCAGTGATTCGATACAAATAGCATCATGTCGCCAATACTCGACAGCACAGTCAATAATCTGTTTATCTTTATCGTAATTAATGCGTTCAATTTGAGTAGCTAATGTACCAGGCGTTGCTCTAAGGGCTTGCGCTATATTTCCAAACAAAGAAGTAGAACTCACGCGAAACTGGCTTTGATGTTGAATAACACCGTACTCATGTATCAATACATTAGTCAATGACGTGGTTAAATCACAATTAAGAAGATTAGGACATAGCTCAGGTTTAATATGATTAATAACAAAAGCTACTGGCCTATTTTCCATATAGTGTAGTTGCTCAATTGAATAGCAATCACTAAACGGTGTTAACTGTAGTAAAAGCGAGGCTTGATTATTTGCTAGCCCTTTTATCGATGAGATAAGCTTTGTACTGGGGGCTCTATTCTGTGCTCTTGCCATCTCGTAGAAACTGGTCATTCTCCCTAAATCGTAACGCAGCGGTTGTGGTGAAATAAACCACCCACGTCGGTCTTCACGATAAATCTTACCTTCCGCTTCTAGTAAAGAGAGAGCTTCTCTAAGCGTTACTCGTGTGGTTGAAAACAATTCTGCAAACTTTCTTTCTGTTGGTAATTTTTGCCCTGCCACTAACAAGCCAGTATCAATTTGCTCAACAATCGTTTGTTTAATTTTTAAGTATTGCACCTAGCGTCCACCTAGCATTATTTATCTAGCCTAGCATTATAGTTTTAGTATGGTTTAGCCATAAAGCTAACCTACTATCAGCAAATAGTACAATACAATAAACGTGAATATACAACTGATTTTTCGTCAGTAACAATCTGATTTATTGGATTAATTATTAACAAAATACCTTATGCGTTATTTTGATCTATTTTTAGGCTCTGGTATCTCATCCTTGCTAATTAGCCCATCACCGTTGCTATCTATCTTTGTAAAATCTTTAGCTAGTGGTCCTTTTAGCTCCTGTGGTGATAGGTAACCATCATTATTGGTGTCCATAGAGGCGAACAAATCATCAGGTTTCATTGCTCTATTAGGTCGAGAACCGTGCGATAGCTTACTCATCCCCATACTAGGCAGCCCATTACTGGTGTGGGGACTTTCCTTGTTAATATGAGGACCATTGCCTTCCATCTGGATAGAAGAAAAAACTTTACCTCTACGTTGAATGAATTTCGGCGATTGAACAAAAGTCGCTTGTCCCCCAGTGACACAACGGGCATAGTTATTGATTCGTATTGCATCGCCTTGCGGCCCATGACCGGTAGGATATTGAGATGCATTACCTACTTTAGGATCACTTCGCTGAGATCCTGCACCATGAACATCTATCCAACGGCCTTGCATAAATCCTAATGATCGTCCAAACGCGATATAGGTGGCATTTCTACCATTTTTTAAATTCTTATGCGTGGTACTGGACCAATAATTGGCATAATCAAACTGGTCATTTTCATTAAGGATCGAGCTAAAATTAAAAATTGAATTGATTGCGGGACTATTTGTGGTGTCAGGTGATCGAGAATAGTCTACGATAGACTGCAGTTCTTTTACATTCGGTAAACGCCAATCACTTCTATTTGCTAACGTTAAGTTTTCACAATATGAAAGCGCAACAGGCCAATTCATTGCCATCCCACTATCGCTTTTTTGCCAAATTAACCCTGTCGCATTATCTGAAACTGTTTGATCTCCATTATCGATAAACGCATTAATACCGTAGTCAATATTACCCCGAACGGCTAAAACATAGAATTTTTTAGCTCCGCCATCTCTGGCTTTTAAACCGTAACCTTTTATCCTACCGTCAATAAAATTGACGCCAAATACCGTTTCATCTCCATTCATAGTAGTAGATACATATTTGGTACTAGTGACATATTGTGAATCTATTAAACGTTCACCCGATTGTGTATCGCCAGAATTAAAACCAAACACCGATTGGTCAATAAATGGAATAATAGACACGCTATTTTGGGTATTCAATCCACTCGGATCTTCACCATCAAATAGTATTAATGAATACAGCTCTTTAATGGTTGGAAGTCGCCAATCGTTATATCCTGATAACTTAAGTTGCATCACATAGGTTTGAGCCTCTTGGTAGCTTAATTTATCGGCGATATTAATTTTACCATCACTGTTTATATCTACCGTCTGAGACCACATTAAACGGGTATTGTTATCTGTCACCGTTCCATCGTGATTTTCGGTATAACTAGCGACAAAACCTTGATATTGAGCATCTTGGCCGACGTTGTTTTGGCCTCGAGAAGGGCATTTTTCTAGTGGCTCAGAGGTGGAAAAGCAGAGATTTTGATTGGTATCAACAATAGGATATGTCAAATTCACCGCTAACTTATTAATACTAGGTGCAACGTTACCCATAGTATTAGCAACAACATCAGCAGACAACGAGCTAATCCCCAACATCACGATACTTAAATTAACCTTGAACACCACTACTTTACTCGCCATCTTAATTCTCGCTATGATATTTTTTATGGATAAAGTATAAAAATAAATAGAGGAGAAAATGTGGAGCAATAGTGAAGTTAAACACTAAGAATTAAATTTATTGATTAAACCAATTTACCAAGTAAATTCAAATTTATAACCGATGCCATAAATAGATTTTATGTAATCACATTCTTTATCTATCTCTAGCATTTTCTTACGTAAATTCTTTATATGGCTGTCAATGGTTCTATCCGTTACGACTCTGCCATCATCATATATTCGGTCCATCAGTTGTTCTCGGCTGAATATTTGTCCTTCGCGCTGAAAAAGAAAATTAAGTAATTTAAATTCGGCTGGCGTTAAACACAGTTCAGAGCCATTCAGTATTACTTTCATTTTTTCAACATTAATCGTCAACTTAGTTTCCGCTTCGGGTTGTAATGATCCATTGCTACGTCTCAATACATTTTTGATTCTGGCAATCACTTCTCTTGGGCTATAAGGTTTGCAAATATAGTCATCTGCACCTAGTTCTAATCCTAATAAACGGTCGATTTCATCTACTCTCGCCGTTGCCATAATAACGGGTACGCTAGAGAAAGTTCTAAGTTCCCGATAAATATCTAACCCATCACGGATAGGTAACATCAAATCTAAAACAATAAGGTCGGGATGATGTTTTTTCACCCAATCAATTACCTCGCCTCCATTATCAATATGATGGGCAACCATTCCCGAATGATTTACATATTCACACAGAACGTTGGCTAATGTTAATTCATCTTCCACAACTAAAACTGATCTACTACTTTGCATTTTTACTGTTTTCCATCATGAGTAACTATTTTGTGTTGGTAACGTTATTTCTATTCTTACGCCGCCTATTGACGCATGACTAGCTTGAATCGTGCCATTGTGTGCTTTGACGATATTTTTACAGATAGATAATCCTATGCCTGAGCCACCACTCGCCCGACTTCGAGATTTGTCTACTCGATATAATCGGTCAAACAGTTTTGGTAAAGCGTTATCTGGAACACCGGGTAAACTGTCTTCAAATACTATTTTGATATTGTGCTCATATTGAGTAATGCTAATGACAATATTGCCGGGAGCATCGGTATATCTGATGCTATTTTCCACTATGTTTAAGAACAACTGTTTAAGAGATTGACTATCACCCACTAATGAAACCTTGTTATTTACGTTACAACGCAAATTCACTACTAGTTGATTATGTCTGCACCTAAGTTCATTTTGATTAACCACATCGGTTAATATTTCTACAACATTGTCGATAGGTTTTAGATCAAAATTCACACCAGAATCAGAGATAGACAACTCATACAAGTCATTGACTAATTTACCTAAGGTCATCGTTTGTTGGTGTAACGATGCTATCCGTTTGGGTTCAGGCTTACGAATGCCATCTTGTATCGCTTCAATTTCACTGCGTAATACCGCAATTGGGGTTCTTAGTTCATGAGAAATATCAGATAACCACTGCTGTCTATCTATTTGCTGTTTTTTTAACGACATCGCTAGCTGATTAAATGCTGTTGTCAGGGCGGACAGTTCATCTGAACTTTTAGATTCAATATGAACATCCAAGTTCCCCTGTTCGATAGCCTTCGCCCCTTCATGCAATGCTTTCAGTGGGTTAAGAAAATGCCTGACTAAGAAAAAAGCGATAATAAAGGAAAAGAACACTGCGAGCACCGCGACTGTAACGGTATATTTAGTCTGTTCATGAAAGAAACTTTCCGCTAAATTTCCAGAAATACTTTTACTTTGCAGTACGGTAATCCAACCTACCAACTTGTCGTCAGCAATAATATCAACTCTAACTTGCTTAAAACGTTGCTGATCATAATGTAGGTTCTCTTCAAGGCCAAAAAGTGAACGTCCATCCACGTCAAATAAATTCGTTCTGACACTCAGAGGCACTAAAACAGAATCTTTCTGTTCCAGATTTACCATGGTTTCTTTTGACAATTCAAAATCAGGTTCAGGGGGATGAGTATCGTTTGGCCTTCTTCTTTCTGGTCGAGGCGGATGTTCGCTTAACTGCCTATTTCTGGGTGGCGGTGCCTCGCCAAATTGAGTCAAAATACTCGCCCATAAATATGGCGCAGAATTGAGTCGTTGCCAACCATAAGTGGGAGAATAGTAATTCTTAACTTTTTCGGCTATTAATTGCGCTTTATCCACTTCCTCACTATTTAAATAATTTTGCAATCCTTGTTGAAAGCTAGAATTAATTAACCACACCATGCTTGCGAGCATGACTACACTGACGAGTAATATCGAAACAAACAGTTTAGTAAAAATAGACAAATCTACTCGACCTTATAAATGTTAGAACCCAGTGAGTATACGATCGGCAGGCTATTTTGCTAAGGATAAAGAGAAATCTTCACGATTTCTCCATAATTTTCTATTATTCATCCAGTCAGCATCAAGTGCTAGTCCTTCATGCATTAATTACATTCTGCAACTTACCGTCGAGATAACATTTCACATTATCGGCTACCGTCGCCATGATACGGGCTCTAGCGTCCAGCGTTGCCCAAGCAATATGCGGTGTAATTACACAATTTTTTGCAGTCAATAGTGGGTTATTTTCCGCAGGAGGCTCGTGTTGTAAAGTATCTAGACCTGCACCAAAAATAACGCCATTATTGAGGGCGTTGGCAAGGTCTTGCTCAACAACGAGTTGGCCCCGTGAGGTATTAATTAAAAACGCACTATTTTTCATCAAGGTTAACTTATCGGCGTTGATCATGTTCTCCGTATCCGCAAATACAGGACAATGAAGCGAAACAATGTCTGACTTCGCCAGAAGTTCGTCTAATTCAACGCATTGATGTGGATAGTCAGGAGAAACACTATAAGCCTTATCATAAGCAAGAACGTTCATTTTAAAAACACTGGCAATTTCGCCCACGCGACGTCCAATATTTCCAAAACCGACAATACCAATGGTTTTACCTGAAAGTTCCATTTGTGGATTTAACCAATAGGTCCAGTCAATATTATTGGTCCAGCCAAGATTCTCACGTACGTCCTGACTATTTAGTTCGATCGATCTCGCTAAACGAAAAATCATGGCAAATGTCATCTCTGCCACAGTATCAGTGCCATATTGTGGAACATTTACCACTACTATGCCTTTTTTCTTAGCATACTGGTAATCCACCACATTATAGCCAGTAGCAAGCACGGCAATACATTCTAAGTTAGGGCATTGGTCTATAACTTGCTGGTTAATAATTGTTTTATTGGTTAAAACAATGTGCGCATTGCTTGCTCTTTCAATGGTTTGTTCAATGCCATCTAATGTGCGCTCATAACAGACAAAATTACCCAGTTGTTCAATCGCATCCCAAGGGTTATCGCCAGGGTTCAACGTAAACCCATCTAAACAAACAATATTTTTCATTAGCTTTCCTTTTAATGGCTATCCCTTAAATTTACCCATTACCTTTGATAAGGTGACAATATAAAATCTAGTGATCTAAAATAGACCTATCTAATCTAAATTGCTAGACGACAAATCTCTCCCACAGAAAAGAAGTATGCTATAAACTACCCTTTAATTAACCGTTCGAATAAACAAATTACTAATGTGAGTCAACAAAATGAAAATAGTCGCAGTAACCGCCTGTCCCACAGGGATCGCTCACACTTACATGGCCGCAGATGCACTTCAAAAAGAAGCACATAAACAAAGTATTCCAATAAAAGTTGAAACTCAAGGTGCGATGGGTATCGAAAATCTACTGAGCGCCTCAGATATCGCTTCTGCAAATGTAGTGCTCATCGCTTCAGATATAGAAATAGAGCAACGAACAAGATTTACTGGCAGTAAAATACATTGTGTCACAATAGAAGAAGTTCTCGCTGACGCAAGTTCGGTGTTACGTCGCTGTCAGCAACTCTAACCACCTGAACTACTTATTATTAATCGCGCAATTAAATTCGTAGCCATTCTAAATGTCGCTCATATGAAAATGATAGATTTATACCAATAAAAATAAACCTGTTGATACGAATAGAATGATTGACCCACATAGAACGATTGACGCAAATAAAATAGCTCACACGAATCAAATAATTATGCGAATAAAATACTTATGCAAATAGAAAGAAGAATAACCTTTATCATTGGTAATGATGGATTCGCAGCATGGAAACTAAACCGTTTAAAAACGCTTTCTAGTTATTTTCGTTCGGTTGTTATCATTCAAAATATTTCCAATCAATCACATGCCAATGCAGAACATACCTTACAAGTTATGAGTATTGCTTGTCAGAAAAACCATCTTTGCCAACTATGGATTGAAGGGTCAGACGCCGAACTGGCTTGCATGGTGTTAACGGATTTTATTGCCGATCAATTTGAAATTGTTAATACTGCCCATCGAAAAACGGAAGAGTTTAGTTATTCCGTTATCGGTGCACACCCAACTTTTTCTTTACCTTTTTCTATCACCTACGGTTATAAAAGCATTGCCGACAAATCGATAGAAAAATACGCTTTGCTGTCCAAATTATGCAGTATGCTCAATGCACGGAACGCTCAACCGATATTTGATGCCATGTTAAAAAGAGAAGCCATTGCTACCACTTATATTGGTCATGGCATTGCACTACCCCACGTAATGATAGAGGGAGTGAGTCAGCCGTCGTTAGCAGTGATGAAACTAGATTCATCGATAAATTGGCACTCACCTAGAGGAGACGTCAATACCATCATTGCTGTGCTGATACCCAAACCTGCCAATATGGCGGTAATTAAAGCTTGCACCCAGTTGACTCGTCGTTTGATTGATGCCGATTTCTGTCATTTGCTCACATCAACCGTTGAGCCAGAGGCATTTAAAGCCATTTTATTACACGTTATGTCGCGCACTCAGCAACCATCTTAACTAGTATGCATTATTTCTGTATTCACTTGGCGTGTGACCAGTTTTATTTTTGAACACACGAAAAAAATAGTTCACGTCCTGAAAACCACAACGAGTGGCCACCTCAGCCAATCGAAAGTCGTAACGTCGCAGCATAAACTTAGCTCTATCAATTCGGACCCAAGTAATATAGTCCGCCAAAGTCATATGACCTTGAAAGCGGAATAACCTTGAAAGATGATTTGGCGAAATATTAAAACGTTCAGCAATACTTGATCGCGTAATCGTTTTATGAAAATTCTCTTGAATATAGATACATATCCCATGATAAACATCATCTGCCCTCTTGTTAGATGCATGAGCAGGATCTGAAATCATAGATTGGGCATAACTCATAAGCGCCAACAGCAAATGTTCATCCATTGGGCTTTTTCTTGCTTCACTACCTAATGCATTCAATGCATCGAGTATGTGGTCGATAGCATGGCCAGTTCGAGTTTGAATGCTGTGTTTCTGTACATCAAAAAACCCAGCTTCATTTTTATGTTTACTAACTAAACTAAAACCCAATTGCCGTCTACCAAAAAGTAAACTCAATACCGAACAATCGGTACTCCAATCGGGTTTGTTCCAGCAGTTTGGCGGCACGTATAACGCATCCCCCGCTAAGACTTGGATACTTACGATCCCTTGTTCGGGATCTTCAATTTGATTGATATATTCCCCACTGAGTACTAACTCTAGCCGTGGAAAGTTCACTTGATAACTAAACTGTGGAGGGGTCAACTTATCGCTGGCAAACCATATGCGATTAAACGTAGCTCTTTCCTCTAACAGAGTTTCTATTAATCCATGAAAAACACTATTCATCCTTTACCACTCAATCTCATTTCACCATTTGTACGCTCAACTTACAGAAAATATGTGAGATAAAACACACAATCTTCACTCTTTTCATATCACTCTAGTCTAGAAAAATCACATTGAAATAACAGTAACACTTTTTTAACTTTATTTTTTTATGACAAATTTACACATATATTATTGTAAAATAACGACTTTAATTATAAAAAATAACAAATCAGAGCCTTGTATATTTTATGACACACATCACACAAAAATAATGATGGTACAATAATCCAGTAAATGTCTTTCCTATACACTATCTCAATTCGTTGTAATCACCCAAACTATTTAGCAACAAACATAAGTCTACAACACACAAAAACAACAATGGGGACACAGTTATGATCACTGAATTGATTAATGAAAAATTGATTCGTCTTGATCTTGCCGCGACGACGAAAGATGAAGCATTTATCGAATTAATCGATGTGCTTCATGCGCAAGGACGTATTAACGATAAATCACAATTCCTTGCTGACGTTAAAGCAAGAGAAGAGCTAGGAAACACAGGATTTGAAGATGGTGTCGCGCTGCCACACGCTAAGAGTTCTGCGGTTATCAAACCAGCTGTAGTTATCGGTATCAGTAAATCTGGTATCGATTATGGTGCCGAAGATGGTAAACCTTCAAAACTTTTCTTCTTGATAGCCTCTCCAGATGGCGGTTCAGATCACCATATTGAAGTCCTCGCCGAATTGTCTTCTAAACTTATCCAAGATGGCTTTATTGAAAAGTTTCTCAAAGCAACATCAGAACAACAAGCACTGCAGTTATTAGTAGAAAAAGTTGAACCTGCTACGGATACACCACCAGCCGATCAAGGTTTCTTGATTGGGGTAACGGGTTGTCCTGCAGGTGTTGCGCACACTTATCTTGCTGCCGAAGCACTTGAAAAAGGTGCAGCAGAGCTTGGCTACAAAATTAAAGTAGAAACCAATGGCTCAATTGGTGTCAAAAACGCACCAACCGAGGAAGAAATAGCACAGGCAGACGCAATTGTTGTCGCCTGTGACAAGCAAGTCGACATGAATCGTTTTGCTGGTAAAAAAGTCATCGAAACTGGTGTAAAAGCACCGATAAGTGATGCTAAAGGTCTGATTAAAAAAGCGTTAGCTGCCCCTGCCTATGTTGCTGATGGTTCACAAACCAGTTCATCATCAAGCAAAGCATCTCAAACTCGCGGTGATTTATATCGTTATTTGATGAATGGTGTATCGCATATGATCCCATTCGTCGTCACCGGTGGCCTATTAATTGCGTTGGCTTTAGCGATTGGTGGCGAACCATCCGAAGCCGGTATGGCGATTCCAGCTGACAGTTTATGGAATAAAGTACTGGATGTTGGTGTGGTTGCCTTTACTTTGATGATCCCTATTCTTGCCGGTTATATTGCTTATGCTATCGCCGACCGTCCAGGCCTTGCTCCTGGTCTAATTGGTGGCTGGATTGCAAATAATGGCTCTTTCTACGGTGCAGAAGCAGGTACCGGATTTATCGGTGCAATTATTGCGGGCTTATTGGTTGGTTACTTTGTTCGTTGGTTAACCAGTATTAACTACCATAAATTCATTCAGCCATTAGTGCCAATTATGATTGCGCCAATTGCTGGTTCACTCTTTATCTCTGCACTATTTATCTTTGTTATTGGCGCGCCAATCGCTAGCTTAATGGACAGCTTAAACGCGCTATTAACCAGTATGAGCACTGGTAATGTCGTGTTACTCGGCATTGTTTTAGGTGGTATGGCTGGCTTTGATATGGGTGGTCCGTTTAACAAAGTTGCCTTCCTATTCTCTGTTGGAATGATTGCTAGCGGCCAAACTCAATTTATGGGAGCAATGGCTTGTGCTATTCCAGTTGCACCTTTAGGTATGGGACTAGCGACGGTATTAGGTCGTAAGTTAGACTTGTTCGAACCTTCAGAAACAGAAGCGGGTAAAGCTGCCGGAGCAATGGGCTTGGTTGGTATATCAGAAGGTGCAATTCCATTCGCTGCCCAAGATCCTATGTCCGTTATCCCTGCTAACGTACTCGGTTCAATGGTTGCTGCTGTTATGGCCTTCTCATTTGGCATTACTAACAGTGTTGCTCACGGTGGTCCTGTCGTTGCGTTACTTGGTGCAATGAACAAACCTGTGCTTGCTTTGTTATGTATGGCAGCCGGTTCTATCGTTACTGCACTCGTTTGTATTGCTCTTAAAAAAGTACGTCAAGGAAAGACAGCAACGGCTATGGCATAACATAACCAGTTAATAGTTAGTTATTCTAGTTCGTTTATTTACAGTCCCTCATTAATATTAATTGAGGGACTTTTTGCTATAACCAGCCAAAATTAATACAAATATGTAAAATGTATTAATTTGGTATTACGCTTACACATTTTGTAAAATTTAGCGTAAACTAGTTCCAATTCACACCACAAAACTTTTATCTAATTATTCAAAAGGGAACGTAATGACACAAGCCATCACACAGTGTTTTTTCCCAATGCAAAATGTCATCCAAGACTACGCATGGGGAAGCCGAACTTCAATTAATCAACTATTTGGCATAGATAATCCCAATAATGGTCCTCAAGCTGAAATCTGGATGGGGGCCCATCCAAATGGATGTTCAAAAATCACTGAGAATAATGAAGTGCAACTGCTTTCCGATTTCATTAACTTAGATAAATCCGGTATTTTAACCATTGGAACCGACACACAATTTGGTGAGTTACCGTACTTATTTAAAGTGCTCGCCGCCGAAAGTGCCTTATCCATTCAAGTTCATCCAAGTAAAGAACAAGCAGAAATCGGTTTTGAAAAAGAAGAGCAAGCCGGTATTCCAAGAAACGCAGCGAATAGAAACTATAAAGATCCCAATCATAAACCCGAATTAGTCTATGCGCTTACGCCCTATCAAGCGATGAATGGATTTAGAGAATTTTCTGAGATCATTGCGCTGTTTGATAAAATCAATCTCTCGTCTATCCAAAGTATCGTCGATACATTCAAATCTTCCGTCGATGAAGAAGGTTTAGAGCGCTTCTTTTCCGCGATGCTATCGTTACAGGGTGACACAAAACAATCCGCGTTGTCCGATCTGCTTACTTTTGCACAACAACATTCAAGCGATGATTTGTTCGCTCTAATTGTAGAACTATCTGAGTTGTATCCTGGCGATATTGGCTTGTTTGCGCCATTAATGTTAAACGTCATTACACTTCAACCACGTGAAGCAATGTATCTAGATGCTTGTACACCCCACGCCTATCTCAAAGGTACAGGCTTAGAAATCATGGCCAATTCGGATAACGTATTACGAGCCGGGTTAACTCCTAAATTTATTGATGTAGACGAACTGGTAAAATGCACAATTTTCAAACAAAAACCAGCCAGTACATTACTTGCCTCCCCTGTAGATCAAGATGGTGGACTATTTTACCCTGTTCCTGTCGATGACTTTAAGTTCGCAGTTTACGAAAATATCGAATTGCATACACTGAGAACTAATAGTGCTGAAATCCTACTGGCATTGGATTCTCCTGTAACCTTAACTCACCTCACAGGCGAATCGGTAACGTTTGATAAAGGGCAATCCGTGTTTATCCCAGCCTACGCTGGAAAATATCAAGTAACCACTAAAGGTAGAATTGCGAGAGCGTTCAACTAAGTTTTCGGTCAACTAAGCGGTTGCTCTAACTACGTTTTTAATATCAGGGTTTAATCCTCTTCAATAATTATCTAAATCGACTATTGAAGAGGATTGTTGCTGATATTATCGCTACTCTGTATAGCCAGATCACCTTGAAGCAGATCATACTCTGCAAATAAACAATCAACCCAGCTCATACTTTCACCGTTAATTCATTACCTTGTCCGTTAACCTCGCTAGAATTAAAGTCAACCATACTGATTAAGCTCTGTAACGATTTTAGATGAATACCGATCATCTTCTATGTGTGAACAAAGGAGGGTAAATGAAACAACAAGCGCATATTTTAGTCGTTGATGATGATTACGAAATAAGAGACTTACTCGATAGATATCTTACTAAATCAGGTTATCAAGTATCCGTTGCTGAAGACGGTGAAGCGATGCACGCACACTTAACATCTCATGGTTATCCAGCATTAATTTTATTAGACGTAATGCTTCCAGGTGATGACGGTTTTGTTCTGTGTCAACAGATTAGAAAAAACTCCAACGTCCCCATTATCATGCTTACCGCGGTATCCGATGAAACCGACCAGATCATTGGTTTAGAAATTGGAGCAGATGATTACATCGCCAAACCCTTTAATCCCAGGCAACTTATCGCACGAATAAAAGCGGTGTTAAGACGCACTAATATAGAGGAGGCCGGAGAAAAACCACCAAAAGCGATTAACTTTGGTGTTTGGCATTTAGACATTCTAGCCCATGCACTAATTAACCAAGAAACAAATGAACAGTTTGAACTGTCAGGCAGTGATTTTGCTCTGTTAATGCTGTTTCTTTCTCGGCCTAACCAAATATTAGATAGAGATACGATCTCTTGCGCTACAAGAGGCCGCGAAGCGCTACCGTTTGAACGAGGTATAGATGTACAACTGAGTCGGTTGCGGTCAAGACTTGGTGATAATGGTAAACAACATCAATACATTAAAACCATGCGCGGCAACGGTTATATTTTTACCGCCGGCGTCACTTATGAGCATTGAGTTAGTAATGAAAATTGAGTTAGTGATGAAAATTGAATTAGTTATAAAAATATTAGTTATAAAAATTGAGTAACTATGAAAATGACTTTACTTATAAAATGAAGCAGCTTTTTTTCCCTCGTTCACTAGTCTCTCGAACATTGTGGCTCACGTTGGTCGCTGTTGTGTTTGCTCAAGGACTAGCAACCTCGATTTGGTATTCTCAATCTAAGCAAAGAGAAATCGACGGCATAAGTTCAACCTCAGCAAGTATGGCAACCATGTTCGCGTCAACCATCAACTTTTTCCAATCTCTACCAGTTGAGTATCGACATATCATTTTAGATCAACTGAGAGATATGGGAGGAACGCGATTTTTCGTTTCATTTAACAAACAACGGCTCATTGTCGACACTATACCCGATAACTACTTAGAGAAAGTGGCGGTGTCATCGGTCGAAAAAGTTTTGGCGGCAAAGCTTAATAATGTCAACCAAATCGTGGTGCAATTTTCTAAACCAGAGAATCTTCGCATCCTCAAAAACAATATTTATTTACAAGATTTACCCCGTTCATGGGCACATTACACCTTAACATTAGAACCGATTGATCCGCCAATATTAGTCGTTCAAATTCAACTAGCGAGTGATGAATGGATTTATATCGCGGCTTTGCTCCCTTCTCCTTACGTAAGTTTAGACGATACAATTATTGGATCCGAACAGCTTCTGTTTCTTATTTTATCAACAACCTCTCTAATGCTGTTAGTTTATCCCTTGATCCGCAGACAAGTTAGACCGTTAAACAATTTAGCTCGAGCGGCCAACGAAATGAGCATGGATATAGAACAGGCAGAATTAGCCGAAGAAGGCGCCAATGAACTGGTTACCGCAACGCGAGCATTCAATCGCATGCAACAACGTATTCGTCGTTACGTAAATGATCGCGAAACGCTTTTTTCAGCGATATCCCATGATTTAAAAACTCCGATTACTAGGCTACGGCTACGAACCGAACTGCTCGATGATGATGTAGAACGAGAAAAATTCAGCCAGGATCTTGATGAATTAGAAATGATGGTGAAAGGGGCATTACAAACGGTTAAAGATACAGATATCCATGAAAACAATGGATTAATAGATATAAAAGAAATGCTGCTGTCTATTGCTGAGTCTTACAATCTACAATCCAACCGAGTGTATATCGAAAAAACCGCAATTAAACCAATTGTCGGAAAACCACTAGCAATCAAACGACTGTTAACCAACCTAATAGAAAACGGCGTTAAGTATGGTCATCGAGTAGTGGTTACGCCAAATGAAAGCTCTAAAGGTCTCCATCTTAACATCACAGATGAAGGTCCAGGCATTCCTGAAAACAAATTAGAAGCAGTATTTGAACCCTATTGTCGTTTAGCTAAAGATCGTGACGGCCATGGTTTAGGACTAGGAATTTGTCGCAATATTTTGCATGCACACGGCGGAGATCTCATATTAGAAAACTCACCTAATGGCGGTTTATCGGCGCAAATCGTTATACCACGCAACCTCTCGCACTAATGTAACCATATTGTTACATTCAAGTTACTCTTTGTTTCAATATGTTCGGTTTTTTCTTATTAATCTAATTATCGAAAGGATAACTCACTATCCAATCAGCAAATAATAATCATAAATTCAACCATGGATGAGAACGATGAACATAAAAAAAACCCTACTTACTCTATCCCTACTCTCTGCGGCACAATTTGCTAACGCTGGTGAAGTTGAAGTACTTCACTGGTGGACATCAGGCGGCGAAGCAAAATCTGTATCGGCACTAAAAGACATGCTTGAAGAACAAGGCCATACTTGGAAAGATTTTGCTGTAGCAGGCGGTTCAGGTACCAGTGCAATGACGGTACTTAAAACTCGCGCAGTGTCTGGTAATCCACCAGCTGCAGCACAAATCAAAGGTCACGACATCCAAGAATGGGGCGGGCTAGGTTTTTTAACCACACTTGACGATGTTGCCAGTGAAAACAATTGGGACGCGATAGTGCCACCAATGGTTTCAGATATTATGAAATTTGATGGTGAATATGTAGCAGTGCCAGTCAATGTGCATCGAGTCAACTGGTTGTGGGCCAATAAAGATGTATTCCAAAAAGCAGGCGTAAAAGTTCCAACTACTTTAGATGAATTCTTCATGGTTGGTGACAAGTTAAAAGCTGAAGGTTACATTCCTCTCGCTCATGGCGGACAAGCATGGCAAGACGCCACTATATTCGAAGCCGTTGCTTTGAGTGTGCTTGGAAGTGATGGTTACCGCAAAGCATTCGTCGATTTAGATATGGATGTATTAAGTGGAGAACAAATGGCAGAAACCTTCCGTTTATTCCAAAAAATGCACAATTATATCGACAAAAACTCACCAGGACGTGACTGGAACGTTGCCACTTCAATGGTCATAAACGGCGAAGCTGCAATGCAAATAATGGGTGATTGGGCTAAAGGTGAATTCACCGCAGCCGGTAAAATGGCAGGCAAAGATTATTACTGTGTACCTGCACCAGGTACCGCAGGTCAATTTACTCATAACGTAGATAGCTTTGCCTTCTTCCAGTTATCCGATCCTGAGCAACAAAAAGCGCAAAAAGCATTAGCTGCCACTATTCTTACACCAGAATTCCAACAAGTGTTTAATTTGAATAAAGGCTCGATTCCAGTTCGTTTAGATGCAGATATGTCTAGCTTTGATGCTTGTGCAGTCGAGTCAATGAAAGACTTTAAAGCAACAGCGCAAAGCGGTGATCTAGTACCAAGTATGGCTCATGGTATGTCTACCACTAGTTATGCTCAAGGTGCTATTTACGACGTAGTGACCAACTTCTTTAATGACGAAAATGCAGACCCTAAAGAAGCGGCTGAAAAACTGGCCAAAGCCGTTAAATCCGCTATGTAAGCTAAGTTAATGGGCAGTTATCTGCCCATTAAACTCACTAAATGTAGAGGGTGTTAGATAGTTAATATCCTCTTTAGTGCTAATAATTATATTCGAACCATTCGTCAACACAGAAACATCTTCAACAATAACGGGTACATAATTTACCAGTAACAACCTTGTTGACTTGGATCGAGTAAACAATAATTTTGGAGTATATTTTGACATCGCCTAACTCCCCTCCTGTTGCTAAACGTAGTTTTAGCGATCGATTGCAAAACTGGCTGCCTAAGATCGTACTGGCACCAAGTATGTTAGTTGTCATTGTGTGTATCTACGGCTATATATTTTGGACTGCGTTTTTGTCGATGACAAACTCGCGTTTTTTGCCAACCTATAAATTTGTCGGTTTTGCTCAATACGAAAAGCTGATGGACAACGACCGTTGGACCACTTCAATTATCAATCTAGGCATATTCGGCGTGATGTTCATCCTAATCGCGATTTTGCTCGGTGTTGCTTTAGCCATTTTTCTTGACCAAAACATTCGTCAAGAAGGCGCAATTAGGACCATTTATTTATATCCTATGGCGCTCTCTTTTATCGTAACGGGTACCGCTTGGAAGTGGATCCTCAATCCCGGTTTAGGGATAGAAAAAATGATGCATGACTGGGGATACACAAACTTTACCTTCGACTGGATAGTCGATTCTGAAATGGTGGTGTATACCCTTGTTATTGCTGCGGTGTGGCAATCTTCCGGTTTTGTTATGGCGATGTTCCTTGCAGGGTTAAGAGGCATTGACAATTCTATAATCAAAGCGGCTCAAATCGATGGAGCAAGTCTTCCTACTATTTACTTTCGCATCATAATGCCATGCTTAAGACCGGTATTCTTTAGTGCCGTGATCATCACCTCACATATTGCCATCAAGAGCTTTGATTTAGTCACAGCATTAACGGCTGGAGGCCCAGGTTATTCATCTGATTTGCCGGCTTTATTTATGTACGCGCATTCGTTTACACGAGGACAAATTGGTTTGGGTGCAGCGAGTGCAATGATGATGTTAGGTGGGATCTTAGCGATATTGGTTCCTTATCTCTATTCTGAATTAAGGGAGAAGAAATCATGAGCAATAAATTTACCTTAGGTCGAGTTTTTATTTATTCGGTTCTGATTTTCTTTTGCATTCTCTATTTAATGCCTCTGTTTGTGATGTTAACTACATCACTTAAAACATTACCTGATATTAAAGCAGGCAACTTACTGTCGCTGCCTAACGAATGGGTATTCGATGCGTGGATAAAAGCGTGGAGTACGGCTTGTACTGGTGTGAAATGTGAAGGTGTTCAGGGTTATTTTTGGAATTCATTCCAAATGGTTATCCCTGCAGTTGCTATTTCAACGTTATTAGGTGCATTTAACGGTTATATAATCAGTAAATGGCAATTTAGAGGATCGAATTTTTTCTTTAGCGCCATGTTATTTGGTTGCTTTATTCCTTTTCAAGTTGTGCTGCTCCCTATGGCGACTACCCTTGGCAAACTTGGTTTAGCCAACACCAATACTGGTCTTGTTATTGTGCACGTTATCTATGGTTTAGCGTTTACCACTCTGTTTTTTAGAAACTTTTACGTTGGCATCCCTGATGAGCTAGTCAAAGCAGCAAAACTAGATGGTGCAGGCTTTTTTACAATCTTCTTTAAAATCATGCTACCGCTATCAACACCTATCATCATGGTTACCGTCATTTGGCAGTTCACCTCTATTTGGAATGACTTCTTATTTGGCGTGGTGTATTCGGGCTCCGAAACTCAACCAATAACCGTTGCTTTAAATAATTTAGTCAATACCAGTACTGGCATCAAAGAATATAACGTCGATATGGCAGGCGCTATTATCGCGGCGCTACCAACCTTAGTTGTCTATGTATTGGCTGGTAAATATTTCGTTCGTGGTTTAACCGCTGGATCAGTAAAAGGATAATAATAATGGCGACTCTCGATTTAAAACAGATCCGCAAAACTTACCGCAACGCGGACGTAGAAACCCTAAAGGGTATAGATATCAGTATCGATTCTGGTGAATTTCTTATTTTAGTTGGCCCTTCTGGCTGCGGGAAATCTACACTAATGAACACCATCGCAGGCTTAGAAGAGATAAACTCAGGACACATTCTGATTGATGGCATCGATGTTTCAAACGTAGAACCAAAAGATCGCGATATTGCCATGGTATTCCAATCTTATGCGCTTTATCCAAACATGACGGTAAGAGGTAATATTGCTTTTGGTCTAAAAATCAAAAAAATGCCTCAAGATGAAATCGATGCGGAAGTAAAACGCGTGGCTGAAATGCTGCAAATGGACCAACTACTCGATCGTAAGCCATCGCAACTTTCTGGAGGCCAAAGACAACGGGTAGCAATGGGACGAGCACTAGCTCGCCGACCGAAGCTTTACTTATTTGACGAACCATTATCAAATCTCGATGCAAAGTTAAGAGTAGAAATGCGCCATCAAATTAAGCGCTTACATCAACAATTAAATACCACCATTGTATACGTTACCCACGATCAAATAGAAGCCATGACACTGGCTGATCGTATTGCAGTAATGAAAGATGGAGTGTTACAGCAACTTGGTACACCAAAAGAGATATACAATAAACCAAGTAATATGTTTGTAGCCGGTTTTATGGGGTCACCATCAATGAACTTTATTCACACCATGATTGACCTAGATGACCAACAAAACCCGATAATTAAAGTGATTGGCAGTGCCAATAGTGAACATCATATTAAACTGCCTAGCTCTATGCGCAGCCAAGACGGACATAAGGTCGTTATTGGTTTACGCCCTGAACATATTACCGATACAGACAGTGAAGATACCAGTGCCTCTACTCGCCTTAATCTACAAATTGAAGTGTTAGAACCAACCGGACCCGATACCATAGCAATGGTAAAAGTGAATGGCCAAGAAGTCGCATGCCGACTTTCACCCGAGTTCGACGGTAAAGTAGGCGAACTGGCATCGCTTAACTTTGATTTATCCAGAGCGGTATATTTCGATGGCCAAACCGAGCAAAGGATAGACTTTTAAGATAACGACAACCTAACAGTCCAGAATGCTCTCTATTCTGCATGGATAAATTCATGTCGTTAACGCGTATTCTGGACTGTTGGTTGTTTTCTCCTTACTGCGCTTTTGCGCTATATTTAGCTTGTTATCAATCGTGGACCACTGATAGGTCCTTTAATCTCATTTAGCTTTTACTTTAGTCAATCAGCGCAACGGAATTGACTTTAATGATGTGGAAAAATTGGGTGTACACAACCAGATAACATCAACAGGTAGCCTAAGGCTAATAACAGAATCATAACTCGACTATTTTTCATACGGTGCTCCAAATTAGAACATTAATCATTACTTCTAATGTTTGAAAAGAATCGACTATAATTGTGCAGAGAGTATGAATAAAATTAGAAGCTTTCTACTTTTATTAGTAAAAGCGAATCGGCAAGTAAAAATCTAGTTCAAACTGTTCATCAGCCGTTAAAAAATGATTGTTAATATAACGCACATACGCCGGAGTAGAGGCTAATTTAAAACCCGACTCAGGTAACCATTGCTCTAGAATATGACTAATTTGTGGTAACAATTCCCCGTAAACGCCATGCAGCCGGAATACTGCATGTAACCCACCAGGAATCGTAAGTTGATTGACGATTCCTCGGTAATTTAACCGTTTATCGATTTCTATACAGGCAACATAGCGACACTTTTCCAACGGAACTAACGCTGGATTTGAATGATGTAAACCATATTGGGTTGAAAAATTTCGACCTTCCGATTCCGCCCATGCTTGTAACACCGACCACGCTCTTTTAATTGAACGGTTATAGCCTTGATGACGAACATAGGCCACATCTCGTTCTTCAACCTCAACAATAGTCGGTTTAGGTATGCCAGCTTGAGAAACCCGCGCATAACCTGCTGCGATTTCATCATCGGCTAAATACGATTTATCTGCAGTGTGATAATCGTGCTTTCTCCACTCTCCTGGTGACAAGGTGAATGTCGCTTTGAAAGCACGTGTAAATGATGACACGGAACTGAATCCACAATTATTCGCGACTTGTAATACGGAAGACTTAGAATCGAACATCAAAAGATTGGCGGCATATTCCATTCGCGTTCGGCGAATATATTGATGAATGGATTCACCAACTATTTGCTTAAATAAACGATGAAAGTGCTGTTCAGAATACGCAGCAACATCCGCTAACTGTTTGGCAGGCAGTTCTCGGGTAATATCTTGATGAATATAAAACAGGACATCGTTTATTCGTGACAAGTGTTGTTTATTCATAACGCCAACGTATATCCAAAGAAAAATTAATAAATAGAAAGCCCACCACGAAAATGTAAGCGAACAAAAACATACATCTGAAAACCTATCATCCAATAAAGAACAAAAAGCATAAATGGACATGTTGATAAGCATAAACGGACATGCAACAAAGCACAACTCCCTGTACCATTTATCCACTCACTTTATTGCTAGTTTCACTCTCTAGCTTCGCCAAAACAATAACGGACAAAAATATGGAAATCGCCCAATCACTGCAACAAATTAAATCCTCATATATTCGTGAAATACTCAGTGCCGCCAGTGATAAAAACGTGATTTCTTTAGCTGGTGGGTTACCTGACGAAACCACATTTCCAATTGATTTAATGAAGCCAACACTTGAAGCATTATCTGATATGCCTGAAGTGTTTCAATATGGCAACACAGCCGGTTATCAACCACTGCTTGACCACTTAACCGAACGATTTCAATTGCCTGATAGTCACAGTGTCATGATGTGTACTGGCTCGCAGCAAGGCTTAGATTTAATTGCCCGAGCTTATATCGATCCCAATGACGTGGTAGTAATGGAAGCACCAAGTTACCTTGGTGCCATGCAAGTATTTGGCTTAGTCCAAGCAAATATTGTTACCGTCGCACAAACAGAATTCGGCCCAGACTTAAAACAACTAGAGCAGTGCTTTGCCAAGCAATCACCTAAAATGTTTTATGCGGTACCTGATTTTCATAACCCAACCGGAGTATGTTGGTCGTTACAAACACGCCAACGTGTTGCAGAACTATGCATTCAATATAATGTTGCCCTAATTGAAGATGCGCCTTATCGGGAGCTACGATTTAGTGGCGATGCCATCGCCATGGTCTCTGACTTCTGCCCTGATCACTCTATTGTACTTCGTTCTTTTTCTAAAATTGCTTCACCAGGATTAAGACTTGGTTCTGTTACCGGTAAAAGCCGTTATTTACAACCTCTAATCAAGGTCAAACAAGGCGCAGATCTACATTCAAGTGTTCCAATGCAAGCGTTATTACTGGGGTTACTCAATGACCATCGTTTTGATCAACACATCGACAATATTCGCGCGTTATACAAAACTCGATATCAGAAGTTATATTCTGAATTAAACGCAAAATTACCGACTGACTGTCAATTGCAATCCGTTGATGGTGGGATGTTTATTTGGTTATCGTTACCGCAGTGCGATACTTTTGAATTGGCTACAGCTTTATTGTCCAAAGGGGTTGCGGTAGTACCAAGCCCTGTATTTTATCCTAATCCAGACCAATCAAAAGCAGCATTAAGGTTAAACTTTACTAACTCAACGCTGCCAGAACTAGAACAAGCCGTTAATTGCTTAACCTCCGTTCTTCTAACATTTTTGACAGAATAACGTTTTTACTAGTTAAAAGGTTTTACTAAGTAAACGTTAGGCAAAGTTAAAATGTAAAAGTGTTAAGCAGCCAAACGTGGTTGACTTAACACTGTCAAAATAACAAACCTTTACTCTTGTCTTAAAGACAGTAAACTTGTGACCTTAGCAAGTAGGCCAGAGTAAAGTAAACATGATGAGTAATCTAAATAGAGAATGGGCTCAAATTGCCTTAGATTTAACCTCAGGTATTTCTGATCAAGATAGGTTTGCCAGACTATTATCCAGTATTAGGGAAGTGGTTAAATGTGACGCATCTGCTCTACTTTACTTTCAAGATCAACAATTTGTACCTCTGGCTATCAATGGTCTTTATGATGATGTTCTTGGGAGACGATTTGATATTCAACAACACCCAAGATTAGAAGCCATTGCACGAGCCGGGGATATAGTGCGCTTTCCTTCCGATAGTGACTTACCCGATCCGTACGACGGATTAATACCCGAACATAAGCACGATTTGCGAGTCCACTCATGCATAGGATTACCACTATTTGTTAACGACAGATTGATTGGTGCAATCACTATCGATGCGTTTGATCCAAAGCAATTTGATTCATTCCAAAATCAAGATCTTAGAGTAATAAGCGCCTTAGCCGCGAGTAGCTTAAATACTGCCCTATTAATGGAACAACTTGAAAACCAAGTCGGATTTGAACCACCTGTTAGTTCTACCAATAATAAAAGTATTGTTCCAAGCGAAATCATTGGCGATTCAGACGTTATGCTACAACTTAAATCCCATATTTCAGCGGTTGCCGATACCGATCTTTCGGTCTTGATCATGGGAGAAACGGGAGTCGGTAAAGAGCTAGTCGCTGCGGCTATTCACGCAGGTTCAAGCCGAGCAAACAAGAATTTAGTCTATTTGAACTGCGCTGCATTACCAGAATCTGTAGCAGAAAGTGAACTGTTTGGTCATGTAAAAGGCGCATTCACAGGGGCGATAAGCAACCGAAAAGGGAAATTTGAACTTGCTGATAACGGCACACTATTTCTCGATGAAATCGGCGAACTCTCTCTGGCATTACAAGCAAAACTTCTTAGGGTACTTCAATATGGCGATATTCAACGCGTTGGGGATGACAACAACATTAAGGTCAATGTGCGTATCGTTGCCGCAACCAACCGTATTATGCATGAAGAGGTAAAAGCCGGACGTTTTCGTTCAGATTTATACCATCGTTTAAGCGTATTCCCTATTTTCGTGCCTCCCTTGCGGGAGCGAAACAAGGATATAATCTTACTGTCTGGTTTTTTTGCCGAACGTTGCCAACATAAACTTGGGATGACCAATATAAAGATCGACCCATTAACCAGTGTATTGCTACAAAATCACAGTTGGCAAGGCAACGTAAGAGAGCTAGAACACGCGATTAATCGAGCGGCGGTATTAGCTAGATCCGAAACAAAATCGGACATTATTGTCCTACTACCAAATCACTTTAATCTCGAAAAACACACGTCATCAAGTACGTCAACCTCTACTGAAAATTCAGATCTGAACCCTGCAATTAATTCACTATCTTCGACTAATGTGTCCCTTTCAATCAATCTGCCATTGCAAGCAACCGATTTAAAAAGTGCGACCAATGAGTTTCAAATAAGCCTGATAAATCATGCTTATAGCCAAGCTGGTAACAACTGGGCAGCCGCCGCACGGTTGTTAAAAGTCGATTCAGGCAATCTGCATCGACTGATGAAACGCCTTGGAATGAAATAGTTTTATTTTCTGCATGAGTGGCACTTTATTAGTTGACATGATCAACTAATAACCCTAATATCGTTGACTCAGTCAACTAATAACAGCATTCACGCACTAACTAACGATAATAATTATTCGAGAGATTTCTGTGTCAACATCAACTTACCGCCAAATCCATCATGCATTACGCGAAATTCACATGAAAACGCGTTGTAAAATGGTCGCTGAAGTAACCCGTCAAAAAGTCGAATTCTCGCCTATTGAGCATAAAGCAATGAGTAGTATTTTACGTTTAGGCGCAGTTTCACAACAAGTTCTTGCACAATCGATGAACAGGGATAAAGCGCAGATCGCTCGAATTATTGCCAGACTATTGAAGCAAGATCTGATTACTAAACAAGAAAACCCTGAGGATAAACGTTCGGTGCTTTTAGCGTTGACGGAGAAAGGCCTCACTCTGCTTAAGCGACTGGATGAAGTTGAAGCGGCCTTTATCCATGATATGTTAATCGATTTTAATCAACAGGAATCTGAAATGCTCCGCTCGTTATTACAAAGAGTCAACAATAACCTCAAATGAAGCGTTTTGGCTTTCTATGAGGTGAATCATTTACACAATTATTCTGAAGATATAACACACCTTATTGGCGATACATCAACCAATATAAATTAACAACATTCTGAAAAGCAGTGTCATTCTAAAAAACAATGTCATTCTAAAAATGTCTCATTCGGAATAATCCAACTTTATTTTGGAGTAACAACTTGAAAAAAGAACAACCCATTTTGGGCAAAAATGGAACCCTGATTTTTTTAGTATTGATCAGCGCTTTTCCACCACTGACAACTGATCTCTATTTACCTGCGCTGCCGCAAATGGTCGAACTGCTGAATACCAACCAAACCATGGTAAATCTAACCTTGAGTGTTTATTTTGGAACCTACGCATTTGGCTTATTATTTTGGGGACCATTAAGCGAGAAATATGGCAGAAAACCGATAATGCTAATTGGAATCGCAATTTATGTTATCTCAAGTGTTTTGTGCTCATTAACCAGTAGTATTGAGTGGTTAATTGCCGCTAGAGTGGTACAAGCTTTTGGAGGCAGTGCAGTTACCGTTGTCGCCACCGCCATTGTAAAAGATTTATATGATGGCAGAGAAAGAGAAAGAATCATGGCAACTATAATGTCACTGGTGATAGTCGCCCCTATGGTCGCCCCAGTAATCGGTGCCTTTTTACTTAAAATCGCGTCGTGGCATATGATGTTTATTGCTCTGGCTGTTTTTGGTGCGTTGTCGTCGATATTCGCTTTTTGTTACCAAGAGACATTAGAAGATAGATATACCGGGTCAATGTTACGTTCTTGGGGGCGTTTAGGTGTGGTATTGAAAAACCCACGTTTTTTATCTCTATTAGCTATTTTTTCTATTGCACCAATGGCAATGATGGCCTTTTTAGCTGCAGGGTCGTACATTTATATTGATGGTTTTGGATTAACCGAACAACAATTCAGTTATGCTTTTGCTTTTAATGCCCTGTTTGCTTCATTTGGCCCTAGAATCTATATAAAAATATCACAGACGATCGCCATTCCAAGCATAATATCGGCTTGCTTTGCTTTACTCACGGTATGCGGAATATTGACCTACACGATAGGTGATTTGTCCCCTTGGGTATTCGCGTTTATCGCTGCACCCGCAACATTGACGGTAATAACTAATCGAGTGCCTGGTACCAATTTGATGTTAAACCAACAAGATAAAGATACGGGTTCAGCCGTCGCTATTATTCAGTTTTCTGGAATGATGTGCGGCTCAATTGGCATGCTGTTAGTTTCCTTACGTCCTGAATCTTTAATTGAGAATCTTGGTACTATTCAGTTTGTTATTGGTGCTATTGGCAGTCTGCTGTGGTTTTTAGTGAAGAAACGTCCACATGTGGTTAATAACCTGCCAGATATGAGACATTAAGTGCGAATATTGTTTTACTCAAATAATACCTTCGTTCACCAAGTTAACGTCTAGAATTAACTATTATTCACACGACTAAAAATATCGTGGTCAATTTATTAACTTTGGTGATGCAATGAAGAAACGACTCAATGCAATAAAGATAGTAATACTGATTATTTTTTCCGTTAATAGCGTTCAAGCTTATGAAGCAGTAAAGATTGCGGAAGGGATGAATATCCCTTGGGGCTTAGCGTACATTGATCAAGATTCGATGTTGGTTACGGAAAAAAGTGGCACAATTAAACACGTTAACCTACTTACTGGAAAGCAAACCGTTATCGCGAATCTGCCGGAAGTATGGGCTAAAGGTCAAGGTGGACTGCTTGATATTGCTCGTTCGCCTTTTAAACAAGACCAGATTTACGTTACTTATAGTAAAAACATTGACGAGAAAGGAGCCACTGCACTAGCTACCGCACGTTACTCTGCTGGTACTATCTCCGATTGGAAAACGATATTCGTGTCGATTTCCACTACCGAGACAAATCGCCATTTCGGCAGTAGAATTGCCTTTGATGATAGCCACGTTTATTTTTCCATTGGTGATCGTGGCGAACGAGATAACGGACAAGACCTCACCTCTCACGCGGGCAGTATTGTACGTTTAAATCCAGATGGCAGCACGCCATCTGACAACCCTTTTATCGGAATAAAAGATGCTCTAGAACAAATATGGAGCTATGGTCACCGTAATCCACAAGGCCTATATTTTGATTCTAAGACTCAAAACCTCTGGTCAATTGAACATGGACCCAGAGGGGGTGATGAAATTAACCTAATTAATAAAGCAAACAATTACGGCTGGCCAATAACCTCTCATGGTAAAGAGTATTGGGGACCAATTAGCGTGGGTGAATCAACCGAAAAACAAGGTATAACCTCACCAACTAAGGTGTACATACCGTCAATCGCACCAAGCAGCCTACTTCTCTATCGTGGTACACAGTTTCCTAAACTCAATGGCAAATTATTGTCTAGTGCGTTAAAGGCAATGCATATTAATGTTGTAACCTTGGACGCTCAGAACAATGCAGTAAAAGAAGAGCGGATTCTAGTCAATCTTGGGGAACGCATTCGAGACATTGAAACGTCTCCTAGCGGTGAACTGTTTTTCAGTACCGACAACGGCAACCTATACAAACTTGCACCATAGTAGGTCTCCTTGTTGTTATGCCTAAAGATGATATAACCGACTAAACTGTAATGAAAATCTTGACCATTATTGTTTTTAACCGTGTAATAATATTCATTATTAAATGTTTCATTAGGATAAGCATTAAATGCTAGATAACTTTAAAAAAAATTTACGAGGTCACCTAACAGGAATTACTGTCGGATTTTGGATGACAACCATATTAGTAGCAATGAACAATCCGTTAGATTTCTACGGAACTTGGATTTGTGTGGCGATTGCCGCCACGTTAACGACAGGTTTGATTGTTACGCATAAAAAACCACTGACCAATAATAAGTAAGTAGAATAAGTCGTGCGCTACAAAAAATAATGTGTAATACAAAAATAATGTGTGATACAAAATAGTGCGTAATACAAGGTAGAGCAAGGACGCTCATATTTTTATTCCACCTATTGCAACGTTGTCCTTCTAGTCAGGAAAAACCACAATACCTAATGTATTCAACAACTGCTCTTGTTGCCACTCACATATTTTTACACCACTTAGATCAACCTTGCGTGGATCTAGACCTTCTAGTTCCGTATGGCTTAAATTGCAGCCTTGCATTAAAAACTGTCCCCAACAATCATTAGAAAATGTTCCGCGACTTAAGTCTGACTCCTTCAAAGACGCTCCTTGCAAATTGGTACCAATCCATCGATTCTCGAATAATTCGCATTTTTCCAAACTTTGTTTCTCTAAATTAGCATACGAAAGATTACAACCCGTAATATATGCAGAACAAAAAAAGACCTTATGATTTACTTGATTTGCAAAGCTCGCTCGGACGAAATTTGCACCTTTAAGGTCGCAATCTCTAAATTCGATACCAAAACAATTTGCGCCTTTAAAATTTGCCATTGATAACTGACAACCTTTAAAAGAAGCCTCTCTAAGGTCACAGAAACTAAAATTACACCCTTCAAGGTCACCTTGTTTAATAAAGATACAATCAACGAATTGCGTATCTCTCAAATCTGTTTTTGAAAAATCACAGCGAACAAAAGTACATTTTTCAAAATAATGATTACTTAGATCTTGATTGATAAAATCGTTTTTATCAAAAATTTGATTATTTTTATTCATAAAAATCCTAAGTTGGAATGGAATTCATTTTGATAGGTACACAGCACACGTCCTCTGGCATAGCACATATACAGTAGCAGAATAGTCACATGTCAAACTGTACCGTTCTGAGCATTAAGTGATATTAAATTAAAAAATTTGGTTCTGTATGAAAGAAAATGTGATCTAACACGGTCTTTTTAATTTCACTTATGATCAAGGAAATCGGTATGCTTCAAAAGGACCAAGTAACATTAGAAAAACAATTAGGCGTTTGTTTGCTCGCTTTGCGAGTCGGCATCGCGGTGGTATTTATGGCGTGGGCGTTAGATAAAGTCATGGTACCTGAACACACAGCTAGAGTTTTTTCTGCATTCTATAATATTAGTTTACCAACTAGTGTCGCGGTTGGATTAGGTATCATGCAAGTGTTATTTATCGGTGCATTCACATTAGGGCTATGGAAAAAAGTCACCTATTTGGCTGTATTGGTGCTGCACACAGGCTCTACTCTATCGGCTTTTGGTAACTATTTAGACCCGTTCAACAATCTATTGTTTTTTGCCGCTTGGCCGATGCTAGCAGCTTGTTTTGCGTTATACGTACTTCGTGACTACGATATCTGGGTATTAGGTAAAAACAAACTTAAAACTCAAACCAGTGTAGCTTAATAATAAGGGCTTATTTACATTTCAAATAAGCCCTTTCTTTATTTTTATTTGTTGATTCGCTTTGCCTGTTCTTCTGCTAGCACGACATTTTGCAGCGCTTTAATCTCTTGCCATTGTTTACCGGCTTCGATTCCAGATACTCGTTGCTCATATTTATTACAAGCACGTTGCAAAACAGAAGCAACATTTATCCCTTTTTCTTGCTCTAAAGCGACCAGCATATTTAGGTAATCCCACAAAACATCACCTAATTCATCTTCTAAATAACACACTCTTCCTTGAGGTAATTCTTCGACCACTTCATCAATTTCATTTTTAATTTCATCGATATAAGTCTGCGCGCCATTTGACCAACTACTGGTTTTATCAAACTCAGCTTTGCGCTGTGCAATTTTAAGTAATGTTTCAAACGCTTCCATTATTTGTCTCTTGTTTAACCAACGGGATTCGGTTTAATTTAGATAACCTTTATTTTATATGCAAGATTTTACAAGCAAGATTTCTGCTAATCTTAAAATTTCATGAAGTTCCATCTGTCCGTATTTTTGTTGCACATCTTTTAAAAAATGTGACCCCTGCATAAGAAAGCGCTTTCTCAAGTGATGTGTGTCACTTTTTTATTCAATATAGGTTCTTATACTCGCTCCATAGAGAACGGTACTTTGACTTATTTGGCAATTTCGTCTGTAAAGAAAATAGAATGTACGCATTTTAGATGAAGTTTTGTTTATATTTACGCCATAAAAAGAAAGCGCTTTCTCTAAAGGCAGTGGTCTACCACTTTTATACTATGTATTTAAAATGATTATGGGGTAATTATGAAACTTTCCAAGATAGCGCTTTCTTTGATCATCGCGACATCAGGAATATCAACTTCGGCTTATGTAAATGCAGCCGCAGATGAGAGCTTAGAGTTTCACGGATCTTTTCGTGCTGGTGTCCTTGTTTCCGCTGAAGATGATGATTCTCAGCGTTCAGGTTGGGCAGGCGCGACTAAAGAAATGGTCGGACGTCTAGGTGTTGAAGCAGATAATGATTTTGGCGCTAACCTGGCAAAAAAATGGGTGCTTGATAATGGAGATTCGGTCAAAGTCACCGTTGATGTAGCAGAAGAAGAAGATGATTATAGCGCGACTAACTTCCCTGCTGCGTTCGTGGAATATCAAGGCATCACCGAAACCGGTACCTTATGGGGTGGTAAAAGAGACTATCTTAAAAATGAAAACTATATATTTATGACCGACTTTTTCTATGTTGACTACTCAGGAACAGGAGTTGGACTACAAAACTATGAAGTAGGTGATAGCAAACTATCTGTGGCTTATATGGCCAGTGACTTAACGGGTACTGACTCAGATTCCGACTCTAGATTAATGCATACACTTCATGTTGGAGCCGAATATGGAAACGTGAAAGTCGATGCCGCTGGAAAATATATGGGGGGTAACGCAACTGACACTAATGATTATGCTGAAAATGGCTTCGATTTATCTGCAACCTACTCTATGGACAGCTTTTTCGGCATAGAAGGTAATGGATTTTCTAAAGTTATCGGTCAAGCAGGTGTTGGTCTTGGTGCGCAACAATTACTAGGTGGTAATTTAACGGTATATAACGCCTATCGTCCTGGTAGTGTGACTAAGGGTGGTGCATCAGGTGAAGACCTGATTGCCAATAACTATTCAAAAGATACGTCTGCTCGTATGCTTCTATGGGGTGGCTATTTTCTTGACAACGGGATTAATATTTTCCCATCAATTCAAGCACAATATAACGATCATGAAGAAGAAAATATTTACGATTATTGGGTTTCTGCCATGGTTCGTCCTACTTTCCCTGTAAGTGATAATTTCTACATTCAAACTGAGTTTGGTTATGCTTATAAAAACTGGAATGGTGGTAGTTGGTACGAAACAAAAGCCACAATAGCACCAACCTTCGTTATGGGCACAGGTTCTGGTCCTGCCCCAGAAGTACGATTCCTTGCCACATACCTTCCTGAAGCAGATGGTGGTAATGGTGACGTAGTGATTGGTGTTCAAACTGATGTTTGGTGGTAATCATCGCGGTTAGCTAATTGAATATGGAGGAATCGGCTTGGTCTATTCTTCCATATTTTGTATTTACCAGCCTCAAAAACCAAATCATGCACTGCCTATCTCACCAATTATTAACCAAACAATTCTATCATTCGGAAAACAAAATGAAATTATACCAAACCGCTAAAGACACCGATTTTAAACTTTCAATTATTCCATCTGATGCCTTACGTAGTCATTATATGGAAGAAGATACAACAACCTATACTGATGCAGGCGAGCTGTTTGCTATTTATATAGACAGTAGTAAAACATTTCAGCGCTGGGAAGGATTTGGTGGCGCATTTACTGAGTCATCAGCCTATGTTTTAAATCGCATGAGTAAAAAAAGCCAAAAAAAAATGCTAGAAGCCTATTTTCATCCCGTCAAAGGTATCGGCTATAACATCGGCAGAACACATATTAATAGCTGTGATTTTTCGCTCGGCAACTGGGCGTGTTGTGAAACAGAGGATCCACAGCTGACCGACTTCAATTTGCAGCGAGATAAACAGCAAATTATACCGATGATCAAACAGGCACAAGCAATATCAGAACAAGATATCACACTATTTTCTTCTCCATGGAGCCCACCCGCCTGGATGAAAACTAATGGTGAGATGAATAACGGTGGAAAATTAAAGCCGCAATACCGCGATGCGTGGGCGCTATATTATTGTAAATATATACAATTAATGAAAGAAGAAGACATTACTATTTCTGCCATCACAGTTCAAAACGAACCAGCTGCAACCCAAGTATGGGATTCTTGCATTTACTCGGCTGAAGAAGAACGCGATTTTATTCGCGATCATCTCGGGCCTACCTTGGTAAAGCAAGGTTTAAAGGATATTAAACTTGTTTGTTGGGATCATAATCGGGCAGAAGCTTATCATCGAGCCCAAGTTATGTTTGATGATAAACAGGCCAGTCAGTACGTCTACGGTATCGGTATTCACTGGTATATGGGCGATAACTACGACAATTTGAAACTTATTAATGATGTGTATCCAGAGAAAAAAATATGGTTTACCGAAGGTTGTCAAGAATGCGGACCTCACATTGGTGATTGGAACGTAGGTGAACGTTATGCTCATTCAATCATTAATGACCTTAATCACAATACAAGCCTGTGGTGTGATTGGAACCTTTATCTAGACCAAACTGGAGGACCAAATCATGTGCAAAATCTATGCAGTGCCCCAATCATTGCAGATACCATTAATGACCAAGTCATAATAAATCCGTCTTATTACTATTTTGGTCATTTTTCCAAATTTATCAAAAAAGATGCCCTGCGGATTGCCATTGCCACCACCAGTGATGAGTTAGAAGCCACCGCATTTATCAACCCAACAGGGGAGATTGTCGCCGTGGTCATGAATAAGCTTGACCGTGAGGTTGTCTATGCGTTAAGCCACAATCATAAAGGGACCTATATCACTATGCCACCTCGCTCAATTCAGACATTAATTCTTGATTAGATCACCTCTGCAGAACGGACAATAGGTATAATATGAAACTCAAAACAACGACACCAAAAGCACTACTAAGCCTTATAACACTGCCTTTATTGATGGCCGGATGCAACTCAGCATCAAACTTACCTGAACAAACTGAGCCTGTACCAGACAATGGTGATATTCAAACTAAAGTTGAGAAAAACAAACACGGTTGGGCGCTTATCTGGAACGATGAATTTGATGGTACTGACATCGACATGAGCAAATGGAACCACGAAGTCAACTGTTGGGGTGGAGGTAACAACGAACAACAGTGCTACACTGCCAACAATACTAATTCTTTTGTATCGAACGGCTTACTTACTATTCGGGCCTTAAAACAACCATCCACTGGCTCATCTGTACCAGAAGACTGGGACGGATACGATGAAACAAAAACAACACTGCCCTACTCTTCTGCGAGGCTAAGAACTAAAAACCAAGGAGATTGGAAATACGGTCGTTTCGAAATACGAGCAAAACTACCGCAAGGACAAGGGACCTGGCCTGCTATTTGGATGTTGCCTACAGACTTTGTTTATGGAGGTTGGGCTGCCTCTGGCGAGATCGATATAATGGAAGCCGTTAACCTGCATACAACGTATACCGACAGTGATGCAGTTAATATTGTAGAAGCACAACAAATGGTCACGTCCGAAGGCACTCAAGCGATAAGTGCTGAAGGAATAAGCAAACCAGAAAATCGTGTGCACGCTACTCTTCATTATGGAAAGAACTGGCCTAAAAATGTCTCGTCAGGTGTCGCTTATGATTTTGGTGATCAAAATATTAATCCAGCGGATGATTTCCATACATATGCTATTGAATGGCAACAAGGTGAGATTCGTTGGTATGTGGATGACGTTCATTACGCCACCCAAACACAATCAGGTTGGTGGACCCAATACAACGACCAAAATGGCCAAATTAAAACGGGCCCAGATGATGCCCCCTTTAATCAAAATTTTCATCTACTGCTCAATCTAGCCATTGGTGGAGGCTGGGCTGCTAATGTTAACCATAAAGGCATTGATCCAACGCTGGATAGTGCGGATATGTTAGTCGATTATGTGCGGGTGTATCAATGCGAACAAGATCCGAAAACTGGGAAAGGTTGTGCCAGTAACGTAAGTAAAAATGCCATTCACAATCCAGGTGTTTCAGCCCCATCAATTAACATTGAAACGTTGGATCTGAACGGCGCCACACTAAGCATCACGCAAGGAGCAGCACTAGGAAACAGCTTTAATTTGAACGGTTGGGATAGCAGCGACAATGACAGCCGTTCTGTGACCGATGAGGGTTTAGAGATACAAATTGTTGCTGCCGGTAACGCGTATATAGAAGCACTAAGTGGCCCTCTCAATATGAGCAATTTTGCACAAGGTGAATTGGTATTTGATTTGCAAATCTCTCAATTCAATGCTCAAGGGTTAGTGGTTAAAATGGACAGTGGCTGGCCGAACGTTGCACCTATTACTATACCTCCGTCAGAACTACCACAAACAGGCAAGTGGAAAACATTTCATTTAAATGTTGCTGATTTTATCGCTTCCTCTGCAGATTTCGATATCACACAGGTAGTTAATCCAGTGGTTTTTGAACCGGTTAACGGAAAGAATATTCATCTTAAAGTAAAAAACATTCGCTTTTTAAAATAGTTAAATAAAATAATTAAAACCTCCTTAACGATTCGAACTGATGATTAAAGAGGTTTTTTATTATGTTTAATTAGCTAATTCTGTATTTACCGAACTAATTATTTATCAGAGCACTTATTTATAAGAGCATTTTTTATAAGAGCAATCGTTTAATAAATGTAGTGGATTATAGAACGGTTCAGTTTAGGTCAATTCACTACTATAATTTGTTTTGTAACGCTGAAATAAAGGCTTTTCTTGCATTTTTTGAACCAAGAGATTCGGCTTTTTCAACCATACTCATCGCTTTATTCAAATCACCTTGTTTAACCGCTTGCTGAATAGAGTCAATAAATTGAGTTTCTGTTTGTTCACTTAGTTGACCTTCTTTCGTCCACTGGATATCGACAATCATTGACTCGCTGCCAACTTCCGTACCTGGTAAGTTTGGTGAAACAACAGTTTTACTTCCGTTAGATATATGGGTAATTGCCGCACTATTTGATAGACGAGTATCGGCTGTATAATCAAGCACCAGTCGTACAACACCAGTAGCGCTGTGTGGAACTAAGTCTTGCATATAAATACGCTTTGCAGCGTTAGCGTTTCCAGATTCCAACGCTTGGTGATCTATCGGAGCCAGCTCTGTCTCACTTGCCATTGCACTATCTGTCGTAAAAACAACTAGATAACGTGCATTATCTTGTTCTTGAATAGTAACTTCGCCATAATACCGGTCAGCGTTAAACAAGCTGGCTTTATCATACACAATACTTTCTTGAGCAAACATACGAACAGGATGGTAATCTGCATCCAAAACCAATATGGAAGGAACAAAAACACTCGAAATTATCGCAGATGATACGGTAAGCTTAATATCACCTTCAGCTTTTGGTAACTCAACACCTAATACATAGGACTTACCACTATCAAATAAAAAAGCTTGGTTGGCAGAACTGATTGAAAAATCGTACGGTTTGTTTTTTTCAGCTATCCCTTTATCAACAGATTTATAATTAATTTCTGCCAAGGAATGACAACAGTTTTCGGCCATCGCTAACGCTTGTTTTTGCTCGCTGGGATCTCGATTTTGTATCTCGACGGCCCCTTCTGCTCCATAATCAAAAACCAAACCACTGCTGGAGCATCCAGAAACTAAGGTGGCAAGAGAAGCAGCAATAATCAGGCTAAGTTTTCTATATTTCATATACTTCCTTTTGAGATTCACTAGGGACCAAAGGCTATTTAATTATGGCTGTAATAAAATAGCCTTTAGTTCCTTACACAACAGTTCATTTACTGACCTAATAGAGTGCTATTATCCAATTCGCAACAGGGAGATGACTTAAAATATCGATAGTGAGCTACAATATCGATGGAGACTTAAGGCATCAATGGGGAACGATTTCGCTCCCCATTATTGCTGCATATTTTGACCATCACTGAATAGTAAAAACTATCTAGTAATGGGCTTTATGTACGGTGCAGCACCTTTAGTTTAAAGCCCAATATCGTTGATTTAACATCAAACACACTGGATTTAAAATCGGCCGCACCTACTGGACGGGTTACCTAAGGTGTAAATTATTTAAAATAATCACACGTTTCCCACCGTCGTACCAAACTGGTTGTACATAAGGGTTTGCTTCACTCGGCCAACCAACAATTTTCTTATTGTTGTACTGGAACCAGGTCGCATTAGAAAACAAAGGAATAAATGGTAAATTCTGCGCGGCATATTCTTGTAATTGATCAAGTATTGCTTGCTGCTCTGCTTTATCGCCAGTTTTCCCAAAACTTTCAATAAGTTTATCGATGGCTGCAGAGTGTACACCGTGACCAGCATGCCAGGTTTTGCCAATGCGAGCCGATGAAAAATACTCTTGATAAGCCAAAATTGGATTAGTCGCAACTAATGACCAGTTAATCGACATTTTGTAATTGCTTTGTTTTAGATTGCTATCATACACTGCCCAATCGACTGTTTTTACCTTGGCTTTAATACCCACTTCTTCATAATATTCGGTCACCATTTGCGCAACTTGAATCCAGTCAGTCCAACCATTAACCACTTCAATATCAAACGCTATATTTTTACCATCTTTGCCGTCACGGAAGCCATCACCATCTTTATCAACTAGTCCAACTTGATCCAGAAGCGCATTGGCTTTTTCGGGGTTATACTTAGTGAGATTAGCGTATTTTTCAGTGACCTCTTTACTAATGTATGTGCTATACACTTCCGCAATACCACCAGCATTAAAGTTCACGGTAGGGTATCCATACGCGGCAATATCAACAATCGCTTCCCTATCTAACGCCATTGAAAGCGCTTGACGAACTCGAATATCATCAAAAGGTGTTTCTTTTGTGTTTACATAGAGATGGATTGCATCATTAGCAGGATACCAAAAATGATGATGTTCTGGATCGGCAGCGACGAAAGTTGCTTCCACATCAGCAATAAAATTTGAACCCCAATCAATTTCGCCTTTAATAAGTGCAGGTTGAATTTGCGAGTTGTCATTGTAAGAGCGATAAGTGACGCAATCGAGATAAGGCCGGCCTTCTAGATAATAGTTCGGGTTGCGACATAATTCCATCTGTTGCGGTTTAAGGTACTTAACCGTAGTCATTGGGCCGCTGCCTACCGGGTTCGGGTTAGTAAATGTAGTCAAATCTTCTACATCTTTCCAAATGTGCTTAGGCACAATATGGTAAGAAGCTAAATTCCAAATAAACGTTGAGTCAGCCTCATTCAGTTCAAATACAATGGTCGTGTCATCTAGCGTTTTTATTTCTCTCAGATTATTTGCTGTCCAGACCCCTTTTTGATCAAATGCAGGGGCTTTTTTAGTTAACATAAAGCTAAATAGAACATCTTCAGCGGTTAATGCTGCACCATCAGACCACTTTAACCCTTGACGCAACGTTAAGGTAATAGTCTTTAAATCATCAGAATAGCTTGCTGACTCAGCTAAACGATAGTTAGTGTCACCTGTCATGTTATTAAAAACCAATAAAGGCTCAAACATAATCCCGTGCAGCAAGTCTCCTGACGTGTAAGGGTTAAAGTTGTCTACAAAACCGGTATTAATAATTGGAACGGTAAGCGTTCCCCCTTGTTTTATTTGTTCAGCTTGAGTTGTAGGGGCGAACATTGCCGCAACCAAGAGTGAAGCTACAATCGTTTTACCTTGCATCTAAGAGTCCTTATATCGTTCGATTATCTAATTACAAACAGGTGATCAGCGACGCATTAAGTCTGAGTGATTTACGCTTAAGCTTTTTGTCGCCTTTTCACTTTTTATTACTATTTTTTTCATTTCTATTGCTATTTTTTGCTTCTAACAAAAGAAAGCGCTTTCTTTTGTTAGAAGCGTAGCTCAAACATATTGGTGGGACAATGAGCAATATAAGGAAACTCTACTACGATCACATATATAAATCAGCTCTACGTTCCCCATAACAATACGCATCAGTTATGGCACTTTACACGCGAACTCCACGCAAAAAAGATTAAGAGGATTTAGCTATAAAATACAACAAGATATAAAAATTAATAATTATAAATCAAACCCAAAAAGATCGAGTAAGTAGTATGAAAAAATATCTTTTTCCATTATTTAAATATCATCTTATCTACGTTAACGCGCTTAATACTTTAAGTAACTCGCCCTAACTATTGACCAATACTTCTACTTACTTCACAATTACAAATGCAAGCGCTTTCTTTTTAATTTGCATTGCTCACGATCAAGTTTAAATAAATAGGCTAAGGGTATCTACTGGATACTATTCGATAGGCACAAAACAAACTGATATTTGTTTATATAAATAACACGATGGTGACAGTGGCCTCACTCAGAGAAGATAATAAGCTAAAATTACGTTACTATTCATTTAGTAAAGCATATATTGGTCAAAAGTAACATATTCACATCAGGAAGGACTGATCATAAAGGACATATAAGCATTGATAACGATAAAAGAAGTGGCGGAGTATGCTCAAGTCTCTCAATCAACAGTTTCTAGAGCACTCAACGGGCACAAATCCGTAAAAGACAAAAACAGAGCTAAAGTATTTGAAGCTATTGAAGCGTTAGGCTACCAACCGAATGCCTTTGCTCAAGCACTTGCCTCAAATAAATCTTATAGCATAGGGATGTTAGTCGGGTCGCTAGACGGGCCTTTCTATGGGCCAATGATGCACAACGTTGAAGCCATGGCACGCAAAGATAATTATCACGTTATTATTTCCAGTGGCAACGAACTTTATGAACAAGAACAAGAATCCATCGCTTTTTTAAGATCAAAAAAAGTCGACGGGTTGGTGTTAACCTCAGATATGTTAGCCGACAACGATATATTGAATATTGTAAAACAAATTCCTGCTACCGTACTGCTCAACCGTTTTATCCCCGAAATATCAGATAAATGCATCTACATAGATAATGAACATGGCGGGACCATTGCTGCCGAATATTTAATTGCAAAGGGTCATCGTAAAATTGGGTGTATTACTGGTCAACTCAGTAAAATCGACAGTAGAGATCGCTTACAAGGTTACAGAAATGCATTAGCCAAACATAACATCGACTATGATAGTAACTTAGTTGTTGAAGGTCGCTTTGATCACGAAGGCAATGATATAGCCGTTCGGCGTCTTTTAGATAGAGATACCGAAATGACCGCCATATTCTGTCTCAATGATAACATTGCAATGACCGCGTACGGAATATGTGCAGAAAAAGGCATAAGAGTAGGCGAAGACTTATCTATCATCGGTTTCGATAACAGTAACTATAGCCAGTACATGAATCCAAGTTTAACCACCATTGATTTTCCTTTACGAGAAATGGCTATTCAAGGTGCCACGCGGGTGCTTAATCAACTTTCAGGTAAATCGGCCATAAGTATAGATAACAAACTGCAACCTACCTTAGTTGAACGTCAATCGGTAAAAGATGTAAGCTAATCAAGTTAATCTGGTCAGTTCAATAGACAAAACAGTCGCCATAAGCGACTGTTTTTATTTGACGAAGCGAACACCAAACTGCATTCGCTATCGTTCTATTTGATGAAATCGTAGTTAATGGGTTTTTATTGCATACAATTTTTCTGTGGAACAAAAACCAGTACTTTTTCCACTTCACCGCACCGGCTAAAGATTTTTTCACTCAATTCAGCCGATAACTCAGAACTTTGAATATGCATATCATCTCCCTGTTTAAGCACCACTTGTATTTGCATTTCGTTACCAGTAATTAATTGATAAATAAAAGGAACCTGACAATAGGTAAAAGCAAGACAACCAGCCTCCACCACTTTTACAACCGAATCACCAAATACATTTTCATACTTAAATGATTCGGTTTGTTGTAAAAATTCGGACTTTTTCAGCAAATCAGGTTTAATTGAAATAATACCATTCGCTACATTTAAGCCTAATTCACCAAATCGACTAATAATTTCTTCTTTGACTTGCCCTGTCATTCCGGGTTGCTGGGCTCCAGAATGCTTTGGAGTATGAGAATAAGGATCGGTAGGAAACGCACCATATTGCACAGGTGATTTATTAAACCCAATTCCATGTCGAACGCGATAGTAATAATCCGCCAATTGTTGCGTTTCAATACTGGTTGAATTTAACGCAAAAGACGCTTGATAGTTTTCTTGGACCGCCAACAGTAGTTTCGACACCATATGCCAATAAATACTGCCTAACCCTTCATAACCAAACATAGTGCCAGAACGGCCTGTAAATGCTCGATGATTAAAGACTTGTTCATAAATAGCCAATACCTCTTGAACCGTATCTTCTGTTATTTGCTTGTATTCATCAATAATCGATTCTGCTGTATCCTTCAGTATGCCGCTGTTTTCAAAGTTTGCGTTGAAATGCACATCACCATTACTATCCACATTAACGATTCGTTTATCTCCTTGTTCAATCATTTGTGATAACCACGCGTTCTCTTTGACTAAGTCAAAGGGAATACGGTTCTTATCAATGAAATGAGTCAAGTCTCGGTCTGGATAAAGCATAAAGCTGTGTTGATCTTTACGATACATTTCGCTATTAAACAGGTTATCGAGTAATTCCACCGCCTGCTTTGGTGTAAGCACACCAGAACTGAGTATCGCTACCTGCCCTTCAAGCATCGGATACAACTCTGAAACTTCTACCTGCTCACTGGTGTAGTTAATAATGTTATAAGCGTTATACAAACCATCTGTGCGCTTGTTATTAGCAATTGTATCGTCAAGAACCGTCAAACAGATATCCATCATTTTTGCAATGTCGGCGACTTCAACATTGGTTTTGCCAGAAAAACCATTCATACGGTAAACTTTTTGACGATACTCTTCTGCCGCTTTTTCTAATTTGGTTAAAATAGCTTTACGAGTTTGGCGTGTTACCGTTTTTTGGACAATTTCTAACGCAGCTTCAGATAAAACCTTACTGGTTGCAAGCATCCATACTGACACTTCTTTTGATAATGCAATAGTCGATAATGCCGATGAACCTGATGCTTGAGCAAGCAACCTTTGTACAAAACGGACATAACGACGCATGTAGTACAAAGTGACCATAGATAAACCATTACCGACGATTGCGTTATTCGCATCATTCCATTCTGGTCGCTGTGTATTAAGCCAAATACCGCCATCTAAAACCAGGTTACTCAGTTTAGCCAATAAAGGGACCATTATTTTTTCTAATAAATTAACCAGATAAACATTTTTACCATCATGCAGAATTAAGCGACCATCACTGCCTAATTCACTTACTCTATGTTCAATCAGTCGCTGCTTGTCACTATTAAAAACGACAGTATCTTTTGGGTTGGCAAACAGTTCATCAACGGTGCACAATTCATAAGGAACATTCGCATAACTGTACAACTCTTTATCTAGTAAATTAACTAGGTCGTCAGGGCTATATTTATCTGCTAATTCCAAGAACTTAAGCAAATAAATAATCTGATGGTCCCCCCAATAACCAATATTGCTCCATGGGTCTTCAGGATCAAGCAACTCCCAATCCACACCATCTTTGGTAATGCGGTAAGGATTGTAACCATCCGCTGTTGATGCGTTGACAAATTTGGCAATAAAAGAACAGATAAAACCAGGATAACTTAATGCAGAGGCTTCCCAGTTTTGAAAAATATCCCGCCAGTTACCCTGATAAGATAATAATCGCGCGCCATTCTCATCTTTTACTTTAATTTCATAATGATTCCAAGGTCGGCTAGGATCCCCATGGCGACGGCCAAAAGTCAACGGCAGATATTCGTAACACAGACGTGTTAATTGCGCATCGCCTACTTGTTGCGACTGGTCAAGTAAATCATCATGCGAAATTACCGCAGGTAGTGAGTCAAAAAAGGACTGATGTCGCTCTACAACCTCCACGTTAGAGGCTCGCATGGTTTTCACCACATCGACAGTATCTAAATCATAATTGCTGTCAAAAACACCACCCCGCATATTGTTAAACAATACATTGGCATAGTGGTGAACGCTGGTGTTCTCCTCAGAGGTTAATTGCCATGCATCTGCGCCCGACATTAAGCTCATAAGTTCACTGTTATTATCTACAATACTTCGTTCGATATCGGAATTTAGTTCACTTTTATCACAGAGTAATGAGCTAAGACTAGTAATATCAGCGTGAGTTTTATCAATATCAGCCACGATTTTCCATGAATTAGTTTGTAACGAATCTAGGGTAATATTCTTATGGATAAAGTACGCACCGCGAAGACCTTTAGTCAGTTGCTCTGGACTGATAGCCCGACCTTTACGAAAAGCGTTCAGCTGTTGACTAGAAAGTAAAACATCAACTTCATCATTATCGACATTAAACACGGTTGTGGCTCGCAATGATTCAGCTGGTTCTGCTTTATCGCTTAGCATCGCGTACATACTAAACAATGCCAGTGATGACCCAGGCACCAACTCGTTCCATTTATAAGCATCAACCAATGCACTTCGGGTTTGCAATGCTGGTAACGGCGCACCAGGAGGTAATATATTTTGAATACCATCAAGCACTTCAACTTGACGAGGTTGCGACGCTAAGTTGATTAACTCAGATTTACGAACGAAACCAAATTTGTCAGTGGTATTCCAGCTGTATTGGAATTTCAGCTGTAAGCTATGATTAATTTCTTCAAAGGTGATTTTATCACCCACACTATTCTTATATAAATTTCGTTGCGTATGATACAAACCATCATGCTGTTGGTTAAACGGTTCCCAATTAACCACGCCGCGATCGCTACTCAAGCGTATCACTGTTTTAGCGCCTGTATTCTCGGCGCTTTCATGGATATGATCTACAGACCGATAAGGAAAAAGAGCATTTTCTGGTCGAACTCTACCCGCGGATAAACAACCCGTAGAAGAAATAAACAGCCAATGATTACTTGCTGACACGACACTGATAAAAAATGGTGCCATTTGATCGACATTTTCAATTTTATAAAATCGTTCGCCGGCAAGATCAACGAATTCGCCATTAACTTTTTGTGACTCTATATTTAATGAATGTTGCATAATAATACCAATAGTACGGAGCGCACTTGTGCACTTAATTTAATAAATTATAGGTGATGACAGCGAGCAAAGTGTTCTTTGCCAATTTGAGTCGCAGCGGGCATAGATTGCGTGCATTTTTCCGTCGCTTTCAAGCATCGCGTAGAGAATGGACAACCAACACTGCTTGGTTTCCAGAGCGGAATTTCACCCTTTTTAACTGTTAATTCTCTACGACCCGATTTACCTACCTCGGGAACCGCTGATAAAAGTAGCTGAGAATACGGATGTTGTGGATTTTGGGTAACACTGTCACTATCGCCCCACTCAACCATATGCCCAACGTACATAACGGCGGTTTTCTCAGCAAAATATCGCGCGGTTGCAATATCATGGGTAATATACATAAACGAGATGCCGTGCTTGTCTTTCAAATCAGACATCAAATTTAGAATACCTAATCGAACCGACACATCGAGCATTGAAATAGGCTCATCAGCCAAAATAACTTCCGGATCAACCGCTATTGCTCTCGCAATTGCAACGCGTTGCCTTTGACCACCACTCAATTCATGTGGGTACTTTTCTGCCGTCTCTTTCACTGGTGACAAGCCAACCAACTCTAACAATTCATAGACTAAATTCGCCACGTTTCGCTTATTTGTACGTTTGTGAATCAGCAGAGGTCGTGCGATGTGATGATATATGCTGTGTACCGGATTTAACGATCCAAATGGGTCTTGAAAAATCATCTGTACTTGACGTGCGTACTCTAACTCACCATTTTTATCAATATAGTCTTGTAATGGCTGACCTTTAAAAGTGACATCGCCACCAGTTTTGTCATAAATACGAGTCAGTATACGGGCTCCAGTACTTTTACCAGAACCAGATTCACCAACAATAGCGAGTGCTTCACCTTTGCGCAGTTCAAAGCTAACGTCATTCACTGCACGCATTAGATTGCTTTTAGCAGACTGGCCAACTGGGAAATCTTTGATCAGATGATTCACCGACAGAATCACTTGTTTTTCTTTTGTCTGTTGCATAATTTATCTCCTACACAAGATGACATGACACGTGGTGGTCCGCATCTAGCCTAGATAGTGTTGGTTCCGTTGCTTTACAATCGGCAAAGCAGTGTGAACAACGATCTTGAAAATTGCAGCCTTGAGGTATACTTAACAAGTTAACCGGATTGCCGGGAATACCATATAAACGTTCTTTCGGTCCATGAATGGTTGGAAATGATGAAATTAATCCTTGAGTATAAGGGTGCTGAGGCAAACTAAATACTGTCTTAGCGTCTCCTAACTCAATCAAGTTTCCTGCATACATAACACCAATTCTGTCGGCTATTTCTCCCATCAAACTTAAGTCATGACTAATAAACAATATTGAGAAACCAAATTTAGTCTTAAGATCGTACAACTCATTTAAAATCTCCCGCTCAACGACCACATCCAGCGCAGTTGTAGGCTCATCCATGATGATCAACTTAGGTTCAAGAGCCAAAGCAATGGCGATAACTACTCGCTGTCTCATTCCCCCACTCAGTTGATGTGGAAAGCTAGAGAACCGGTCAGCGTGAATACCGACCACTTCCAGTAGTTCGGTCGCTTTTTGGTATGCTTGCTTTTTACTCACTGGTTTATGAGCTAGAATCACGTCGGTTAATTGTTCACCAATAGTAATAACTGGGTTTAACGAATTCATTGCACTTTGAAATACTATCGACACATCATTCCAGCGAAAATCTCTTAATTGTTTATTATTCATTTTTAGGACATCTTTGCCCTTATATAAAATCTCTCCATGTGAAATCAGCGCAGGAGCCTTGTGTAGCCTTGAAATAGCAAATGCTAAGGTACTTTTTCCACAGCCAGATTCTCCTGCAATACCCAAGGTTTCTCCGGGTGCAATAGCAACACTGACATTATTAACCGCTCTAGCAATGCCGTTTGGAGAGACATAGTCGACACAAAGATTATTAATTTCTAATAAGTTACTCATCTTAAACCCCTACGAATATCGGCTTCTTTTTTCAGCTTGTGCCAAATTTTAATATGTGGACCAGTCTTAAGTTTTGGGTTACTGACTTGGTCAATAGACATATTAATCAACGCCAATGCTCCCCCAGTTAATGCCAGAGCCATTGCAGGAACAATCATTTCCCACCATGCGCCGGTATACAAAGCGGACGAGGTTTGTGCCCAATATAACATCGACCCCCAACTCACTTCGGTTGCATCGCCTAACCCTAAGATACCCAAGCCAGCTTCCGCCCCCATGGCATAAATAACCGTGCCTAAAAAACCACCAAAAACAATGGAGATAAGGTTCGGTAATATTTCAACAAGAATGATCCGAATTTTAGATTCGCCCATCACTTCAGCTGAAATGATGAACTCTTTATTTCGAATCGCCATGGTTTGTGCTCGAATAACCCTTGCCCCCCATGGCCAGGATGTAACCCCAAGCAATAAAGTGATAACCATTGAGCCAACTTGGCCAAGAAATGCAGCGAGCACAATCAATAAAGGCAATTGAGGAAACACCAAAAACACATTAGTTAAAAAATTCAATCGTTCATCAATTTTTCCGCCAAAGTAGCCCGAGGACACACCAATAATTACGGCGAAAGTCATGGCAATAATTCCAGCCGAAATAGCAACACTTAACGATTTTCTAGCTCCATACAAAACTTGGCTGTAAACATCACGTCCACTACGGGTCGATCCCATAATATATTCTGCATTCGGTGCAACATGTGGTCTAGCAACCCGTTTTTCTGGGTTATGAGTAGCAAACACTGGAGCTAAGATCGCACCAGAGAGAATCACTGCTAACAACAAACCTCCGATGATTGCTGGTGGATTCCCATAGAAAAAAGCGTATATTTTATGCAAGACACTTTTTACTTTTTTATAGGTAAACCTTGCTTGTTTAAGGTCACTATCGCTCGGGTTTTGATTTGGTTGATTAGATATTAATTTGTCCATGATGCGGCCTAGTTTGAAATTCGTGGGTCTAGCCAAACGTATAACAGATCAGCAATGAAGTTAGCGGTTAATACAGCGGTAACTAAGATAAGCAAAATTGCTTGAATCAGAGGGTAATCGCGCGCAACAATCCCTTTGAGCAGGATATTGCCCAACCCTTGATAGTTGAATACCACCTCGGTCATTATTGACCCAGCAAAGGAAAATCCGATAGCCATGGCAATCGCCGTTGCAACAGGCAAAATTGCATTTCTTCCTGCGTAGCGAGACATAACCCGATAGTTACTCAACCCTTTAGCTTCAGCCATCGTTACATAATCTTCACCCAGTACGTTGATCATGGCATTACGCATGTTAAATACCCAAGTTGATATACCAACGATAACCATCGAACCAACAGGTAAAATTGCGTGTTTTGCTACACTAGTAATAAATTCTAAAGTAAAGCCCGGACTAAGCGACGGATCGTAGGTATAAGCTAACGGCAGTAAATCTAACTTCAACCCAAATATATAAAACAACAGTAACGCGGTAACGACATAAGGAAAGTTACTAATAAAGGCCAATACTGGCGGCACAACTTGACCAAAAAAACCGGTACGGTTATACGAAGCATAAGTCCCTATCCCCACACCAATAATAAGCGCAACAATCAATGAACCGAGTGCCAAAAACATGGTCCAAGGTAATGCCATAGCGATAACATCAGAAACACTGACAGGAAACATAAGTACTGATGGTCCTAGATCAAGCGTAAAAACGCTTTTCATATAGGTTAAATATTGTTCAAAAACATTCCCATCAAGGAACCCATACATTTCTCGAACTGCATCCATTTGCGCAGGATCCATCCGGCCCTGTGCAGCAGCAAACATCGCTTCAACCGGATCGCCAGGCATAAGCCGCGGCAGCATAAAGTTGAATGAGATTGCAATTAAAAATGCAGTAAAATAAAAGCCAAAACGGCGAACTAAAAACGACATAAGAATCTTTTAACCTACAAGTCACAAGCTAGCGTGACCCCTTATCAAGGTGAATGTATTAGTAAAAATCAAATCACTTAAGATACAAGCTATTGAAAGTATTCTGCTTCACTTTAAAGAAAGCGCTTTCTTTTTATTTTAAAGACTTAAACTAGCCTGTAGTTATTTATATAATCAATCAAAAAGAAAGCGCTTTCTTTGGAGAAAAGATAACTCAGATATATTGCAGCAACAACTGACAAACGTTTGAAACTCTACTGAGATCACAAAACAAAAAGGTGTAGTGTTAAAGTATATTATTATATAAAAAACAATATGTTACTAATAGATAAGATAAAACAACCAACAAAGTCAAAATATATAACCAGCTGATTTTATTACAAATAAAACCAATTTAATTCGATTTATAATGATATCGTTTAAAACAATTATTTTGTGATATATATCCACTCTTTGTGTAGTTTCTATCTTACAGATCACCCTATTCATTACATCAAGTTATTACCTATCGATTAACTAAAATTATTACCTAATCATTGACCTAACTTATTAGTACTTAGCCAATTCTTATCTAGCTTGTAGCCAAAAATCAATAGAGAGGCATAGGAGCAACAAGTAAGCCAAACCCGACCTTAACCCTGCTAATCTCAGTAATATTTGCATAATGAGCAAACAACACAAACATAAAGAAAGCGCTTTCTTTATGTTTGTGTTAAAGTAATTAGCGGCTTAATTAGTAAGAAAATTTTTGTTATAAACCTTAGTTATTCTATGTAATTAGGAAGTTAATACCATGAAAAATATACAGTTTTGGAACGGAAATAAGTCAGAGATCCGCCAAAAGTATGAGTACGAAATACTGCTCGCAATACTCAAACAGACCCAGGATAACGTAACCGAATTACCGCTAATCAATGATAAAACGGATTATCCATTAGCAGAGGATGAAGGGAATGTTTTTAACCACGGTACCGATGTTTTGGTCACTGTCGCTGGCAACGAAAAATTCGTAAACAAACCCTTTATTGCTGTCAACCAACCTATCGCTAAGGGTTTGTTAGGTTACCGAATCCTCATCACTAGGAAAGACTTCAACACAAATTCCAACCAGTCTCTCACTGATACAATTAAGCAATTGAAAGCAGGAATCCCTCAAACCTGGGTTGATGCAGAGCTGTTTAGATACAATGGATTTAAAGTATTGGAACAAGGTAATTTACAGCAGATATTTACTTATTTACATAACGGCGACTGTGATTATGTGTCTTTAGGAGCCAATGAAGTTAGTGCTATTTATCAAGGTATCAGCAAGCAGTTCACTAACCTAAGTATGGAACAAAATATAGTACTTTATTACCCGTTGCCATTAGTATTTTATGTTAATCCTAACCATCCACTTCTGGCAGAAAGAATACAAAATGGCTTGGATCAATTAACTAGTAATGGGAAATTAGATCAGATATTTAACCATTATTTCGGCGACTGCCTTGCTTCGTTACAGCTGCATAAGAGAGAGGTTATTGTATTATCTAATCCAAATTTGCCCAAAACTTTAAAGCAAGCAGTCAATCCTAACTTGCTCAATATATTAAGCCAATAAATAAGGTCAGTTGTCAAAGCCAGACTTTGACTGCTCTCACCAAGGCTAATAAACTCGCTTTGCTGCCGCCGATTTTAAACCTAATGATTTAAGACTGATGCTTAAATTGACGCTTTAAAACAGGCTGGTTAAATAACCCTCTTTCGACACCAATTCTTGCATTAGCAAAAACAAGAATACCGACAGAACTGCAGCTACCAACAACAATTGAACTCACTATCATTTTCATTGCTATTGCACTGTAAGGAATAGTAAAAGAAAGAACGATAAAAACAAAGCATAGTAAAGTTATGCCTTCGAGGAAAAACAACACGCTATATTTTTCATTAATGTGATTAGATTGCTGTGTTTGAGTTTGTTTATTGTTTTGCATGTATAACCTCTTAGATGCGTAGTGATTTGATATATTATAATCTTGTATGACAAATAGTTATTATCGTCATATTACCACACAAAGCAAGGAGGTTTAGTTCGCCAACCGTTAGTTAAGTGTAAATTTCATGTTGATTGTGATTCATAATTGTTCTAGATCAAAATAGCCACTCAAAGAAGTCATTCTAACGACAAACTTCAAGTTTAACGTCCGTATGGTTGAGCACTTCTTGAATATGCTGCGGCGGCAAATCGTCGGTAAAAAAGACCGTTGCTTCACTTATATGACCCAATTCAATCGATCCTTTCGGCGTATATTTGGTTGAATCGATCGCAACAAACACATTTCTTGCCGACTGCATAACAGATTGCGCAATGGCCGTTTCATTAAGGTCATATTCTAAAAGAGTTCCGTCTTCATCGATAGAGCCCGCACTAGTAATGAGATAATCAAATCTAAAGTTCTTTACAAAATCGAGTGCTTTTGTACCGACAATGCCTCCATTGCTCGCACGAATTTTTCCACTAGGAATTAAAACATCAAAACTATTATTACTATGCAGTACATTGGCTACACGTAATGAATTGGTAATAATTTGCAGATTATTTTTTTTAACTAAGTGAGTAGCGATTATCTCAGTAGTCGTTCCAATAGTTAAAAATACTGTCGAGTTGTCTGGAATCATTGCTGCGATTTTAGCTGCAATGGCATTCTTCTCGTCAGTTTCAGATACTTTACGTATTTCATAGTCTAGGTTAACCGTACTAGAAGGAGAGCTGGCTCCTCCATGGTGGCGAACAATCAATCGAGCATCACTTAGTCTTTTAATATCGCGTCTGATTGTTTGGGTGGAAACCTGTAAAAATTCAGCTAAATCGTCAACCGTACAGTAACCTTTATCAATAACCAATTGTAGAAGTTTGTCTTGTCTCGGATTAGTCATGGTAAACCTTGTCGTTAATTTTTAATTTCGGCGTTAACCGTATCTCTATTTGGGATACCTTCTCGCCCACCTAATTTTGTACATTTAACAGCAGCAACGGTATTGGAAAAAATAATTGATTCCCTCGCTGCCATCTGTTCACAGACGGCGACAGCAAACGCACCATGAAAAACATCACCTGCGCCAGTTGTATCGACAACATGCACTTTTTTACCTGCTTGGTGTTTTAGGTCACCTTCTTCTAACCAATAACAACCTTTTGAACCGACTGTAACATAAACCTTGGATTCTGTCCTTTTTTGAGCAATTTTCAACCCTTCAATTGGATCGCTGTTATTCGTGTATTTTTCTAGCCCTGGCTCAGAAAAGACTACATGATCAGCTAGTTGCACTAGTTCATCAATTGGATCAGGTGATAAATCGGCATCAAGCACAGAAGGAACATGATGTAATTTCGCTTGCTGTAGCGCATATTTTGCTCCTTCAGGCCATCGAACATCACATAAAAGCGTAGAATATGTGGAAAAATCAACACTTTTTAATGGCTCGATATCACGGTTCAATAGCTTATCTTGGTAATTAATGATCATACGTTCACCCGAATCATCAACCAACACGGCAGAAAATGCCGAAGAAGCGTTTTCAATTCGAATTACATTACCAATATTCACCCCATAACTGGTTAATTCTTTTAACATTGTATCCGCAACAGAATCGCCACCGACACGACCAATAAAGTCCACTTCTTTACCTAGTTTTGCAACGGCTACTGCAGCGGTAGCCGCTGGCCCTCCTCCAACTTCAAAGTATTCATTAGCAACAAATTTTCCACCTTTTGTAGGCAGTTCGTTTACTCGTTGAATCCTGTCGAGCACAGTAATTCCAAGACACGCTATCGGCATTATTTCGTTCTCTTTTAAATTAAACATTATATAACGTCACAACTATGGTTTGTATTGAGCAACATTATAAGATTTTGCCAACGTCTTATGGGATTACAATCACAAAACAACAACAAACGAACATAAAACAACAAAATGTGACATTCATTACGGTAGTTTTCGTAAAAAAGGTTATATTTAGCCAAAATCGTATTACACAGTTTGAGGAAACAAACATGTCAACTATCGGCTTTATCGGTCTAGGTCAAATGGGTAGCCCAATGGTGGCTAATCTAATTAAAGGTGGTCACAGTTTAAAGGTCTTCGATATAAACGAACAAGCGGTACAAGCAGCAGTAAGCGTTGGGGCGACAGCGGCAACTTCTCCAGCAGATGCTGCTCTTAATAGCGAATTTATCGTCACCATGTTGCCAAACGGGGCATTGGTTCGAAATGTTGTGTTCGGTGAAAATAGTATTACATCCAGTATGAGCAAAGATGCGCTATTGATTGATATGTCGACCATTCATCCTTTTGAAACCGACAAGCTGATTAGTGATATGGAAGAGCTGGGTTTCGAAATGATGGAAGCGCCTGTAGGACGCACATCCGATCACGCGATTAAAGGTGAACTGCTGATTCTGGCAGGCGGAAGCAAACAACAAATTGCTAAAGCTCAACCTCTTTTTGATTGCATGGGTAATGAAACCGTAGATGCTGGCGGTGCAGGCAAAGGCATTCGAGTGAAAATTATTAATAATTATATGAGCATTGCTTTGAACGCTTTATCTGCGGAAGCCATTACTTTAGCAGAGGCGATTGGGCTTGATTTCGACACAGCAATGTCGGTGATGAGCGGTACACCTGCTGGAAAAGGCCACTTTACCACCACTTGGCCAGGCAAAGTGCTTTCTGGTGATTTGTCACCCGCTTTCATGGTCGATCTTGCTCATAAAGACATTGGTATTGCGCTCGATCTTGCTAACCAAGTAAATGTGCCTGTTCCATGCGGCGCGGCCTCACGTGAACTGTACAACATCGCTCGAGCAGCTGGGCGCGGCCAACAAGATTGGTCGGCAATCTTAGAGCAATTACGCGTCACATCAGGGCTTAAACCAAAAATAAAATAGTACCAGAGAACCTAAGTAGTAGCTGACAACTTAAAGAACGAATTAGCCCATATAAGAACGATAGTTAAACCAACTATCTAGTTAATCATTGATATAAAAGGCAGTGCCATGCAATTTACCGAAACCCAATGGGGAAAAGTACCAGGCCAAGATACACCCGTTAAGCTTTTTACTCTTTCCAACAGCAATGGCATGAAAATATCAGTAACAAACTTTGGTTGTATTGTTACCTCTATCCAAGCTCCGGATAGAAATAACCAGATAGCAGATATCGTTCTGGGCTACAAAACGTTAGACAATTACCTACAAGGCCATCCATTTTTTGGCGCTATTGCTGGCCGATATGCCAACAGAATTCGAGATGGTCGATATTCTCTAGATGGAAAAGAATTCCAATTAGAGACCAACGAACCCTCCACCCAGCAACATTTGCACGGTGGAACTAAAGGGTTTGATAAATATGTTTGGGATTATGCTATTGAACAAAATGAGCAACAAATACTCATTCATTTCAGTCGCGTATCGCCTCATGGAGAGTCTGGTTACGGAGGCACACTTAATGTTGTGCATACCATTGGATTAGACCGACACAATCAAGTTCACTACAACTTCCGGGCGGTGACAGATCAACCCACCGTTATAAACCTAGTTAATCATAGTTATTATAATCTAGCGGGTCACGATTCAGGTAGCGTCGATAAACATAAATTGAAAATATATGCCGATTTCTACACCCCTGTGGATGAAAAATCGATCCCGACAGGCGAGTTATTATCCGTGCAAAATACTGGACTAGATTTCACTTCCACGACCAGTATTGAGGAAAATATGTCCCTAATGCCACATGGCTGTATTGATCACAACTACGTCTTACACCAAAGAAATAAGCACAACGGCTACTCTATCGCGGCTGATCTTTACGAACCAGATAGCGGTCGGTTAATGACAGTATTGACCACTCAACCTGGCGTTCAGTTCTACAACGGTTGCAAATTATCTAATAAGCCTTGGATTGCCCGCAATGGATACCGATACCAAGCATTTGCTGGTTTATGTCTAGAAACACAGCACTTCCCAGATAGCCCGAACCATGCTCACTTTCCTAGCACGCGTCTAGATCCTGGAGACGTTTATGAACAGAAGACCATTCATCGTTTTAGTGTCAAATAGCCTAGCACTAATAAACTGATATTCAATCGGGAAAAAATGCGTCCCTAACGACAAACCGTGTTCAATGTTTAAACCTCTTTGGCCGATTTTTTAAGGAATCTAATGGACAGTACAATTATCATCATCTCATGCATCATTTTACTTGGTGGTTTTACCCAAGGGCTAACTGGCTTTGGGCTTGCTTTAGTATCGGTGCCTCTGCTGTCTATGACCATCGACGCTAAAATGGCCGTACCAATTGCTGGAATTTTCGGTTGGATAGTGACATGGCCTATCGTTTGGAAAATGCGGCATCATGTTCAATACCGTGCAGGATTAATTTTAGTTGCAGGCTCTGTACCTGCCTCTTTTATCGGCGCAAAATTACTTGCTAGCCTGCCCTCTTCCTACATTTTAGTTAGCATGGGTGTAGTGTTGATCATCTCTAGTCTGCACTCAATGCGCTCATCCAAGCCCTTATTTAATAAAACCTCGGTTCCTGTAACGCTTGGCGCTGGATTTGCGTCTGGTGTATTAGGAGCAAGTGTTGGAGAAGCGGGACCACCTGTCATTGCTTACACTTCAATGCAACCATGGACCGCCGACCAAGCCAAATCTACCTTAGCATTCTTTTTCATGCTGCAAATGATCGGCGCTATCGTCAGTTTTCAATACGAGGGACTGATTACCGCAGAAGTAAAACACTATGTCTCTTGGGCTATGCCAGCATTTTTAGTTGGTATGACGGGTGGAATGGTGGGCTATCACCTACTGCAAAAATACAAAATTAATTACCACCATATCGTCCATAGCTTACTTTTTGTTATTGGCTGTGTATTGGTACTCAAAAACATTCATTTGTAATGGCTACAAGCATGTTACGACATAAAAATAAAGTCATATATATTAACAACTTACCGATTAGTAACTTATCGATTAATAATCAACAAATTTAGTTGCTATGAACTCTATCGAATTATTTGTTTTAAAGAGAGGAAATATTGTATGAAATGGATTAACACCCGATCGCATAATTCTTGGTTGGAAACAGAAACAGACCGCATTTTTGAATTTGGCAGAAATGCCATTGTGCCTAATGGATTCGGCTGGATAGGCAACAACGGCAATATACGCGAAGAAATGGGAACTCGTTTGTGGATCACAGCCAGAATGCTACATTGTTACTCTCTTGCTGCCTTAATGGGACGTCCCGGCGCATATGATCTAGTGGAACATGGTATTGCAGCGTTAGAAGGTCCACTAAAAGACAAAAAATACGGCGGTTGGTATGCAACAATAGATAACCAAGGCGACGGTGTTTCTGATCCTTCAAAACAAGGCTACCAACACTGTTTTGTGTTGCTAGGCGCAGCCAGCGCTGTGACAACCGGTCACCCTAGAGCTCAAGCATTATTGGATGAAGCGATAAAAGTAGTTGAACAATATTTTTGGAGTGAAGAAGAACAGATGTGTTTGGAATCGTGGGATGAAAAGTTCTCTGAAACCGAAGACTATCGCGGTGGTAATGCAAGCATGCACGCTGTTGAAGCGTTTTTGATTGTATACGACGTAACAAAAGACCAAAAATGGCTAGATCGAGCGCTGCATATTACTGAATTTATGATTCACAAAACAGCCAAAAGTCTTAACTATCGAGTCAATGAACATTTCGATTCAAACTGGAATCCACTACCTGATTATAATAAAGAAACGCCTGCTAGCCACTTTAGAGCCTATGGAGGTACTCCGGGGCACTGGATTGAGTGGGGACGTTTGATTTGTCACCTAAGAGCAACGTTACTTGAAATCGGTGCAGAAGCACCTGAATGGCTGTTGGAAGATGCCAAAGGACTATTTGATGCAACCGTTCGAGACGCTTGGTCTGTGGATGGCGCGCCAGGCTTTGTTTATTCCGTCGATTGGGATGGAAAGCCAGTGGTTAGAGAACGTATTAGATGGACACCTGTAGAAGCTATTGGTACCGCTTACGCACTGTATACTGTTACCAAAGATGAAAAATATCAACAGTATTATCAAACTTGGTGGAATTATTGTCGCACGTACCTAATGGATTACGAAGGCTGTTCTTGGTGGCAAGAACTTGATCCTAATAACCAAGTATCGGCAAAAGTATGGGACGGAAAACAAGATATTTATCATCTCATGCATTGCCTATTAATTCCTAGATTGCCATTAGCACCAGGATTAGCACCAGCGTTAGCGGAAGGGTTATTAGACAAAAATGTAAAATAATGACCAAATATGAAGTTATGTTAATCGCTGATATCGGCCGACTTATTGATATAAATCCATAACGTCTATATAAATAAGTCGAACATATAAATTAACAAGATGGCCACTAAGTGCCATCTTTTTTCGTGTTTTTTTATGCTATTCGTTAAATTTTACCTTCATTTCTTCCTTCAACTATTCTCTCTTTTCTTATTTATTTAAGAATGTGCCCAAACGCTCATTTTTGTCCACTAATGTACATTTATGTCATAAAATGAGTTTTACTTAACATAAATGAACTCGAATAGCTGATAATTTCTACATTAACGAACAAATAAAAAGGACAACTGGTAATGCCTTACTTATCTGGAAAAACAATGATTCAACAGGCGTGGGATAATGGCTACGCAATTGGTGCTTTCACTGCACACAACTTAGAAACAATCAAAGCAGTCCTTCTTGCTGCACAGGAAGAGCAGTCTCCTATCATGATTCAGATAGGCCAAAAAGCTATAAATGAGATGGGGATGAAACCACTACGAGACGCAGTAGACTCGCTTATTCAGCATCACAATATTACTGTACCAATCTGTATTCATCTCGATCACAGCCGTAAATTCGAACAGTGTATGGAAGCAGCAACTCGAGATTTCCAGTCCCTAATGTTTGATGGCTCGGCACTTCCGTTTGAAGACAATATACGCATAACCAAAGCCGTAGTAGAAGTCGCTAATGCGCTTGGTCTTGGCTCAGAAGGTGAAATAGGCAAGATAGGTGGAACAGAAGACGACATCACCGTTGACGAAAAAGATGCCATGATTACAACGGTTGCGGAAGCACTCGACTTTTCAGATAGAACAGGAGTGGATTATTTAGCCGTTTCTATCGGTACCGCTCATGGTGTCTATAAAACAACACCAGAACTTAAATTCGAACGACTATCCGAAATAAAACAAGCTGTAAAAAAACCGATTGTGTTGCATGGCGGCTCCGGCGTACCTGATGACCAAGTACTCGAAGCGGTTAAACGCGGTGTCGCTAAAATTAATGTCGATACTGAATTACGCCAAGGTTTTATTCGTGGAGTCCAGGCTCATTGGGCTTCTAACCCTGACGACTTCATCTTAGCGGATGTCAATAATTCTGGTATTTCATCAATGATGAAAGTGGTTAAACACAAAATCAGATTATTCGGCTCAAATGGCAAAGCATAGTAGCCATTCTTACCGGGGGCCTGCCGCCCCCAAAACGGTTAAAATGTGACACGCAATAGACAAATAATGACAAAAATTGTTCGTTTGAGAAAGGCATCACGGCTTAATAAGCTTCAAATGCTATTATTTTGCTCGATAAAATGAACAAAAAAGAAAATTGGATTGGTCATAAACAGTACAGGAAGTGCTTACCGCGTGAACTAACTATGACAGCGTGAACTGACTATAAAGAATATCAGCAGACACATTTAAGTTAATGCGAAAACATTGAGTTAACAACAAAACCAATGTGCTAACGATAGTTTCGAATGGTGATTATATGTTTAAGGGTATTGAAAACGCATTGAATAAAATCAACGCGCCCATAGCAACATTTACTGCTCAATTTTCAGGTATTTTATTATTAATAATGACAGCAATCGTACTATTGCAAGTTGGTTGTCGTTATATATTTAACATTCCTTTGAGCTGGACCGATGAATCATCTCGCTTTTTGATGATCTACATGACCTACCTTTGTCTCCCTATTGTATATTTGCGCGATCAAAATATTGCAATGACATTTATTACAGACAAATTGAAAGACAAGCGCGTTTACCATGTATTTATGATTGTTGCACACATTGCTGCACTCATTCTGTTCGCAATCTGGATTTATTATGGTTACGCCTTTTATAAAACAGGCGGTGTTATGGCAGATAGTTTGCCTATTCCTATGTACACCATTTATATCATTCCTCCTGTTATGTTGGCGCTCTCCTGCTTAACCGCTTTAGAAAAATTAGCCGCCTCTTTCCACAACCTCATTCACTTTGCTGACCTTGAACCGTTAGCCAAAGTAACAGAATAGGACGCTATATTATGATCTCGCCTATTTTTCTATTTTATTTCATGACATTTTTACTTATTGGTGTGCCGGTTCTATTTGCGTTAGGACTTTCACCAATTATTACCTTTATACAAGATGATCAAGTGTTGTTTATCAACATGCTTTATCAAAGACTTTACTCCGGATTAGATAACTTTCTGTTACTTGCTTTACCATTTTTTATGTTAGCCGGTGAGTGTATGTCCAGTGGTGGTATTACACCGCGAATTATCTCCTTTGCTCAAACTCGCGTTCAACACATGCGTGGAGGGTTAGGCCACGTTGTGATTATTGCGGCAACCATGTTTGGTGCATTAACAGGCTCTTCTGTCGCAGCCACTTCTGCGATCGGCAATATGCTGATCCCTGAAATGAAAAAGTATAAATACGAACCAGCTTATGCGGCCGCATTAACTGCTGCGGCTACGGTACTTGGTACGATCATTCCACCATCAGGCATCATGCTAATTTACGCCTTTGTAATGAATACCTCGGTCGCGGCTATGTTCATTTCCGGTATTGTTCCAGGACTGATTTTTTGTTTGGGCTTAATGTTAGTTAATCGCTTCCAAATTCGTCACTACCCAGAAATACAACCGTTCGAACGTGCATCAAAAGAAGAGCGCCGCAAAAGCATGAAGATGGCTATATTGCCACTGATGACTCCAGTGATCATACTCGGTGGTATTTATGGTGGTATCTTTACCCCAACAGAAGCCGCAGCAGTTGCGGTACTGTATGCCATTATACTGTCTGTTTATATTCTTAAAGTAAGCACAGTAAAAGCAACTTACGCTTTGTTTGCCAAAGTCGCTGTTAATGCATCAGCTATATTAATTATCGTCGCCGCAGCCAGTGGATTTGCTTCTGCTATTAGTTTTTCTGGCATATCGAACAGCGTTGCCGATTTCTTTAACGGCATAACAGATAACCCTTATTTACTGTTCTTTATCATCAACATATTCCTATTTATTGTCGGTATGTTCCTGGATGCAGGTCCGGCAATATTAATCTTTGCTCCAATCATTGCTCCAATCATGATTGCAGCAGGAATTGACCCAGTTCACTTCGGTGTTGTCATGGTATGTAACCTTTCTATCGGCTTGGCTACGCCGCCTATGGGTTTAGTGCTGTTCGTTGCATCCGGCGTGTCAGGCGTACCATTGCAACATATTTCGAAGGCGATTATTCCATTCTTAGCGATTGAATTTTTAATCATCTTCTTAATTTCATTCTTCCCACAATTAGTTATCGGCTTACCACAGCTACTAGGAGTTATGTAACTCGCAGCTATAAACTGCAAATTTAAACGTGAAATAAACCTACAACTTTAAAATAATATAATGATATTTAAAGGATAAAAAAATGAAAAAGACACTACTTGGACTCATTACTACCGCAATGTTAACCTCAGGTGCCGTGGCAGCCGCTGATTATAAATTGACGGTACCTCATGTATCGAACCTAGACAGCTACAATCACCAATCACTTCTGGTTTTCAAAAACTATGTAGAATCACGTTCAAACGGTGCTATCTCTGTCGATATTTATCCATCAGGCCAGTTATGCAGCAACGCAAAAGAATGTCTTGCGGGTATCCAAGCCGGTATGTTTGATTACTTCCAAACCACTATTGCTGAGTTAGCAAACTATTGGCAGCCAATCGGTGCATTTGATTTGCCTTACATGTTACCTAACGACCGTGTCGCAGAGTGCGTTTACGATGACGAAGAGTTTTTGAGCGATATACGTGGCAACATTCTCAAAAAAGCACCTAATTCAAGGTTAATGATGGTATCTAACTCGGGTGGTTGGCGTAATATTGCTACTACCAAAAAACAGGTCAAATCGCCTGACGATCTCAAAGGTTTAAAACTACGTACCGTTCCAGCAAAAATCCAGCAAGAATTGGTTAAAGAGCTAGGCGCGGCGCCAACGCCTATCGCTTGGCCTGAAGTGTATACAGCGCTATCAACTGGCGTGGTAGATGGCACTAAAAACGGTATCGTAGATATTGTACAAAACCGTTTCCAAGAAAGCCTAGACTACATCATTCTTGATGGTCATGCGTATATGGGCGGCGCGTGGGTGTTCAATGACATGAAGTTCAAGTCTTTCCCTGATGATTTGAAAAAGGTCATCATCGATGGTATCGATGCACAAAACCAATATTTACGTTCTTATCCAAAACACCGTGAATATACGGCTTATGAAGAGTTCAAAAAAGCCGGTGGTACGGTTTATAGCCCAACAGACAGCGAAAAACTTGCGTTCCAACAAGCCGCCGCACCAGTACGCGATTACTTCAAAAACACTGCCGGCGCTGAAGGCCAAGTCTGGTTAGAGCGCTTCCAAAGTGAAATTAAAACATGTAATGAAAAAATCGCAGCTGAATACAGCGTTCAGTTCAAATAACCGCGTTATGGTGTTCATCACCCCTCGATATCTGCGAGGGGTGAATCGGTAAAGACCACTGACTACTTGGCCGATTTTTAGTTACTTTTGTTTACCGCCAACATCTAATTATTTACAACCGACATCTAAAAATACAAATAATGTCCAATTAGACCAGAAATTAAATTGTTTCCCCTATTACTCTTTTGGAGCCACAAAATGAACGTATCCTACAACCCAAATGCGCTCGTTGTTACGCATAAGAATCGAACTTTATTAACCCATTCTGCTGAGAATCCTTGTTTATTTTTAGGCACTGGCCAGGCCAACTTTGATATGTATCGGGGTAACTTTGATATTACTGATTACGTATGCGAGCGATTGCCTCTTCGCCAATATACCGTAGAGGAAATGGCCGATAAGTCGGTTGTAACCTTCTATTTTGACAACCAACCAGTCATTAAAATGTTGCTCTCTGAAACCCCAGAGTCTCGGCTTAAAGCGGAGTTTGAAATTATAGATACTAAGTACAACCGCTTTTGGTTACGCGTTGCCGCCACTAAAGAAGAAAAGGTCTATGGCTGCGGTGAACAACTAACTTACTTCAATCTACGAGGCAAGAATTTCCCTCTCTGGTCGTCAGAACCGGGTGTAGGTCGTAATAAAAACAGCTACGTTACTTGGCTTGCCGACACCAAAGATAAAGCCGGTGGTGACTATTACAACACCAACTATCCTCAACCAACGTTTGTGTCCGATCAAAAATCTTTTTGCCACTTAGAAACAACAGCGTATGCTGATTTCGATTTCTCGCATGAAGAATTTCACGAATTACAGTGTTGGGAGATCCCAGAGTACCTCCTTTTTGATGCAGAAGAGTCTTATCCTGCTCTTATGCAGAATATTACCGACGTATTTGGTCGACAACCTGAAATACCAGATTGGGTACTCAACGGGGTTATTTTAGGCATCCAAGGCGGCACCGATATTACCGTTGCAAAAATAGAAGCAGCTAAAGCGGCGGGTGTGGAAGTATCAGGAGTTTGGTGTCAAGATTGGCAAGGTATAAAAATGACTTCGTTTGGTAAGCGCTTGCAATGGAACTGGCAATGGAATGAACAACTCTATCCTGACTTAGACAGTAAAATTCATCAACTTAAACAGCAAGGCGTTCGTTTTTTAGGTTACATCAACCCTTATGTGCTAGAAGACTTCCCTCTTTACAATGAAGCGTTAGCAAAAGGTTACTTAGCCACCAAACAAGACGGTTCAAATTATACGGTTGATTTTGGCGAGTTCTATTGTGGCGTTGTAGACTTTACCAACCAAGCCGCGTGTGAGTGGTATAAAAACGTTATAAAAACTAACTTAATAGATTTTGGCCTCGATGGTTGGATGGGCGACTTTGGCGAATACTTACCAACCGATTGTGCACTAAGCAACGGTGTAAGTGCGGAAATCGAACATAACAAATGGCCTTATCGCTGGGCTAAAGTGCAACACGATGCAATTGAAGAATCAGGAAAAACAGATGACATATTATTCTTCATGCGTGCAGGCGGAACCGGTATTCAAGGTAAGTGCCATACTTTATGGGGTGGCGATCAGTTAGTCGATTGGTGTTTAGATGATGGTCTGGCTTCGGTTATTCCTGCTGCTCTTTCTTCAGGTTTAATGGGCAACGGTATTCATCACAGCGACATTGGTGGCTACACAACCTTGCATGGCTGCAAACGTTCTAAAGAATTATTTCAACGATGGGCTGAAATGGCCGCATTTACACCAATAATGCGTAGCCATGAAGGGAATCGACCAGATGATAATCATCAATTTGATTCCGACGGTGAAACCTTAGCTCACTTAGCCCGTATGACAAAAATATTTAAACATCTAAAACCGTATATAAAAGCGGCATCTAAAGAAAATGCGCAACAAGGCATGCCCATTCAAAGACCGCTATTTATGCACTATGAACAGGACACGCAAGCTTATGAAATAAAATACCAATACTTATTTGGTCGAGATTTGTTGGTTGCTCCGGTTTATAATCAAGGTGAAACGATTAAAAAAGTCTATCTTCCTCAAGACGAATGGGTGCACGTATGGACAGATAAAATCTACACAGGTGGTTGGATAGAGGTTGATGCACCTATAGGGCAACCAGCTGTTTTTTATCGTAAATCATCTAAAGATGTACAACTATTGAGCCAGATAAAACAGTTCTAGTCTGTCATTAGCCAACCAACTCAAATAAAAAACTAATTGAACAGCCTGACATAAAGTCAGGCTGTTTTTTATCGGTCAACAAAGAATAGTTAGTACAACAAAGAGTTATTGATAGAGCAAATAATTATTAACACAGTAAAGAAACAATCGTGATTTTCCGTTATCATTTATACAACTAATGCTTAACCTTAAATTTAAAAGGCTTCCACTCAGATGTCAAAAAGCAAACAGATGCTAGAAATTGCACTGTCAAAAAAAGTAGCGATGAGATCATTCAAAGTCGCACTTGTCGTTGGCGCTAGCTTAATGATAATTAATCATGGCGATGCTTTAATGAATGGCAATATAGATAACGAACGATTAATCAAAATTTTGCTGACTTTTTGCGTTCCTTATTTGGTCTCTACTTATTCTGCCGTTTCCGCAACCATAGAAATGAGCAAAAAATAACAAAACAAATCAACTTGCAGGTTACTTTATTAATAAAGTTTGCTACTTTGACCTATCGTTCAAGAAAAGGAATTTCTAATGTCTTCAAAAACAAAACTTTATTATGTCTACGATCCTATGTGTTCTTGGTGTTGGGGTTATAAACCTACTTGGAATCAAATCGAACAAGCCTTAACGTCAGAAGTCGAGATAGTGTATCTAGTCGGTGGTTTAGCACCTGACTCTGATGTGCCGATGCCGATAGAAATGCAGCAACAAATCGCGTCTTATTGGAAAAAAATTGAAAATTACCTAGGTACAGAATTTAATTACGATTTTTGGCAAAAAAACACCCCTCGTCGCTCGACTTACCCGTCATGCCGAGCGGTTTTAGCAGCACGTTTACAAGATGCAGAACGCCCAATGCTCAAGGCAATTCAGCATGCTTACTATTTGAATGCCAAAAATCCAAGTGATAATGAAATTCTTATACAACTTGCGCAACAAATTGGTTTAGATTCTGACAAATTTTCGGCGGATCTTGTATCAGAACAAACTAATCAAAATTTGCTTAACGAAATTAGCTTTACGCGTTCTTTAGGCAACAGCGGTTTCCCTTCTCTATTTTTAGAAAAAAACGATACAGTTACTGAACTTAAAATTGATTATCAAAACGCCAACAATACGATTAGCCAAGTACAATCGCTGTTAATATAAGTTTCGCTAAACTTAATTTATAGTAAGAAAACTGAATAATATGGCAGGATGCCAGAGCATAACATGGAGTTGACATGTCTGATTTTTCTCATATTTTTGGAAATTATTATCCCAAGAATCAGTGGATTAACATCGACCTTGCAGAAACGAACCCTGACTTAGATTATGACCGTACCGCTGATCCGGATTATTTAAGTCAATTCGTACAATCTCACTTCACCGAGCAACACCATGTTGCCATTGGGGGATATGCTGAAAAACGCGCAACCTATAGAAACGCCGCTCATTTTTCACAATTACCTGAACAAGAGATTCGTTGTATTCACTTAGGATTAGACTTATGGGTAAAAGAAGGAACGGCGATTCATGCCCCGATAGAAGGCATAGTGCATAGTTTCAATTTTAACGACTTACCATTTGATTACGGGCCAACCATTATTCTACAACATGAAATTAACAACCAAACCTGTTTCTGTTTGTACGGCCATCTGTCCAAAGACTCACTCGACAATCTTAAAGTTGGTCAGGTTATCACTAAAGGACAACCGTTCGCTTATGTTGGTGACGCTAGCGTTAATGGTGGATGGTCACCACACCTACATATTCAACTAATAAAAGATATGTTTGAATGGCAAGGTGATTTTCCGGGTGCAACAAGCGCAAAAGACCAAGCTGTCTACCTGGCAAATTCACCAGATCCTAGCTTTTTCCTTGGTCTTTAACCACGGTGTAAAATGGACCATCTAATTGCAACGATTCGATTACTGACTATCTTATTTAGTCAGTAATCGGTAATGGAAACGCTATAACCCTTTTACATATTGGTTATTAACCGTCCCCACAATATTTTGCTGTAGTGGCTGCACACTGTTTTCTTGACGGTGGATAAACTGGTTAAACATAGTAACGAGTTCTGGTTTGTCGACTTTAACGCTTGTATGAGTCTTAATGTCTCTTAGATCAATCATAAAACCCGTAAATAACTCCGGCAATTCATTTACAACATTAGGGTTAAAAACATGTTGGTTGCCATAAATAGTATTGAAATTACCTTTTTGTTTATCAATTACGTACGCAGACTGATTAAGATTAATAATCGACGTGTACTTTTCGCATCGAGGTAAACATCCTCTATTTATTTTCATTTTCTTACAGCCACTGGTTTGTTGGAACAAACACTGACGACTGGTTAGCAAGCCATTGGGATGATAAATACTGTGCAAAATTTGAAAGTTATCAGGACGCACTAAACGCCTCATTTGAATTCTTGTAATCTCATTAGAGATAAACGCCCCACTACAATTAAATTCTTCTTTCAAACATTTTAGCGCATAGGAGTTAGTAATATTCGTTTGTGGCCCGGCGATCCATGCAATGCCTTTTTCTGCCGCTATGTGTCCGACCCCCATATTATTAGTCACCACAAGTGCCGGTGCCACTTGATGTAAAAACTCTTGTGCCGCATCATAATCTTTATCAATCAACACAGATGGAAACCATGGGATCAAGTTGCTATTTTGTTGGAATAATTCAATCAACGTTGTTAATGAACTAGACAACGCATTAGGTAATTCAAAATAGACATCCACATTATTGGCTTGTACTTGGGCAATATCAGCCTCGTTGGCAATTAATACCGACAATCTCTGGTTATCTTCAATTACAGTATGCGGTGTTAATTTAGGAATAGTATTAACGCCACCAGCCTTCAAGCTCAGAGCTTTTACTGGTTCTGAATTGGGCAATAGGTTTTTGGTTTTTTCTTCTACCTTTTGCATTATGGCCGTTTTTTTATCAAATAGATCTTGCTGTACTTTCTTTATATCTTGTTCCGCTGTCACTCCGTAAATTTTTACAAAGTGCCTAGAAGCGTTATCTCTAGGATGATTAATATACATATTTCGGCTGATATCTGACTGCAAATAACCATCTGAAAAATCTCGATTAAAAACCGTATAAAGTTCCGAGGTATCGGTAAGAAGATCTTTGCCATCACAATACGCATCAATTTGTTTGCGCCAATTATCGACCACGGTATAAACGTAGTGCGCTTTCTTGATCCGTCCTTCTACTTTTAACGAATACACACCGGCGTCGGCGAGTTGCTGTAAATCACCGAAAGCGGAATTATCTTTCATATTCAGCGGGTAATCGCTACCTACTTCGGTGGTTTGGTATTGGTCTCGACAAGGCTGACTACAACGACCACGGTTGCCAGAAGCGCCATTGCGAGCCGAACTCATATAGCAAAGGCCAGAAAAGCCAATGCAGTATGAACCATGCACAAACACTTCCATTAACACATTATGCTTTAAGCCAAACTGTGTTAAGCGCTTGATCTCTTTTATGTTTAACTCTCGAGATAAATTCACTCGGCTGACACCCAATTGATGCATGAAGAGGATTTGCCCTTCATTATGAGTGTTTAACTGTGTGGAAGCATGCACATCTAATTGGGGAAAATAGTGCTTAAGAATGTAAGCCAAACCGATGTCTTGCACGATAACACCATCCACTTTGGTATCGACAAGTTCTTTCAGTAATCGAGTAATGGCGGGGATTTCATTTTCTAGGATAATGATATTCAAAGTCAGAAAAATCTTACAGTCATGCTTATGAGCAACCTCTATCACTTGATTAAGGTTATCTAAACTTAAATTCTCAGCTCGATTACGGGCATTAAATCTATCTAATCCGCAATAAATTGCATCAGCACCCGCAACAATCGCTGCTTTTATTGACTCTAAATCTCCACCTGGTGCTAACAACTCAAATTGACTTTTATCCACGATTTACCTACTTTGCAATTTTAGAAGCGGTATTTTACTGTGCTACAAGAAAAAATTATTGTGGCATATCAAATAAAGCTTGATTTACTTAGGTATGAGCGTGTTGTAGATAATATTAAATAGCGATGTCAGGTGTGGTATGTATTTTTATTGTTCACTATTAATGTTTTTATTGTTCACTATTAAATAGATACAGAAAACCCCATCAACGACAAGCGCCAATGGGGTTGTATCTGATCAGTTGTGCGATTCTATACTAGTGCTAAAACCGAAATAACAACGGTTAATGAAAACAAGCAAATACGCCCGATAACACCTAGAGATTGGTTATTAATCATTATTGGTTTCATTATTATATCTCCCATATATATTTTGTATATACATTGTATTACTTTTTACCGAAACTGTCTAGACAGTTTTTTGATCAAGATAAATTATTAGCCAATTCAAAGGAAAACACGGCTCAAGTTCTTTTGTACTGGTGGAAATTCCTGATATGCTCAAGCAACAAATTAGTATCTTTGCTTATAATCAATGAGAGAAAAACATGCATATTGGTAATTTAGATAACCTTAATATATCGTCACAGCTTCATCCTGAACTGCAAAACATCCTCAATATCGTTGCTGAAAAAGTGAAAAATAACGACTTACCAACGGAAAAATTCTTCCTTCAAGATGATGTTTTTGTTCTTCCTTTAGAAGTAACAACAGAAACATTAGACATGAGACGTTCTGAGATCCACCACGACTTCATCGACATTCAAATACTATTGCAAGGTGAAGAGAGATTTGGTTACAGCTTCAAAGGTTTTGAAACGACTACTGACGATCAGTTAGCAACCAATGACGTTGCCTTTGTGGATAATGTTATCGATGAAAAATTCGTAGATTTAAAAGCCGGTGACTTTGTGGTTTTCTATCCTAAGCAAGCACACAGACCGATGGTGTGTATCGATAGCCCGAAAAAAATCAACAAACTGGTCGTAAAAATCAACAAAAGCATTCTTGCTTAGTAGCCGCCAAGCTTAAAGTAATAGCAGACTAGAAATGATTTAGTTAGGTTATTTATAACCTAACTAATACTCACATGATGGCTAACTTAACCGCAGCTAAAAAATCACTATTTTTTGCATGCGGTTTATTCAATCAACCAGACTAAGCTCACTAAATAGAGGCACTAATGGGTTATATTAACATCGATTAAGCAAGTTAGTCTTCGCTAGTAGACCTGTAACCAGTTATGTCATAAACAACCAAACACCAACGCCCATCATTAATGTACCAGAGACTCTATTCATAAATCGAACATTTTTCGAATGGCCTAGCACGCGTTTCAGCCCTTTACCACCAGTGGCATAAAGTGTCATACAGACAAATTCTGAAACCATAATAATGGATACCAGCAAGGCCAGTTGCAGAGTTAACGGCTTACTATTATCAATAAAAGGAGGTAATAGAGAAACCATGAACGCCCACCCTTTTGGGTTAGCAATCGCGGTAACAAAACCTTGTGCAACTAAATCCCAATTCTTGCCTACGGGAATATCCGTAGTTTCGCTACTCAAGGCTAGCTTGCCTTTTGACAGCCACATTTGAATACCAAGATAAAATAAATAAGCCGCACCGATTGCTTTAAACGCCACAAACAACCATGGATAATTTAACATCACCGCAGCAATACCTAACACAGCAGCAATAGCAACCAATGCCACCCCTACCACTTCTCCAGCCATCATCCATAAGGTACGCTTATACCCTATGCTCATTCCTAAGCCCAAAGCTAAAGTCATGCACATGCCGGGAGTAATTGAAACAAAGAAAAATGTGGGGATAAAAACGCTTAACAAAGCCCAATTCATTGCGATATCCTTTTCGCTAATTGATATTCAAGATTGATTAAAATAACCATATTAATTACAAAAAGATACAAAAAAAACGAGCGAAAAAGGCTTAATTAATAAACCGGTTTATCACTCGCTATTTTTGTATGATTGTTAACCAATATTATTACCACTACACAGTGCCAATAGCAGTTATTGATCAAGTTTATCTTTAAGCAATAATCTTTAATCAATAACCACAACTACTACACTTCTTTCAATTGAGCCGTGAAATGACGCAACACTGGTGGCTCATAGGTGAACTCTAGCCCTTTCACCTTCGGTGCACTCTGTTTTACTTTTTCAAACGCTTCGATAATAAAATCCATGTGTGTTTGAGTATAAGTGGCTCGTGGAATAGTTAAGCGTAATAGTTCTGCAGGACACGGATGTTGCTTGCCTGTAGACGGGTCACGCCCTAACAACAACGAACCTATTTCCACTGCGCGAATGCCTGCCACTTTATACAATTCGCATGCTAATGCATGAGCTGGGAATTGTTCTGGTGGAATATGAGGCAGCAGTTTGCCCGCATCAACAAAGGCCGCATGGCCGCCAGCTTGCTGACAAACGATGCCGATTGATTCCAATCCATCGACCAAATATTGGACTTGACCAATCCTATAGGCAAGCCAGTCTTGGCGCATGCCATCATATAAACCAACCGCTAGACGTTCCATCGCACCGCCTTCAAGTCCACCATAGGTTGGAAAGCCTTCTTGAATAACGCATAAAGTACGACATTCGGTGAAAACATCCATCATAGATTGATCTTTAAAACACAATAACCCACCCATTTGAACCATGGCATCTTTTTTGGCTGACATTGCAAGACCATCAGCGTATTTGTACGCCTCTTTTGTGATCTGTTCAATGGTCCAATCCTGATAACCTTCTTCACGCTGTTGGATGAAAAACGCGTTTTCTGCATAGCGAGCTGAATCCATGATCACTGGAATATCGTATTTTTGTGCAATGGCATAAACCGCCTTTAAATTTGCAATCGACACCGGTTGACCACCTGAGGAGTTACAAGTAATTGTACTCACAATATAAGGAACATTCTGCGCTCCCACCTCTAAGATCGCCTGTTCTAGTTTTTCCAGATCAAAGTTACCTTTGAAATCCGCATTTACTGAGGTATCAAACGCCTCTTCGGTATACACATTTTTGGCTACACAACAATTTATTTGCGTGTGTCCTTGTGTGGTGTCAAAAAAATAGTTCGATAATGCCACCATTTTATTACGATCTAAGCCTTTCTCTAGCTCACGTTTTTTGATTAAAACCGGAATATAGATCTGTTCAGCACCACGCCCTTGGTGAGTTGGAATGGTTAACTCGTAGCCAAAAATATCTTTAACCGCGTTTGAGAGCGCGTAATAGCTACGGCTGCCACTGTACGCTTCATCACCACGGAACATGGCCGCTTGCATTTCTTGAGTTATCGCGCCTGTCCCGCTATCGGTAAGTAGATCGATAAACACATCTTCACTGTCCAATAAAAATGGGTTCATGCCTGCTTTTACGATAGCGGATTCACGATACGCTCGAGTAGTGCGTTTTACTGGTTCAATAACACGGATTCTGAATGGTTCAGGTAAATGCTTAAAATTTTCCATAATAATGCCTTAATTGTTGTTTGTTCGGAATTGAACTTAAAATTAAAAAATCAATTTTGATAAGAAAAAACTTATAAAACCGATGATTAATCAACAACTAAACATCATATTGTACGAGATTCGATGATCTTCGTTGTACCAACGCCTGCCAGGTACGTTATTGAAGTACTCGTTCACTTGATACTCCTAAAAAGTAGATATCTTTGCCAAAAACAATATTAAATTGCGTAAAATCAAGATGGCCAAACTTTTAGAACGGCAACAGAACTAGTGCCTAAATGAACTATCGAATAAAGAAAAGAATAGAAAGCTTATGATCGAGGTTAAACCACGCCATAACGGTTTGGAAAGAGGTGGATTGCCATTTGAGGTACATGTTCATTATGTGTTCTCGTTTCGGTTAGCAATATAAGACGGCAAAGAACGTTACTCTATGCCGGTGATTTAACACCACGATAATAACAATTAACACAAACAATCGGTAGTCTGTTTATGCAGATTACCTATGATTAATTGTCCTACTTGTACACTAATCCCACCGCCACGATAGTATTATCATACCCTGCTATACTTTCACTAATTGAGTGCAACACCACTTAATTGAAGCAAGTAATAGTGATTAATAACAAAAAACGGCATAACTTGTTGATTTTTATTTGAATAGATTTGGAACAACAATTGCTTGAAGTTTCTTTATTTCGACAAGTTAATAACCATATAAGGACATATATGTACCAGAAATCAATCGCCTCAGTTGGTTTGTTTCTTATTTCAATCAACACCAACGCAGCACAGCAAATCACCGACGCTGTCGCTCCAGAACTTACCAGTAAAATATCGGCTAAACAACAAGTCGTCGCTGAACAATATATGGTTGCGGCAGCAAACCCGTTAGCGGTACAAGCTGGTTATAATATATTGAAAAGTGGAGGCAACGCCGCCGATGCGTTAGTTGCAGTTCAAACCGTGTTAGGTCTAGTCGAGCCACAGTCCTCTGGATTAGGGGGCGGCGCATTTTTGGTTTACTACGACGCAAAAACGAATAAGATGACCACTTTTGACGGCAGAGAAACTGCACCGCTTAATGTCAAGCCAGAATTGTTCCAAGACGAAAACGGCAAACCTCTAAAATTTTATGATGCAGTTGTGGGTGGCCGATCGGTTGGTACACCCGGAACCGTAAAACTAATTGCAACAATGCACCAAAAATACGGAAACAAAGAGTGGGCCGAATTATTTGAACCTGCTACTAAACTCGCAACGGATGGCTTTGCTGTATCCGAACGGTTAGCTTCTTCTATTCGTAATGACAAGGATCGTTTAAGTCGATACCCTGAAACCAAAGCGTACTTTTTTACCCCTGATGGTGAGCCTTTATCGCAAGGCAGTCTTTTGAAAAACCCTGCATATGCCCAAACATTGACCACTCTTGCAAAACAAGGTGAAAGCGCTTTTTATCAAGGTCAAATTGCCAAAGATATTATCGCCAAAGTGACCGGGATTGACGATAATCCGGGCTATCTTTCTCAACTCGATTTTACTCATTATAGTGTCGTAGAACGACCAACAACTTGTGCCCCTTATCGACAATACGATATTTGTGGTATGGGTCCACCAAGTTCAGGCGCATTAACTATAGGGCAAATTCTTGGCATATCAAACCGGTTTGATTTGAGAGAAATGGGGCCAGACGATCCAATTTCTTGGCAAATACTGGGCGACGCTTCCCGACTTGCCTTCGCTGACCGAGGTCGATATATGGCCGATACCGATTATGTCCCTGTTCCTGAAGGATTATTAGACCAAGACTATTTGGCCAGTAGAGCTTGGTTGATAAAAAAAGGACAAGCATTAGAAACGGTTAGCCCAGGTGAACCACCATGGGCAGATAAAGTCGCACTCGCAGATGATCAATCTCTTGAACTACCGAGTACCACACATATCGTTATTGCCGATCAACAAGGTAACATTATCTCAATGACGAGTACTGTAGAAAACGGTTTTGGTTCTCGGGTGATGAGTAATGGATTTATCCTAAATAATGAACTGACTGATTTTTCATTTGCCACTCATAAAGATGGCTACCCTATTGCTAATCGGATTGAACCGGGCAAACGTCCACGCTCATCAATGGCACCGACGATTGTAATGAAAGATGATCAACCTTATATGGCAATAGGGTCTCCAGGCGGTTCTAGAATCATCGGTTATGTTGCTCAAACCTTGGTGGCACACCTTGATTGGGGAATGGATATTCAAGAAGCGATTAATATGCCGCATATGCTAAACCGCTTTGGCACTTATGATATCGAACAAGGTACCTCGGCAGAAAAGTTCAAGCAACCACTTGAAGAGATGGGATTCAAAGTTAATATCCGTGACTTAAATTCTGGCTTACAGGCTATTTTATTTAAAGATGGTCAGTTAATTGGCGCTGCAGATCCACGCCGCGAGGGAATAGCTTTAGGTGATTAAGCTTCTAATAGCGATAACAGTTGAAAATTAATATATCGTTAAGAATCGATATATCTTTAAGAATTGATAAAAAATTAAAACCGTCAAATAGCTAAAAAGGCCTGTTATCTTAAATGATAACAGGCCTTTTCTTTTAACTAAATTCGACAATAATAACCTTACTAATATTACTCAGCATGGAAATCAATTTTGTCTAACCAACCTTTCGCTGCGTCCGCATCTTCAGTTAGGCTCAAAATACAGCGCAATGAGTTAGGATGATTAGCCGCATTTTTTTCAATCCTAAAAGTATGCTCTCCAATTTGTTCAAGGTGATCCTGAACTAGATCAACCTCTTTACTGATGCTGCCCGCTGTCGTTTGTTTGACTAAACTTTTAACTAATCGTTTAAATAGAGATTCTGATTGTTGCTGATATTTTTTATCTTCAATAGACGTTGTAATCAACAGAGCTTTGACTTGTTCTTTTTGACTACAAATATAATAAGCATAACCGTTAGAATTCATCATATTGTTAGGGTCAACTTTCAACAACTCACTGAGATAAATTGTGCCGTCTTCAACACTTATTCTGCTACGTACCGGTTTCAGTCCAAACTCCGACAGATAACGCGTTGTACCTAAAATTGTCCAGCTCATTGCAAACCTCTAAAATGATAGTCGATGGAATGGGATCTAAACACGTCAATCAAGCTGAATATATAATGAATTTTACATAATAAATTCTCATATTTGAAAACAATGCTATAACAGCTACTCTAATTAAACATCTCATCCACTATAACGGAAATAGTCAAAACTGTGCTAACAAACTAACCGCAAAGTAGACAGCTAAAAAGGAATGCCAACCAGCCTAACCTCCGAAACCGGCCAGTGTTGATTGAGTGGACGAACCATCGTGTGCCCCGTCACAGTCCATGCATTATCAGGGTTCAGTGCTTTCAGATTATTCACACTCTTATAACCACTGGAACCGTACACCTCAACATCGCCAAATAACACTGAAAATGCATCACCTTGCGTTAACCGATCTAGATGAATTTTGTCCAACAGATTTTTAACTAAACCTTGCTTTCTATATTCTGCGGTCACACACACTTCAGCTATCCCACAAATAGCAACCACTATTTCATTTATCTGCACTTGTTTGTCATGCACCGCTATATGAGCGGCTAATTGATCACCAGCCCAAAGCATATAACGGTGTTGTGGCATGTCATTATAGTAACGTTGTTGGCTGAATATCTCCGAGTCATTATTTTGAACAAAGCAATGACTCAACAAGTGCCGTAATTTTAAATCTAGACTATCTGAAACATCACTATCTTTAATGTATTGAAATTTCATTCATCTTGTCTCTCATATTAACTTGGCTACCAGTTAACTTGGCTAACGGTTATGTAGTCGTTAATACCGCTTATTCACATGGCGGAGCAAAATGAATCACCGCTAGACCACCTAAAGATGTTTCTCGATATTTCTTGTTCATATCTTTACCAGTTTGATACATAGTGTCAATTACCTTATCTAATGATATCAATCCTTTACTTGTTCTTTTTAGGGCCATTCTGGAAGCATTTATCGCTTTAACTGCGCCCATTGCATTTCTCTCAATACAAGGAACTTGCACAAGACCACCAATAGGATCACACGTCATTCCTAGCGAATGTTCCATTGCTATCTCTGCGGCAATGCATATTTGTTCATTGCTGCCACCTCGTAAAGCCGTCAATCCTGCTGCCGCCATTGAAGAAGAAACACCAATTTCACCCTGACACCCTACTTCGGCACCAGAAATAGAGGCATTCATTTTATATAGCATGCCAATGGCTGCTGATACCGCAAGAAAATCTTTAATCTGGTTTAAATCAAGCTCTTTGATAAAGGTATGGTAATACATTAATACGGCAGGAATAACCCCTGCGGCACCATTGGTTGGAGAAGTAACAACCTGACCACCCGCTGCATTTTCTTCACTTACAGCAAAAGCGTAAACATTAATCCAGTCCATGATTTCCATAGGATCGCTATGCAACGCGTGATTTGCTTCGAGCTTTTTTAACAATGCCGGCGCTCGACGAATCACATTTAAGCCCCCTTCCAAAATCCCTTCCGTCTGTAATCCTTTATCAACACAAGCGGACATAATCTGCCATATTTGCTCAGCTCTATCATCAATCTGTTGCTGATTGCGAAAAGCGAGCTCATTTCTCAGCACTAAACCACCAATACAGTAACCGTTTTTCTCGGCTTGGTTAAGTAACGCTTCGGCCGATTTAAAAGGGAAAGCAAGTTGAACTGGTTGTTTGTCCGAACCATTGAGCATTTCCGATTCCGTTGCAATAAAACCGCCACCGATAGAGTAATACGTTTCCTTAATTAACACGCTACCATCTGGAGAAAAGGCCGAGATAATCATACCGTTTTCATGCAGTGGAAGATTATCGGAATGAAAGATAATATCGTGTTCGAAACTAAAATCTATGATCTGATTCTGTGGTAAGACTAACTGATTATTCTCAACACAATGCGCATATTTTTGGTTAGCTTGTTCAATATTAATATTGTCCGGTTTATTACCCATCAAACCGATGACTGTCGCTCTATCGGTGTGATGCCCACGGCCAGTTAATGATAATGAGCCATACAAATTGATATTAATCTTATGCACTTGATTAATAATAGATGCGATTTTTTGACTAAATTCAAAACCTGCAATCATAGGTCCATTGGTATGTGAACTGGAAGGACCAACACCGATTTTGTAGATATCAAAGATGGATAACATTGTCTTTACTCTTAAGGTGAAATTAAGTGGATGACTTCATCACACGCAATACTGGCTCGTTTATAACAAGCCCAATATAAAAATAAACGATAAAAAAAATGACAGCTTCGCAACTGTCATATCGAGCAACTCACAAACAATAAACCGCCTAAAATACAAACGTTATTCATACTGATTTCAACTGCATGTAATTGACGCTTTGAATATTTAATGAGCTTTATGGCCAACTTATCGATAGGTTGTTAATTTTACGTCAGCAAACCGCTCTAATAACTCAGCTTTAGACAAATGCGCGGTTTCTTCAATAACTGTCCTAGTAAGGTGCGGAGCAAATTTTTCTATAAAATCATACATATAGCGCTGCAAATAGATATTTTTATTATAGCAAAGCCATGCGTAACAATCCGGAACTAAACCTTCTAGAGAGCGTACGGTAATAGAATCGCCCATGGTATGCTTCGCAACCGAAGCAATGATTCCTACCCCAACACCAAGACTGACGTATTCTTTTATCACGTCAACGTCCATTGCGGTCACGATATAGTTTGGATCAAGACCTTTTTGCTGGAAGGCATTATCAATGGCGGTGCGACCTGTCGATTTCAATTCATAACTAATCAGTTTTTCTTGTGCAATCTGCTCTAGCGTAATGTTTTCAACGGTTGCGAGCGGATGATCCGAAGCAACAATCAAGCTTAATGACCACTTATAGACAGGCAACATCACTAAATCGGTATGTTCCTCAACATCTTGAGCCACAATAAAAAGATCCGATGGCCCAGTAGGTAAAGTCTTACCGCGCGAACTTGGTTCGATAGTTCCCATATGAAGCGATACTTTAGGGTAACGATTCATGAAATAATGCACGCTGTTAGGCAGCAGAAATTTGGCGATAGCATTGGTCGTATAGATATTAAGACGACCTTGATCTGGCGAGGTCATACTGGCAGAAATAGATCGAATTCTCTCTTCTATATGCAGCAATTTTGTTGCTTCATGAATGATCTCTTTACCAACCTCTGTTGAACCAGACAAGTGTTTACCACTTCTTTCAAAAATTTGTACACTGAGCTCATCTTCTAGCAAAGCAACCTGTTTGCTTATGCCAGGTTGAGAGGTAAATAACTTCTCTGCGGTTAAAGAGATGTTATACCCATTTCGCTGTATCTCACTAATATAACGAAGTTGCTGCAGCTTCATTGTCTAATCCTTATTGCGGCTGTTATCGCCCGACAAACACTTATCTATGGAATTATTGGTTATAACAAGATTAGTCTAATAAGAGCAAGCAAATCCGTAAACTCACTGACCAAATTGTTTAGCGATACAATATTGTTTAGTGATGTATTGTTCAGTTATATATTGCTTAGCGTATATCGTTTAGCAATATATAAATGTGACTGAGCGTATCGTTAGGTTACAACACTAGACATTAAAGGCATCCATACTATTAATGATGCAAGATTGAATTTCTCGAGTAGAAGCACTTTGTACTCTTCCTTTACGCATAACCAAATCTATAGAAGTATCAAGTGCATGCATCCCTTCCACTGCAATCGCAGTAAATGTTTTCGCACGCAGTTCTTTTGTCACGCACACCTTAGGTAATAATGTTCCACCTAATCCTGCCTCAACAAAGTTTTTCAGCGCTTCAAAAGAGTTGCACTCTAATAAGGCTTTCAAACGTATTTGCTGACGAACTTCATACAAATCAACAGCTCGACGGATACTAAACGTTTCATTGAGTAACGCTAACGGAATATCTGCCAGCTGTGCAGCGGTGCATTTATCTAAGCTGGCCCAGACACTCGTGTTAGGAACAAGTAAACTCAACTCCTGAAATCGGCACGAATGAAGAATGTCCACTTTAGGATCTGGTTTAGAATTCAGTAGTAAACCGATATCCGCCTGCTCATTCTTAACACTCTCTATAACATCGTCTCCGCCACCAACCTGTAACACCAACTTAATACCAGGATGCTTCTGAGAAAACTGGCTAATAACGCTACTAATTAAATCCGGAATAAAACCGCCGCCGATAGAAATACGCAATGTGCCTGTTTGCAAAAGTTCAAGCTCTGAAATTTGCGAAATAAGCACATTTTTCCTCTTATTTACATCTTGAATGTACTTGGCAAGATACACCCCAGATTCAGTTATCTGAATACCTCGACCAACTCGATCCATCAAACGAACATCGAGTTGCGATTCTAACTGAACGATTTTACGACTAATGGCAGAAGGAGAGACGTGCAGAACTTCAGAGGCTGCGCGAATGCTCTGCGTTTTAGCCACCACCTCAAAATATTTTAATGCACGCTCGTCCATAATACTCTTACAAAAAGTTAGTTAGAAAGTAACTGTTGTACCATTTTAATCCAGAAGTTAGCACCAATCGGCAGTACGTCGTCATTAAAGTCGTAGTTTGGACTATGAAGATTATGACAGTGATTTTCGCTGCCATTCCCCAACCAAATATAAGCGCCGGGGCACTGCTCTAGCATGAAAGAGAAATCTTCTCCGCCCATGCTTGCTGGTGGATTAAGGTGAACTTGATTTATCTCTGACATACTTTCTAACACTGTACGGCACTTTTGCGCTTCTGCTGGTGTATTAACCGTCGCAGGGTAACGTCTGGTATACAAGATCTCGGCTTTACATCCTTGAGAAGCACATACACCATCAACCACTTCTTTCATGCGAGCTTCGATTAAATCACGCACCTCTGGGCAGAATGAACGCGTCGTTCCTTTTAGTGTGACCTCTTCAGGAATAACGTTATACGCATGCCCCCCATTTACTTGAGTAACACTGATCACACCAGATTTCTGTGGGTCTAAGTTTCGGCTAATCACACCCTGAAGCGCATTAATAATTAAACTAGACGTATAGACAGGATCAATCGTGTCATGTGGCATCGCGCCATGGCCACCATTACCTATAACACGAATGTCAAAAGTATCAAACGATGCCATTACTGCGCCATCATGAACGGCGGCACTGCCCGCAGGCAATGCCGGCCAATTGTGCAGGCCATAAACTGCTTTTACCGGAAACAACTCGAACAAACCATCTTCGATCATCGATTTCGCACCCGCTTCATTTTCTTCTGCTGGTTGAAAGATGAAGTGAACCGTACCTTTAAAATCCGGAGCTTGAGCTAACATGATGGCAGCGCCTAAAAGCATAGTTGTATGGCCATCATGGCCACACGCATGCATCTTACCTTCATGTTTCGAACAGTGAGAAAACGTATTCAACTCACTTAGGTCTAGCGCATCCATATCCGCTCTTAAGCCAATAGTATCACCAGAGCCTAAGTTACCTTTCAACGTCGCGACAACACCTGTACCACCCAATCCTCTATGCACTTCCATACCATAGCGAGTTAGAATATCTGCTACTATTTCGGATGTCCTAAACTCTTGGTAAGCCGTTTCCGGATTAGCGTGAATATCTCGTCTCCACTGTATAAGTTGGTCATGAAGTTCGGAGTTTTTTTCGATGTATTCAGTCATAGCCTTTACTTTCTTAGTTGTTGTTTATTTTCATGTGGGTTTCATATTAATCAAACAGGACAAACTACAATAGAGCGTTTGCAACTAGCGTTGAACCAACAAATGTGCCTGTAAAAATCAAAATAGCAATAACCACAATCTTGATACCTGCCGTTTTAAAGGTAGTAATTTCTTGCTTAGTAATAGCAATACCTGCGTAGGCTAATACCGGGCTAACTAAACTTAAAAAATCAATGTCTTTAACATAAGTAAGAATTGGTTCAGACAAAGGAGAAGCAGGTATCGTTAGTAATACACTCACCAATGATAACCATGCAACCGAAGGTAAATAGAAAGGCATGATTTTAGCAATGGCCAAGCTCATGATAACCATAGCAAAAATTATCGCCATGCCAGGTAATGCAGAAAGAGGTGTGGTACCTGTACCCGCCCAGTTACTAATAAGTGCAATAACACAAACGATGGCTAAAACCATTGCGTAATCAATAAGGTTAATGCTTGAGTTTATGTTCTTTTTAACTGCTGTAGTCGCCATGTTGATTACTCCGCTACCGATTTAGTTTCTGGTTTATTCTTTATTGTCAAAAGCGTATATAGTTTTTCTGTTAGCGGTAATGCGATAAACAGACCGACAAATAGACCGGTTGCATTAGTTAGCAAATTACTTGCTCCTGCCAGTGCTAAAATTTCATCTTTCATCGCAGGAACCGTTTCACTTAGTGCTGCAGAACAAGCCGCGGTCATACTGCCACTACCAACACCACAAGCCATAGCCAATGCTCGAATATCAAACCATTCGGTAGAAGCTAGTACTGAAGCTAACACTGCGAAATACAAGGTACCAAACATGGTTCCCATTACGTAGATACCCATAACACCGATACCTTCCGAGCTTTTCAGGCCGTATTTATCTGAGATAAGGGCGATATTGGGCTCACGTGCGATAGAAAAACAAGCACCAACCGATTCTCTGCCCATTTTTAATAGTAAAATAGCGACAGGCATAGCAACTAAGATTGTCCCTAAATTGCCTAGTTCTTGAAAAATCATCGCTGGACCAATAGCCAATATTTTATTTAACGACGGTCCGATAAGTGTGCCGAATTTAGCTAAAAAAGGGAGAACCGAAATAATAATGATTGGTGTGGCACGTTCAGCTTGTTTTGAGGTCAAAATGACTTTGGCTTTACTAATAACATTTGGGTTGAGCAGTAAACCAATAATAAAGGCGTAAAATAGAGGCAATAGTACAACAACGATACCACCACCGAGTGGTATTTTTGCTACACCAATGAGCTCGGCGATAACCGATATTCCGATCACCACAAGGTGAAGCTTCCAGTTGGTTAACTGGTTTTTCAAACTATCCATAGTTAAATTCCTAATTAAAATACATAAAGTGACTTACGCAAACGATTAAATCATAACTAAGTTGACAAAACTAACACTATAAAACCAACAAACCGTTCTAAAAAAAGCAACAATAGAGCAAATAAAAGTAAAAATTATCAAGATACGTATTAAGACTAATAGTTAGAAATCAAATAAAAAAAACGTACACACATAGACATGTGCATACGTTTGCTTGTTTTTTAGAAATTAATTGTGACTTGATTTAAGCGTTTAATCCCACAAAACTTGGTTATTCTTCGTTAGCAACTTCTGACCAAGCAAGTACTCCGCGTACTGCTCTTTTCCAGCCATTGTAACGTAACGCACGTTTTTCTTCGTCATGGGCAGGTACGAATGTTTTGTCAATCACTGCCTTGTTAGACACTTCATCAATACTATCCCAGAAACCGACTGCTAACCCTGCTAGGTATGCTGCACCTAGAGCGGTGACTTCAGTCACTTTTGGTCTAAGAACATCGGTATCTAAAATATCGGATTGGAACTGCATCAAGAAATTATTTGCTACTGCACCACCGTCAACACGTAAGGTCGCCAGTTTAATACCTGAATCCGCTTGCATTGCATCAATAACATCACGGCTTTGGTAAGCAATACTTTCTAATGTTGCACGAATAAGATGATTTGAATTAGTACCACGAGTCATACCAACGATAGTACCGCGAGCATAAGCATCCCAATATGGCGCACCGAGACCAGCAAAAGCAGGAACAACATATACCCCATTGGATGAATCGACTTTAGTTGCAAAATATTCAGAATCTTTTGCATCCGATATCAACTTCATTTCATCTCGTAGCCACTGGATAGACGCACCGCCCATAAAGACAGACCCTTCTAGCGCGTAAGCAACTTCTCCTTTTGGCCCACAACCTAACGTGGTCAACAAACCATTTTTAGAAGTGATTTTCTCTTTACCGGTGTTCATCAACAAGAAACAACCCGTACCGTAAGTATTTTTCGCTTGTCCTGGTTCAACACACATTTGACCAAACAGCGCCGCTTGTTGGTCTCCAGCAATGCCAGCTAAAGGAATACGAGTACCGCCTTTACCACCAATGTTTGTTTCACCGTAGACTTCCGACGACGATTTAACTTCTGGCATCATAGATAGCGGAATGTTGTATTCTTTAAGGATTTTTTCATCCCACTTCAATGTATTAATATTAAATAGCATAGTACGAGAAGCGTTAGTATAGTCAGTAACATGCACACGGCGTTGAGTCATTTTCCACAATAGCCAGGTATCAACTGTACCAAACAATAATTTACCTTCTTCCGCTTGTTCTCTAGCACCTTCTACATTGTCAAGGATCCATTTTACTTTTGTGCCAGAGAAGTAAGGGTCAAGAACAAGTCCTGTATTTTCTTTGACATATTCTTCGAAACCGTCAATTTTTTTCAGCTCATTACACATATCGGCTGTACGACGGCATTGCCACACGATGGCGTTGTAAACAGGTTCACCAGTTTCTTTGTTCCAAACGATAGTTGTTTCACGTTGGTTGGTAATACCAATACCTGCAACTTCGTCCGAACGAATACCTTTTTGTCCAAGGGCTTCAATTAAAGTCGAACTTTGAGTCGCGTAAATTTCTAATGGATCATGTTCCACCCAACCCGCTTGCGGATAAATTTGAGTGAACTCGCGCTGCGCAACACTGACTATATTCGCGTCGTGATCTAAAACCACAGTTCGTGAGCTGGTTGTACCTTGGTCTAGCGCAACAATATATTTCTTAGTCATATTAGGGTCCTTCGTTTCACTTTTTATTTAGAGTTTATTATTTTGTTTAGATTACTGGATTTATTAAGCTTTTGCTTTCTCTTCGGTGTCTTCGATATCACACTCTTCGCATTGATTTGGGATAGTACAGCCAATACCTTCTGTTGGTAAATATGCACCGATCACTTTTGGATATAACCACCCACCGAAACAACCACCTAAAATAGGTGCTAGGATTGGAACGATGAAATACGGGATTTCTTTAGCGCCTGACAAGGCATAATCCCAACCAGCGAAATAAGCAAACAGTTTTGGTCCGATGTCACGTGCAGGGTTCATTGCAAACCCAGTTAGTGGACCAAGAGAGCCACCTATAGTCGCCACTAGAATACCAATCAGTAATGGATTCATTGGACCACGATTTGCACCGTTATTCTCATCACCTAACGCTAAAATGCCGAACACTAATACTGCAGTAATCACAAACTCTACCGCAAATGCACCAGAAAATGAGAGTGAAGGGTTAGGATAAGTAGAAAATATGCCCGCAGTAGCGAGTGCTTCTGGGGTGTTACGTGCAATACCGTTGGCAACTTCCCAATCAACAAATAAGTTACTGTACAAACTATATACTAACGCTGCAGCACAGAATGCTCCTGCTACTTGCGACGCAATATAAGGCAGTACTTTATGTTTTTCAAAACCATGGAATGCAGCCAGAGCGATGGTAACCGCGGGATTAATATGCGCACCTGAGACACCAGCGGTACAGTAGACGGCAAGCGCAACAGCAAAGCCCCATACAATACTAATTTCCCATTGCCCAAATTGTGCCCCCGTTAACACCAAGGCAGCAACACAGCCGACACCAAAGAATATAAGCAAACCGGTACCTATAAACTCAGCAATGCACTGCCCCATTAATGTATGATCTTTTTTAATAGCCATAATCTTTTCCTTGGACGTTAAATCACTACTCAGCACTGAGTAATGTGCCAACTATTTTATACAGAAAAGTTCGCGTAGGAATGCATTCAGATCCCAAATGTGCGTACGAACATCAAAAATGTTCTAATTATGTTCTAATTTGTTAAATACTGCACACTTTGCCTATTTTCTCACGTTAAACCGGGCACTTTAATGCTCATTCGCTATATAAGATCAATAAATTAAATAAACCTCTCACAATTAGATAACATTTAGCCAAACATTATTTAGTATTTGAATTTATGCATGTTCGCAGTAAACTCTAGATTACTAAAAGAGTGAATGGAGTGGAGTTGTTGAAAGCGATTAAACGTCACCAAGAAATTATTGAATTAGTCAAAACTCACGGTTATGTGAGTACTGATGATTTAGTTGATAATTTTAATGTTAGCCCGCAAACCATTCGTCGCGACTTAAATGAACTTGCCGATTTAAATAAAATTAAACGCAATCATGGCGGAGCAACGATAGTAACAAGTTCGGAAAACTCATCATATCAATCAAGGAAAGTATCCAACCAATCTGAAAAAGAACGTATTGCCGATAAACTCATCGAACATATCCCAGATGGCTCCACCTTATTTATTGATATAGGTACCACACCAGAAGTTATCGCCAAAGCATTGATTAAAAATCACCAAAACTTACGTATTGTGACTAACAATATAAACGCAGCCTCTATCCTTATGATTAAAGAGGATTTTAAAGTTATTTTGGCCGGTGGCGAAGTGCGAAGTCGTGATGGTGGCGTCACAGGTGAAGCAACGATGGATTTTATTTCTCAGTTTAGATTAGACTTTGGTATTTTAGGTATCAGTGGTATCGATTTTGATGGTTCTCTGTTGGATTTTGATTACCACGAAGTCAGAGTAAAGAAATCTATTATAGAAAACAGTCGACGTGTCATTCTGGGTGTAGACCATACCAAATTTGGCAGAAATGCGATGGTAAAACTGGGAGGAATCGAAGAAGTTGATCTAGTCATCACCGACGAACTGCCAGCCGAAGAAATTTGTTCGGTATTGAAAGAACACAACATACTGTTAGAAATCGTCTAATTTTTACTCAAAAACTATATTCATTTGTTCAAGCCAGTTAAATATTTAACTGGCTTTTTTTGTTCCTTCGCATAAATTCACACAAAACCCTAACATAGATCACTATTTCTTCACTTATACATTAATTTAAAATGCTCATACGAACATTTGTGATTAAAATCTCGAACATTATCGAAAACAAATGACACAATTACTATGCGTTAATGATAAGTGAGATTGGCAATGAAACCGACAGCTCGATACGAAACCGACGTTATTATAATTGGTGGTGGTGCCACCGGAACAGGCATTATGCGAGACTGTGCCCTGCGAGGTATAGACTGTATATTACTCGAGAAAGATGATCTCGCATCAGGAACCACTGGACGAAACCATGGACTCCTTCATTCAGGGGCCCGTTACGCCGTCACGGATCAACATTCAGCCAAAGAGTGCATTCAAGAAAATAAAATTCTAAAAAATATTGCTCGCCACTGTGTTGAAAGTACCGATGGCTTATTTATTACCCTACCAGAAGATGACCTTGGTTTTCAGGATACCTTTATCAAATCCTGCAACAGCGCAGGAATAGAAACACAAAAACTTACCCCAAAAGAAGCATTATTGTTAGAGCCGAACACCAATCCTGAACTGATAGGGGCGGTAAAAGTGCCTGACGGAACACTCGATCCATTTCGATTATGTGCTTCTAATGTCCTGGATGCGAAAGAACATGGCGCACGTCTGTTTAGCCATTCTTTGGTAACATCACTAATACGAGAAGGCGACCAAGTAATTGGGGTTAACTGCGTTAACACGCGTTCTAAATTGCCATTTCAAGTGTTCGCCCATGAAGTTATTAATGCAGCGGGTATTTGGGGACAAAATATCTGTGAATACGCTGATTTAAATATCAAAATGTTCCCAGCTAAAGGTGCCCTGTTAATTTTAGATTATCGCATCAATAACTTGGTTATCAATCGATGCCGCAAGCCTTCCGATGCCGATATTCTTGTGCCAGGCGATACTATTGCCATCATCGGTACCACATCTGAACATATCGATTACGATAAAATTGATGACCTGCACGTGACCGCTAAAGAAGTGGATCTGTTACTTGAGCAAGGCGCAAAACTCGCTCCAATTATGAACAATACTCGCGTACTACGTGCGTACGCAGGAGTGAGACCGTTGGTTGCTGTGGATGATGACGGGAGTGGCCGTAATATAAGCCGTGGCATTGTCTTACTCGACCATGCTGAACGCGATGGATTAAATGGATTAACCACGATTACCGGCGGTAAGTTAATGACCTATCGCTTAATGGCGGAACAAGCAACCGATGTTATCGCCAAAAAACTTGGCAATAGCTCGCCATGTGAAACACATATCCAACCTCTTCCTGGCTCGAATGAATCGCCAAAACAAGTTAAAAAAACGGCGAGCATCGCTAAACCGATTTATCAATCGGCCGTTTATCGACACGGTGAAAGAGCCATGTCTTTTCTCTCCGAACAACCAAAAAACCAAGCTATTATTTGTGAATGCGAGATGGTCACCGCTGGTGAAATAGAATATGCGATAAAAAAACTCGATGTGCATAATTTGGTCGATTTACGTCGTCGAACTCGCTTAGGCATGGGACCTTGTCAAGGTGAACTTTGTACTTATCGTGCAGCAAGTTTGTTTGAAGAATATAGCAATATATCTGGGCACCAATCTGGACAACTATTAGTCGATTTCCTAGAAGAGCGTTGGAAAGGCATTAAACCTATCTTCTGGGGAGATGCCTTACGCGAAGCTGAATTTAGCTATTGGATTTATCAAGGATTGTTTGGTGCGGGTGACATCCCTGCGGATCAAACCTCAATGCTAGCTAGCCAAGAGGATGAAATTTAACATGTTGAATTATGACGTAATTATTATTGGTGGCGGGGTTGCTGGGTACTCTGCAGGTATGCAGTGCCTAGAGCATGGGTTAAAAACAGCGATTATCAGTAGTGGTCAAAGTGCGCTGCATTTCTCTTCTGGCTCAATAGATTTGCTTTCACATTCTCCAATTACAAATCAACCTATTCGCTCTCCTCTCAAGGAAATAGCCAAACTTGACCAGCAATTACCAAATCACCCGTATGCAAAATTAGGGGTAGATAAAGTGCTGAACGCCTTGGACTGGTTCCAAGCAAAAATGCAAGATGAAGGGTTACCATTAAGCAAACTTGATTCATTACAGAATCATTATCGCATCACCACAATGGGGACACTAAAGCCCACTTGGCTATCACAGCCTTTTGTACGAAAAATTGATTATAGTTTTGATAACTTAAAAGGTATCAAGCGTATTGTTATGTTGTCTGTGCAAGGCTTTCGGGATTTTCAGCCACAAATCGCCCAAGACAACTTAAAAAGATACACTGAGTTTTCCGCTATACCTATCGAAACCATTAATGTCACACTTACGGCATTCGGCCAATTAAATCGAAATCCTCATGATTTTCGTTCGATAGACATCTCTCGAATCTTAAGAAATGATCACCAATTTAAAGAGTTCGCCGACCAACTTATGTCCGCTGCAAATACAGACGATCTGGTTGTGCTGCCTTCTATTATGGGCAATGGAGATGGACTGACTTTACTAAATAAATTAAAAGGCTACACCAAGTTAAATTTCCATGAAGTACCCACTATGCCCCCGTCATTATTAGGCATACGCATTGAAGATACCATGATGCGCACTTTTATCAAAAATGGTGGAGGACTACATAAAGGCGATGAGGTACTCAAAGGCAACTTCGAAGAAGATAACGGAACCTTAACGTTAACCAGTGTACAAACTAAAAAAATGGCAGAGTTACCCTTATCAGCCAAACACTTTATTTTTGCAACTGGGAGCTTTTTCAGTAAAGGGCTTATTGCTCAACAACAACAAATTCTTGAACCTGTTTTTGATCTGGATATGTGCGACATTGGTGAACGCCCTGATTGGCATCAAGGCGAATTTTTCAGTCCGAATCCGCATGAGTTCCTTTCCTTTGGAGTTCAAACTGACGAGCGATTCTTACCCAGTATACAAGGAAAAAAAGTCAGTAATCTTTTCTGCGCGGGTGCAGTGTTATCCGATTACAATCCGATCAGTCATGGTTGTGGGAGCGGTGTTGCCATTAGTACCGCATTTAACGCCGTAGAGAATATTATTACCGACCGAACAGAAGCCATGCAATTGAAGGAGGCGACAGTATGAATATCGCCAATAGAGATACTACATTTGACCAATGCATAAAATGCACCGTTTGCACGGTATATTGCCCCGTCGCTAAAGAGAATCCAGAATACCCAGGTCCAAAACAATGCGGTCCTGATGGCGAACGTCTTAGAATCAAAAGCCCTGAATTTTATGATGATATGTTGAAACTCTGTACCAACTGTAAGCGTTGCGAAACCGCTTGCCCTTCGGGCGTGCGAATTGGCGATATTATTGCCGTGGCTCGTGGAGAATATGGCAAAAAACCAATAAACCCCAAAACTGTCAGAGATTATGTATTAAGCCACACCGATCTATTTGGTTCTATAGCGACACCATTTGCTCCAATAGTGAACAAAATCACTGAAATTCCGGTGGTTAAAAAAGTGATGCATAAAACCATTGGAGTACATGATCACAAATCGCTACCAAAATATTCACATGGCACCTTTCGCCGTTGGTACAAAAAACAAGCACCGGACCAAACGGCCTTTAAACGTTATGTCAGCTATTTTCATGGCTGTTACGTAAATTACAACCACCCACAATTAGGTAAAGATTTTGTCCAAGTGTTAAATGCGATGGATTTTGGCGTTCGATTACTGGATAAAGAAAAATGTTGCGGTGTACCATTAATTGCTAATGGCTTTCACGATAAAGCCAAAAAAAACGCCGAATTAAATGTTAAAAATCTAGAGAAAGCAGTGGAGGAAAACACTCAAGCGATCTTATCTACCTCTTCAACTTGCTGTTTTACATTACAAGATGAATATCCTCATGTACTAGGAGTTGATAATCAAAAAGTAGTGAAAAAAATCAGCTTCTTTAGCCGCTTCTTACTGCAACAATTTATGAGCGGTAATGTACCGAAAATGAAGCCGTTAAACAAAACTATTGTTTACCACACTCCATGCCATTTAGAGCGTAGTGGTGATGTTGTTTTCACTATAGAAATATTAAAAATGATCCCGGGATTAAACGTTATCATTTTAGATAGTGAATGCTGCGGTTTAGCAGGAACCTATGGCTTTAAAGAAGAAAACTATGATGTGTCAATGCGAATAGGCAGTGGTTTATTCAAGCAAATCAATGATTCATCCGCCGACTATGCGATTACCGATTGTGAAACGTGCAAGTGGCAAATAGAGGAAAATACCAAACTTGACTGTATCCATCCTATCAGCCTAATTGCGGAGGCATTAAGTCAGTAAGTTGATTGTCTACGTCCGCTAAAAATTATAGTGAAGTCCTAAAATGCTCGTTTTTGACCTCTTCGGAGGTCTTTTTTTATGCTCTATATTGACCATTCTGATAGAGATAAAACAACACTTAGATGTTTAAATACGGTTAATGCCTTTATTCCTACAATTTCTAACCTTAGATTTATCCGACCACACCCTTTAATTTAATTGTTTTTAACCTTTTTGCTAACCTATTTCATCACTGCTATTGCATCAATATCAAAAAAACACTCGAACACACAAACGAGAAGTGTTATCATTTGATATGTTATAACATATCAAATGATATTATTAATTAAAGGGAAATGATGTGAAACCCAATATTCATCCACAATATCGCACCGTCGTATTTCATGATACCAGTGTTGATCAGTATTTTTTAATTGGCTCTACTCTACAAACTGACCGCACAATTGAATGGAAAGATGGCCATACTTATCCTTATTTCACGATTGAGGTGTCATCAGAATCTCATCCTTTTTACACTGGCAAACAGCGTATCATTAATAAAGAAGGCCGTGTAGCTAATTTTAATCGACGTTTTGGTCGTTTAGCTTCAACACAAAAAGAAGAGTCATAGTATGAAAGTATTGAATTCACTAAAGAGCGCAAAGAAGCGCAGTCCAGACTGTCAAATAGTCAAAAGAAAAGGTCGCACCTATGTGATCTGCAAATCAAATCCTCGTTTTAAGGCGGTTCAAGGCAAGAAAAAAAGAACATAGTGTCAAAAAAGAGCAAGAGGATATTTATGGAGCAAGAGGATGCTAACCTTACTCTAACACACCATTCCGAGGCTGAGAAAGTAGCGATCTTACAGAGTATTATCGCTACCACCTATTCCCTTTTCTATTTCACGCTAACGAAGCTATCGCCTCAGATACACTGGTAAACTGAATTTTTGTTAAGCACATTTCAGCTTTAGAGAACTCGTGAGCCTGTATTAAAAGTGTCACTTCGTCCGTTGAGTAAGTGCGACTAAGCGGCTCCAACATTATATTCTTGTAGCTGCTGTAGTTTAATGAATAACATTGACCAACTGAATCGATTAGATGATCATCTTCACTCAAAATCAGCGAGTTACACTCTCTCATAAACTCTACTTCTGATTTAAAATACTCGAGCTCATTGTCACCTTCTAATTTTAAGACACAAGGCCAGTTAACCATATAATACCTCTCCCAACATAACGCTTAATACCCCGTTTTCTAACAAGCAACTTAAGTGCAAACTTAGCTATTAAATACGTTAAACCTAAAGAAATTTATCATACCGTGTGTTGCGATACCTTACGCGTGGATTTGAATTGTTTTTTATACATTCATTCGCGTAATTGGTAAAACCGTTGCACATTCTGCGTGGCCGCACCCCAGTTTGATGCAGCCACACGCTTTTGATGACTATTGAATGCCGTTTTATCGACAAATTCTTCATAGACGTCAAATCGAGTAGGATCATTCGGATGTTGAGTTACCTCAAAAACAAGGCAGCCTTGTTCTTCAAGAGTGAGTTGTTTGTGCATTTCAAGTTGGTTGAGCACGTTAATAAGCTCATTTTTGGGAACGACAATATATCCTTCAAGTATAATCTTGGCCATGTTTTTCCTTCAATGTATGACGCAGTGTTACGCCATGTTACATCAACTACTCACTTAATCATCTTTATCTTTACCTTTCCCAACCGCTTTCACTCACCCATTTAACATCAACCGCTGTTAAGATACCAATAATACAAAACGGCTTCAGAATATGTCTGAAACCGCTTAATTAATCATTTTTTTTCTGGTTAATACTTATATCGATATTTCTATTGATACTAGCCCAAACTAAGACTCCGTCGGCATTGGCAGAATTTCAAACAAGCCATCAAAAGTGTCCAGTGTTGCGCTCAATTGGTCTAATAATGCCTCATTACCTTTAATACCCGCTTGGCCAGATTCAAGTAACGTATCCAGCGTTGTCTCTCCTAGTACTAGCTTAGTAAAGTCCGTTTTGTTGATAATGAGTTCAAAATCAACTGCTGGCATCGTAGCAACTTGAATGTTGGCCATATTGGCGTTAGATACTTCACCATAGTATTGCTCATCAACATCTGGATGACGCACACCAAAGGTGAAATCTAGTCCCGCTGCCTCTACTTTCGGCGCATTGAGGCTTACCGCAACAAAATCTAAGAACATGCCTGTTGGTGTGTTGGCAATGACATCAGGAGAACCCAATTTAATCGAAGGCAAAATTTCACCTGTTCGGAGTTCTGCAGCGGCTTGCAAATAACTATTACGCCATGCCATTGTTTCCGATTGGTAGCCTTGTTGTTCAAAACTGTCCGCCAATGCAAAACGATAGTCAATATTGTGGGGACTGCATAACACTAAATCATTAAATAACTGAGATGCCTGTTGGTATTCACCGTTATCAAAGTGCTGCTGACCTGCGTTATACAGAACGTCAGCACCAGCGGCATTCACATAGACACAAGACTTATCTATCGATTGAAGTGGGTTAGTATTGACCGGATTCATATCGTGATAACCAAGATATAGATTCACTACCCCACGTGCATTGTGACTGTATGAACCGTGATAACCATTGGTATGCCATGTATCTAGCTGCGTTTGAGGGACGATTTTCTCAATCTCTCTACCCACATCATTGATAGTCACACCATGGTTGGCTAAGCGCATCGCTTGATTATGAATAAAGCCATAGTTATCACGTTGTAACGTCATATATTCAGAGACTTCATTAACATCAGTACTTGGTTCATTCCATACCGGAGCGGAGTGTGCCGCATGAATATTATCTACCAGACCACTATCCACGAAGCGTACTTTGAGTTCAGTCAGGTACTTAGTCCAAACCAAAGAATCACGCACTTTTGCCCCTCGGAAAGTATATATATTGTGCATGCCATCGTAAGTTAACTCAGCCGTATTCAGTGAGCGATAAGCCGGTACATAAACCACAATCTCTGCTGGCGCTTCTGCGCCAGGCATATTAATTGTGTGAAAATCTAACCCATCAATTGTGATTATTTTTTCACGCTCTTGAATTTCATCTGTCGGCGCAACAAGGGTTACAACGCCACGCGATGTCCCCAAGCCTAATGCGTTATCAACAATACCTTTGGTGTTATTATCTAACGTGGTTCCGTATTGATAGTTTCCACGTCGACTCATCGCAGCCCCTGCAATCACGTTTTCATCTGCGAGCTCTTTAAGGAAGTCTTTTGGCGCGTAAATTTTTGCGTTTTGATCAAAATCACCAGACTCGATGATCCCTCGAGAGCCACCGAAATGGTCCGCATGCATATGAGAGTAAATCATACCGGTGATCTTGTGTTGTCCATTAATTGCTGGAAGATGTTGTTTGGCAAATTTCCATGAGGCGTCTGCTGCTTCTTTAGAAAGCAAAGGATCATGGATAACATAACCATTTTCTGTTCGATAGATGGTCATATTTGAAAGGTCTGCCCCACGAATTTGGTACACACCATCGGTCACTTGATAGAGGCCACCAGCAGCGTAATTCAACATACCTTGACGCCAAATAGATGGATTAACCGTTGGCGGTAAATCCTCAACCGACATATCTGTCATGTATTCAAACCTATTTTTTAATTCTCCTGCTTCATGTGTACCAAGCTCAGCAATCAAACCGCGTGTTGTTCTATCGAATGCGGATGTATCGTCCCAAGGCAGAGTTGTAGACATTAACGCATTCGCTTTTACCGTATGTGGTGTCGCTGGTTTACCTTCATAGGTATCGATTGAAGCATAGTCATTTGCAGTAACGCTAAATGACATAACAACGGCTAAAGATAATACTGAAGGATTTAAATTGGTTTTCATGCTGAGCCTCATTTTGTGTCTCAAGTTTGTATGCGACTAATTTAACCAATTGACACATCACAATATATAAATGAAACTATATTTGAAACATCACATATTGTTATGAATAGGTTCATGGCTCATGATAGATAAAATCGACTTAAATCTTCTTCAAGTATTTGCAACCGTATATCGTCACCAATCCATCACCCTTGCAGCAGAAGAAATGGGAATGACGCAACCAGGTGTGAGTGGTTTATTAAAACGCCTGAAAGCGCAGCTAGGGAGCGAACTTTTTATTCGCTCTGGTCGAGGTATCGCACCAACTTGTCATGCTCGAGAGTTGATCCGTCAAATCGAGCCTGCCCTGATTCAAATTAATAACGCGTTAGAAAACTTGGATGGTTTTAATACCGAATATCCACACCGATTTGTGGTGTACACTTCGGAACCGATCATGCTAATGCTGTTACCAATGATAGAGGCCGATACTGAGCTTGGTCAGGTCCGTATCGAATTGCACCCTACACGTTCAAACGAAGATCAATTAATTAGTGACCTTCAGCAACGTCAGGCAGACTTAGCTATTGAGTTCTCTAACCATGCTTCTAGCTCTTTTTTTACAGAAATGTTATTTGAAGATGAGATGTGTGTAATTGTACGCAAAGGCCATCCAAGAATAATCGATTCAATCTCAGAACAAGATTTTTATAAAGAGCGACATATTACGTTGAAGCTTCGTAGAGAACAGATCTATTTAGCCGATTACTTCACTACAGAAAAGCTACAAGAGAGGACTGTCGCCGCCGAATGTACCTCATTACTTTCACAAATGTCGATGGTCTCAACCAGTGATTGCATCGCCATTATGACCAAAAGCATTGCTCATATGTTTGCCGATAAACTCGATATTCTGATTCTACCGAGTCCATTTACCTCTATCCCCATTAATCACCGTCTCATGGTGCACAATCGCGATAAGAAAAGTCCGTCAAGTATATGGCTAAGAAACAAAATTAAATCCTATTTTAAGTAGAGCGGTTATTGGAAGAATAAGCGGAACATGTTTTGTTAATTGAAGATGGCCAATTCTACTGCCAGTTCAGGTCAATCGGTTGTTTTAAGCAATGAAGCCATAATCACACAAACAAAAATTATACAACCACCGATAATTTGTATAATAGATAAGCTCTCATTTAACCAAACTACCGCAAACAGTGCGCCAAACAGAGGTTCACTGCCCATAAGTAATGAAACCTTGGTTGGTGATAACTTCCTTACTGCATGATTCTGTACAAAAAACGCGTACAAAGTACAGCAAACCACCAAGTAACACATCATTCCCCAAAACAGATAATGTGTTGGAAGCTCAAAATTTAAGTCAGAATCAATCAACACGATCCCTAACGCGCACATTGCAACTACAAATGATTGAATACAAGTTAATGTTCCATTGGTGATTTTTTTACCATCGGTCAGCTTTTTGGTTGTCGTCACCATCAATGCACGCAACACAGCAGCAGAAAGAATAAAATAATCACCGTAATTTAATTCCATCTCAAATCGAGTAGAACGGGTTAATAAGAAAACCCCAACAATACTTGCTAACGCGAGTATCAACATTGTTTTGTTAATCGCACTTTTATTGACCAGCGCTTCAACAAATAAAGTAAAAATGACAGATAGGCTGATCAAGAATGCTGCATTACTTGCAGTGGTTTTAAATACACCCATCACCTCAAATGCGAAGATAGCGGCCAAAATTAATCCTGTTGGCAACGCCACTTTCCAATCTGAACTCCTTGCTGTTTTTAAGTCTCTCACTGTCATTGGCAGCAGCACTAAACAAGTGAGTGAAAATCGTATGGCTATAAACATCATAACGGACGTGTAGATAAGCGCTTGTTTTGTAAGCCCATAACTTGTACCCCAAAAAATTGCCACTAGTAAAAGTGCGGCCTCTAAAGTAGGAAAATAAATTGTACTGTTAGTATTTCTTGCTGGCGTAATATTACTCATACCGTCCCTCTATTTTACTGATGTAGCCCGAGAATGATTTCACTGCTTTGACATACACAATATAAATCAGTAACTTTAACGTAACAATTGGGTAATTATGCAAAGGATAATTGCGCTGTGGACACAAATAAAATTATGAATTTGATGCCTGAAATGGCCACATTCGTTAGTGTTATAGAAGAAGGCAGTTTTTCTAAAGCTGCACAGAAGTTAGGTGTAATGCCTTCATCAGTCAGTCGTTCAATCAGTAAACTTGAAAATGCGTTACAACAAAAGTTAATCGAAAGAACCACTCGAAGTCTCCGTTTAACCAGTGTTGGGGAAGAAGTCTTTCAGCTTTGTTTAGCGATGCTTCAATCGGCAAAACAAGCGGTTCACGCAGCGCAAGCTAGTCAAAATGAAGCCGTAGGTGAACTTACCGTTGCTGCGCCTAAAGCACTGGCTCGACAAATTTTGATGCCACGAACTCTTGCCTTTGTAAAAGCGTATCCAAATGTTCAGTTAAAATGGAAAGTAACAGACCATTACATTGATCCGATAGGTGGCGAGGTTGATATTGTTATTCATATTACCACACACCCTGTTGAGCGTTTAGTTGCCAAAACACTCGGTACAGTAAAGCGAATTGCTTGCGCCACTCCCGAATATATTAATAAATATGGCTTACCCACCCACCCTAGCGATCTCATTTCACATCAATGTATAGGCTATGGTGAAACACCAGCTGATGATTCATGGACTCTCACATTGGGCGCAAAAAAGCACACCTTAAAAATTAAAGGCCCTCTGGCTGTTAACCACAGTGAAATAAGACGAGAAGCGGTATTACAAGGATTAGGTATTTCAATTTTTCCAGATTTCACCGTCGCTAAATACCTCGCGTCAGGTGATCTAATTCAAGTTCTACCTGAATGGCATATTAAAGGGGGTTATCAAGGCAGCATTGTGGCGCAATATCCACAATCAAGATACATTCCAAATCAACTTAAAGCTTTTATTGATTTTCTGGCTGCTGAACAATTACTACTCTAAAATTTCTACGACAAAAAATGATTAAAAATTGGAACATTCAATACCTAACCAGCTTCGACAGACGCTTCCAATGAGCTTCTCGAAGCTGGTTGTTGAAAATAAGTTAATCAGAAAATATTCAGTCCAAAAATACCTTTTACGTCAAACAGTACTTGCGCTGTTTTTTCTCTAGAAACCCGGCTTCCCTTTACTAAAATATCAACTAATTGGGCCTTATCGTTTAGAAATTCTGCTCTTCTATCTCTTATTGGCCTGAGCATGTCCTGCAAACACTCTTCCAGTATTTTTTTCGTTGTTCCGTCACCAAGTCCTCCATGTTGATAATGTTGTTTTAGTTGACTGATATAGCCTTTATCTGAATGAAAAGCATTAAGATAGGTAAACACAATATTTCCTTGGATATTGCCGGGATCGTCAACCCTCAGGTGATTAGGGTCGGTATACATCGATTTAACCGCTGCGGAGATTTCCTTCTCAGTGGCACCAAGATTAATGGCGTTGCCCATCGACTTGGACATCTTACTTTTGCCATCTGTGCTAGGTAAGCGTGATGCTGTACTCAATAAAGGCCTACATTCATTCAAAACATTATGCCCTGCAAGTGCGTTAATCTTTCTCACTATCTCATTAGTTTGTTCAAGCATTGGTAACTGGTCATCACCCACAGGAACTAAAGACGCCTTAAACCCCGTGATATCTGCAGCCTGTGATATAGGGTAAGTAAGAAAACCAGCTGGAATAGATCGTTCAAATCCTTTGTTTTGGATTTCACTTTTAACGGTTGGATTGCGCTCTAATCGACTGATGGTTACAAGGTTACTGTAATACATTGTCAATTCAGCCAGAGCGGGCAGTTGTGATTGAAGGCAAATAGTTGTTTTAGAAGGGTCGATGCCAACCGCTAAATAATCTGCAACGACATTTAAAATGTTGGATGATACCTTTTTCGGATTATGAGCGTTGTCAGTAAGGCCTTGCATGTCAGCAACAAGAATTGTTTGTTCATGCCGCGCTTGTAAAACAACGCGCTGCTTTAAAGAACCGACATAATGACCTAAATGCAACGGCCCTGTCGCTCTATCACCGGTTAAAATAATTTCTGGTTTATCAACAGTTTGCTTTGTATTCATGAGTATATCTCCGAGGTAAAATAGATCGCTACTGGAGATATAAAAGAAATAACAGTCTTAGCTACCTTCCAGCAGCTTAAGAATGTAAAAATTCCGCGCCACTCTAATTAGAGCGCCACCAGAAGAAGAATGATGTAGGCATTGAAATGTATTTCATTGGGATAATCTAGCAACAATTCTTTTGAAATTCAACTCTGCAGAGTGTTGGTTTAAAGAAAAACTTAAAATCTACAACAGCATGACAATACAAATACTATTTATATTTAATTTCAAATAGTTATCTACATTGACTAGAAGATATATCTGTAAATTACTCCTTGGGTTGGTGACCCGTCTTCTTCGCAAGTTTTTGCATCGCCTCGGCAAACGTTGTTGTTCCACCTTTAGCTTGAACCTGTATCACTTTATATCCCATGTTTTCCAACGCTTGGCGCTCAACTAAAACCGCCTTATCATTTTGTTGACTGCCTTGTACTGGCTGATGAATGTAGCACCCTTCTAGTTGACCATCTTCAACCAGTTGGTGGTGTCTCAATGCATTGATATCAAAATTCATAATCAGTCTTTTCGTTTAAAATGGAGAATTTTTGTAGCAAAAGCCACAAGCTTTTATAATTTATCAGCCTGTATCATAAAGCATTTCTAGGGCTTTCCGTGAGGCTAAATACGACTTTATTTTCCATTTCACTATGAATAAAAACAGTATTTAGCCAGTGATACAATTTCTAGTTTAGATCAGTCTTCTACTCTACTCCCAATCCAAGATAACCTTGCCAGACTGCCCGCTACGCATGGTGTCGAAGCCTTTTTGGAAATCATCAATCTTGAAATGGTGAGTGATAATTGGGGTTAGATCTAGGCCAGATTGAATGAGGCTTGCCATTTTATACCAAGTTTCGAACATTTCACGTCCGTAAATACCTTTAATGACCATGCCTTTAAATATCACTTGGTTCCAGTCAATTCCCATATCTTTAGGCGGAATACCTAGCAGAGCTACTCGGCTACCATGATTCATTGCGTTAAGCATGCTGTTAAATGCCATCGGATTACCTGACATTTCTAAGCCTACATCAAAGCCTTCTGTCATTTGCAATTCGTTCATTACTTGTTCAAGGCTGTGATTGGAGACATTGACTGCTCGGGTTACGCCCATTTTTTTGGCCAATTCTAGCCGATACTCATTTACATCGGTTATCACAACATTACGAGCTCCAACATGTTTTGCAACCGCCGCAGCCATAATACCGATAGGTCCGGCGCCAGTAATTAGCACATCTTCGCCAACAAGGTCAAACGATAGCGCGGTATGTACTGCGTTGCCAAATGGGTCAAATATAGAAGCTAGATCGTCGGAAATACTGTCTGGGATCTTAAAGGCATTAAATGCAGGAATCACCAAAAATTCAGAAAATGCACCAGTACGGTTAACGCCAACACCAACGGTATTGCGGCACAGATGGGTTCGGCCCCCTCGGCAGTTTCGACAGTGACCACAGGTTATATGACCTTCACCTGAAACGCGATCACCAAGTTCGAAACCTCGAACTTCTTGGCCTATACCGACAACTTCTCCAACATATTCATGCCCAACGACCATTGGTACTGGAATAGTATTTTGTGCCCACTCATCCCAATTATAGATATGGATATCTGTACCACAAATCGCGGTTTTTTTGATGCGGATTAACAGATCATTGTGGCCAATTTCAGGTTTGTCCACCTCAGTGAGCCAGATACCTTCTTCTGCTTTTAACTTTGCTAATGCTTTGATTTTCATTAAATAATACCCATATCTTTGCCAACTTGAATAAATACATCAATTGCTTTATCAAGTTCTTCACGAGTGTGAGCCGCAGACATTTGCGTACGAATGCGAGCTTGCCCTTTAGGCACAACAGGAAAAGAGAAACCAACCACATAAATGCCTTTTTCTAATGCGCGTTCGGCAAATTCAGCAGCAACTTTAGCATCGCCTAACATAATAGGAATAATCGCATGATCGGCGCCACCCATATTAAAGCCAGCACTCTCCATACGAGTACGGAAATGAGCCGCATTTTCCCATAAACGATCACGTAACTCGCCGCTTTCTTTCAACAAATCCAGTACACGGATAGACGCAGACACAATGGCGGGCGCAACAGAGTTTGAGAATAAATACGGACGAGAACGTTGGCGTAACCAATCAATGACTTCTTTTTTACCAGAGGTATAACCACCTGATGCTCCGCCCATGGCTTTACCAAGCGTACCAGTAATAATATCAATACGATCGATCACGTCATGATACTCATGTGTGCCCGCGCCATTTTCTCCCATAAAACCAACAGCATGAGAATCATCAACCATAACAAGTGCATTGTATTTATCCGCCAAATCACAAATAGCCGGAAGGTTGGCCACCACGCCATCCATTGAAAATACACCGTCGGTAACAATCAGTTTATGGCGAGCCCCTGCGTTGTCAGCGTCGATCAACTGTTGCTCTAGCTGTTGCATATTGTTGTTGGCATAACGAAAACGCATGGCTTTGCATAAGCGAACCCCATCAATAATTGAAGCATGGTTTAAAGCATCGGAGATAATGGCGTCTTCTTTGCCTAAAATCGTTTCAAATAGACCAGCATTTGCATCAAAACACGATGTATACAGAATGGTATCTTCTTTGCCTAAAAATTCGGATAATTTCTGTTCTAACAATTTGTGGCTATTTTGTGTTCCACAAATAAAGCGAACTGATGCCATACCAAAACCGTGTTGGTCCATACCCTCTTTTGCTGCTTGAATTAATGCAGGATGATTAGCCAAGCCTAAGTAATTATTTGCACAAAAATTAAGCACTTCTTCTCCAGTTGAAATAGAGACGGCGGCCTTTTGTGCTGAAGTAATAATACGTTCAGATTTATAAAGCCCTTCTTCTTTTACTTGGTCAATCTGTTGGCTAATTTGCTCATAAAATGCAGAAGACATGCTTGTATTCCTTATAAAAAATGGGGAGTCGTCTATAGTGCTAGTTGATGTTTTGTCAGAAGACGATTACACCATTAACAAAGTGCTCGCCTTACCTATTTACAGTGTAAAGTTATTTTAATTGATCTAGATAAAGACTATTATCCCCTATCATGGAAAACCATTAATGAATCTTAGGCACAAATAAGTATGATTTCGAGCCAATTACTCTCTTTGCTACCCGATCTAGCGGCTTTTATTCTTGTTGAACAAGAAAAAAGCTTTACCGCGGCGGCAAAAAAACTCAATGTCACCCCGTCGGCGTTAAGTAAAACAATCACACGGCTAGAAAAAGCGTTATCAGTCAAACTGTTTGAGCGTACGACACGAACCTTGATCATTACTGATGCTGGAAAGAAGATTTACGATGAGTGCATCATCATGGTTAATTCAGCACAGCAAGCAATAGAAATTTCTAACGAAGATCATAATCAACCTAGCGGTTCCATAACTGTAGCCGCACCGGAAGCGTTTTTAAACTCAGTATTGCAACCGTTTGTTATTCCTTTTTTAAAGCGTTATCCCGATATTCAATTGAAGCTGCGCGCCGCCGATGGGTCGGTAGATATTTTTAAAACCGGCATAGATATTGTTTTTCGCCTTACCGACAAACCAGATGAAAACTTAGTATTGAAAGAGATTGGTGAAACAAAATTGATGCTTTGTGCCAGCCCTGACTATTTACGCAAACGAGGAAATCCTACTCATCCAAAACATTTGCTCGATCACGATTGTCTCTATTTGGCAGAAACAGAAGATGACAATAGGTGGAATTTGGTCAAAGATGGTCAGCTACATCAAATAACCGTTTCAGGCCGCTACGCAGTAAACCATTCACAAATGCGGTTAAATGGCGTTAAAAATGGGTTAGGCATTGGAATATTCCATGATTTTGTCGTGCAAGAGGCAATACAATCAGGACAAGTAGAAGAAGTCCTTAGTGACTGGACCATCAAAGGCAACTATCACGGTATAGTGGCATTACAATTTGCACAAACTAACTATATGCCCGCTCGTTTTCGGGTATTTATTGACTACATGATGGACAATTTATCTATCAGCAAATAACTTATTTACAACAAATAAATGTATAAGGATTGATTATATGTTGAAACGAATTCATCATGCCGCGATTATCTGTTCCGATTATCAAGTTTCAAAGCAGTTTTATATCGAAATACTAGGCTTGAAACTGGTGGCAGAAAACTATCGTACACATCGGGATTCCTACAAACTGGATCTTGCTCTGCCAGACGGCGGACAAATTGAATTATTTTCTTTTCCAAATGCTCCAGAACGCCCTACAACACCAGAGGCCCAAGGATTAAGGCATCTTGCTTTTGTTGTTGATTCGGTTGAAAAAGTCAAAGCAGAATTAGAAGCCAAAGGAGTAGAAGTAGAGCCAATTCGAGTTGACGAATATACCGGTAAAATGTTTACTTTTTTTAAAGATCCAGACAATTTGCCATTAGAAATTTATCAGCAGTAGTTTATACACAACCGTTCCATTTGTTCTTAAGTGGTCGCTCTTTCAGCAACAATCTGCTTTTAATCACATTATCTGGATAAATTGACAGCAAATAAATACCATTTTGATGGTGTACGTGCTGCATGTTTTTACTGTTACAGCGCCCTATATTTATATCTTGTAATGCCTACGCCTTATTATGATCAGTTAAAAAGTCTGGTTTAGGTTAAATTTGTCTTATCCGTCTCTCTTTAATCTAATGAAAATTTAATATCCATTGTTGTTATATTCATAGCAAAATTGCAATTTGTCAGTAAAACATAATTGCTTGTAAGCCAAACATAATCGCTTGTAAGCAAAAAATAGCGGGTTGTCAGTAAAATATAACAATTAAATATTCATTCACTATAAGTATTCATTCAACTATTAGATAAGGAATGTAGCATGGACAGTATTATCGTTTCTCCGGGAAAATATATACAAGGTAGCGGTTCAATCAACAATATTGCAAGTTATGCCAATAAACGTTCACTTATTATCGCCGATGAGTTCGTTATGGGGATAACCAAAGATTTAGTATTAGCAAGCTATAAATCACAACAAGTAGAGGTTGATTTTGAATTATTCAACGGTGAATGTTCAAAAATCGAAATTGACCGATTAACAAGTAAAATATCTCAATATGGTAGCGAAATGATTGTCGGTATAGGAGGCGGGAAAACTCTCGACACCGCAAAAGCGATGGCCTATTACCAAAACCTTCCAGTTGTCATTGTTCCTACTATCGCCTCCACTGATGCTCCCTGTAGCGCGCTTTCTGTTCTTTACACTGAAGACGGCGTATTTGACCAATATCTGCTATTACCAAGTAACCCTAATGTGGTTTTAATGGATACCGACATTATTTCTAAAGCCCCTACTCGTTTACTGGTTGCTGGAATGGGCGACGCGCTAGCGACGTATTTTGAAGCAAGAGCAGCAAAAGCGGCTCAAGCGGCAAACATGTTAGGTGGTTTAACGACTAATGCAGCGCTAACACTGGCTCGCTTATGTTACGACACCCTAATTGAACAAGGTTATCTTGCCAAAGCAGCAGCAGATGCCGACGTATCAACTAAAGCTCTAGAAAATATTGTTGAAGCCAATACCTATTTAAGTGGAGTTGGATTCGAAAGTGGTGGTTTAGCTGCCGCTCATGCGATTCATAATGGTTTAACCTTATTAGAAGAATGCCACCATCTCTACCATGGTGAAAAAGTAGCATTTGGTACGCTTACCCAACTTATATTAGAAAATGCACCGACCGAAGAGATCGAGGAAGTGTTGCATTTCTGTCATAGCGTAGGATTGCCAACCTGTCTTGCCGATATGGGAGTAAAACAAATAGATAAAGATAAACTATACCAAGTAGCGAAACTTGCGACGGCAGAAGGAGAGACAATTCATAACATGCCATTTACTGTGACAGCAGAAAGTGTATTGGCGGCGATATTAACCGCAGACAGAATCGGTTCAGATAAGTAACCTTACCAAGTAGTTCATCAATTCAACAGGTCATATGAATGTTAGTCATTCGGGCCTGTTTTTTAATTTTTGTTCGCCCAAGCTTTATCGGGACGCCATTCCAACAACCATTCAATAAATTCGTTTGCGGGCATAGGCCTTGCGATACCATAGCCTTGGGCTAAATCGCAGCCCATTGATAACAACTGAGTCCCGTGTTCGGTACTCTCTACTCCTTCAGCTATCACTTCACGATTAAAAGCAGCAGCCAAATTAATAACGCCTTTAACTATTGCTCTATCATCAGAATCGATCAGCATATCTCTGACAAAACTTTGGTCTATTTTTAACAGATCCGCGGGTAAACGTTTAAGATAGGTTAATGATGAGAACCCTGTCCCAAAGTCATCTAACGCAAAATTAACGCCAATATCCATGCATGCTTGCATGGTTGACATAACATCGGCAATGTCGCCTAAGGCACTGGTTTCTAATATTTCAATTTGTAATGAATACGGCTTAATTGCAGGGTGTTTTGCTAACAGCATGGAAAGATTGTTCACAAAATCACTTTGTTGGATGTGAAAAGCGTCAATATTAACGCTAATAGCAATATCATAACCTCGACTCTGCCATTCTTCTATTTGATTCAGTGCAGTGGCAAGAACCCATTCACCTAATAAAAGACTTAGCTTATGGCAATCTATAAACGGTAGGAAGTCATCAGGAAGAAGTAACCCTGATTCTGGATGATGCCATCTTATTAACGCTTCAACACCTACTACTTGACCCGTGCGCATATTGACTTTCGGTTGATGAAATAATTCAAACTCAGAACACTCCAACCCGTGTTCTATCTGCTCAATCATTTCACGCTGGGTTTTTATAGATCTATCTTTATGTATATCAAATAAATGGTATTTATTTTTTCCTGTTTGTTTAGCAATGTACATTGCGTGATCGGCGTGGCGTAGTAATTGGTCGGCATCTACACCATCTTGTGGGTATAAAGTGATGCCAATACTGGTCGAAACCTGTAACGTTTGATCCCCTATATTTACCGAACTCATCGCTGCATTTAATAAACGCTTTAATACTGTTTGGCATTGCTTCATATTTTCAATACCAGTAAGCACGGCAACAAATTCATCACCACCGATGCGAGCGAGCGTATCACCCTCACGCAAGCACCTATTCATTAAAGCAGAAAGTTCTATCAAAAGATCATCACCTACATTGTGACCATAGGTATCATTAATAATTTTAAAACCATCCAGATCTAGATAGGCTACCGCTGTGGACACTCCTGTGGATTCGCTTTCTCGCATCGCTAAATTTAAACGATCAGCCAATAGTATTCTATTTGGTAAGTTGGTTAAAATATCATAGTGAGCAATGTGTTCGAGCTGCTGTTGATGTTTCTTCATTGGAGTAATATCAGAAAAAAGTGCCACGTAATTTTTAATATTTCCTCGAACGTCTAACACTGCACTAATAGTGACTAATTCCGCAAATAATTCCCCGTTTTTACGTTTATTCCAGATTTCGCCAGACCATTGTTGGTCGGCTACTAATGAGGTCCACATTTGGCAATAAAATGCTTTACTTTGTAAATCTGAACTAAGAAAACGTGGGTTTTTCCCTAATGCTTCCGCTTTGCTATATCCAGTAATACGGCTAAAGGTATCATTAACGTCAATGATCTGGCCTAATGGATCGGTAATCATGATACCTTCTCTTGCATGCGTAAATACGCTGGCCGCTAATTCTAGTTGCTCTTCTGTCTCTTTTCGCTCAGTAATATCTCGGATCTCCATCACTCGAGCATTAGTGCCTTTATAGATAATAGATTTGCCCTTTACGGCTATTGGAAAACGTGAACCGTCTTTACGAATACCTTCTATTTGATAACTATTTTCATGCTCAATTGTTATTTCATGTGACATGATCTCAAGGTATTCAGGAGCAATAAACCTAAGTTCATTCATACTAATCAGTTCAAAATAATTAAAGCCGGTAATATCCGTTAAACCACTATTACATTCTAAAATGTTACCGTTATCATGAATGAGAATGCCGCCATAGGTTGCGGCACTCAGTGCTTTGAATCGTTCTTCACTTTCTAATAATGTCTTTTGAGTAATGGCAATTCGCTTATTAAAGCGATGTAAGTAAAAAGTAATAGAGCTCGTAAATACAACTAAAATAAGCGCAATCATCAATGCCGGCAGTACCCATCTTGGCAAATTATTCGCTGATTTTTGATAAATAAATCCATCAAGATAGGTATCATCAGGCACTAACCCTGTCTTTATGAACGTATCCGCCATGTGCTGCCAACGTTCTGGGTTGGTATGTCCAATTTGAATCAAATCAGGAATTATTAATTTACGTATTTGTTCTGCTTCAAATCTCAAATGATCTCGAGTTTTGCTCACTTTATATTTGGTTTTTATAAGGTCGATAATCTCTTCAGGGTTATCCAAAGCGTACCGCCAACCTTTCAATGTAGCCCGAAGCATTGCTTCGACACGTGCAGGGTTGTTTTTTACTTCATCCTCAGACGTAAAGAGAATATCACTATAGAAATCGACACTATAAGAAATAGGGTTAATAATATTGTAGGCAATATTCTGCTTTGTTAATAGATATGGTTCGTTAGTCGTATATGAATTAAATGCCGCTACTTTACCCGAAATAAGGTCGTCTAGTTGATAGCTACTTGCAACGATGTCGAGCTGTGAGAATGAAACTCCCTCATTAAGAAACATAGTAAGAAAATCGGCATCTTCAGATTCGCCGGTTAACATGACCTTTTTGTCAATAAGATCGTGAACAGTTTGAATACCTGAACTCTGTAAAGTAATCAATACTGAAGGTGAATGCTGAAAGATCGGCGCCAGAGCAACCAGTGGTTTACCCAACAACCGTTGGTAAAGCACCTCACTATTACCTTCTCCATACTGTACTCTTCCAGACAACACTTCTGTGGTTGGTTGGCGAACAGGACTACCGCTCTTAATCCTAACATCCAAGCCTTCATCTTTATAAAAACCTTTTTCTAATGCCGCATAGTAGCCTGCAAATTGAAACTGGTGGTGCCAACGCAGCTGTAAATAAACTGTGTCTAACGGCTCAGATTGAGAGGCAAATGAAACAGAGACATGAAAAATACTAATGAAAGGAAAAAAATAACAAAGACGACCAACTAACACGGCTAACACGTTGGTATTTTTATGATGTTTAAATCTAAAAACCTGGAAAACGGCCAAGAACACTGATTGTTTTTGAGAAGAAGTGAAGGTTTTTTTTACCAAAATAATGACATCCTGATCTTACACTTCTAACTAAACATTATGGTAGTTTAAGTGAAATAATTAATTTCAGAAACATCAATATAACGTACGGATTAAATTATATAAAGGGATAAATATAACGAATTTATATACTAAAGCACTAAGGTATAAATAAAAAATACAACAAATTTCATATTAAAAAGCTAGCAAGAAGTTCCTGCTAGCAGTGTAAAAAAGTATGGAGTTTTATTTAACTAACTTCATTTCTTGAATGATTTCTGAGGCAATTTCTGGTTTAGTACTGGTTGGTTTTGCATGAAGATCCGATTTAAGCTGGCCTTTACGGTTACTTAATCCTGCTTCTAATTTTTTCAACGCGGCTGAAATTGCAGGATACATAATTGCATTGGATGACTTAGCCGACACTCTTACGCCTTCATAATTAGTAAATATTTCTACTTCATGTTGTCCATGCTCTTTGGTGATGATGATGTCACTACTGATTAGTTGGGGAAAGTGAGCGGATATCTTTTCGAATTTACTTTCAATTTCTTTACGCGAGTCGTCATTAATTGATACATGATGTGTTTGAATATTTACTTTCATATAATTGTACCTTTTCAATTACTGTGTTCTTTAAACGTAGCAAAGGTTAAGAACCTTGACCAAGTATAGATTTGCACATGTGTGATTGAGTTCCGTATTATCAAATTTTATGACTCTAAGCCCTTGAATACACAAAACGGTTAAAATGTAGCCTGCTCCTTAATGTTCATTTTACTTATAAATTAAATATAACTCATTGATTTATAAATGCAACATAACTTATCAATTTTCATCCGCCCAGTTAAATTTACTTTTATCTACCCCTTCTTTTGCTTCTTTGATTCGCTCCCTTCTAAATTTTTCTTCATCACGAGCGGCATCAATTTCTTGCATTATGGCAGCGATATCCGCTTCAGTATCCCCTTCAATAAATTGTCCAGTCAATTCACTATCTGGCTTCAAGTCGCCTTTTTCATACAGCGCCCATATTTCTTTAGCGTATTCTGTTGTTAATAATTCCGGAGCAAACTGACCATAGTAGTCACGAATGTTATTGATATCTCGCGCTAGCATCCACTCAGCATTATTATTAGCGGCAGCATCTACCGCTTGGGGTAAATCAATAATTACTGGCCCATACTCATCCACTAATACATTAAACTCCGATAAATCGCCGTGAATAATGCCTTCGCATAGCATTTTTACTACATAAGTCATCATCTCTTGGTGATCTTCTATCGCCTGTTCTGCAGACATCATGACATCGTTAAGTCTAGGTGCTACGTAACCTTCATCATCGGTGATCAATTCCATTAATAACACACCATCAACACAACCATACGGTTCTGGTACTCTTACGCCTGCTGCCGCGAGCTTGTATAAGGCATCCACTTCTGCACTCTGCCAGACTTTTTCTTGCTGTTGACGACCGAAACCCGATCCTTTTTCCATGGCACGAGCGCGGCGACTATTGCGAACTTTTCGGCCTTCTCGATAGGCTACTGCTTGTTTAAAGCTTCGTTGGTTGGACTCCTTGTAAACTTTGGCGCAACGGATATTATCTCCGCAACGCACAATATAAACAGAAGCTTCTTTGCCACTCATCAGTTGGCTTTGCACTTCGTCGATTAAACCATCGTCGACTAAAGGCTGTATTCTCTTAGGTATTTTCATAACAACGTTATACCTTAGTTCGTAAAAAGATGTAATATTCAGCCATAAAATGGATCATTATTTTTACAAATTATATTAATAATCTATCTAAATATAATTATTATTCTCAATTTCAATATTAGTTGTAACATTGGTTATGCATAAGTTCAAATTACTCAGTTACTACTCCCTGCCAGTGGTGCTTTTCCGCTAATCGATGAATCGTCTGTTTTTCTTTAGCCGTTTCATCCTTTAACCAGGTTATAAGTTCATCTACGATCGGAGATTGATTCCTATAATGGCAAAAGTACTGCCATGAACTGTACTGTATGGAGGCTAACTCTGGGCAAACTAAATAACCACGTTCGAGTTCAGGTAATACCAGCAGTAAATCGGTTACCGTAACACCCTGCCCGGATAAACAAGCGCTCAAGGCCATATCTAATGTTAAAAATGTGGTATTACGAGCAGTAGAAGTTATGTCGTATTCTGTGGCGTTTAGCCATGTGCTCCAATCATGGTGATCCATTGTAGGATGCAACCTCGGCAACTGGATAACCGTTTCAATGGTTGCTTGACTGGTAATTAACTGTTGAGCACAAACGGGCGCCATATATTCTTCACGTAAATACATAACATCAGGTTGATTGCTATAAAAACTCCCTCGCCGAGAATTAAATATCAGTAGATCATAATCATTAGAATTAATACTTTCATCTTCATCAATAGTTGGGATAACAACAATTTCATAACTAGGATATTTTTCATGCAACTGGTGAATTTTAGGTATAAGTGAACGAGTGGCATAACTTAATGCGGCTTTTATGACTATTTTTTTTGGTTGTTCTTGCTGCCACATAGCAATGAGCGATTCTAGAGCCTGATAGTTTTTTTGTAGCGTTGCAAACAGGGACTGTCCCTTTAACGTCAATTCTATCGAACGATTGTTTCGAATAATTAACGATTCCTTGAGATCATCTTCTAATTGCTTTACTTGTCGGCTGACTGCACTTTGTGTTACATGCAGCTCTTTTGCGGCTAAGGTAAAGCTCATCAGTCTTGCTACTGATTCGAATACTTTTAGACCTTTATGAGAATACGGTAAATTTGGATAAGGTTTCATTTTCATTCACATGAGTTTATGTAATGACAGATTGACATAAATGTAAATTGAACACCAGACGAAAAATCGATATTTTGAGCTCAAAATCACAGAGGTTGTTATGCAAAAAATCTTCTCACTCGCGCTACCGCTCATTATTTCTCAGCTTATCTCTATGGCTTTGGTACTGACTGATATTTGGATGATGTCGCGCATAAGTATGACATCTCTTGCAGCGGGTGGTTTGGGTGCATCTGTGTATTCGTTTGTTTTTCTTATTGCTGCGAGTACGGTGGGGTGCAGCGCTAACCTTATTGCTATTGCTTATGGACAAAGTTTATCTCGCCCAGAATTTGGCACTCAGCAAATAAGAAATGCGGTAAAAGGTGCTGTTATTCTATCAATATTATGCACCATATTACTTTCTATTAGTTTCTATTATGTGCCGAGTTTTTTACATGATGCTAACCAATCAGATGCGGTTATTTCAATCGCTATGCAATATTTACATGCTTTAAAATGGGCAATGCTTCCAACACTTTTATTATTAGTATTACGTGGCTTAACCAGTACTTTTGGCGATGCACGTTCGGTAATGGTGATGTCTGTTGCAACGGTTTGGCTGAACGTCCCTATCAGCTATTTTCTCGCTTTTACTTTAGATTATGGAATAGCGGGTCTTGGTGCAGGAACATCATTCGCGGCATTTATTGCTTTATTTGGCTACGGATATTGGGTATTTAAGCGCGAAAAATACCAACGCTTTGCTCCTTGGTACTATTTGCAAGACTATTCATTAAAGCTGATCTTACCGTTACTAAGCATGGGCTTACCGATTGCTTTAGCCAGTGTTTTAGAACACGGGCTCATTTATGGGGGGACACTAATGGCAGGAATGATCAGTGTTGCGTCATTAGCAACACATCAAATTCTTTTGCAATGTTTAAGTTTCACCTGGAATATTAATTTTGGCTTCTCTCAAGCGGCGGCAATTTTAGTTGGCAAAGACTATGGTGCAGACAACATAGCTGAAATAAAACAAACGTGTCTTAAAAGCTTTATATTGGTTACAGCGATCAGTATAGTGCTTTCTGTGTTGTTTATTCTTTGGCCGCAAGTCATTGCTGAATTATTCCGTTTAGAACAAAATAACCAACTAGCTAACACTGAACTGACTGAGCTACTGATTTCATCTATTTGGGTAGTGGCTTTGTGTTTTATTGTTGATGGATGGCAATTATTAGCACTTAACTTATTGAGAGGGATGAAAATCGTCCTATCTCCCACTATTCTTACCGCTATTGGCTACTGGGTATTTGGTTTACCAGCCGCTTGGTGGTTGATGCAACGCTATGGACTGTCAGGTATCTGGGCAGGAATTGGAATTGGCTTGGCAATAACAGGGGTTCTGTTACTTATACAGTTACTAAGTGTTATTGGCCCTTCAATATCGATAAAAATGCAGAGAAAAAACGCCACTGCAACGCACTAATTTAACTTGCGACAAGCAAATATATGCTTGTCGAAAAGTTTACATTGCCTTAATTAAATGCCGGTTTTTAACACGGAAAATTCGTCAATAGGCGCACGGTTACGTCGCGCTAAAAATTGCAAAAACTGCTGTGCAGTGTGGGTAATAACTTGTGTAGCGGGCATTTCCACTTCATCAAGCATATGACTTACCTGTTCTAGTCGGCCAATATCGACACAAAAATGAGCGTCCGATCCTGTCGTCACATAGGTTCCTATTTCTTTTGCTACTTTTGCAATCTGTAAACAACGATCAATACTGCCCACTCGGCTGTGGCCTTTAAGCGAGCTATTATTAATTTCCACTGCAACATTGTGCTGTTTAGCACACGTTAATACTTTGTGGAAATCGAAGTCAAAATTAGGGTTACCTAAATGGCCTAGTGCATCAATGCGGCCACTTTTTATCACATTAATCAAGGTTTCTGTATGTGTTGCACTGTCGGATGGTGCGTAAACTGGTTCGTGAAAACTAGCAATAATCCAGTCTAATTTTTGGTCAAGAGAAGGGTGTATATCCAGTTCACCTTTAACATTAAGAATATTGGCTTCCATACCACGAATAATTCCGACACCAGATAGGAAGCGTGGCAATATTTTCTGATTAGCGAAGAACCAATAATGAGGCGCACCTGGCATCGATTCAGCATGATCTGTGCTGCAAAAAATCTTCAAACCATTCTCGTGTGCTAATTTGGCATTTTCAATTAACGTGCTATACGCATGACCACTAGCATACGTATGGGTGTGGGTATCCACTTCAAACTTCATAAAACCTCACTAACAATTTATATACTGTTGGTATGTTAAGTAACTTGTACTCTAAATAACCGAAACCGATTTTTTGACAGCTAACCTCTTTAAAATTAGCGTAATAGACTTTGTTATTTACAGTCTATATTAAATAAGTCTAACAATTATTTTTCAGGACAGCAGGTTTTCTTTTTACTATCGATTTTTTGTTTTCACTAAACAGACTACTGTCGACGCATCTGAGCTGGACTACATTGATATTGTGATACAAATGCTCGGCTTAGCGCTTCTTGGCTACTATAACAATAACGTTGAGCGACCGTTTTTACTCTGTCTCCCTTTGCTAAATCTTGTCGTGCGAGTGACAGACGCCATTCGCGTAAATATTGCGCTGGAGTAGAACCAACACAATGTTTAAATCGTTGCATAAACTGGCTACGAGATAACCCTGCAATATCAGCTAAGTCTTCTATTTTCCAATTAAACTCTGGGTTTTCATGGATAGCTACCAAGGCTTTACTCAGTTTACTATCTGCTAAACCAGCAATTAAACCTGGGTTGTCGGCATGCTGCCGCATTACTTTTCTAAGTAAAATAATAACCAATACTTCAAATAATTTTTGCAACGTAGTAGCGCTTCCACAACGTTGGGCATGTACTTCACCCAATATCAATTGGGCCAATTCCTTTAAATTATTATCTTCATCTATCGAAAGCGTGGTTTTCCTTGGCAATGCTCTAGCCAATGGATTGGCTTCGCCTCCTAGATTGACTAATGCGGCAATCAACAACTGCTCTTGCTCGGCCACAAAATCTAACTCACCTAAAGAAATAGGCCAAAACTCTATACGAGTCAATTCACCGCTATTTTTATCCGACAATATAAAAAGATTGGCTCTAGTAAGATCATCGGTTACATCTGCTTTTAGCTCAAATCGAGCAATTAGTGCTGAAAGTCTATCTAATTTCGCCATCACATCTCACTTAAAAACGGACTTATTATCATGTTATATGGACTTTATAATGACATTTTTATCGCATTCTAACAATCAAGGCGCAAACCAATCACTTAAAACGCCCTATAAACCTTATTCGAACGGTCATTTCAAGGATGTAAAATTTATGAACAAAAATATCGACTATTACTTCACTAGCCTGTCGCCATTTACCTATTTAGGGCACAATTTACTGCTCGAAATAGCTGATGGAGCAAATAAAGGCATACACTTTAAACCTGTTATTTTAGGCCAAATTTTTGGCACCAATGGCACACTTCCTTTAGGCCAACGTCCACAAAACAAACAACAATATCGCTTACTTGAAATCAAACGTTGGGCAACTAAGCGTAACTTGCCTGTAAACTTACAGCCGGCTTATTTTCCTACCAACCCAGCACTGGCAGACAAATGTTGTATCGCCCTACAAGAATTAAAGCTAAATGCTGGTCAATTTGTTGCCCAAGTTTTGGCTGCATGTTGGTCGCAAGAAAAAGATATTGCTGAAGAATCTGTGTTGTACGATATTTTAACCTCATTAGATCTCGATGCTGCTGCCGTGATTGCACTCGCTAACTCAGAACAAATCCAAGCCATATATCAAAGCAATACCGATCAAGCTATTGCTGATGATGTGCTAGGTGTGCCTGCTTATTACTTCAATAATGAACAGTTTTGGGGACAAGATCGACTAGAACTACTCAATGACGTACTTGCATAACCGCCACTAAGCTTTCTAAAACATCCTCTATTAATGAAAAATAGAGGATGCTCTTCGATCTATTGTTCTTCAAACTTGTGCGATAAAACACGTTGAAAGTCGTCACACACCCCTACAAGCTGTGAGCTAAAGCATATAAGACTTAAATATCTTCTAAAGATATCATTAAAAATTGATATTGATTAATTCTCTTTATTCTTTTAAGGCGCAAAATAATTTTAGTTAATTAAATAATCAGGAAATTTTTATGTTGTATCTAGAGTTTTTGTTTTTGCTGGTGATGCTCTATATGGGCTCACGTTATGGGGGTATCGGATTAGGTGTCGTATCTGGTATCGGTCTGGTGGTTGAAGTATTCATATTTAGAATGCCGCCAACCTCTCCACCTGTTACTGTAATGTTAATTATATTGGCGGTGGTAACATGTGCTTCCATTTTAGAAGCAGCCGGTGGGCTTAAATACATGCTACAAGTTGCGGAAAGAATTCTTAGAAAAAATCCTAAGAACGTAACGCTAATAGCACCATTTGTAACCTACACAATGACATTTATGCTAGGAACGGGTCACGCTGTTTACTCTATTATGCCTATTATTGGTGATGTAGCGCTAAAAAATGGGATCCGTCCAGAACGTCCAATGGCAGCTGCTTCGGTTGCATCTCAAATCGCCATTACTGCCTCCCCTATTTCTGCTGCGGTTGTATACTATCTAGCGCAAATATCTAACATTCAAGCTGATATTACCCTCGTTTCTATCCTTTTAGTTACCGTACCTTCTACGTTAGCCGGCACCTTCTTAATGTCTCTATATAGCTTGCGCCGTGGTAAAGAACTTGAAGATGATCCAGAATATCAACGTCGACTGAAAGATCCGATGTGGCGTGAAAAAATACTTAATACAACCAGCACTACATTAGATGAAACCTTGCCGACTTCTGCAAGAAATTCAGTATTAATATTTATTTCTGCCTTGTTAGTTATCGTCTTTATCGCCATGGTTCCGGAAGTTCGTACGGTTGTCGATGGCGGAAAACCCATCTCAATGTCAGTAATTATTCAAATGATGATGTTGGCATTCGGTGGTGTTATCTTATTAGCAACCAAAACCGACCCAAGACTGGTGCCTGAAGGCGTGGTATTTAAATCCGGTATGGTTGCAGCTATCGCTATCTTTGGTATCGCGTGGATGTCAGATACTTATTTCAAATATGCTTTGCCAGAGTTTAAAGAAGGCATTATCGGCATGGTTACGGATTACCCTTGGAGTTTTGCCTTCGCGCTATTCATTGTGTCAGTGGTAGTTAATTCGCAAGCAGCGACAGCTAGAATGATGCTGCCTGTTGGACTAGGCTTAGGTTTAGACCCAGCGCTACTCATTGGTATTATGCCAGCGGTATATGGCTACTTCTTTATACCAAACTATCCTTCAGATATTGCAACCGTTAACTTTGACTCTTCTGGTACAACCAAAATCGGCAAATGGTACTTTAATCACTCATTTATGTCGGTTGGTCTTATTGGTGTAATTAGTGCTTGTTGTGTCGGTTATGTATTAGGACAAATCTTCATTGGCTAATGCATAAGGATGCTTCTGGAGAAGAGCCAATGTTTACCTAAACTGACTTCTTGAATCGAAAACCACGCCTAGGCGTGGTTTTTTTATCTCCTTCATAGACAATCTCATATAAACCTCAGCCTTATTTATTGTAATTATTACTTGAAAGTGTACACTTATTAAAAATGAACAACTGTTCAAGAAAGGTTAATTATGAAAAATAAGATAAAGTTAGATATCGTCTCTGATGTTGTATGTCCTTGGTGTATCGTCGGTTACAACCATCTGCAAGCAGCCATTAGTGAACTAGGAATACAAGACCAAATAGAAATTGAGTGGCAACCTTTCGAACTAAACCCAGATATGCTACCAGAAGGAGAAGAACTTCGAGCTCATGTTGCGAGAAAATACGGCTCTTCTGCAGAAGATAGTGCCCGAGCAAGAGAAAACATCACCGCGCAAGGAGCTAAGCATGGTTTTGAGTTTAACTATTTTGATGGTATGAAGATAGTCAACACCTTTGAGGCACATATTCTATTAGAATACGCAAAAGAAATGGGTAAACAAACTGAGTTAAAATTGCGGTTATTTAGTGCCTTTTTCACCGAGAAAAAAGATGTGTCTGATCGAGAAGTATTACTTAAAGAATTAGCAAGTATCGGGTTAAATGACATAGAGGCACGCAAGCGCTTAGACGCTCCTTCTTGCCAAAATGAAGTACGAACCAACCAACAGTTTTGGACACAAGCCGGCATTTCTAGTGTACCTACGGTGGTATTTAACCGTACAACTGCATTATCTGGCGCACATCCTGTCGACACTTTTAAACAGGTATTAACTGAATTAATGCAACAAGAATAAAGCCGTTGCAAAGGGAAAATACTCCATCAATATTTTCGCCTTAGACTGATTGGTCTGGTATTCTCTCTTTACCAGACTTTTTCAATAATTTAGAACGTAATTATGAACAAAATTACCATACTTGACGGTGGAATGGGACGACAACTTAAAGCGATCGGTGCACCATTCTCACAGCCACTTTGGAGTGCACAAGCTCTGATTGAATCTCCAGATCATGTCACCCAAGTACACCAAAGTTTTATCGATTCAGGTGCTGAAATAATTATTGCTAATAGTTATGCCTGTGTCCCTTTTCATCTTGGCGAGGCACGATTTAAAGCTGAAGGAGCGCAGTTAGCTCGTAAGGCAGCTAAAATAGCGCAATCCGTTGCTCAAGATACTTCTGTTCAAGTTGCTGGTGCTATTCCCCCGCCATTTGGTAGCTATCGACCTGATTTGTTTGATACCGAAGAAGCAGTAGAAATAGTCAACACGTTAATTGATGCACAAGATCCCTACGTTGATTTATGGCTAGTGGAAACAATTTGCAGCATTGAAGAATTTGACGTTATTTATCAGGCTTTACACCACAGTAATAAAGATTCTTTCTACTCGTTTAGCTTAGATGATTCTCATACCGACCACGCTAATTTACGATCTGGGCAATCGGTACAGTCTGCTATTGAAAAAGTGGTACAACAAAATAATGTCAAAGGCATTCTTTTCAATTGTTCGGTTCCTGAAGTAATGGAACAAGCGGTCGAAGTTAGTAAAATAACCATCCAAAAAGCAAAAGTCGACATGCAGATAGGTGTTTATGCTAATAATTTTATGCCTATACTAACCAACCACAAGGCCAATGGAACAATGCAACCTATGCGTGAACTGTCGCCAGAAGCATATTTAACTTACGCCAAACGCTGGTATAAAGCAGGTGCTTCTATCCTTGGAGGCTGTTGTGGTATTGGCCCTGCTCATATTAAAGCCCTAGCAGAATGGAAAATAAACTACACCTTAAACATAACTGATTAAACATAACTTGACATAGTTTAAATAGCCTATATAATTGCGCTCAGTAAAAAAGAAAGCCTTTTGTTTATATTCTCCATTTCGTTGTTTATCCATAATACCGCGCTCTGTAGTTTTTAAGTGTCAGTCTGTTTTTACGCTCTTACAGCCTATTAAAGGCAACATTAATTAAAATTACAGGATAATATTATGTCTAAAGTTAAAGGTACCGTTAAATGGTTCAACGAATCTAAAGGTTTTGGTTTCATCGAGCAAGAATCTGGCCCAGATGTTTTCGCACACTTCAGTGCTATCTCTGGCGACGGTTTCAAAACTCTTGCTGAAGGTCAAAAAGTTGAATTTACTATCAGCCAAGGTCAAAAAGGCCCTAACGCTGAAAATATCGTAGCTATCTAATTTCTCACGAAATTTAAGCTAACAATATTTAGAAAAAAGGTAAACCTAATCGGTTTACCTTTTTTTATGACTATTTTTAAGCAAATTCTTTTTCTAAATACGCAACAATCTCTGATGATTCATACATCCAGATACTTTTGCCTTCTTTTTCTATTCGTAAGCATGGTACTTTAATTACGCCACCATCAGTTAACAACTCTTCTCTATGCGTTGGATTATTCTTAGCATCTCTTAACTCGATTTGTACCGATTGACGCTTCATTGCACGCCGAACCTTTACACAAAATGGGCAAGCATCAAACTGGTAAAGTGCCATTAAACTTGCTTTCTTATCGACTTCTTGTTGAGATTCTGCATCTCTTTTAACGCCTTTGGGAGTGAATATAAAATTAAGCGTCAAAATAACTTTCCCTAACAACCAGCGAATAACCTTCATGATACCTCTTTTTTATTGAGCAATAATTTACATTATTGTAACAGTGTTAGCCCGTACACTCTAATGTTGTTGATTGTCTGACTTGAACATATGATGATGCATGCAGTTAACAATAGTGAATCAAATAATATAAGTGCTAAACAAATATTTCTTTTCATATTGTTCAAAAATAGCAATACTCAAAAGCATATCTGATTATGCAAAAAATTAAGGTTACGATTGTGAATAAATCTGGACTAGAAAAAGAATGGTTATTGCTTCAAAGTCAATTTGATAATTATGAAAAATATTCTTTGTTGATAAAGCTATTTAACATTTTTATGTTCTGCGGCTTTTATTTATTTGGTAATATCACTTTGATAGTCATCGGTATTTTATTTGTTTTATGGATACAGGATGCTATTTGGAAAACCTTTCAATCAAGAATTGAACCAAGATTACTCGAACTAGAACAAGCAATAAAAAACGGTGAATCAGAAAAGAGTGACTGTCTAGCTTTCCAATTTAATAGCCAATATTTGTTATCTAGACCAAGCCAATTTGGCTTAGTAAAAGAATATATTTGTCAGTCTTTAAGACCAACTATCGCTTATCCACATGCGCTACTTGTTGTATTAGCGCTAATATCTACTATTTGTAGTGGTACATTGAGTTAGCTAAATTAGGCGCAGAATGCGCTCTAATTTAGCATATTTAGACGGTAAAATACCGTCTAAATCAACAATTAACCGCGTCTCCAGGTGTGATATTTTTCTAACAAACGAAGAATCGTTTGTGGTGCATGATCGCGTTTCCATTCGCCTGCTGCGTATTTATTCGCTTCTGCCCAAGTGGGATAACTGTGAATCGTGCCTAATATTTTATTCAACCCCAGGCCATGTTTCATTGCTAACACAAATTCAGCGATAAGATCACCTGCATGCTCAGAAACAATCGTCACACCTAAAATTTTATCTTTTCCTTTCGGAGTAATCACTTTAATAAAACCTTCGGTCGCACTGTCAGTAATCGCTCTGTCTAGCTCTTTAAAATCAAAGCGAGTAATTTCGTAATCAATTCCTTTCTCTTTTGCTTCATGTTCATTAATACCGACTCGAGCAACTTCGGGATCGATAAAAGTCGTCCATGGAATCACTCGATAATCGACTTTAAACTTCTTAAACTGACCAAATAAAGCATTTACAGCGGCATACCAACCTTGGTGTGCAGCAACATGGGTAAATTGATATGGACCTACAATATCACCAGCAGCAAAAATATTTGGATGCAAAGTCTCTAGATATTCATTTGTCACAATTGTTCGGTTGGTTTCAATACCAAGATCTTCAAGACCATAGCCTTCTAAGCGAGCACTACGCCCTACCGCACAAAGTAATTGATCGTATTCCAATTCTATTTCTTGATCATTGTGCTTCACGACAATAAATTTTTTGCCATCTTTTAATTCACAACGAAGCGCTTGGTGAGACGTTAGAATATTCACACCACTCTTTTGTAACGCTTTAGTGGCAAATTCAGACACTTCGAGATCTTCTCTAATCATAATGCGATCTGCCATCTCAACTTGAGTGACATTCGAACCGAGTCGAGCAAAAGACTGCGCCAGTTCTGAACCAATCGGCCCACCGCCCAATACAACCAATTTTTCTGGTGCTTGCTCTAGTTTAGCGAACTCACTCCAAAGCGTATCACTGGTTACATAGCCTGTTTCTTCTATACCCGGTAAAGGTGGAACAAATGGACGAGCACCTGTAGCAATAACGATGCTACGTGCCGTTAGACGAGTTGTAGAACCATTTTCATAGGCAATTTCGACCGTCCACGGGTCAATCAATTTACCGTAACCTTTAAGAACTTCAACACCAAGATCGGTATAACGCTCAACGCTATCGTGTGGTGCCACTTCAGCGATTACGTCATGAACACGTTGCATCACTTTTTTGAATGAAAACGGTACGACGGTGCCTTCTAAGCCATAATTGTGGGCATTTTTCATTTGATAAGCAATTTTGGCACTTTTGATTATCGCTTTACTTGGAACACAACCGTAATTTAAACAATCACCTCCCATTTCTCCTGCTTCAATCAAAGTCACTTTCGCTTTTACTGCTGCTGCAATATAACTGGTTACCAAACCACCCGCACCACCACCAATCACAATTAAATTACGATCAAAACTACGTGGCTTTTTCCAATTTTTACTTAATCCGTCTTTATTCATTTTTACTACCATTTTCATTGTGAATGGAACAATTCGTTCGCTTAACTTGCATATAATAGAAGACAGGTGTTATTAGAAATTAATTTCAACTAATTGACGATTTATTTTAATTAGTCAGTAATCTTGGTCATTAACCATTCTTCAATCAGTATTGTCGACCGAAGTAGAAGCCGGTTACATCTTGCTTACTATCAGTTCAAGATTGGCACCTAACTAGAGCTACGGAAAAAGCAACCTTAGCCACGTAAGAAGCAACGTTGTGAATAGTTTATTACTCACAACGTTTAACATTGACACAAAGCAGATAAAACTACGGCTTAAGCTTGAGGACCTTGTCGATATCTTCAGCAGAATGGCGTTCAGTCACTTTTTCCCACTCTTCGCCAAACGGTTTATTTATTATTCTTCCTCTTTGAACTGGCTCACGAGCATCCAGCATTTTCGCCCAACGAACAACGTTGGTATAAGACTCAACCTGTAAAAATTCAGCCGCATCGTAAAGTCTACCTAGTACTAAATTGCCATACCATGGCCAAATTGCCATATCAGCAATAGTGTACTCTTCGCCTGCAACAAAAGTGTTGTTAGCGAGCTGCTTATCCAGTACATCTAATTGGCGTTTTGCTTCCATAGCGAAACGATTAATTGGGTACTCTTGTTTCTCATCGGCATACGCATAAAAATGGCCAAAACCACCACCTAAAAACGGTGCAGAACCTTGCGCCCAAAATAACCAGTTAAATGTCTGAGTGCGCGCAGAGCCTTCTTTAGGTAAAAAAACTGCAAACTTTTCCGCTAAGTGAACAAGAATAGAAGCCGACTCAAATACGTTGACATCTTCTTCTCCAGATTTATCAACTAGAGCAGGAATTTTAGAGTTCGGATTGACACCAACAAAACCGGATGAAAACTGATCCGATTCACCGATATTGATCAAAAAGGCATCGTATTCCGCTTCTTTTATTCCTAACGCCAATAATTCTTCAAGTAATATTGTTACCTTTTGACCATTTGGTGTTCCTAGAGAGTATAGCTGTAAAGAATGGTCGCCAACTGGCAAGTCTTTTTCGAATCTCGCCCCTGACTCAGGACTGTTGATATTTGCCCATTTGTTACCGCCATTAGTATCATTCACCCAAATTTTAGGGGGTGTATATTCATTCATCGCTATGTACCTCTATCTAATTAGGATTGTCAATATAATGTCATGAACAGTCGTTCAACATTGAAAGTAGCGCTTTCTTTACACTTATTCAAGTCTTATCGGATAAACTCTCATCATTATAAGGCGCATAATTTATATTTATACTAGTTCAATTAATGATTAATTTGATGGATATATTTCATTAATTCCATCCGAACATCATCGGTCACTTGACTATGCCAAAAGCCTCCAACATAAGCAGCAAGAGGAATGCCAAACATCAGCAACAGCAATATAATGAGAACACCAGTAGACGAGAGTGTATGTCCTGTGACCGATTTTATACCTAGTGCCTTCTTTTGTGGACAAGCGTTAACACATCGCATACACGCTTGACACTCATCTGTTCGTACTGTTTGTAAAGTATGAACACTGATTCTTGCAGGGCAAGCACGTGTACATTTATCGCACTCTATTCCCTTACTGTTTATCAAACAGTGCGTTGTATCTCTTTTTACCTTAAACGGACTAAAGAAGCCCAATAATCCAAGCATTGCACCATACGGGCAAAGGTAACGGCAAAATGCCCTGTCCTGCCAAAATACTAAAGCAATAACTAAACCGATTAGCATCGCTTCAATAACACTTGGTGTAACAAAAAACATTGCCATTTTTAAGTCAGCTATTTGTTGATAGTAACCAGATAAATAATGCGGCAAAGCACGGCTTGGTAGGGCTAAAACAATAATATAGAGTAAGCCAAGTAATAATAAATACTTGAGCATTCTCAACGGCCAATCTAGCCAATTTGGCGGAAGATATTTTGCTTGAACAAAGCGTAATCGAAACTGGTACAGATACGACCCCGCATGGCCAAGAGGGCATATCCAACCGCAAAATGCCCGTTTACACAATAAGCCACTCAGCAAAACCGTAAACAGCATTACCGCCGCCGCCGGATGACTTTGGTCCCAAAGACCAAGTGTAATAATCGCCTTTAACTCCAAGCCACCCGCGATGGGTAGAAAGGCATCAACAACATCAGGCCGAGACAAGCCGAGCTTAATTCCGTAACCTAACAACGAATAATAAATAACGTATTGAACACCGACTAGTAACATAGATAAAGACATCAGATATTGGACCCAATTTCTTAATGTATTCTCTCGAACCTTGCCGCGAGCTAACTCTGGTTCCGCTCGGTTTAAAACCATGACAAAGACAAAGGCAACGCCGGCACCTAAAAATAGCGGCCAATACAAAGTAGAAATGAGGGCAACCAAAAGTAAAACAGAGGTGAGAACCATCCCCCAAGTCTTCGAACTCCAATAAAGCAAATTTAAACAAAACAGTAAACCTGTCATTAAAATAACACATTCTAAAATAGACATCGTTACACTCACATTCAAACAACACTAACAATGTATATGCTTCCAAAATGTAGAAACAATACAAGAAATAAAAAAACTATTTGCTTAATTTATAAGGATATATTTTTAGCCATACACTCTAAAGCAATTAACTATTAGGATACTGTTGATTCAGTTGAACTGACAGAGGATAATCATATTGTTGAATAAATACGTGAGCACCTTCGCCAATAAATCTTATTTTGCCAAGAAACCTTACTGATTTGATATCAAAGCTAATCACTTATCAGCACAGCCACGACAATACGTTTTATTAGAAATCGACAGCTATTAAGATGAACAGTTATTAGAATGGAGCTATAAAATGCCACAAAACGACATAAAGTTTATCGCCGCCGATATGGATGGCACTTTACTTGACCAACAAGGAAAATTGCCTGTAGAATTTTTTGATATTTATCATCACTTAGCAGAGCAAGACATATTATTCTGTGCAGCATCAGGGCGCCAATACTTTAGTCTGAGGAACACCTTCTCTCCCATCAAAGATGACATCCTATTTATCGCAGAAAATGGCGCGTTAGTGATGTATCAAGATAAAGAACTGTATAGCCATAGCATTGATAAGCCGTCGATTAAAGCGATTATCGCTCAAGCTCGTCTAATTGATGGTGCGCACATTGTATTATCTGGAAAGAACTCAGCTTATATTGAAACCAGATCTGAACCGGCAATTGAAGAGATCAAAAAGTATTATCATCGCTATGAACAAGTCGCCGACCTACTCGATGTCGAGGACGATATTATTAAAGTAGCTATTTGTCATTTCGATGGCTCAGAGCGCTACATTCATCCGTCTATTAACGCAGCATTTGGTCATAGCCACAAAGTGGTTATTAGTGCAAAAATTTGGCTAGATATCATGCACTCGGCAACTTCAAAAGGTGCAGCAATTAAACACTTACAAAAAACGCTAGGATTTAGTTTCAAACAGACGATGAGTTTTGGTGACTACTTCAATGATGTAGAAATGCTCCAAGCAAGCTTTCATTCCTACGCTATGGAAAATGCACATGAAAGGGTGAAGATTCACGCAAACCATATTGCCCCAAGCAACAAAGATTTAGGCGTGCTAAAGGTAATTAGTCAACATTTGAGCAGCATTGAGTAATCTCTCACTAGGTTTTGTGTTAACAAAGACGAGTATAAAATATCGGGATACTCGTCAATACCATTAACACCGACACGAAAAGAGACGTCGATACTAACAAGTGGTTTTAAGTAAGGTCTCGACATGCTGTTTGGATAATGGTTTAGAAAAATAGTATCCTTGCGCATAGTCGCACTCGAGTTTCTGAAGTAGAATTTTTTGTTCCTCCTCTTCTACTCCTTCAGCTAAAATTTCTACATTCAGTACTTTACCAAGCTTTATAATTTTACGAATAAACTCTCTATCAACGTCGGTATTGCAGATATTGCTTACTAACGACCGGTCCAATTTGAGCTTATCCAGAGAACGATGAAATTCACGAATCATACTTAATGAAGAATAACCGGCACCAAAATCATCGATCGCGATACTGATACCTAATTGCTTAACCTTAACAATATTTTTATTCAACACATCCATATTTTTGGCCGATGCTGTTTCCGTAATTTCTATTTCTATTAACTCTGTAGGACATTTTGTCTGTTCAATAACCTCAATCAGTCGATTAATAAAAGTCGTCATTTCTATGGTTTTAAATGAAATGTTAATAGCAATTTTTGGCGTGACTATTTTTTGTCTTTGCCATAACACAATCTGTGAGCAGACTTGATTTAAAACCCATAAATCAAAATCAAAATGCAAGCCTATTTCTTCCGCAATGCCAACAAAAACATCTGGCCTAATATTACCTAGTGTTCCATGCTGCCAACGAGATAGAGCTTCTAAGCCGACAAGTTTGCCAGTGTTAATTTCATATTGTGGTTGAAAATAAATATCAATTATATTTTGTTCTATTGCACTGGGTAAGGCGTCGATAATTAGTTTGTGAGAAAGAATATCCCCCAAAGTTTTAGAGGTAGAAAAGTGATACCTGGATGTGCTGTATTTTTTAGCTTGTAACATAGCCGTTTCAGCCGCAATTTCTATGGCATGAAAACTGTTATATTCGATACTAGGTTGACTTACACCAATACTATATGGCTTATTAATCTCTAATCCATTGTCCAACTTTAGAGGAGTGTCAGACAACTTACATAAGTTTTCACATAACAACTCAAGGTAAGTGTGGAAATTATCTAGATGCAGGCCTTGTTTATTTTCTATCAATATACCGAACTTAGCATTATTAAAACGCGCAACAACGGTACTTTCTCCCAACAGTAATTTTAAGGTTCGGCCCAACACAAGCAGATAATTATCACCAGCATCGAAACCGTAACGAAAATTGATAGTTGAAAAGTTATCAACATTAAAAAATATCAATACAAAAATATTTTTAATATTATCCGAATGATTTAATAAACGTTGTGCCCTAGAAGAAATGGCCCAACCGTTAGGTAATCCTGAAATAGGATCCACGGACTTATTTTCTAATACGCGAAAGCAAATTCTAACCAAATCATCATTATTCATGCCTATTTTTTGACAATGAATTTTAACAGGCAAAGCATAATGGTAAATGTTATTGACCTTCGCTGTTATTATTAAGCCATCAGCTTGTAATTTCGCACGTGAAACGAACTGATCCAACGTATAGTCACAGTCGATTAAACTAATATAACTATCAAGCGGAGCACCCAAAATATCATGCTGGGCATAGCCGAACAATTCTATGAACACTTGGTTACAAGAGGTAACGAATCCTTTATCTACCGTTAGAACAGGCAGCATTTGATTTTCAAAATCGTTCATTCCTACCTTCTAATGTTTTACAATAATTAATCAACAACACTCCCCATACCAATCATCTTCATTACAGGGTAGACTGAAGACGAATACATCATAGTTAAACTATTTAGATTCATTTTCTTAGATTCATTTTCAATAACAACGGATTAATGTAAATTATAGCTCAAATAAAACGATAAATAGTCGGTATCTGTAAAAAATATTATTTTTAAGAATATTTCTCATATATAAAGAATAAAACTATGAAGCGAAAAGATAGAACAACCAAACTCAATTGGCGTCATCAAGGGGAAGCTCCTGATTATCGCTTCTCTCTCGCCAACGAACGGACTTATTTAGCTTGGATTAGAACAGCCCTAGCCTTACTTGCTGGAGCAATAGGTATAGATCAATTAACACCCGATCTCGCCAACCCGGAAATCCGAATATTTTTGTCGACTTTACTCTGTCTTTGTTCTGGTTTGCTCGCCATATTTGCCTACAAAAGATGGTCATTAAACGAAAAAGCGATGAGAAACAAACAACAACTTCCTTACACCAGCTTTTTGAAAGTCATCAGTGCTGTGTTGCTATTTTTAACTCTTGCGATTATTTTTACCATTTCCATATGAAAGAGCATGAAAGAGATCCTGGCTTACAACCAGAGAGAACCTCAATGTCTTGGATGCGCACTCACATGCTATCATTAGGATTAGGTGCCTTGATGCTGAGGATCGGTGGCAGTAACGAAAGCTTAATTGTGCAAATAAATGGTGCATTTCTATTGCTGGCAACACTACTTGGTATTTATTACAGTCGACGACGCTTTAGCCAATCGTTAGATTTAAATCATGCGGTAAAAAATAAAGATATCGACACAAAGAGGATCCTAGCTTTTACTATTGCATTATCTGCATTTACCTGTGCTATTGAATCGCTCGCTCGCTACCTCGCACTATAAACTTGCTAGATTTAATCTTCCGTTCACGTTATTATGAACGTTCGTTCATGCCTTTGGGAAGAGGTACAATTATGAGTAAGCATATCAAATTCAACAGAGAAGAAGTCATAGACAAAGCCACCAATCTATACTGGGAAAAAGGCTTTCATGGTACGTCTATGCGCAACCTTCAAGAAGTGGTTGATTTGCGTCCTGGCAGTATCTACGCCAGTTTCGGTAGTAAAGAGAATCTATTTAAAGAAGCGCTTAACCATTATGCTGATTTAAGTAGCACTCAATTAAAAAAATGCTTACAAGAAACACAATCACCTCTTGAGGCACTTAAAATATTCATTACGAATATTGTGGTCGGAAGCCAAAATACAGCCCCTAGTGGTATGTGTATGTTAGTGAAAACCATAGCAGAACTGACTGATGAGCATCAAGAATTAGTAGATTTAGCCAAACAGAAGTTAGCCGGTGTGGAGGAGATTTTTGCTCGCATAATTAAGCAAGCTATCGAACAAGGTGAACTTGATTCGTCCTGCCAGCCCGATAAGATCGCTCGTCATTTGCAAGTACAGATCATTGGCTTAAGAACTTATATAAGAGCCAACAAAGACATGCAGATAGGCAAAGAAATGATTGATGAATTGTTTTCTAATCTAGCACTCAATTCAGCAAAAAGCGCTTAAGGGAATATCGCGTTCATAACGCTACCAACTTTCCCTTCCTATTCAACTATCTCTTTCTATTCAACTCTCTCTTTCTATTCAAATAGTGGCGCAGAAAATAATAAAGCTAGAATCAAATTCTAGCTTTATTAATATTACAGAAAATTTCGCACAGACTCGTTAAATTTCTGCACAACCCCATTCTGGATAATGCTTACGAATATGGGCGTTAAGATCTCGCTCTGCTTGGCTATAGAATCGTTTGTCTTCATCAAATTCAGCCCCAACCGTATCGATCATACCGGCACCAACAGTAACGTTGCTATGTCGGTCAATGATGATAAATGCTCCTGTTTGTGGAAGCTTTTTATATTTATCAACCACCACCGAATCAGTTAAGCTAATTTGTGTCACCGCTATTTCATTCAAATCAACGGCTTCACTATTTTCAGCATGTTGCTGTAAAGTATTTACATCAACTTTATAGTCAATATTGGTTACTTTACCGATGCATGATTTAGTAGCAAACTTAAATATAAACTCTTTATGAGTTCGAAGTGGCGTCTCACTCATCCAAACCACATGGCTAGAAATCGCTTTAGTTACAACAGGCTCATGACCTTTATGAACTAACATATCTCCACGAGAAACATCTATTTCATCTTCTAATGTTACTGTTATAGCTTGTCCTGGCAGGGCTAAATCCAATTCACCATCATAAGTATAAATAGATTTAACTCGAGACGACTTACCAGAAGGTAGTGCCGTAACCTCATCACCAACTTCTACAATACCAGACGCTAACGTACCACAAAAACCTCTAAAGTTAAGATTAGGTCGGTTCACATACTGAACAGGGAAACGCATATGCTCTAGGTTTCTGTCTTGGTCGATCTTCACTGTTTCCAGAAGCTTCATCAATGTCGCGCCTGGATACCAATCCATTTGTGTACTCGGTGTAACTACGTTGTCACCTTTCAAAGCAGAAATAGGCACAAAACGAATATCATCAATATTAAAATCTTTCGCCATGTCTCTGTAGGCCGTTTTAATTTGTTGATAGGTTTTTTGACTATAATCGACCAAATCCATCTTATTGATTGCAACAATAATATGTTTGATTCCCAGTAAGCTACAAATATAACTGTGACGACGTGTTTGCGTTTGGATACCATGGCGAGCATCTACCATTACAATGGCTAGCTCACAAGTAGAAGCACCTGTTGCCATGTTACGTGTGTACTGCTCATGCCCTGGCGTATCGGCAATGATAAATTTACGCTTTTCAGTTGAAAAGTAGCGATAAGCTACATCGATGGTAATGCCTTGCTCACGTTCAGATTGCAATCCATCAACCAACAATGCTAGGTCAAAATCTTCATCCGTAGTATTGAATTTTTGCGAATCTTTCTCAATGGCAGCCATTTGATCTTCATAGATCAACTTACTGTCAAACAGTAAACGGCCTATCAGAGTAGATTTACCATCATCAACGTTACCGCAAGTCAAAAAACGCAGTAGATCCTTATTTTCGTGAACCTTTAGATAGGCTTCTATATCTTCAGCAATCAATTCTGAACTATGAGACATATAATTTCCTTTAAGAAGTACATTTAGCACAATAGATAATTATCTTATTGCACCAGTCACTTCATCCTATAATCATGTGTATAACTAAAACAAAACATCAACAATATTGTGCAATATCAGCAGTAATTACTGTTGGTTTTCTATATTTTACTTAGCTAGCCGTAACTAACTTAACGAGCTGTATAATCTAGCGGACTATATCTAACCAACTATATATAACCTAACGAGACTAATTGAGCGGCGATTTGATTAGCACACTCTTCGACTGAACGGCCAGCTGTTTCAAGGTGAATTTCGGCATTGAGTGGCGCTTCATACGTTGAATCAATACCAGTGAAGTTTTTAATTTCACCTGCGCGCGCTTTCTTGTATAAGCCTTTAGGATCACGCTGTTCACAGATCTCGATTGGTGTGTCAATAAACACTTCTAAAAACTGTTGCTCGGCAAATAATGCTCGCACTTGCTCTCTGTCACTAATAAAAGGCGAGATAAAGGCAGTTAATACAATAGAGCCAGAATCAACAAATAGCTTTGCTACCTCACCAATTCGACGAATATTTTCAATCCGGTCTTCATCGCTAAAGGCTAAATCTTTGTTAAGACCGTGTCGAACGTTGTCGCCATCAAGTAAGTAAGAATGCTTACCCATGCTTAACAACTTACTCTCCACCGCATTAGCAATGGTTGACTTACCCGATCCACTCAAACCTGTAAACCAAAGCACCACTGGCTTTTGGCCCTTTAGTTGAGCACGATCTTCACTAGTCACTGTGCTGTTATGCCACACCACATCATCGCTAACCGAATCATTGTCTTTTAGGATATAAGGTGAGCTCATTTAGAAATAGCCTTCTCGTTTTTTCTTCTCCATCGATCCTGAACTATCATGATCAATAGCACGGCCTTGGCGTTCCGATGTAGTGGTTAATAACATTTCTTGAATAATTTCAGGTAGTGTGGTCGCTTCAGATTCCACCGCGCCTGTTAATGGGTAACAGCCTAATGTACGAAAACGAACCATTTTTTCTTGTACAACTTCACCTTCTTTAAGTTCCATACGCTCATCATCTTTCATAATAAGCATACCATCGCGCTCCACGACAGGACGTGACTTCGATAGGTAAAGTGATGGAATTTCAATATCTTCAAGGTAGATATATTGCCAGATATCAAGCTCTGTCCAGTTGGACAAAGGGAATACACGGATGCTTTCACCCTTGTTTACTTTGCCATTAAATATGTTCCACAGCTCTGGACGTTGGTTTTTCGGATCCCAACGATGATGTTCATCACGAAATGAATAAACACGCTCTTTTGCGCGAGATTTTTCTTCATCACGTCTTGCTCCGCCAAACGCAGCATCAAAACCGTACTTATCTAAAGCTTGTTTCAGCCCTTGAGTCTTCATGATATCGGTATGTTTCGAGCTACCATGCACAAAAGGACTAATATTCATAGCAAGCCCTTCAGGGTTCTGATGGACAATCAATTTCATGCCGATTTTTTCAGCCATATAATCGCGAAATTGAATCATTTCCTTAAATTTCCACGTTGTATCAACATGCATTAGAGGAAAGGGTGGCACGCCAGGGGCAAAGGCTTTTTTGGCTAAATGCAGCATAACAGAAGAATCTTTACCTACAGAATATAGCATTACTGGGTTATCAAATTCTGCTGCAACTTCACGCATGATATGGATAGACTCAGCTTCTAACTGCTTAAGATGAGTCATCCTTTCTGAAGAAATGTCCATTCTTTTCCTTTTATTTTCTTACTTCCGTAAAAATACAATCTTTTTACGTTAATGTTTGTATTAATGAGCATCTAGCGTAAGTATCACAATAATGATTATCTCACAGCCAATACTTTATCTCGCGCTTAAGTCAATTAAAAACCGTAAATGACCTAACTATCAAGTGCTGGATAATTAGTCTGTTATATACATTAAACGCTAATAGAGCTTGATAATATCACCAATCGAATTAAATACGTCATTTTTGAATGTTCTATCATATAATAGCATCGCATAACATAGGAATATGTGGAGTTAATCATTAATGAGAAATGGCAGATAAGAATCTAGAACCAGTTTTTTTGCTAAAGAATAAATGGTTGCTGGGATATGAAATAGAGAGAATTTAAATAATGAACAACTCACATGGACAAGTATTTATGATACTTATCACCTGAACCATGTGAGGTAAAGTTTAACCTTTAATGACAAACAAGGTTATTAATTGGCGAAAAAGCAATCTAATCCTTAGCATAGTTTTGTGGATATAACGCCCGCCTTGCATCATCATCATTTGGTACTTTAAAATCAATATCGTTTGCAACATCTCTCGCTCGTTGTACTGCTGGTCGACTGTTTATGCTATCAAACCAGCGTTTTAAGTTAGGATAAGGAGCCAATCCTTCTTCACCCAACACCACGTTCGCTTTGTCGATCCAACCCCATGCTGATACATCAGCTATCGTATAATCATTACCGACAATATATTCACGATCGGCTAAATGCTTGTCCAAAACTTCATAGTGACGTTGAGCTTCGCGAAGATAACGGTTAATCGCGTACGGTACTTTTTCTGGAGCAGCATGGCGGAAATGAACACATTGTCCAGAAAACGGCCCTAAACCAGAAGCGATAAACATCATCCAAGAAAGTAGTTCAGAGCGGTCTGCTTGATCACCTGCTAATTTACCCGTTTTTTCAGCAAGATAGAGTAAAATGGCATTTGAATCGAAAACACGAACACCGTCGTCTTCTATAGCTGGAGTTTTACCGTTAGGGTTAACTTTTAAATAATCAGGGCTATGTTGTTCACCTTTTGCGGTGTCAACGGCAACAAGCTCATAAGGCAAGCCTGTTTCTTCTAAATACAATGCTACTTTTGATGGGTTCGGCGTTCGGTGGTAGTAAAAGGTGATCATGATGCACTCCTTGATTAATGACGACTTACATTCAAGCACTAGATGAACGATTGTTCAACTAATATTTAATTGTTTTTTGCAACTAAAATCGAAGGACGATGAGATGGAGTAATAGGATGGAGTAATAGGATGGAGTAATAGGATGGAGTAATAAGAAGGAGTAATAAGAAGGAGTAATAAGAAGGAGTAATAAGAAGGAGTAATAAGAAGGAGTAATAAGAAGGAGTAATAAGATGAATTATACAGAGCAGCTACATTAGCCACTCTGAACATATCCTATTTTAAATCACAAACCAGTAGCGCTGCTATACAGGATAATCTTCGAAACCCAGGGCTTCAGAAATATTTTTACCTGCTTGGTGTAATAAAGCGACATAGTTGGACAAGTTATTTTCATCAAAACGAATGGTAGGAAATGAAATAGAAACGGCTGCAATTACATTGCCAAACCGGTCATAAATTGGCACAGCAAAGCAACGCAATCCTGGTTCTTGTTCTTCATTATCTTCGCCATAATGCTGTTCTCGAACAATTTTTAATTCATCAATTAATTGCTCAACATTTTCTAGCGTATTTTCGGTACTTTTTACAAATTCAACATCAATAAACTCGTTACGCACAAACGCTTCATCACGCTCGGCCAACAAAACCTTACCTATTGCCGTTGTATGCAGAGGGTTACGACGCCCTACGCGAGAATGCATCCGCAAACTGTAGCTAGAATCAATCTTATGTATATAAACAATCGAGCCATGATCTAACGTGCCCAAGTGAATGGTTTCATTGGTCTGTTCAGACAGGTGACGCATCTCTTTTTCTGCCAAAGAAACAAGATCAACATACTCTAGCGACTTAGAGCCAAGTTCAAACATCTTCAATGTAAGAGAATATTTATCTGCTTCACCTTGTTGTGATACGTAACCAAGCGTTTTCATTGTCTGTAAGAAACGGTATGTGGTCGATTTTGACATCATCAAACGTTGAGATAAATCGGAAACACCCACCTCTTTCTGGTCACCCAACGCTTGGAGTATGCTGAATACTTTTAAAACTGAAGAAACTGCTTCTGGTTGCGTTGACTTTTCCATCTTTTTCCTTTGCTTATGTAATATTTTGACACAGTTGGCAAAAATATCATTTACCAGTATTTATGAAAAGCCTTTTCAATAAAAAGGAACTCTAACCGGATTTAGTTCACATTTTTCAACTCAAACTATTTATTTTTAAAATGATGTTTCAAAAATATTTGCAACCGTTACTATTTTATCTTATCGTAAGCAAAAGCTCAGTGAACCACACTCAAAAACGTTCAAGATTAGAAAACGTTCACGATTAGAAATTTCACCGTTACAAAAGTATTGAGGGAAACAACATGATGTTAGATTCATTTAATCTGCAAGGTAAAGTCGCTATTGTTACTGGTTGTGACACAGGTTTAGGTCAAGGCATGGCATTAGGTCTTGCTCAAGCTGGATGCAAGATCGTTGGTGTTAATTATGTCGAACCATCTGAAACCATTGAAAAAATGAATTCTGCAGGTCACGCTTTTTTAGATGTCCGCGCAAATCTTCTTAACCAAGACGATATTCCAGCTATCATTGAAAAAGCTGTGGCTGAATTCGGTAAAATTGATATTTTAGTCAATAACGCCGGTATTATTCGACGCGAAGATGCGATTGAATTCTCCGAGCAAGACTGGGATGACGTAATGAGTATCAACTCAAAAACTGTATTTTTTATGTCTCAAGCTGTAGCTAAACAGTTCATTTCTCAGGGTAATGGCGGCAAAATAATTAACATAGCTTCCATGCTTTCTTTCCAAGGAGGAATACGTGTTCCTTCTTATACTGCTTCTAAAAGTGCGGTAATGGGCATCACTCGTGCAATGGCAAATGAATGGGCAAGCGACAATATTAATGTCAATGCTATCGCTCCTGGCTACATGGCAACCAACAACACCAAAGCACTTCGTGCTGATGCGGATCGAAATCAAGCAATTTTAGAACGTATTCCAGCAAACCGTTGGGGAACACCTGAAGATATTGCTGGTCCGTGTGTTTTTCTTGCCTCTGACGCGGCAAATTACGTCAACGGCTACACCATTGCTGTCGATGGCGGTTGGTTAGCACGTTAAATTAATAACGATAAGGTGAATAAGTGCTGACGATGAATAATCAAGAAATAATCGCGCAACTTTTTGGGTTTATTAGCTTGTTGCTTGGTATTTCCGTATTTTATCAAAAAGACGATCGAAAATTGAAAATAGTCATGCTTATTTTCAACGTAAATCATCTTATTCACTTTATAATTTTAGGTTCGGTTGTCTCGGCTCTCGGCGCGTTGTTGTCGACAATAAGAACGGGGCTGGCTATTCGGTTATCATCGGTTTGGGTTGCCGCACCTTTTATTGCTATCAGTATTGGTAGTGGTGTCATGCTAGCAGAAAACCTTTGGCAATTATGGGCAATAGCAGGCACTGTGTTTGGTACTTATTCAGTATTTTTACTCAGTGGAATAAAAATGCGCTGTGGGTTTTTACTCGGTTCTACTTGCTGGTTAATCAACAATATCTCTGTAGGCTCTATAGGTGGAACAGTACTTGAGTTGACTGTAATTATAATGAACTTAATTACTATAAAGCGACTCTATTTTGATAGTAAATCACCGCTAACAACGGACCAAATCTAATCGAAACAAAGAACAAAAATGGTATTAACCGTTCGATCAAATGAAATGTTTCAGTTGATCGAATCTGGTGTGATAATTTTATTCAACAATCAAATTCAACCTTGGCAGTGAATACTGTAGGAGAACAAAATGAAAATTGCTTTAATGATGGAAAATAGCCAAGCAGGCAAGAACGCAGCTGTATTAAACCAACTCACAAACGTTGTCGATCCTTTAGGCTACTCGGTCTATAACGTCGGGATGAGTGACGAAAACGACCATCATCTGACTTATATCCACCTAGGTATTATGGCTAGTCTACTTATCAACTCTAAAGCGGTTGATTTTATTATCGCAGGTTGTGGTACTGGTCAAGGGGCGATGATGTCACTCAATATTCACCCAGGCGTAGTATGCGGATATTGCTTAGATCCTTCTGACGCATTTTTGTTCAACCAAATCAACAACGGTAACGCACTGGCGCTTGCTTTTGCTAAAGGTTACGGTTGGGGTGCCGAATTAAACGTTGGTTACATTTTTGAAAAAGCGTTTAAAACTGGCGAACGAGGTCAAGGCTATCCAGTTGAGCGAGCGGAACCACAACAACGCAACGCATCAATTTTGGATGATGTAAAAGCAGCGGTAGTTAAAGAAAATTACTTAGACACACTTAAAGCGATTGACCCTGAATTAGTTAAAACGGCTGTCTCTGGTGAACGCTTCCAACAATGCTTTTTTGATAACTGCCAAGTACCAGAAATCGAAGCTTACGTTAAATCGATTCTAAAATAAAAATTTCTATTTAATACAACGATAAAGCTAGCTTTATAAGCTAGCTTTTTTAGTCGTATCGCATTCAGAAAAACGTTCACTTAAATTATCTAAAGTGATCTAGAATCAAATTCACCATAGCCACCGTCATAGGTAAGCTAAGAAAAATAGATAACAAATGACTTCAGTTACTTGCTGAATTGCGCCTAATGTATCACCCGTATAGCCACCAATCTGTTTTATCATCCAACGACTAAATATCCATCGCATAACAAGCAGAACAATAACTAACATCATTGCCTGTTGCAGTGTAGGCAGCAAAAAAAGAGTCAATCCGCCAATCACCAGTAAAGTAATAAAGTCGGTTTGACTATTCGGGCTACGCGCTATATTCAGTTTGGATTGTTCAACCTGTCTAACATAACCGTGAGTATAAACAAAACTGACCGCCATGGTTCTACTGAGTATATGGGCAATAACAAGCAGTAACGCTACATTGTCTAATCCAATCAAGGTGGTGTATTTAAGTAATAAAATCAGTACAACACCGAGTAAGGCATAAGCTCCTACTCTTGAATCTTTCATGATTTCTAGCTTTTTCTCAGCAGTAAATGCGCCACCAAAACCATCACAAGTATCAGCAAAACCGTCTTCATGAAATGCGCCGGTCAAGTAAACGCTAAATGCCATGGACAAAGCAATCGAAACATCAACAGGCCAAATTAGGTTAGCAGTTAAAAATACGAGCGCATTTAAGCTACCAACCACTAAGCCAACTAACCCACAATACTTGTAAGATTCATTTTTACGTGCCTCACTATAGGGAACCGCTGCCGATATTGGTATTCGACTGAATATCGACATTGCCAATAGAAATATTTGCCACTCTCTGATTATGATTTTTTTCATATGATTCAACTAATATTTGCAAGACTAGGCCAATGCACCGTTGGCCAGAGCGTGCCATCATCGTCGTGAAAAACACTAATGGTTACTCTTGCTGCATATGGAATATCTAACCTTTGTAAGTAATGACTGGTTTTAGGCATTTCCAAAACCATTCTTAGTATCTGTTTAATGACGCCACCATGAGTCACTAACAAAATTTTTTGTCCTTTTTTTTGTTGCAGCAGCTCTGTCCATGCCAATTGAATTCGTTGGTCATATTGCTCAACAGGTTCACCATTAGGTGGAGTAAATTGCCATGGTTTTGCCCAAAATGTCGCTAATTTATCTTGTTGTTCATCCCAAATCTTTTGTTTGGGCTTTCCATCCCAATCGCCAAAATTCAACTCCATAAATTCCGCTTTTTCTATTAACTCAAGGTGATGTTTTTTGGCATAACCTGCAGCAAACTTATAACAACGCTGTAAAGGAGAAGTAATAACACAACCCACTGCCGGCATGCTTGCAGTCGATGCCTGCATTTGTTGCAACCCAACCTCGGTCAGCGCAAAATTAGTGTGTCCTCTAAAGCACTCATCCCCTTCAGGTAACCCGTGTCGTAGTAATTCTATATGAGTAGTGGTCATCTTATTCTCTTTAACCAAGCGCAAGTTCATTTTTCATCAAATCTAACACAATCGGTTTTGCATTGGCTTCTATTCCAAATCCGGAATGCCACGACATCACGCCATTCACAACATTAACGCAAGCTCGTATCCATTCGCCATGAGTGACTAGTACTATATCCGACGTATCATCAAGTGTTACTACTTGTTCTAAAAACGCGCGGATTCGTTGTTCAAATTGCCCTTCGCTTTCCACTTCAGGCACAGCACTTAAAGGTTGCTGGTACCTTGACTGGTAAGCAGCCCAATAGGCACTTAAGCTCGGTTTTTCATCAATCACTTCACCTTGCAACACTCCGAAACCACGTTCACGCAAACGTGTATCAATTTGTACTTCGACATTCATTCCTCGGCCAATAATGAGGGCGGATTGATATGCTCGACCTAAATCACTACTAAATAACAATGGTTGATTTAAAGTAGGCATATTCATTCGTTCAAGTTGCTGCTTAGCGCAGTCAGTTAATGGACTGTCCAACCAACCTTGAATTCGCTTTTGAACATTCCATTGCGTTTGACCATGACGGATTAGAACCAGTTTCACCGTTCCCCCAAGAAGATTTTTGCCACTAAATCAGGATTAGATGGAAAATACCAATGAATATAAGAAGCGATAACATTTTTATGTTGCCAGACAGGATCGGTTTTCCTGCCTCGTTGGGAAATAGGGGTACATAGAATCTGTTCTTTTGATTCCGTTTTAGAGTAATGAAATGTGTGGCCACGTAACGTCTGTCCTGCCACCAATTCACCTTCAACTAAACCTAATGCTGCAAGCTTAGGCTGCATGACGGAATTAGCGTCTAATATCGCAACTAATTCAACACAATTATTCTCGATATCGGTTAATGTTTGGTTTAAATACAACATACCACCGCATTCAGCTAATACTGGTTTCTGGCTATTTATATGCGTTTTAATTTGGTTTTTGAGTCGGCTATTTTTTGCCAAATTGTCCAAATACAGTTCAGGGTATCCACCGGGTAAATACAGCGCATCACATTCTGGTAGAGGGTGATTATCAATGGGAGAAAAATAACGAATCGTGGCTCCCATTTTCTCTAGCAACTCTATATTGGCCTGATAAATAAAACTAAACGCTGTATCTCGTGCAATCGCAATCACTTTACTTTCTAGTGATCTGGTCACCTTCGCCTCTTTTTGTAATGTAAATTCAACCGCAGGAGGCAGAGTAATGCAATTGTGTTTGTTATTTAGTTCATTTGTTGCAATAAGGTGCGCCGCTAGGTTCAACCTTTCATCCAAATCTTTAAGTTCTTGAGCCTGTACTAAGCCCAAGTGACGTTCAGGTAACGTAAGGCCACTGTCTTTTGCTAAGTAACCAAACATTGCTAACTCTTCAGGTAACGACTCTTGCAGCATCTGTGCATGTACAGGGGAGCCAACTCGATTAGCAAACACACCATACATTTCTATTTCAGGTCGAAAATTAGCTAGTCCATAAGCAATCGCAGCAAAAGTTTGCGCCATTGCACCAGCATCAATCACAGCGAGAACAGGAATACCGAGTGTTTGAGCGATGTCGGCACTCGAGCACTGGCCATCAAACATACCCATCACACCTTCAATCAAAATTAAATCAGCATCTTGGGCAGCTTGCGCCACCATTTGTTTACAATGTGCTTCGCCACACATCCAAAAATCTAACTGATAAACAGGATGACCAGACGCAAAAGCGAGAAAATTAGGATCAATAAAATCCGGGCCAGTTTTAAAAACTCGAACTTTTTTGCCTTGATTGGTAAAGTGCCGTGCAATGGCCGCAACAACCGTTGTTTTGCCACTGCCTGAACTTGGCGCCGCTACCACAAGAGCCGGACAAGATACTGTGTTTTCCATTAGACACCTTTATTTCAACATAATGATCATAACGTCGATAACTTAAACTGGTTTATTTGCTTGTTTCGACTCGTTAAGTCTTATCAATTTTTTGATTGTTTTGTCTTTTTAGTTGCAGACAAAGTTATATCTGGCCAGAGTAATTCAAGGTTGAGATGTTCTTCAATCGTATCTGCTACTCTATTAATACCGTCTTCTCGCATCTGAGCGAAATCGCAACCTTTCGCTTCTTGCAGTCCAGCCCAACGTAAAATTGCACTACAGGCTGACGGTGATTCAAAAATTCCGTGTAAATAGGTACCAAATACTTGCCCGCCCATACCTATTGCTCCATCCGGGCCTTCTGTTAATTTCAGTGGCGCATCGTCAGTTACACCCAGTGTTTCTCCTGCATGGATCTCATAACCAAAAACATCGACACTATTCTGACCGGGTAATGTCATGCTACCTTTGGTTTGCCTCAAATGTTTGGTTTCTTGGAGCTCCGTTGTCAGCGACAAATAACCAAGCCCAGAACTACTACCGATAGGACCTTCAATACCTAATGGGTCCGAGATGATCTCTCCAAGCATTTGATAACCGCCACACACTCCCATTAATTTGCCTCCAAAGCGAAGGTGACGCTCAATTTGTTTATCCCAACCTTGGCTACGCAAGAAAGCGAGATCAGAACAAACACTCTTTGAGCCGGGCAAAATAATGAGATCAGCTGGGGGTAAACGCTGATTTTTTCCAATAAATTGTAAATCTACATTCGGATGCATTCGAAGTGGATCAAAGTCAGTATGATTACTAATACGTTGTAAAACCGGCACAACCACGGTGATTTTTTCTTCATCATTACTCAGTTGGCTAATATTGATCGCGTCTTCGGCTTCTAACATTAGTCCGTGTAAGTAAGGCAGTACACCAATTACAGGCTTACCTGTTTTTTGTTCTAGCCATTCAAGGCCATTCTCAAGTAATTTGATGTCACCTCTAAAACGGTTAATAACAAAACCGACCACACGATCTTGCTCACTTTGACTCAATAGCGCCAGCGTGCCATAAAGATGGGCAAACACTCCTCCCCGATCAATATCTGCCACAATAATCACTGGAATATCCGCTTCTTCAGCAAAGCCCATATTAGCGATATCATGTTCTCGCAAATTGATCTCAGCAGGACTCCCCGCACCTTCAATCATTATCGATGAATATTCACTCTGTAAACGGTCAAAAGATTCAATAACATACTTCATAACTTGAGGCTTAAAAGCATGATACTCAACCGCATCCATATCTTGTAATGCCTTACCGTGAATAATTACTTGAGCACCAATATCGGTATTCGGTTTTAGTAACACAGGATTCATATCCGTTGTTGGCTCAATATTGCAAGCGTATGCTTGAACAGCTTGCGCTCTACCTATTTCACCACCATCTACGGTTACTGCACTATTTAGTGCCATATTTTGCGATTTAAACGGCGCAACTTTTATTCCTTGTCTCGCCAATACTCGACACAAACCAGCCACCAGAACGCTTTTTCCTGCGTCAGATGTAGTACCTTGTACCATAAGTGCTTTAGAAGTAGCTTGCATAATTTTTGTCCATTTATTTGGTTAAAGTCGGCGATAAAAACCAAGGCGCGACTGTTGTATCTAGGCTAGCTAACAACTGTTTAGCTACCAACCCCTGTTGCTCTGCGAAATCCAAACAAGCACCTAACCCGCAGCCTTCTACTACGTAACCACGCTCGTACATGCGCAAAGCTTCAAATTGAGACAGAAAAAATTCTATTTTTGGGCTGCGTAACTGACACAGTTCGGGTAAATGAGTAGCAGCAATTTGCGAGTCTCGACATTGTAAAACCCACCGAGTAGTTGCAACTGATAACTGAGTAACTCGAATACGTTCCACCATGGCGATAATTGGCGCAAATATCATTGCTCCACCAGCAAAATGCAAACAAGGTAACTCACTGGCCAATAGTGCACAACAGGCTCTTTGAATAGGATCTGAATAGCGCGTATTCTCTAGGTAAGCATTGACTTGTTTGGGTAAATGCTCAGTTGCCGTAGTCAACTCAGCAAGTACCTGTTTTTTTACTGCCAGCTTAGCTTTATCTTTAGTGCTACCAGCAAACCATAAATCGCTATTGATCCAACGCTGCAACCACAACGTGGCAAAGGTCGTTCCCCCAATACCAGATTCGGCAAGCAAATGTTGCTCTTGATGAGCATGTTGACGCAATAATTCAGGCACTAATACACGTTGCATCAAAGTTGCTTCTTCACCCACTTGGCAATGGTGCACAACTACCTCATCCATTTTACAATCGGTAAAGTCGGGGTCAGAATCTAGGCCTAATTGATAACAATGCAGCCTTATTTTGTAACCTTGTTGTTGTAACGCTCTCAGCACACCGTGCACTAAAATAGCAGGGGTTACCGAGCCGTTGTCAATAACAGGAGAAGGAAAGGATTGCCCGTTAAGCAACGTATTCGCTTTACCACACGCGATCAGTTCTGTATCTCTGGTCGGATGGAGTTGCATCAACCCTTCACCAGCACCGGCATCACTAACTAAATGCAAATTGGCAATGGGAGCCACCGAATTAAGCGTAATGAAATTTAGCCAGCACATAGTATTCCCTTATCTTGACCTATCAAATTAGCTATAGCGCCTCACTAATTCGCTAATTAGTTACTACATATAGCAATGAACTTACTTTACTAACCCACTTACTGTACCAACCGAATTAGTTTACTAACCCAAACTGTCTGTCAACTCTATTGATCTTTTAGAGCCAGAGGTAATCCAGCCGTCACCAGTGTCACTTTGGCCACTCGTTCAGCAATAGCTTGATGCAACCACCCTGCCTCATCGACAAATCGCCTGCTCATATCGCCCATAGGCACAACACCACAACCCACTTCGTTTGTGACCAATAAAACTTGTCCTGGTAATTGTTCGATAACTTGTAAAAAATTCGCTTTATAGTCTGACCATTCTGTTGCTGATTCAGAGAACAAACAGTTAGTTAACCAAAGTGTTAAACAATCAACTAATAGACAATTATCTTTACGGCTATATTCTTTGAGCGTTTCAGCTAACTCTAACGGCTCTTCTATCACTAGCCATTCAGATGGACGTTGCGCTTTATGCATTGCCACTCTTTGAGCCATTTCTTCATCACGCACTTCAGAAGTAGCAATATAAATAACAGGTTTTTCTGATTGTTTAGCGACTTGCTCTGCATAACTACTTTTACCTGAACGCGCGCCACCAATTACCAGTTCAACCTTTGTATTTTCAATATTCATTTCAACTCTTTTACTTATTGCGTAAATGCATGCTACTTACAGTGCCAATGTCGACTGACTTATACGGCCAATGCAGACGTTCGAGAGACCAACTGGCTGAATTCGACCATGGCGGCTTCAAGCTTTTTCCATTGTGATTCATCTGCTGGCAAGCCAAACCGAACGCCATCTTGCTCATCACACAATCGAGTAAAAATAGCGTGCTGACACAACCAGTCATGCAGAAAAACCGCTTCTTCGATTGAAACGGTACAAAATAAATCGGTCCCTTTAAGACTTACCTTACTAGACGCATTAAACGGGACTGTCCCTTTAACGGCGGCCTCTTTAACTACCCTTGACGAAGGTAATAATGATCTTGATAGCGGGACTGTCCCGTTAAGTTCATTAAGAGGGGCGACTAAATAATCAGTAAGTAATTGCTGCAACCGTTCAGAGGCCTGGCTGAGTTTCTTACTTGTTTCAACTTGCCATGCAACATCCGTTAACGCTTGCTTCATTATCCAACGGCTTGGACCGGTCACTGTCCAAGGACCAATTCGTTGATATACTTGTTGCCTAATTTCTTGATCGGCAAATAGAAAGCCTACCCTTGCTCCCGCTAAACCAAAAAATTTACCAACCGACCTAAATACAACAATATGCTCAAGTTTATCCAACTTGGTTAATATACTATTGTCAGGTTGAGTATCGACAAACGCCTCATCAACAATCAACATGCCGCCGTTATCTATTAGTTGTTGATGCAAGTGAAGTAATTCCGTTGACGTGGCAGTATAACCACTGGGATTATTTGGATTAATAACCAACACCACATCACTTTGTTTAACCTGTTCGACACTAGGAAAATCATCATACCAAATCACTTGCCAATCAGATTGGCTACCAGCATGGCACTCGGTACTGTGTTTGAGCCATGCATGTTGGTGCTCTTTGTATCCAACTTTAGGTAATGCAATAACACCGGCGTTATCTGCGCGTAATTGACGCACAATAGCGGGTAAAATCATGATCCCGGCTTGAGATCCTGCAATGGCCACCGGTTCTTGAGCCGCTTGGTAATAAGTCTTTGCGGCTCGTTCCAATCCATCGTTTGGTTGAGGTAAGCGGTTCCATACGGATTCCGGAATATTGCCTACAGGATAAGTAAAGGGGCTGACGCCAGTGGAGAGATCGACCCATTCGCTCTCTTCTCCTCCATACTGCGCAATAATCTGCAGTAAATTACCACCGTGTTTAATTGTCATTAGTTCATTCCTACTAAAGCAATGATCAAGCAGCTATAACCAAAAGCAAAACTGCCTTTAGTAACCAATTGATTGGCTAAAAGTATCGCTTGCCAAGTCGCTTCTTGTCCACATCCCATTGGTTTTTTGTCGTGCAGTACACCGTGATAGTAAGTTGGACCACCAATAATAATATTTAACGCGCCTGCACCTGCGGTCATCACAACGCCGCCGTTTGGGCTACTGCACTGTTTTGCCTGCTTTTGCCAACAATCAATTGCTTGCTTAAAATTTCCTTGTAATGCATAAATCAGAGCCGTCAATCGAGCGGGAAACCAAGCCAATGCATCGTCGACCTTGGCGCTAAAAGAGCCAAAATGTAAATAACGACTATTTTTATATCCCCACATCGCATCAAGGGTATTGGTTAAACGAAACAATACCGCACCGGGAGCACCCAAAATCAGAAACCATAATAGTGGTGCAAAAACAGCATCATTACCATTCTCTAATACCGATTCAATAGCAGACGAGGCGATCTCTTTTTCTGTCATTTTTTCTGTATTTCGACTCACAATCATCGACACTTGATAGCGAGCCTGTTCAATGTTAGCGTCTTTTAACGGACGGTATATATTGTACGCATGTTGCAACAAACTTTTACCTCCTAGTGTCAAATAAACAATGACGCTATTAACTAGCAAAAATACACCTAACGAACTTTGCGCCGCTTTTATTTGTAAAAACAGAGTGAATAAAGTAATTGGCATAACCGCTAGTAACCACGCCAAAATGCCCTGTTGTTGTGGGCTTAACAGCGTCAGTTTACGACTGTATTTTTCGACCCAATTGACGTAGTGACCAAACCCAACGAGTGGATGAAAATAACGCGGTTCACCGAGTAATTTGTCCATCCACAGCGCCATGATTGCAATCACACAACTGAATACAAATGTATGCTGACTAATGAGCTCGCTACTAAGCAACATGGCTACACTCGTAAGCATCAACATCGTCGATAAGGCCAGATAGTTCAGCATGATCAATAAAATAATCATTAGCTAAGGCCCAATCTCTCGCCTGACGATTCAGCGCGACAATTCGACTGTTCGCGAAGTATTGTGGATTGTGTTGTAAAATTTGCTCTGCAATCACAATATCATCAACCAGTAGCCAATCAATTTGCGGAAGTTCATAAGCTAACGGTTTACTGTCTATTCGGCCAACAAGGTAATGGCGTTCATTAATCGCGAAGGTTTTGCTTTCTTCTACCGTCAACATCAACGAAGCTGGAGACACCTTTTCACTAATTATGCCGATTTTGGCTAATGCATTACGTACCGATTGACTCTGACTGCCGATAGGCATAGTGAATTTTCTTATATCAAATTGGTAATCTTGCATTGCTTGCCACCACAACTGAAACGAGGTGAGGTCTGCAAATGCAAGCTCTGGCTGACGAGCCAATAACTCAAGGTCGTTTTTATTAAGCAAAGCGGTAGCAGGTAAACAATCAATTGTGATCATTTGCGCACCGTTTTGTTTAAGGAAGTCGACATTTGGATACTGTCCACACAGCATAAAACTACGACCTGAAAGTGGTAATGAACTTCTCCAATCTAATTCACTACTTTGCGAGACTACTTCACCAATAATGGTTAAAGCGGGTCCGGTAAGTTGATTGGTGGCTATTTTTTGCGAAATCGTTGCTAACGTACCAATAACACAGGAATGTTCTGCACGAGTTGCGTTACTAATCAAAGCAATAGGGGTATTAGGATCTCGGCCATTTTCTATCAAGTTAGTTGCATGTTGAGCCAATTTTTTTGCGCCCATGTACAGCACTAATGTCCCACCTGAACGACCTAACTCGCCCCATGATGCAATGGTTTTTGAATGTTGATGACCACTAACAAAAGTAACACTGGAAGCAATGCCACCGCTAGTCAAAGGAAAGCCAGAATAAGCCGCTGCACCCAGCGCTGCTGTAATGCCCGGTACAATTTCATATGGAATATTGTGCGCTTTTAAGTCGCGGCACTCTTCGGTAGTACGACCAAATATACAAGGATCGCCAGATTTTAGACGAGCAACACTTTTCCCTGCTAATGCATACTTGATCACATCTGGATGCATGTCATATTCTATGTGTCCACCTTGATAACCGCGATAGCCCATTTGATGAAGCTGAACATGATTTGGGATCATCGCTAAGATTGCAGGCGCAACCAGTTTGTCATAACAAACCACATCGCATTCTGTTAATAATCGTTGAGCACGGCACGTTAACAAACCGGGGTCGCCGGGACCTGCACCAATTAAATATACTTTACCGTTATTCATCACTAACCACCTTTTGTTGTTGTGACTCCACCACTTTGGCTTTACGACAAGCATGAGAAAAAGTCGGATCATAGAGCTTTGAATCGACAAAATCATCAATCGCAAACACTTTACTTACGATGATCATTGCGGTCGAACGAATGTTAGCGTCATGCATTTTTTGTGCAATATCGGCCAATGTACCACGAATAATACGTTGTTCAGGATGCGATGCTTTTTCCACAACCGCCACTGGCCAAGTTTGTGGATAAACGTCACTCAATTCACGCACAACTTTACGAATTAACGTCGCGCTCAAGAACAAGCATAAGGTCGCTTCATGTTTTGCTAACGATTTGAGGTTTTCTTTATCCGGAACAGGGGTACGACCTGAAGCCCGAGACAATATGATGGTTTGACACTCTTCAGGTAAGGTTAACTCTTGACCTAACGCGGCTGCCGATGCTTGAAAAGAGGAAACACCAGGAACGACTTGCCAATCAATACCTAATGCATTTAAGCGACGAGATTGCTCAGCTAAAGAAGAATAAATTGAAAGGTCACCAGTTTGTACTCTGGCCACATCTTGACCATTTTCGAAAGCATCAGTGTACACTTTGGTAATGTCGTCTAAATCCATATCTGCGGAATTAAACACTTTTGCATCCGGGCGAGCTCGTTCTATTACCGCCTTTGGCACTAAGCTTCCTGCGTATAAAATCACTGGACAACGCTCAACTAACTTAGCACCTTTCACTGTGATTAAATCTGGGTCTCCCGGCCCTGCTCCTATAAAATAAACGGTCATTCTGTCACCTCAACGTGTTGCTTATTCTGAATAAGTGAACGGCCGGGCGTTTGACCTTCTCTGGTTTCGCCGTCGTCCAATGTATATTTATTTTTGTAACCGCGTGGGGTGACTATCCAATCTTCAAATCGATAGCTGCTATTGTTCCCCACGATTACTGCTGAATTCATACCAAACTCTAATTCGGTAAAGTTAGCCAATGTTGCCAGTTGAACTGATTGCTCTGGACGATAGGCTGCATTAACAACCGCAACAGGCGTTTGCGGATCACGATGCTGCAATAGAATTTGTTGTGCCTCAATAATATGATTCTGACGCTTTTTAGATCGTGGGTTATAAAAGGTGATGGCGAAATCAGCGTAAGCCGCTGCTTCAATTCGTTTGGTAATCACTTCCCACGGTGTCAACAAATCAGATAGAGAAATAGTACAACTATCATGTCCAAGTGGCGCACCGACCAAAGAAGCACAGGCATTAGCAGCAGTGATACCAGGAACCATCTCTAACTCAATTGGTTGCGGTTTATCGGCTAACATTTCAAACACCAATGGCGCCATGGCATACATTCCCGCGTCCCCCGAACACACCAAGGCAACGTTTTTCCCTTCAACAGCCAGTGCAATCGCCGAATCAGCTCTTTGCCACTCTTTTGTCATTCCGGTTCTTACTAGTGCTTGGCTATCAATCAATGAAGCCACCATTTTCACATACGGCCCGTAACCAACAATAACATCCGCCTGCTTAACCACTTGTTGAGCTTTTACTGACATTAATTCTAAGCTACCGGGACCTAATCCAACTAAAGATAATTTAGCCACAATTGTTCTCCATTGCAGGGCCTTCTACCGCTGCAAAATATTCTTCACCTATCACTTGATTAATAGGTTGGTTATCTGCCAAAGCACGAAATAGTGCTTGCCACTGTTGCTGAGAAAGTTGCTCTACATTTCTTAACCATTGTGCGTTGTTAACCGATACGCTGAACTCCTCACAACCAGTAAGCATCTCCGTAGAACGTTGATCTTTAACGGTGCTCGCTCCAGAATTTCGTTCATAAATAACCAAAGTTGAACGGTTTCTGCATGCGCCTGCACACAAGGTACGACTAATTTTTATTCGCTGATTACCACTGGCCAACCCCATTTGTTTGAGCAGCATTCGTAGATCATGCGCTAAATTTTTACTACCCGATTTAACGCATCGTTTTCCTTCGCAAAGTAAGATGTGATAGCGATGGAATAACATGGCTCGGTCAAGGTCGGCATGAACCGGTTTACATTGATAACCTTCTAAAACTGCATTGCCATGTGCATTAAGCTTTGTTGGTGGAGTCGCCGTTACCGACACCGTATCTTCAAAGCCAGTATTAGTGTTTTCAGTATCACTCTCTTTGGTACTAATCTGTTCGGTAATACCGTGACGTTGTTCACTGCCATGTTTTTTTGCACCAAACCAATTTTTACGATTTTGCTGAACGAGTGATTCAGAAAACAACTTTCTGCAACAAGATAGCGTCATATTAAAACCGTCTTGTTTAAATACCCATTTAGGTACCAGAAGTGTATCAGTGTTGCTGTGCCGTAACGCCGCCGCCTCCGAGACAGAGCAACTGCCTGTTACTTTTTTAACGTAATCTGACGGATTTTGTATCCCTGCAAGTCCATCTAATTGCTCAGGAGAATAAGTCACAAACGGCCATTGTTTCTGAGCAGATAAGGCAATAATGGCCTGCTCATCTTTTTTTAAGTCAATACTTGAAACAGCACATACCGAATCGATAGCAAGATTATGCTGTTGCATAAAAGCCTTCAATCCTGCTTCTAATACCGAAAGCGGGGTATTTCTGTCACAACCAATCCCTAGTACCAGAGATTTTGGACGCCACACAACTACCCGATTCTGCCATTGGTTTAATTCCAATCGGTTTTGGTCGCTAACTAACAGCAACCCTTTAAAGTAATTAGGATCAATGCTATCTAATGTATTGCTAGTAATAAGATGTGCTGGCATTCTTTTGTCATAATTCCACCAGTTTTTTTCTCCCGATTCTTGCACAATAGCGACTGGCTCATCATTAACTATGCTGGCTGATACTGATGTAATGGAACACTCGGATATAGGGTCAAGTACCCAACCAAATGGCGCTCCAAACATATCGGCTGAAACACTTTCCGACACATCAGACGCGGTGGTGATGACTGGGGTCGCCTTTACAAGATGCGCAACCCGTTGGGTCAATTCATTCGCGCCACCTCGATGACCCGACAACATGGATATTGCAAATTTAGCTTGTTCGTCTAAACAGACCACCGCTGGATCAAGTCGTTTATCTTTAATTAACGGGCTAATAACTCGAGTAACGATGCCACTAGCAAAGATAAAAATATGGCCATCGTATTGAGCAAATTTTTCAGCAACAAAATCGGATAATGGAAAAGACAAAAGCTCCGCATTCACGGTGTCGTTTATCGCGACTTGCGCAACGAACACATCGGCAAACGGTAACGCTTTTTTGAGACGTTGTGCCTGCCTAGCACCGTTAACTGTAATTGCGTATATTGCTAATTTCATAACAACCTCAATTACGCTACGGATAACTTGCCGCGTAAAATACCTTTACGAGAGCGAATGGATAATTGAACCATCGAAAAATAGCGATGCCCTTCGGGCACATCATCTAGGTTACTAAACACTTGTTGTTGTTCAGTACTGGCGTGTGAAACATACGTTGCAGTATTTTCTAAGCCTAGTTGCTTTAATTTCGCTGACAGTTTAGGTATAACTCGTCCAGCTTTGATCAACATAATGGTGTCAAACTCTTTGACCAATTCATCCAGACAGTCTATTCCGTAGGTTGCAGGAACCACACAAAAGCGTTCTTGACCATCGGCTAATGGGATCTTAGTAGCGGCAGGCACCGCAGTAATAGAGGTAACACCAGGAATAATAATCGGTTCTAGTTCTGGCGCAGTGACCAATAACTCTTCCTGAATATAAGCCCAAGTACTAAACACCGATGGATCGCCTTCGGTAACAAAAGCGACAGATTTACCCTGTTTTAAATGACCAAGAATCGTCTCTGCTGCGGCTTGCCATGCTGGAACATTCTGACCAGCATCACGCGTCATCGGAAAGTGTAGGAAGCAGCGTTCAGCGCTAATCTCATCTTCGCTAATCCCGCCTGTTACTATTTCCCATGCAAATGAATCGGCCTTGCCTTTGGTTTTTTCTGGAATAGCTAACACATCAACTTGTTTAATTATTCGTACTGCCTTTAACGTCAGTAGTTCGCTATCGCCAGTTCCTATACCTACGGCGTAAAGCTGACCTAGTGATGAAACGCTCATGATAAATTCTCCTGTACAGTTTTTATTACCGTAAATAAATAGATTGGATTCTCAGCCTGAAAGCGTTGATAGTGCGCCAGTGGTTGAGTATGAGACACATTGATAACTTGAGTGGATAACGTATGTTGGTTTTGTTTTGCCCATTGGTATACTTCGGCAACGGTGTCTATGGTAACGGCACTGATCATTAACCGGCCGTGGTTTTTTAGCCGTTGCACGGCAGTGGATAAAATGGATGCCATTTGACCTCTGCTGCCACCAATAAATACCGCATCAGGGTCGGGTAAATCGGCTAACCCATCGGGTGCTTTAGCGTCAATCAGACAGACATTGTCGGTACTGTGTGCAAAGCAGTTTTCTTGTATGCTTTGCAAACACTCTTGATTGCATTCCACCGCATACACTTTGCCATTCCAAGCCAGTTTGGCCGACTCAATTGCAACCGAACCCGATCCTGAACCGATATCCCATACCGTATCGTTGGCTTGAATAGTCAAACTTGTTAACGCCAAGTTTCTGACGGCTAACTTAGTAATCAGACCTTTTTGTGGCATTCGTTTTAAAAAGCTTTCATCGCTGGCAAACTGACCATGTCCGCCCCATTTTTTATTGGTGAGCCGTTGGGCCAAAACAATATTCAATTTGTCGAATTCAATATCACTATTAACGAGCTCTTCAACCGTAAAAGAGCGAATGCGTTCATTGGTTGCGCCCAATTGTTCACATACACTAAGTTGCCAGTCCATTTGATTGAACCTTTGCATATGTGCCGCTAACACCAAAGGAGTATTCTTGTAGTCGGTTAATATCGCAAACAAGTCACCTTGCTGTAGCTGACTTGTCAGACCCGTTAAACTTCTACCATGGCAAGACAGAAAGCGAGCCTCATTCCAAGGCAAGCCTAAACGTGAAAACGCAAGTTGAGCCGAGCTAATGGACGGAATAAAAGCTAAGTCACTGGCAGACATTTTTTTTAATAGTGTAGTGCCTATACCAAAGAAAAGTGGGTCACCAGACGCGAGAATCACCACTCCTCCTTCTTCACTCTCGTCGATCACTTTATTCATCCAATCAGAAAAACCTAGCGACATATCTAAAAAGAGTCCTTCAAATTGAGGAAACCACTCTCGATGCCTTGGATGACCAGCAACCACTCTGGCGTTTGAAACGGCATTGACCGCTCGACTAGTCAAACCTAAGCATCCATCTTCCGGAACACCAACTATTGTAATTCGAGTCATCATTCGTTTTACCTTGTTACACAGTCTGATAAAGAAGCGCGTGAATACTAGAGACCACAATAGGGCTGCCACCTTTGCGGCCAACGCTGGCGATATAAGGCACGTCATTTTGGTCGATAAGCGCTTGTTTAGATTCTTGTGCTTTAACAAAACCAACCGGAATACCAATGACCAGCGCAGGCTTGGCTTCGTTTTCCTTTACCATGCGTAATATTTCGTACAAAGCAGTAGGCGCATTACCTACCCCCACAATCGCACCATCTAAAATCCCTAAGTCTCGCGCTTTTCTCATCGCCCAAATGGCTCGGGTGTCTCCGGTCTGTTTTGCTTTAGTTATCACCTCGTCATCGCTAATAAAACAATGTGCCTGGTTATTATATACCGACAAACGCTGTGCACTAAGGCCACTGGTTATCATCGTGACATCACTAATAATTGCGCAACCATTTTTTAAGGCATCAATTCCTTGTTGCACCGCGCCTTGACTAAACCGAAACAAGTTAGCAAAATCAAAATCACCCGTGGTATGAATGGCTCGTCGAACCACTTGCCATTGCTGTTGATCAAAACTATGCCCACCGTGATATTGATGAATTTCATGATCGATAATCGAAAAGGATCCGTTTTCAATCGCTTTTCCTTGACGCGTCATCTGTTGCATTTTATCCATTATCATTCCGCCCTTTATTCATATCGTTCATAGCAGTTAAATTATTTGCGTTCGCCGTATTGGCTAGCTCATCTTGCTTAGCAAAACGTCCCAGCGGTGTCCCATCAAAGTCAATTAAAATCATCTCCGTCTCTAGAGCATAATTTATGTACTTATTGGCCTGGTCTAAACTCTCTTTACACAAACGAGTAAAGAACCCTCTTGCTTCATATTGCCTAACAATGTCTAAAACATGACGGCCAGTATTGGCCTTTAAGATCTGCTCGCAGACTTGTGGATCCATACCTTCTTGTTTGGCTAACTCCGCTAACAGATTGAAATCTATTGCGTGACCAGAAACATGAGTCATCATTTTTCCTGAAATCAACTTGCCCATTTTGCCCATCATCACCACCATGGACACTTTATTGATTTGATAGCGCTTCGATGCTCTTAATCCTATTCCCATAAAATCACCCGCTTGGATAAAGGCCATATCACCAAGCTGAGAAAAGAGATCCATTGCCGCCTTTTCAGATCGACTGCCTGTAGTCAGCACCACATGATCAAGCTTATTCGCTGCGGCAATTTGAATAGATTGTCGAACAGACGCTGCAAATGCAGAGGTAGAATAAGGCTTCACTGTGCCTCGAGTTCCTAAAATAGAAATACCACCAATAAGCCCCAATCTTTCACTAATGGTTTCCTTAGCTACTTCTTCGCCTCGCGGTGCACTAATGGTCAATTCAACCCCATGATTTAGTAACGCCGAAGAATTAGTCACTTGTAACTGAGCCAGTTCTAACGAAACCATCGCGACTATGTTGGCTCTAGGGACTGGGTTAATCGCAGGTTCACCCACTTGCAATTCCAAACCGGGTAAAGTGACACGGGCAATGCCTTTGCCTCCTTTCAATTCGATGCCCGGCTTCTGAGACCATTTGGCGGTACACTGTATCTCTATACCGTGCGTACAATCAGGATCATCCCCTGCATCTTTTATGATGCCAGCCAAAACAGATTGCATAACCGAGCTATTGGGTTGGTCCAATCCGTACGAAGTGGCATCAACATTGGTTTCTAATCGATGTAATTCGAATGTCGCCGCTTGTTTGTTCGGCAAAATAATCTCTATGTTTGAGAACGATTGTTGAGTGACTAACATGCGCACCGCTGCTCTGGCTGAAGCAGCCGCACAAGCTCCCGTGGTATATCCACCACGTAACTCGTCTTTATTTGCAGAACGCTTTAATTTACCCACTACCGATTCCTATAGTTGTTGCGACTTATTAGCCGATTACTAATTGTTTTTATTACTCACTGGTTTCAGTGTATAAACTGCTTATTCATATCAAGCGCCAACTCAAATGAATGTGTATTTGCTCTTGAAAATTCCAACTGATCGACTTTAATAACCTGCCCCTTCATCATGCTGAAGTTAGCCCTTTGGCTCGGTGGCGTTGGCTTTTTGTTCATCGGCCCAACTTGGTAAAGGTAATAATCGGGATTTTCAACCAACACACTTTCTACGTTGTATTTAACTAGTTTGCGGTTTGAAGGTGCGATTAACTGTCCACCAGCAGCAGAAATAATTCCCTGCACAATGCTTAACTGGCCAGCGATAATAAAAGGGCTTTCTGTGACCTCAAAAACCACCTTGGGCGCCGTTGCAATAGGTTTTATTTGGTTACGCAAATCGACCATTTGTTTGATTAATTTTTCCGCTTGTTGCTTTCTATCTAAAATTTCGCCTAATGTTTCTATCTCAACCAGAATGTCATCCAAATTAGTAGGATCATACTTAATGACATCTGCTGCTATTTTTTGCGAAAGATGTTCAGAGAAAAAACGATTTGAACTTATAACTAATAAATCTGGTTCTAGACCTTTTAACAGCTCGATATTGGGTTTTATGTGCGAACCTATTTTGAGTGCGTTAGGAAAATCATCATTACTACGAGTTACGCCAACCACTTTGTCTTGCGCGTTAAGCTTAATAAAAATATCCCCCGCTGCCGGAGCTAACAAAACCACTCGCTGATAGGCATAACTATTAGGAACAAAAATTAAAACTAGTAGTGTCAATAGAGACCGATACATCGTATACCTCAGAAAGTAGTTGGCTAGTCACTTCATCTCTACTGACATCGAAGAGAAGGCGACCCTGTTTAAAAAATAGAAAACGGTCAAAATAGCGATACGCTAAATTGACATCATGCACCGAGGTAACCACGGTTTGATCTAATTGTTGTAGGTAATCAAATACCTCTAACGTATGACGAATATCTAAACTGGAATTCGGTTCATCCAGGTAGATGATAGGCGCTTGCTGATTAAGTACCCGAGCAATCATCACTCGGCGTTTCTCACCACCTGATAACTCAGAAAAACTGCGATCTTTATAGTGAGCTAAATCAAGTTGGGATAATAATTCAATGGTCTGGTTCTTATCGCTCTGGTTAAATTCAGAACCTTCCATATGCACAAACCGACCCAGTAAAGCCACTTCTAAAACACTAAATGGAAAGGAAACATCCGAAAACTGAGGAAGTACCGAAAATAAATGTGCTCTTTTGGCATGGTTAATAGTTTTCAATGCCTGATTAAGATAGAAAACAGAGCCAGCACCCTCATCAATCAACCCAGCCATCAGGTTAATTAAAGTACTTTTTCCACAACCATTCTCCCCCATTAGCGCTACTTTCTCTCCAGCTTGAATATTTAACGATTCCAAACATAGAGAAAAATTGGCTCTTTTGTAGACTAGATTGTTAATTTGAATATCAACCATTCCAGAAATGCTCTCTACGTCGTTTTAAAAGATAAAAGAAGAACAAACCACCAAATAGTGCGGTCAAAATACCGACCGGTAGTTCAGCGCCACCAGGAATTATTACTCGAGATAAAGTGTCCGATGCCATTAATAAAAAAGCACCAAACAAACTTGAATAGAAAATATTGTTCTTCATATCGCTACCAAAAAGGCTACGAGATATATGCGGAACAATAAGCCCGACAAAACCGATAATGCCAGAGAAGCTAACCGCTACCGAGACCAGTAACGTCGATAGGACAAACACTATCGTTCGCAATCTGTGCACATCAAGTCCAAGGCTTTGTGCTGAATGTTCATCTAAAGCTAACACATTCAATTTCATTGAATTTTTATATAAATAGCTAAATACTAATCCAAATAAAACCACACATATCGCCACTCGCTGCCAGCTGACCATAAAGATGCCACCCATTAACCAATAAACAATTGAATTAAGTGAATCTTCAAAATAATATTTAGAAAAACTGATGATGGCAGAAGCGATAATATTCATAACGACACCAGCTAGGATCATGGTAATCGGATTTATTCTGCCGGCAGTAAGTGACATTCGATACACCAGCATCAAACCGCTAATGCCAGTAGCAAAAGCAAACACAAAAATAAATTGAGCGGGAACACCTAGAGAAATAGCCAGCACCGCACCTAACGCAGAAGACGATGCCGCACCAGTGGTAAAGCTATCTGCTAATGGGTTTTTTAACGTCAACTGATAAATACTTCCGCTAAGACCAAGCATTGCGCCGATTATGCTAGCAAAAAGGACTCGTGGCATTCTTAGCTCAGTCAAAATACTCTGTTCTATAGGTGCCATATCGGTTGGATTAATCCAGTGAGGACCAATAAACATGGAAACCAATATACACAGCGCCAAGATAACCATTAATCCTAGTTTCATGTTTCTACCCTCTTGACGATTTGGTTAGCGATAACAACTAACACTAGATTCAAGATAAGTAAGATGGCTAACGAAGAAAAACTGAACGGTTCGGTAGCCAGCATAGAAGAACGAATAAGATCAGCGCTATACGTTAATGGCGAAATCGCCGCCAGGGCTTGTACAACCATAGGCATTTGGTCAACAGGAAAAAAAGTACCCGATAAAAACATCATAGGGGTGATAATAAAGGTGTTCATGGTGGCTTGGTCGCGATGGTTTTTCATCTTTAACGCGACAATTAAACCAATCAGCGCAAAGGCCATAAGGTGGAAGAACAAAGCGGCAAAAAACAGCAGCGAAAAATGAAGGTCAATACCAAAACCAAGACAATAAAGGGAAACCATTAAGACTGGGATCATACCTTTGGTCATGCCATACAACACTTCTCCTACAACAATTTGCCAACGTTGATTTGGTGCAAGAAGATACTCTTCGAAGATCTTTAAATAAAAACGGCTAATATTAATTTCCGAAGCGATATTGTAACTGTAGTTCATACTCGACATTGCCAATAAGCCAGGTAATAGAAAGGTAAGATAATCCACTTCACCGACTACGGTGCCTTTGCCAACGCCGTAACCGAAAGCCATAAGATACAAGAATGGAGGCACCGCGGACGCCAGTAATATTCGAACGATTTTTTTCTTTAATACCGTCACTTCACGATAATAGATACCTATCACACCACTAAACATTTTTATGTAACCTCGTTCCGGTAAAATGAACAAAAACATCTTCTAATGTGGTTTCTCTTATACTAACCGGCACATTACCCAGCGCTTTAATCCGGACTAATGCATCGTCACGATGAGCAAAAAACTCTTGCTCTAATTCCTCTTTCTCGATGTCTATCGCGCAACAGCCTAGCTGTTGTTTTAAACTTTCTGACGTGCCTTGAGTAACGATTCTTCCTCTATCAATAAAAATAACTCGTTCCGCTAATTTTTCTGCTTCCTCGATGTAATGGGTAGTAAGAAATATGGTGCATTCTCTTTCCCTATTTATCTTGCTTAGAAATGACAGCATTTTTCGACGAGCCAGTGGGTCAAGCCCTACGGTTGGTTCGTCTAAGAAGAGAATTTTAGGGTTATGCATGAGTGCTCGAGCAATCACTAATTTGCGTTTCATGCCACCCGATAACTTACCCGCTGGCTTATTTTTATGTTCGGATAATTGGGCAAATTCAAGGCATTGTTCAATAGCATTATTTAATACACTACCGCGCATTTTGTACAATAAGCCATGCACTCTAAGGTTTTCTGTTAACGTAAGTTCTTTATCAAGGTTATTATGTTGTGGAACTACTCCTATCATTTTTTTCAACGCTAGGCGGCTCGGATCATACTGTTCATTCTGGTAAAGAATATGACCCGAACTCGGTTCCAATAAACCCGTTAACATTTTTATGATGGTGGTTTTCCCTGCGCCATTTGGCCCAAGAAAAGCACATATCTCACCCGGCTGAATAACAAAATTCACCTCATCAACAGCCACGCTGTTACCAAACGAGCGTGACAATGCCTTAACTTCTATGAGCACATTATTTGCAATAGTGCTGTTGTCTATAACATTGTTGTCTATAACATCGCTTTTTATAACATTATGCTCGATAACGTTACTTTCTATAGAGTGGGCAGTAGAACAACCGAGTGAGTGATTCATCTTTACTATTACTCCAATTCAATGCCGGCATCTTTTGCCGCATCTTGAAGGTGACGTAAATAAATTGCCTGAATCGTTTGTTTGCTGCCCAAACCTTCTAAAACTGGAATCACATTAATATTATTTGTTGATAACATGACCTTCCAAGAGTCATCTTCGTCGCCTGCCATATCATTAGTTGCATGATCACCAGCAACAACCATTAGTGGTTTAATAGTGACATTGGTAATCTGATCGGCTTGTATTTTTTCCAACAACATATCGAAACCAGGAAAACCTTCTACCAAGCCAACATAACTGTTCACTTGTGGATACATGGTATTTAATCGCTGCTCTAATTCAGCATACAAACCAGTAGATAAATGCTCGTTACCATGTCCCATGTAAACTAAAGCAGAGTCATTTTTTTCTGCTAAAGCAATATCGTCGGCTAATGCACTAGCAAGAACATCAAGATCAGCCTGATATTCATAATGATGTCCCCAAGTACCCATTAAAGGACGACCGATAGCGATATGGTTAAAAGGTTTCCATTTTTCTTTAGTAGTTTCAATCGAAGCCAATGCATCCACATACGCCTTTAAATCAATAAATTCTTCACCATGAGAAAGAAGCGTGGTTTGGACAACAATATTTTTATAGCCTTCATTTTGCAGGTCAGCCAAGGTACCCAATACATTTTTAACGCCATAAAAATGCTCTGGTACCTGTGGGTGAGCACGTTTATATTCTTCATCATTTTGACGTGCATGCCATTTCTTTCGAATAATATTAGAAGTGAAAGCAAAGCGAACGGGCGTATTAGGATAGGCCGATTCAATATGCTTCTCTATCGCAACTAATGAATTAACTGCACTGTCATAAGAGGTTCCAAAAGCAGCCAATACAATTGCTGATTTGTGAGTATTCATTTTTTTTCCTGCGGTATTAGTAACATTATCATCCGACGCAACTGTAGACATGCTGACTATTGACGGCACTACGGCTAGTAGCAAAAATTTCCTGATCAAATGGCGAAAGTTGGTTGAACATTTCATAATTCTATTTCCAAAATTTTATACCGACCCAAAGGCTGGTTGAATAAAAGATGGCGATAGGGAGGAAGAGAGAATTGGTTATTGTATAAATAACGAATAAACGTCGAGACACCCGCTCGCATGCTTGTTATCCCGTTAGGCAGGTATCCTGGCTTATGGGTCAACACATAACAGCTCCTTCCCAGACAAAGTCCAGTGGTTCATTGCTATTAGCTCGCCAAACACAGTTGCGGGTACAGCCCAAGCTTCTACTTGGTTCCCTTTTAAAGAATAAAGTGAACTTTATTCTCACCTATTGGAATAGTGATATTGCCTGTTTTTGTAAAAAAACTTTTGTTTAAAATCAATAAATCAGTTATTGATTGCTTAGTTAAATCAAGTGATTAAATAAATCAATTGATCGGTTAATTAAAATAGTTGATGTTGCTTTTAATCGGCATAACGCCATTTTTTCTGCTACGCCGATTGAGCGATAACGCTATTAAAGCGCTTGTTTATAAAGTGCTAAAACTTCGGCTTCATTTGGTTGTCTTGGGTTACCAGGAAGACAAGGATCTTGCATCGCTTTATCAATCCAGCCAGCTAGATCAGACTCTGTAATTCCTAATTCAGCAAACCCACTTGGGATACCGACTCTTTCAGATAACTTACAAATTAGCTCAACAGCTAAATCAGCGGCTTGCTTATCATTGAGATCAAACGTGGCGCCACCCATCACCTCAGCCACTGCACGAAATGGTTCAGGACAAAGCTCCGCATTAAACTTGCATACGACTGGTAGCAGTATTGCGTTACAGACACCATGGGGTAAATTATGCGTTGCTCCTGGCTGATGAGCCATAGCATGAACTAGGCCCAATCCTGCGCTATTAAAGGCCATACCCGCTAGAAACTGAGCACACGCCAAGTTATCTCGCGCTGACAAATTTTTGCCATCGTCTACAGCAACCGGTAACCATTTAGTAATTAACCTTATTGCTTCTAAAGCCGTCGGCTTGGTTAAAGTATGAGAGCCAGGCGTGACATAAGCTTCAACTGCATGAGTTAGTGCATCCATACCTGTTGCTGCGGTTACACCGGAGGGTAAATCGACCATCAACGTCGGATCATTAACCGCGATATCCGGAATTTGTTTACTATCAATGATAACCATTTTGACTTGATTATCTTCATCGGTAATAACGGAATTAGAAGTCATTTCAGCAGCGGTTCCTGCCGTTGTGTTAATAGCGATAAAGAAGGCACCTGTATTTTTTACCATCCCTACCCCATTGAAATCACAAATATCGCCTTCATTTGACGCCATAACTCGAATAGCTTTGGCGCAATCCACTGGGCTTCCGCCACCAACGGCAATAAAGCAGTCACACTGTGATTCTATATATTGACTTAAACCACGTCTTACCAATGACGCAGTAGGATTTGGTGTGACTTGGTCAAAAACAACATAGTCAATTGAATATCGCTTTAACTCTTGAAATAGTTTATCTAACAAGCCTAATTGAACTAAATTCGCATCGGTAACAATCAGTGCTTTTTTAACAGGTTGTTTATCGAGTTCGGCAACAGAATCTTCAACCGCTCCGACACCAGAAAAACTCAATTTTGGTAAATTCAACGCAAATGACATACAAATTCCTTACTTAATCGATCATTTGCACACATTATAAAAACAGATCAAATAAATACTGAGTCATCGCTATAAAAAAACTGCAGAACACAATTTTTTATTATAAGTGGACAATTTATTTTTATAAAAACAACAGGTATTAACAATCAATATAGGAAATAAACGCCAATACATAACATAATATTTCAACCGCCATCCTAATCACTTCAATAGGCGCTTTTTTATCTATGCAACAATGACTTACACTCATGAAGAACAAAACAATTCTAACTAAAAAAGCTGCTAAAAGAAGAAAAAAGCTCAATTTAGAATTTAAGCTTAAGAATAATATTGACAAGGTGATAAATATTAAAAAAATCACATCATCTTTTCTCTCTAAAGGAAATATTTCAGGTTGTTCTTGTTCGTTGTTTTCTTTAGTACAATTATCCGTATAAATAAGACTGTATGCTGTTGAATAACTCAAACAACTAGATAAGACTATAACTAAATAAACATTAACAACTTGCATTAAAACCATATATTTAACAAAAAATAACATGATAACGAAAAATAAAAACAACACATTATTTGAACTAAAAATTGATTTTGAATATTGACTGTTTTTTAAGCAAGTCGAGCTTGATTTAACATCAAAGAATAGATGCAATTTTGGTCTTCTTGCCAAAAAAAAACTAACAACAATAGATAAAATAACCGCAACAGATTTAGAAAAAAATAGTATTGAATAATGATAGGTTATCGCGGAAAAAAAACCGAGCAACAAGCCAACCATAGGACAATATTTATAAGATTCTGCTTTTTTATGTTGATTATTAACAACACTCTTTTTCAGGAAAGAACTGTGGATAGGCAAATAAGTAAAAATGGATAAAGATAAAAGAAAAATTTGCCACTCTCGCAGTATCCGAGAAAAAACATACATATTTCCCCCTCAACTACTTTAAAAACTTGCAATTACAACTAAATTACAACTATAACGATTCTGCCTTTATAGAGGACAGCATAATGGATAAATTTAAATATATTAATTAACTTTATTGTATTAATTAACTTTATTTTCATGTTCTTCTGAGATTGAATTTCTGAAATCTTGAGGTGTCATCCCATACGAGTTTCTAAATACTTTACAAAAGTAACTCGAGCAAGAATAACCTAAATTATGTGCAATTCTTGAAATAGACCAATCACTATATTGGAGCATTTTCTTCGCACCTTGAAGCCTCTGCTGGTTCACATAATGATTAAATCCTACCCCTATTTCTTTTTTAAATAACTTGCTGAAATAGTGCGGACTTAAAAAAACATGATCGGCGACCTCTTCTAACCTAATCTCTTCGAAATAATGTGTTTCAATATACCTGACAGCCTTTTTAATTTTCCCGTCATACGAGTGCCGACTATCGCGGCTATGAAAGAGACTTTTAATGTCGTAATTATCGTTGATAACCACAAAATCCATGTGCTTTTTAAGTGAATCATCCACTAAGACTTTCAATAAGTCAGCAGCAGAAAATAACTTAGCATAATCTATCACCGGGATTTTTTCATAATCACCAACTAACTCTGCATTTTTCATCCATTTCTTATCGACAGGTTGAATATCGCCTAAATCATTGGCATTTTTCACTCTGGCTTGTCCACAAAGTACAAATCCAACTAAATGACCATTTATCTCCAAAGGAATAGAGAAATCAATCAATCCAGCATGGCACCGGTAAACGCACGGTTTGTTCTCTTTTGATGCTTCCAAACCACCACACCGGTCACTACTTTTACATCGCCCATGCAAGTCTGGGTTCTGACGAATTTTCAAACAAAAATCGGTAAAATTGAAATTGGCAGATACCTCTCGACCTTCTATATCGACCAAAACCACAGCCAATCCAGTTGCGTTAGCAAAATCTTCCAGTATTTTATTAATACCCTGTGATTCTAAAAAGCTATCTGATTTCATCTGTATCATTTACCTTATTACGATTTGACTAATAAATAACCACTACAGACTTAAAATTTCAACGGGCAGTGCTACTATATGTGACAGTAAGCACTGCTCGCCTTTCATTAATTGTAAAACCGTGTTTTAGTTCAAAAATTAGATCTATTGTTTAAGCTGGAACTAAATTTTTTGTGATAAAGAATCGATAACCCGCTCCACCAATACATGCTCCTATAAGAGGCGCTACAATCGGTACAATAAAGTAAGGGATCTCAGTCAAACCTGTAAAACTGATTTCTCCCCATCCGGCGAAAAATGCAAATAATTTAGGTCCAAAATCCCGTGCCGGGTTCATAGCAAATCCTGTCAATGGCCCTGTAGCAGCACCAATAACGGCAACCAATACACCAATAAGTAATGGTGCTAATGGCCCTTTTGGCACGCCATTACCATCATCGGTCAAGGCTAGAATAAGCCCCATTAATGTCGCGGTAATAATCACTTCTACCGCCGCTGCTCGCCAAATTGAAATACCCGGATTATTATAGGTACTAAAAATACTAGCAAGATACAAACTGTCTTCACTACCACGTATCATTGAATGTGTTTGTTCGTATAAGACAAACAGATCGGCATAAATAAAGTAACAAACCGCAACGCCAAAAAACGCACCCGCTGTTTGAGCAACAATGTAAGGTACCACTTTACGCCTATCAAAATTAGCAAATAACCACAAACCAACCGTAACCGCTGGATTTAAGTGAGCGCCCGAAATTCCAGCAGAGAGATATACCGCAAGTGAGATACCAAGCCCCCACACTATACAGATTTCCCACAAACCAAATGACGCTCCCGCTACTTTAATTGCAGCTAAGCAAGACGCCCCAAAAAATAAAAACAAACCTGTAGCAAAAAATTCTGCTATACACTGTGCTTTCAATGAGTCTTTCATGACAAACCCTTATTTAATTTATGTCAGATTTTTTAAATAACAGTCGCGATGTATTTTTTATAATAAAATTAAAGTTGTTTATATTTCTTATCACAGATCACTATTTTTTTAATTAAGGTCACTACTCTATATAAACTACTTAATACAAATAAAAACACATACTTAACCAATACTATACTTAACGATACTTCTGTCATTCATCATAGCGACAAACTCCTAGTATTAGTGATAAAAAATCATCATAAAATATAGAAATTACCCGCTTAACCTCATAAATAATTACTAATTATTTATCGAACCTCGTAAGATAACAAAAAAATAACCACACAATATCAGATGGTTAAGTTAATTCACCTTGACTAAAATAAACAATAATAATTTGTCATTAGTATTTTATCCAAATGTTACTCAGATCATATAACATCGCATTTTTTATACCTGTGTCTCGAAAATGAATATTACTTTTTCACTATTTATTCATTTTTTAAAAATCATCTAACTCACTGTCAAATAAAGACATTAAGAAAACAACAGCAATTTTTTACCATTAACACATCAGGATAAATTCATATATTTATACTAAAAAGACAATTTTTTATCAGTTATTCAGTATAGATTTAGCCTGGTATTTATATTTCGATTTAAATCTATAAAACAAAAAGTTTACATCTATTCAACAAAGCAAAAGTAGAGGCTAATTATGCAACAAGAAGCATTAGGTATGGTTGAAACTAAAGGGTTAACTGCTGCTATTGAAGCAGCTGACACTATGGTTAAGTCAGCAAACGTGAATCTAGTCGGTTATGAAAAAATTGGCTCAGGTTTGGTTACAGTGATTGTTCGTGGCGATGTGGGAGCAGTAAAAGCGGCAACCGATGCAGGATCTTCTGCTGCTGCTAACGTTGGCGAAATCGTCGCAACACACGTTATTCCTCGTCCTCATACGGACGTTGAAAAAATACTTCCAAAGGGACTTGAATAATGAACAGCAACCTGGTCGATGAAGTCATGACTCAGGTTATGGCAAAAGTTTTAGATCAAGCAAATCAAACTCCCGATCAACAAAACATTGAACGAGGCAGCAAAATGGCTCAAAAAACCTGTGGATTAACAGAATTTGTTGGCACTGCGATTGGTGACACAATTGGTTTAGTTATTGCCAATGTCGACACCGAAGTCCTAGAGGCAATGAAATTAGAAAAAAAATATCGTTCTATCGGTATTTTAGGCGCACGTACCGGTGCTGGCCCACATATTATGGCGGCAGATGAAGCCGTTAAAAGCACTAATACAGAAGTGGTTTCGATTGAACTACCTCGCGATACCAAAGGTGGTGCGGGACATGGTTCACTAATTATATTTGGTGGCGACGATGTATCAGATGTAAGACGTGCTGTTGAAGTTGCACTTAAGGAACTAGACCGTACTTTTGGCGATGTTTATGCCAATGACGCTGGTCATATCGAGTTGCAATATAGCGCACGTGCAAGTTACGCATTGGAGAAAGCATTTGGTACACCTCTAGGTAAAGCGTGTGGAATTATTGTTGGTGCCCCTGCGGCTGTTGGCGTTTTAATGGCCGATACCGCAGTGAAATCTGCCAACGTAGAAACCGTTGCTTACAGCACACCTGCCAACGGAACGAGCTTCAGTAATGAAGCGATTTTAGTTATTTCAGGTGATTCAGGCGCTGTGCGTCAAGCTGTCATATCAGCACGTGAAGTTGGTAAAACCCTACTAGGAACAATGGGTGATGAACCAACAAATGACCGTCCTTCTTATATCTAATGCTAAACAGAGGTTGATCCATGAAATCAAAACGATTTGAAGCATTGGCAAAACGCCCTGTTAATCAGGACGGCTTTGTAAAAGAGTGGGTCGAAGAAGGGTTTATCGCTATGGATAGCCCTAACGATCCTGTACCTTCCATTAAAATTGTCAATGGTGAAGTTGTCGAACTCGATAGCAAACCAAAAGCCGATTTTGACCTAATTGATCATTTTATTGCCCGCTATGGTATTAATCTGGATAACGCCGAAAAAGTAATGGCGATGGATTCTGCCAAGCTCGCCAATATGCTGTGTGATCCAAATGTAGCGCGTAAAGATATCGTGCCATTAACGACAGCTATGACACCAGCAAAAATTGTTGATGTTATGTCACAAATGAACGTAGTCGAAATGATGATGTCGATGCAGAAAATGCGCGCTAGAAAAACACCATCTCAACAAGCACACGTTACCAATATTAAAGACAACCCAGTACAAATCGCGGCTGACGCAGCAGAAGGCGCATTGCGCGGGTTTGATGAACAAGAAACCACCGTTGCCGTTGCTCGTTATGCTCCATTCAACGCCATCGCTTTATTAGTAGGTTCACAAGTTGGTCGCCCTGGCGTATTAACTCAATGTGCGCTAGAAGAAGCAACCGAACTGAAACTTGGTATGTTAGGACACACCTGCTACGCCGAAACCATTTCAGTTTATGGTACTGAACCAGTCTTTACCGATGGTGATGATACTCCATGGTCTAAAGGGTTCTTAGCTTCATCTTACGCTTCTCGTGGTTTAAAAATGCGCTTCACTTCAGGTAGTGGCTCAGAAGTTCAAATGGGTTATGCCGAAGGTAAATCAATGCTCTACCTAGAAGCTCGTTGTATCTACATAACTAAAGCTGCTGGTGTACAAGGGCTACAAAATGGTTCGGTAAGCTGTATTGGTGTGCCATCTGCGGTTCCTTCCGGCATTCGAGCTGTACTGGCTGAAAACCTAATCTGCTCTTCTTTAGATCTAGAATGTGCATCAAGTAATGACCAAACCTTCACTCACTCAGATATGAGACGAACCGCTCGTATGTTGATGCAGTTTTTACCAGGAACCGATTTCATCTCTTCTGGTTATTCCGCCGTACCAAATTACGACAACATGTTTGCTGGTTCCAACGAAGATGCAGAAGATTTTGATGACTACAACATTCTACAACGAGATCTAAAAGTAGATGGTGGATTAAACCCAGTCTTAGAAGAAGACGTCGTGGCAACACGCAACAAAGCCGCTAGAGCAATGCAAGCTATTTTTGCAGGAATGGGGCTACCAACAATAACCGATGAAGAAGTAACGGCTGCCACCTATGCTCACGGTTCTAAAGACATGCCAGAACGAAATATTGTAGAAGACCTTAAAGCGGCGCAAGAGATCATTGATCAAAATCGCACCGGGTTAGAAGTGGTAAAAGCGCTGGTAGAAGGTGGATTCGAAGATGTTGCTAAAGACATGTTAAATATCCAAAAAGCTAAAATCTCCGGCGATTATTTGCACACATCAGCCATTATTGTTGGTGATAATGAAGTGAGTTCTGCAGTCAATCATCTCAATGATTATGCGGGTCCAGCATCGGGTTATCGACTTGAAGGCGAACGTTGGGAACAAGTTAAAAATATCCCAAATGCGCTTGATCCAAACGAGCTCGGCTAAGGAGGTTAACTATGGAAATTAACGAAAAATTGCTGCGAACTATCATTGAAGATGTTATCGGCAGCATGCAACAACAACAAGATTCGCAAGCCGTTTCTTTTAAGAAAACAGCGGTAACCAACGCTACAACTTCGACCTCAGAAGGTTTCTTGCAAGATCGAGGTGAAGCCAAAATCAGCACCAAACGTGATGAAGTTGTCATTGCGGTAGGTCCTGCATTTGGCCTATCTCAAACCGAAAATATTATCGGTGTCCCACATCAAAACATCTTGCGTGAAATGATTGCCGGAATTGAAGAAGAAGGGTTAAGTTCACGAGTTATTCGATGCTTCAAATCTTCTGATGTTGCGTTTGTCGCAGTGGAAGGTGAGCACCTTTGTGGCTCTGGTATTTGTATCGGAATTCAATCTAAAGGAACAACGGTCATACACCAAAAAGGTTTACCACCTTTATCTAACTTAGAGCTATTTCCGCAAGCACCTTTGCTGACGTTAGAAACCTATCGTCAAATAGGTAAAAACGCCGCCAAATATGCTAAAGGGGAAACCCCGCAACCGGTTCCAACATTGAATGATCAGATGGCAAGACCAAAGTACCAAGCAAAATCTGCCGTCTTGCATATCAAAGAAACCAAACATGTTGTGACTGGCAAAAAAGCGGTTGAGCTAGCGGTCGTTATTTAAAAAGGAAGAACAGATGAACTCAGAAACGATTGAATCTATGGTTCGCGATGTACTGGAAAAAATGAATAGTCAACAAGGTTCTGCGCCTGCTCCAAGCTCAGCACCGACTAGCAGTAAAACCGCGACTGTAAATGATTACCCTTTAGCATCAGTACATCCTGATTGGGTGAAAACACCAACAGGTAAAACCGCTGCTGATATCACGGTAGAAAACGTACTTAACGGCAGCGTAACCAATGAAGACATGCGTATCACGCCTGAAGTTCTAAGAACTCAAGCTGAAATCGCACGCGATGCAGGTAGAGAACTTTTAGCACTTAACTTCGAACGTGCCGCAGAATTAACTGCAGTGCCAGATGAAAAAGTACTCGATATCTACAACGCGCTAAGACCATACCGATCTACTAAACAAGAGTTACTCGATATCGCTCAAGAATTAGATAGCAAATATCAAGCAACTATTTGTGCAGAGTTCGTTAGAGAAGCCGCTGAGTTATACCAACAAAGAAAGAAACTACAAGGTGATAACTAAGCAACAACACTCTCAATTCAACCGTAAGATATGGATAAGATTATGACTTATATTGTTGGCGTAGACATTGGTAATTCTTCTACTGAAGTCACTTTAGCTCAGTCAAATATTACTTTAGCACAGCCGAATAATGCAGCTGATGTGCATTTTCTCGCCAGTGCGATTACAGATACGACTGGAATTAAAGGCACCAAACAAAACTTAGTAGGAATATACAAAGCACTAGATCTTTTAGTGGCAAAGGCTGGTATTTCTCTAAAAGAGCTTGATCTTATCCGAATTAATGAGGCCACACCTGTGATCGGTGATGTTGCAATGGAGATGATAACAGAAACTATTATCACCGAATCAACCATGATTGGTCACAATCCCAAGACACCTGGTGGACTTGGGATTGGTGTTGGTGTCACCATTTCCTTTAATGATTTATTAACACTTGATAATTCGAAATCCTATATCGTGGTCGTCCCTAAAGAGATCGATTTCGCAGACGCGGCAGCCATGATCAACGCGGCGCAATATGCAGGGTATGACATTACTGGCGCGATATTACAAAAAGACGATGGCGTTCTAGTTAACAATCGTCTCAATAAAGTCATACCTATTGTGGATGAGGTTGCCTTTGTCGACAAAATTCCACTAGGTATGCAAGCCGCAATAGAAGTCGCCGAACAAGGCAAAGTCATCAGTACCCTATCTAACCCATATGGTATTGCGACTATGTTTGAACTCACTGCCGACGAAACTAAAAGTATTGTACCAGTGGCTCGTGCATTAATTGGCACTCGTTCCGCTGTTGTGGTTAAAACGCCAGAAGGTGATGTTAAGGCGAGAGTCATTCCTGCCGGTAAACTGTCGCTATTCAGCAAAAACCAAACCCTAGAAGTTGATATTGCCCGTGGCAGCGAAGCAGTTATGGATGCTGTATCTTCGATTGGTCAACTCACCAATGCCACTGGCGAAACCGGAACCAATATTGGCGGCATGATAGAAAATGTTCGGCAGACCATGGCGGAATTAACCAATAAACCTTGTGATGAAATATTTATCCAAGATTTACTCGCAGTAGATACCTTAGTACCGGTCAACGTACAAGGCGGGCTTGCAGGTGAATTTGCTCTCGAACACGCTGTTGGCATTGCGTCTATGGTGAAATCTGACCATTTACAAATGGCACGAATTGCAGAAGATATTCGCCATACGTTAGGCATTGATGTACAGATAGGAGGTGCGGAAGCGGAAGCGGCTATTTTAGGCGCACTCACCACTCCAGGTACAGATAAACCAATGGCTATTTTAGATTTAGGAGCAGGATCAACCGATGCTTCTATCATCAATAGTAAGGAAGATATTGTCGCAATTCACCTCGCTGGTGCGGGACAAATGGTCACCATGATTATCGCAGCGGAATTGGGCTTACAAGATCATTATTTAGCCGAAGACATTAAACGCTACCCACTCGCGAAAGTTGAAAGTTTATTTCATATTCGTCATGAAGATAACACCGTACAATTTTTTGATAAACCACTTTCATCCGATGTGTTTGCTCGCGTTGTCGTAGTGAAAGAAGATGGCTTTATCCCACTTGACGGCGAACTTACATTGGAAAAAGTTCGCAACATTCGACAAAACGCCAAATCACGAGTTTTTGTAACCAACTCTTTACGCGCACTGAAAACGGTCAGCCCAACAGGCAATATCCGTGATATTCCTTTTGTCGTTTTGGTCGGAGGCTCTTCTCTAGATTTCGAAATACCACAATTGGTCACCGATGCACTCGCTCATTACAACCTTGTTGCTGGTCAAGGAAATGTTCGTGGCTGTGAAGGACCGAGAAACGCCGTCGCAACAGGCTTGATCCTCTCCATGTCAAAGGAGAAAAACAATGATTAACTTCAGCGAGCATAAACCCAGTATTTTGATCATGACAGAACAAGGCAAGATTGATAACCAATGGAATCAAGTCCTTTGGGGTATTGAGGAAGAAGGTATTCCGTTTCAAATTAAGCAAGCTAATAGTGAGTATTCCATCGAAGAAAACGCGTATGAGGCCGCTCATCAATCGGCATTAGCTGTAGGAATCGCCTGTTCCAATAACGAAATAGTAATTCATTACAAAAATTTGCAACAACAGCAACCTTTATTCAGAACAAGCTCTAGCGCAACTACCAAACCAGAACAACTAAGAAACCTAGGTAGCAACGCAGCACGTTTGGTCAAAGGTATCCCATTTAAAATAAATGAATGAGCAGTAAGGAGAACACCACGGTGAAGATATCTCTTGGTTTATTAGAAGTAAAAGGACTAGCTTTAGCAATTAACACTGCTGATTCTATGGCTAAATGTGCCGCCGTCAATATTGTTGAAATAGAAAAAACCAACGGTGGTGGTTGGATGATGATAAAAATCACAGGGGACGTTTCTGCTGTTCAATCGGCAATCTCTACAGGTGCTTCATTAGCCGAAAAACACAGTGGTTTAGTTTCTCATAAAGTTATATCACGTCCAGATCAACAATTGCTCAATGCGATAAATACAACGGTAAAAAAACCGAAGGTACCAGCGCTTCCTATTGAGAGTGTTGAGCCACAAGTTGAAGTAACAACCGACCAACCTGCTGATACTCTTGATAATACTGATATAGATAACGACACACAACAGAATCAATTATCGGCAGAAACGTCTATGGAAGATATCTCTAATCAAGATCTAGCCAGCGATGAACAAGAGCACAACCAACCGTTAGAACCTACATGCAATATCTGCCAAGACCCAGCCTGTCCAAGAATCAAAGGAGAACCGCATGGCAATTGCATAAATAAGGGTAAGAAAAATGATTAACGAAAATGTTATTCGCAACGCAGTTGATAATGTATTCGAACAGTTGCGTCATCGACCTATTCCTGTTGGTGTGTCTAATAGGCATATTCATCTTTGTAAAGAAGATTTCAACCAACTATTTCCAGGTAACGATTTAACCGTAAAAAAAGCCTTACTTCAACCAGGTCAGTATGCGGCAGAAGAAACGTTAACTGTATGTGGTCCTAAAGGCTGTATCGAACGCGTGAGAGTTTTGGGCCCTTTACGCAGTGCAACACAAGTTGAACTTTCGGCCACCGATGCAAGAAGTATTGGCGTAAAAGCCCCGCTTCGTTTATCTGGTCGACTCAGTGACACCCCTGGCGTGCGACTTGTGAGCCCATTCGGTGAAGTAACGCTACAACAAGGCACCATTATCGCCCTGCGTCATATCCATATGTCGCCAGTAGATGCGCTGATTTATGGTGTTTCAAATGGTGATTCTGTGAAAATTGCGATTCAAGGCACATTACGAAAAGCTATTTTCGATGATGTAGCAATACGTGTTGATCCAGAACTCACACTAGAAATGCATATTGATACAGATGAAGCTAATGCAGCAGATCTTGGTAACAGTGAAGCGTTTGCTGTCCTAATAAAAGAATAGAGGTGAAGTAAGTGGCCAGTAGTGAGCTCGATATTAACCCTGTAACTATGAGCACTTTTGATATCAATAATTTTGACATCGAGAAAATCGTTGATGCCGTCATTACCGTATTAACACAACGCGGTTCAAGTACCTACAAAACGGATACACATCAACTAGCTCAAGGGTTACCAACTTCTGTTTATACTCAATACGGCACACTATTTATTGCGCTTCCTGACATGCTGTTTATTCAACAGTTGGCCGATGGGCATAGTGTAGAGAACAATGTGGCAGTCAAAAGTGTTTATGAAGCTCTTTCTTATGGCTTAAAGCTAAAAATCAGTCTTCATCAACAATTGCTCCCTTCCCTACCACTAGAGAAACTGTCGGTTTTACCGGTTCATTTATACGACCAACTTGGTAACCCTATCGGCTTAGAAACAGGCTCGATAATTAGTTACCAACAGGTCATCACATTTTCTGGTAAATGGCTTATTGCACCTCACTCCATACTTGTGACGCAACTCGCCAAAGATATTCTTATTCAGAAAAACATTCACTTGATTAAAGTGAGGTAACTACTCATGCAATTAGCAAAAGTCGTTGGTTCAATTGTTTCAACCCAAAAAACGCCATCGTTGATCGGCAGAAAATTGCTGATTGTACGCCGTATTAATGGAAATGAAACGAAGCTATCCAATCCGGAATGGTCAGATGAAATAGCCGCAGATTGCGTTGGCGCTGGAGAAGGTGAACTGGTTTTTGTCACTCGCGGATCATCAGCAAGGCTTATTCAAGACAACGGTTCAGAAGCCGTCGATCTCGCCATTATTGGCATTGTCGATTCGGTTAGCTATCAAGATGAGCAATAAAGGTAAGTTGTAATGAGCATTTATACAAAAAAAGGCGATGCAGGTTCAACATCACTTGTTGGTGGTGTAAGAGTCAATAAATCGGATGAACAAGTCGAAACTTACGGGACCATCGATGAATTAAACTCTTGTATTAGTTTAGCCAGCAAGACGGTGCAAGATAGCGACAATATCGCCTTGCTAGAGTCAATTCAGCATCAACTGTTCTATTTAGGTGCCGAGATTGCCACAGCAAAAGAGAACGCTATCAAAACCGATCAAAAAATAGTCGAAGATAGCGATATTGAGCAAATGGAAAAAGCGATAGATCGTTGTATGTCAGCTCTGCCTCCAGTACGTAGTTTTATATTACCTGGTAGTTCTGAATCTGGCAGTAGGCTCCATTACGCTCGGACCATTGCTAGACGAGCAGAAAGACGTCTGGTTTCTCTTGCTCAATTGCAAACGGTACGCCCTGTTGTACTCAAATATATTAATCGCCTTTCGGATTTTCTTTATGCATTAGCTCGCCATGAAGATCAGCTCAACGTTAATAAAAAAATGATCAACCAAATTGTAAACAACTACCTAGAAGCAACGACGTTATCAACACAAGCTACCAGCAGCTCACAAACTCAAGATCAACAACAGCGGAGTGAGGAACCAATTATGCCTCCAACCATGAAACTCAACTTTGCCCACGTGCATCAAATGATGAAACAAGCCGTTGATGCAGCAATGAAACTCGCGGTACCTGTTGTCATTTCAGTGGTCGATAACAATGGTCATTTAATTATGACCTACCGTATGCCAGATGCGTTGTTAGTGAGCACTGAATTGGCACCGAAAAAAGCCTATACATCCGTCGCTCTAAAAACCGCAACCCATCAATTATCAGAATTAGTTCAACCGAGAAACGATCTTTACCAATTAGAAAGTATGTGTGATGGGAAAATCATCACATTTGGAGGTGGCATTCCTTTATACAGCGGCAAGGAATTACTTGGAGCCATTGGTATTAGTGGCGGAACAGTGGCTCAAGATGTAGACATTGCATTAGCCGCTATTAAAAATTTAGATTTAGAGGAAAACTAAAAAATGGACAACACTGAATTAGAGACCATAGTACGCAATATTTTAACTGAGAAACTGGCTGCCACCACGGCAAGCCATGTCGAAAGTTCATCCTCAGAATCGTATGCACTGTTTGACGATGTCGACACAGCAATAATGGCTGCGACAAAAGCATTTAAAAGATTCCATCAAAGCCCATTAAAAACTCGTAGTGCAATTATTACCGCTATTCGCAAAGAAATTGCGCCTATCATTGCTAAGTTATCGGCCGATGCAGTTGCGGAATCAGGGATGGGTAACACAGAAGACAAAATTCTAAAAAATCAGGCAGCGCTTGAAAACACCCCCGGTATAGAAGATCTAACCACTCAAGCATTGACCGGTGATGATGGAATGGTGTTGTACGAATACTCTCCGTATGGAGTGATAGGTTCAATTACACCAAGCACCAACCCAACAGAAACCATCATCAACAATTCCATTAGTATGATTGCCGCGGGTAATAGTGTCTATTTTTCTCCTCATCCGGGAGCCAAAATCGTCTCATTATGGCTGATCAGTAAAATGGAAGAAATTGCATTTAAAGCCAGTGGAATTAGAAACTTAATCGTCACAATTAAGCAACCTAGTTTCAAAGCAACTAAAGAGATGATGAATCATCCAGGCATCGCTTTATTAGCTGTAACCGGTGGGCCTGCCATAGTTGAATCGGCAATGAAAACTGGCAAAAAAGTAATTGGTGCAGGCGCAGGAAATCCACCTTGCTTAGTTGATGAAACAGCAGAAATCATTCATGCGGCAAAAAGTATTATCGCTGGTGCATCGTTAGACCATAACGTCCCTTGTATTGCCGAAAAATCAGTTATTGTCGTTGATCAAGTCGCTGATCAGTTAATTCAACAAATGCAATCGTTTGATGCCCATTTAATATCTAAAGCTAGTGAAATTGAAAGCTTGCGTAATATTTGCTTTCTAAACGGAGCAGTAAACAAAGATTTAGTCGGTAGAAGCCCCGCGACTATTTTGGCCGCTGCTGGGATAGATTGCCCAGAAAAAGAACCGAAGCTAATTATATTAGAAACAGAAAAAGATGATTTATTTGTTATAGAAGAACAGCTTATGCCTGTTATTCCGATTGTAAGAGTCAAAGACTTTGACCAAGGACTCGAACTCTCTTTAGCGGTAGAAAATGGCTTACATCATACTGCGATTATGCATTCACAGAATGTCTCTCGCTTAAACAAAGCCGCGCAAATAATGCAAACCTCTATTTTTGTTAAAAATGGACCATCTTACAGTGGCATTGGTGTAGGAGCAGAAAGCTTTACCACCTTCACAATTGCGACCCCAACAGGCGAAGGAACCACATCGGCAAAATCATTTGCGCGTTCGCGTCGTTGCGTATTGCAAAATGGATTTTCAATCCGTTAATTACTAAAAAGCGTTGTCATTACTAACAACGTTGAGAAGGGATGATGAAGAAATTTTCGGTTAAAACCAGAGTATATAGCGGTGTTGCAAGTCTTGAATACTTGCAACGCTTCACTCACAAAAAAATATGGATTGTTTGTGATGGCTTTTTAGCAACCAGTCCGCTGTTCACTCGACTAAAGTCAATGCTAGATAACGATAACGAGTTATTCGTTTATTCTGATATTAGCTCAGATCCCGACATTACCACTATTGTAAAAGGGATTGCTGACTTACAAAAAGTACAACCAAATATCATCATCGGTTTTGGTGGCGGCTCGGCCATAGACGCCGCCAAAGCAATACGATTTTTTGTTGAACAAAACCACCATTTACCTCTTGAATGTTGTATCGCAATACCTACAACCAGCGGTACTGGGTCAGAAGTCACCTCTGCTACTGTTATCAGTGACAAAGAAAAAGGTATCAAATACCCGCTTTTTCATCCCAGTATTTTTCCTGACATTGCTATTTTAGATCCCGAATTAATCGTTAGCGTACCCGATGATATAACAGCAAACACTGGCATGGATGTATTAACTCACGCCCTAGAAGCCTACGTATCATTAGAGGCAAACGACTTTGCAGACGCACTAGCAGAAAAAGCCATCTACAATATTTTTCAATATCTTCCTACTGCATATACTAACGGTTCTTGTATACCCACACGAACAAAGGTACACAACGCATCTAGCATGGCAGGCATGGCTTTTAGTCAAGCTGGCTTAGGGTTAAACCATGCTATTGCACATCAATTAGGTGGTCAGTTTCACATAGCACATGGTCATGCTAATGCTATTTTGCTTCCTCACGTCATTCGACACAACGCCAAAAACATTCGTGCCAGAAAACGTTATGCCAGAGTTGCCAAACTCTGCCAACTGTGCCCGAAATCAATCAACGATATGGCCGCAGTCAATCAACTAATTTATCAAATCAAACAGTTAATGGTGAAGCTACATATCAAAACGTCGTTACGAAAAATGGGCATTAACGACAAAATGATGAGAGAAAAACAAGCAGCAATAATTAAAGCAACCTTTGCTGACAGTACGATTGAAACCAACCCATGCCCAACAACAGATAACGACATCAAAAAAATATTAGAGGCAATTCTATAATGGAAACATTACATTCGCCTACAGACGTTAAGGCATCAAATCACGTTATTGTATCAAGCACTTTGCACAAGGCTGATCAACAAACCATGCTCCAAAATGTACGTGACGCAGGTATCGTTGGAGCAGGTGGTGCTGGTTTTCCTACTTACGTCAAATTACAGTCAAAAGCAGAAATATTTCTGGTTAATGCTGCTGAATGCGAGCCCATGCTCAAAGTTGATCAACAATTAATGGTCCAAGAAGCCAGCAAGCTTATTCGCGGATTGCAATATGGAATGGCATTGACTGGGGCTAAAGAAGGCATCATCGCTTTAAAAGAAAAATATCAACAGGCCATGTTAGCTCTGACGCCATTGTTACCGGATAATATTCGCATCCATGTTTTACCAGACATCTATCCTGCTGGTGATGAAGTGATTACTATTTGGCTCGCTACTGGTAGACAAGTTGCAGCCGGTGACTTACCTATTAGCATTGGAGTATTGGTTAATAATGTACAAACTTTAATCCAGCTAGCCGATACATTAGAGCACAATAAACCCGTCACTAAGCGTACCTTAACCGTCAATGGTGCCGTTGCTAATCCTATTACTTTTACTGCACCGATAGGTATAACCTTGGCAGAAGCTTTGCAATTGGCGGGAGGCGTGACCATACCAGATCCAGCCTTTATTGTTGGTGGTCCTATGATGGGAAAAGTTACCGACGATCTCAATAAACCGGTGACCAAAACCACCGGTGGGCTGCTAGTTCTCCCTCGCTCTCATTTAATCATTAAGCGTCAACAACAATCTCTGCAATCTGTTATGGCTATGGCTCGTAACGTTTGTGAGCAATGTAAAATGTGTACCGAGCTCTGCCCAAGACATCTTATCGGTCATGAGTTGTCACCAAGTGAAATAGTTAAAGCAGTCTGCTATGAAAAAGTCAGTAAGCCATCTATTTTACTTTCCGCGTTAACCTGTTCCGAATGCGGAATATGTGAAGCTTACGCATGCCCGGTTGAAATTTCACCTATGCGAGTAAACCAAACGCTTAAAAAACAATTTAGGCAGCAAGGCGCTAAATATGAAGGGGAACTCCGCGAGGTAGACCCGATGATGACTTATCGCATGTTACCAACAAAACGTCTGGTCGCTCGGCTTAATTTAGAAGAATTTAATAAAGATGCACCAATACAATCACTCAACTGGTCACCAGACAAGGTCACCATTCCTTTGCAGCAACACATAGGAAAACCTTCCAATCCTATCGTCACTGTAGGCGAACACGTACAAGCAGAACAGTGCATCGCAACTGCAGATAATGACGCATTGGGTGTGTCTATTCACTCTAGCATTACTGGTGTAGTTAGCCAGGTTTCTGATTCCGATATAACAATAACAAGGGAGTAACTCATGCATCACGCCATTGGATTAGTAGAACTGAGTAGCATTGCTAAAGGCATTGAAGTCACCGATGTCATGCTCACTAGCTCAAATGTAGAACTTTTAATCGCTAAAACTATTTGCCCAGGCAAATACATTGCCTTAGTCGGCGGGGAAATCGGTGCAATCAAACAAGCAGTCGATAATGGTGTTCACGCAGGTAAACATCTAATTGTAGACAGTTTTGTTATTGCCAACATTCATGCGTCTGTTCTACCCGCATTAAGTGGTGTAAATGAAATCGGCGATAAAAAATCCATCGGCATTGTTGAAACCTACAGTGTTGGTGCCTGCATTACTGCTGCCGATGCTGCTGTAAAATCCGCGAATGTCCAACTGGCTAGAATTCACATGGCGTTCGGCATTGGTGGAAAATGTTACATGGTACTGAACGGCGAAATAACCGACATAAAAACCGCCGTCACTGAGGCGTCAAATAGCGCAGGAAGTAAAGGTTTATTGGTACAAAACAGCTGTATAGCAAAACCAGATAAAGCCTTATGGCAGCATGTTTTATAACTATGAATAAAGGAACCAGCCATGGCGAATGAAGAGAAAGATAGAGTCGTTCAAGAATATGTCCCAGGTAAACAGATTACGCTAGTACATTTAATTGCTAATCCCAACAAAGCGCTTTATCAAAAAATGGGATTAAATTGCGAAACCAACGCCATTGGTATTCTGACGATCACACCGAGCGAAGCGGCAATAATTGCAGGCGATATCGCCACAAAATCCGGTGCAATTGAATTAGGCTTCGTTGATCGCTTCACCGGTTCTGTAGTATTTACTGGCGATGTTTCCGCAGTGGAATATGCATTAAAACAGGTTAGCTATACATTAGGGGACATGATGAAATTTACCACTTGTCCGTTAACTCGTACATGATCGGCAATTCATATATGACGAAAAGCGCATCGAAAACAGATAGCTACTCCAAAACAGATAGCGCCTCCAAAACAGAGAGGTCGCATAAAGAGGCGTCTAGCACACTAGTACCACCTAAAAAGCTGATGTTAATTGGCCGAAGTGGCAGTGGTAAAACGACATTATTGCAGAGTTTGAATAATCAAATTATTGAATACCAAAAAACTCAAGCAATGCAGTTTTCCCATAGTGCTATCGATACGCCTGGCGAATACTTAGAGAACCCTAGATTATACAGTGCGCTCATTAATGTTTCTTACGATGCTGATGTGATCGCATTAGTTCAGTGTGCCGATAATCCACACAATATTTTTGCGCCTCAGTTTGCTACCGCATTCAACAAACGTGTTATTGGCATTATGACCAAAGCGGATGTCATTACCGAACAAGAAGCACACCTAATTACACAGCAACTTATCGATGCAGGAGCCTCAATCGTTTTATCAACTTCTGCGTATAACAACACAGGCATTATTCAATTAAGACAATTTTTAAATTGGGAATAGAACATCATTATGGAAAATAAGATATTAGCAATTAATGCAGGCAGCTCAACATTAAAGTTTCAATTGTATTCTATGCCAAGCGAGAAATTACTCGCCAAAGGGATGATAGATAAAATAGGCAAAGAAGACGCAGAGTTTGTTCTAAAAACAGACAATAAACGCCATCGTCAGGAGAATATTGAGTTAAATTCCCCACATGAAGCGATTGACTTCTTGCTTGAGCAATTGAAATATCATCAGGCAATTTCCTGTATAGCAGAGATAAAAAGTGTCGCCCATCGCGTGGCACACGGCGGTGAAAATTTTACCCAATCAGTCTCTATAACCAATGACGTAATAGAACAATTAGAAACGCTAATAGAATTAGCTCCTTTGCATAATCCGGTCAACATCGCCTTTATCAAAGCCATGGCTGACAAATTACCCCAAGTAGAACAAATTGCGGTGTTTGATACTTCGTTCCATCAAAGCATCAAAAAAGAACATTTTCTATATGCTATCCCTTACCATTTCTATCAGGATGATCATATCCGCCGTTATGGATTTCACGGAACAAGCCATAAATATGTCAGCCAAGTTTGTGCTGAACAAATGAACAAACCCTTAGCAGAACTAAAAATCATCAGCTGTCATTTAGGCAGTGGTGCGAGTATTTGCGCTATTGATAAAGGCTATTCGGTCAATACTTCGATGGGATTTACGCCGATGGCAGGTTTAATGATGGGGACTCGCTGTGGTGATATTGACCCTTCAATTCTGGTTTTTTTAACCAAAAAATACCATCTGAGTATTGATGATCTTAACCAGATAATGAACAGTAAATCTGGTCTTCTTGGCCTGTCTGGTATATCGAACGATTGCCGAGAAGTTGAATCTGCTGCCAAACAAGGTAATGAAAGAGCTCAAATCGCGCTGGAAATTTTTATTCAACGCATCAGGGATTTTATCGGTTCGTACTTAATTCAAATGGGTGGTGCCGATGTCATACTATTTACCGGAGGCATTGGAGAAAATTCAGATTACATCCGCGCCGCTGTGTGCAAAGACCTAGAAGGTATCGGTATTGAGCTTAATGAAAAATTAAACCAAGCAAAACAAACCTTTATCCATACACAAAATTCTCGAGTAAAACTGGCAATAATCAACACAAACGAAGAACTAATGATGACAAGAGAAGCCTTCAATATTGTTTTCAACAAATCGTAAAATCGATCATCTTAGCAACAAAGTGCTTTAATCGCTTGTAGGTTAAAGCGATGATCCATACCCCAAAATACTCCAAAATCAGCGTAAGATAGTGGTTTACTGCAATATGATTATTGTCGTAAACCACTCAATGCATAGCAATATGCCGACAGTTCAGGTTATATATAGACAAATCACTCTATGATACTTAGGATAGAAGCCGTCTTTTTCGATGTCTCGTTTTTTCGACGACAATTTTCTAAACAAAATATTATCTAAGCAATATATTTTCTAAAAAACATATTTCCTAAAAAACATATTTCCTAAAAAACATAAAAGCAATCAAGCTCATTTTTGTAAGTAAATAGCGTCCATTACTAGGAGTTTAACAGACCAATGGGAAGCACATTTAGCGGTCAAACGTCATTACCTAAAATGCCAATACCCGAATTAAGTGACACATGTTACAAATTTATAGAGTGGTCTAAACCTCTGTTAACTAAACAAGAAGCCATCGACACCAACAAAGTTGTTCAGCGGTTTCTTCAGCCTGGAGCTGAAGGAGAGCAATTACAAAAGCAACTTCATCACTGGAGTGGAACAGAGTCAGTTGGCAACTGGTCAGCACCTGTTTGGCAAAACCTGTATCTGCAATCTCGCTCACCATTAGTCATTAACAGTAACGTTTTCTATTATCTAAAAAGCAAACTAGATGAACAACTCTGTTCTCAGGCTCACATTGCTGCCGCGCTCATAAGCACTGTTTATGATTTTATCGCCTTGCTCGAAAACAAACAGCTCACACCGGATAGGCAAAAAACTACCCCCCTTTGCATGAATCAATACAAAAATTTATTTTCTTCTATTCGAATACCTTGCCAAACAACCGATACCTTTCAAGTATTTTCAGAGAAAAAACATATTGTCGTGTTGCATAATCAATCTATTTTCAAAGTAGAGATACTAGATGGCCAAGGAAACCGCCAACCAGCATCGAGCATTAAACGACAAGTAGAGTGTATTCTCTCCAGCACTCAACAAGGACAAAATATCGGTTTATTAACCACCTTAAACCGAGATGACTGGGCAGAAACAAGAACAAAGCTGTTAGATTTATCAGCCGATAATGTAGAAAACATGCAACAGATCGAACAGGCGGCATTTGCAATATGTCTAGATCAAAACAGCCCTGAACAACTGATCGATATATCGAAGCAGTGTTTACATGGCAGCGGAATAGACCGATTGTTTGATAAGTCTTTGCAGTTTATCGTGTTTAAAAATGGTAAAACAGGCATCAACTTCGAACACACCGGGGTAGATGGATCTGTCATGTTACGACTAATCGCCCATATCTATGACACCATTGATACCATCTCATTTGAAACGAACCTAACATGTCGACCTTCAGACGATTTGTTAACACAGCAAACCAAATCATTAATCTTCGATTTAAATGACCATTTGCATCAAAAAATTCAATCGGCCATACCCGCATTTCACACGCATATTACCAATACCCACACCTGTATTCTGAACTTTGATCATTTTGGCAAGCAGAAAATCAAAACCTTCAAAGTCAGCCCAGATGCCTTCGTGCAACTTGCTCTACAATTGGCAGAATATAAGTTATACGGCCAGTGTTATAGTGCCTATGAAGCCGTAATGACCCGAACTTTTCTTGATGGAAGAATTGACGTGTTGTACACCGTTTCACCAGAATCATTAGCCTTTATTCAACACATTCAATCTAACGATAGCAGCCAAGCAACAACCGCTAAAGCGTTGATTGAAGCGACACGAAAACACACCGCTCGAGCGAATGAATGCCGACAAGGAAAAGGAGTTCACACTCACCTACTTGCTCTGAAATATTGTTACCAACTTGCAGGTGAAGATCTGGGTATTAAAACACTACCGACACTGTTTAGTGATAAAGGGTATCAAGCATTAACCGAGAGCGTGGTTTGTACAAGCACTACCTCTGAATACGGGGTTGAACTAGCGGGTTACGGACCAATTGTTGACCACGGGTTTGGGATTAGATATTTTGTTCGCGATAATTCTATCTGTTTTAATATGACCAGCAGAACCAAACTCCGAGCTGATCTCGATAAAATGACATTATATATAGAGCAAGCCTTGCTTGAAATGGCAGAGATAATGGCTAGTTAATCTGAATTGTTCATTCGGAGTTCAGGCTAGGTAGTTTATCTTAGCCTGAATAATTAGTGGCCAAGATAAACTTAAAGAATGGGACTATTTTAGAGGATCATTATCAGGTAGTGCACTATGAATCCACAGTGCTAAACGCTTCTTAATATTTTTTCCATCCAGTTTATCATCTGGTAAAGGGGTAATCTGGCGAACTTCAACTAAAAACAAATACAATGCTTTTGTTTTAATCTGTGCCGAGGAACTTTGATTAAACAGTTCGTAACCCTGCATTTTTGCCATTTTACTGCCAACTTCTAACGCTTTTTTTAGTAACTTATCTTCATTTATTATCTTACTCGTTTTTGACATACAACAGCCACCATTCAGATTAAGTAATGTCATCAGTATATAGATATAGTAAAACTTGACGAGCAAAAATTTCTACAACGGATTGCTTTTCTTCTCCATACCAAAACGATCGGCATCGACCCCTCTTTTCCAATACCCTACCGCCGATACATTTAGCCGATCAAATCCTATTTCTTGTTGCAAAACAGGCCTAAGCGAACGAATAGTTCTTGCTTCTAGTCCTAAGAAAACGTGTGTGTCTTTTGCCATGTTTTGCGCAGTTTCAATCACAACTTGCTCTAACGTTACGCTTGCCTCGTCTTCGATAAACCAAATGGTATTATCGGCATCTTGGTAATCCATCTGGATAATATCTGCTCGAGTGGGCACCGAAATAATCGCCCGAATATCTGCACTGGATTTAAATCGAGGAACATACCCGTTTATCGCATTAACCGAGGTAATATCTCCCACCAATAAATAGCTATGGTGATCGTAGTTAGTCATTTTTAATGGACCAGGTCCAGCTATCGCCACTGGGTCACCAACCTTTGCATTTTTTGCCCAATTGGTTGCAGGCCCAGTATGAAGATTAATGACAAAATCGAGCGTTAATCGCTTAGTTGTCTTATCAAAACGGCGGATCGTATAAGAGCGCATCTTACGCTTATCGTCGCCATCTTGTGGCAACACAACTTTGACATAAGAACCTTCCAAACCAGTTGGAAAATCCTTTAGGCTTTCTCCTGTTACAACGATACGGCGTAAATGTGGAGACAGATCGCTGATACTAGCAACATGAACGGAACGTAAATTGGGAGCTTTCGGTTTCACTGGCATTTCCTCTAAACTTGAAACTCAACAAATAAGTTGATAAAGTCTACTATATTAGAGGTTAGTTGATATTGTCAACTATAATTAAGGATTTAGTTATGAATAATGTATCTATTTCAGATTCTGTTTTTACTATCATGCATTTGTATCGACTCACTATGCGTTCTAAGCTTAATGCCACTGACATAGGCTTACATTCAATGCATGTAAAATGCCTAACCTTTATCGATAGAAATACCGTCTGTACCGCTAATGATATAGCGAGTTTTTTCTCACGAGATAAATCTCAAATTGCTCGATTAATCAAAGAGATGATAGATAAAAACTGGGTCACTAAAGTAGCCAACCCACAAGACAAACGCAGTCAGCTTTTATCTTTAACCGAACAAGGTAAATCATTAGCAAACTTAATCGCAGACACGCAACGCGATGTGCAAGAAAAAATACAAAAAAACCTAAGTACAGAAGAATTAGAAGAATTCAAACGGGTCGCTGACATCATCGCCAATACTTTGAGAGAGAGGTAATAATATTTAGTTTCAATGCTTGCTCGACATTTAAACAGATTATTCTGTATAATGCGCCGCTGTTTCAGCCACATAAACGGCTGACCTCAAATACAAGCCTTACTCTTCTTGTTATCCAGTCATGACTATCTAGGAAATTCCATTGATCTCTACCGCAAATATCACCATGCAGTTTGGCCCTGCGCCATTATTTGAAAACATCTCCGCAAAATTCGGCAACGGAAACCGTTACGGTTTAATTGGTGCAAACGGATGTGGCAAGTCAACGTTTATGAAGATCCTAAGTGGAGAGCTCGCGCCGACCTCTGGTAACGTATCCATCACTCCAGGACAAAAAGTCGGAACATTGAGTCAAGATCAGTTTGCTTTCGAACAATACACGGTAATTGATGCCGTAATTCAGGGTGATCCTAAGCTCTGGGAAATAAAACAACAACGTGAACGTATCTATTCATTACCTGAAATGAGTGAAGAAGATGGTATGAAAGTAGGTGAATTAGAAAGTGAATTTGCCGAAATGGATGGTTACAGTGCAGAAAGTCGCGCGGGCGAAATTTTACTCGAAGCCGGTATCGAAGAAAAATTTCACTTTGGATTAATGAGCCAAGTTGCCCCGGGTCGAAAGTTGCGTGTTCTGTTGGCGCAAGCATTGTTCTCTAATCCTGATATCTTGCTGCTTGATGAACCAACCAACAACCTTGATATTCATACTATCAACTGGCTTGCCGGTGAACTTAATCAACGTAAGTGCACCATGATCATTATTTCCCATGATCGACATTTTCTAAATACCGTTTGTACTCATATGGCCGATATTGATTACGGTGAGCTGCGAATTTATCCTGGCAATTATGAATACTTCCTCGAAGCGTCAAGCCTAATACAAGAACAATTACTCGCTGGTAATGCCAAGAAAAGTGCTGAAATGGTCGAGTTACAAGACTTTGTTAACCGCTTTGGTGCAAATGCATCTAAAGCAAAACAAGCCAGTTCACGAGCCAAAAAATTAGAAAAAATATCACTCGATGAAGTCAAGTCATCCAGCAGAATGACACCATCGCTGCGCTTTGATGAAAGCAAAAAACTGCACCGACAAGCACTCATTTTAGAAGACTTAGCACACGGTTTTGACGATCAACTTTTATTTGAAGGTGGCAACCTGATTCTTGAAGCTGGGGCCAAACTGGCGGTTATTGGAGAAAATGGCGTGGGTAAAACCACTTTACTGCGCTGCTTAGTTGAAGAGCTGGCTCATAATCAAGGTGTGGTCAAATGGTCTGAAAATGCCGCTATTGGGTACTGTCCACAAGATAGCAATCGAGACTTTGATAACGATTTATCACTATTTGAATGGATGTCGCAATGGCGTTCAACCAAGCATAATGACTTAATGATACGAGGCATGTTGGGCCGCCTTCTATTCACTGAAGATGACATCAACAAAAAAGCCCGTAACTGCTCAGGTGGAGAAAAGAATCGCTTACTATTTGGCAAACTGATGATGTTAGATATTAATGTTCTAATAATGGATGAGCCAACCAATCACATGGATATGGAAGCAATCGAAGCATTAAATCAGGCCTTGAAATTATTTGAAGGCACACTGATTTTTGTTAGCCACGATAGAGAGTTTGTCTCGTCACTGGCTACTCACATTATTGACATTAAAGATAATAAATTGATTAATTTCCATGGAACCTTTAATGATTACATGGCAAGCCAAAAAGAAGCAAATAGCAGAAAAGTCGCCTAAATACCTGTGATACTGACTATTAAAAAGAATACTGGTTAATAAAAGGCTCAGATGTTTGTTGGCAAAAGGTTCAGATACTCTCTGAACCTTTTGTGCCTATTAAAGTAAGTCACGCAATCTGTAATACGCCATCCCTAACACCAAGGCAGGCGTTCTAAGCATCCTACCACCAACAAAAGGTAGGTGAGGTATTCGTTCAAAAACGTCTAATCTTTCTGCCGTTCCAGATACCGCTTCTGCCATCAATTTACCAGCTAACCCCGTAGCGGCGATACCATGTCCAGAAAACCCCTGAGCATAATATACGTTTGGTTTAATTCGACCAAAATGCGGGGCTCTGTTCATAGTGATGGCAACATTCCCCCCCCATGCACAGTCAATTTTTGCATCCTTTAATTGTGGAAACACGCTGACCATGCGAGCTCGCATCGTCTGAGCAAGGTTACGAGGCTCAATCCCAGAATAACTAACCTTACCTCCAAATAACATTCGATGATCGCCAGAAAAGCGAAAATAATCTAAAACAAAATTAATATCACAAGCTGCAATATGATCCTTCATTAACGCCATCGACATCTCTTCACCCAATGGTTCAGTTGCACAAACGTATGTGCCCACTGGCATCACTTTATTTTCGATCGAGTACTCAAGTCCTTTCATATATGCATTGCAAGCAAGCACCACATGATTAGCAATAACATGACCCTTTGCTGTACACAGTTTAACAGGGTTCCCATGTTGTATACTTTCTACGGTACTGTCTTCAAAAAACTGAACGCCAGCTTCTTTAGCCGCTTTAACCAAACCCAATGTATAATTTAGTGGATGTAGATGACCGCTATTAGAATCAAACATACCTGAGGTATATTTGTCACTCGCGATATGCTGACGGACTTTATTCTTATCCCATATTTCTAGCGAATCATAATTATAGTCTGTATGCAGATTTTCAAGCCATTCTTGCAACTCTCTATCATGGCGCGCTTTAACACCAAGATGCGCCATGCCATCTCGCCAATCACATTCAATATTATGTTCGGCAATATAGCCTTTAGTAATCGCTAAGCCTTCAACGCTCATATCCCAAAGTCGCTTGGCATCCGCTTTACCGACCATTTTTTCTAAAGAATGTTGTTCACTAGCCCAGCCAAATATAGCTTGTCCTCCACTACGACCCGACGCCCCCCATCCGACTCGATTAGCTTCTAGTACGGCTACCTTGTACCCTTTTTTAGCTAACTCTAATGCAGAAGCTACTCCGGTAATTCCAGAGCCAACCACACACACATCAAATTTTTGTTCGCCTTGAAGTTGTGGAAAATCAAATTGCTGATTGGCACTGTGTGCATAATATGAATTTTCATGTTGCTGTTTCATTGTTTGTTATCCTTAACAACGTCATTTATTCCTTTACAAAACATCTCTGTTCTTTACAAATACCATTCATAATCCAATGAAGAAACTTGCGAAAAAAAGCTCTGCTGCTCACTGCGTTTATTTTGTTGGTACACATTGCAAAACTCTGCGCTCAATCTTTGGTATAACACATCACTGGATTGAAACTTATCAATTGCATGCAGCCAAGACTGAGGCAAGAAATTACTTCCCTCAAGCTCGTAAGCATTACCTGATATTGGTTCAGAAGGAACCATATGTTGCTCTATCCCCTCTTGTATCGTAGCCAAAATAGCCGCAATAACTAAATAAGGATTGCAGTCCGCACCAGAAATACGGTGCTCTAAACGTCTATTTTGCCCAGTATCGGCAGGCACTCTTAAGGCGACTGTCCTATTATCCCATCCCCAGTTCGGCCAAAGAGAGACAAACATATTAGGTTGAAAACGGCGATAAGAATTGGCATTGGGAGCAATAATAGCCATAGTATCTGGCATATATTGTAAAATACCAGCGATGGAATAGTTCAATATCTCAGGGGTGTGATTGAACACATTCATCCCGTTTTCATCAAACACACTGATATGAACGTGGCAACCACTACCGGAATATTCACGATAGGGTTTCGCCATAAAGTTAGCCTTAAAGCCATGCTTTTTCGCTACTTCTCTAACCACTCGCTTCATCGCCATGGCTTGGTCGCATGCTTGAACAACATCGAGGTTGTGATTCAAATTTACTTCAAACTGGCCTGGTGCATATTCGGCGGTTATATTAGCGGCAGGAATATTTTGAAGTTCGCATGCCGCAATAATTTCGTCGATAAATTCACGAAACTCATCCAGCTCTTCAAGTGAATAGACTTGAGTTTTTTCCATCCGCTGTTGGCTATTCGGCATCAACGGCGGTTGCGGTTTTCCATCTGCATCTAACTCAAGATCTTGTAGATAAAACTCAAACTCAACCGCAACACACGGGAAATAGTTTTTGTTTGCCATTTCTATCAACTGTTTGTTGAGCACTTGTCTGGGGTCAGCAAAAAAGCCATCCACCTGATTTTGATCCAACATGGTAATTATTGCTTGAGCAACGCCGGGCTTCCATGGAATTACCGTCAGCGTTCCATCTACAATACGACAAACACGATCAGAATCGCCCTGAGCAAACCCCAACCCTGTTTCCTCAACCGTTTCACCGTTAATGTCCAATGCAAATACCGACGCTGGCATACAAACGCCATGTCTCACCACTTTTTCCAACATAGACACTGGAATTCTCTTGCCTCGTTCAATTCCATTAATATCAAAAAGAATCAAGTCTATACTTGTTATTTCTGGATGTTGCGCAATAAACAGATCTACATCTGCAATACTATCTTCGGTCATCCATTTACTGTTTTTATATGTCATCTATGACTTCCTTCTCATATCGAACAAAAAACAGACTAGTAAAAAAACCACATCAATGTAAAGTATTTTGATACAAAACTGGTTAATTTCTTATTAAATAGCAAAATAAACAATAAATAGTTAACAAATGGTTGACATGAATATTGATTATGTGGCATTTCTAGAATAGTGAGACTACGGAGAGCCTCACATAGTTACCAAATAACTATTGACAAAAAATGGCTGACAAATATGGACACAATCAGAAAATGGATACTCGAAAATAACATTACCGAAGTTGAATGTCTTATCCCAGATATTACTGGTAATGCTCGTGGCAAAATTATTCCTGCCAATAAATTCTTGAAAGATAAGGGGATGAGACTCCCAGAAAGCTTATTTTTTCAGACCATTACTGGTGACTGGCCCGACGATGACACCATGATCGACCTCACCGAAAAAGACATGATCTTGGAGCCAGACCCACAAACCATTCGCTTTGTTCCTTGGGCAAAAGAACCAACCGCACAAATCATCCACAACTGTTATGACGCAAGTGGCGATTTGGTTGGTATCGCACCGCGAAGTGTGCTCAAACGAGTTCTAAAACTCTATCACGATAAAGGGTGGACGCCAATCGTCGCACCTGAGCTAGAGTTTTTCTTAGTGAAACAAAACCTCGATTGGGATTACCCACTAGAACCACCTGTCGGGCGTAATGGTCGCCCAGAAACTGCTAGACAATCTTTCAGTATTGATGCCGTCAATGAGTTTGATCCTTTATTTGAAGATATGTATGACTTTTGTGAAGTTCAAGAATTAGAAGTCGACACACTCATTCACGAATCAGGTGCAGCGCAAATGGAAATCAACTTTGATCACGGCGAAGCACTAGAAAGCGCCGATCAAGTTTTTCTATTTAAACGTACGGTTCGAGAATCCGCTCTTACTCACAACGTTTATGCAACGTTTATGGCTAAACCGATGGAGCACGAACCTGGTTCGGCGATGCATATCCATCAAAATATACTCGACAAAGATGGTAATAATCTATTCAGCAACCCTGATGGCAGTAACAGTAAAGCGTTATACAACTATATTGCGGGTCTGCAAAAATACACACCTGCTGGCTTGTCATTTTTCGCACCTAACGTCAACTCGTACCGCCGCCTAGTGTTTGGTGACTCAGCCCCTACAAACTTAGAATGGGGTGAAGATAACAGGACAGTCGGGTTAAGGATCCCTGTATCTGATGGAAAATCTCGTCGAGTAGAAAATCGTTATGCAGGTGCGGATGCCAATCCTTATTTGGCAATGGCTGTGTCACTCGCATGTGGTTATCTAGGCATGGTGCAAGAATTAGAGCCGACCGACATTGCGACTGAGGACACCAGCCAAGACCCGTATGAACTTCCTCGTACCGTTGAAGAAGCGCTGCGACTGCTCGAAAACTGCGATGAACTAAAAGAAATTCTAGGTGAACGTTTTGTTGCGGCTTACGTTGCCATCAAGCGTAAAGAATACCAAACGTTTTTCCAAGTAATTAGCTCATGGGAAAGAGAATTTTTACTACTCAATGTGTAAGGATAAGGAGGTTATTATGTCTGAATTAGTACAATACGATGCGCAACACTGTTTTCATCCTTTTAGTAACTATCACGAGTTAAACGCTAAAGGCGCTCGAATGATAGAAAGAGCTGAAGGAATATACGTTTATGATGAAACAGGATTTGAAATTCTCGATGCCATGTCTGGTTTGTGGTGCGTAAATTTAGGCTACAACTGCGAACCATTAATTGAAGCCGCAACCGAGCAGCTAAAAACACTGCCTTATTACAATCTGTTTTTCCAAACCACTCATCCACCAGCCGCAAAACTGGCTAAACTGCTGTCAGAAGTTACTCCGGAAGGAATGAATCACGTCTTTTTTACTGGTTCAGGTTCAGAGTGTAACGATACTGTGGTTCGCATGGTTCGCTACTACTGGAACGCCTTGGGTAAGAAAGACAAAAAAGTCATTATTGGCCGAAAAAATGCCTATCACGGTAGTACTATCGCGGGCGCAAGTTTAGGCGGTATGGATTTTATGCGCCAACAAACCGGCTGTCTGGTTCCGGATATTGTGCATATTGACCAACCCTATAGTTTTGCTGAATGTACAGATGGCGATGTTGAAGCTTTCGGTCTCGAGCGAGCACGCCAGCTAGAAGAAAAAATTCTTGAATTAGGTGAAGATAACGTCGCAGCATTCATTGCAGAACCTATTCAAGGTGCCGGTGGCGTTATTATCCCACCAGAAAATTATTGGCCAGAAATTCAACGTATTTGCGATAAATATGAAATCTTATTGGTTGCAGATGAAGTAATTTGTGGCTTTGGTCGTACAGGTGAGTGGTTTGCCAGTAACACTTATAACATCAAACCTGATTTATTGTGTATGGCAAAAGGGATTACATCAGGGTATCTGCCTCTTGGTGGAGTGATGGTACATGATGACGTCGCCAAAGTACTCAAAGATGTCGATTCAGAATTTGCACACGGATTTACTTATTCTGGTCACCCAGCCGCTTGTGCTGTGGCTATCGCCAATATCAAACAGATGCAATCACAAAATATTATTCCAACACTAAAAGATAAAATCGTTCCTTACTTTAACCAGAAATGGCAGAGCTTGTCAGCCCACCCTCTAGTTGGCGAAGCTCGTTCAAAAGGAATGGTAGCAGCAATCGAATTGGTGTCTGACAAAACCACCAATCAGCGCTTCGAAAAAGAGATGGAAATGGGCACAGTATGTCGAGAAAACTGCCTAAAAAGCGGCTTAATCATGCGAGCAGTCGGCGACACTATGATAGTGAGCCCTCCATTAATTATCACTGAAAATGAAATTGATCTGCTTATTGAAAGAGTAAAACAAGCACTCGATTTAACTCTGGCTTCTTTATAAGTTGATTATAACTTTAAAAGCCTAGCAAAACATAAACATACCCAAGGATTGGAGATTAACTATGTTAAAGAAAAACCTAGCAACAGCATTAGCAATAGGAATTATGGGGGCGACAACAACACATTCTGTCTTTGCTGAAGAAGAAAAAGTACTTAATATCTATAACTGGTCGGATTATATTGCAGCAGACACTATCAAGGACTTTGAAGCAGAAACAGGTATAAAAGTAGTCTATGATGTGTTTGATTCCAATGAGGTACTAGAAGCAAAAATTTTATCTGGACAGACTGGTTTTGACATTGTTGTTCCATCCAATGACTTTCTTGGCCGTCAAGTAATCGCGGGCGCTTTCATGCCACTCGACAAAAACAAACTGACCAACTATGGCAACTTAGATAGCAAGCTGATGTCAGTTTTAGAGCAAACAGTCGATCCTAAAAATGCTTATGCTGTTCCATACCTTTGGGGTACAACAGGTATTGGATACAACGTAGACAAAGTTGAACAAGCGTTGGGTAAAGATGCCCCGGTAGACAGTTGGGATCTTGTGTTTAAACCAGAAAACATGGAAAAACTCAGCAGCTGTGGCGTAGCATTCTTAAACGCACCAACAGAAATCCTAGCGGCTGCGTTAAACTATCTTGGCAAAGATCCTAACTCACGAAATAGCGATGACTACAAAGAAGCACTTGCACTGCTAAAACAAGTCAGACCTTACATTACCTACTTTCATTCTTCTCAATACATCAATGACTTAGCCAATGGTGACATTTGTGTAACCGTCGGTTGGTCTGGTGATGTTCTACAAGCATCTGACCGAGCAGCAGAAGCAGAGAACGGTGTAGAAGTTGCGTACAATATTCCAAAAGAAGGGGCGCTCGCATGGTTTGATTTAATGGCCATACCGAAAGATGCAAAACACCCAGATAATGCGATGAAATTTATCAATTATCTATTGCGTCCAGAAGTAATGGCTAATATCAGTAACTACGTCTGGTACGCCAATGCAAATACCGCGTCACGTGAGTTTCTTGACCAAGAAATCCTTGATAACCCTGGTATTTATCCTTCCGAACAAGTTCAAGAAAAACTGTACAGTAGCAAAATGCTACCGAATAAGGTTTCTCGTGTGATCACGCGCACATGGACAGAGTTTGTTAGAAACTAGTCAGCTAAAAATTAGCGCTCTAGCTTTACTTAATTAGAGCGCTAGTTAATTAAAATGACCGTCAATCGCAGCATAATTTTATCAAATCGTTAACGCTTAATTAGATAGAAATAGCATTATACCAAGACAGTTTATTTACATTAGAACAACGTATTTATACCACAACAAAATAGTCAATTTTAAACAGTATAGTTTTATGAAAATAACATAGTTATATGTAGAAAAGTGTTTACACGGACAGGTTTTATATAGGGACATATATGACGACAATAACCACAGACTCACCCACGTCAGATAGTGTAGAGAACACTATTGAAAAACCAACGGCTGTACGAAAACAGAACAGACCACTGTTACAAATAAAAGGATTAACCAAAACATTTGACGGCCATACCGCTGTCGACAACGTCGATCTCACCATTAATCAAGGTGAAATATGCGCACTAGTTGGCGGTTCTGGTTGTGGGAAATCGACACTACTGCGAATGCTCGCCGGATTCGAATCACCCGATTCAGGCCAAATCATTCTTGGTGGGGAAGACTTAGCTAATATTCCGCCTTATCGTCGCCCAGTCAATATGATGTTCCAATCCTACGCCCTATTTCCTCATATGACCGTATTCAATAACATTGCCTTTGGTCTAAAGCAGGAAAGCCTTTCTAAAGTAGAAATTAAAAAGACCGTTGAAGAACTCCTTGAACTGGTTCATATGACTGAGTACGCCAATCGTAAACCTCATCAACTGTCTGGTGGGCAAAGACAACGTGTGGCCCTAGCAAGAAGTTTAGCGAAACGACCAATATTGTTGCTACTTGATGAACCAATGGGTGCATTGGATAAAAATTTACGTGAAAAAATGCAACTCGAAATCGTCGACATTCTTGAGCGAGTTGGCGTTACCTGCGTAATGGTCACGCATGACCAAGAAGAAGCGATGACCATGGCAGACCGCATCGCTATTATGAACAAGGGTCAATTTGTTCAAATTGGTTCGCCTAACTCTATTTATGAATCACCAAATTCACGCTATTGCGCCGAGTTTATTGGTTCAGTCAATATTTTCGACGGCACTTTAACCAGCAGTACCGATGACCGTTCAATGATTCAGTGCGCTGATTTAGATAAACCAATTGTATTCAATCGCAGACTTTCTGCTACGCCTGGAACCGAATTGATGGTTGCAGTTCGCCCAGAAAAAATATATCTATGCACCGAATCATTAAGTCAAACTAACAGTTGCTCAGGCATTGTGGAAGACATTGCGTATATAGGCAGTCAGTCAATTTACCATGTCCGCTTACCAAGCAATAAATTGGTGGTGGTATCGGTACAAAACATTAGTCGGCACAGAGTGGGAATGCCAACGTGGAATGATCCAGTCAGCTTATATTGGGAAACAGAAAGTGGGGTGGTATTAACAATATGAAGATACTTAATTCTATTCGAAATATTCCGTTTTCGCGTTATCTAGTTATGGCGATACCTTATAGCTGGTTACTACTTTTTTTTCTCCTTCCATTCTTATTTGTCTTCAAAATAAGTCTAGCAGAGGCAGAGCTTGCCATCCCACCCTACTCCGATCTGGTTGCTATCGTCGACGAACAGTTACAGTTTTTCATCAATATCGGCAACTATCTCTATCTCATTGAAGACAGTTTATACGCTTCATCTTATTTAATGTCACTCCGAATTGCCTTTATTTCAACTGTACTTTGTCTACTTATCGGCTTTCCGACAGCGTGGGCGATTGTTCACTCAACGCCAGCAACACGCAATGTTTTGCTGATGTTGATTATTCTACCTTCATGGACCAGTTTTTTAATCCGTATTTACGCACTAATCGGCATATTTAAAAACAACGGTCTGTTAAACAATTTCTTAATGGGGCTCGGTGTTATTGATCAGCCACTGCATATTTTGCATACCGATACCGCTGTTTATATCGGTATTATTTATACTTACCTACCCTTTATGGTCCTTCCTATCTACACGGCATTAATGAAGGTCGATTATTCGCTCATTGAAGCGGCACTCGACCTAGGAGCGAGACCATTTACTGTGCTAATTCGAATATTAATACCGTTAACCAAAGCCGGAATTATTGCAGGATCAATGTTGGTATTTATTCCCGCGGTGGGCGAATTTGTTATCCCAGAACTACTTGGTGGACCTGATTCAGTATTAATAGGACGAGTATTGTGGCAAGAATTTTTCAATAATCGTGATTGGCCTGTCGCTTCTGCGGTAGCAATAACCATGTTACTGATTCTAATGGTACCAATTGTCTGGTTCCATCGTTACCAAAAACGTGAATTGGAGGCAGCATAATGAATTCAATACCAGTTTATAACAACAAATGGAAATGGATAATGTTAGGGTCGGTTTTTAGTTTCCTCTATTTACCGATTGTTATCCTTATCATTTACTCTTTCAATGAAAGCCGTCTCGTCACTGTATGGTCTGGCTTCTCAACTAAATGGTACAGCGAATTATTCCAAGATGACCTACTAATTAACGGCCTGAAAATCAGTTTAACGGTTGGTGTGCTTGCCGCATCAGCTGCAGTTGTACTTGGCACTATCTCAGCTTTCATCTTAAAGCGTTTTGGCAAGTTTAGAGGGGAAACCAGCTTTGCTTTTATGATCACCGCACCTTTGGTTATGCCAGATGTCATTACCGGCCTGTCCTTGTTGCTGTTGTTTATTTCTCTCGGTCAGTTTATTGATCTGTTTGCACAACGCGGCATGTTAACCATTTGGATTGCTCACGTTACCTTCTGTACCGCCTACGTAACGGTCGTAATTAGCTCACGTTTGCAAGAATTGGATCGGTCAGTTGAAGAAGCGGCAATGGATCTCGGTGCGCCGCCTTGGAAAGTATTTTTCCAAATTACGTTACCAATGATTCTGCCGTCTTTGGTAGCAGGATGGTTATTGGCCTTTACTTTGTCTTTAGACGATTTAGTGATTTCAAGCTTTGTGTCTGGCCCTAGCTCAACAACATTGCCTATTGTGGTGTTTTCAAGTGTTCGGTTAGGTATAAGCCCTAAAATAAATGCGCTAGCAACCTTAATGGTACTTATTGTATCATGTGCGTCCTTTATAGGCTGGTGGTTGATGGCGAAAGCAGAGAAAAGGCGCCGAATGGAGATCAACGCTACGTCATAATACCGTTCTGTAAACAATGGCGCTGCTCTATTTAACCAGAGTAGCGCTATAATTTAACCAGAGTAGCACTATTACAAACTTGGGAAATTGGAATGGACATAGGCAAACAACTGAAAACAATTCGTACTATAAAAGGCATTTCACAACGAGAGCTTGCGAAACTCAGTGGTGTTACCAATGCGATGATATCTCAAATCGAAAAAAATCAGGTCAACCCTTCGGTTGGCTCTCTCAAGAAAATCTTAGACGCGATCCCAATCTCCATGGGCGAGTTCTTCACCATTAATATCGAAGCTGAAGATAAGATATTCTACTCAGCGGAAGAGCTAGTGGATATCGGCGATAATGTCATAAGTATGCTGCTTGTCGGCGGCAAAAGAAGTGATAAGAAATTGGCTATTCTACGCGAAATTTATCCACCTGGTGCCGATACAGGTACAGACTTCATGCAACATGAAGGAGAAGAAGGCGGTATCGTTTTAAGGGGAGAAATAGAGGTTATTGTTGGTAATCAATCACAAATTCTTAAGCCTGGTGATTCTTATTATTTTGAAACTCGACAACCGCATCGCTTCAGAAATAAAGGTAAGGTCGAATGCGAATTAATTAGTGCCGCAACGCCTGCCACGTTCTAATATTAACTAAGTTAGCCATCACAGCAAACCAAGACCAATCGCAACAAACCAAAATCACAGTCCAAGAAACCGCTCGATTTTATTCGAGCGGTTCACAACATAAAACTCATTGTCATTAATCAAGTTCAATCCATGTTGATTTCAATTCTGTGTATTTCTCTATTGCATGTAATGATTTATCACGACCATTACCGCTTTGTTTAAAACCACCAAACGGCATAGTCATGTCTCCACCGTCCCAGTTATTAACAAACACAGTGCCCGCTTTTAAAGCCCTAGAACCACGAATGGCTTTAGAAATATCGTTGGTCCAAATCCCTGCAGCTAAGCCATATTCACTGTCATTGGCAATCGAAATCGCCTCTTCAAGTGAGTCAAACACTAAAACCGATAACACAGGACCAAATATCTCTTCTTTTGCAATAGTCATGCTTGCACTGACATCGGTAAATATCGTTGGCTGAATGTAATATCCGCCAGTTTCCGATAAAACGCGAGAACCGCCACATAATAGCTTCGCCCCTTCTTTTTTACCGATTTCTATATAACCAAGCACGCGTTCCATTTGCTGACTATCAATAATCGCCCCCATCGAAGTATCCGTGCTTAAGGGATGACTTGGCTGCCAATTTTTTACCCCTTGCGCGAGTTTTTCTACCACTGATTGATAAATACTTCGTTCAACCAGAAGGCGAGAACCTGCCGTACACACTTCACCTTGGTTATAACAAATTGCGCTTAAAGCCGTTGCGACCGCTTTATCAAGATCTTTCACATCAGCACAAATGATATGCGGGCTTTTTCCACCGCACTCCATAAAGGTGCGTTTTAAGTTGGATTCGCCTGCAAATGTCAGCAATTTTTTGCCGACGGCTGTCGATCCAGTAAAGGTAATGCAATCCACATCAGCATGTAGAGCCAGCGCTTGACCAGCTTCGCCACCAAATCCCGGTAACACTTGAAATACCCCAGAAGGTATACCAGCTTGCAACGCTAATTCTGCTAGAAAAATAGCTGACAATGGACTTTTTTCAGACGGTTTAACAATAATCGAGTTACCCGCTGCAAGTGCTGGACCGATCTTCCACGATGCCATTACCGATGGAAAATTCCATGGCACAATAGCTGCGACAACACCCAGGGGCTCACGTGTTACCAATGCCAACGCATCTGACGTTGTAGGAGCGACTTCATCATATATTTTATCAATGGCTTCTGCGTTCCATGCAATACAACGAGCGGTTGCTGGAGCATCATAACCCAGGGTGTCATTAATTGGTTTACCGGCGTCTAGCGAGTCTAACAAAGCCAGTTTTTCAACATTGTCGTCAATAAGCTGAGCGAATTTCAATAAAATTGTTTTTCTCGCCGAAGGTTCGAGTCCAGACCAAACTCCGCTATCGAAAACACGTTTGGCAACCATCACCGCAATGTCGACATCTTGCTGATCACAACGTGCTACATTTGCTAGTAATTGACCATCAGCAGGATTAATACAAGCAAATGTCTCTTTACTTATTGCGTCAGTTAGCTCACCATTTATCAATGCTTTAGTCGAAAATGACAACTGCTTTGCACGTTCTAGCCATATTTGATTACTCATAAATTCCCTTTAAATGTTGATTTATACCCAGCTTAGGAGTCCTACCCTAGCCTTTCATCATTAACAACTGTTAATTATAAGTTGCATTTAACGTATGTTTTAGCTTAAATTCCATACTAATGTAAAGTATATTGAATCACAATGGTATTTGTCATTCAAAAAATCAATTGGTTTCAACTTCATGGATGAGGTTTATAAATGAAAATAGGTATAATAGTTTGCGACAAGCTCGACCCCGTTTTGTCACAACAATTTGGCGAGTTTGCAGATATGATAATGGCGACCCTTTCGCCTCATGGGCAGTTCGAATATCAACAATATGATGCCTTACAACAAAATTTGCCCAAACAAAATGATGACTGCCAAGGCTATATTATAACCGGCAGTACCCACGACGCTTATTCCGATCAACCTTGGGTACATAATTTAATTGAGTGGATTAAGTACTGCGACCAAATACGTAAACCTGTAGTTGGAATTTGCTTCGGTCACCAAGTGATTAGTATCGCCCTTGGTGGTAAAGTCGAAAAATCAAACAAAGGTTGGGGACTTGGAGTCAGTGAGAACCAAGTTCATCAGCACCCAGCATGGATGACTCCAAACAAAACTCAACTAAACCTACTGGTTAGTCATCAAGATCAAGTCACCGAACTTCCCCCTTCTACTCAGCTTATTTCTTCAAGTGATTTCTGTCCGTATTATATGTTCAGCAAAGAGCAACATATTTTAACGGTACAAGGACACCCTGAATTTTCGGTAGAGTTTGAACAAAAATTATTAGACAAGAAAAGAGACCTGATTTCTGACGAACTGTATGAAAAAGCCAAACTTAGCTTACAAATTGAACCAGATTCAAGCGTAGTTATGAAATGGTTTGCCGAATTCTTAATCCAATCAAAAAATTAACTCGCGTAAAAAATCAACTCGAGTAAAAAGTTAACTAAATCAAAAATTAATTAAATCAAAAAGGCAGCTTGTGGGATAACGAGTATACTTTGTATTCAATCACTTATTCTACGCCATTAGAGAATTATCAAGGTTAGAAACAAATCAATAGAGGTTAAGGATGGACAGGATTAAACCAACAAATTTGCCAGTTGAGTCAATCGATTTTCAAGATGAATCAGTAGGTTTACAAGATACAACACTCGTTAAACACTGTTCTTACATAAATGGTCATTGGCAAACTAATGATGCAAAAATTTCGATCTCGAATCCCGCCAATGGCGACATAATTGCTCAAGTTGATGATGCCAGTGTAGCAGATGCAGAACTAGCGGTTACCTCAGCCAAGGCCGCTCTAAACATGTGGTCTTCTAAGTCTGCCAATGAACGTGCTGAGTTAATGAGAAGCTGGTTTAATTTAGTAATGCAGCATCAAGACGACCTCGGACGTATTTTAACCTTGGAACAAGGAAAACCTCTAGCGGAAGCGAAAGGTGAAATCGCTTACGGTGCGGCATTTTTGGATTGGTTTGCTGAAGAAGGCAAACGCATTTATGGCGACACTATTCCGGCGCCATCTGGTGACAAACGCATTATCGTAATCAAACAACCTGTTGGTGTGGTTGGATCCATTACGCCATGGAATTTCCCTAATGCAATGATCACAAGAAAAGCCGCAGCCGCACTAGCTGCTGGATGTACTTTTGTGGTTCGTCCTGCCACACAAACCCCTCTATCTGCATTGGCAATGGCAGAACTAGCTGAACGTGCGGGTATTCCTGCCGGAGTATTTAACGTTGTCGTTGGTGAAGATGCACAAGGTATTGGTAAAGTATTAACCCAACATCCTGATATTGCTAAATTTACTTTTACAGGCTCCACCGCGGTAGGCAAAACGCTCATCAGCCAATGCGCGACTTCGGTGAAAAAAGTGTCAATGGAACTGGGTGGCAACGCGCCCTTTATTGTCTTTAACGACGCTGATATCGATGCTGCGGTACAAGGCGCAGTAATATCAAAATACCGCAATGCCGGCCAAACTTGCGTGTGCAGCAATCGTTTATTTGTACAAAAAGATGTCATCGAAACGTTCACTAAAAAATTCACCGCAGCGGTTGAAGAATTAACCATGGGCAATGGCTTAACCGACGGCGTTAATATCGGTCCAATGATCTCAACACAAGCGGTAGATAATGTTGACACCTTAGTTAAGGATTCAATTTCTGCCGGCGCTAACTTGGTTCTAGGTGGTAAACGCAGTCAAATTGGTGATACTTTTTATCAACCGACGATTTTAACCAACGTAACTAACGATATGCCAATCGCAAGCAATGAGATATTTGGCCCTGTTTCGCCTATTATTGCTTTTGATAATGAAGAAGATGTCATCGCAATGGCCAATGACACTGAATATGGCCTCGCGGCTTATTTTTACGCTCGAGATATTGGCTTGATTTGGCGGGTGGCTGAAAAGTTAGAATTTGGCATCGTTGGCATTAATGAAGGCATTATTTCTAACGCCGCCGCACCATTTGGTGGTGTAAAACAGTCGGGTAGCGGGCGCGAAGGATCAAAATACGGCTTAGATGATTATCTAGAAATTAAATATTTATGTCTGGGCGGTTTAGATAAATAGAGAAATTTCGCAATCAGAAAAGAAATATCATTGCAGAAAAATTAATGCCGCAAATATACCTCTGTCAATTATCGACTAATAAAGCAATGGCGATTGTCATTGCTTTTACTATCGTCATTTTATAACTTTCTACCTTAAATCGGCTCAGTTTTAGCCTGCCCTGAAGGACCACTTCATAAATATAATCTCATGTAACCAACTCCTTCGCTAAAAAAATTAGAATTAAATTCCAAATATGAACAAAAATAGAGATTTAACTTTTGTGAGACTGTGACATCAGTTCATAAACGGCTTTCCTTAGCGGAAAATTGAGGGTTATTTAGACCACTTTTGACTCGATTCTGGCCTACGTTATACCTGATTTTATATCTAGTTAAACTATTTTCAATAAAAATCAGCTAGTTAAAATAATATCTGCTATTAGCAATACACGTCTCAAATTTATCACTAAGCCTATTACTATTCTATTTTGAACCAATTACGCTTCTTTATTACCCATTATTGCGGTTTTAAGGAAATAAGCATGGCTCTTTTAGGCATTGGATTGCAGTTTGATTTTAAAACACAAAACTTAACGGAAGACAGTTTTGATATGGTTGATTTTTGTTTTGTTGAAAGTTTATCCAACCCTTTTGAAACAAAACTGACGTTAGCCAACCACTCAAACCAGTGTACAGACGCTAAAGAGTCGATATGCCAAAAGCAGCCCGATTAGGCGACAGTTGTGCTGGCCATGGATGTTTTCCTGCTACGCCAATTGTAGCAGGAAGTCCCGATGTGAGCATTAATGGCAAGCCTGCTGCTCGTAAAGGCGATTCCGTATTGTTGCACGCTTGTCCTTGCCCCAAAATGCCTCATGCTCTGCACGGACGAAATATCGCTGCCGGTTCTTCTAGTGTCTCAATTAATGGTAAACCAGCGGCTCGTGTGGGCGATGCAATTAATTGTGGTGGCTCTGTTTCGGCAGGCTCTGGCAATGTGTTTATTGGTGATACGCCATATCAATCACCCAGTCACCAGTGTGGCGAAAATGCCGTTAAACAGCATGCGCCCTTGTTAGCCTTAGTGGCAATGCCGCGGCTAAAACCAATAAAATGGGGCGAACCCGCTAGTGTTAACTCAATAGTGACTACAGTGAAGCAGCGAAAAATCCGCTATCAGGCACGCAAAAACTTAGCCAGCTGTAGCATCGATGAAAACAATCCAAAAATTAACGCTGCCAGTGAAAGGCTTGCCTTTAATAACGACAGTATTATACGAGCTGAAGCAGCGCAATATGTTTACCGGGTCGACGAAAACCGTCGTGACCCAGATAAATACCCATTGCCAGACGCTCCGGTAGGCTTAGAGCTTGTTGATACTAAGGCTATTGCGGGCTTAGAAAGTGCCACGTTTACGAGTAAAAAATCAGGCTTTGGTGCTGCTTTATTCAAATCTGAGATCAACGACGCCACCATGCTTACCTACCGAGGTACCAATAATGGCGTAACCGGTTGGAAAGATTGGATAACAAACGGTTCGCAAGGTATTGGTAATCAGTCCGTGCAGTATGATCAAGCAATGAAGCTTGCTCAACAAACAAAAATTGCTTTAGGAAAAAATATTCAAATGGTGGGGCATTCATTAGGCGGTGGTTTGGCCGCCAGTGCGGTGGGTATAACAGGACTAAAAGGTTACAGCTTTAATTCTGCTGGCTTACATAAAAACACGTTACAGCGTAAAGGTGGTTTAGCTATGCAAAAAATCAATAACTTAATGCAAACCCAAGCAGTCGATGGCGAAGTGCTCACTCTGCTACAAAAAAATAGGGGGGTAATGGCGCCATTAATCGCCGGAGTTGGTAGTGCGTTTGGTGGTAAAGCCGGTACGTTGATTGGGAGTTTTTTAGGCGCGGCTATATTGGCCAATGGCGCTTTACCTGAGGCTGCCGGAAACATGCGTGGCTTAGAAAGTATTGAAGGAGGTAGCCCTGTGACTCGGCATGGTATGGAGCAGGTGATAACTGGAATAGAAGCGCAAAAAAAGCAAGATATTGACACATTAACCCAACACCAAAGGACGACACAATGACAAATAATCGTCTATTCACGGCAGGGGTATCTCTGCTAGTCGGCCTGTTTACCGCTTGCAGTCCTTTATCTAATGTTATGGGAGGTACAAAAATGAAAGCAGAGCGTTTTTTCGAACCAGAGATGGTGCAACTACTACACAGCATTCAAAAAAATGATATGAGTACCGCTAACCAACTGATCGCTCAAGGGGTTGATCTTAATGTGCTGGGTAATGAAGGTATTACGCCCCTGTTGTGGTTTATTACGCAAACCAATGACCTAAAAGCAACCCAACGAGCCATAGAGTTAGGTGCGGATCCAAACTTTACCGATGGAGATGGGGATGGCCCTGTTAATTTTGTGGTACGTAATTTTAAACCAGAGTGGTTAAAAATGTTGTTGGATGCAGGAGGTGATCCTAACTCGATTGATAGTGACGGCATGCCAGCACTGTTTGATGCGATTGGTGGCGAGAATTGGCACAATATTAATACGTTATTGGAATATGGTGCTGATGTGAACTTGAAAGACAAAAGTGGTTTTAATTCTGCATTACATGCTGCAATTTTACACAAATATGAATTGGTTAGCTTTTTTATTGAGAAAGATGTAGACGTGAGAGTATATATGTCTGGTGGAGCAGACTTAGCATGGCTAGTACATGACGCCCTTTCAGATGAAATAATAACTCCAGACAATCCTAATTACCCATGGGTGATGAAAATCAAGCAGTACCTTATCGAACAAGGGGTTCAATTTCCTCCACCATCACCAAAAGAAGTGCGAGCCATGTGGGATAAACATGGCAAACCAAGCCAGTAAAAAGTCATTGATACCGCCATTGGTTTTATTAAGGAGCCCACTGTGAAAACCATAACAAATAATCGTCTATTCACGGCAGGGGTATCTCTGCTAGTCGGCCTGTTTACCGCTTGCAGTCCTTTATCTAATGTTATGGGAGGCACAAAAATGAAAGCAGAGCGTTTTTTCGAACCAGAGATGGTGCAACTACTACACAGCATTCAAAAAAATGACATGAGCACCGCTAACCAACTGATCGCTCAAGGAGTTGATCTTAATGTGCTAGGTAATGAAGGTATTACGCCCCTGTTATGGTTTATTACGCAAACCAATGACCTAAAAGCAACCAAACGAGCCCTTGAGTTAGGTGCGGATCCTAATTTTCAGCGCCCCAATGGCGATAATGCGATTACTTTTGTCGCACGAAACTATGCGCCAGAGTGGTTAAAAATGTTATTAGCCGCGGGGGGCGACCCAAATTCTATCGATAGAAATGGGCATCCAGCGCTGTTTGATGCGATTGGTGGCGAGAATTGGCACAATATTAATACGTTATTGGAATATGGTGCTGATGTGAACTTGAAGGATCGCAACGGTAGTAATAGTGCTTTATATCCTGCGTATATAATGAAATATGAGTTTGTCTATTTCTTTCTCCAACAAGGCGCAGACCCCTTTATATATAGCTCTGGGGGCGCAAATTTAGCATGGAGGGTTCATGAAGTGATTGCAGATGGGATTGTTGCACCCGGTAACGTCAATTACCCATGGGTGATGAAAATCAAGCAGTACCTTATCGAACAAGGAGTTCAATTTCCTCCACCATCACCAAAAGAAGTGCGAGCCATGTGGGATAAACATGGCAAACCAAGCCAGTAAAAAATCATTGATACCGCCATTGGTTTTATTAAGGAGCCCGCTGTGAAAACCATAACAAATGACCTCAAAGCAACCCAACAAGCTTTGAATTTAGGCACAGCCCCTAAAACTCATCATAACTCATTATCTACGATAGATACGATATAAAAGAGCACACTCATGATCAATCGAACGCTTTTCCACTTGTACGTATTTCAATTACTTTGTTTAGGTGCGCAAAATCTCCGCCACAATTTCATCCATGGTATTAGCGACAATATCGGGTTGTAAATAGAGTGGATTATAAAGTGAGTTTAATCGATTAATATACGCCGCCTTCATGCCCACAGACAAAGCACCATGGGTATCCCAATCATGAGTTGCCACTAATCGCAACTGTTGTACAGGCTGGTTAAGCTTATTGGCAACAAACTTATAAACGTTAGGATCGGGTTTAAAACTACCCGTTTGTTCTACTGACACAATATCATCAAAATACTCGCTTAAGCCTGCGTTAGTAATTTGTGCTGTGATTAGAGCTAAAGACGAATTAGAAAAGGCCACTGTTTTCACACCTGCATTACGCAGAGTCTTTAATGCGCCAACCATATCATCGTGTGCGCTGAGACTAGCAAAACCATTCAATATATCCAGGCTCATCTGTTGTGATAACGTCACTCCACGGCGTGAAGCAATGGTCTGTAAATTGATCTTAGCTAAGGTGGCAAAATCAGTATCAACTTTAGTCAAAATACAAACTGTAGAAGAGTGGAGTAACATTGAAAACCATGTTGCCGTTACCTGCTCGTCACCAAAGGCCGTTTTAAATTTTGCCTTGAGACTAGCAAGGTTCAACACGGTTTCATTAATATCAAACAATATTGTTTGATTAGCCTTTACCTTATTAACTACTGATTTATTACCCATAAAAGTTCACCTGCTGACAAAGTTATTGGCCATACTAACAAAAATCAACCTTTGGCATGGCTATTTTTTACTACTATCTAACACACCACCTAGCTGCAACTCTCACCCAGATGACTTATACTATTACCAACTAATCTATCGCCAATATCGAGTCAATTATGGAAGTCGAGCTACTGGAAATTCGCAACTTCATCAGCCAATACCCACCTTTTGATCAGTTGCCTGAAGAAGCATTGATCGAAATTTCAAATAGCGTCGAAATTTCCTATTTCAGAGCGGATAGCATGATCATCGAGTTCGGCGATAAAATACACGATCTGTATATGATTCGCAGTGGCGTGGTTGAAATATATCGTCGTACAGGTGAGTTATATAACCGTCTAGATCAAGGTGGCTTGTTCGGTCAAATGGGTCTACTCACCAATAAAAAAGTCCGCTTTCCAGCCAAATCGCTCAAAGATACCCTTTTATACTGCATTCCTGAGAACATCTTCGAAGATTTCTGTGAACGCTATGACTCCTTTGCTGATTTCGTTGAAGTAGAAGGCAGTATCCGATTACAGCAAGCGGTGGAAGATAACAATGACAATGCTAACTCATTAACCACATCAAAAGTAAAAACCTTATTGAGCGGTGATCCATTAATGTTAGCCAACACCACCACAGTGCAAAACGTCGCTAAATTAATGACAGAAAATAATGTCTCTGCGGCATTGATCCATGACCCAACTCTTACCGATGAAGGTGGCGATAGTTTTGTCGGAATCATCACCGAACGCGATTTATGCGCCAAAGTGATCACCCAAGGATTGAGTGTTGACACCCAAGTATCAGAAATCATGTCAATAGAACTCATTTCTCTAGATCACAATGCCTATATTTTTGAAGCCATGCTGTTAATGCTTCGCTACAACGTCCATCATTTGCCGATATTAAAAAACAAACAACCGATCGGTTTAATTGAAGTGACTGACATTATTCGTTATGAATCTCAAAACAGCCTACTGTTTGTTAGCAGTATTTTTCAACAAAATAGTATTGACGATTTGGTGTTACTTTCTGGCCAGTTAAAAGACTGTTTTGTTCGCATGATCAATGAAGACGCAAATTCTCATATGGTCGGACGAGCGATGTCAGAAATTGGCCGAAGCTTCAAACAGCGCTTACTGGAATTAGCCGAGGAAGAATTAGGTCCCCCTCCAATCCCTTATTGCTTTTTAGCATTAGGCTCAATGGCTCGTGATGAACAACTTATTGTTACCGACCAAGATAATGCCATCATACTGGATAACCAATACCAACCGTCACTGCATGGTAAGTATTTTGAAGGTTTAGCCACTTATGTTTGTGATGGTTTAGCCGCTTGTGGCTACAGTTATTGTACTGGTAACATTATGGCCACCAATCCTGAATACCGTAAAACCCATGAACAATGGGAAACCTGCTTTGCCGATTGGATAGATAACCCGAGCCCAAAAACATTACTAAATTGCTCTATTTTCTTTGATTTAAATGGCGTTTATGGCCGAAAAAAATGGGCGGAACAATTGAATGCATTCATTTTAAGAAAAGCTAAAAAGAATAACCGCTTTCTCGCTTGTCTTGCTAGAAACGCATTAAACAGAACCCCTCCTCTTGGTTTTTTTAAAAACTTTGTTATGGAAAAAGATGGCCGTCATAACAACTCAATTAATTTGAAACGCAGAGGAACGGCACCGTTAGGCGACCTTATTCGTGTTCATGCACTTGCTATTGGCTCCCAATCACAAAACTCGTTCGACCGTTTAGAAGATATTATAGAAGCCGGAATTTTACCGCCTTCCAAAGGAAAAGACCTGCAACATGCGATGGAATTTATCTCTTTGGTCCGTCTTCACCATCAAGCATTGGATATTGAAGCGAATCAAGAACCAGATAACAACATAGAACCAGAGAACATGTCTGACTTCGAACGACGTAACTTAAAAGATGCATTTTTGGTGTTAAGCAGTGCACAGAACTTTTTAAAATATCGTTACAACGCAAACAGCATGAAGGGGTAATCTATGCATCCTTTCAATAACCACCAAATTTTAAATTGGAAAGCGTTTTTAGAAATCCAAGCGTTGGAGAGTAAAGATAGCCGCTTAACCAACTTTTACAACGCCAGTACTTATCCTGAACATACTATGGTAAAAGACATTGAGTTTGTCGCTTTAGATTTTGAAACCACAGGTTTGGATGCTGAACAAAACAGTATTATTAGTATTGGTTTAGTCCCATTTACTCTGCAGCGTATTGCATGCAAAAACGCAAAACACTGGTTAGTCACACCGGAAGATAAACTGCAAGAAGATTCAATAATCATTCATGGCATCACTCATTCTGATTTAAAAGGCGCACCAGATTTATTACGCATTTTAGAACAATTGTTAGATGAGTTAGCAGGAAAGGTGGTGGTAGTACATTATCGTTGGATTGAACGTGATTTTATTGACGCAGCGTTACGAGGGCTAATCAATGAAGGGATTATTTTCCCTGTCGTTGACACCATGCAGCTAGAAGCCAATATTGTAGAAAAACAATCTAACAAGTTTTCTAACTGGTTCAGGAAAAAACAATCCATCTCAATTCGTCTGGCAAATAGTCGAACGCGTTATAACCTGCCAAGCTACCCACCGCACGATGCATTAACCGATGCCATTGCAACAGCAGAACTGTTGCAGGCACAAATTCTCACTCATTTTCAACCTGAAACTGCGATTAGCAAATTATGGGTATAAAAGCCACAGCATATTTCGTCCGCTTTTAACCCTAGCCTTTACAGGTTATGCTTTGACCGACTGTAGCTTTTATAGACTGTAGCTTTTATAGATTAGAGCTTTTATAAACTATAGCTTTTTACCATTAGTGTTAAACCTTACACCTTGAAATAGGTCAACTGTTCTTCTTGAGTCTGAGCAAGTTTGGCTAGCTCTACCGACGCTTGCAAGGTCTGATTAACCGCTGAAACATTTTGCTGCACTAAATCGAATGCTTGAGTAGTGTTTTTCGATACATCTTCAGTCACACTATGTTGCTGAGTCGATGCCGTCGCCACCAATTCATTGATCTCAGAAATAGATTCTACCGCCATGGAGATATCTTCAAATGACGCTTTTATCTGATCGGCTAACATCACCGATTGTTCTATTAACCCAACATTCTGCACCATATTAGTGTTGGCCTTCTCAGATTGGGTTTGCAATTTACTAATAATTTCTTGAATATTTACTGTCGATTGTTGTGTTTTAGACGCTAAGTTTCGCACTTCATCTGCTACCACCGCAAAACCACGTCCGGCTTCACCTGCTCGCGCCGCTTCAATCGCCGCATTCAAAGCAAGAAGGTTAGTCTGCTCTGAAATACCATCAATCACTTCGGTTACCGTACCAATCTCTTCAGCAAACTCTTTTAACTCTTCTACAATTTGCGCTGTACTGGCCACCGACTCATTAATATTGTGAGTCAACGCAATGTTTTGTTCTAAGGTTTGTTTACCACTTTCTACATTACTGTGACTTTTCTTGGTTTGTTCTTCAGCCAACATCGCTTTATTACACACTTCCATTGATGTGGTAGACAGTTCACTAATCGCCGTGGAAATTTGCTCAATTTGCGCCTGTTCGTGTTCAACATTTTTCAATGTATCGGTCATAACAGCATTCAGTTCCTGCGAAGCAGAAGATACATTTGTTGAAATATTATGTGAGTCTTTTATTAAAGTAGATAACTGGTCAGACAAATTAACCAAAGAGAGATAAATACCAGAATCTTGATTGCTACGTTGTAAGTTTTGTTGCAAATCTCCTTTTGCCATGCTTTCCATAAGCGAAGCTATTTCACTTGGAGCGCCACCAACAGGTTTTATTACTAACCTATTCAGAATGGTAAGTAAAATGGCCACAGCAAGGACCAAACAAATGATACCCACCAGCAACGAAGAAACGATTTGCTTACTTGCTCCTTGGGCAATCATATCGTCTGAAATATAAGACACATATCCCCAACCATTTATCTCCAAATTACCCCAGAATGCGGTGAAATCGACCTCTTGTCCATCAACATTAGTGGTGTAAGATAATTCTGGCATTTCTGGTGAGAATTGTTTGAAAAAAGGCCGTTCAGAATATACATTTTTTCCTAACAGCTCAGAATAAGGCGCACGCATAATAGTTCCATCGTCAGAATATAAGAACATATCATTTCTGTTAGCAATATTACCCAACACAGAATCCAAATGCATACTGGCAAGCACTGCGGTATCCTGGTTTAACTTATACACAATCCCAATCACGGTTTTACCATTGATTGCAGCAACGTAAGGTGCTGACACATAAAATTGCTTGTTATCTTCAAATACTGCTTGGTAATAATCACGCTTAAGCTTTTTAACATTGATCTTTAATTTTTCGCCATCTTTGCTAAAAAGAGACCCATCTTTTTTAACTAAGTAGACACCATTACTTCCACCATGAAAAATGTTGTCTAATGCTTGTAACTGAAAGCGCACATCCATCGGCAACATGCCGTCTTCTAGCTGGTTGTTCTGAGCATTCACTGATGACAACATTAGTTGATAGTTGTCAAATTTTTCAGTAAGCCTCTCTTTTAAAGCAATATTTTTTTCTCGCAGTAATTGTTTGTTCAATTGAACACTTTCAGATTTAAACGCGAAGAAATCTAATGACGCAATCGTTAAGATCGTTGCGACAACAATCGCACTGATCGCGATAATGACTTGTAACCTGAATTTTTTCATAATGGGTATTTTCTCAAGTATGTTATAAGCAGCTCATATTTTAGTTCATCCGTTAGCGTTAACTTTCAACTCGGTATTGTCTATCAGGCGTTCGAGGCACTTTATTTATAACGTTGCTTCAATAATACGCTTCTTACTGAATCACTTTTCAAGTAGAATGCGCGTGATTTAGGTTGTTATTTATTAATAGTTTACTAGATATATATAGCAAATAGATATAAGCGATATATAGCAAATAGATATTGTTGTTAATAAGATAACTTTATAAAAAATTATCTTATTAACAAAGTGTAATCATTCACTAATCGATTAATTCAGTTATACATTAATCACAATTAAGTATAAAATGCATTGTTTACATACAAATTGCAAATAAGTTAATAATTACAAGGTTTTTCCTTTTTATGCTCCAGTGCCCTAAAATCAGACTTAATCTACGCAAGCTTATCCTTTTATTGGCTGTCGTTAGTGTTGTAATTACACTACTCAATGCTTTGTATTCTATCTATAAAGTCGAAGGCGATTTGATTGTAGATAACACTCTTGAATCCAATCGAGTCTATTCGGAAAAAATGGCTGAAGTGACCGATACCTTTATCGCATCGGCTCAATCACAACTTAAATACAGTGCTAGCACACTCAGTTTGAGAATGAACGATGAGCTCTATCTGCAACAAGAAACGGATCGTTTACGCAATCAGACACAAACATTTAATTCCGTCGTAGTAGTTAATGCATCCGGTAAAATTATTTCTGTTTCACCAGAAACCGTTCAAATTAAAGGTATACAGGTTTCATCGCAAAATGCGTTACAGTCGTTGACCGAAAAAAGACCACTCGTGACTAACCCCTTTACCTCTGTTGCAGGTAATTACCTAATCAGTATTTCTCACCCAATTTTTTCACCGCAGGGGAATTATCTTGGCTATGTTGCTGGTACCATTTATTTGGAACAAAAGAACATTTTATCCAGTATTTTAGGCAAGCATAGTTATGAAGATGGTACCTATCTGTATGTGGTCGACCGGAATAAAACCATTATTTATCATCCAGATATCAATAAAATAGGCCAAATAGTTGAAAAAAATATAGCCATAAACAAAGTTGATAAGGGTGAGACTGGCTCATTAGAACTGGTCAACTCTTCTGGCGTACATATGCTTGCGGGCTTTTCACCAATATCAAGATCCGGCTGGGGAGTCATTGTTCAACGAGATAGATTAGTCACACTTGCAGAGCTTAACCAACAAGTTTTAAACGTGGTTAAAGAGCTGATACCGGTGGTAATTGTCACTTTCATTTTCATTTGGGTATCGTCTATTTTCATTTCTAGACCACTTTGGGAACTCGCTAGTGCGGTTAAAAACTTTGAACAACAAAGCAATAGTAGAAACGATTTAAATCACATTAATCCCTGGTATTACGAGGTATCTCACCTTAAAACTACCTTGGTTAAAGCTTTTAATATTATGTCCACCACCATTAATCAATTACATAGCGACAGTCATACGGATGCAATGACGGGCTTATTGAATCGAAGAGGCTTGGAGCAAGCTATCGAGTCATTTAATTTATATAATGTGCCCTTTTCAGTACTAGCAGTCGATATTGATTTCTTCAAAAAAGTGAATGATACCTATGGTCATGACCAAGGAGATGCTTTGATTATCGCTATTTCAAATGCAATGCTAGAAGAAGCGAGGCAAGAAGATGTGGTATGCCGTTATGGTGGTGAAGAATTTTTGATATTTTTGGCAAAAACAAATCTTCAAGTGGCTAATAATATTGCTGAACGATTAAGAAAAAAAATCGAGCAATATTCATTCCCTACCGTTGGTCATGTCACCGTTTCAGCTGGCTTGTCTCACTGGTCAGGACAACCAATGAAAATTGAAGATGTGATTAAACATGCTGATGAAGCACTATATGAAGCCAAAAGAAATGGTAGAAACCAAGTCCAAACAAAATAACGACGGTTATCTGGTTAAGTGACAAACCGCTAATACATGAGAAAACAAGGAAACAATATGATAATCGCAATTGGTAATGACCATTCAGGGCTAGCGTTAAAAACTCATATTGTTTCTCATTTAGAGTCACTTGATCATCATATTATTGATGTTGGTACCAATGATCCAACCAGAACGCATTCCGCCTTGTATGCGACGAAAGTGACAAATCTGGTCAATAATAATGAAGCGGAATTGGGTATTTTGATCTGTGGAACTGGGGTAGGCATGTCGATATGCGCCAATAAAGTAAATGGCATTCGCGCCGTCATTGCAGCCGACCCGTATACGGTTAAACAAGCAAAACAACACAATAACACCAATGTTCTTGCTCTTGGCGCACTCACTACCAATGAAACACTAGCGACAGAACTCGTCACTGTATGGCTTAATGCACAATTTGAAGATAACGAGGTGCGCAACTATCGATTAGAGCTTATCAACGAGATAGAAGCTCAACAAATTAAATCCGCACAAGCTAAATCTAACCAGACTAAACCTGCTGCTAAGTCTAATTGAATCGCCCCGACTGACCAACCTGAACGGTAGACAAAAAGAACGAACGCTATTTTTCTCCCAAACGAATACTTTCAGACCGTGCTCGCAAGTATTCAATAGTGAGTAACAGTAGCATAGACAGCACCACTAATAGCGTTGCTACTGCTAAAATGGTTGGGTTAATTTGTTCTCGTAAGCCAGAAAACATTTGCCGAGGAATAGTACGTTGCTCAGGACCGGCAAGGAATAGCACAACTACAACTTCATCAAACGATGTGACAAACGCGAATAATCCTCCAGAAATAACCCCAGGACGAATCAACGGCATAATTACTTTGAAAAAAGTGTAACCGGGTTTTGCTCCCATGCCTAACGATGCATTCACCAGAGAATGGTCAAAGCCTGCTAAAGCTGCGTTAACAGTAATAATAACGAACGGTGTACCTAAGGCGGCGTGGGCGATAATGACACCAAGATAAGTACCCGCTAGATTCAATTGTGTGTAGAAAAAAAACATGCCTGCTGCAGTGATGATCAAAGGCACGATCATTGGCGATAAAAGTAGTGCCATTATCGCACGTTGAAATGGCATATCAGAATTACTCATCCCAATTGCTGCCAGTGTACCTAATACCGTTGCAACAATAGTGGAGGCGATACCAATAAGGAAACTGTTTTTGATGGCTAGCATCCACTTCTCATCTTGCCAAATCTGTTGATACCACTTAATAGAATACGCATCAGGCTCAAACGCAAGCATCCCTTCGGTAAAAGAGAAAAACGGTTCAGCATTAAATGACAGAGGAATAATCACTAATATTGGCAACATCAAGAACGCCAATACCAAATAGGCACCAAACGATAGGCTCAATGAACCCAGCTTTTGTATCGGTGAATAATAGCTTGGAAAACGTAGCATAATTTACCCCAATTTAATATTTTTAACGCCGACACTGCGGTCATAAATCCAATAAAGCAGCACTATCAATACTAATAATAAACTGCCTAACGCTGCGGCTAATTCCCAGTTATTGGATGATTGCATATGGAAAGCAATAATATTACTGATCATCTGTCCGTCGGTTCCCCCAACCAGTGCTGGAGTTATGTAGTAACCAATAGAAATGATAAACACCAAAAGTGCACCAGCACTTAAACCGGGGAATGTCATTGGGAAATAAATTTTATAAAACGCGGGAAACGGTTTGGCTCCCAGAGATAATGCTGCTTTGAAGTAACTCGGATCAATATTTTTCATCACACTATAAAGTGGCAAAATCATAAATGGTAAAAGAATGTGAGTCATAGAGATGACCGTGGCAAATTCGGTATACAGCAGTTCCAACGGGTCATTAATTATACCGAAAAACTGCAAGGTAGAATTCACCACTCCGTTGGTCTGCAATAACGCGATCCAAGATGTGGTTCGCACCAGTAAAGAGGTCCAAAATGGCAACAATACAAAAACAATTAAAGTATTGGCTTTCTTTGAACTGGCCTGAGCCAAGAAATAGGAAAGTGGAAATGCAAGGATAGCGGTAAATAAAGTAATGGTTAATGCAATACGCAGACTACGCCAATACAATTTTAGGTAAATTTGCGTATCTCTAGCTTCTATATTGCCCGCGATATCTCGCTCTAGATCCAGTGCGGTAAGATAAAATCGATCCGTCCAAGCACCACCAAACTGATCCATTGAAATCCATAAATCTGGGTTATGCCATTTTTTATGCATGGCCAGCAACTGCTCACCGTTACCATTGGCTAACTCTTCAACCGGAATTCTTCTTAATTTACGTGAAGACGATTTGATCAAACTAGAAGAACCGGGTACCGCTCGATTCAACTCTTCAGCCAATTTACCCGAACGGCGTTCATTGGCTAACGTTTGTAGTTCTTGACTGAAAATCGCAATCGTCGATCCTGGCGGTAAATCACCTTGCTGTGAATCCCAACTTTTCATTGCAGCTAAAGTTTCTGGGATCAACTGTGCAACCGTAGGATGATAAACACTGCGATATAACATAGTGGCAATCGGAGCAATAAATGCCAACAGGACAAAACACAAAAGTGGTAACGTAAATGCTAACAACTTGAGTTTCTTTCGTTTCAGTTGTTTCTGAAAATGCGCTTTCTCTTGCGAATTAAGTTGTGCTGACATTTATAACTCCTTTTTCAATTAACTACTGGCTTACTTCAGCAACCATTCATTAAATTTCTCACCTAGAGATTCACCATAATCAGCCCAGAAAATACCTGACGCTTTCAATCCTTCATCCAAGTGTGAAGACGGTAATTTAGGAATTAGATCTTTGTCCACATATTCATACGACGATTGACGTGTTGGACCATACGCAATATCCGGCATACCTGACAACGGTTTTGAACCTGTTGCAAAACGGATAAACTCTTCGGCTAACGCTTTATGTTTTGTTCCTTTCACAACCGCCCAAACATCTAAATCATATAAATGAGCATCCCATACCATTTCAAATGGTTTCTCTTCAGCTTGAATTGCATTAAAAATACGACCATTAGCAGATTGAACCATCACCGCCCCACCATCATTTAACAATTGTGGTGCCTGTGACCATGAATCAAACCAAACGATGTCATCTTTTATCGAAGCTAATTTATCTAGCGCTCGTTGTTGACCTTCATCAGTTTCTAGTACCTCATAAACATCTTCTTTTGCGACTCCATCAGCAATCAAGGCCCATTCCATGTTTACTTGTGGACGCTTGCGAAGCGCTCGTTTTCCAGGGAATTTTTTGGTGTCAAACAAGTCCATTACGCTTGTTGGCTCACCGCCTTTAATGGTATCGCTGTTATAAGCAAATAACACTGTCCAAACAATGTTCCCTACACCACATTCATTAGCCAAGGCCTCTTTATTAAAGTCTTCCATAGCAGGAGTGCCATCAGCACCATCTGGTAATGTATCCATCGGGAATGGTTCTAATAGTCCTTCAGAACAAGCGCGTTCCAAATCGATTACTTCCACATCGATCACATCCCAAAGTACATTGCCACTTTCAACTTGAGCTTTAAGTTCAGCAATACCACCAGAATAGTCTTCAAATAAAATTTTATGGCCAGTTTCTGCAACAAAAGGATCAATCATATATTTTTGTTGTGTTGCGCCATATGAGCCACCAAAAGATACCGCAGTCAATTGTTCAGCAGAAGCATTTGCACTAAATACGCCAGCGAGCAACATCGCGATTGTCGTTGTTCTAATCATAAAGATTCCTTCTTAGTCCATTAAGTTGGTTTGGTTAAGGTTTGAGCGCTAATCCATCGTCAACTGCCCATGTTAACCTTGCAATTTCACCAGGTTTAAAGCGCGGAGCCTGATGGTCATTGAGTACCTTTAACATGACTTCTGTTTCGTCACTCAATAAGAAAAAATAGCGAATAAAATCGCCAACATAGAGTTGAGTAATAAAACTGGCCTCAACGCTATTAGCATTGGCTTGAGCATGATCGCCAATAAACAAGTTTTCCGGACGAACCGTGAGAATACACGTTTCACCTATTTCCGGTGGATCTATAGCTAACGCCTTTATTCTGCCTTTTCCGGTCGCTTTTCCGTCGCCGAGTTGAAGTTCAGCGTACTCGCCATCTAGGCTAGTAACGACGGCAGGAAGATGATTGTTTTCACCAATAAAGTCCGCCACAAAGGCGTTGGCAGGTTTTTCATAAAGTTCATCAGGACTAGCGCATTGTTGAACAACACCATCATCAAATACAGCAATACGATCAGACATGGTCAGCGCTTCTGTTTGGTCATGCGTGACATAAATCGCTGTAAAGCCGATTTTTTCATGTAAACGTTTAATTTCGAACTGCATTTGCTCACGAAGATTTTTATCCAACGCGCCTAAAGGTTCATCCATTAACACAATTGAAGGTTCGAAGATTAGCGAACGAGCTAAAGCAACACGCTGACGTTGTCCACCGGACAGTTGCCCCGGATAACGTTTACCAAACATTTCGAGTTCAACTAGAGCCAGTGATTCCGCAACACGAGATTCAATTTCAGCGGCAGCAATTTTTCTAACTTTAAGAGGATAAGCAAGGTTTTCTTCAACAGTCATATGCGGGAAAAGAGCGTAGTGCTGAAACACCATACCAATGTTTCTATCATAAGGTGCAACATTAGTTATAGGCTCACCATTAACTAATATTTCGCCACTAGTGACATCTTCAAACCCTGCCAACATCATTAAGCAAGTGGTTTTTCCTGAACCTGAAGGACCGAGAAGAGTAACGAACTCCCCTTTACGTATATTCAAGTTAAATTCTTTCACCACAAGATTATGTAGATCGTAACTCTTTTTAACTTTGACAAACTGTACGTACTTCTCTTCATCTAATTTGTTCATGCATCCCTCTTTGAAGTGCCTTTTGCATTGATGTTTCTATTTACAACACAGGCAACATTCAACACATAACATCCTGTTTATAAGTAAAGCCTCCGCAAGTTCAATGCCAAGTAGACTTGTGTGACTAAAAATTAACCACGTGATTGATTAACAAATTGATTCTTACAATTAGGTAGTTTAATAACCCAAATAAACAATAGTTAGCAGTATAATTAACTATACAAATTGCGGGCTAAAAATTAAAAATCGCCAATAATAACTTCAGCACGGTGCGGGTGCACAAATAGTGTGCAATTTGTAATATTCGATAAATAACATTTCACTTAGCCTATTCGAATAATCCATTCGAATAATTAATGCTAAATCCATTGATGTTTAATTAGGTGAAATAGAAAAATATAAAATAACTTTGTAAACAATATGTTATAGAAAAATAACCTTACATTAACCTGATTAACATTTGACCGTTTCAACTTTAAATACACAATATCGGCATCAATCTGCTCAATATTTGAATCACCTCACACATCTTAATTTTTTAAACCATCATTTTATTTTTAAAATTGATTTGTTTCGTATTTTTAATATAGTCTTTTCACAAACTAACAACCAACAGTGGTGAAAGAATGACATATGATTACATCGTAATAGCTGGTTACTTTATATTAATGGTAGTAATTAGCTTTTTATTCAAAAACATGGCAAGTAAAAGTACCAGTGACTATTTCCGTGGGGGCGGTAAAATGATTTGGTGGATGGTGGGTTCAACCGCATTCATGTGCCAATTCTCAGCTTGGACGTTTACTGGAGCAGCAGGTAAAGCCTACAGTGACGGTATGACCATCATGTCAGTATTTCTTGCAAACTGCGTCGCCTATCTATGTGCCCACTTCTTTTTTGCAAGACGCTTTCGCCAAATGCGTGTTGATACTCCGACTGAAGGAATCAAACAACGTTTCGGTGGTATTAACGAACAATTCTTTACTTGGGCAATAATTCCACTCAGTGTTCTTAGTGGTGGAGTATGGTTGAATGGTCTGGGCGTATTTGCTTCAGCGGTATTTGATGCTGATGTCAATACCACCATTTTTATCACTGGTGCTGCTGTATTAATGATTTCACTCTTATCTGGTGCATGGGGAGTGGTTGCTTCTGATTTTGTACAAACACTTGTTGTCGCCGTCATTTCTATTTCTTGTGCAATAGTTGCTCTGGTAGCGGTTGGTGGACCAAGCGTAATAGTGAATGAATTCCCATCTGGTTTTGTCGTTGGTCCGGATATGAATTATCCAGTACTACTGATTTGTTCTTTTATTTTCTTTATTGTAAAACAAGTACAAAACCTCAATAACATGCAGGACTCGTATCGATTTTTAAGTGCTAGAGATTCAAAACATGCAGATAAAGCCGCATTAATGGGTTTCTTCCTAATGCTTGCTGGGTCAGTCATTTGGTTTATTCCTCCTTGGGCAACGGCTATTCTAAATCCAGATGCCGCCAGTGCTTATTCTAACCTAGGAGCCAAATCTAGTGATGCCGTTTTCCTCGTTTTCGCTAGAGAATGGATGCCGATAGGTACTGTTGGTCTGCTAATGGCTGGTTTATTCTCTGCCACCATGTCATCGATGGATTCAGCTCTAAACCGAAATTCAGGTATTTTCGTTCGTAGCTTCTATTCAAATATTGTTCGCAAAGGAAAAGCCTCTGACCGCGAATTGTTACGTGCAGGACAAGTAGCTTGTTTAGTTAATGGTGGCTTAGTTATTTTAATGGCTCAGTTTTTCAATTCTCTGAAACATATGAGCTTATTCGACTTAATGATGAGTGTATCAACGCTCGTTTCTACGCCAATTTTAGTACCGCTATTCCTGGCTATTGTCATCAAAAAAACCCCTAAATGGGCAGCTTGGGGAACCGTTGTATTCGGTATGCTCGTATCTTGGTTATGCTTAACAGTTCTTACGCCACAATGGTTCGCCGAGCTTACTGGTATGGGTGAATTAACCAAGCGTGAAACATCAGAATTAAGAAATATTATTACTATCGCGGCGCATTTATTCTTAACTGCCGGTTTCTTTATCGCCAGCACCTTGTTTTATAAAGAACCTAGTGCAGCCGATTTAGAGCGTGAAGAGAAGTTCTTCGAACAACTTGAAACACCTGTTGTGGCAGAAGAAGGACAAGATGAATATGACCGTATTCAACGGTCTCGATTAGGAACTCTTGTCACGTACATGGGACTAGGGTTATTCCTCATGATACTTATTCCAAATCCAATGTGGGGCCGATTAATGTTCGCTGGATGTGCAATAGCAATTTTGCTGATTGGCTATTTGTTAAGGAAAAGTGCCAATACACCATCCGAAGACTGTGTTGAAGAACTAGCTTAGCTCTGATTGTAATCAAAGACATATTGATAAACTGGTCAAGTATGCGGTTATCAATCATCAAAAAGTGAGGTGCCTTGTAAAATATGGCCCTCACTAATTTTCGGTTAAATAAATTGATAGCAAATAACTTGATCTTAAATAACGTGGCACCACGAAACCTAGTTTTAAATAGCGATGATGTTAAATAATTTAAATGTCAGCTCGCTTACTCTCAAACTAAACCACCTTATTTCAAACAACATGTTTATTGCTTGAATTTCAACATCGACATTTTCAACATTGAAAAAGTAACCATCGATAGCATTGATTAATACATTCAGTGGAATCGATAAATATGGAGAAAAAAATGAAAGCTTTTATCTGTGATGATTTCTTATTAAACAATGAAACCGCTAAAAATTTGTACCACAGTTACGCCAAAGAATTACCGATTATTGACTACCATAATCATCTGAGTGCCAAAGAAATCTTTGAAGATATTACCTTCGATAACATTGCTCAAGCCTGGCTCGGTCACGATCACTACAAATGGAAAGCCATGCGCAGTAACGGAGTTGATGAGTCTTTCATTACTGGTGATGCCAGTGACTTTGACAAATTCACTAAATGGTGCGAAACAGTTCCACAATTAATTGGTAACCCTTTGTATCCATGGACACATTTAGAACTGCGTCGTTATTTTGCGATAGACACAGTAATCAACAAACAAAATAGTCACAGCATATGGCAGCAAGCCAATGAAAAAATCGCGACTAACGCTTATTCTGCTCGTAACTTAATTAAAATGATGAATGTTGAATCATTATGTACCACCGATGACCCTCTAGATGACTTGCAATACCACATTGCCTTAGCCAACGAAGACTTTGATGTCAAAGTGCTACCGACATTTCGTGCTGATGCTCTTTACAACATTTCGCGCCAACAAGCTTTTGTCACTTGGATAGAAAAACTCACCGACGTGACAAAAATGCCTATCAGTAATTTACAGGATCTATTTACAGCGTTAGACACGCGTTTTGATTACTTTCATAAGGCAGGTTGTCGTCTTTCTGATTTAGGGTTAGCAGAAGTTGAATTCGCTGATTGCACTCTAGATGAAGCGGATACGGCTTTCAAAAAGGTAATAGCAGGTCACCCCATCAATCCATTAGAAGCCGCTCAGTTTAAAAGCCAATTATTCCAGTATATCGGTCGTAAAAATAAAGAATTAGGTTGGACATACCAACTGCATATTGGCGTATTACAAGATATAAACAAACGACGTTTCAATGAAATTGGCCCTGCTGCCGGTTTTAGTGCCATTAATGATACCTGTTTTGCTCGCAACTTAGGCAATCTACTCAGTAGCCTAGATGAGGATAAAAGCTTACCGCAAACCATTATTTACTGCCTAAATCCACGCGACAACGCAGTGATAGGAACATTAATTGGTGCATTCCAAGATAGCGACTGTTCACCGGGTAAAATTCAGTTTGGTGCAGCGTGGTGGTTTAACGATCAAAAAGAAGGCATGATCGAACAGATGAAAACACTGGCAAACGTTGGTTTGCTCGGGCGTTTTGTCGGTATGCTAACGGATTCTCGAAGCTTGTTGTCTTTTCCTCGTCATGAATATTTCCGCCGAATCGTATGTAATCTCATTGGCGAATGGGTGGAGCAAGGCGAATTACCTAATGACGAAACGCTATTAAAAGAAACCGTGCAAGCTATTTGCTATCGTAATGCAAAAAATTATTTTGGCATTTAATATCACGCGTCTCCTGCTCAACTCGCCTCTCTCACTTTGAGAGGCGATATATAGAACAAACAAAACAGGTCGCTTCGTCCATCAGCACCAAACTGTTTTACGTCAATTAGTAATCTGGTCTTACATAAATTAGTCACCTGTTTTTACATAAATAAATAAAATGAGATAGCCCATGCTGCAATTTTCACCACAAGAGATGGAGCGAATCATCGCTCGTAGTAATCATGAAATAATTGAAGCACTTAAAACTAATAACAAAGTCGTGCTTCAATCTGAAACATTGGTTCCACCTGATGCTCGTGCCACTTGGAACCACTACTATTTTTGTCCCGAACATGGCGTTCGGCTTGAATGGGACCGAAATAACGACAAACAACACCGTTGCCCAATCGATGGTAAAATCTTCACCGGTGAGCCCTATGATGGCGCATGGTGGCGTTGGTTAAACGGCTTAAATTCTAAAGCATGTAATGATTTGGGGCTGCTATGGCATCTAACTGGCGATAACCGCTACCTTGAAAAAGTGAAAGAGATATTATTAAGTTACGCCGATGTTTATCCTAGCTATGAAGAACATGGTGGTATTCCTTATAACAATCCGGGTAAAGCGAATTCTCAAACCTTGTGCGAAGCAAATTGTCATATAGATTTTGCCCGAGGTTATGATTTTGTAAAACAAGCGCTAAGTGAAGATGAACAGGTTCACATTGAGCAGGACCTGCTGCGTGAAGGTGCTGAGTTTATGATGCAGTATCGAACGCCACAACTGCATAATCACGAAATGAAAATTGGCTCTACCATTGGGGTGATCGGTTTATTGCTTAATGATGAACGGCTAATCGATTTTGCCTTAAACGCGGAATATGGGCTGCGATACCAAATGGAGCACGGCTTAATTGGTGAAGGAATGTGGTTTGAAGGGTCGGTTCATTATCACTACTATGCACTACAAGCACTCATGGGCTTCGAGCTTATGGCTCGTCGCACTAACCATACATTAAAATCACATCCTAATTTTTACAAGTTACTCTCTTACCCTTTGCAACTCATTATGTTAGATGGCCACTTTCCATTAATTAATGACAATGTATTCGGCCAAGAAGTACTTAATCAATCTTATTTATTTGAGTACGCTTATTCAGAGTTTAACGATCCACTGTTTGGTCGAGCATTAAAAAACATTTATCAAAATATCAGTCGCGATAATCTTGATGCACTGTTGTATGGTGTCGAACAACTACCGGAACATTTAGAACCACTAGATGCACAACCTCTGCATTCTCCAGGTGTTGGTATTACCACCATGGTGGATAAAGTTCGCAACAATATGTTATTGGTTAAACACACACCTTTCGGTGGCGAACATGATCATTATGATCGCCTCGGTATTTTATTGTTTAGACATGGGCATCAATTGTTGCCAGACTTAGGCACCTGCGGTTATGGCGCCGAATTGCACTACAGCTATTATAAAAATACCGCGACTCATAATGTATTAGCAGTTGGACAAAAGAATCAGCCGCCAGCTAAACCCAAAGTGCTGACTTACCAGCAGAATGAACAGGTAATATTACTTGATACTCTAGTAGATTGGCGTGAAACCTATTCAGGACTAGATAGTCACACTATCGTGCAGTGGGACGAAGATGCCTATCGCGACATACAATTTCGTCGCAGTATTGTCTGGCTTGGTGACATCGCTATCCAAATAGATCAAGTAGAAAACCCTCATCAAGCACAGCTAGATTTAATCTGGCATTATCGAGCTAACTATTTACCGTCCAGTCAAAATAAAGCAATCGATAACCCGTTCACACAAGGGCCATTGCATTATCTTAGTGATTGCACAACAAAACCGATTAGCGGAGTAGTCAAAGAACAATTTTTGGTAGAAGGTGAAGAAGAACCGTATCAATGCTTTATTTCAGCCAATGCTGAATTGTTATTCGCCCAAGGTCCGGATAACCCAGCCACAAAAAATTTATCTTATATGCTCTGCCGCAGCAATGCTCTGCAATTGCGTTCCGTAGTGGTTCACGATTTAACGGTCGGCAATACAATCAGTGATGTTTCTGTTCAGTGGGATGGCGATATAGTGACGTTATCTATCCAAAACCAAACCGCACATGACGATATAGCACACCAGCAACCATTGCAGTTGACCTTGCAGTTTAGTCCGGATGGAATGAAAATGCTTTAATAACAACTCAAAGATAAGACCAAATTAAGTGGCCTGTCACCCTGAACAGGTCACTTCTTAAAGGTAAACGGACTCGTTATTAACAGACTGGTTATTTATAAAAAACTGGTAATCTATAAAAACCCATTTTTATCGATACACTTCACAAAATCGTACAATTACTAGCCAAAATTAAAATTATCTCATGAATTCAAAATCATTGTATTCAAAGCACTTTTTTCGTGCAGAGCACATCTATAACACACAGTAAACCATACGCCACTCTTTATAAATGATAAGAACTTTAAATTAACTCATTGTTTTATAGCATTTTTTAATCTATGGTTAATAGCGGCACGGTTTTAGCTAGCTACACAAGCTGCCTCAAATGAATACAGTGAATTGTCTTTATTCACAACATCTTAAGTTTGTACTAGGAGAACGCTTTGACAAGGACGCCAGTTTGGGATGCACATACATGTGTGCCTCTCTTTGCAGAATACAATTTAGCTTCACTGCAACGTCATATCGATTGTGGTGCCTACTATATTTCTATTAACGTCGGCATGGACTTTAATCCATTATCCGAGATTATCCAGATCATCGCAGGCTTTAGAAAACGCATAGATGAACTGGATTTTTTGGTTCAAGTCAATGATTTTTCAGACGTTGAACGAGCACAACGAGAAGGAAAACTAGCGGTATCTTTTGATTTAGAAGGAGGGATTCCGTTATGCGAGAGTCCTGCAATGGTCGCCCTATTTGCCGACCTCGGCGTAAAGCAAGTACACCTTGCTTATAACCGTAGCAATTCTCTGGCTGGCGGCTGCCACGATACAGATACAGGCTTAACCCAAAAAGGCCGAGCCATTGTCGATGCCATCAACGCCAATAAAATGTTTATGGATGTCTCTCATACTGGTTATCGAACGAGTATGGACATTTTTGAATACTCATCTAAACCAGTAATCATTAGCCATGGTAACCCTAGGGCTCTGAAAGATCACAACCGTAACTACTATGACGACCAACTAAAAGCCTGTGCCACTACAGGTGGTGTAGTATGTATTAACGGTGTCTCTCGGTTCCTTAATTGTCCGCAAGCCAGCGCACAAAGTATGGTTGAAGCGATAGATTATCTAGTACAACTTTTAGGCTATGAGCATGTCGGATTAGGATTAGATTTTGTCTATGACAGCCACTTAGATAAAGGCCCAGAGGGGCTAGATGTTAGTCATTGGTGGCCACCAGAATATGGTTATGATAACGCCAGTGACGGGTTTTTAAACTTATTATATGCGCCACCTGAACGATTTTTGGAAATGACGCAATTACTCACAGCAATGGGTTATAAACAAGCGCATATAGAGGCGATTTATGGCAACAATATGCGTAATTTAGCACAACAAATTTGGAGGTAATAACACTCAAATAACTTATCAAGCCTACTCGATTAAACATGAGTGACTGCTTGAATACTCAATACATTTCATCAGGATGTAGAAATATATTGAGTAGATAACTATATGATAAGTAAATAAATAGATAGATAAGCAAATAAGTAGATACAGATCTTTCAGCGTAAATAGCGCTAGAAAATTACATGGAATTTATATTTTCGGAGATAGTATGAAATTATTTTTAAACAAAGCACGTCGCATGGCCGGTACTGCCAGCTTGATGTTAGCACTCGCAACATCGACCGTATTCGCAGCGACACCTAAAGATTCATTGGTGGTTGGTTGGCAATTTGACGACATTATCACCCTAGACACCGCGGAAGTATTCGAATTTTCCGGTGCAGAAATTGTCGGTAATAGCTATGACCGTTTGATCGGCTATGATCCGGATGATGTGTCTAAAATATTCGGTGTTGCTGCCGAAAGTTGGACGGTTAGTGAAGATGGAAAACTGTTTACCTTTAAAATGCGCAAAGGGATAAAATTTGCATCCGGCAATGAAATGACAGCTGAAGATGCCGCCTTCTCACTACAACGTGCCATCATCTTAAACAAAACACCCGCGTTCATTCTAAGCCAATTTGGCTTAACCGAAGCCAACGTCAAAGATAAAATTAAAGTAGTCGATGCCGAAACATTAACCTTAGAAACGGATAAAGCGTATGCACCTACCTTCGTTTTATATTGTCTTTCTGCCACCATTGCTTCTATCGTAGATAAAGCGGAAGTAATGAAGCATGAAGTTGATGGAGATATGGGCTTCGCTTGGTTACGCACCAACTATGCCGGTTCTGGCCCTTTTAAAATAGAGCAGTGGAAACCATCAGAAATCGTGGTACTAAGTGCCAACAAAGATTACTGGGACGGAGCACCAGCAGTCAACAATGTATTTATCCGTCATATCGCAGAATCATCAGTACAGCAATTACTGCTTGAAAAAGGTGATCTTGATATTGCTCGTAACTTAGAGACAGAGCAATTGAAAAGCGTGAGCAACAGTGAAGACGTTAAGTTACTGAAGAAAGGTAAAGGAACGCTTTATTACCTATCAATGAACTTAAAAGATCCAATTTTAGCTAAACCTCAAGTTCAACAGGCTCTTAAATATTTAATCGATTACAAAGGATTAGAAGATACTGTTTGGGCGGGTCGTGGCCAAGTTCAACAAGCTTTCCTTCCAAAAGGCTTCCTTGGCGCTTTAGAAGATAAACCATTCTCACTTGACATAGACAAAGCCAAACAACTGTTAGCAGACGCAGGTTATCCAGACGGTTTTGAAGTAGAATTAATTGTACGAAACAATACCATTCGTATTGATACAGCTAAATCTATTCAAACAACGTTTGCTAAAGCTGGTATCAAAGTCAGCTTAGTTCCTATGGATGGAAAACAAGTATTAACCGTGTATCGTGCACGTAAACACCAGTTGTTCTTTGGTGCATGGGGACCAGATTATCAAGACCCGCATACTAACGCCGATACCTTTGCTAAAAACCTAGATAATAGCGATGACGCGAAGTCAAAACCGGTGGCATGGCGTAATGCTTATGCACCAGAGCAGATGACTAAAGATACCTTAGCCGCTCTGGTTGAATCCGATGCAGACAAACGTGCTGAAATGTACCTAGCTATTCAAAAAGAGCACCAACAAAGCGCACCTTTTGCTTTCATAATGCAAGAGCAAGAAGTGGCTGGCGTTCGTGCCAATATTGATGGTTATGTTCTAGGGCCATCGTTTGATAGTAATTCATATAAAGATGTTGTGAAAAAATAATGAAGACATCCAAAGCTAAAGACGGTTTGGCGGCCGTCTTTTTTTCTTCTTTTTATGCCAAAAAAGCCAAACCCTTTGTGCATTTCTTTAGCATGCTGGCGCTGACCTTTTTTGGCTTACTGTTACTTACCTTTGTTATTGGTCGGTTAATGCCAACCGACCCGGTTATTGCCGTTATTGGAGACAAAGCGCCAGAAGCACTGTACCAAAAAACGTATACCGAGATGGGCTTAGACAAGCCAATAGTGGTGCAGTTTATCTACTATTTAAAGGGAGTAGTGAGTGGCGATCTTGGTACATCGGTACGCACCGCTAACTTAGTAACAGATGATATACTCAATTACTTCCCTGCCACCTTAGAACTGGCAACACTGGCCACTTTTTTTGGTATTTTATTCGGTATTCCCATGGGGGTAATCGCCGCAGTTAAACAAAATAAATGGCCAGATAACCTAGTTCGATTTTTAGGTTTGGTTGGTCATAGTGCACCAATATTTTGGTTGGCGATGTTGGGTATTGTCGTGTTTTATCAACATTTAGATTGGGTAGCAGCACCAGAAGGACGACTTGGGGTGATGTATGAATACACCTTACCTAAAGTCACCAATATGGTGTTAATTGACACCATGATTGCCGGCGACTGGGATGCATTCAAAGACGCATTTTCTCACATTATACTGCCCGCTTCGCTCCTTTCTTATTACAGCGTCGCTTATCTAAGTAGAATGACTCGCTCCTTTATGCTAGACCAACTCCAACAAGAATATATTACGACTGCGCGAGTAAAAGGCGTATCTGAGACAGCCATAATCTGGCGGCATGCATTAGGCAATGCACTCGTTCCGTTAATAACAGTTATCGCATTGACTTACGCCACCTTATTAGAAGGATCGGTGCTAACAGAAATTGTATTTTCATGGCCGGGACTAGGTCGCTATATTACTGACGGCTTATTGGCTGCAGATATGAACGCAGTTTTAGGTGGCACAATTGTGGTCGGATTGGTCTTTATACTTTTAAATTTAACCTCTGATCTGCTCTATAAAGTCTTTGATCCAAGAGCCAGATAACGACATATATTTTTCAGTATTTCTTAAGCGAAGTACTTATAAGGTTCATTATAATGACTGAGTTAAAAGGTTGGCTGTTAGCCGAAAACCCAGATTCTAGAATACAAGCTGCAATGGGCCGTGGCTATTTAGGCTGGCTTCGATTTTTTCGAAATCCCTTAGCTATGATTGGTTTTGTCATTGTTTTATCCTTAATTGTAATGGCAATATTTGCTCCATATATTGCGCCAGAAGGCATCACCAGTGGCTTAACTGGCGATGCACTAAAAGCACAACGTTTTCAACCACCTTCAGCTGAACACTGGTTTGGCACCGACGGCCAAGCAAACGACGTGTTCAGCCGAATAATCATTGGTAGCCGGATAACATTATTAATTGTTGGCATTGTTATTTTCACCGCGCCAATTTTAGGCTTTGTTATTGGTACGGTTTCAGGCTATTTCGGTGGCTGGGTTGATGTTGTATTAATGCGTATTACCGATGTTTTTCTCGCATTCCCAAAATTAGTTTTAGCGCTTGCATTGGCTGCGGCACTGGGCAGAGGGCTTGAATCGGCGATCTTCGCTATCGCAATCACCTCTTGGCCAGCTTACGCACGTCTTGCTAGAGCTGAAACCCTTACTATACGAAATTCCGATTTCTTAGCCGCCGCTCGACTACAAGGGGCGAGTCACTGGCGATTAATTTCTGGTCACATTATGCCGTTATGCCTGTCCTCATTAGTTGTGCGAGTCACGTTAGATATGGCAGGTATTATATTAACGGCGGCAGGGCTCGGTTTCTTGGGCTTAGGCGCTCAACCGCCCACCCCAGAATGGGGTGCGATGATAGCAGAAGGTCGCGATTACATTTTAAATTACTGGTGGCTGGCTACTTTCCCTGGATTAGTCATCTTTATTGTCGCTTTCGGCTTTAATTTACTCGGTGATGGCTTAAGAGATGTGTTAGATCCAAAATCAGGAGGGCAGCACTAATGGACGATAGCAAACGTTCGAGCGATAAATTACTTGAAATTGAAAATCTAAATGTACAATTTCCGTCTGTTCATGGTCCGGTCAAAGCGGTTCGAGATATCTCTTTCACGATGGGACACGAAAAAATAGCTATCGTTGGTGAATCAGGTTCGGGAAAATCACAAACCGGAAGAGCCATTTTAGGCTTAAGTTCAGGCCAAGTGAGCGCCAGCAAATTAGTTTTTGATGGCGTTGATCTGCAAAGCCTATCGCTGCGCGATTATCGTCAAATTCGTGGCAAGCGCATCTCAATGGTCATGCAAGATCCAAAATATTCACTCAATCCGGTAATGACAATAGGCAAGCAGATGATCGAAGCTTGTCAAATACAGATGAAGGTATCTAAAAAACAAGCCATTACACGTTGTATTGACATGCTTGAAGCAGTACGAATAAGAAACCCTATGCGCGTTTTTAACGCCTATCCACATGAGATTTCAGGTGGTATGGGACAACGCATCATGATTGCTATGATGTTGCTATCCAGTCCAGATCTGCTGATTGCAGACGAACCAACATCCGCTCTCGATGTAACCGTACAATTACAAGTGCTTGCCATTATGGACGACCTCGTAAAAGAACGCGGAATGGGGCTTATTTTGATTTCACATGATTTACCTTTAGTCGCAAGTTTCTGCGATAGAATTTTGGTGATGTACGCAGGACGGATCGTAGAAGAAATTCAAGCGGATAAACTCGATCAAGCACAACATCCCTACACCAAAGGTTTGCTCTCTTGCCTACCGAGCAACGCAACCAAAGGACAACCTTTGGCAACATTACAACGCAAAGATAACTGGCTAAATAGCTCGTTAGATGCACAGGGCAACTTAGTATGAGCATTAAACAACAAAAAAACCTACTTACCTCTGCAATAGAAATAGACAATTTATCGATCCATTTTGGTACAGGTGACGACCAAGTTAAAGCGGTAGATAACGTCTCTTTTCGTGTTCCGACTCAGCAATCCTTTGGATTGGTAGGCGAATCAGGATCGGGTAAATCCACTATTTTACGAGCACTAGCAGGATTAAATCAGCCTTGCGCTGGACAAATGCTACTTGAAGGAAAACCGCTTGCCACTCAACGAGATAAAGCCTTTTACAAAAAAGTACAGATGGTTTTTCAAGATCCTTATGCCTCACTTCATCCCCGACATACCATCGATAGAATACTCGCTGAACCTTTAGCTATTCATGGTTTTAAAGATACAGATGCCAGAATTAATACCGTTATGGACCAAGTGGCCTTGCCGAGCAAATTTAGGTTTCGTTACCCGCATCAACTATCAGGAGGACAACGTCAACGTGTCGCTATTGCTCGCGCCTTAATTTTAGAACCAGAGATTTTACTGTTAGATGAACCGACTTCTGCACTAGACGTATCAATACAAGCCGAAATTTTAAATCTACTGTCGCAACTACGCAGTGAATTATCGTTAACTTACTTGTTAGTTAGCCACGATTTAGCCGTTGTCTCTTACATGTGTGAACAAATTGCCGTAATGCAGCACGGAAAACTGGTCGAACTCTTACAAGTCGATCAAGATGGCGAAACACACGCGAAACAACCTTATACCATACAGCTAAATCTTGCTTCTAAAGGCTACGACCGAGAAGTTATAGAACAGTTTATCGACCACGATTAATCAGCGACTCGTCATACGTAAAACGGCCAAACTATGACTGCTAGGCCATAGAAGTGCAGCTGTAGAACCCAGATTAATTTTGATCCAAAAGCGATTAAATTTAAGTCAAGTTGGTCAAATAACGGTAAATCCGGAATAAGTTAAAAGCAACGACGAACCGGTTTAAAAACAGTTGTGATCGTAAAAACATCACTGTGGTCATTTAAAAACAGCTGTGGTCATTAAAAAAACTGGGATCGCTAAAAATAACATTAGGAACGCAGCAATGAAGTTACACGCCATCACCTATTTTAATGAACTGGTTAGTTCTCGCTCAATTCGACAAGCCGCAGAAAATTTAGGGGTGTCGCCTACTGCAGTTATACGCCAACTTGAAAACTTAGAGCATTATGTTGGCGCTCCACTGCTGATAAGAGGTGCACGAGGTATTATGCTAACGGCCGCAGGTGAGTCGCTAGCTGTACATTCTAAAAACATCATTCGCGATTTAGAAAATGCCAAACAGGTGATCGATGATTTAAGAGGTTTAAAAAGAGGCAGTGTTTCTATTCATATCAACGGTGCAGCCATTAATACAATTTTAGCCCCTGCACTGGCTGAATTTTATAAATTGTACCCTGCTGTTTCTATTGAGGTCACCGTTTCATCTGCAGAAGAAACCGTTAATGCCGTTATCAACGGTAATACTGATATCGCGGCAACTATGTTTTCATCTTCTGATCCACTAATGGATATTCGCTTTAAATTTCCCGTTTACCACGAAGTCGTGGTCTCGGTCGATCATCCATTAGCAACACACGACGAAATCAGCTTAGACGACATTCGTAAATATCCAATCGCGATGCCAAATAAATCGTTTGGTATTCGGCGATCATTTGAGAAACGTCAACGCGAAGCAGGATTAGAACCTGTAGAACCCACTTTTACCACCTCATCATTAGAGTTACAAAAAGAGTTAGCTTTACGTCAAGCGGCGGTACTTATTTTACCCGCAATGTCGGTTATCCGTGAGATAGACTCGCATGATCTGGTCGTTCGACCATTTCAGCCACAGTCCGTGATATCCACAGAACTGCAAATAAGCCGCGCGAAAAATGTTGCGCCTAGTTTTGCAGCAGCCAAGTTAACCGATTTTCTAGAAGAATTTTTACCCGCTCAAGCTCGTTCTATGCATAACAAAGCTGATTAAGTAACCAAACTCGGGTAAACAAAAAATACTACGCTGAACAACGATAAAAATAGTGGTAAGTTACCTGTTATTGGTCACTTAAACTCGACGAGATAGTTAAAACTTACATGAAAAACCAAATTTACCGCATATCGTTCAGCACAGATGAATTCATTTTCCAAAAAATTTTCTCACCAACCACCGCCAAGATTAGTGATAACAAGCGTTATTTTTAGTGTTACGGTTTTGATTTCACTGTGTACTAATAAATATCATTGCATTTACACTTAATTATCGGGCATGGTAGACATACAGAATGACATGTTTTATAAACCCTCGGAAAGGAATCCAATTTATGACTTGTAATATTCGCTCTTTTTTAGCCACTGTAATTATCGGTGTGCTTGCAAGCAACACGGTAAACGCAGCCTCGCGTACCGACCTCGTTCTCGGTATGAGTATTGAACCATCCGGTCTCGATCCAACAACGGCTGCACCTGTGGCTATTGGTCAAGTGGTTTGGCAAAATCTATTTGAAGGATTGGTCACAATAAACAAAGACGGCGATATTGAACCTGAACTTGCAGACAGCTGGGTTATTTCTGAAGATGGGCTAACCTATACTTTTGACCTGCAAGATAATGTTAAATTTCAGAATGGCATCGAATTTAGTGCTAAAACTGCAAAATACACTTTAGACAGATTATTGTCGGCCGATTCAATTAATCCACAAAAATCGCTCTACAAAACGATAACAAAAGTTACGGCTCCCGATTCAGATACCTTGGTTGTTGAACTTTCCACCCCGTCTTCCGACCTACTTTATTGGTTAGGCTTCCCTGCTGCAGTAATGGTAGAACCATCTAGCGAAGCATCAAATTCGACTAACCCTATCGGCACCGGTCCATTTCGCTTCGCCGAATGGAAAAGAGGCAACCAAGTTACCTTGGTTAAAAACACTGATTATTGGGGTGACGCGGCGAAGCTAGACAAAGTAACGTTTCGCTTTATTGGTGACCCACAAGCGCAAGCTGCAGCACTTAACTCCGGTGGGATTGACGCCATGCCAGAATTTAGTGCACCGGAGCTTGTGAGCCAATTTAAAAATAATAGTGCTTTCGAGACAGTAATCGGCACAACCAGTATGGAAGTGATTGCTGGTATGAACAACAGCAAAAAGCCATTCAATGATATTCGTGTTCGCCAAGCTTTAATGTTAGCCACTGATCGCCAAGCAATTATCGATGCAACTAGCGAAGGGTTAGGTAAACCATTAGGAAGCCATTACTCACCGTCGGATGCTGGATATCAAGATCTTACTAACGTTTATTCTTATGACCCAGTAAAAGCGAAACAACTGCTCAGCGAAGCGGGTTACCCAAATGGTTTCAGCTTCACTATGAAAGTACCCACTCGCCCATATACCGAAAGAGCAGCTGAAATTATGCAAGCTTATTTTTCTATGGTTGGTGTCACAATGAACATTGAATCATCTGAGTTTCCAGCTAAATGGGTACAAGATGTATTTAAAGATACCAATTATGATATGACTATTATTGGCCATGCCGAACCGCTTGATATTGGTATTTATGCTCGAAATCCATACTACTTTAATTATAGTAATCCGGATTTCGACAAAGTGATGGCTGATATTGCCAACTCGACAACAGAAGAAGATCGAATTGCTGGCTACCAACAAGCGCAGAAAATACTGGCAAATGATGTGCCTTCCCTATTCCTATATGCTTTTCCTAAAATCGGTATTTGGAAAAAAGACTTAGTAGGGTTATGGACTAATGAACCTGTTCCTTCCAATGACCTAACCGACGTTTATTGGAGTAACTAGTGGTTATGCGAATGACTTCTGATTATACGAATGACTAATCATTGTTCGAATTACTAATCCTTATTAGAGTATCGATCAAACAGAGTCGTGAGTTCTCTTTCTACTTGAGATAGCAAGTGGAGAGAGAACCGATCAACCTCAAATAACCAACAAACTGGTCGCCAAACTAAAGCAATGCTCACAATAGACTAGAGCCCAAGGATAAAAATATACATGCGGCATATTACTCACTCTTTTTCCAGGTTATTAATAACCTTGCTTATCGTTTCCTTCGTCATTTTTCTGATCATGGAAGCCGTTCCTGGAGATCCTGCTGAAATTATTTTAGGTATGTCGGCGCAACCCGATACCTTAGCAGCTCTCCGAGCGCAACTTGGCTTAGATCAACCTCTTCTTACTCGCTATAGCCTATGGTTAGTCGGTTTATTGCAAGGTGATCTAGGTAACTCTTATACCTATTCCACCGCAGTCTCAGAACTCATTAGTGAACGCCTTGCGGTAACGCTACCGTTGACCGCCATTGCGGTTATGTTATCAGTCGTTATATCGGTTCCTTTAGGTGTGTTGGCGGCGGCTAAACCAAACAGTGCGGTTGATATTTTTGCCTCATTCTTTTCTCAAATTGGTATCGCAGTACCAAATTTTTGGATAGGTTTACTGTTAATTTTAGGTATAGCACTCACATTTGGCTGGTTTCCTGCTGGCGGTTTTCCCGGATGGGACACCAGCGTTGCGTTGTCCTTACAAGCATTGGTTTTACCATCGATTGCGTTGGCAATACCACAAGCGGCGGTACTCACTCGAGTAACACGCGCGGCGGTACTTGAAGTCATCAACGAGGATTTCGTTCGGACAGCAAGAGCGAAAGGTGCCACTCCTAGTCACGTGCTTTGGCGTCATGTTATGCCCAATGCTCTCATTCCTGTTGTAACCATGTTAGGCATGCAAATATCAGTATTGATTGCTGGCGCAGTGTTAGTTGAAAACGTATTTAACTTACCTGGCATGGGTACGCTAGCCTATCAAGCTTTAGCGCAACGAGACTTAATTGTCATTCAAAACGTTGTGTTATTTTTTGCCGCCATTGTAATGGGCGTTAATTTCATCGTCGACGCACTCTATACCATACTAGACCCGCGCTTGAGGAGCAGATAATGAAACACTATTCTTGGTCTCTGATTATTGGTGGGTTAATCACGCTTATTTTGGTCAGTGCTGCTATTTTAAGCCTTTTCTGGACACCTGCTGACCCAACACAAATTAACATCACAAACCGATTAAGTCCGCCTGGAACCGACGCTTTACTAGGTACCGACCATTTTGGTCGAGACGAATTATCCATGATCATGACTGGAGCATGGGTCTCACTTGGTATCGCCTTTTCTGCTATCGCCATTGGTGGATTTATTGGCACTGTACTCGGTGTAACCGCAGCATCACAACGTGGTGTATTCGAATCATTAGTCATGCGAGTCAACGATGTGCTATTTGCTTTTCCACCAGTTCTATCTGCTATTTTATTGGCAGCGATACTGGGTGGCGGACCAGTAACCATTATTGTGGCTATAGCCCTGTTTATGATTCCGGTTTTCACTCGTATAACCCGCGGAGCTGCGCTACAGATCTGGGCTAGAGACTACATACTCGCGGCACGTATGGCAGGAAAGAGCCATGTTAGAATAACCATTGAACACATTATCCCAAATATTGCTGCACAAATTATCGTGCAAATTTCTATCCAGACTGGACTTGGTATTTTGACCGAAGCAGGTCTGTCCTTTCTCGGCCTAGGTATTGCGCCTCCAACACCAAGTTGGGGCCGTATGCTAGCCGATGCTCAAACCTATCTTTCAACTGCTCCTCATCTAGTTTTTGTCCCTGGCTTAGTTATTTGTATTGCCGTACTAGGACTAAACCTATTGGGTGATGGACTACGAGATTTAACTGATCCGAGACGGAAACAATCGACATGATGCTTGATATTAAAGACCTAAGAGTCACGTTTAACAACGACAATGGCCAACAAGTCGAAGTCGTACACGGAATTAATGTCTCTCTTGCTAAAGGAGAAACCCTCGGAATAGTCGGAGAAAGTGGTTCTGGCAAATCAGTGTTGTCCTTAGCAACCATCGGACTACTGCCAAAAACCGCACAAGCTTCCGGTGAAATCCTGTTTAATGGTGAAGATATATTGTCAAAATCAGAACAACAGATGTGCGCATTACGAGGGTCTAAAATTGGGATGATCTTCCAAGAACCGATGACCGCATTAAATCCAGCAATGAAAATTGGCAGTCAGATAGCAGAAGGATTGAGACTGCATCGTAATATTAGTCGCTCAGAGGCCAATGCTGAAGTTATTCGACTACTAGAAATGGTTAAGATTCCTGATGCAAAGCGAAAAGCTCATTCTTATCCGCATGAAATGTCAGGGGGCCAACGACAACGTGTCGGGATCGCTATTGCACTGGCACTGGAACCAGATTTACTTATCGCCGATGAACCAACTACAGCACTAGATGTGACAGTACAAGCAGAAGTCCTCGATATTCTAGACGATTTGGTTAGTAAACTCGGTATCGCATTGATCTTAATTTCTCACGATTTAGGGGTAATCGCCCGCATTGCCGATCGAACGCTAGTGATGTATCGAGGCGATGAGATAGAACAAGGAGAGACTGAACAGATATTGCGTCAACCAAGCCATGCGTACACACGTAAATTAATCGATGCACAACCTAGACGGGTTCGTAGTGACTCTGTTCGTAGTGACTTCACAGCAGAATCCGCCAATTAAGGAGACAAAATATGAGCTCAAAATTACTAGAGATCATTGGTCTCACACGAGAATTCAAGCTTGGCAATACCACAGTTAAAGCGGTAAATGATGTCAACTTGTCGATTAATAAAGGCGAAATCTTAGGTGTGGTCGGCGAAAGTGGATCGGGGAAATCAACTTTAGCCCGTATTGTAATGGCTTTAGATAAACCCACTGAGGGCAACATTTTGTTCGAAAATTGGGATATCTTCACTCAACGAGCCGCCCATTTACGTCGCATGCGAGCCAACTTTCAAATGGTCTTTCAAGATCCTTACGGCTCACTCAACCCTCGGCATAAAATAGGCCGAATAGTTGCAGAGCCTTTGCACCTAGAAAAAAACGCACCTAAAGGAAAAGCGTTACGTGAACGAGTGGGTGTTTTACTGGAAGAGGTTGGCTTATCGGCTGCGGACATGGACAAATATCCACACGAATTTTCTGGTGGACAGCGTCAACGTATCGCAATAGCCCGAGCACTCATCACCAAACCTAAATTATTGGTTGCAGATGAAGCGACTTCGGCACTCGATCTTACCGTTCAAGCACAGATACTTAAATTGATTCTGAAGATGCGCGATACCTACGGTATTTCTGTTCTGTTTATCACGCACAATATTGGCGTAGTCGATGCAATTTGTGACAGTGTTGCGGTAATGCAATCGGGCAAAATCGTAGAAGCAGGTCCGGTTAGGCAAGTACTGGATAATCCAAGCAAAGATTACACCAAACGTCTTCTTTCTGCTGAGTTAACGTTGGATACCATAGGCCGAAAAGGTCGCCAAGTTATTTAATTTAATATGGATGTTAAAAATATGACTGATTTCTCTAAACTCAATACTCGCGCTCTTGTACAAGCTTATGAAGATGGCAGTACTAGTCCATCAGAGTACATGCATTGGTTAGTAAACCAAGTTGAAAAAATCGAACCTAAAATATGCTCGCTGTACGCTTTTAAACCAGAACAAGCCTTACAGCAAGCAGAAGAGTCGACCATTCGTTGGCACAAAGGACAAACAGTTGGCCCATTAGATGGCGTTCCAGTAACGGTAAAAGAGCTCATCGCCACTAAAGGCGACCCTATTCCTTTAGGCACGGCTGCCAGTGATAAAACTCCTGCAAGCGAAGATGCTCCCACCGCCGCTCGTTTAAAAGAAGATGGCGCCATTATTTTTGCTAAAACGACCTGCCCAGACTACGGCATGCTTTCTTCAGGACTATCCACCTTTCACCATTTAAGCCGCAACCCATGGGACTTAACTCAAAATCCCGGAGGGTCATCGGCCGGCGCAGCCTCAGCCGCAGCCGCAGGATTAGGCCCATTACACATCGGGACAGATATCGGCGGTTCGGTGCGCCTACCAGCAGGTTGGACTGGCTTATTTGGCTTTAAGCCAACATTAGGTCGTATCCCAATTTATCCTTATTATACTGGCCGTTCAGCAGGCCCAATGACGCGTACGGTTGATGATGCTATCATGGTTATGCCAACCATTTCTCGTCCTGATCATCGCGATGCCACTTCTGTTAAGTATGAGAATTTACAATGGAACGTTCCAGCGGCAGATGTGCGCGGTATGAAAATTGGTTTAATTCTAGATGCAGGCTGTGGCATAGACGCAGAGCCAGAAGTAAAAGCAGCGGTCATTCAAGCCGCCAAACAATTTGAAGCCGAGGGTGCGGAAATTATTGAGTTAGGTCCAATATTAAAACGCGAACAGCTTGATGGATTAGACGTGTTTTGGCGAGCTCGGTTCTGGAATACCATGCTAGGGTTACCTGAACAGAAACGAAAACTTATTCTACCTTATATTTATGACTGGGCTAAAACTGGTGGCGATGCCAACCCTCTTGATGTCGTAAAAGGCTTCGATGGCACCATGGAAATGCGTAACACTTGTGCCGATATTTTTACTCAAGTTGACGCAGTTTTATCCCCTGTTAACCCGAATGTCTCTTATCCAGCCGATTGGGCGTCCCCTACCAATGACCCACAAAAGCCATTTGAACATATTGCTTTCACTATGCCTTGGAACATGGGAGAACAACCCGCTGCTTCGATTAATTGTGGCTTTTCGAAAAGTGGAATGCCGATAGGCTTACAAATTGTTGCCGCAAAATTTGAAGATTTAACAGTAATTGCGCTAGCAAAAGCGTATGAAAACTGGCGCGGAGCTATCACTAATTGGCCTGAGCTCTAATCAGCCTGATCTGCTAGCAACCCGATCTGCTAGCAACCAAAGCGATAATAAACCACAATGATGACAGAATTAACGCCGTAAAGACGTCTCTATCAATTGTCTATTAATAAAGCAATGACGTTTGTCATTGCTTTTTATTGTTCTGATTTTATAACTTTCGACCCTAAAACGGTCTAGTGAAAACTGACCAAAAAGACTCACTTTATAAAAATAACCGCATATAACCAAGCACTTCGCCTAACAAAATGAGAATCCGATTCCAAATATGAACAAAAATCCCGCTGTAGCTCGTTTAGAAAATGTGAGATGGATTCATAAAATGCTTCCCTAACTGGAAAATTCAAAGCCATCTAAACCACTTTTCGCTCGATTCTAGCTTTCTTTTGACCTGATTTTATATCTAACCTGATTATTTTCATAAAAACCAAATAGTTAAAATAGAGCATGCTATTAGCAACATCACACATCAGATTTATCACTAAACCTATTACTATTATTTTTTGTACCCATTACGCTTCTTTTTAACCCATTATCGAGGTTTTAAGGAAATAGGTATGGCACTTTTAAGCACTGGATTGCGGTTTCATTTTAAGGCACAAAGCTTAGCTGAAGACAGTTTCGACGTCCTTGATTTTTGTTTTGTTGAAAGTTTATCCGCCCCCTTTGAAGCCAAACTGACGTTAATCAGTCGCTTCGACCATCTCACAGCTGAATCCATTGTTGATCAAACAGGTTTAATGAGCTGGTCAAAAGAGGATCTGGTTGAGCGTTATGTTCACGGGATCGTTAGCCAGTTTAGTAAACAAGACAGTGGCCATCACCATACTCAATATAGCGTCACTCTGGTTCCGGCTTTATCTCGTCTAACGTTAAGAAAAAACAGTCGGATATTCCAACAACAAAGTGTGGTAAGTATTATCTCTACCTTGCTTGATGAAATGGGAATAAACCATTACGCGTTTAACTGTGAAAGCCGAGTTGAATCCGATCTCCGTGAATACTGCGTGCAATATAGTGAAACGGATTTTCAATTTATCAGTCGTTTAGCCGCAGAAATTGGGTTATTTTATTATTTTGAACATAATCAAAATGTTCATACTTTAATTTTTTGTGACAGCACCAGTAAATTAAGCACATTGGCCCGTCCGTTTCCTTACAATGCCCTCAGTGGCGGCATTGCCGAGACGACTTTTGTAAACCAATTCAGTTATCAGCATCAAATACAGCCTGCCTATGTGAGCCTAAAAGACTACAGTTTTAAAAATCCGCAATACAGTTTTCTCCAAAGTAGCCATGGCAAAAATCTTACTTTTCAGCAGCCAGACTACGAACATTTCGATTATCCCGGAAGGTATAAAGGAGATTCAACCGGCATTCCCATTACACAAGTTCGTCAAGAATATCTACGCCGTGATGCACAAGTCGCCATTGGTCATAGTAATATCATGCAAGCCATATCTGGCTTTAAATTTGATTTTTGTGACCACAGTGATGCGGCATTAAACCATGATTGGGTTCTCACAACCGTTGAGCATAAAGGTGAACAAGGCGCGGCGGCTGAAGAAGAAAATAGCCAAAAACCGACTCGTTACAATAACCAGTTTCTCGCCATTCCGGGTAATAATCCCTGGCAGGCCGAGCCCAACAGCAAACCGTTAATCACTGGCTCACAGATAGCGACAGTAGTTGGCCCTAGCAATGAAGAAATATTTTGTGATGAATTTGGCCGGGTAAAAGTCCAGTTTCCGTGGGATAGATATGGTGAAAGTAACGAACTATCAAGTTGTTGGGTACGAGTCAGCCAAGGCTGGGCTGGAAGCCAATACGGCATGGTAGCCGTGCCTCGTATTGGCCATGAAGTGATCGTCAGTTTTTTAGAACGCGATCCCGATCAACCCATTATTACCGGCCGGACGTATCATTCGACCAATGTAACCCCTTATATATTACCCAATCATAAAACGCGCACTGTGCTTAAAACACAAAGCCACAAAGCCGAGGGTTCAATGAACTGCGTTTTGAAGATGAAGCCCGCCATGAACAAATCTACATTCATGGCCAAAAAGACATGGATATGGTGATCAATAATAGTCATAGAGAAGAGATAGGCAACGACCAGCACCTAACCGTGGGGCATGACAAGTTTGAACATATTGAACAACATCTGCATAGCAACATAGGGCAAGACCACATCGCTCAAGTGGGCCGTGATCACCACGAAAAAATTGGCCATAACGTTATTCAACGGGTTTTAGGTATGGTGAAACGTTATATCGGTGGAGGCATGATTACTCAAATAGAAGGATCCAGTCGAACAAGTATAGGCGCATCTGAACAGAAAATCATTGGTGACAACCAAAGGATAAAAGTAACAAGCGAGAGTTCCTTACACGCGAAAAAAATTGTACTTGAAGTGACGGATGAATCAACGTTCAACAGCCTTAGTAACTTTATAAAAATAGATAATGATGGCATCACCTTTTCCGGAGATAAAGTGATGATCAATCTGGGTGGCGTTGCAGGTAAAGGCACGGCTCCTAAACCGATTAGTCCTGATGAGTTCGATCTACCTCACGCTAACCTCGCCGCGGGCATGAGTAAGGTCTCAGACGTGTTAGAGAAAGACACGGTATTAACCAGTTTAAGGATCAATGAATAATGGACACATTCGCTATAAATAAACAAGTAAAACTACAAGTTGATGCTTTTGGCGTCAAAGATGCGAGTAGAATCAGAGTGAATATAAGGATCACCTTACTCGATGAAAAACAACAAAAATTAGCTATCAAAATAGACCGCGCGATAATAAAAAACCAAGGAGTCACATACCCTTTTATAACCGAAGATATTGCCAATTCATTTAATATAAACCCCAGCAAAGTAGCGTATGTAAAAGGTTGGATAGATCTCAATGGTGATGGTGTGCTCGACTACAATGAAGAAGTCACCATTCGCATTATGCCACAAGAGTTATTATTCGAATTAGTCGAAGTTGATTACAGTAATAAATCGAACCAAGGTCAATATTGGCCAACGCCAACAAAAGAGCAGTTAGAGAGAGCTAAAAACATCACGTTAGCTATCCAAGAAAGCCCAAAAAACATAGGGAAAGCGTGGGATGAAATGTACCATTGGATTTACAATTGGACGAATTACACCTCTCAATTTGATTCAAATCTCGCAATGGCGGTGACTGATGTGATTATTGGCGCAAATCGTGTGTTTAGTCTTATGAGGGATAGAGACATAGAGTTAACCGAACTGCAACGAATATGCGTGACCCTCTCTTGCGAGGTGTACAAGATTAAAAATAGTGATGTAAATAAATTACAGATTGGCTCTTATCTATTAAAACAAGTAATTGAACAAGAGTATAAATATCCTGTCATTAACACGATAGAATCAAACTTAGAATACCCTAAAGCATATTTGCAAAAAACTGGTGAAATAATAAACGTGCCGTTAATTATTGGCGGACGATTTGAAAACGGCAACGGTGATATTATTATCGCTTTTGTCGGCACCGACCCTTCCAGCAGCAAAGATTGGGCGGAAAACTTAAAACAAGGGATAAGTTGGTTAGAGTCGCCTCGTTATAAAATAGCGATGGAGAAAGCGCATGAATTAATAGAAGAAATTGATGTCAATCAAATCACCTTTACCGGCCATTCACTAGGGGGCGGATTGGCCACCGCAGCGGCAAAACGGATTGGCGGCAAAGCCTATGTATTTAATGCCGCAGGGGTTCGAGATGAAACCGTGCCCGAACAAAAACCTGCCGATATCACCACGTTTTACAGCACATGGGATATGTTACAAATGTCTAATCGTAGCGTCTTTCCAAATGCTAATGGCAAGCAAGTTTCTTTAGGTGCTATTGGCTCCCATGGCATGAAAGTTATTTGTGATAAATATGGCATAAAGGGACACAATCATGATAAATAAATCAATCTTAAAAAAAGGGTTAATCGGTTTTGGCCTATTTATCCTACTTTGGTCGGTGATTGCCCCTTATAGCCTCCAATATTGGTTTGTGTATCTTATTACAGATGACCAACACAGAAAAGCACTGACAAGAACTGGCACACCGATTGTAAGATTAGATTATTCGATCCCAGAAAACATGGCGCTCTTGCACAGCGATCCAAGAAATGAACAAGGAAGAGTGATGCATACCTCGCCTATTTTTTTAGATGTTCTTGAGCCCATGACCGATAAAAGACCTAAATTAGCCACCGTGGAAAGACAGATTGATAAATTAATGAAGCAAGGCTTTAAAATCAATGGGGTGTATAACGTCTCTTGGGGAGGGGGAAACACTCCACTAGGACTTTCTTTAAGTCGTGGTCGCTATGACGTGGCTTACGCTCTGTTGTTGCGTGGAGCGGACTATATGAGTAGTAAAACTTCTATTAGTTACAGTAACTGTCCGGAGGTTGAACCGAAAAACTTAGTTAGTGTGTATATTAGAATAGCTGGTGACTTGGATAAAATGCATGAGGAGGACCCTCAACGGGAATGGTTAATTAAAATGATTGATTGGATTGAATCCGATTTAGACAAGCATCCTGAAAAAAAAGATAAATATTACCGAGCGTTTGCCACAAGGCCTTGTCAGTATGTTGATAAACCTCGTCATCATTAATTATTGTTGCAATAAATATGGCATAAAGGGACACCACCATGATAAATAAATCAACCTTAAAAAAAGGGGTAATCGGTTTTGGCCTATTTATCCTACTTTGGTCGGTGATTGCCCCTTATAGCCTCCAATATTGGTTTGTGTATCTTATTACAGATGACCAACACAGAAAAGCACTGACAAGAACTGGCACACCGATTGTAAGATTAGATTATTCGATCCCAGAAAACATGGCGCTCTTGCACAGCGATCCAAGAAATAAACAAGGAAGAGTGATGCATACCTCGCCTATTTTTTTAGATGTTCTTGAGCCCATGACCGATAAAAGACCTAAATTAGCCACCGTGGAAAGACAGATTGATAAATTAATGAAGCAAGGCTTTAAAATCAATGGGGTTTATAACGTCTCTTGGATGGGAGAGAAAAGCCCAATAGCAGTTGCTTTATTTCATGGCCGCTATGACGTAGCCTACGCTCTGCTGTCACGTGGAGCCGATTATATGGATGGCTACACCCCGATTAGTTACAGTAACTGTCCAGAGGTTGAGCCCAAAAATTTAGCGAGTATATACACCAAAATTTACTCTTCATTAAACCGAACGTATCAAAATGACCCTCAGCGAAAGTGGTTAACTAAAGTGATTAATTGGGTAGAGTCGGATTTAGACAAGCACCCTGAAAAAAAAGCCAAATATTACCGGGATTTTGACATAACACCTTGTCAATACGTGGATAAACCCCATCATCATCGATTACCACTCCCAGCAAATGGTTCAGATTCATGATAAATAAATCAACCTTAAAAAAAGGGTTAATCGGTTTTGGCCTATTTATCCTACTTTGGTCGGTGATTGCCCCTTATAGCCTCCAATATTGGTTTGTGTACCTTATTGCCGACAAACAGCAGCGGAACGCATTAACGAGAACGACTACTACTATTCGATCCCAGAAAATATGGCGCTCTTGCACAGCGATTTAAGAGATAGAACTGGCGATGTAATACACACCTCGCCTATTTTTTTAGATGTTCTTGAGCCCATGACCGATAAAAGACCTAAATTAGCCACCGTGGAAAGACAGATTGATAAATTAATGAAACAAGGCTTTAAAATCAATGGAGTGTATAACGTCTCTTGGGGGGGAGGGCATAGCCCTTTAGCACTTGCTTTAAGCCGTGGTCGATATGACGTAGCTTACGCTCTGCTGTTGCGTGGAGCGGACTATATGAATGGTTATACTCCTATAAGTTACAGTGGTTGCCCAGAAGTTGAGCCCAAAAATTTAGTGAGTATATACACAAAAATCGCTTATTCACTAAACCTAACAGATCAAGATGACCCTCAACGGGAATGGTTAATTAAAGTGATCGATTGGGTGGAATCCGATTTAGACAAGCCCCCTGAAAAGAAAGATAAATATTATAGACATTTCGCCACAAGACCTTGTCAGTATATTGATAAACCTCGTCATCATTAAATGATTGCAATATATGATAGATAAATATTTAAAGATATTTATGCAGTAACCAAGATGTTGATAAGTTATGCAATCAACTATGTGTAATAAAAAACATTCAAATTAAAGGAGCGTTAAATGAAAGTGGTAAAAATAACCCTTATAAGTGTGCTAACCCTTACTGCCTTTAGTTCTAGTGACGCCATGGCTATTAATACCAAAGGTTCCACAACCTACTGTTCTGATAAAGAAGTGGGTAGTATTTTTAAGCACAAGGATAAGATGTATTTGGTTGTTGATAATAAAACAGCTCGTGATAAGGCTAATTTTGCAAAACTAGCTAAAGGTGACATACGATACTGTACATCAAAAGTGACAAACATGAATAAAATGTTTAGCAGAACCTCCTTTAATCACTCTATAAGCGATTGGGACACCTCCAATGTGACTAATATGAAGTTGATGTTTTTTAAGGCGACCTCTTTTAACCAACCCATTAATGATTGGAATACTTCTAATGTGACCAATATGGAAAGCATGTTTAGTAGTGCAACCTCCTTTAATCAACCCATTAGTGATTGGAATACTTCTAATGTGACCAATATGGAAAGCATGTTTAGTAGTGCAACCTCCTTTAATCAACCCATAGGCAACTGGAACACTTCCAATGTGACCAATATGTTCATGATGCTTGGTGGTGCAACCTCGTTTAATCAACCCATAGGCAACTGGAACACTTTCAATGTAACTAATATTAGAAGTATGTTTAGTGATGCAACTTCATTTAATCAACCAATAGGTGATTGGAATACTTCGTATCCGCCCCATAAACCCCACATTCAAATAAGCTGACTGGCAATTTATGCTCTTAACTCCAACAATTAAGGAGATAAGAGCATGGTTAATCGACGTAGTGACCAGGAATGGTTGGGACTTTTACAGCAATACGAAAGCAGCGCTTTAACCCAGAAAGAATTTTGCCGACAGAATAAGCTCGCACTTTCCACTTTCTTTACTAAACGACGCTCGCTGCAATTGACAGGTGAAAGCCATCAGAGTAGCTTTGTTCGCGCAGAAGTGGTTGAGCAAACTACCCGTTATCAAGTGGCTCAACCTGAACTGGCGAATATGACGCTCAGTTTTAATGATGTCGAGTTGAGCGTTCCGCAAGGAACACCAACCCAGTATTTGGCAAAACTCATCTGTGCGCTTCAATCATGAAAGGGTTAGTGAATCCCCCTACGATTTACCTTTATCGTGAGTTCGTCGACTTTAGAAAATCCATTAACGGTCTTGCGGCATTGGTTGAGTCTGAAACGGATTTGTCCCTGAACTCTGGTGCGCTCTTCCTGTTTACCAATAAGCAGCGCGATAAAATGAAGGTGCTCTATTGGGATAAAACGGGCTTTGCTCTTTGGTACAAACGCCTTGAAAAAGCCAAGTTCAAATGGCCGTCCAAGGAGAAAAACCAAGTGTTTACTTTAAGCCAATTTGAGTTAGAAAGACTCCTTGCAGGCTTTACGATAATCGGCCATAAATCGGTTGAAATACACGATTTTACAATGAGTTAATCACGATAAAAGTCAGATATATCAGGTATTCCTATGGTCTTTTTAGTATAATAAATGCCATGAAAAAGACGCCTGATATTAACCCTGACAGCCAAGATGTCGCCGAGCTTCAAGCGATGGTGAAAGCCCTGATGGCTGAAAAAGAATCCCTTCTTGAGCAGTTCAAACTGGCTATCGACCGCCAGTTCGCCAAACGTGCCGAAACACTCAAACCTTATGATGAAGCGCAGGGTGACCTGTTCAATGAGGTGGAATGTGAAGCCCCTGCTGATGAGCAAGAAGAAGTGGTTACGACCACTACAATCAAAAAAGTGCGTGGTAAACGCAAACCTCTTCCTAAAGACCTACCGCGTGAGCAAATCGTGCTGGACTTGGATGATAAAGAGAAAGTCTGCTCGTGTTGCCAGCACCCGTTGCATAAAATCGGTGAAGACAGCAGCGAAAAGCTTGAGTTTACCCCTGCGGTATTGAAGGTGCTGGAATATGTTCGCCCTAAGTACGGCTGTCGCCAGTGCGAAAAAGACGCAGATAAAGTCAGCATCGTTCAAAAGCCTGCCCCTGCCAGTCTTATCCCAAAAAGCTTTGCCACAGAAAGCCTGCTAAGCAACATCATTTTAGGCAAATATCAGTACGCACTGCCACTTTATCGTCAGGAAAGCCTGTTCGAGCAATCAGGCATTGAACTGTCCCGAACGACCATGGCACGTTGGGTCATGCAGGTCAGCGAGCACTTTACTCCGCTCTATCAAGCTCTGCAAAAACACCTTCTGGAGCAAGTAGTGGTGCAAGCGGATGAAACGCCGCTCAATGTCCTTAAAGAAGACAAGAAATGCTACATGTGGGTTTACGCATCAGGTGCGGATTCACCCGATGCGAGTCTGAAAGGGGTCAAAAATATCGTCTTGTTCGATTATCAAAATGGTCGTTCAAGGGCATGTCCTATCGCCTTCCTTGGTGAGTACGATGGTTATTTACAAACGGATGGCTACAAAGCTTATGACGGGCTGCCAAAGGTGAAACACCTTGGCTGCCTTGCTCACGCACGTCGCAAATTTATGGATGCCAAAAAACTGCAAGGCAAAGGAAAGGCGGGCAAAGCGGATATCGCGCTGGCGAAAATCCAAAAGCTGTATGCACTGGAAACTCGCCTGAAAGGCCAAACCGCAGAGCAGCGATTAACTGAGCGGCAAAAGTTGGCGAAGCCAATGCTGGATGACTTACATAAATGGCTGACATCGCAAAAGGTAATAGAATCGAGCCAGTTAGGTAAAGCGATAAAATACACGGTTGGTCAGTGGCCTAAACTTGTTCGGTATGTGGAAGATGGCCACTTATCTATCGATAATAACCGAGCGGAACGTGCAATTAAGTCTCTGGTTATTGGGAGAAAAAATTGGTTATTCTCCGATACACCGAAAGGTGCAGGTGCTAGCGCGATGCTTTACAGCATCATCGAAACTGCGAAAGCGAATGGGCTTATCCTTTACGATTATCTGGTTCAGTGCATGAAAGAGTTGGCCAAACCAGAGCCAGATATCGATTCACTTCTTCCTTGGAACTTCCTTCACTAATAATGCGCCTGTGGGTTTATGGGGCGCTCACAGCTTAATAGTATTATCAAACACCTTAACACCGACACAGTGATAGCTAGATTGCTTGTCGTGTCTGCGCTTAAAGCTTGGGTATTTAGCTCTCAACTTTGGATTGAAAAAGTTATCAAAAGCAGTGTGCAAGTTAATAACTGATTGCTGCAAGGCAATTGAATCATATTGTTTAAGCCAGTGGTACTTTCGTGATTTCTTGGCAACGGCAAGTAGTGGTTTTATATCCTTTTTAGGATTCAGTGTTACACCATGTTTGCGGTACATATGAGACTTTAAGTGTAGAGCTTTGTTATACGCAAAACGCACAGCACCAAGCTGAGCAATTAGAAACTCAGCTTGTTCTTGCGTTGGATAAATACGTACCTTCGTTGCTCTTAATACCTAGAACTCTCGACTGTATATATGCCCAGTATTATATCAACCACTTGTAATATATCTACTTTAAAGTGCTACCGCACTTTCGCCTTATATCCCCGCCCTCAGATCGGACGAGGGTTTACGGCGAGATTGCTAACCAACACTCGCTCAAAGGCAATTAGCGCTTAGCGGCTACCATTAACCTCTCCGCAATCTCTTGCAATGGGATTTTTAATGCTTCATCTATAACCGATTCACTGACTCTATCTCCGGCGAGTTGCATTACTAGTTTTTTAAAGGACTCAGGATTAGTACTACTATCATCCCCTTCATACCTCGGTTTTGCGCCAGATTTCACCACGTCATCCAATGCTAATAAAATCATGCGCAATGCAATTATATGTTGTTTCGATTCATGACTCATCAGTTAGTGCACCTTATACTTTCAATATACGACTTGTTTCTAGCATAGCGGATAACAACGATTACTTCTCTGCAACCCCCATCAATACTGGAATTATTCCTTGTTCTGTTTCTATTTCAAAAGGAACAGACACGGAGACAGAATCGAAACCAGCATTAATCAGTACTTTTTCTACCTGTTTTTGTGTTAATCCAGATTGATTATCTTTGGCTACCCAGTCCCAATGTATAAACACGCCACCGTCATCTAACAGAGCATGAATGAGAGTTGCAGCTTCGCTAAAATCGTCTAAAAATCCACATACAGAGGAAGCCACTACACAATCAAATTGACCACGAAACGCCGGATGCTGAGCAATAAGGCCTCGTGATAAGCTATCCACTACAGGCTCAACGTTCGGCAACATTTTCTTATCAAGTTCCTCTATCATGGCTTCTGATGAGTCTAGTGCCACAATATCTTTGGCTAACGGTGCAATTTTTTGACTTAACAATCCAGTGCCACAACCAAAATCAAAAACTCTCAAATTAGTAATATTGATACTACTCTCTAACTGTTCAAAAGCTTTGGTTGCGAATAGAGCAGCGGTAGGGGTTTCCCACTGTTTTGCTTTTTTATCCCAATTGTATGACATTTGGTCTCCATTTTTTACTGACTTTTGATTTCTACTACCATGGTAAACAAAATGCCGTTTAGCTTCACGACTAATTACCTTAGTTTTGATCATTTCTCTTATATAACACGAGAAATAAACTGGTTGCGACTGATTTTAAGCAATAACTATTTCTTGCTTCGAAAATGTTCAGCTAGAGAAACCCGTCTAGCGGGTCCTATATTATCTTGTTTTGGCAACGTATCTTCGTAACCTTTTTTTATGAATGACGCGCTATGCCCTCCACCTGAAATTCGCCTTAACCGTTCATCTTGTTGACCAAAAACTTGTAATTTGTATCGCTCTTCACCTGTTGTATACGAAACAATAGAACCATCAAAATCAAATGAAGACGCGATAAAACGACTTTCTTGCATAACCCCATCGGCACTTAAAATAAACCTATCGGTGAGCCAGCTAGGGGCACCAATTTCGGACCATTCACCATAAACTCGCGTTGGGTCTATATGATTCTTGTAGCTAATAAATGAAAAATACCCAGCCAAACTAACTGTGAACAAAGCTAGCACGATCACGGTCCACAACACATAATTAGGCCCACCGTTTTTTTCAGTGTTTTGACTATTTTGATTTTTAGTCATTCTTTTCAATCGGACCACCATATCTGCTACTTCACAGGGTTACTTTAAGGCTTAACTCACCTTGCTGGTTTATGTACTATTTAGCACCACACGGTTTATGCAACAGCATCTATTTCACTATATAATTGACCATGAATGCGTCATTGTTACGCCTTCTGATAACATTAAGCAAACCGAACAATATTTTTGCAGCGAATCGGACGTTACTTTTGCTATTACTGCTTCATCAAGCTCCTCTCCACTGATTTCAAAATGAATATTAATATGGGTAAAAATTCGTGGTGCATTTTCTCGTCGTTCTGTCGTAAGTTTAGCAATACAATCGCTAACCTTCTGGTTTTCTGATTTCAGACCAGCAACAACGTCTACCGAACTACACCCTCCTGCTGCCATTAAAACCATCTCCATCGGACTTGGTGCAGTCGACCCTCCCTTACCATCCATAATAACTGAATGTCCAGATGCTGATTGACCAATAAAGGTCAAGTTATCGACCCACTTAACTTCTGCTTGCATATAATTCTCCTAACTATTTGTTTTGCTGTTACAAGATATAGCCAATCACATATTACGGATACTAACCATACCGTTTAAATAATAAAAAAGGGAAGTCAAATATCGACTCCCCTTTATATACTATTGATAATACTTATCAATAAATACTAATTATGATTTTAAGATAAACCAACCGAGACTATTTTTTCTCTTCCGTTAGTTGTTCTTCAGGCTCTGCATCTAAGGTTGACTTCTCAGAAAAAATATCGGCAACCGATTCTTTTTCCAGAGAACCTTTCAAGTTACCGTCACTATCCACAACGGGTAAAGAGTACTCCGAAGAAATGGTCTCTGTGAGTACGTCCTCAATAGCAGATTCTGGTGAAATAGTCGGTACATCTTCATAAATATCAGGATTGAATTCGCCGTTATTTACATCAGAAGAAGCAGCAGATTCTAGTTCTTTTTCAGTTATTATGCCTTGGAAGCCATCTTCAGTAATGTGGTAACCATAGTCATGGACCGACTTTTTCATTTGCGCAAGCGCACCATCGATGGTTTCAGCTGTAATACGCATTGCAGGGCGTTGCATGACAGTTTCAACCGTTAGTGCTCGAGCTCGGTTAACATCTTTAACAAAGGCTTCTACATAATCGTTAGCAGGCTCTAGCAATATCTCATCAGGCGTTCCTTGCTGAACAAGTTCACCATCTTTAAGAATAGCAATTCGGTCACCTAGTCTGAGCGCTTCATCTAAATCATGGGTGATAAAAATAATGGTCTTTTGTAAGGTTTCTTGCAATTCAATGAGCTGATCTTGCATTTCACTTCTGATCAATGGATCGAGTGCCGAAAACGCTTCATCCATTAATAAAATTTCCGCATCAGTACACAGTGCGCGTGCTAAACCGACACGTTGCTGCTGACCACCGGAAAGCTGAGATGGATACTGATCATCGTAGCCTTTCAAGCCAACAGTATCTATCCATTCTTTAGCCTTGTTAAGTCGCACAGCCTTATCAATATTTTGTACTTCCAAGCCATAAGCAACATTATCAATGACCTTTCTGTGTGGAAATAAACCAAAACGTTGGAAGACCATTGACATCTTATGACGACGAAACTCTTGAAGATCATGGACACCAAATTCCATTATATCAGTGCCTTCAACAATAATTTGCCCTTCAGTGGGATCAATCAAGCGATTAAAGTGGCGTATTAATGTCGATTTACCTGAGCCAGATAGCCCCATAATGACGAAAATTTCGCCTTTTTTAATCTCTAAATTAATATCTTTTAGGCCAACGGTATGACCCGTTTTTTTCAAGATTTCATCTTTACTTAAGCCTTCACTAATCATAGGTAGCACAGACTTAGGATTAGAACCAAAAACTTTGTAAAGACCTGAAATCTTAATTACTGACTCAGTCATGTTTCTGGTCTCCTAAATGAGCTTGAGTACGCTTTGCATACGCTTGTGATGCGCGGTCAAATAAAATCGCCAATGCAACGATAGCAAAGCCATTTAATAATCCTAGAGTAAAATATTGGTTCGTTATTGCTTTTAGTACCGGTTGCCCTAGCCCTTTCACACCTATCATTGAGGCGATAACCACCATAGACAAAGCCATCATAATAGTTTGGTTAATACCGGCCATAATAGTTGGCATAGCTAAAGGTAACTGAACACCAGTTAACCTTTGCCGTTGGCTGGCACCAAAGGCTGTAGCCGCTTCTAATACTTCTTTATCAACCAAACGAATACCTAGATTAGTCAATCGAATAACCGGAGGGATAGCGTATATAATTACTGCAATCAGACCCGGAATTTTACCAATACCTAACAGCATGACCACAGGGATAAGATAAACGAAGGCAGGCATAGTTTGCATAATATCTAATAACGGGGTAATAACCGCTTGAATTCGATTTGATCGTGCCATGGCAATACCAATGGGAATACCTACCGCGATAGCTAAAAAGGTACATACGGTAATAATACTCAGCGTACGCATCGTATCTTCCCACATCCCAAAATAGCCTATAAGTAATAAAGAGCCAAAGCAAGCGACAGCGAGTTTCGTTGAACGACTCGCTAGATAAACAAACCCAGTGCAAATAGCTAAAACTATCCACCAAGGAGTACTTAATAATAACTTCTCAAACCAAATAAGAAACGACAACAATGGGTCAAAAATAGACTCTATTAAATCACCATATTCTCTTGAAAAATCTTTATATGCGCCATCAAGCGTTTTTCTAATTGCTCTCAGACCCGAACGGTCCATTTCTGGAAAACTGTACAACCAGCTACTATCAGCCATTTTTAATTCCTTGAAACGAAAAGAGCAACTCGTAGCAAGTTACTCTTTTCGAAATTTTACAATACTAACTTACAACGCACTCTCAACCATTTCGGCTTTATCTTCAGGTAACCATGCTTTCCAAATTGAAGGATAGTTCTCTAAGAAATAGAACATTGCATCGGAAGCATCCGCTTGCTCTTCTTCCATCCAAGCCAATAATTTGTTCATCTCAGCATTAGTCACTCCACGAGTGTCTAAATAGCTCATTATTTCTTGGTTATCTTTAGAAAATTCCGCAGAAGCCACGGTGTAAACAGGTGAAGCAGGATACGCTGTTACTTTTGGCGATTCACAACCATCAACTGTAGTACAAGCAAAGTATTCTTCTTCATCTACACCTGCACCAAAATCAACTTTAACCATCTCATATTTACCTAAGATCGCTGTTGGAGCCCAATAATACCCTAACCAGCCTTCTTCACGCTCATAAGCTTTAGCGATTGATCCAGAAAGACCAGCAGACGATCCTGGATCGATTAATTCAAAATTAGCTTCATCGAGTTTCAATGCTCTAAACAAGTTAGATGCTGAGATTTGACAACCCCAGCCTGCAGGACAACCGTAGAAACCACCTACATCTTTATTTTCTGGATGTTCAAACAAATCAGCGTGTTTTTTGACACCTTCGATAGTGCTCAGTTCAGGGTATTTATCCACCATATATTTTGGAACCCAGAAACCTTCTTCACCACCATTGACTAACGACTTACCAGCAAGAACAATTCGGCCTTCTTTAACGCCTGCTTCTACCGCATCTTTTACCGCATTTGCCCATAACTCAGGTGCGATATCTGGTTGTCCTTTCTCAATCATAGATGTTGTGGTAGGCATTGTGTCACCAGGAATCAACTCAGCATCACAACCAAAAGCATTTTCTAAGATAAACTTATCTACGTTAGCGAGTAAACTAGCGGAGTTCCAATTCATATCTGCGATCGTTACATCGCCACATTCACTAGCGGATACGCTGGTACTGGCACCGGCAAATAAAGCCAGTGTCGCAAGTTTCAATTTCATACTCATTCCCTTAAATAACTTCCATAGTTAGATTACAATCATACCGAAATTATACTTCGTGTTCAAATGATTATAGCTATAAGCATTTGAGTACCCTCTAAATACCTATGGATTTAGTTCAATTACATAGGCAAAAGAACAGGGGAAAATGCGATTAATATCTAAAAAAAACAATGGAATTAGCAGTATGAAAAGAAAGAAAAATTAAATCGTCTATTAATTGACAAAAATGTTGTTGAATAAACAATTATAGGTCGAAGGATTTAAGTCGAAGGTTGACGTAATGTGACGGTGAATAGAACGTAATGTGTCTGTGAACAGAAAGAGTTAAGGGTCTAACTATCAAACCCTTAATTATCTATATTAATGACTATTTCTGCCGCATAGCTATATCTACTCACTAATAAGCGGACTATTTGATTGTATGCTAACAATCAAACCAAGCTACACCTCAAAGATTAAGTGAAGCCCACAATCAGAAGGAATTAAGATCTAGAAAAGAAACAAAAATTACTTTTCAGTATTCAACTCAGGGTCGGTAATATCGCCAAGTTCCAGTACAGGTGCCACACTGATTGACTCAGCATTCATCATTCCTGCAATGCGTTGAACTGATGATAGTAATAAGCTTTGCTCCCATTCATCCAAACTTTGCAACTTATTAATAAAGCTTTCTTGCAATGGTAATGGCGCATTACTCAGTAAGAGATTACCTTTTTCGGTAAGGTTAGCGTGAACTTTACGCTTATCAGTGGTACTTCTTACTCGCTCAACGAGGTTATTTCGTTCCAACCTATCTAGTATCGTCGTTGCTGTAGCTGGGCTCATATTAGTATGATTAGACAATTGCCTAATGGTTACTTCGCCTAATTCTCTGATTGAGCGCATAAGTATCAATTGTGGACCAGTAAGGCCAGATTCCTTGCTCAATTTCTTGGAATGCAGATCTATTGCCCTAATAATTTGTCTCAGTGAAACGAGAACTTCCTCATGTTTTTCCAACTCACCACTCCGTAACTATAAAAATGCCAAAAACGGTAGAAAAAATAGACCTTACTTTGATTGAAAGCTGAGCTTCAAAACGTGGTCTACTAATTAATTGCTATCTGTAACCATCTATTGTGACTAATTAATGTAATTATTGCCAACACTATGCTCGGTAATAACAATATTATGGCCTACAATAATAATAATATGCTCTACAGTAACAATACTATGACCTGTAATAATTAGAAATCAAATAGTTTTTGCCCAGTAACCTTCCTAGTTGAAGGTTACAAAGGACATAGAATCGCCATTCAGTTGTAAATTACCAGCATTTCAGTTCAAAATATAGCCAGGTTATGGCATTTTTTACCAAAGAGAGTAAACTATCGCAAAAAAAGTAGAGAGCAATACAACGAGTACAAATCATTTGGTTTGCTACTTCTGATTTTCTACTAAAATTACTTATGGTTATTTAGAGTTACTTATCATTATTTAGGTTAACTATAGTTATTTAGGTTAATTACAGTTATTCAACGTTATTTATGCCTCAATGTTAGAAACTAAGAGAGAAAACATGCCGCAAGGATCAAAAAAATATAGTATCCATAGCACCGACTATAGTGTCGGGCAGGATAATGTTCAAAAATGGGGATTTGATGTTCATAACCCCGTATTCGGTATTAGCGCAGGGTTGGTTTTCCTATTTCTGGTCGCTGTTTTAGTCAGTGACCCAGAAACAGCAAAATCAGTATTAGATGGACTAAAATGGAAAATAATCGGCACATTCGATTGGTTGTTTATCTGGTCTGGCAACATATTTGTTATATTTTGTCTGGTACTAATCGCCTCACCATTAGGTAAAATCCGTTTAGGCGGAGACAATGCTACTGCCGATCACTCCTTTTTATCTTGGCTAGCGATGCTTTTTGCTGCTGGGATGGGTATCGGTTTAATGTTCTGGAGTGTCGCAGAGCCAGTCGCTTACTTTACTGGATGGTATGAAACACCATTAGGAGTTGAAGCCAATACACCAGAAGCGATGAAATTAGCATTAGGCGCAACCATGTTCCACTGGGGATTACACCCATGGGCAATCTATGCCGTTGTTGCTCTATCTCTTGCCTTTTTTACTTACAATAAAGGATTGCCTTTATCTATGCGTTCTATTTTCTATCCTTTACTTGGGGACAGAACGTGGGGTGTTGCAGGGCACGTAGTCGACATTTTGGCCGTTATTGCAACTCTATTTGGTTTAGCTACTTCTCTTGGTCTAGGTGCACAACAAGCCGCCAGTGGTATCCACCATGTATTCGGCATAGAAGCAGGAATTGGCTTACAACTTGCTATTATTGCTTTCGTTACATTTCTTGCCATCATATCTGTGGTTCGCGGAATAGAAGGCGGTGTGAAAGTATTAAGTAACGTCAATATGTTTATTGCACTGATATTGGTGCTATTGGTTGCTATTATTGGCTTCGCCGTTACCCTTGGAACAATTCCAACAACCTTCATGGCTTATGTTGAAAACATTATCCCATTAAGTAACCCAATTGGCCGAGATGATACGGCTTGGTTCCAAGGTTGGACTGTATTCTATTGGGCATGGTGGATCTCATGGTCACCATTTGTTGGTATGTTCATCGCTCGAGTATCTAAAGGTCGTACTGTAAGAGAGTTTCTAACCGCTGTATTACTGGTACCAACCTTTGTCACTATTATATGGATGTCTGTTTTTGGTGGACTAGCGTTAGATCAAGTGGTGAATAAAGTCGGTGAACTTGGTACTAAAGGCTTAACGGATGTTCCGTTGGCTATGTTCCAAATGTTCGATGCCTTACCATACGGTGCAATATTGTCAGTAGTTGCTATTGTATTGGTATTGGTGTTCTTTATAACGTCTTCCGATTCAGGCTCATTGGTTATCGATAGTATTACTGCTGGCGGTAAAATCGATGCACCAGTACCACAAAGAATATTTTGGGCAACCATTGAAGGCGCAATTGCTGCAGCATTATTATGGATTGGCGGAACAGAAGCCATTCAAGCTCTACAGGCTGGCGCTATCTCCACTGCGTTACCGTTTACAATTATTCTACTATTAATGTGTGTGAGCCTAACTTTGGGTCTTAGAACCGAAAGAAAAAAGGTATAGTGTGTTAGCACATTTAACCACAACTGATTCATAGCTAATAGCAAGAAGTGAATAAAACATAGACAAAGCTCCCGACTCAATTCGGGGGCTTTTTTATAAGAGCTGCCTTTTAAACAAAGCTCTGGCCAATAAGTAACATTGGCTACAGATAACGAACAGAAATGCCTTGGCTATCAAACAAATGTATTTTGTTTGCTGGTGCTTTTAAATGGATAGTTTCACCTTTATGTAAGTCGATAATACCGGGTAATTTGACCACAATTGCCTCTTGCTGATTCGCGACTTGAATATGCAACTGAGTTACCTCTCCCAGCGATTCAACAAATAATACCGAACCAGAAATAAAGGCTTGATTTTCTTCAGCCAATTCAAAATCTTCTGGACGGATACCCAGTTGCCCTGACGTACCGACCAAGTTGTTTGGTATAGCGAAGTCATAATCCGCTTCACGATTATTTTCAAAGCGAACTTTACCTGTTTCGCCACCAGCAATAATATCGGTGCTAATAATATTCATTGAAGGCGAACCAATAAATTTAGCAACAAATACATTAGCAGGGTTAGTATAAAGCTCTAACGGCGTCCCTACTTGCTCTATTTTTCCCGCAGACAACACGACAATTCTATCCGCCAATGTCATGGCTTCAACCTGATCATGCGTCACATAGATCATGGTTGTTTTTTCCATTTTTTCTTTTAAATTCGCAATTTCAATTCGTGTTTGTACCCGTAATGCCGCATCAAGGTTGGATAATGGTTCATCAAATAAAAATACTTTCGGATTACGTACAATCGCTCGGCCAATCGCAACACGCTGCCTTTGACCACCGGAAAGTGCTTTGGGGAGCCTACCTAAGTATTCTGTCAACTGAAGCATTTCCGCCGCAGCCATCACTCGTTCATGGATATTGTCTTTAGACTCTTTGGCAATGCGCATCGCAAATGCCATATTGTCGTACACTGTCATATGCGGATATAGTGCATAAGTTTGAAATACCATTGCAATACCGCGCATTGCAGCAGGCATATCATTCACTCGAGCCCCTTCTATTTCTAAGTCACCAGCAGTGATATCTTCTAAGCCCGCGATCATACGCAATAAGGTTGATTTCCCACAGCCTGATGGGCCGACAAAAACAATAAATTCACCAATATCAATGTCTAAATCAATACCATGAAGAACTTCAGTGTCGCCATAGGCTTTTTTAATGTTCGTTAATTTTAAACCATTCATTAAATTCTTCTCTTAAATCAATTATTTCACTGAGCCAGCTAAAAGGCCACGGACTAAATATCGTTGCAGGCTAAAAAATACGGCCAAAGGCACGGCAATAGAAACAAAAGCCGACGCGGTTAATATTTCCCAGTTCCCCCCTCGAGAACCAAGCAGTTCTCTTAATCGTCCGGTTAATACCAATTCATGTTCGCCGTTACCCAAAAATACCGTCGCGACTAATAGGTCATTCCACACCCATAAAAACTGGAATATGGCAAAGGATGCGAGAGCAGGAAAAGACAGCGGCAATACAATCCGGACAAAAATTTCAAAATCGGTCGCACCATCGACACGCGCTGATTCAATAATTTCTTTGGGTAAATTAGAAATATAATTGCGTAACAAATAGATTGCTAACGGCAAACCAAAACCAGTATGAGCCAGCCAAATGCCTAAATACGTTTTGGCTCCGACACCAAAAAATGCGCCAATATCGTTATATAGCCTCAATAAAGGAATCAATGACATTTGCAGTGGCACAACTAACAAACCTACCACCAATGCAATCAATAATGGACGGCCGGGCATACGCATCCAAGAAAGTGCATAGGCGGCATACGCGGCAATTAAAATAGGGATCACTGTCGCCGGAATAGTCACGGTTAACGAGTTAATAAATGATTGGCCGATGCCCTCTGCCGTTAACACTTCACGATAATTGTCCAAACTGAATTTAGGCGGAATTTTAGCCGTATAGAAAACCCGTTTCCCTCGCGAGCCAGTAAATGGCTTAGGTGACGTCATAATATAGTCACCATCAGAACTGACGGTCAACGTTCCGCCGTTGCGCATTTCAGCAACCGTTCCGGCGACATACGCCGTCGGGGCTTTAGACGTCCACCCAAACATGATGACATCAACCTCTTCATCTTGTTCGGCAAGTGAGCCTTTTAATACATAAACGCCATCTTGTTGCACTTGAGTGTCAGGATCATCAGTACGACCAATTAGATTCTGTTCCGATACCGATAACGCCGTCCACCAACCGGAAATCGCCAGTTGATCTTTATCTCTAAAAGAAGAAATTAACAGCCCAGCAGTGGGTAATGTCCACAAAACAACCACGACAAAGACAGCAAAGTGTACCAATAGCGTTAACGGAGAGCGTCTTAATTGACTTATGCTAAGTTTGGCTCCAGACATCTAACGTCCCTCCATTTGAGCATTTGCTTGACGAATGTTCCAAACCATAACCGGGATAACCGCCACCATAATAACAACCGCAATCGCGGCGCCGCGACCAAAATCACCACCGCCTCTGAACATCCAGTCAAACATCATATTAGCCAGTACTTGCGTATTCCATTGCCCATTAGTCATCGCCAGAACAATATCGAAGACTTTCAAAACCGTAATGGTAATAGTGGTCCAAACCACCGCTATGGTTGCCCAAATTTGTGGGATCAGTATTTTAAAGAAGATTTGGATACCATTCGCACCATCAAGTACTGCAGCTTCTACCGTTTCTTCAGGGATACCACGTAATGCAGCAGACAAAATCACCATGGCAAACCCAGTTTGGATCCAAATTAGGATAACCATTAAAAAGAAGTTGTTCCAAAAAGGAATGGTTATCCACGCTTCTGGCGTACCACCAAAATATTCAACAATCGCGTTCAAAATGCCAATTTGCTCAGACCCTTCTGCACGAAAGTCGTACACAAATTTCCAAATAATTGATGCGCCAATAAAAGAGATCGCCATTGGCATAAACACCAAGCTTTTTGCAATATTTCCCCAACTGACTTTATCGGTCATAGCCGCAATAACAAGGCCAAAAAAAGTCGAGGCAGCGGGAACCACAAGCAGCCATAATAAATTGTTGAACAAAGATTCGATAAACTCTTTGTCATTGATCAACCATACATAGTTGCTAAGCCCAACAAATTCTTCTCCTGTTCTATCACTTAAAGACAGCATCAAAGAATCGAAAACAGGGTAAACCAAATACAGTCCTAAAAAGCTTAATGCTGGACCAAGAAATAACCAAGGACGGATAGCAGCAGCTCGACGAATGTTTTTCGCCATTTGAGCATTTGATACACCGCGAGAAGGGAAAATTAAGCCCAATAGCATGTTGCTGCCAAAGAAATAGAACACACAAGCAGCCACACCAAGCGCCATAATAAAAAGAGAGGAATATAATTGCTCCATAGCAACCCCACGAAAAATACACTTTGTAAAAAGGTTTATAACCAACAGACAAATTATGAACTTAGGCAAATTTGTTGCACTGTCATAGATTATTAATCTGACATAAGTTAATCATCTGAGAAAAGTTAAAAGCCAATAAAAGTAACAAGAAACAAAGACATAAAGGCCAATATATTCATACTGGCCTTTATACTGCTATAAGTTACTTAATCGCATCCCACGTGCTTTGAATTTCATCGGCTACTTGTTTAGAAGACTTACCACCACTATAGTCAACCATTCCAGTCCAGAAAGATCCTGCACCAATTTTACCTGGCATCAAATCGGAACCGTCAAAGCGGAACGTAGTTGCACCAAGTAGAATCTGGCCTTGTTTTTTAAGAGCTGAATTCGCATAAGCGTCCAAGTTTGCGCCCTTAAATGGTGTTAAGAATCCAGATTGAGCCATCCATATTTCATGTGCAATCGGTAAACGTAAAAATTTCATAAATTCACGGGTTGCTTTCGAATCTTTGGTAATACTCCACATCGTACCTGCACCAAGCACTGGTTTTCCGAGCTCTTTACCTTCGTAAGCAGGGAAATAGAAGAAATCGGCATCTGCGCCCAACTCTGTTCCTTCTGGGAAAAAGCTAGGAATAAACGAAGCTTGACGATGCATGTAACATTTGGCTGGCGAGCTAAACAAGCCTTTCGGGCTATCACGGAAATCGGTTGCAGCGACAGCACGAGAGCCACCATCTACAAATTCATCTTGTAGGAACCAACCAAATTCATCGATAGCACCGACCACTTTTGGATCATTAAATTTAAGGTCATTTGTTATCCATGCATCATAATCTTCTGGTGATTGAGTTCGTAACATCAAATCTTCAACCCAATCGGTAGCAGGCCAACCTGTGGCGGCTCCACTTCCTAAACCAATACACCAAGGTGTGTCGCCATCTTCCGCAATTTGTTGCGTTAAGGCTTTCAACTCTTCCATTGATTCGGGAACTTCATAGCCAGCGTCTTCAAAGTTTTCTGGTATGTACCAAACTAGTGATTTCAAATCAACTTTATAAAAGAAACCAAACAAATGTTGTTGATCTTGTTTATCTGCAAACGTACCCAAATCAACCCAAGAGTTCCCAGCTGCATAGTTGTCTTTTATCCATGGCCCCCAACTTTCATCTAAAGGTGTTAAGAAGCCTTTTGAGGCCAAATCAGCAGCCAAACCCGGTTGAGGGAAAATGGCGATATTTGGAGCACTACCCGCTTGCACATCAATAGCAATTTGTTGTTCAAAAGAGTCAGAACCGGCGTACTGGACATCAGCTCCTGTTGCCGCTTCAAAGTAGGCAATCACAGTTTCAACCAGCTCTTTATCTGGACCTAACCATGGACCACGCAAGGTAATAACTTCACCTTTAAGGTCAATATTTTTTAGGGCGTCATAGCTAGACCAATCAAATCGGCTATCTTCTCCCGGTGAATATTTAAGATCAGCAGCCATTGCGGACGAGGATAATATGGCCAAAGCCACAGCGCTCGTGAGTAGAGTAGTTTTCATCGATTCAAACTCCGTGTTTAGTTACGTTCGTTTAATTACTTTTATTTCATTTAATTATGATTGTTCACGTTTAATTATGGTTGTGCACGTTTAATAAAGCGGTTTCATGTTTAATTATTATTTGTTCAAAATCACATTAAGACTTAATCGGTTAAGTCTTGATTAATACAGTAGACCTCATTAGCAAATTCAACCAACTTCTCATCCAAATATGCTATATAGATCGAATATTTTGGCTTTATTTTCGATATTTAGTGAGCAAGTTCAAAAGAACAACTCATAGCAACTTATGGCTATTTATTAATTTTACTTAATCGTTCTAGAATCTGTTATGTCGTTCATTAGGCACGGCAAAGTTTTCATCACAACGCCTTGTCTATAACAAAACGACTGGCGAAAGTAATGCCTACGATAACTAAAAGGTAAGGTATGCAAAATAACACGATTAAAAAGCCAACCCTTAAAACGGTTGCTGAAAAACTAGGCGTGTCTACCGCAACCGTTTCTAATGCCTTTAATCGACCTGATCAATTGTCTTCTGCGCTTCGAGACAAAATTTTATTCCAGTGCAATGAACTCGGGTACACCGGGCCAAGTTTAACCGCCAGAAGTTTGCGAACCGGTAAAACTGGCGTTATTGGCGTGTTGCTAGCCGACAACCTTGTATTTAATTTCACCGATCCTGTTGCAACTCAATTTCTGGCAGGGATAGCACAAACGTTAGATACACAGCATGCCAATATGCTGTTACTTCCATCTAAGGCAGAAAACTATCAAAACACCCAAGTTGAAACGATACCTGATTGCTTTATTGTTTATGGAAAACCAGTTGATAAGAGCATAATTGAACGACTCGAACGTCAAGGTAAGCCGTTAATCGCTGTAGATTTTACTTTACAAAATGCCCCTTCAATTGGAATAAATAACCATTCTGCGGCCTATGAAATAGCAACGCATACCTTACAGAAAAGCCAACATAAAGCACTTATTTTAGGGTTGAGACTCGAACCCTCTTCCTCTCTAACACTCGCCAATTTTGATAACCTTTACAGTGAAAAAGAATCTATCTCAAGGTGTCGATTCGAGGGTTATAAAAAGGCCTTATCTGAAGTTGGTCATCAGTTAACCACTAAAGATGTATGGCAAATACACGACTTAAATTCTGAAGCATTAAATACTCTATTACGAGGGGCTTTAACTGCATCAGATCCTGTTGATGTACTTTTATGTATGAGCGATAGAATTGCTCTGTCTGCGTTGCAAGTCGCCAAAGAATTGAATATCTCGGTCCCTAATCAGTTAAAAATAGTGGGATTTGATGGCATTCCAGATTCCGAAATCAACGGCCTAACAACTATCGCACAACCCCTAGTCGAAAAAGGCAGAGTCGCTGCTCAAATGGCGCTTAATTTAGTGCCTTATGAATCCGTTCAACTGCCGTATCACTTAGTTAAGCGTAATACCAGTTAAAACAAGATATGGATAAGACCTATTTATAGCCATTCATTTATTAAAAATATTTGTTAAAGGAGAACACTCATGAGTTCCACACAATTAGCTAAGCGCTGGTGGCATAATGCCGTGGTTTATCAAATCTACCCTCGTAGCTTCAATGACTCGAATGGCGATGGTATAGGTGACATTCCCGGCATTATCGAAAAGCTTGATTATATTAGCGAACTTGGTGCGAATGTTATTTGGCTCAGTCCGGTTTATGATTCTCCGATGGATGATAATGGCTATGATATTTCTGATTATATGGCGATTGCTCCAGAATTTGGCAGTATGCAAGATATGGATGATCTAATTGCACAGGCAAAACAACGAAATATAAAAATTGTAATGGATTTAGTGGCCAACCATACGTCAGACGAGCATCCATGGTTTATTGAATCGAAAAGCAGTAAAAACAACCCCAAACGAGAGTGGTATATTTGGAAAGATCCAAAAGCAGATGGTAGTGAACCGAATAACTGGGAGTCCTTCTTTACACCGAAAGCTTGGACGTTAGATGAAAACACAGGACAATACTACTGTCACCTGTTTAGTAAAAAACAGCCAGACTTGAATTGGGCCAATCCTGAAGTAAGAAATGCGATTTACGATATGATGCATTTTTGGCTTAAAAAAGGACTAGGCGGATTCAGAATGGACGTGATCAATATGATTGGCAAACCATCCGACTATCCAGATGCGACCATTTTTGATTCTGGAGTCGCGGGTTGGGAACACTGGTCAAATAACCTTCTTGTACATCAATACCTAAGAGAAATGCACCAAAAAGTGCTCTCTCATTATGACGTACTCACAGTTGGAGAAACGCCTTTTACCACAACTCTAGATGGACGTTACTATTCGCATCCTGATCGACATGAAGTGAGCATGATTTTCCATTTCGAACACATGGGTATCGATCGTGAAGAGCACAACGCCGTACGTAAACCTTTTGATTTAATAGAATTTAAATCCATTATGTCGAAGTGGCAAGATGACCTTTATCAAAAAGGTTGGAACAGTTTATATTGGAGTAATCACGATCAACCTCGGGCCGTGTCTCGCTACGGCGATCCATCTGAAGAATATCGAGTGATTAGTGCAAAAATGTTAGCAACGGTTCTACATATGATGAGTGGAACACCCTATATTTATCAAGGTGAAGAGCTTGGTATGACTAACAAGTATTTTGCGGATATTGATGAATACGACGATCTTATGGCAAAATTTCATTATCAAAAAATGATCGATAAAGGCGTCAGTAAACAAGATGCATTAGACTTCCTTAATCATTTTTCACGTGATCATGCCAGAGTTCCAGTACAATGGGATAATGAAAAAAATGCCGGTTTTACCACAGGAACCCCCTGGCTTGCGATTAATCCTAATTACACTTACATCAATGCTAAGCAAGCTATCAGCGATAAAGATTCAATTTATGCTCACTACCAAAAACTGATTGCACTGCGCAAAGGAAGTGAATTTGGCGATGTGGTTGTTTACGGTAAGCACGAATTATTAGATAAAGATGATGCCAGTGTTTACGCATACCTTCGCTATTATGACGGTAAGACACTGTTAATATTAGCAAATTTCACAGCCGAAACACAAAAACGTCGTTACGATTTTAGTCTTAAGAAAATTCTGCTTAATAATTATAACCTGTTTACCGACAGCCACCTGGCTACTGTCGGTGAACTGGAAACCAATGCTGATCAAGTTAGCAAGCATGTTTTGATTAATGACAACCCAGAAAATCGTTCGTCTGCGCTAAATACCTCATTGCAGGATATCATGTTACAGCCTTATCAAGCTTACATTTTCAATGTTGAATAGTACCCAATCAAACCGGTGACTACTCACCGCCCGTTGGGCGATGCTTCTTATTTCGTTAGCCAGTGCTCGATAGTATCGAGGCTTACGCAGCTTCCATAAGCAGAAACGACTGTCCAGCCGCTTTTAATTCTAGGATACCTTTATCACGAATATTAAGAGCGGCATTTAGATCCCGATCTATATCCGTAGCGCCACAAGATGGGCAATCCCACTTGCGAACGGATAAGGGCATGTCTTCCATTTTATGACCGCAACCGTGGCATGTTTTAGAGCTGGCGTACCACTGATCGAGTTTAACAAAATGTTTGCCTTGCTCTTTCAACTTGTACTCCAACTTAACAACAAAGCTATGCCATGAAGCATCTGCTATGTGTTTCGCTAGTTTGCGGTTTTTCATCATATTGGCCGATTTCAATGTCTCTACAATCACAGCGTGGTTTTTGTCTACGAGTGTTCGAGATAGTTTATGTTGGAAATCAGCGCGAGCGTTCACTGTCTTTTCGTGGCATTTTGCTACAAGAAAACGAGCTTTAGCTCTGTTTGCGCTACCTTTGGCCTTGCGAGAAAGCTGCTTCTGTTTGCGTCTAAGATTCTTCTCAGCACGCTTTACGAATCGCGGGTTAGCTTCTTTCTTACCGTTCGATTGAATAACAAAGTGTGATAACCCCAAATCAATACCAGTGATTTTATCGATTGAGTGAATCAAGCTAGGCGTTTCAACGCCATCATCCATAAGAATGGACGCATAAAACTTACCTGTTTTACTCAAACTGAGAGTAATGCTTTTAACCTTACCAATGATCTCACGATGGATGTTGGCTTTAACTGGGGTCACCTTGGGGAGTTTAATCGCACCATCAAGAACCTTAACACCAACACAGTGATAGCTAGATTGCTTGCCGTGTCTACGTTTAAAGTTTGGGTATTTAACTCTTAATTTTGGATTAAAGAAGTTATCAAAAGCAGAGTGCAGATTAATGACTGATTGCTGTAAGGCAATCGAGTCATATTGTTTAAGCCAGTGGTACTTTCGTGATTTCTTGGCAATGGAAAGTAATGGCTTTATATCCTTTTTAGGATTCAGTGTTACGCCATGTTTGCGGTACATGTGAGACTTTAAGTGCAGAGCTTTATTATACGCAAAACGCACAGCGCCAAACTGAGCTATTAAAAACTCAGCTTGTTCTTACGTTGGATAAATGCGTACCTTCGTTGCTCTTAACACCTAGAACTCTCGACTGTATATATGTCCAGTATTATATCAACCACTTGTAATATGTCTACTTTAAAGTGCTACCGCACTTTCGCCTTATATCCCCGCCCTCAGATCGGACGAGGGTTTACGGCGAGATTGCTAAATACCCTTTGTTATAAATCAAGAGTATTTAGCGGTATCCATTTATTTACCTATAACAAGATCACATATTATGCAACTATTTGTTTATATTTTGGCTCATACTAAAAAGTCAGTTGCAACAATATAAATAATCCTTATTATTTATAAGTGAATATGCCTATATAGGCTTATATTTACATAGGAGTTAACGAGTGGGTGCTCAATATTTAGGAACACAACACCGTAAAGTGGAAGTTAAAGAGCCATCTGAAATCAAGTGCAATGAAAGTACTATAAATAGTACCGATGCTATTGATATGGTTGCTCATGGTAGCGAGTTAACTATTAATCTCACTACGCCCGTTGGTATCAAATATATGGGAAAAACCAACTTTATTGGTAGCCATTCGAACAATTTAATTCTAATGGAGATCCCCAATATATCGGAAGAAGATCAACGTTACTTTTTCCAAGAAGGGTTCTGGATGAATGTTCGGGCTATCTCCCAAAAAGGTGAAGGCGCACTCATCTATTTCAAAACCCAGATTGTGCATATCCTCAAAGATCCCATCCCGTTAGTCATGGTGTCTATTCCAAGTACAATGAAAATACATCAGTTAAGAAAAGAACCAAGGTACGATGTATCATTGAAAGCTTGTGTTGAACGTGCAAATGCAACTACGACGAATACTGGGGCTGTAAATACGAAAACCGGACAAAGTAAAATTGAATGTGAAGTAAGAGATTTATCGAAAGGAGGATGCCGATTTATTACCAGCCCTTTGGCTAAAAAATATGATGTTGGCGAAGAGGTGGTTATAAACATCATGACTTCAGCAAACTCCAAAGTTCAATTACTTCCGCTTCATGGCAAAATTTGTAACCTGCAATCTTCTATGCACTATGCTAAATATGGACTTAGATTCGATAGTATTGGTAAATCTCATGTTAAAAGTTTATTGAGTTTACTCAAATTCGATGGCGTAAAACTCTCATTGAAAATATAAATAGAAGCAATCTATAGCGATTGTTATTGTCAGTAACGTAATAATTGCAAAATGGAGCCTAGGCTCCACCAAATATAAGCTCCTCGAAATCTAGACTCCTTGAAACATAAGCTCGTTGATGACTATCACGGCTTATCTCTATTTCGTTCTATTTTTTCTCTCTGCGTTTATCGATTTTCTTCAGCAGGATATTTTACTTACGTAAAGCATTGAGTTTTGCTTGTGCAATACCAAATATGGTATTGACTGGAAAACTACCCTCTTCCGTTGCTTCACCCGCTGGTTTTCCTGTCAATAACTCAATAGCTTCAGAGACATGCTCAATAGCCCAAATCGAAAATTCGCCTTTCTCAACCGCTTTGACAATATCTTTTCGTAACATCAAGTTATGAGCATTGGATTTAGGAATAATCACACCTTGGTGTGCTGAACGACCTTTGATACAACATACATCAAAGAACCCTTCTATTTTCTCATTAACACCACCAATTGGTTGTGATTCCCCAAATTGGTTCATCGAGCCAGTAATTGCGATATCTTGCCGGTTTGCTTGCTTGGCAAAAGCAGACACTATCGCACAAAACTCGGCCATACTCGCACTGTCGCCATCAACCCCACCATAAGATTGCTCAAAGGTAATGTGAGTCGTCAATGGTACTTTAGCCGTCTTACCAAACACAGAAGCAAGATAAGCAGATAAAATTAAAACGCCTTTAGAATGAATGCTGCCACCAAGATCGACGTTTCTCTCGATATCAATGACACCTCCTTCTCCATAGGACGTGGTTGCAGTAATTCTGTTTGGTGCACCAAACATGTAATCACTGGTCGATAAAACTGACAATGCATTCACTTGACCTATCGCTGTGCCCTCAGTTCGTAATAAAGTAGACCCATTAACGAAACTTTCCATGACATCATCTTGCAACCGACTGGCGCGCATTTTCTGGTTTTCTAAAGCTTGCTCAACATGATTAGCACGAATTAAATTAGAACGAGCATTTCTCGCCACGTAATTCGATTCTCTAAGTAAGTTGGCGATATGAGCAGAATGCAGCGATAACTTATTCTGATCTCCCGCATTACGCGAACTGTACTCAATAATTCGGCTCATCGCCTGTTTATCGCAATGCAGCATATTATTGTCATGCACAATACTAGAAATAAACCGTGCATAATGCAGTTCAGAATCAGGGGTACGTTTCATTTCATCTTCAAAATCGGCGGTTACACGAAATAACTCGCTAAATTCTGGATCATAGTGTTGCAATAACTGATAGGTTCGATAATCACCAAATAAAATAATCTTCACATCCAAAGGGATCGGTTCAGGGTCAAGTGAAACGGTACCCGTTAACGTCACTTCTTTTTCCAAAGAGGTAAAACTAAGTTGCTTTGAACGTAACGCTCTTTTTATGCCATCCCAAACGTAGGGCTGCTCAAGTACTTTTATCGCATCCATAAGTAAAACCCCGCCATTTGCTTTATGCAAACTGCCGGATCGAATCAGCGAAAAATCAGTAAAAACTGTACCTTTATAGGTGGCCGTTTCTGTATAGCCAAACAGAGAATGATAACTCGGGTTTTCCTCAACGATAATAGGCAACGTATCATCACTTTGACTCACTAGCACATTGATTCGATAACGCCTCGGCAATTTTTTATCTAGCGAAGCGGTAGCTATTTCACCTTGTTCACCCGTTTCTTCAAGAAAAATCTCAACGTTCTCTACAATATCTTTTTGCAGCTCGGTCAGATATTTCTTTATTTCAACATAACCTACATATTTTTTTTTGAGTGCTTTAATAAAATGTGTGATGACATCTAAAGTGACTTCATCATTTAACTTTTGTATTTTTTCGCTGTACTTTTCTTCCCATTCCGTTAGCCGACGAACCATAGTTCTCAGCTGTATTTCTAATTCATCTATATGCTTACCAAATTGTTGCTGTTCTTTCTTTGACAGTGCATCAAACGTTTCTTCGGTATGCTCTTCTTCACCATTCATGGCGATAAATTGATAATCCCCTTGAGTGGTTAAAGTTAAACTGATGTTCTTCTGTTGCGCTTTCTTACTGATCTCTTCCAAGTCACTTTGTTGCTTGTTGACTAACTGACTTTTTAATTTCTCAGCTCGAGTAAAATACATCTCGTTATCAAACGCTAATGGAATCGCTTTTACTAACTTCACCATCAATTTTTCGATATCTTGCTTAAATTTAACTCCCATCTTAGTTGGTAACTTAAGCACTTTTGGGGTTCTAATGTCATCAAAATTCGCAACATAACACCAATCATGTAAAGTATTCACTTCATGTTGATGCCGGTTTAAATAGCGCAAAATCATGGTTCGTTTACCCAAACCATTCCGACCTATTGCATAAATGTTGTACCCTTTTTCCTTAATAGACATCGCAAATTCGACCGCTTTCTGCGCTCGCTCTTGCCCAACAATTTCATCCAATGGCGGCAACTCTTTAGTTGACTTGCAGGGAAGCTTTTCTAACTCCGCTACATGGTAAAGTTCCGCTGGCGTTAAAGAAACAATAGGCATTATCACCTCCCGTGATAATTCATTTACAATGATTTTATCAGTGTAGATGCTTTTTCATTACATTTTAGTGAGTTAACCAACAAACGAGTGTTAAGTGGTTATTTGTTAATCAATTTACTTATTCAAAGTTCACGTTTAGTACTACAATCAATAAAAGTACTGCAATCAATAAAGCAACCAGTAAGTATGAGCATCATCAGTGGCTTAACTTACACTACCTGAGGTTAGGGATGATAGAAAATAACGCAAGCATATTAGTGGTAGATGATACGCCAGATAACATCGACATATTAAGCGGCGTGTTGCGTAAGCACTATAAAGTTAAAGCAGCATTAAACGGAAAAATTGCACTAAAAATTGCCAAAGCTCACCCTCAGCCTGATTTAATACTATTAGATATCATGATGCCAGATATGGACGGTTATGAAGTCTGTGAGCAACTAAAGCGCGATCCTGAAACGTGTAAAATACCGGTTATCTTTGTTACCGCCAAATCGGAAATTCAAGACGAAGAAAGAGGCTTTGCACTAGGCGCCACCGACTATATCACCAAGCCAATAAGTCCTCCCTTAGTTCTCGCCCGCGTAAAAACGCAACTTAGTTTATATGATCAAGCCCGTCACTTAGAGAAATTAGTCCAAACTAGAACCGCTGAACTAAACGAAACTCGATTTGAAATCATCCGTAGATTAGGCAGAGCGGCCGAATATAAAGACAATGAAACGGGCTTACACGTAGTACGCATGAGTAAATACACCAAACTACTAGCAGAAAAAGTAAGCGATAATGCCGACTGGATCGATTTGCTGTATAACGCAGCGCCGATGCATGATATTGGCAAAATAGGCATTCCCGATCGTGTGTTACTAAAACCCGGTAAGCTTGATGCAGAAGAGTGGGAAACGATGAAACAGCATTCTAGCTATGGCGGCGAAATTATCGGTGAGCATGCGTCGCCACTTTTACAACTGGCGAAAGAAGTAGCTATTTACCACCATGAAAAGTGGGATGGGACTGGGTATCCGCATGGCATAGCTGGAACCGATATTCCTTTATCGGCTCGGATTGTGGCTATCACAGATGTATTTGATGCATTAACCAGTGTAAGGCCTTATAAAGCCGCTTGGCCAATGGAGAAGGTCATTGATTTACTACAAGAAGAAGCTGGGAAACATTTTGATCCGAGCCTAGTACCCAAATTTCTTGAATGCTTACCAGAAATATTAAAGGTTAGAGATCAACATCAAGATTTCTACGAATAAAGTAAGTGCTTACTGACTGGGAAACATAAAATGTATCGACAACCAGAATATCGTTAAGACAATAAACCAACCGACTACTCGCCAACGTGTTAACTCAGGTGATTTTTCTGGTTTGAGTATCGCTTTTTTCATCCGCCGTTGTTTTAATTTTTGATAGGCTTTTGCGTGTAATTTTTCAGGGTGGATCACTGACTGGTAAAGCTCTCGCTGCTCTCGACGTTCTTCGGTTTTGTTGGCTATCTCAGAAAAACGTTTACGCTGAGTATTCGTCAGTTCCTTATTGGGATCATAGGACTTTCCAGGGTCAGTATGCATGCGAGTAACGGCCATAACTTCTCTCCTGATTGATTCATGAATATAAGTAATTATAGACGCACTTTTGCTCCACGACCAAATTGGGCCGTTAACATCATGATCAAATTGAATTCGATTCCGTAAAACCAGTATATAAGCAAGTAAACCCCAGCAAAAAGCATGGGGTCTGTACTGAGTGTCTTAAGTCATCCTACTTTGCAGCGTCAGTTATTTTTACTCGGCTTAATTCGATGCACCGCTTCAGAGCCAACGTGAGTTTCGCCTCGTGCATTCGCTAGCTGGATTTGTTTTTCACGTTCACGAAAACGGGCTTTTCTCTCTTCGCTATGTTTATCAATACATTTAGGACAACTGACACCTTTCTCGAAATGCTCAGATTTTTTCTCATCACTTGTTATCGGTAAACGACAAGCATGACAAATATCATAATCACTTTTTTGCAACTGATGATTCACAGCAACACGCTCATCAAATACATAACAATCGCCTTCCCACATGCTCTGCTCTTCTGGTACTTCTTCTAAATACTTAAGGATACCACCTTCAAGATGATACACTTCATCAAAGCCTTGCTCTTTTAGGTAAGCAGTTGATTTTTCACAACGAATACCCCCAGTACAAAACATAGCTACTTTTTTGTGCTTCGCTGGATCTAGATTATCGGCAACATATTGCGGAAACTCACGGAACGTTTCAGTATTGGGGTTGACTGCATTCCTAAACGTCCCTATATCAACTTCATAGTCGTTACGCGTATCAACTAATAACACTTCTGGATCAGAAATCAGCTCATTCCACTGGGCCGGCTTAACATAGGTACCAACCACTTTCAGCGGATCGATGTCTTCTACTCCCATCGTCACTATTTCTTTTTTCAATTTTACTTTTGTCCGGTTAAACGGCAGTTCCTCGCTGAATGATTCTTTATGAACCACATTAGCAAGACGAGCGTCTTGATCGAACCATGCCAATAGCGCATCTATTGATTCACGCTTACCGGCAACCGTCCCATTGATCCCTTCACTTGCGAGTAGCAAGGTTCCTTTGATTTTATTTGCGATAAGGAGGTCGGTTAAAGGCTGTCGAAATTCTTGGTAATTATCCAAAGTGACAAATTTATATAAAGCACATACTACATATTGAGACATGGTTTTTCCTTCTGCGAGCTGGAACGTAAATCCAGAGCGTGTGGTATCAGTATTATTTTAAAAGCGCTGCAGTATAACTAAGCAGCACACAAACAAAAACCAAGTAAAAATAGGGTTATATAACGGTAAAATTATATAACGATAGGATTATATAACTAAATAGTCCCTGTCCTCATTAAGGTACTAACCGCCCAAACAAATACATACTTGCGCAATTATGCATTTAATAGTATTGTTTTTATCCAAACTAATTTTAGGGTTTACTAATAAACATAAGGGTGATGTCGTGAACATGGAAAAACTAACAGTTGCTTTAGATGAATTTATTCACGTTGGAGGTGCATTGATCATAGTGATCGCAATCGTCTCAATACTGACTGGCTTTATGCGTGAATATATTCCACAGGATAAACTACAAAAGAAACTCGCTAAACATGAAAAATGGGGGCCACTCCTTGGTTCACTGTTTGGTATGTTAACGCCATTTTGTAGCGCTTCAGTTGTACCGGTATCAATGGGAATGGCGACAATGGGTGTCTCGCTAGGTACCGTATTAAGCTTCTTAATTTCAGCTCCGCTGTGTAATTTCGTCGTTTTGGCTATGGTGTACGCCACTTTCGGCTTAAAAGTTACGGCTACTTATCTCGCGGTGACGTTTAGCTCTGCGGTTATTGGCGGCTGGTTAATAACCAAAACTCCATGGCGTAATGAAATTAAACGAGAAGATGAACTTGAAACAAACAAAGCACCTTCTTGTGGATCAACACCAAAAGCCTCCACTTGTGGAAGCAATCAAACAACAGCAAATCAAAACTCTCAACCTGTTGCGGCTTCTTGTAATGCACAACCACAAATCGACACCTCCAATGTAAACCTCGCTTGTGGTGCAACGGGAACGCTAACGATGAATGAAATCGAACCAAGCAAAACCCAAAACGCGCTTCGTTTTGCATTGGCTTTGTTTAAAAAAATCATTCCTTATGTATTACTGGGCGCAATAATCAGTGGTTTATCTGCAGCTTACTTACCATCAGAATTAGTCGAGAAATACGTTGGTGGTGACAATATGTCGTCTATCTTTATCGCCGCTGTCATCGGTGTTCCGCTGTATCTTCGAATCGAAATGGCGATTCCATTGCTCAATGTGTTAATCGTAAAAGGAATGGGACTCGGTCCAGCCATGGCACTGATTGTCGGTGGTACTGGCGCGAGTTTGCCTGAAATCGCCCTAGTTTCTTCTGTTCTAAAACCGAAAGCAGTGATCGCTTTTGTCGGTATTGTGTTAACGACTGCGGTTATCGCAGGCTTACTTTTTCAATATGTAGTTTAGGTTTAGTCACTAATGCATGGCCTGAAACTTCGATTCAGACCATGCGTACTTTAAGGAATAAAAAATGACCATCGGAATTTTGCTTTGTGGTGATGTGCCATCCGAATTAGTGGATGAATTTGGACACTATACCGACTGTCTCAAGTCCCAATTAAATTTAGAACAATATGGTGAAGTTAAAGTATGGAATGTCTACCAACAACACCAACTACCACAGGATGCGTATGAATGTGAGGCTTATGTTATTGGAGGAAGCCCATCTGGCGTGAACGATAATCTAGAGTGGCTCCATCACTTAATCACATTTATTCGCCAAGCATTTTTGGCGAATAGAAAACTGTTTGGCATCTGTTTTGGTCATCAGATAATTAATCATGCACTAGGTGGCGAAGTACAAAGAGCGGATCAAGGATGGGGGCTAGGCTCTTACCACGTGCAGTTAAAAGAAAATATTGGAGAATTAAATGCAGGCCAAAGCATGAAGTTAATATCGATCCATCAAGATCAGGTAGTGAAACCAGGGAACCAATTTGAAGTCATAGCAGGGAACCAATTTTGCCCTAACTACATTACTCGCTACAAAAACCAAGTACTAACGGTTCAAGGACATCCTGAATTTAGCGGGCCGTTTTTTAATGCTTTACTTGAACAACGTACAAACCAATTTAACGAAGAGCAGCGACACAAAGCAAAAATCCATGATAAGGAATCCATGCGATTTTCTACCATTTTTAATCAATTCGCTCATCAATTTTTGTTCAATTAATAGTGCTCCTCTAGAGGAATCATCTGGTTCCTTCCTTAACCAGTGCGGTTCTCAATTAGCATCTATCCTCAATTCGAGTAAATTGACGCTATCCTTTCAACGGTAAACTGTATTTAGAACGCAGTTTACCCTCTCTGCTCTCGTTCTCTCTGATCATTCTGACGTTTGTGATCCGGTTACAAAAATTCAGTAATGCGATACCGTTTTTTGCTCTCAAAAACCAAAATATAATGAAGCATCTCACATAAATGCAGCCACAAACTGTAACCGGTTACAGAAACCGGTTACAGTTATTTGGAAACAAAATGTATTCCTAACCTAAGATAATAAATCAAACAAACTGAGGACAACGATATGACTAAAATTCTTCTCTGCTGTGCCGCTGGTATGTCAACCAGTATGGTCGTAAAAAAAATGAAAGAAGCTGCCGCCAATAAAAATCTGTCTGTTGAAGTTAAAGCGGTTGGATTAGATGAATTTGATGCAAATCTAGATACTTATGACTGCTTTCTTTTAGGCCCACAAATAAAATACAAATTGAATGACTTCAAACTAAAAGCAGATAGGGTCGGCAAACCAGTTGCCGTGATAAATGCCATGGATTACGGAATGATGAAAGGCGAAAAAATACTCGATGATGCTTTGGCACTACTGGTCTAATAATGGAGAAAAATCATGTCTAACCCCTTTTTTGATTTCATTGAAAATAAGATCGCACCCGTTGCTGGTGCATTTGCGTCACAACGTCATGTTAGTGCCATACGTGATGGATTTATCGGTGGTATGCCCTTTATGATAGTGGGTTCATTTTTACTGGTATTCGCTTTTCCTCCTTTCTCTGCAGAAACATCTTTTGGGTTTGGCCAGTGGTGGATCAGCATGTCTCAGCAGTATTTCGACCAAATTATGACACCTTTCAATATGACGATGGGTATCATGTCTTGTTATATCAGTGTCGGCATTGCCTATAACCTAGCAAACCACTACAAACTCGATGCGCTTCCTACCGGTCTACTATCCCTCATGACCTTTTTATTGGTTGCCGCACCTATGGAAGATGGAAAATTATCGGCAGCATTCATGGGTGGTACCGGCATATTCACGACCATTATCTTATCTATTTATGTCACGGAGCTGACTCGATTCTTAAAAATGAGAAACATTGGCATCAAATTACCTGAGCAAGTACCAGAAAAAATCCGACAATCATTCGATCTATTAATTCCAGCTCTGGTTGTTATTTTTACCATTTACCCACTAAATCTATTCTTGCAAGGTCAGCTAGATATGATTTTGCCTGCGGCTATCATGTCATTATTTGCTCCATTAATTTCAGCCTCCGATTCTTTACCTGCCATTCTTTTAGCTGCTTTCCTAGCTCATGCTCTTTGGTTTGCTGGTATTCATGGTGCAGCAATCGTCGGTGGTATTATGGCGCCTTTCTGGTTAGTTAACTTAGGGCTCAATCAAGATGCACTAGCAGCAGGTACAGAGTTACCTGCAACTTTTATTGAGCCATTTTGGAGCTTCTTTATTACATTGGGTGGTTCAGGTGCTACCTTTGCGCTTGTCTTACTTTATCTACGTAGTAAATCTGTTCACTTACGCTCTATCGGAAAACTATGTGCGGTACCGACACTATTTAATATCAACGAACCTGTTATTTTCGGTAGTCCAATCGTAATGAATCCAGTCCTATTTATACCATTTGTCGGCGCTCCAATGATAAATGCCACCATTGCCTATATAGCAGTACAAACTGACTTAATTAGCAAAACAATTTCACTCGTTCCTTGGACTGCTCCAGCTCCAATTGGTGCTGCTTGGGGAGCCGGTTGGGAAATAAATAACGGCTTACTCGTAATCGGTCTAATTATACTTGATTTGGTTATTTATTATCCTTTCTTCAAAATTTATGAAAAACAATTGATTGCAGAAGAAACCCCAACTGAAAACGAAAAGAGCGCAAACACACCTAACTACGCTTAATCACACACTAATTATTTGTTCTGGCGGGAAATCATTTCCCGCCAATAATGACTCGGAGTATCACAATGGATCTTGAATCTACTGTTATGGAATTGATCATCAATGCAGGTGAATCGAAAAGCTGTGCAATGCAAGCATTAATCAGTGCTAAGAAAGGACAATGGGAGGAAGTTGATGACCTGTTAGCTCAATCTACTGCTGCATCAAAACGCGCGCATTCTGTACAAACTGAGCTTATAGGTCTTGATGAAGGCGAAGGTAAAGTACCGGTAAACCTAATTATGGTGCACGCACAAGATCATATCATGACCTCAATGCTAGCAAGAGAACTCATCGAAGAGCTTATTAACATTCACCGCACTATGCAAGATGCATAAGAAAAATAACTACAGGACCTACCCATGCAAAACACAAAATTAAAAGACTTTCCTGACAATTTTTTCTGGGGAGCATCAACTTCAGCCTATCAAGTTGAAGGCGCGTGGAATGAAGATGGTAAAGGACCGTCTGTCATCGATAAAGGAAACGTTGTTCAAGGTACAACAGATTTTACAATCACTAGCGACCATTATCATAAATATAAAGAAGACGTTGCACTCTTTTCAGAGCTTGGCCTCAAAGCCTACCGTTTCTCTATAGCATGGACCAGAATATTTCCAAATGGCGATGGTGAAATTAACCCAAAAGGAATCGAATTCTACAGCAACCTAATTGACGAATTACTAAAGCACAATATTGAACCTATTGTCACCATGTATCATTTTGATCTGCCTTATGCTCTACAAGAAAAAGGAGGCTGGTCTAACAGAAACACGGTTGAAGCTTTTGCAATATATAGTAAAACTCTGTTTGAGCATTATGGCAACCGAGTGAAATACTGGCTGACAATTAACGAACAAAATATGATGATTTTACACGGTGATGCGCTAGGAACAAAGCATGTTGCTGACGAAAATCCAATGAAAGATCTCTATCAACAAAACCATCACATGCTGTTAGCACAAGCGAAAGCCATGAGCCTATGCCACCAAATACTGCCTGAAGCGAAAATTGGTCCTGCTCCTAATATCTCTGTTATCTATCCAGCATCAGCAAAACCAGAAGACATTTTAGCGGCAAATACATTTTCGGCTCTACGTAACTGGTTGTACCTAGATATGGCAGTGTATGGTCGATACAACAAGACCGTTCTTCGTTTCCTAGAAGAAAGGGATGCTCTTCCTACTATCGAACCTCAGGACATGGCCATTATGGCATCGGCCAAACCAGATTTTATCGCCTTTAATTACTATAACTCGCAAACAGTTGCAGCCAGTTCTGGTGATGAAAGTGATATTAATTCCACTGGTGACCAGCAGATCACTATTGGTGAAATTGGCGCATATAAAGGTGTAGGAAATAAAAACCTAGAAAAAAATGAATTCGGCTGGGAAATAGACCCTGTAGGTTTCAGAACGACAATGCGCGAAATCTACGAACGTTACGCATTGCCACTTATTGTGACCGAAAATGGTCTAGGCGCTTTTGATGTAGTAGAGGAAGATGGCTCAATTAACGATGATTATCGCATTGAATACTTACATAAGCATATAGAACAAGTGCAATACGCCATTACCGACGGAGTTGAAGTGTTTGGTTACTGCCCATGGTCTGCTATCGATTTGGTTAGTACTCATCAAGGTTGCTCTAAACGATATGGATTCATTCACGTAGATAGAGAAGAATTTGACCTCAAAGAAATGAAACGCTCGAAGAAAAAAAGTTTCCATTGGTATAAAAATTTAATTGAGAACAATCAATTATAGCACTTCCCCTTATCGTTCTCCTGAGAATTAATTCCCGTCTCAGGAACTAAATTTAATGGATACCCATACAATGAAATTTGCTAATGATTTTTTAATAGGCGCAGCAACTGCTTCGTATCAAATTGAAGGAGCTTGGGATCAAGATGGAAAAGGCCCAACAAACTGGGATGAATTCAGCAAAATCCCAGGTAAAACTTTCGAAAATACTAATGGTGATGTCGCCATCGACCATTACAATCGTTATAAAGAAGACATCGCGTTAATGGCGGAAATGGGCCTTGAGTCTTATCGCTTCTCTATCTCTTGGGCTAGGATATTTCCTGAAGGAACAGGCAAAGTAAATCAAAAAGGCATTGATTTTTACAATAACCTGATTAACGAATGTCTGAGATATGGAATGGTCCCATTTATCACTCTTTACCACTGGGATTTGCCTTTAACCTTGGAGAAAAAAGGCGGCTGGTTGAACAAAGAAACGACCAACGCCTACATCCAATATGCCAAACTCTGCTTTAACGAATTTGGTGACAGAGTCAAACATTTCATCACATTTAACGAAACAGTCGTGTTCTGCTCACTTGGTTATATGCGTGGTGCTCACCCACCTGGGATTCAGAATGATCCCAAAAAATATTTTCAAGCGACGCACAATGTTTTTTATGCTCATGCGAAAGCTGTCATTGAATATAAGAAATTGAATCAGTTTGGTGAAATCGGCCTCAGCCATGTTTTTAATCCCGCGTTTTCAGTAGACAATTCCGAAGATAATTTATTCGCGCAAGAACATGCCAACAAATTTAAGATGAATTGGTTTTTTGATCCTATCCTGCTAGGAACATATCCACAATATGTTGTAAGCCAACTCAAGCAAGAAGGTAATCTTCCTGACTGGACTGCCGATGAACTAGAGACTATCGAAAAAGCCGCACCACTGAATGACTTCATAGGGCTGAATTATTATCAACCAATGCGTGTCCAGAAAGCTCAAGGACAGACTCATACTCAGCAGTTAACACGTGCAAGTGCAACTGGTTCACCCGGTGATACAAGCTATGATAATGTTTATCAAACAGTAAAAATGAACGATAAACGTTATACCAAATGGAATTGGGAAATCTCTCCAGAAGGTTTTGTCTGTGGACTTGAAATGCTAAAAGAGCAATATGGACAAATTAAGATCTATATTACCGAAAACGGGTTAGGCGATGAAGATCCTATTATTGAAGGCGAAATTTGCGATATAGCCAGAATTAAATTTTTAAAAGAACATCTTGCTGCTGTCAAAAAAGCGATCCAACACGGTGTGCATATTAAAGGCTATTTTGCGTGGTCCGCTATTGATCTGCTAAGTTGGTTGAATGGTTATAAAAAGCAGTATGGTTTCATTTATGTCGATCATAACAACAACCTACAACGAAAGAAAAAAGCGTCATTTTATTGGTATAAAGAGGTTATATCCAATCGCCATGAAGACGTGTGAAAATAACTAAACTGGAGAGAAAGCAGCGCTATGGCAACTTATCTGTCGTTTGATATTGGTGGTACAGACATTAAATTTGGTATTGTAAATGCTCAAGGAGATATTCTACACCGAGGAAAAGTTAAAACTGCCTCTAACGGCAAAGAAATCATCCAAACGATTGTAAATATAAAACAAGAGTTGGAGCAGGAGTTTATTATCTCTGGTGCTGCATTCTCCGTGCCTGGATTTGTTAATATTGAAACCGGCTATTTAAAATCCGGAGGCGCTATTTCCGATTTCAGTGAGTTCGACTTTAAACGTATTTTAACCGATAAACTTTCTCTGGCGGTAGAAGTCGAGAATGATGTTAATTGCGTTGCATTAGCTGAAAAATGGTTAGGGAAAGCCCAAGATATCAGTAACTTTGTCTGTATAACTCTTGGTACAGGTATCGGTGGGGCGATTTATATAAACAACCAATTAATACGCGGGCACCACTCACTTGCTGGTGAATTTGGTTACACCTTCATTACCTATGCACATGAAACAGAGGATAAAGCTAACGAAACAATGAATATGACTGCCTCAGTACGAGACGGCTTAAGACGACGTTATGCGAACGATAAAGGAATATCTAACCTCGAGCTTATATCGGGGAAAGATATCTTTTCATTAGCGGAAAATGGCGACAATATAGCCATCAAAATCATTGATGAATTTTACAATAGCATTGCTGTGGGACTGCATAATTTAACGTTCATACTCAATCCTGACAAAATTATCATTGGCGGTGCTATTAGTGAAAGGTCAGAGTTAATTCCTAATGTGATCGGTAAAATGGAACAGTTACTCACAGCAATTCCCGTAGCCAATAAACTCAAGTTCAATGAACTTGTTGCTATCGAAAGTACATCATTCAACAATGATAATGGCCTAATTGGTGCGGTATATCATTTTGTCACCATGCAAAAACAAAGGCAGTCGCAAAAAATATCACGATTATAAACATAGCCTATCGTTCTAACTGTCTTTTTGTCCCTGGAACGGAATTACAGAATTACGCTCAATAAGCTTTCCATGGTGATGATGAGAACAAGATAGTCGCTGTTTTGTTTCAATAAGCTCTAATGCTAAGTCGACCGCTTGTTTTGTCATATCTTCAATAGGTAGTTCTACTGTTGTTAGAGTAGGGTTAAAAAACTCGGTAATCGGGTCATTATCAATGCCAATGATGGAGACTTGTTCTGGAACGTTAATTCTTGATTCATTCAATGCTTTTAAAGCACCCACCGCCATGTTGTCATTAAATGCAACGATGGCGGAAAAGGAGGCACCTTGAGCAAGCAATTTTTTGCACGCGGTATATCCGCTCATCATATGATAATCGCCGGTTTCAACCAGATTCATCTGAAATGGGATCTCGCTAGCTTTTAATGCATTTTTATAGCCAGCCAAACGAGCTTGTCCAGTTGGATTATCAAGTGGGCCGGTAATACATGCAATACCTCTATGACCAAGTTGGATCAAATATTCCATCATTAGGGTTATGGCCCCTTCTTGATCAAAAGAAACCGTATAATAAGAAGACTCTGAGGAATTTCGGTTCAATATAACTAATGGTATTGACAGTTGTTTATTCAGAGTTTTGATATGTTCATCAGACAATGTTCGACTATAAAGAATGACCGCATCACAACGTCCTTCAAGTTGACGAATCGCTTCATATTCCTGTTCAGGATCATTTTTCCCGTTAGTCACAATTAATTGTTTATGGGCGCTATCCGCACTCGCTGCAGCTTGTTTTAACAATAACCCAAAATGAACACCATCAAAATCAGAAACCACTAAGCCTATGCTGTTAGTACGATTAGTTGCTAATGCTTGAGCGAGTTTATTTGGTCTATATCCAAGCTGCTCCATGGCCGCAAAAACGGCTTTACGGGTAGACTCTTTTACTTGCCCTGTACCGTTTACCACTCTTGAAACTGTGGCTTTAGATACACCAGCTAACTTGCAAACGTCAACAATAGTACTCATCAGCACCCTTTAATTCTTTAATTAATAGTTAATATACAACTAACCGCTAGTGAGAAAGATAATAACATGCAACAAAACTGGTTACACTTTGGTTGAAACAAAATTAACACATTAAACATGCTAAAAAGTTATAGACGATTAATACTAACTACTGTGCTGTTAGTGGAGTAATACTTGGTTAAATGTCACCTTTATACCTTATGATTGACCATTCTTATAGAGCGAACTTTTGAAAGGAGTCCAGAGCCTGACACTATAAACGTAACTGTTCACCCACGAGGCCTTGACACCAAAGTTCTGTGACTTAGTTAACTTGATCCCATATTCAACTTGAGTGATCTTTTTGTGATGGCAATCTGGAGGTATGAATAAGAAAACATTACCTCCACCGCCAGATTTCGATTCGCCTGAAGAGGCGAAAGATATCATCCACTTTTTGTGGAATAAGCTGGCAGAGCTTGAAGACCGGCTAAATTAAAATAGTCGAAACTCTTCTGTACCATCATCACAGCAGCCTTTGCACAACAAAGCCAAGAATACTTCGCCTAATCGGAAGAAATCTGGAAAAAAGCAAGGAGCTCAACCCAGGCATAAAGGCCATCGCCGACTACTTCATCCTGTAGAAGATAGTGCCTCGGTTGAGCAATACTTACCAAATAAGACATGCCACTGCGGTGGTTGCGTGATCCCAAATCGAAAACCTTATAAACGACAACAAATTTTTGATTTACCCGATATCTCATACACGCTTGTTCAACATCAAGTCTTCAAAGGCGAATGCTCATGGTGTGGTGATAAACACCAAGCTGAGCTTCCAGAGTATGTGCCTGACGTTCAGATGGGCTCAAATCTGCATAGCTTTATCGCAATCCAAGCAACGCAGCATCATCAAAGTATAGGTAAAATACAGTCTATGCTGAAAGATGTCTTTCAGCGGAACTTCTCTACTGGTGCGATATCAGCAGTACAGGGACGAGTGACTGAATATCTAGCTGATACTCATGTACAAATTCATGAGACCGTCAAAGCCTTTCAACTGATTATGGCTGATGAAACCTCACATCAACGTAATAATGATAAACGTTGGATGTGGGCTGCACTGAGCAATGACGTAGCCTTTTTCCAGATTAATAGCGTTAGAAATCAACATGCTGCCAAACGACTGCTCGGTGAGGCAGTTTCACACCTTTTAGTGACTGACCAATACTCGGCCTATAAATATATTGATGACTCCAAACGACAGTTATGCTGGGCACACATCTTGAGAAACGTTATAGCTATCGAGGAGAGTGTTTGCCCTGAAAATCAAAAAATAGGAGAAAAACTCGCATTAGTCGCTCATAGCGTATTCAGGTGCCACCATCGATATATTGAGAGCAAAATTAGCGAAAACCAATATTATCGTCGACTCAGGCGATTAAGACAGAGCTGGCTTCATTGGCTTAAACTAGACAGTTATTAATGCTCTAAACGATATCGAGGTCGGTGCCGTGATCTCATCGCTGACGATGCTATGGTCTGGCGTTTTATGGATGACTCCGAATGGGCGTTAACAAATAACGCAGCCGAGCGAGTTCTCCGAAATTACATATTGATGAGAAAGTGCTGTTATGTAACTCGTTCATATCGAGGAGACCAGTTCCGTGAGCGGATGTTCTCGCTTATCGAGACGGCTGAAATTCAACAGATCTCCGCTTATAAATGGCTGCGTGAAATCGTCGACCATCATATGCTCAAAGTGGATTATCAAACGCCCCCGTTTTTATCGTAAACCGTAGTCAATAGCTCGCGAGTGAATAGTTACCTATAAACACATTCGCATCATTTGTTTATTGAATCCGAACCACATTTTCGTTTAATTCTGGGGTCTCAAACCAAGACCAGAATAAATCTAATATTTCTGCGGTCATCCCATAAGACTGACCATCTAGATCGGAATTACGTGCTAATGCTCTTTTTTACAAGTCTCAAAAGGTAAATCAAGATAGTGTACTTCACTGACAACACTTAAATTGGAAGCCCACTGAATAAACGAATCTCGCTCTGATTTACACCAAAAACCAAAATCGAAAATAACAGGTACATCTAACGAGAACAACTGCTGTGCCGATTGTTTAAATAACGTTGTCAGCGTTTCGAAACAACGATCAAAAACGTCTCGCTCCATATGCTCACCGTACAAAGGAATCATCCATTCATCTATAGAGAAGCAAAAAGCCCCAATATATGGTACGTCCCGTTATTGCAAGTAGAGTTCAAAATAACGAGTTGATTTGCGCTAATATATCCAGAGTCTATTAGAGACAGTTATTAGTCTCAGCTCTATGATGAGGTGTGCGCCAGACTGTCCTCACAAAGTTTAAAGCATATTAAGTTGCTGTTTGGGGCAACAGGTCTTCAATCTGGTGGTCTAACCGTTGTGTCATTTTTTACTCTCATTGCAAATTTTGATTATGTTCTTATTTCAAAAGATTTTTTATTAACTAAAATTGCCCACGCTATACGGGCTATTTTGTTGGCTAGTGCTACCACTGCCACGTTAAAGGGTTTTCGTTTCTTAAGCTCTACAAGCCACGAACCAAAGTATTTTTCGACCGATTTGTCTCTCCATAAAATAGACCTTGCAGCATGGATGAATAGCGTCCTTAGTTCTTTATTTCCTCGTTTCGATATTCCAAGTAGCGTTGATTTACCACCTGTTGAATATTGAATGGGGACAAGTCCGATCCATGCTGCAAAATTTCTCCCGTTTTTGAAGTCATTGGGGTTGCCAACTGATGATAAACAAGCACTAGCGATGACTGGGCCAATGCCAGGAACACTTTGTAGTTGTTTCATCTGCTCGTTATCTGCAAGAATTCTCTCGACCTTATCTGCTTGTGAATCTATGCGTTCATTAAGATTTTGATAGTGCTCATGTAACTCACTTAATTCAAAAATGATTAGAGGTGGAAGGTGTTGATTCTTATCCACTAGCCACTGGAATAAACCTTTCATACTAGCGTGACCTTTTGGCAAACTGAGCCCAAACTCAAGAAGGATTGAGCCAATTCGGTTCATACAAGCGGTACGCTCCCTAATATATCCGCTACGAATTTTTCGAATAGTTGATATAACCTGAGCTGACTCTGTCTTTGCTGAGGAGAACCTCATAGTTGGCCGTGAAGCTGCTTCTGCGATAGCGTCGGCATCGATAAAGTCATTTTTATTGGTTTTAACGTAAGGTTTTACATATTGAGGTGGAATTAGCTTGGCAGTATGACCAAATTCTGCACATTTTCTAGCAAGCCAATGAGATCCGCCGCATGATTCCATGGCTATAATTACAGGCTCATGGCACGATAAGAATTCTAGTAATTTTGGGCGAGTAAGCTTTTTCTTAAATAACTGATGCCCAGCTTGGTCATGACCAACTAAATGAAAAGAGTTCTTACCTAAATCGATTCCGATAATGTGTGAGTTATTCATTTGGCACTTTCCTTTTAAGACTAAACCAATTTGAGTTTAGCTGTGTAGGGAGGGACGTACCATCTCATTATGTTTGCTGCAAACTGTTTTAAATAGGTCGTTTTGCCCGATCCAATAAAGCCACATATAAAGTAAATTTTACTCATCACCCCTACGTATCATGGTAGTAAAGACGGTTATTATATTGAAGAGCTCGCTACTGATATTATTCCTCGTGCGCTTAAATATTATTGTGAAATTAGCGTCTTTATTATTCTGTGTGTGGATTGCAATCGTTTTAGGCATTTTTACTAAAAACAAAAGGCAATTAACGGCTTATATTGTAACGACATTAATCGTTCCAATAGTCTGTTTGTATATTGCCTCTGCTTCCAATCGAATTCTTCTTGATCTACAGGAATATACCATTGAGGTGTCAGACAAATTGAGCTACTCCTTCAGTACCGGTGATTGGGGATTAAAGCACTATAAAGAATCAATAAAAACAGTGAAAACAGTACAAGCACCGGCAATAGTCACTACAAAGTCAGCGGTACAATCCAACTACAAAACCAACTGGAATAATGTGTATTTACTGCCGGGGAAAAATTTTTCGTTTAATAAATTAAATATTAAACGTTCATATCAACAACTCATAACAGCTGCTAGAAAGGGTGATAGCGAGGCTAAAATTCAAGTAGCGATGTTGTATATGCATGGGGTAGGCGTAGAACAATATTTTGATAAAGCGGTCTATTGGTTCGAACAATCAGCAAGAGATAACCATCCGCAAGGTCAAAAAATGTATGGTTATACGTTTTATGGAACGAATAACACTGAGGCATTTAAGTACATCAGAAAAGCCGCTCAGCAAGGAGATATAGAAGCACAATATTTAACATCAAAATTCTATCTCGAAGGGATAGGAGTGGCTAAAAACCAAGCAAAGTCTGACTATTGGTTCAAGAAGGCCACCGCTAACGATATATTTGGTAAACGTTAGTGTAATCAATTAGCCAGTTAATCGCTGTCATGGTCGTTAACTGGTTAAGTTGTCTCGATAAATGGCTATTAAACCGATCACTACGTGCAAGTAATCTTGTTATATATGTCTTCAACATATCAACAAAAATCTAAACTCCCACTCAACCCAAAAATCACATTTCGGTTACTTAAGTGCAATCTTACTGCAACAATAAACTTCTATGGTGTTGGCATAATTAACAGCCGCGTAAAGGCTAATATAAACACGTAAAGGAAGCAGCCAATGACACAGTTTGACCACGATGATGATCAGCGTCCTCTAGAAAAGGAACCCGAATTCAACCGCTTTATAGAAGCCGTAATGTCTCGCAGAAATTTTCTTAAAAACACCGGCGCTGCTAGTACCGTTGCTTTTTTTTCTGCTAGTCCAATTAGCCAAGCCATTGCAAGTTCTATGCAACATGAAACCGCTATTATGGGCTTCGAGGCGATTCCAGCATCGACGGCCGATAGCATTGTGGTACCTGCCGGTTATGATGCTGATGTTCTAATTTCTTGGGGTGACCCAATACTCAACGGTGCTCCCGAATTCAGTCAGTCAAATGATTCTCTGGCACAAGAAAAACAATTCGGTGATAACAACGATGGGATGACATTTTTCCCTATTTCAAATGACCGAGCACTTCTTGCGGTAAACAATGAATATGTGAATTTAGAGTATTTATACCCCCATCAGGGTAAAAATATTTCTGCCGATGACGTACGAAAAGCACAGGCAGCCCACGGTGTATCTGTTGTTGAACTGACCAAGAAAAATGGCAAATGGGTCGTCAACCCACAAGGCAGAGTGAACCGCAGAATCACCGCGTTTACTGAGATGGAGATGACCGGTCCAGCTCGCGGACATGCTCTTTTAAAAACAGAGAACGATCCATCGGGAATGAAAATCCTTGGTACTATGAACAACTGTGCCAACGGACAAACGCCATGGGGAACGTATCTAACTTGCGAAGAAAATTTCAATGGCTACTTTGGTTCTTCTGCTGACAATGACCTTGGTGATAGTTATGCCCGCTACGGTCTAAAAAAAGAAGATTGGGGCTATGATTGGTTTAAACACGATGATCGTTTTGACATGGCTAAGCACCCTAACGAACCACACCGTATGGGATGGATTGTCGAAATCGACCCAATGAACCCAAACTCTACACCCAAAAAACGAAGTGCGTTAGGTCGATTCAAACACGAAAATGCCGCGTTAACGATTGATGAATCTGGTCATGTTATTGTTTATATGGGTGATGATGAACGCGGAGAGCATCTGTACAAGTTTGTCTCTAAAAACAAATATGTTGCAGACTCCTCTGAAAATGCTGACCTACTTGAAGATGGTACGCTTTATGTGGCCAAATTTAATGGCACTGAAGGTGAACAAGCCGGACAAGGTGAATGGCTAGAAATGACATGGGGTAAGAACGGTCTCACTCCTGAAAATGGTTTCCCAGATGCTGCTTCTGTAATGGTATTCGCGCGTCTTGCCGCCACTCAAGTTGGTGCAACCACCATGGATCGCCCAGAGTGGGTTGCTGTGCACCCAGATAATCATTCGGTTTTTTGTACACTGACCAACAATAAATACCGCGGCGTAAAAGAGTCACAACCTTTGAATGCAGCAAACCCACGAAAAGAAAATCCTTATGGGCATATCATCCGCTGGAGACCAGACAATGGAAATCACATCGCGAATACATTCGAATGGGATATTTATGTATTGGCCGGCAATCCAGAAGTACATAAATCAGGCTTAATGGCTGGTACTGACAACATCAACAAAGATAATATGTTTAACAGCCCAGATGGAATCGGTTTTGACCGTTTTGGTCGCCTTTGGATTCAAACCGATGGCAACTACAAAGATAAAGATATTTTTGCAGGAATGGGCAATAACCAAATGCTTTGTAGTGACCCTAAAACAGGTGAAATTCGTCGTTTTCTAACAGGACCTGTCGCTTGTGAAATTACAGGCTTAACTTTCTCACAAGACTACAAAACGATGTTTGTTGGCGTCCAGCATCCGGGCGAAAAACTTGCGGACTCACACTTCCCTCAAGGTGGGGATAGCATCCCTCGATCCTCTGTTATTGCTATTACTCGTAAGGATGGTGGTGTAATTGGTGCATAACAGAAGATAAATGTTTTCCTTCGCTAATTTTATCTCTTATCGTTAAAAAAGCGTGATTAACACTCGCAGAGGTTGATCACGCTACTCCTATTGTTCGCCGTAACGAAATAATCAAAAGACACTGTTAAATTGTGCATACTGTCTGAAAAGGTAGAAAAACAAGACTCACCTACCCTTTCTAGTTCTATAGATTACTGGCTAATAATCTATCAATTCATAGCTAATGTCTTATAAAATCAATAGCTAATATCTTATAAAATCAATAGTTAATCGCAACTAAATGGTCATTGTCATGTTTGTCATACATGATAGGCTCAGCACGATGTGAAGACATCTTAATAGGATCGGTCGTTTCATGATCTGACAGCACCAACTTGAGATCTCTTTTGGGCCTAATTTCTGCAATGGGTACAGAACTTAGTAAACGTTGGGTGTAACTGTGTTTCGGCGATTGCATTATCTGATCTCTCGGCCCCATCTCAACGATTTGCCCACCGTGCATAACCGCAACTCGATGACAAATTTGTTCTACTACTGCCATATCATGAGAAATAAAAAGATAACTAATGCCTAAATCACGCTGTAACTGCTGAAGTAACTCTAATACTTGAGCTTGTACCGATACATCTAGAGCCGAGACTGATTCGTCTGCAATAATAAGTTTAGGCTGCGACGCAATAGCCCTCGCGATACTAATTCTTTGACGTTGTCCGCCAGAAAACTGATGCGGATATCTGTCCATTGCATCCGCTTCTAAGCCAACTTGATTCAATAGCTTTATAATATGTTCTTTACAGTTTTTTTCGGTTGCAATGTTATGTAATAAAAGCGGCTCAGACAGCAAAGCGGCGATGGTTTTTCGCGAATTCAAAGAAGCATAAGGGTCTTGAAATATCATCTGGATATTTTTACGCATAGACTTAAGTTGCTGACCTTTTAGATTATTCAACTCGACACCATCAAGAATGGCACTGCCCTGAAATGCTTGTAAGTTCATTAAAGCCCGACCTGTGGTGGATTTACCACAACCGCTTTCGCCAACTAATCCGAGTGTTTCACCTGGCTTTATAGAAAAGCTGACCTTTTCAACCGCACGAACTTGTTGGTAATCACGTGAGAGCCAAGGTTTTTTCATAGCAAAGCGTACTGTCAGATCTTTTACTTGCAAAAGGTTTTCTGAAGCAGAAACCGGCTCTAGTGGTTTGGCATGACCAAGCTTAGGAACCGCAGCCAACAAGCTTTGCGTATACAGCGATTGTGGCGCGGTAAATAATGGTTCAATCAGCGCATGTTCTTCAACTACACCTCGATTCATTACCACCACATCATCGGCCATTTCAGCTACAACGCCCATATCGTGGGTTATCATCAGAACCCCCGTGTCAAAGTCTTGCTGAAGTTCTCGTAAAAGCTGCAAGATCTGGGCTTGAATTGTCACATCAAGAGCCGTGGTTGGTTCATCTGCAATCAAAATTTTAGGCTGACAGGCTAGTGCCATAGCGATCATAATACGCTGACGCATTCCACCGGACATTTCATGCGGGTACTGTTTAAAACGTTTCTCTGCTTGAGGCACTTTAACCGCATCTAACATCGTCATTGCCACTCGTTTTGCGTCCGTTACGGAAATAAACTGGTGAGCCCGTATTGCTTCAATCAGTTGATTGCCAGCCGTCATTAACGGATTAAGAGAGGTCATTGGTTCTTGAAAAATCATGGCAATATCATTACCACGGATTTGTTGCATCTTGCGCTCATTTAAGGAGATGAGATCTTGATTGTCAAAAATAATCGCCCCTTGAGGCACTGTGGCAACTTTAGGAAGTAACCCCATAATAGCGAGCGTGGACAGTGATTTACCACTACCAGATTCACCAGCAATGCAGAGAGTTTGGCGTTTGTCTAAGGTAAAAGATAATGATTCGACCACTCGTTTTTTATTTGAGCCTTGGCCGATATCTATCGATACCCCTTCTACTGATAATAGTTTACTCATAACATTATTCCTTATTGATACTTTTCTCTAGCCGCACTGCCTTGTGCTAATTGATGACGTACAAATGTCACTTCGCTACTTTGCGCTGTCTTGATATTTATTACCATTGCATTGCTGTTCATTACCTTCGCATTGGTACGTAGTAATACCACCACATATAAACAACAAAACAGCAGCAAAGTAGCATTTTGCTTTAATCGAAGATTACATTAGGTAGATAAAACGACACGACCCAGTTAGGCATATCAACGATTTCACTGATACGAAGATCACCACAAACAGAACACAACATATAGGCTTGTTCGGCCGGCATATTGTGCTGCTTAGATATGAGCTCGATCATTTGACTAACTGCATTTCGTGCTCCTGTCATTAAATCAGGGCCAATACCCGTTGTAACTTGGTAACCTTTACTATCAAGATGATTGGTCACTGGACCTGGAGTGGTAAACATTGGGGTTTGAATATTCATATCCTTTACCACATCCAACTCCACAACCACTGACATTGGACTCTCAATAGCTGTCCCGCAAACTTCACCATCACCTTGAGCAGCATGCGTATCGCCAATTGAGAACAATGCGCCCTCAACTTCAACAGGAAGATACAGGGTCGTTCCTGCAGAAAGGTCTCGGATATCTAGATTACCCCCTACTCGTCTTGGTGGCACAACGGAATGGAGTCCAGATTCTGCTGGCGCAACACCCAATGTCCCGGCGAACGGTTTCAATGGCACTCTGGCAAATTTACCAAATGCCGACGGTGCAAGAGAGTTCGGATCAAAATCCCAGATCTGCAATGCCGATTCAGTAAATTGATCGGCAAGAAGACCAAAACCTGGGATATTGCCTGTCCAGCCAAAACCTGTCGGCTTAAATTGCTGAATGTTGACCTTTAAGACATCACCAGGTTTGGCTCCATCGACAAAAATGGGACCAGTGATAGGATTTATTGAGCTAAAATCCAACTGATCCAAATCGGCAAGAGTAGAACTTGGACCAAGCTGTCCACCAGAACAATCCAAACAATCAAACTCTAAGGTCGTCCCGGGTGCTACCGTTGCGATAGGCGCAATACTGTTATCCCACCCAAAATGATGATTCGCACTATGTATTGTTTTTACTAAGCAGTTATTGCACATCTTTCACCCACACATTGTCATAGTTAACAGGAACATGAACAGGATCGACAAAAATACTGTCTTCGCCACCTAAACGTTCAGAACGAATGGTAAAACGCTGTTCATTGAAAACAGGAACCCAAGGTGCATCAGCCATAATATCGACATAAATGCTTTCCCATAACGCCGTACGTTCTTGTTGCTGATCTGGGTTAACCATTGAATCCGCTTGCGTTGCTTTTTCATCTAACTCAGGATTACAGTACCAAGACCAGTTCCAACCACCTTCAACAGCACCAGCACAACCAAGAATTGGAGCATAGAAGTTAGACGGATCTGGGAAATCGGCAATCCACGCCATGCCGCCAGACCATATCATTGGCGCTTGCTCTGCATCGCCACCGGCAGCAATCACATTCGCTTGTGCCAATGCTTTAATTTCAACCGTGATACCGACTTTAGATAGATCTTGCTGAATTGCTTGAGCAATACGAGGTTGAGGATCGATGTTGGCAACGTACAGTTCAGTAGTAAATCCATTTTCAAAGCCCGACTCTTTAAGCAATGTCTTGGCTTTTTCTATATCGTAGCTATAGCCAACATAATCTTCAGAATAGCCAGGCATAGCGGGTGGAAGAGGTTGGTTGGCAGGTTTTGCTCGACCATTAATAATACGAACGATGCGATCTTTATTTACCGCCATGTTAACAGCTTGACGAACACCAAGGTTATCAAATGGTTTCATCTTCACGTTCATGGTGATGTATCCGGTATGTAATTGCTCACCTTCAACGATAAGATCTTTAAACTGCGGGTTGTTCTTCATTTGTAAAAATTTAGCTGGGGGAATACCATCGCCAGCAATATCAACTTCGCCCTTTTCTAAACGTAATAAAGCAACAATTGGCTCTTGTCCAACCTCGAAACGAATAGAATCTAAGTATGGTAAACCTGGCTTGTTGTAATCGTCATTTCTAACAAAGTTAAGGTATTGACCAAGCTTCCATTCATCCAACTTAAACGCGCCAGTCCCTACAGGATGCTTACCGAAGTCTTCTCCCCATTTCTCAACCGCTTCTTTTGGAATAACAGAAGAGAAGTTAATCGCTAATACGTGTAAGAACGTCGCATCTGGACGAGAAAGTTGAAAACTTACGGTATAATCGTCTACCACTTTAATGCTTTCAAGGCTGGTTGTTTTACCGCCATTGAATTCTTCAAATCCTGCAATTGAACCAAAAAAACCAGCACCAGGACTTTGAGTTTTCGGATTAATCGTTCGCTCAATTGAGTATTTAACGTCCTGTGCTTTTAACTCTCTACCATTATGAAATGTCACGCCTTTTTTCAGTGTAAAGGTATACAACATACCATCGTCGGAAATGGTAAAATCTTCCGCCAAGTCTTTTTCTAGCTCAGTAGTACCAGGCTTATAATCCATTAAGCCATCAAAAAGGCTCTTAATCATCGACCAGTTTTGCCAATCATAACCAATAGCAGGATCTAAGGTAGAAACGTCATCTTTATAAGTGACACTCATTGAACCGCCCTGCTTAATCTCTGCATTGGCAGAAAAGCTTAAACTAACAGCGATCAGACTCGCCAAAATACTTTTATTCATATTTACCTTCCTTAGTGTTGATGCGCTTAACAATTAGAGCGATCATTATTTCCATTTAAAAAATCAAATTTCGACAATTACATTTTGTTTAAATCAATACGTGGGTCGACAAGTGGCGCTATGAGATCGGCTAATAGGTTGCCTAACACGATTGCAAAAGCTGACACCGTAGTAACACCGACAATAATAGGGATGTCGACTCGTTGAATTGCTTGCCAAACTAATTGACCAATACCTGGCCAACCAAACACAGACTCAACCACAACCAGCCCTCCCATAAAGATACCAATATCGATACCTATCATGGCGATAATCGGCAGGATCGCATTAGGTATGATGTGTCGAACGATAATGCGTCGTTGACTGATACCCTTGGCCTTAGCGGTACGAATAAAATCTTGATGAATCACTTCAATCATCGAGGAGCGCACCATACGTGAATACCAACCACTACCGAGTATGCCTAGCGTTAATGCAGGTAGGACTAAATGTTGCCATGTACCATAACCACCGATTGGCAAGAGTGACCATTTGACCGAAAATAAGTAGAGGAACAACATTGCTGCAATAAATTGTGGTGATGAAACACCGATAAATGAAAACGTCATGAGCAGTTTGTCCACTGGTCGATTCCGTTTTAAAGCGGCAACCACACCAAGACTAACCCCAATAATCAGTTCGGTAATGATTCCAGCAAACATCAACTCTAATGATGCAGGCAACCTAGCTGCGATTAACTCCGACACTTCGGTTTTTTGCAGCCAAGAGCGGCCCATGTCACCTTGGAGCAAGTCCAGAAGATAATTAAAGTATTGATGATAAAAAGGCAGATCGAGTCCGAGCTGAGCTCGAATATTTGCCACGGTTTCTGCCGTGGCACTGCGTCCGGCAATTTGGCGTGCAGGATCAGCCGGCAGCATATAAAGCAGTAGGTAAGTAATGAATGTAACACCTAACAATATTAGTAACGCATGAAGTATACGTTTTGCAAGATAGCGACTCATTCAGCGTCCCTCCCATTTAGTGTTGGGTCAAGGGCGTCACGTAATGCGTCGCCAAGAATATTAAAGCAAAGTGATAAAACAATAATCACAACCCCTGGAATAAAGACCAACCAAGGAGCCACGGTGAAGTAGGTTTGATTTTCAAAGATAATATTGCCCCAACTCGGTATTGGTGGTTGCACACCAACCCCTAAGTAAGACAGCGTTGCCTCTAGCAATACTGTGGTAGAAATACCTAATGTCGCCCACACCAACATCGTCGGTATTAGGTGTGGAATAATATGCTCAACCAAGATACGGAATGAACCCAAGCCTATAGCGTGTTCAGCCGCAATAAAATCTCTATCAGAGATAGCAAGCGTTTCGGAATAAATCACCCTCGCAACTTGTACCCAATTCACCATGGCAATAACCATTGCCACTATCCAAATACTGGGAGAAAAAATAGCCGCTAACACAATCGCGAGTAGTAACGCGGGGAAAGCCATCATAAGGTCAGTAAAACGCATCAATATCGACCCAACCCATCCACGGAAATACGCTGCGGTCATTCCAACAATACAACCCAATATCACCGCGACCCCATTAGCAACAACACCAATAAAAAGCGAAGTTTGTGAGCCATAAATAATACGTGATAACAGGTCGCGTCCTAGAAGATCGGTACCTAACCAAAATTGACTATTTGGTGGCAATGGTGCTCCTTCAAGAGTCAAACCTTCAAAAAATTGTTCGGTTGGATCAAACGGTGCAAGCCATGGTGCACCAATAGCTAACGTTGCCACTGTTACAATAATAAACAATGCAATCATTACAGAAGGTCGACGATAAAGGCTGGTAATTAAAGACATAAGCTTACCTATTAGTGCTGGTCAGTTTTGGTATTTTTACTACCATGTCCTGACAAAGTTGTTCTAATGATTGATTATTTTGCATAGATAACGTTCGAAGCATTGATAACGCTTTATCAACATCAACCTCATAGCGTTCCATCAAAAGTGTTGTCGCTTTAATCACCACGGTTCTCTGTTGCTGTCGATTACGAAGATCAGCCAATTCGTCAACAAGCATTGTCTGCTGCTGTTTTAAACGCTGCGCCATCGATAACGCTGCATATAATCCATTTTGATTAATAGGTTTATGAATCACCGCCATTGCACCTAACTCAATTGATTTATCGATTTCAGTTGGTGAGCCATGAGCTAATAATCCAATAATAGGAAGGTTGATTGGCAAAGCTGAATCCAATAAGTTCTGGCGATAGCAATGTGCGATATCAACAATCAGAACATCGGTTTTGTTTACCTCTGTAGCGGTTACAAATGATTGACACTGCAAACCTATGCGGGAACTCACTTTTAATAACTGGTCTCGTGTTCGAGTATCGCAACCCAGTAATCCAATATGCGATAAACAAAGAGGTTTGGTGATCATGATATTAACCTCAAGGTTGGAGTGGTGTCAGACAGCGTGCCTAATAATTCCACATCTAAAAAATTTTTCGCCGTCAAAAATGGATTCGGCTGGCTCTGATTTTTGGTGTGCAAAAGTTGAAACTGACCGTTATGCCACAGGCCAATGTAACAAGGTAAAATCGCGTGTTGGTTAGCTGCTATCGACAGACTTTCTCCTGTTGGAGATGGATAACAAATCGATTGCAATGTGCTTCGCAGCTTTGCGGTATCGTTAGTTAACTCTTTAACTAACGAATAGTAATAACTGTATATCGATAGATAAGCTCCCATAAAATAGGCCGATACTGGAACATTACCCAACGTATTTTTTACTTTCGCTACAAATTCTGGATTAACCGATTCAAAGAAAGGCGCGGCTGTGATTAGCTTTAAATTGGCAAAATTAGGTAAAGTCGAGAGTTCGCACTCAGTAAGGTTGCAACTTAAAACGGCAAGTGGATCCTGTGACCATTGAGCATTGAGCTGCTCAAGAAATGCATAACTCGACTCGCCAACTAAATTGTTAACAACAAAACTCGGTGACTGGTCAATAACAGCAGAGATCGTTGCGGAAAAATCAAGATCATCCAGGTGAAAACAACGTTCTAATACCACCTCTCCGTTTGCTGCTGACAATAATTCAGAAGCAATACGGTTACTCTCCCATCCCCAAATATAGTTGGAAGCAACCAATGCCGCTCGTTTACCATAATTAGGAATAATATAGCTAAGCAGTGGCAGTAAGTTTTGATTAGGACATGGGCCATGATAAACAACGTTTTCATCACACTCATAACCCTCATATGGACTTGCATACCAAAGCATACCATCCGCTTTTTGTATATCGGGTAATACTTCTTTACGAGCACTCGATGTTATCGTGCCAAATATATGATGAATATCTTGAGCCAATAAATCATTCACCGCCGTAACATAATGATCCAAGTTTCCTTTCGGATCACGATGATCAGCAATGAGTTCAATATTCAATGAATTGGCTTTATTTATCTGTTGGATAGCATAAAGCGCTCCTAAATAAGCATTGGTTCCCATATGTTTATAGGTGCCTTGCGTTGAATATATCAGCCCAATCGGGACTTGGTGCTTCATTTGATCTTCCTTGAACAAAAAAAACGCCCAAACCTCCGCTATAAAACGGAGGTTTGGGCGCAATTACCCTCGCCGAAGCGAAATTCAATAAGACTTAATTTTGATCAATCCAGGATGATTAATCGCCATCCTGGTGCAGTGCATGCTCGATATTAGTGCTCTAATGCATGAATATCAGCTCAAATTGGTCAAAACGCTTAATTTATTTACTAATCTAACAATAACTATGAAAAAAGCGTGCCAATTTAGGCGATTTAGAAACAATAACTCATAATTATGGCTAATCTGAAGAATATAAATATTGAATATGATTGTTCAATAATCGAGTTCGAATGAAATAAATTGCCGCACTGGGTTCTATTCATAGATTGTGACATAAAGCACTGGCACAATAGAAATACCGTAAGAAAAGTTACAAATACATAAAAAATAGATATAGTTAAATCTTCTATAGTCAACTTTGACTGAGAGGCTAAAAATTAAAATATTAATAATATTTGGTATCTATGAATAATCCATTAAAAATTCGTACACTAATGGCATTTATATTAGTTACGTTAGCACTAGGCTCTGTTTTTGTAATTGAATACCAACATTCACAGCACCAAGTTAACTCTCAAAATATAATCAAAAGCTCAGCCCAGCGCGAGTTACTCATCATACGCTCGAAATTAGAGGCGGATATTTATTTAGATATTTTTTATGCCAACAGCTTAGCAACCATTATTAATGTCAGCCCAGAAATGCCTAAAGATCACTGGCAACACATAGCAGAAGCACTATATAAAAAAACAAAACATTTAAAGAATCTAGCAATCGCGCCTAATGACGTTATCGAGTTTATTTATCCTTTAGAGGGCAACAAAGCTGCGCTTGGATTAGATTATACAACCCTTCCCGACCAGTTTAAAACCGTACAAAAAGCCCGTGATCAGCAATCTATATTTATGGCTGGCCCTTTAAACCTTGTTCAAGGTGGAATTGGTCTTATCGCTCGAACACCCATTTTTACCGATCCACCACACAACCAAGAATATTGGGGTGTTTGTAGTGCAGTTCTAGATATTGAGAGTCTATTCAAGAGCGTAGGAATAGACGAAATTAGTAATACATACAATTTTGCTATAAGAGGAACTGACGGTAAAGGCGCCTTAGGTGAGGTATTTTGGGGAAAGAGCAGCGTTTTTGACTCAAAGTATATTAAAGAAACCGTCGTGTTACCTTCTGGTACTTGGCAAATCGCAATAACTCTACCTTCAATAAACGAGGCCTTTTCTTTTTCACAAAATAATATATCACGGCTGATTGGCTATCCTATGATGTTGTTACTACTCGTTATTTTCATGGGAGTCTATTATTTATATCATCGCGCATATGTCCACTCGATGCGAGATGAATTAACTCTGTTGCCAAATCGACGCTATTTCATGTATGCATTAGAGCAAATGATCACAAGTTGCCAGAAAAAAGGCAGCCGTTTTGTGCTTTTGAATATTGATATAGATAAATTTAAAGCGGTCAATGATACCTACGGACATGCAATCGGAGATAAATTATTAACTGAAATTGCTTTGAGATTAAAAAGTGTCCTTAGATCATCTGATATTGTTGCACGTACCGGTGGAGATGAGTTTCTGATAATCCTTCCAAGGCTTGCTAACGAAGCAGACTTACAACGAGTATTAACCACGATTAAGGAAGCATTTAGCGCTAAACCGGCACAATTCGGGCACGTAGAAATACATGTAAATGTCAGCATTGGTTACGCTATTTATACAAATGAACAAATAACTGCAAGTGAACTAATGAAAATAGCCGATCTGTCAATGTATGAAGACAAAAAATCCAAATCAATTTGATTTATTTTAGTTCTTTGTCTGGCTAATTCTAATTACCTTTTTAGGTTCTCTTTGCCGCTAGTTTTTCCACTGCTGATAAGTTAAGGCTAATTCCAAACAGTGCGTAATTGCCTGCGTTGGTAAGGGCTCTGATAAACTTAAGACTATGGCTCTATTACCCTGAAACTGCAACGTGCCGTCGTAAAGCTCTCTAAACGTATCCACGAGTTTGGTTTGGCAATGAAAAAATAAGTAATAATTATTTGGTGATTTCAGCTTCCAGTCCAGTCGAACGGGACTCCCGGTCTTAACGCTATAACTCGGTTCGCCCCATTTCAATGACTCTTCGATGTCATTTAGCCGCAAATCAGAACAAAGCTTAAAAATTAACTGCCGCAATTCTTCTAATCGAATTCGAACATCATCGGGGTATTCTTCAAAACGATTTTTGACAAGTTTATCCATTATTACTTTCTCTTTTTACTAAGGCTGTATTTACTAACGCCATTTTTAATCATAATATTTTTAAATTATTTAAAAATGATCTCAGAGAAATTCGGATTATCAGCTAATATTTCTAACTTAAAAATACTATCTAGTTCAATCAGCATGTCTATTTCGTTACGACTAATTTTAATACATTCTTTACGATTTTCATTACGCGATATATCAAGCGCAATGCCTTGTATGATCTCACCACTTTTCATCGTTAATCTCACCGGATAACGGTATAAGCAAGCAATTTCAACATAATCATATTCTTGGCAAGTGATCATAAAATTATTCAAAGGCAGAATTAACTGTTCCCCTTGCTCCGTTATAAACTCAATTCACACGTCATACTGTCACATTGGTGTCTCAATCAAAGCATAGGTAAAACTTGATAATAGACTCAGTGACGGCTTAACGCGAATTGTGATTTTATACTACTGATTGTTATTATAGAATTAACTGGCAAAGTATTGGAATTATTGAAAATATAGTCATGAAGAACAGACGTATAACATGAGCGTTATAAATTTAAGGGAATCATTCATCGTGAACATAAAAATTAGAAAATCAGAACCATCAGATGCTCAATTAATCAAAGAAATTTACCAGTGCCCAAATGCATATAGCTGCACTTTGCAGTTACCTCATCCGACAGTTGAGATGTGGACCAAGAGGATGTCAAATATACCAGATAATGTGCACTCTTACGTTGCAGAGCTAGATGGCAAAGTGGTTGGAAATTTAGGCTTAGAAGTTTGTACTAACCATAGACGTCGACATGTTGCCTCCTTTGGCATGGGAGTAAAAGATAACGAACTTGGAAAAGGTATAGGAAAAGCGCTGTTATCAGCAGCCGTTGATTTAGCAGATAATTGGTTAAACTTAAAGCGACTAGAATTAACCGTGTATATAGATAATACCGCGGCCATAAACTTATACAAAAAGTTTGGTTTTGTTATCGAAGGCGAATCCGCTCTTTATGCCTTCAGAAATGGTGACTATGTCTCTGTTTATCATATGGCCCGTTTAGCCAAAGTATTTTAAATGTTTAATTAGTTGCAGTTGCACTTTACGACATCGTGAGATTCACCTAACCGATATTACGTCGCATTGTCTCTTTATTTTTACCTAATGATATAGTACAAACGCTAATAAATAATCTCGACACAGGATGTGACATGAAACAATTCTTACAGCTGCTAGCCACAACACCAAACGAAGTGATGTTTGAGCAAACCATGCAAGTTATTGACTCTAATTTCGACTTTACCCCCGTTAACTTTGTAAACGGCGAAACCGAAAACCAAGCAGGACAGAACAACGGGTCATGCAAAATATTTGCTTTTGCTAAGATGCAAGGGTTAGACGAACCATCAACGTTAGCTTGTTTCGGCCAATTTTATCGTGACGATGTGTTAAACAACCCAGCGGGGAATGATCATGCCAATATTCGCAATTTCATCCAACACGGCTGGGCAGGTATTCGTTTCAATGGGACGGCATTAACCGCCAAATAGAAGGTTACTACTGATTTAACTTAAACCCAACGAGTAAATAACCTTCCATTAAATCGGTGTATAACCTTTTAGCATAATGTCATACACCGGCCTTAGGAAGGTTTCTTCCATACGCCATGCCAAAGCACTTTCTTCAAGTGGGTCAACAACTTGAAACGGTAATGCTGTTACAGGTTGCAGTGAATAATTAAACTCCCACAGCATGGCATGTCCAACATCAAGAATCATAGGGCAGGACGTATAACCATCCCATCTCGCACTCAATTCTTCTCCACGAAGCAATGCACAAAGGTTGTGGGTTACCACTGGTAATTGAGATTTAACCGAAGCGGCCGTTTTACCAATTGGTGTTCCAACACAGTCTCCCAAACCAAACACATTAGGATAACGTTTATGTTGTAAGGTATAAGGCTCGACTTCGAGATACCCTTGGAACCGATTACTATCCGCTAACTCTGATTCAATAACTGCTTTAGGAGGCATCATAGGAGGCACAATATGAATAAAATCCCATTCTAACGTTTTTCTCTCGCCATCATTTAGCTTAAACGTCGCTGTTTTTTTCTCAGGATCAAGCGCACTTAACACATGTCCGTAGTTAGGCGTGATCTGACGTTGCTGCCAAATATCTATCAGCTTTTCATTGAATGGTTTGACCGAGAACAGGAATGATTCTGACGTAAAATAGTCAAAATTTATGTGTTCACGATTTGGCGACTGTTGAGCAAAACTCTCAACCAAGTTTATTGCTTTCATCGGCGCACCTGCGCACTTCATTGCGCCTTGAGGCCGTGTAAATATAGCCTTACCTTGCCCCGGATTACTAATAAAATCATGAGCTTGTTTATAGCTCGCAATGCCAGATTCAGGGCTATGATAAATACTCGCTATACCATTTTTTCCGATCAAGCTTGCATCCATGCCTTCAATCATGTCATAGCGTAGATTGAGCCCAGTAGACACAATAAGATAGTCATAGTGTATTGATTCACCATCAGTGGTCACGACTTTATTTTGGTCTGGAATAAACTCCACTACTGAATCTTGCTTCCACGTCACGCGCTGATCGAGGTATTTTTCGATTGGACCAACTACGTCATTAGGTTCTGTATATGATCCGGCAAGAAAGAGTGTTTGTCCTGGTTGATACCAATGAAAGTCTCTAGGCTCTACGATCGTCATACTTACTCCGTCAAGGCTGCGTAACAACATATTGGAAATACCGATCCCAGCAGCTCCCCCGCCTACAACGACAATTTTTGCATTGGTCTTTATTTTCTGCAACTCACTATAAGTGACACCAGCCACACCGAGCGCACCAATACCTAAACCAGATTTTAATAATGTTCGTCGGGAAATTGCCATTTTCTTTTCCTTAGTTAAGTTACGTTACTCAACATTAACTTGATTATCACTGACTCTATGCGTGGCGGAATTTCACATCATTGAAGCGAGACTGTATTCAAAACGGCCTATCACTTAAAATTGTACAAAAATCAAAATGTTTAATTTAGATACTGTACCAACACACATTGAACGTGCTTAGTTGTTGCCACTGCTTTTACCAAAGCATTTTCTATACACTCTTATTTAGTTAAAATACCTTTTGTTGCAGCAAACTAAAGCACAATCTAAATTAGCATATTCTTATATAAATATGCAAGATGTTTAGATCTAACAAGTGCCACTGACATAACCAGCTACTAACTCAACAGCTTGTTTCTGAATTAAGTATAGTCAACGTTAGTAAAATTAGTTTAGGTGTTTACCACTCGTTTAGATGTTTAAAACAGTACTCACAAATAGGATAAATATGAAGGCTGAAACCATACTGCAGGGCATGCAACACTTAAGTCTAGCTGACCCAGAGATAAAAGAAGCGTTCACTAGGTTCGGTCCACCAGAAATTCATATGCGTTCTAGTGGATTTGAAGCGTTTTTATCTACCATAATAAGTCAACAATTATCCACCAAAGTGGCTACGGTAATAACACAGCGTGTCTTTTGTCTCTTAGACGACGTTACCGCAGAGCAATTCGTAAAAATTCCAGATCAACAGCTTCGTGATGCGGGCTTGTCGTACAGAAAAATTGAGTATACTCAAGGATTAGCAAAAGACATTCTTGACGACAATTTTGATATTGATGCTTTAAAACACTTGAGCGATGAAGAGGCAATACAATCCATCACTAGTATTAGAGGGCTTGGCCGTTGGAGCGCCGAAATATATTTAATATTTTCATTAGGGCGAACCGATATATTTCCTGCAGACGATTTAGGAATACTTATCGGATTACAACGATTAAAACAACTCGATTATAGGCCAACCCCTACACAAGCACGTGAATTGGTTAGCCATTGGACGCCTTGGCGAAGCATTGGATCACTATTCCTGTGGAATTATTACCATAATACTTAAGCAGAAATAACTCAAAAAGAGTCATTATTAACTAGAAATAACTGGGTATTGAGTGGTCCCATTTGGATGACTGTTTGGCATACAACATACAATCCGTACCTTCAATGCGGACAAAGCCGAGCTTATGGTAAAACTCATAACCAATATCACTATGCAAGTACACCGCTTTACAATTAGAGTTAGCAAACAGTTCAGTAGTAATGGAACTAATGCAGTAAGAGGCATATCCTTTACCACGACAATTTGGAGACGTTGCAACGGATCCAACACCAAAACAACCTTCTTTAAGCCCAAAATTATCGCTATAAACAATGAGCGACGAAACTATCTTGTCATTATCTATTAACAGATACCAAGTACCAGATTGATACTTGGTGCTTTTTCGGCAAGCCGTTAAATACTCTTCAAACGTCAGACCATCATTCCAAACATCAAAACCCATCGCATAAATACAATCAAGCTCATGAGCTTTTGCTTTTCGTACGTTCATTCTTGTTACACCTAATTTGACGGAAAGATATAATTGTCGATTATATAGTAACTGACTAACGCCGCCTCTAATAACAATCCTTCAACAAGCTTATCGCTTATGACACTCGCATCAAAACAATACATCATTAAATAGAAAAAGAGCCCAAATCTGGACCCTTTCGTTTCTTAGTTAGCGGTATTAATAAGATGATTGGCAGTATTCACATCTTAGCTGTCGCTGCTGTCATAAGAGTAGTTCACTTCAAGAACCGCGCGGTAACCAATGTCACTGCGATCGGTAGCAAACTCTTCCACGTTTACTTCAACATCATTCACCGATACACCAGAGCCATTTAGTACATGCAAATCTTTTTGCAGTTGGCTATCGGTTTTGTCATTGATTGCATCAGCAAGTTCAAACGCAGCTTCATACGCTTGTGCTTTACTGTCAAAACTTGCTGTTTTCAATGTTGATGTAGACGTTACCGCACCTGCAAATGCAGTTGAACTAATAAGAAGTGCAGCGATAGCAGTAGTAATAATTTTTTTCATGATAGAACCCTTTTTTGAATTTCGTATGTCTTAAGAAGATAGGGTTATCATACGCTTTAGGGTGGTTAAGACAGGGTTAAGATAAATGTAAAGGAACGTAAAGGAGATAAAAATCAGCTACGTTCATACATTGACCAGTACGGTACAGGCTTATATTAAAGTAAGCGAAACTAATATGACTACTTAATTTAAAAAGTAGCTAGGTAGATTTTTAACTGAAAAGTTAGTGAAAAATATTTTTAAATAACTAGATTTAATGGTTATAGAGAACAAAGATTAACTAAAAATTAATCTATTAATCACTGCATAATGTAACAAAAAACGTAATATTCACTAACTCAACAAGCAATTTCAAATAAATAAGATAAATAACCAAAAGAGCCGACTCAAGCCGGCTCCTGTTACGTGATTGGTAAAAGTATCTGAAACAATCTTGTTTTAGATATTACACCTTGAATTGATCAACGAGATCTTGCAATGCTCGATTAGCATTTTGAAGAGCTTTAGCGTGTTCCTCTGATGTTTGACCATGGCTATGTAATTCTGTAAGCATAGTGCTAATAGATACCATACTTCGATTAATATCATCGGCAACGTGACTTTGCTCATTTGCAGCCGTGGCAATTTGAACGCTCACATCATCCACTTTGGATACGGAATTTTGCATAATGGCGATACCTTCGGTTACCTCATTCGTCAATACCGATGTGACTTGGCATTGATCTCGAGTTTCTGACATTGACATAACCGTTGTTTCAACACCACTTTTTAAAATATCCAACATCTCTGCCACTTCGGTAGTACTGTCTTGAGTTTTTGCTGCTAAATTTCTAACCTCATCGGCAACAACCGCAAAACCACGACCCATTTCACCTGCCCGAGCAGCTTCAATCGCCGCATTAAGTGCAAGTAAGTTTGTTTGTTCTGCGATACCACGAATAACTTGTAAAACACCTTCAATTGAAGCTGCATTATCTTGCATCTTGCCAACATTTTCAGAAGTAAGTTCAACATTTTTCATTAATTCACCAACACTGTCCGTTGCTTTACGTGCTGAACCTTCCGAGTTCTGAGCTTCACGATGTGCTGAATTGGTAATATCTGTACTTTGATTGGTATATCCTGCAACTTCTTGTGCTGAAGAGCTTAATTCGTTGACCGCAGTTGCTACCATGTCTGTTTCTTTAACATGTTTATCCAAAACCATAAGGGTTTTCTCAGTCACCGCTGACATTGCCGTAATTTGTTCATTACAAACTCTATTTGCTTCTATAACGTTAGTGATCAACTTTTGTAGATATGAAATAAAGTTATTCATAGATTCCGAAACAGCATCTAACTCATCTTCACCTTTGATCGGAAGCCTTATACTTAAATCTGCATCACCTGCAGAAAGTGTATCTACATTCTCTTTAAGAGTCTTAAATCGATTCCCTAAACTTGTAAATGCATAAAGCAAGACCGCTAATAAAATGACGACCATTGGTAACTGAATCATGGCCAAGGTAGACATAATTTCTTGAGTTTGCATCGTGAGTAAATTTGTTGGTTTTGCTACAGCGATAAGCCACGGAGTCCCTTCAACTTGTTGAATTAAAAGAATGTGTTTTTCACCATTTTGCTCAAATTCTTTTCTGAATTCTGACGTTTTTAAAGCTTCATTTAACGTTGTAGCCAATGGATAAGACTGTTCAGACAGTTCAGTTAAGATGACATTGTCGTTGCTAAGCACTTTATTGGTACTAAGAATCTTACCATCTGCTTCAACAATCAATATCTCTGCATTAAGTTCACGCTCTTTATCCGCAACAAGGTCATTGAAGAAACCAAGAGTCACATCAACAGTTGAAACACCATACAACGATGAACCTTGATAAATACCCATTGCGCAGTTAGTGCGTGGTTGTAAACTGGCACCATCTTTATAAGCATTGGCCCAAACACATTGACCTTTAGGGGCGTTCTGTCCTGCCTTATGCCATGCTTGTGTGAAATAGTCCGGAGCTTCATCACTATTCCAGTAAGTGTTTACTATCAGTTGGCCATTTACGTCACGATGGAAGAAAGAGCTTGCTCTGTCTACACCAGCAACTCTCTTATTCGGCATAGGCCAAATACCGCCACCAAATACCAATTGATTGCCATACTGATCAACTAAGTAAGGTAATAACAAATCAATTTGCGCACTTTCAAGGTTCGGGATAAGTTGAGTCGTAGAACGCTGTTGAGCCTGGACAGACGTAAGGGTTAGTTTAATTTCAGTGGCAATATCTTTGACAGCAAAGCTAAGATTTTTTTCTTCTTCTGCTTGTAGTTCTGGTTTAACCCATTGCTGTATACCAATCGTTGTGAGGATAGTGATTAGAGCGATAAAGGTCACTAGAACTAAACTATATCTTTGCTTAATTGATTTTAGAGGCATGGACGGTCCCTTATTAGAGAGTGTTTTATTAGTTATTGCTAATAAATATACCACCATAATTAATATAAGGGCAGTATTTCATTCATGAATTCCTTCACGCCCAATTATTCACGAAAACTAAGAAAATGTAGTTGGATTAGATCACAACCAGACGTTGTATTGAAAAGTATCTGAGAGAAATAGAAAAAAGGGCCCAAATCTGGACCCTTTCGTTTCTAGTTAGCAGTGATAATAGTGTGATTGGCAGTATTCACATCTTAGCTGTCGCTGCTGTCATAAGAGTAGTTCACTTCAAGAATTGCGCGGTAACCAATGTCATTGCGATCGGTAGCAAACTCTTCCACGTTCACTTCAACATTATTCACCGATACACCAGAGCCATTTAGTACATGCAAATCTTTTTGCAGTTGGTTATCAGTTTTGTCATTGATTGAGTCAGCAAGTTCAAACGCAGCTTCATACGCTTGCGCTTTACTGTCAAAGCTTGCTGTTTTCAATGTTGATGTAGACGTTACCGCACCTGCAAATGCAGTTGAACTGATAAGAAGTGCAGCAATAGCAGTAGTAATAATTTTTTTCATGATAGAACCCTTTTTTTGAATTTCGTATGTCTTAACAAGATGGAGTTATCATACGCTTTAGGGTGGTTAAGACAGGGTTAAGATAAATGTAAAGGAACGTAAAGGAGAGTAAGAACAACCAAATAGACAACCTTAATGAGTTTTAAATGCGCCCAGTTGTTCAACGATTTGCTCAGTAACATTCGTTAACTTGTCACCCTGTATTTGTAGCTCTTCGCAATCTTTAGCATTTGAACCTGACAGAGATTTAAGAGCTTCAAACTCTCAGCAATTAATATCCCAGTAGGTTGATCGACTCTTTGGTGCATCACTTCCATTCAATATTCGAAAAACTGTCTCAACTAAAGAATCCGCTTCTCGCTCCACAAACCGATGGTATTTTTGCAAGCTTTCATCGTATTCAGTCGTCACATACAACATATCTTCAATCGCATTTTTACCATCAGGGTAAATAATAGACAATACTTTATTCAAATCAATATCAAAATTACCCGCTATATTGCTTCCAATCAGCCTGATGATAAACACCTCAAAATTCACACAATCTTTAGTTTTATACCAAACTTCTAAGTACCCTGTCACAACCCTCATGATACTCGCCCACATCTCACTATTTCGGTCTGTTGGCTTCATTAAAAATACGTCATAAAAATTCCGCTCAAGTATGGCTTGTATAAACTCTTCTGGAACACGCTCAGATTTCATTTTTGCAATTGCAGTACTAGCAAAATGACAAAGGGCTTCAAGCGTTGCGGTATTATTTGCCATCTCTTGGAATTCAGCTTTATCGACGAGTATCGTTCTATATTTAACGATCGCTTTATGGCAAGACTTAACCAAAGCTTCACCAGCTTCTTTATATTGATTAGGGCTAACAGGAAGTACAGAACTAACCTGCTCAATACGGTAGCACTTCTTAATTGCAGGGAAAATTGAATCGTTTTTCCACACCTTTAAATTTAAAACAACTTGCTCATCGACATCAGAAAGTTGGGGAGCATCTTCCTCTGTTTTAGGTGCTTGAATTGCTGAATTGATTTGTTGCTTATCTGATCGAATATCATCGTCACTGTAATTAATATTGACTTTCTGTTCTATTTTATTAATCGGCTCTGTTTTGTGAACAATTTTAGTGTCGACGGATGCATTGTCATTAGGCGTGTCGGACGTCGATACATCAGCCGTTACACTAACCTGATCAGGTTGATTCTGAGTGGGCTTACTAAAAGCCAATTTGGATTTTTTTATTGAAATTTCAAGGTTCTTTGCTAAGTTAACGAGAGCATTATGGTCAGGAAGTGTAAAAGTCATACGCTTCAAACCATTAATATACAATTTGCGCTTTTTAGGAAAGCCGATGTCGTCTACCTCATCATAAGATACACAAAATGCATCTTCAAACTTTTCATTACCAAGTATTTCATAAGAGGTAAGGATCATACCTTCTTTAGCCCCTCCAAATACCGTGTCATCGACTAAAACGATGATTTCTTCAGGGGCGATGTCTTGTGCATATTTGCCGATAGCGCCAGTAAGTTTTTTGGTTGGAATATTTGGTTTAAGGTATATTCCATCGGATATAATATTTGACTCTTGAGCTAAATTAAAAAATATTTCTTCAAAAATTTCTTCGTATTTACTGACATCCACTGATTGCACCTTTATTTATAGGTTGTTTTTCAAAAACTATAACAAAATTTACCAATGCCTGGAATCAGATATTTAATAAAAAAACAGATTTTCATTTACAATTAGTGACATTAATCACAAATTTCTTACTAACAACAACCAGAGTAACCTATTAATTAAATTACAATTTTTTCTTATATCAAACATAAAATCATCTATTTAAAAATTAACATATTTAAATTTAATAACTAAAGGACGGAATTAAAATAAAGATTAAAAAACACATGATTAATATAATAAAAATTAAACCTACCAACTCTTAAAATTATTAATTTATTATATTAAAAGGCGTTGTTGACTAAATCAGTTGAACCTTTCCTTATTCTTGCGATCTGATCCCATATATACCCGTGATCATTGAAGATGCTTGATGTTCTCTATGAATAGGATCATGCTAGACATCATGAAAATTGAACTGTCCAATCAAAAGAAAAAACAACTTGAGCGCATGCATGATTCTGCTCGTGATGGTCGAGTGCGTAATCGCATTAAGGCTGTTTTGCTTGCATCTGAAGATTGGTCTGTTTCTATGATTTCGCAAGCATTGCGAATTCATCAAACAACAGTGACTCGTCATCTTAATGATTATCTACAGTCTGAGAAATTGGCACCTGAAAATGGTGGGTCGCAAAGTAAACTTAATGCAGCTGAAACAATGTCATTGATTGAACACCTGACAGAACATACCTATTTCCATACTCATCAGATTGTTGAATATGTTCAAAATGAATTTCAAATTACCTATACAGTCGCTGGAATGAATAAATGGTTACATCATAATGCTTTCTCTTATAAGCAACCTAAAGGTGTTCTACATAGATTTAATCCTGAAGCTCAAGATGCTTTTATTCAATATTATCAGGAGCTAAAAAAAAACGAACCTATTTTGTTTATGGATGCTGTGCATCCAAGTCAAGCGACCAAGATTACTTATGGTTGGATCCGCAAAGGTGAAGACAAAGTGATTGAAACCACTGGTAGTCGTACTCGATTGAACTTTGTCGGTGCGTTAAATCTAACTGATATAGCTGCTACTGTGACTGACAGTTATGAAACGATTAATAGTGAAAGTATTGCTCGTTTCTTTTGGAAATTCAAAAAAGAACATTATCCGTTGGGGCAAAAGATTAATGTCATACTTGATGGTGCAGGGTATCATCGAAGTCAGTTGGTGAAAGATTTCGCCTTTATGCTCAATATTGAACTGCATTATTTACCGCCATATAGTCCAAATTTAAATCCAATTGAGCGCCTGTGGAAGGTCATGCATGAACATGCCAGAAATAATGTTTGCTTCCCTACAAAAGCATCCTTTAAGGATGCAATAAATACATTTTTCGATGTGACTTTACCAAAAGTTGCAGGCTCGCTTACGACCCGAATTAACGATAATTTTCAGGTTTTGAAAGCTGCAACTTGAAGTTGATTGGGTATAGTAGAGACATAGTGATGTTATGGGTAAGTCAAAAAAGAAGATAATCAACTGGCGTGAATATAATGAAGCCTTGTGTAAACGAGGCTCAGTGACGTTCTGGATTGACGACTCCGCCGTTGAAGCATGGCAATGCAAAAGCCACCACGGTAAACGTGGCAGAGGCTTTCAATTTTCTGATACTGCAATCGAAACAGCTTTGATGATTAAAGGGATATTCTCTCTTCCGTTGCGTGCACTTCAAGGTTTTATCGACTCTATATTTGCATTGATGAATGTCCCCTTACGTTCCCCTGATTACACAAGTATCAGCAAACGTTCTAAGACCGTTCAGGTAAAATATAAGAATAAATCTAAAGGCTCAGTTCGCCATATCGCAATTGACTCAACAGGCCTGAAAGTCTTTGGAGAAGGCGAATGGAAAGTTAAAAAGCATGGCGCTGAAAAACGTAGGACTTGGCGTAAACTGCATCTTGCCGTTGATGTCGATACTCATGATGTTATTCGCGCAGAAGTCAGCCTCGTCAATGTTGGTGATAGCGAAGCTCTCCCTACATTATTGAACCCGCTTCGTAGAAAGGTGCATTTCGTATCAGCAGACGGTGCTTACGATCCAAAAAAATGCCATGAAATATTGCAAAATAAGGGCAACAAGCCTCTTATACCTCCCAGAAAAAATGCTGATTACTGGGAAAAGGGACATCCTCGGAATGAAGCGGTCGATGCACTTAGAAACGATACGCTAGCTCAGTGGAAAACTGACTCTGGTTATCACGACCGTTCAATCTCTGAGACGGCAATGTCTCGATACAAAAGATTGACTAGCGGCACATTGAGCTTGAGATGCTATAACGCTCAAGTTGGTGAGGCGCTAGCAAATGTCAAAGCAATTAACAAAGTCCTAGGGCGAAGTATGCCCATTAGAAACTAACAGGTAGGTTCTATAAGATAACTGCGTCTTTTACCTGATTTGATCAACAACGCCATATTAAAAACATATGAGTAATAAGCTCCTAAAGTAAAAATAAAGCACTAAAATTATTACTATAGTGATATTCTCTTTCTTTCAAAAAAAGGGCCCAAATCTGGACCCTTTCGTTTTTAGTTAGCAGTGGTAATAAGGTGATTGGCAGTACTCACATCTTAGCTGTCGCTGCTGTCATACGAGTAGTTCACTTCAAGAATTGCGCGGTAACCAATGTCATTGCGATCGGTAGCAAACTCTTCCACGTTCACTTCAACATCATTCACCGATACACCAGAGCCATTTAGTACATGCAAATCTTTTTGCAGTTGGTTATCGGTTTTGTCATTGATTGAATCAGCAAGTTCAAACGCAGCTTCATACGCTTTAGGGTGGTTAAGACAGGGTTAAGATAAATGTAAAGGAACGTAAAGGAGAGTAAGAACAACCAAATAGACAACCTTAATGAGTTTTAAATGTGCCCAGTTGTTCAACGATTTGCTCAGTAACATTCGTTAACTTGTCACCCTGTATTTGTAGCTCTTCGCAATCTTTAGCATTTGAACCTGACAGAGATTTAAGAACTTCAACTTCAAGTGATACATCATTAACAAGTCGACTAATTTGATGAATATCAACACTGTCTATGTTGTTGTCATTGCTAATAAGATTCAAGATTTCATCGATGCTACTGCAGGTAGCCAGAAGCTCTTCCTGTCCTGCTTGTGTATGTGCCGAGACTGACTCTATCGCTCCTGACTGCAATTTCATTTGCTCTCCGGCTTCAAGTACCGCAGTGGAGATGCCAGCAATGATGCTATTTATTTCATCCAAGCTACTCTGAGTAGATGCCGCCAAATTTCTTACTTCATCAGCTACAACGGCAAAACCACGCCCGTGCTCACCGGCTCTTGCCGCTTCAATGGCTGCATTGAGTGCTAATAAATTAGTCTGGTCGGCCAGATTACTTATTACCGAGATAACTTGTCCTATGGAACTTGTTTGCTCAGAAAGTGCAGTAAACTTATTCTGTAACTCGTCATTACTGGTAATATATTGACTCAGTTCTTGTATCATCTCACCCATGGTTTCATTGGAGCGAATAATCCCGTCTCTAGTGCTTTCTACCTGTTGCCGGGTCTCTTCGCCTTTATCTCGAAGTGCTGCCGACGTGTTATCTAACACATCAACCAACTGAGTAATCCCACTCACTCGTGTATCTTGTTCGCCAATGCGTATAGAAATACTTTGAACCTTCCCCTTAAGATGCTCGGCAATATCATCTGAAGCACCGGCCTGTTTTTGGATATCAGTAAGTGCTAACCTAACTTCCTCTCTAAAGCGATTAATCACCTCCAAAACTTTACCAAATTCGCTGTTATAAGAGCTATCTATATCACAAGGTACCGACAAATCCCTTCTTTCAAAGGCTTTCATATATAGAGCAACGTTTTTAAGCGAGTCTACTCCCCAGATTTTTTCATCAATATCATGTATTACTAAAAATACAGTCACTATATATTGGAACACTTGAGATACTGTTGATTCGGTGAAAAATAAGGCGTTAATAAATAGAAAGATAGCACCTAGCCAGTGAATCGTTCTCATGCGTAAAAATAAAGATCTCATTTTAACCTCTGTTAAAAATGTTCAATTTAACGTTATTGAATAAGAGTTTTTGGCCTGAAGAATAAATAACCTTGCTGCATATTCACTTCTGCCTATGAGATAAACTCTGACTGCTGTTGTTTTTATTCCATCTGCAACGACCAAGCCCACTTTCAACGTGCATAGGATTATGATTTCTTTATAAATACTGATTACCTTATTTTTTTTATTTAAAAACATAGAAAATTTAAATTGCAACATGTAACAGTTAGGCTTTGGTGAGATACATTTTTTGATCTTTCTTATCTGAATCAGACCAGAAATTAATATTAAACTGGGCATCATCACTTAATTCCACACGATGCCAGTACTGTGGAGGACTGGTTGCAAAACTCCCCGCAGGAATGACTACTTTAACTTCCGGTTCAACAGCATTTTCATCGGCAAAGCCATAATAAGTAACGACGCCTTCCATCACACAAAGTTGGCCAAAAACACCCTCTGCGGTATTGTGATGAGACAGTAATGCTTCTGGCACATTCTCGTTGGTAAAGAACTGAGTTGATCTTTGAATAGTCCAGTTATTAGGGATCCTTTGGTGGCTCATAGTTGTTCTCCTAGCTATATTTGATGTATAGGTAACTAATTACTCGGTTGCTTCTGCATAACTGGTAATCTTCTTACCTTAAAAAACTATTATGTCTCTTTTGTAATAGCATGATATATGCCAGAAAATAAAATCTAATAATATCAATATATTATATTTAATTTAAGATCAAGATTGTCATATGGACAGCGGTTTATAGTTTGTCATATAGACAATATAAATATCATAATGACAATTTCCTTCACACGACTATTTCGAAGTGACAAATAAACGAAACTCGCCGTTCATTGGTGACGGCTCAACATGGCAAGGGCGTTGCAGTGGTACTTGATATTGCGGGATATGGAGTTGTGCAAGAAAAGATCGAGTTATTGGAAAAAATGCGTATCGCCGAGGGTCACTTAGCATCTGGTTCGGGTATTTCTCACGAAGTTACACAAGCTCAAGTATTGGCGCGTATGAAAGTAGTTTAGGTACCTTTAGCCTTACAAAACTATAAAAAAGGGCCCAAATCTGGACCCTTTCGTTTCTTAATTAGCAGTGGTAATAAGGTGATTGGCGGTACTCACATCTTAGCTGTCGCTGCTGTCATAAGAGTAGTTCACTTCAAGAATTGCGCGGTAACCAATGTCATTGCGATCGGTAGCAAACTCTTCCACGTTCACTTCAACATCATTCACCGATACACCAGAGCCATTTAGTACATGCAAATCTTTTTGCAGTTGGTTATCGGTTTTGTCATTGATTGAATCAGCAAGTTCAAACGCAGCTTCATACGCTTGTGCTTTACTGTCAAAACTTGCTGTTTTCAATGTTGATGTAGACGTTACCGCACCTGCAAATGCAGTTGAACTGATAAGAAGTGCAGCGATAGCAGTAGTAATAATTTTTTTCATGATAGAACCCTTTTTTGAATTTCGTATGTCTTAACAAGATGGGGTTATCATACGCTTTAGGGTGGTTAAGGCAGGGTTAAGATGAATGTAAAGGAACGTAAAGGAGATTAAGAAAAAGCCAGAGACAGATTTTAAATCCATAAACTGGCCTGTACGGTACATACTTAAATTGAAGTAAGTAAAATAAATAAAGCTAATTGATTTAATGAAAGTAACTTGATAAATCGCCAATATCTATAGATCCGTCCTCTACAAACAAGCAGCAACGATAGGATAATCATCAAGCTGAATAATGTGTGAATTAACACTGAACAAATCAGAGATGAGTTGTTGGTTAATAATTGTTTTCGGTTCACCATAGGTAAACAGTACGCCATTATGCAATGCGGCCACTTTATCGGAATATTGAATAGCCAAATTTAAATCATGCACCACCATCAAGGTATAAGCAGAATGTGTGCGTGTGTATTCTTTCACATATTCCAATAATTTAAGTTGGTTATTCATATCCAATGCAGATGTAGGCTCATCTAATATCAACACTTTAGGCTGATTGATTACCGCTTGCGCTAAGCCCACCATTTGGCTTTCGCCACCAGAAAGTTCAGTGCACATCTTGTTGGCAAGATGGATAATGCCTATGTTGTCAAGTAACGCTAACGCCGTTTCGGCGCTGTTTGCTTTGGTTAACAATGAGTTGTGGCCCACATGCATGGTGGTAATTAACAGTTCAACTACAGTAATGCTTGCCCAAATCCTATGATCTTGCGGCAAATAACCAATGTCATCAGTTGCGATTGGTTGGCCATTTAAGGTAATCAACTTAGGATCAAACTGAATGAGTTTGGTCATCTGTTTAAGAACGGTGGATTTGCCTGCGCCATTCTTACCAATTAATGACACCATTTCGCCCGGATAAATAGTTGGAATGGTCAAATTATTCAGTACTTGATTACCATTAAAAGAGACCGAGAGATTCTGAATATTGAGGCTCATCAGAAACGTCCTCCTTTTTTAACAATTAAAAAGATAAAGAAAGGTACACCGACCATCGACATCATCACCGTTAAGGGCAGAATAATACCGGGCATAATCGACTTGCTGGCAATAGAAGCCAACTCAAGCAATACCGCGCCAAGTAAAAACGAAGCCGGTAAAAAAAAGCGTTGATCTTCACCCAGAATCATTCGGGCGATATGAGGCGCGACTAATCCAACAAACCCAACCGCACCAACAAACGACACGGATAAGGACGTTATAATCGACACCAAAATTAACGTTTTAATGCGCAAACGATTAACGTTTATACCCATCGCTTCCGCGCGTTCTTGGCCAATTTTTAGCGATGACAGTTTCCAAGCATCTTTCATCATAATAGCCATAACCACAGGTAGAAGAATCGCAAGTATGGATATTTTTTGCCAACTCCCTCGGTCAAGCGACCCCATTTGCCAAAACACTAAGGTCTGCAACTGCGTTTCTGTTGCAATATATTGCATCATGATCAGCATGCCATCGTAAGCAAACATAATTGCTACGCCGAACAACATCACCCCTTCAATCGAAATTCGTCGAATAGAAGACATAGCCGCGATCATAAATGTGGTCAGTAAACACATTAGAAAGGCCATCACCGCAATTTGATATTGCGGCGGTATAAACGGTAATGCCACTATATTTGTGATCACCAAAGAGGCACCAAATCCAGCAGCAGCAGAAACGCCAAATGTATACGGGTCAGCCAATGGATTGTTCAACGTAGTTTGCATCTGAGCACCCGCAATAGCTAACGCCCCTCCAACCAATGGGGCCATCAGAGACATCGGCATGCGAATGTCCCAAATGATGACGCGGCTAGCGATGTCACTTGAAGCAGGATGAAAAACCCCATTAAGTACTTGTGCCAGCGTTAGCCCTTGCGAACCAATCAAAATATCGGCAATCAAGCACACCACACTGAGCAAAAAGAAAGCACCCAGTGCGACCTTTTTCTTTCTGGCGCGAGCATTATGTTTCTTTAGTGCCTGACGCTTTCCTGATAACAACGTATCTTCACCATTACTTTGGCGTAATTTGACATAGGATGTACAAGCCAAATCACTCACTATTTCATCGCCTCAAAGTTATTTTGACCAAACACACCGGTTACGCTTCGATTCGCAAAACGTTGGTTCATCTCTTCAAACGTCTTTTCAGGGTTAAGATCTTTAAACTGTTCAGGATGAAGCCACTTAGCAAAATACTCCATGGCTACTAGATTATAAGGCGAGTTATAAAAAGGCATATAAATAGAATAAACCGCTTTATTTTGGTATCCGTTAACCGCTTTAAGCCAAGGGCGATCCATTAATGATGCGGTCGCTTGTTTAATCGCAGCAGGATTAAGTGGCGCATAACCAAATGGAACACCCGCTGTCGCATTGCCGTCTTTATCTATCCAACCCGTAGTTTGCATTATGTAAACATCCGGTTGGTAAGTAATCACACTCTCTGTCGACATTTGTCCTGTTATCGCGCCTTGCAACGGCTTATCGGCAATATTAATTGCTTTTAAAAACGGAATGTATGCGCCCATATTACCGGTAGCAAACGTATGGCAACATGAATCGTGATAACCGGCCGCTCTTTCGATGAATACTTTTTTGTTCAATTCACTTTCAGGTAGCGAACTCACCACTTGTTCTAAATGATTAACATGATTTTGATAGTACTCAGCAAATTTTTGGCCTTGCTGTTGTTTACCAAGCGCCGTTGCTAAACTGGTCACCGATTGCAGCGTGTTTTTAATAGGGTTTTCACGAAAATCTATCGCAAGCACTTTGATACCCAGTTTATCTAACTTTTTGATCAGCCCTTTTTCTTCGGCTAATTTAATGTTTGATATATCCACCACAAATAGATCCGGCTTTTCTGCCATGTTGATAAAACGCTCGGTATCGAACTCACCTGATTTAATCTTTCCGATCTTCAAAACATTTTCAAGTTGCGGATAATCTTTAATGTAATCAGCATACATACTTGGTGCTGACACTCGCGTGTCGTCGCGCCATGCCACCAAATGATCGGCAGCTTCTTGCTGATAAATCATTTCAAGCAAAGGGAAAACGCGCCCTGTCGACAAAGCAATATTTTTCGGTTGAGTTTCTAATGTGATGGTACGTCCTGCCACATCCGTTACCGTAACCGGGAACGTATCGGCCAATACTGTTGAACTAAATACAGATAAAGTGAGCAAAATCATACTAGTAACAGACAAATATAAAGGAGTAACTAACGAATATAGGGAAAATATTTTTTTCATGAGAAGGAAACCATACCAATTATGCAAATGAGAATGATTTGCATTGCAATTTAGATTCAAGATAATTGTAAGTAAATGTTACAAAATAATTTACTTTGTAAAAAGGAACACGCCTTGCTCATATACCAAAAACTTCAGATATAGATGCAACTTATTCACATTAACTATGCTTATTGTCAAAGGCCATGTTATTTATTTTCACTACACTAAAGAAATAGGTTGTATAGCCGATAATTAGTAACAGTAGTTGTTACGAAAAAGAAAGTAGATCAGATTTTATCTGGAGATAAAGAATGAAAGTGGTAACAATAATCGCCTTTACATTATCGTGTTTATCTATCGCTAATGTATCAGCAGATCAATATAAAATTATAGAGGCGACAGATACTAGAAATAAGCTCGTTCTTGAGATTTTACAATTAGCACTAAGTAAAGTAGATAGCAATGTTGAGTTAACTCAAATCCCCAATACCACCAATACAGCGCGTAACGTAAGTGAAGTCGAAGCTGGTAATGTTGATATTATGTGGTCTGGCGCATCGCCTGAAAACGACAAACGTTTGAATGCGGTAAGAATACCCATTTTAAAAGGCATTCTTGGCCATCGGATCTTCATTATCCGCAAAGGTGACCAACCGCGTTTTAATCACATTCGAACTCTAGAAGATTTAAAAAAACTCAATGGTGGTCAAGGTAAATTTTGGGCGGATACACAAGTTCTAAAAAGTGCAGGCTTACCAACATTAACAACCATTAAATACCCAAATTTATTCAAAATGTTGGAAGGCGGCCGTTTTGATTATTTCCCAAGAGCCATTCATGAACCTTGGCCTGAGGTAGAACAACGCCCAGAATTAAATCTCGTGGTTGAAAAACAAGTGATGCTGATCTATCCATACGCGATGCTGTTTTATGTCAATAAAAATGCGAAAGATTTGCATGAAAAACTGTATAAAGGGTTTGAAATGTCGATTAAAGACGGCAGCTTTGATCAATTATTCTTTAATAACTCGGCAATAACAGCAGTATTAGAAAAAGCCAACCTTGGAGGAAGATCCGTCATTCGTATCGATAACCCATTTATGCACCCAGACACTCCGTTTGACAGAAAAGAATTTTGGCTAGACCTTAATCAGCTATAACCAATTTAAGTGGCTAAATTTAAAGCCAAGGATATAAACATGAACTCAATCAAATATCGCTCGATGATGATCCTTTCTTCCGTTACTTTAGTCGTGATGGTAGCCATTCTATCGACCAGTTATATTTTAGTCTGTAACTACTTTGACAAGGCGCTTGAAAGACAAATAGTTGAAGCCGACCATACCCTTTCTATTGTTTTACAAGAGCCTATTTTTTCGTATGACTCTGAACTAACGAGCGATATTTTACAGTCGTTTGTACTGTTCCCATACATAGCTAAGATCAAAGCATTTGACCATCGCGATAAGCTGATTGCGCAAGCAGAAAGTGAAGATAATATCGATAAATCTCAATTAGTTACTCACACTAATAAGGTAGTATGGGGAGGGTCGAGGGACGTTGGTAAAATTGAAGTAACCTATCGACATGACAGTAACGATGGGGTTCTAACTGCCGCACGAATGATGTTCATTGTAATTGCCATTGTTATCTTATTAGCCTTGCAATTAACAAACTGGGTAGTATTGAGCCGTTACGTAGTCAACCCGATAAAAGTGGTTGCTAATGCGATGTCTGAAATTGCTCAAGGAGGCGGAGATCTAACCAGAAGACTTAACATAAAAAGCGATGATGAAATCGGAATGTTAGCGAAAGGTTTCGACACATTTTTACAAAATCTGCATGGTTTGGTCACTCGCATTGTGACGTCAGCGGATGAATTAACAGAATGCACCGGTCAGATAAAATCGAATGCAGGAACAAACAAAGCTGCCACAGGCCAACAGTTAGCTGAAATCGAGCAAGTTGCTACAGCATTAAATGAGATGACATCGACAACACAAGAAGTATCGCAAAATGCAAACATAACGGCGCAAAAGACAGAGAGCTGCAACCTTTTAGCTGAGAAAGGCAATAACATCGTTAAGAAAACAGTCGAAGAAATTCATAACTTAGGCTTAGACTTATCCAGCACCTCAACAACCATAGGTGAACTCAAAGAACGCAGTGAACAAATTAATACCGTTCTAACTGTAATAAAAGAAATTGCAGAACAAACCAATCTATTGGCATTAAATGCAGCGATAGAAGCTGCCCGAGCCGGTGAATATGGTCGTGGTTTTGCCGTTGTTGCAGATGAAGTTCGCGGACTCGCGCAACGTACGCAAGATTCAACCAAAGAAATTGAAGGGATCATCAAAGACCTACAAGTGTCATCTGTTGAAGCGAACAAGCAAATGTCTGTGACAACCACTACGCTATCTCAGACGATTGCAGAGTCAGAATATGCAATAACCGCACTTGAAGATATTATTCGTGATATCCATGAAATAAACGATATGAACACACATATTGCAACCGCAACAGAAGAGCAAAATGCGGTAACCGCCGAGGTAAGTGAAAAAGTAATGACTATCAACTCACTTACTTCCAGAGTAACCGAGAATGCCGGCCAAGTGGGCGAACTGAGCCACATTCTAGAATCGCTTAGCACCAGTATTAAAGGTGATTTATCCAACTTTAGACTTTGATACAATCTACATGAATTAAATTAACCGTAACTCTGATTAAAAGCTGAAAATCTGTCTAAATTCTAGGCAGAGTTTCAGCTTTTTTATTGGTAAGTAGTGAAATCAGTTAAATAATGAAGGGATAAATAAAGTAAATGCCGGAACATATGTAATAAGTAAAACGATAACTATATTGGCCACAATAAAAGGCAGAATGGCACGACTAATTCGGTCATTAATTACCCCGACATAATTTTTACCGCAAAGATAAAAAATAGTATCGCTACTAGAACAAAAATAGCCCTATATTTTTATTAAACCAGTAGTTAGATCTGTATTATTCGCACCAATATTGGATTTATTAGCCATGATTTAAGTAAAACATCCGTACGAATTACAATCTATAGGTATGAGAGACTGGTGTACTTAACGACCAAGAACCAAATTCAGAGCTCAAACATCTAAAGCTTGTGACTCTTCATTAAAATTTAAGGTAATAAAGTAGAAAGCTATCCACGATTCAGTTCTCTTATCAAACGAGGAATATAACTCTCTTGGTCTGCATTCAAACTGTGATTATCGACAACATCAAATAAATTGGCCGTCTTCTCGATAAACTTCTCTAAAGCCATGATTCTTTGTTCAAACCAAGAACCTTTGGAGTCAACAATGCCAAATTCTTTTAAGATAATGCGAGAACCTGGATGGCTATAGAACGGTTCAGGGGGAACATGAGGAACGATATCACCAGAGTTGACCACTCGATAATGAGGCCCAAATACATTGCTATTCAGCTGCACCTCAAAAGAGCCATTTCCTGGCCTAGGGCTAGCAAAGGTGTAAATACCATGCACCGCATAACCATGCTCTATCAGCATACCCGCGAACAAAGAAGCAAGTGCTCCACCTAAACTATGGCCAGTGACCCACAATTTTTTCGAGTATCGAATAGGTTGTTCAAGCATACGTGTAATAGCAATAACCGCTGGGAAAAGAGCATCTTGGAAACCTTCATGCGCTTTAGTTTTATTCAGCGGCCCAGGATCATAAACGGCTTGAAAATTACCAAGCCAGTCCTCTATTGAATCGGTGCCTCTAAATACCACCACCACATTATCGGCATTTTCCATTACATAACACTGTGTATCTATGTCTTTACCTTTTAAGGTACTTTCTAAACCAATTAGCTGATACTCCCAACGTTCTATAATTTTCTTGACTTCAGATTCATCTGGCTGATACGCAAGTAAGCATGCAACTGCTAAGGATAGCGATGTTTCTTTATCGTACTCAATACCAGACAAACGAGTAAAATGATCATAAACATCCATAATAAAGCTCCTATTAACCCAACTAGACTCGTTTGGTTTGACTTAATTTAATAGGCTTTAGATAACATCATCAGCGTCAAATAGCAGCTGCATTACACTAGCGATACAAATGCCTAACTTTAGATAGAGGATAATTAAAAGAAGCTTACTTGGCAGGGTTATACACAATAGAATTACAGGTTCAGCAGGAATCTAATCGGTATCAATCGAATCAATTTACATTCTGGCCATAGATAATCGGCGCTGTTCAATTGTTATTTTTATACTTTTAAATCCCATAATCTCGCTCGACTTTTGAGATACGAACCTTAAAGGATTCATACCACAACTTACGGCCAGCCTTTTGAGCCTCTATATGCTCATAATTCGCTTTCCATTGTTTGATTGAATCAAGATTTGACCAATATGAAACCGTAATTCCAACGTCTTCTCGTGCAGACTCTACACCTAGAAAGCCGGATTGTTGTCTTGCTAATTCGAGCATTCTAACTGACATTTCACCATAACCATTATCCCCTTCTGTCCGCGTAGAAGTAAAAATCACGGCATAATATGGTGGGTTTGGTGTATTTGCGATTGCTGACATTCCATCTCCTTAAAACAGGCAAGTTACACAAAGAGTTTAATTGAACAATTAACATAAAACCTGTTTTTCAAAAAAAAATAATATTCAGAAACTTAAATTAAAATCAGCATATAACCGAACAGAATTATTTATTTTACACATTAAAATCAACACCTTGATAGATAAAAACCCCATCTTATCGATTGCCTCAATGGCCCATTCATAGATCACATTAACAATTTAAAAACATTTACATTCAATCTTAAAAATGTATAGTGAAATCGATTTCACTTTGCAAATGGATTGCGATTTATGTTTGATTTAACCATCATTTACCATCACCTAGGGGCCTTTCTTGACGGATTCGAAATAACAGCTTTCGTCAGTGTCATATCTATAATTGGTAGTTTTTTGATTGGACTAGCGATTATGTTCGCGTGTGTGAGTCACACAAAATGGATCCGTATATTTGGCTATAGTTATATTAGTTGCTTTCGTAACATCCCTTTTATCGTGCAGGTTTTCTTTATTTTTTATGGATTACCAGAACTAGGCATTTTTATTGATCCTTATACCACAGGAATTCTCGCACTATCAGTCGCAGTAGGCGCGTACTGTGCAGATGTGATAAGAGCCAGTGTGATGCAAGTAGACAACGAAGTTATCGAAGCCGCTCAATCATTTGGCTTATCCAGAAAACTGATCTATCAAAAAATCATTCTTCCAATAGCACTTCGCACCTCCATTAGGCCGTTGGGTTCTATATTTATCAATTTAATTCTAACGACATCAATTTTATCTACCGTAACGTTGAATGAATTAACTGGTACCGCAAAAATAATCGCGGCAGAAACATTCCGACCTTTTGAAGTCTATTTTTTCTTATTACTTTTCTATTGTGTGCTTACGTACATGTTGTCATTCCTGATATCTCGTGTTCACGCTAGATTTAATCGACATTTCGTTATGGAGAACTAATTTTGTCTAATCATGTTTTTGTACCATACGACGCTATTGTATTGCTTCATGGTATTGGAGTTTCATTAGAAGTATTTGTTATTTCAAGTGTCATCGGAGCGATATTAGGCTGTTTTCTCGCCCTATCTAGACATTACCGAATACTGCTTTTAAACCATGTATGTACATTCATCACTGAATTTTTAAAAAATTCACCCGTGATTGTTCAGCTGTTCTTAATCTATTTTGGTCTCCCAATGATTTTAGGGATTAATTTAGACGCGAAAGAAGCGGCAATTATTACGCTCTCTGGCAATACTGCTGCTTTTGTATCAGTGATTGTAGTTTCTTCTTTAGCGTCAATTGATAAAGGCCAAATCGAGGCCGCAAGAGTCTTTGGTCTTTCTGAGTGGAAAGTACTAACGAAAATTATCACGCCTCAAGCATTGCTAGTTGCTATTGCACCGTTGATTGGGCTCGCGGTTAATCAATTACAGGTCACATCGTTAATTTCAGTTATTGGCGTTATGGATATAACAAAAGTTGGTCAAATTTTAAATCAACGTACCTGGCAACCATTTATTGTTTGGCCAATTATAGGTTTGACCTATTTCACTCTATCTTGGGCGCTATCTAGAATTGGCAGACATTTTGAAAACCGTCTTAATAAGCACCAACATTGGCTCAGTATTTAAGGATAAATCATGATTTTGATTAACAACATCCAAAAAAAATTTGGTGATACAGTAATACTTGATGATGTTTCTTTAACTATTAATAAAGGAGATGTTGTATCAATTTTAGGAGCGAGTGGTTCTGGTAAATCCACTTTAATTCGCTGTATTAATGGCTTGGAGAAATTAAATTCTGGAGATATTCATGTAAAAAATCTATCGGTTAACAATAGAAATGAACTTTCCAAGATCAGACAAACTGTCTCTACAGTATTTCAGCATTTTAATTTATACCCACACCTTACAATTATGGAAAACATCACTCTCGCACCAATTGAAGTTCTAGGTTGGAAAGAAGAGAACGCGATTAAAAAAGCCACAGAGTTACTCTCTTTAGTGGGACTTGAAAGCAAAAGTGATGCTTACCCAGCTCAATTATCTGGCGGACAAAAACAACGTATTGGTATTTGTCGCGCCTTAGCAATGGAACCTGAATGTCTTCTTTTAGATGAAGTCACGAGTGCTCTGGATCCGGAGATGACCTCTGAAGTTCTCGATGTTTTAGCACAGCTGGCAGACTCTGGAACAACATTAATTTTCGTAACTCATGAAATTGCCTTTGCTAGAAAAATTTCCAATAGAATCATTTTCCTTGATCAAGGGAAAGTGAGAGCTGATTTAGAAAAAGAAGCATTTTTTTCTGAGCAAGGTGGTAAACAAGATCCTCGTATCAAACGATTTTTAGACAAAATGGATAGTAAATAATGATTGTTCTCTCGAATTCAGAAGCTTGGGCAGGGATCCAAGATACCGCAGATATGCTGGATAACGGTAAAAATGGCCTTGATGCGATTATTCATGGTATCGAAAAAGTAGAAGCAGAACCAAAAGTACGCAGTGTTGGTTATGGTGGCTGGCCCAACCTATTAGGTGAAATGGAATTTGATGGCGCAGTTATGGATGGTGACGATTTACGCACTGGCGCTGTAGGAGCCATCAAAGATCACTTTCATGTAACTCGTGTTGCAAGAAAAGTGATGGAAGAACTTAATCACGAAATAATTGTTGGGGACGGCGCAACAAGGTTTGCCTATGAAATGGGATTCAAGTGTAGTTCACCTTTGATGGAAGAGTCGAAACGAGTTTGGTTTGAAAAGCTACAAGAGATCACTAATGAACAAAATCCAGACATGTCTAAAAGGCCGTTAGCTAAATTAAATAGCTTAATTACCGATCCAGAAAAAGTTCGTGATACGACTGTATTTTTAAGCAACGACAAACATGGAAGTACCTACTCTGCGACGAGTACATCTGGTTGGGCTTGGAAATACCCAGGTCGTTTGGGTGACTCTCCTATTGTTGGCGCTGGTTTTTATGCTGATAGTCGCTATGGCGCGGCCGCATGTACACACACTGGTGAAATGACAATCCGAGCAAACACGTCGTATTCCATCGTAATGGCATTGAGACTCGGTTATTCACTTCACGATGCAGTAGATATGGCAATTGAAGAGCTAAAGTCACTTAAAGGTGGCTTTCTAGCTGGTGTCGTGATCCATGCCATAGATAAAAATGACAATCACCGAGTTGTGAATGTGGGGTGTGAAGAAGAAATTAAGTACTGGGTTTATAAAACTGGTATGAAGAGCCCGCAACACTGTGTAGCGGAAAAATGTTAATAAAGGAGTAAAAAATGAAATTTAAAAGGATTATATCTACGGTTCTATGTAGTGCTCTTGCTTTTAGTTCTGCCCAGGCCATCGCTGGTAAGCTAGAAGAAATTCAACAACGTGGATTCATAAAAATAGGCGTATCGCTTGGAGGTGAACCAATTGGTTTCCGTGACCAAAAAAACCAACCTGTTGGTTACGATGTCGATCTAGCGTATCGTTTAGCCGATAAACTCGGCGTAGAGGCACGCTTTACCGATGTCCACGGTGACGCTCGTGTATCTATGTTATTTTCGGACCAATTAGACGCAGTTATTGGTAATTTATCCGCAACCTTAGAACGGGCTAAAGCCATAGATTTTACCATTCCATATAATCGTGCAGGTCTTCGTGTCATTACTCAAAAAAACCTGAATATCGATAATTTGCAAGACTTAGATGGTAAAAAAGTTGTCGTAGGTAGAGGGTCAACTGGTGAATCATTCTTAAAGCGAGCAGTACCGGGTGCAGATTTAGTTTATACCGATACTTTTGCACCTGACGGTGTGTTACTTCTGCGTCAAGGTCGTGTAGATGCCGGTATCGAAGACAGTTCTTTAGTTGATTACTTGGCAACTCAGAATGATAAATTAGTCACACTTGAAGGTTTATATTCAAACGATCCCATCGCTATTGGCGTACGCAAAGGCGATCCAGAATTTCTACGCTGGATGGATATGTTCGTATCAGACTACATAAACTCTGGCGATTACCAACAGTCCTACCACAAATGGTGGGGAGCAGAAGCAAATGCTCCAAAACTGGATGGTATTTGGTAAACACACCTAATTATACCTGGCTTCTTCAAACTTCCCTCCTAAATTGGAGGAGTCGGGTATCCCTCAACAATTTTTTGGTCAATTTACCTATGAATAAAATATCTATAGAGGTCTGTGTTGATAATATAGAGTCTCTTGACAATGCAATAAAAGCTGGCGCTGACAGAATTGAGCTTTGTAGCGCCTTATTATTAGGTGGACTGACACCTACTTATGGCCTTACCTCCATTGCAGTAAATTCTCATACACCAATTTATGCTATGATCCGCCCTCGAAGTGGTGACTTTCTTTACTCGAACAGAGAAATAGATATGATGTGTGATGAGATACAGTTTTTTAAAGAGATAGGTATCAATGGCATAGTCATAGGAGCGCTGACTTCAGATGCTCAAATTGACACGCGCGCGGTAACAAAATTCGTAAATACCGCAGATAATATGGGCGTCACTTTCCATCGTGCATTCGACTTAGTTCAAGATCCATTTAAATCGTTAGAAACTCTTATTGATTTAGGCTGTGAAAGAGTACTAACGTCCGGTGGTGCAGATACAGCGGTAAACGGAATAGAGTGCATAAAAGCACTAGTCCAGCAATCTGCTCACAGAATTACCGTAATGCCTGGATGTGGAATAAACAATGACAATGCGATGCTCATAATTAACGACACCGACGCCACTGAATTGCATTTATCGGGTAAGAAATCCAAGACCAGTAAAATGGTCTCTTTTTCAAATGCCAGCATGGGTACAAACTCTATTAACGATAATTTTATTGACGTTACCGACTTCCAATTAATAAAAAAGATAGTGACACAATTCAATGAGAGATAAAGCATCAATACCAACATTAGATGATGTAGCCAAACTGGCTAACGTTTCTAAAGCTGTTGCTTCTCGCGCCCTTTCAGGAAAAAATAGACCCATTGCGGCAGAAAAAAAGATTCGAGTTCTCAAAGCGGCAGAAGAGTTGGGTTATGTCGCCAACCCATTTGCTCAAAGCTTGAGAGACAAATCAACAGGCTTGGTTGCTATCGTAGTAAACCACATTGCAGACATAAGTGACCTTGCTCTTTTCGATCCACTTATTCAAGCTATTCAAGCATTAGAAAAACAAGCGTTATTTATCCGGCTCCGTTCAGAAGAAGATATCACGGAAATCAAGCGAAACCCATTCGTGCATAGAGTAGATGCTGCTTTAATTTTTTCTGATTTGATTCAGCCAGAAGAGGCTCCCACTCTATTTTATACCGATAAAGTCATCATGCTTAATGGCAGAAAAATTGAATCCGGTTTTTCTGTCACAGTAAATGAAGCCTTGGGCATAGAAGAAGCCATTCTTAATGCCAATCAACGTTCTATTTCACAAGCGCTACTATTATGTGGCCGACAAACATCATCGACAGAACAAGAACGAATAAAAAGTTACCAGCAGGCAATGAAGACTCATCATATCGATATTGTGGAATTAGCATACTGCGACTACTCATATGAATTAGCGACTCAATATTTAGAATCTCAACCGCAGCAAGATAGAGATAATTTAGGTATTTTTTGCACATCGGATGCCATGGCCATGGCTGCGGTTGATTTTTTTCGCAATAACTCACCCGATATCGTTAACAAGAAATTTATCTACGGATTTGATAATACCCAATTCTCCCAAAGAGGAAGCTATCGTTTTTCGTCCATTGGATACTGTAATGATTCTTTTATTAAAAAAATAACCAGTTTATTACGTAAAAATACATTCAAAAATAAGCAATCGAGACATTTAACTGTTGATACAACATTTTATTGCCGAGATTAAAGCTACCTTAATGCAAAATGAAAGACATATTAGCCCACAATTAGCTTCTCCAAACCAAATGCACACTAGCGGCCAAAAATTACGGCTCTTTCGACAGCAACTCATTCAAATATTACATCAAGAAGTTATAGATGAGGTATCCCCTAGGTTATACTGATTGAGTTGGAGCTTTAGAGATTCAGACATTTTTGTTAATGTTACTATTTCCTCTTCCAATGCTTCAACATTCGCCATCGTTTTATAAGAATGACTACTTATTGAAGTGACGTTTTGATTCATCTCTTCTGCTACACTAGATTGTTGCTCTGCGGCTGTGGCTATCTGCATATTCATGTCATTGACATCAACAACTGAATTGGCGATATCAGTAAACGCATTTTCAGTTTGTTGTATCTGCTCTACAGAAAAGTTTACCTTTTCTAGCCCCGCCTCTACCGCCTCAACAGCCTGACTACTTCCACGTTGCAGTCGGTCAATCATCGTTGATATTTCTACGGTAGACTGCTGCGTTCTAGAGGACAATACTCTTACTTCATCGGCAACTACCGCAAATCCTCTACCATGCTCTCCTGCTCTTGCCGCTTCAATCGCAGCATTGAGTGCTAATAGATTCGTTTGCTCTGATATGCCGCTAATAGAATCAGTAATATCTCTAATTTGTTGACACTCGCTTGCTAATTCGTTTATCGACTCAGAAATAAGTAATAAGCTTTCCGAAAGATTTAGAATCGTGTCTTTAGTAGATAAAACGACTACTTTTCCATTGTCAGTTGCTGTATTGGCATGTGCTGCAAGCTCTGAGGTCCGTGATGTATTTTGAGCAATTTCAGAAACGGTTGCACTCATTTCATCCATCGCTGTTGCCACTAACTCAGTTTCAACATGCTGCACATTCATACTTTCTTTTGTGGTGGTACTAGTTGCACTAAGCACATCCGTTGCTTGGAGCAAATCTTGAGATGACTCACCGAATCGACCAATAACCGCTTTAAGCCTGCCCTGAAGCATTTTCGCCGACACCAACGCTTCACCAATTTCATCTTGCTGACTAATGTCGACTCTTTCAGTCAGATCTCCAGATGAAATACGTTTAATAATCGCCGTTAACTGATTGACGCGCTTAATAACATCCGCGTTTATTACGTATAGTAAAATACCAAATAAACATAGTATCCATAGATTAGAGGCTATGTGGACAAAATCAGAACTCAAAAGCTGACCATTGTGCCATTCCATCAAAACTATCGAGATAAAAACCAAGCTCACAATAGTATTGACCTTTGATGACAAGGTTAACGTCGATAAGAAGTTAGGTTTTGGCATTCTTTTTTGAGGATTTGCATTCAAACTAGAATATAAAGATTGAGCATCAGTTATCTGTTTACGAGATGGGCAACTTCTAATAGATTGATAGCCTATTTTTTTGCCATTTTCAAATATTGGTGTTACATACGCCTCAACCCAGTAATAGCCACCATCTTTACATCGATTTTTTACCATCCCCTTCCACGGTTTGTCTGCCTTAACCGTCGACCATAAATTTTCGAATGCGGCTTTAGGCATATCACGATGCCGAACAATATTGTGGTGGGAACCTATAAGTTCATCTTCACTGTACCCGCTAATCTCAATAAAATCGCGGTTGCAATATTGGATAACACCATCCAAATTCGTTACAGAGATGAGTGTGGCATTCTCGCCAAATGTTCTTTCTTTATCTGTCATGATATCCATACCTACTACATATATGATAATTCGTATTCATTGTCAGCCGTTAATATTGATACCATTAAACCTGAAATGTCATGTTAATTGCCTTTATCAATCCCTTTATCGGCAAAAAAAGTAATAACTTTACAATCTCTCCTCTTATTCCACTTTAACTTTTTGCCAGACTCGACATCAAATCTGACTAGTGAACTACTCGCAGGTAAAGCAGCGAGCTTCCAAGATAACAGCCTAAGCCGCTAACTTTTCTTTTTTGACGCTTCGTTGGACACCGCTAGTCGAGCTTTTGGCTCGGCTAGTCTTACGATTGCCTCCACGTCCACTATCTGACTTCGTTCGTAGAACTCCATCGTCAGACAACACCGTTCCAGTGTCTAATATTAGATTAATTGCCCGTTTTTTAATGACCAGTGATGCGTTGTTATCTGCATTGTCAGTGTTTCCACAGTTACCGCACTCAAATAGTTCTTGTGATTCTCGGTTGTCGGGGTGAGTGGGACCGCACTTGGCGCACTCCTGACTGGTGTAGGCTGGATTTATTTTGAATACGGCTTTACCTGCTTGGTAAGCCTTGTATTTCGTGTAGGTTTCTATGATGTGCCAACCAACATTTAAGATGGACTTGTTTAGCCCTGCCTTTTGCTTGGCTTTGTTTGACACATATCGACCTTGTTCGTCCTGCTTTGCCTTTGGTTTGCGCGTCATGCTTGAGGTTCTTAGAGCCTCGAACACAATAACCTTAGCTTGACTATCGACTAATGAACGACTTGTTTTATGCGCAAAATCATTACGTATGTTCGCCTTTTTAGCATGATGCGTAGCAATACGGTGCTTAGTCTTGTTCCTGCGATTTGAGCCTTTTACCTGACGCGCCAACTTACGCTGTAGTCGCTTAATATAGCGATCAGCTTTGCTCATCTTCTTTTTCTGATTGTCACAGAAGTCGAACGTCATTGAGCCAGCATGAGCAGGGATGGCAACACCACGGTCTACACCGATAACGCTTTCTTCCAGATACTCTTTTGTTGAACCTTGCAGGAACGCTAAATGCTCAGAATTGCTAGACAACCCATCTTCACTATTACCATTCTCATAACAGAAAGACACATAATATTGACCACGCTCTTTACGCACATAAAGCGAGTTCGGGATCTCGAACTTACTATGAGCTTTAAAAGATAAGTAACCAATATTGTTAGTCTTCGTGCCGATAAATAGGCGTGAATTGCCATCTTCGCAACGGTCGAAGCGGAACACCTCGCGAGTAAGGTAGATGCTACCGCGATCAGTTTTAGGCTTGCGCTTAGGTCGTCCACACGCGCCTTTCATGAACTTTTGGTAAGTCTGATACCAGTTAACAGCACTGTTGCGGATTATCTGGCTAGGACACTGATAGAGCCAAGGTGATAGCTCTTTAGATTTGAATTGCGATGCTTTCTGATCAATAGGGGTATAAGTACCAATTGGATAATACTTACGCGCAAAAGTACGGTAATACCTTTCTTCATCGACTTTGGCATTCCAAATACTACGCGCACAGCCCATCCACTGACTTAGTACCAGTTTTTGATTGGATGTAGGGTTAGCTCGTAGCTTGATGCCAGTTAGCATGGTAGTTCCGTTGGTTGTCATTTGCAGTGAATGTTATTACACTGATTGCCAACCTGTCAATCTAGTCTATTGTTAATATGTACGAATGGAGAACAGGCAGAAACTGCCTTTTTAAAAATAATGCACATCTAGTCTTTTTTACTAAGTATCGTAAAGGTGTTTTCACTAAAGAGATGCTGGATAGAACCAAGGCGATAATGGAAGAAACATGCAAGCAGATGGATTGCGAATTATTGGAGTTCGGTGGTGAGCATGATCACGTTCACTTGATGGTGTCTATTCACCCAAAGGTAGCTGTATCGAACTTGGTTGGTAAGCTGAAAGGAAAATCGTCATACATGCTAAGGCGCGAGTATTGGGAGCGCATAAAGGCAATGCTTTGGGGCAATCACTTTTGGTCGCCTAGCTATTGTGTCGTGTCATGTGGTGGTGCGAGTTTGGATGTGGTTAAGCAGTACATCGAAAACCAAAGTACACCACCAAGTGAAAGGGCTATTAAGACATCACGCGCTTTAAGTCACAAAAAAGACTAGTTACCTCTTGCTTGACTCGCCCTTAAAAGGGCGAGATTGCGAAAGCTTTATGTTCAATAAAGACACGTAACCTTACTGGTGACAGAATTAAAGCCGAGCTCTGAGGGCTCGTCCTTATTCAAACCGACTTAAACGTAATATAAAAACCGTTGTTACAACGGATACGATGACTGAATTAACCGCTATTATCGCGCTAGTGATACGTATAAGTAAATAAAAAAGCCGTCATTGTGGTAAATGACGGCTTATATTCAATGTTGTAAGCGGTTTTTATGCGTTTTGCATTTCGCTTTCTGTCGCTTTCTGATCCAAGACTCGACTAGTAATGGTGCCTGCTGTCATCGCACCAGACACATTCAACGCCGTTCTTGCCATATCAATTAACGGCTCAATTGAAATCAATAACGCGACAATAGTAATAGGCAAGCCCATTGAAGGTAAAACAATTAAGGCCGCAAATGTTGCCCCACCACCAACACCAGCTATACCAAATGAACTAATGGTGATCATGGCGATTAATGACACGATAAAATGTAAATCAGTTGGGTCAATCCCCACACTTGGAGCCACCATGACAGCCAACATAGCAGGATAAATCCCTGCACATCCGTTTTGCCCAATAGTTGCACCAAAAGAAGCCGACAAGTTTGCAATAGCAGGCGACACGTTCAATTTAGTGATTTGCGCTTCCACATTTAGCGGAATGGTCGCAGCCGAGCTTCGAGAAGTAAATGCAAAGGTAAGGACAGGCCAAATTTTCTTAAAGTACTCTTTCGGGCTCACACCAACTAAAGAAACAAGCAACCCATGGACAACAAACATCAATAATATCGCCACATAAGAAGCCACGATAAAACCTAATAAATTCAGGATATCTGACGCATTGGATGTAGCCACCACTTTGGTCATTAACGCCGCAATCCCGTATGGTGTCAGCGCCATTATCATTTTAACAAGACGCATCACAATCGATTGAATCGCGTTAACGCTACGACGAATCACGTCTTCGTATTCTACTTTTTCAGCCATAACTTTACGCGCAGCGATGCCAACTAAAACACCAAAAATAACAACCGCGATAATAGAAGTTGAACGCGCGCCCGTTAGGTCTGCAAATGGGTTAGTCGGAATAAAGCTAATCAGCATTTGTGGAATGGTCAAATCACTCACAGCCTCAGAGCGAGTCTCTAAAATTGAAATTCGCGCCGTTTCGCGAGCACCTTCGGTAAGCCCTTCAGCAGACAGTCCAAAACCCTGTGCAACCAAAATACCAATTAATGCAGCAATCGCAGTGGTGAATAATAGGATTGAAATAGTTAAACCGGAAATTTTACCCAGTGAGCCGCCCTTTTCAAGCTTCACTACTGCCGAGATCATAGACACTAAAACAAGTGGCATGATCACCATTTTCAACAATCCGACATAACCGTTACCCACTACTTTAACCCAATCAAGTATAAAGTTGATGGCAGGGTTACCTTCACCGAATATAAGTTGGATAGCGAGACCAAATAAGCTGCCCAATATCAAACCAAAGAAAACCAGTCGTGATAACGAGTGCGCTTTTTGTTGTTGGCTAAATAGGAAGAATAAAATACCAACAAAAACCGCTAAGGCTGCCAATATTGAAACCGACATAGTGAGTTCCTTACAAAAAATAAATGTGTGAATACCTAAACAAGGCTTGGGGGCGGAAACATAACGCTTTATGACAGAAGGGAAAAGAACATTTATTTATTAAATAGAACAAAATGGCATTAAAAACAGAGTTATAGCCAATAATTAAGCAAGAACACTGGAATATATAGTTATAGAACTAACAATTATCGCTATATTCATTTGCTTAACTAAACTGATTTCGACACGCTGACGCTATCAAACATAAAAAAACCGTTCGAACGAATGTATAACTCTACTCACAATCGACGAGTGTTGGGAAACTTTGAAAGCATTATTGAATCCTATCGCACTGAATGTAGCAATAAATTCACCCTTCATTTCCCGTTTATGCAAAATCAAATAATATGAAATTATATTTAGTAAAAATAGTTATCGATAAATTAAATCCCCTGCACTAATTTTTATTTATTGATTTAAATAAATTGTTATTTAAATGTTTTGAATTGAATATGAATACAGGCTAACTCCATTCATACCTACTCACATTATCCATATTCTTTGTTTTTTTGGTCATATACATAAGGTATTTAACATTTTTTTTACCTGACTTTAGTATGTTCATAATGTGAGTATCGTTCGTACATATTCCACACAACGATGTGTACCACCTCTTAAAAAAGAAGAAGTTAAGAGTAACAACAAAAATAACCTTCCCTATTTCCATTTTCACTTAAAGCTTATTTTTTTATTTAATATGAAACATTGTTAAGTGAAATCAAATGGATTAACATCACGAAAACTAAAATAACATTAAATCAACAACATGGATGGTTATGGACACAGATATAAACAAATACATCGAAATGAGGAAAGCGCTTCATCGCAATCCTGAACTGAAATATGAGGAGTTCAACACAAGTAAATTAGTCGCTGAACATTTAACTAACCTAGGCTACCAAGTTACCACTGGAATAGGAAAAACTGGTGTAAAAGCGGTACTCAATACCAACAGGCCGGGACCAACGATTGCCTTTCGTGCCGATTTAGACGCGCTCCCAATTGAAGAATTGAATGACTTTGAGCATAAATCTCAAAATGAAGGAAAAATGCACGCTTGTGGCCATGATGGGCACACAGCGAGCTTACTTTGTGCAGCAGAATCATTAATGAAGGCCAAAGACTCATATTGCGGCACCATTGTGATTATTATGCAGCCTGCCGAAGAAGGCGGAGCCGGTGCCAAAGCAATGATCGATGATGGCGTGCTTGAAAATCCTAGAGTCGATAAAATATTTGGCTACCACAATAGACCCGGCTTTAAACAGGGGCTTGTGTTTGTCAAATCAGGTCCGGCGATGGGAGGCAATACCAGCCTGACCGTCAATATTACTGGCAAAGGTGGGCATGCTGCCATGCCTCATTTATCACATGATCCTATTGTTGCCGGTTCAAGCTTTGTCACTCAAGTTCAAACCGTCATATCTAGAAAGCTGTCTCCGCTCAACTCCGCTGCGGTAACGGTTTCAGAGTTCCATGCAGGACAAGGACATAATGTTATTAGCTCACACGCACAACTGAGCTTAAGCGTACGTTCGGATCATAAAGAAACCGATGAGCTATTGGTTCATGAAATTGAGAAGACTTTGAAGTGTGTGTGTGAACAATTCAATTGTCAGTACGAGTTGATCAATTTGCTATCCATTCCCGCACTCGTCAATCATCGCCAAGAAACCACCGATGTGATGCATGCATGTAAAGATAGCTTCGATAGCGATAACTTATTGGAAATTGACTATATGCCCACAATGGGCGCAGAAGATTTCAGCTTCTACTTACTGGAAAGGCCGGGGTGTTATTTCTTTATTGGTAATGGCGAAGATTCCGCTTACTTACATAACCCGCATTACGATTTCAACGACAACAACATCGCAGTAGCACGACAAGTGTATATGGATATAGCACAATTTTATTTAGGGAGAGATAATTAATGGAAAAGACAGAAAAACTACCGTCGCAACCGGACACAATCAAAGATAACCGCTTTTTAGCCTGGGTAGAGACGACAGGGAATAAATTACCGCATCCGTTTTTACTGTTTGTATATCTTGCCATTTTTGTCATGGTCATTTCGGCCATATTGAACTATTTTGGCGTCAACACTTATAACCCTAAGACCGCAGAAACTTATCCAATTAAATCATTGCTTTCTGGTGATGGGGTTGCTTATATGTTCACGAATTTCGTGAAAAACTTTGTCAACTTTCCACCACTTGGTACCATTATTACCGTAATGCTAGGGATTGGCTTAGCTGAGCGAGTGGGTTTATTATCCACTTTGTTAACCCAGACCGTTGCCAAAGCACCGCATCACTTATTAACGTTTTGCGTATTTATCGCAGGTATTTGTGGTTCTATCGCGTCAGATGCCAACTACCTAATTCTTATCCCACTGGTCGCTATGGTCTTTCATAGCGTTGGCCGCAACCCATTAGCCGGTGCCGCCGCCGCATATGCAGCCGCTGGAGCGGGCTTTGATGCCAGCTTATTTATCACCGTCGGTGATGCCTTATTTGCCGGAATAGCAACCGATGCGGCTCGAATCGTCGATCCTGATGCCTACGTCAGTGCGGTAGATAACTACTATTTTGTCGCCGCTTCAGTATTTGTCCTAGCCACGGTTGGTACGCTTATCATAGATAAAGTAGTCGAACCACGTCTGAACAAAATACACCCAATATCCAGCATGCAAAAAGAACAGCCAACCGCTGATGTCGATATGACCTCAGATGAAAAGTTAGGCTTAAAACGCGTGGCTTGGTTTACGCTGGGTTACATTGCATTTGTATTAGCGCTAGTGTTACCTGAATCTTCCGCGCTAAGAAATGCCGATGGCGGATTAATTCCTTCACCGTTTCTAAAAAGCCTGGTTCCATTCATGTTTTTTTACTTTTTAGGAATAGGGGTAATTTACGGCAAAGCAGTCGGAAAAATTAAGCAAGTAGAAGATATACCAGCGTTGATGGCGGAATCAGTCAAAGCGCTCGCAACCACACTGGTACTATTTTTAGCTATCGCTCAATTTATTGCTTATTTTAAATGGACAGGCATTGGTAACTTAGTTGCTTTTGAAGGTGCTCACTTTTTACAGTCGGTAGGATTTGATGGCTATGCATTAATTATTAGCTTCATCTTGATTACTTGTATCTGTAATGTCTTTATGACCAGTGGCAGTGCACAATTTGCTCTGTTTGCACCAATCTTCATCCCAATGCTAATGCAATTGAATATTGACCCAGCATTCACACTCGCCATGTTCCGTATTGGAGACAGTTCTACCAACATTATCTCTCCAATGTCGCCGTACTTCAGTGTCGCACTGGTATACATGCAAAGCTATAAACCAGAATTACGCATCGGCACCTTAATGGCAACCATGCTACCTCTTGCGATTGGTTTCCTTGTCTTCTGGACCGCGTTCTTACTATTGTGGACAGGTCTTGGTCTAGATGTTGGTCCTGGCGTATCGATGTACATTAACTAAGTAAAAGTTTCATCATATTGAATGAGGGCATAGAGAGTATCTTGCCCTTTTTTTGTAAGCGACTTACCACTCTTCAACACTTGGTAATTTTGTAGCAGTATTCATCGCATTTCTCTCTGTTTCAAATTTAGACATTTGATCAAATATTGATACCAAGAATAGTTATACGTAATAACTCTAAATCGATGTATAGAATCACAGCTCACAAATACTCCATATTGCTAACGCCCAATTAGTTTTCGTACCAAAGTGACACACAAATTGCTTATTGCACACTTTAAGACCATAATACTCATGTGACATTTTGACACAACAGGAGATAACATTATGGCGACTAGCTTGCCTCGCATCACGGCTAGAGTTGATGTTGATACACAAGATTTACTTACTAAGGCTGCCGCAATCGCTGGCATGTCTAGTATTAACTCATTTGTTTTAAGTGCAGCAATCGAAAAAGCTAAACAAGTCATCGAACGCGAACAAGCTTTAAAACTGAGCCAAGCTGATGCTATGTTACTAATGGACGCTTTAGACCGTCCTGCAACACAGAACTCAAAACTAAAAGCGGCTTCTGAACGATACGAGAGCAAAACTCGATGATGAATACGGTACTTCTAGATAAAGCTAAGCATGATAGAAACCGATTCAACTGTAGCATCGAAGCTCTCAATAATTATTTGAAAGTAATGGCGAGCCAGCAAGCAAAGAAAGACAACACCAGAACGTTTGTTTTAGAAGATGATAACGACAACTCACATATCATCGGCTTTTACACACTAACAATGACGCCAATTGACTTTAAGGCATTGCCCGATAAGTTACAAAAAAAGCACCAATCATCCACTTCTGGTGGTCTGATTGCCCGTATTGCTGTCGATAGCCGATACAAAGGAAAAGGCTTTGGTGAGTGGCTGCTTATAGACGCCCTCAGAAAACTATTAGCGGCTAGTGATAGCGTTGCATTTCCAGTTGTTATCGTTGATGCCAAAGACGGTGCAAAACATTTCTATGAACGTTATGGTTTTCAAGCATTTCAAGACGCTGAAAACAAACTCTTTATCACCATTGCTAATGTGAGAGCAAGCTTAGGCTAGTTAACGGTACTCTCTACGATTGAACGAACAGCAAATCTCATAGCATCAAATCAATAAATCACGGACTTTTGCAGACAGGAATTCAGAGATTACCACTGTACCCAAAATAACGATGATGATCAGCGTCACTTTAGGCCAGGCTAGAACATTAAGTGATGATGATAAAAATAACCCAATCCCCCCAGCGCCAACTAGCCCTAATATTGTCGATTCACGGATATTAATATCCCATCTGAAAATCGCAATACTCAGAAACGCAGGTAATATCTGTGGAATAATTGCATAATCAATGGCTTGCAAGCGTGAAGCGCCTGTAGATTCAATCGCTTCAAGACTGGTACTGTTTATCTCTTCAATGCTCTCGTATAGCAGTTTAGCGATAAATCCAATAGAGCGAAGTCCAATGGCGATGATACCGGCCAAAATACCCGGCCCCAAAATTGCGACTAAAAGTAACGCCCAAATCAATGAGTTGATTGAACGTGAAGCGGCAATAATAAACAACGCTATCGGACGAATAAACACCGTTGAAGGTGTCGTATTTCTTGCGGCCAAAAAAGCAACCGGAAAAGCCAGCACAACCCCCAATAACGTACCAAGTGTCGCGATATTGAGTGTATCCCACAGTGCCTTATATAGCTTATTGACGTACATCCAATCCGGTGGGAACATACGGCTAATCAGATCAGCTGCCTGCTCAGGAGCATCATAAACAAAGATCCACATTGTCTCTTCGTTCATAATGATCCAGCAGTAAACCGTTAATAATACAATAACGAACCAACCCCCCCAGACAATCCATGCCTGACGGTTTATTCTGCTTTTCCATAATTTATTTTGTTCTAGCTGACCCATTTTCTAATCCATCCAGAAAGGTACTCACAGGCCATCACTATGAGAATAATTAAAATCAGTATCGCCCCTGCTGAGTCGTACTCATAGCGATCAATTGCGGTATTCAAAGTGGCACCAATACCACCTGCACCAACGATGCCAATGACCGCTGACTCGCGGAAATTGATATCAAATCGATAAAACGACAGACCAATCATACGTGGCGTCACCTGCGGCCAGATGGCGATATGAAAGCGCTGCAACCAGGTTGCCCCCGTTGAGCTAACCGCTTCGAGCTGTTTGCGATCAATCCCTTCAATTTCTTCTGCCAATAACTTACCTAAAAAGCCTATCGTGGCATAAGTAAGGGTTAAGAAGCCCGCAAAAGCGCCGAAGCCAAACAAAGCCACAAGGAAAATTGCGACGATAAGTTCCTGCATTGAACGAGATATCGCAATAAAACTGCGGCAGAACAGATAAATAGGTCTTGGTGATATATTGCGCGCCGCCCCCAAACCAAAAGGTAGAGAAAGCAATATGCCGGCAACAGTAGAGGTTACCGTCATAGTCAAGCTTTCATATATGCCGGCATAGATATCTTTTGCCCTACTGGTAAAATCGGGCTGCAAAAAGCCTTCAAGGAAACGCATGCCTCTTTCCAGTCCTTCGTAGGCACGCAACCAGTTCACTTCTACGCTGCCTACTCCTATCACTAGATAGAGAAAAAACAGTACCCAAAGCGCCATTCTCCAGCGTCGGTCCGGAACAAGAAAGTGAGGTCTTTGCCAGGTTCGCATCAAGCCGCCTCCTCGCAATCCTGATCTTCATCAGGTTTTACCGCATGCCAATCTTCATCGCCATAAATACGAGTCAGTACCTCTTCGGTCAGTTCACTCGGTTTGCCATCAAAGACGAGTTCGCCACCCTGAAGTCCGATAATGCGATCCACAAACTGCACGGCTAGCGGAACATCGTGGATATTAATGATGGCAGGCAATCCATTTTCACGACAGATTGACTGAATAAGACGCATGATCTGTCTTGACGTCTTAGGATCCAGACTTGCTGTGGGCTCATCGACTAACAATAAGTTCGGAGTCTGAGCCAGAGCTCGGGCAATGCCGACACGCTGACGCTGACCACCCGACAGTTCATCCGCTCGTTTATTTGCGTGGTCAATCAGACCCACCCGTTCGAGATATTCAAAGGCATTATTAATATCTTGTTGAGGGTAACGTCGTAAAAAGCTTCGCCAAAAAGGTAAATAACCGAGTCGACCAGATAACACGTTCTCCATGACACTGAGTCTTTCTATCAACGCGTATTCCTGAAAAATCATCCCAATATGTCGGCGCTGTTGCCTAATTTGATTGGTGGAGAGTTTACTCAAACAGGTGTCTTCAAGAAAAATTTTCCCTTCAGAGGGATCAATCAAGCGATTAATACAACGGATAAGTGTAGATTTACCTGCCCCGCTAGGGCCGATAAGTCCAACAATCTCACCTTTTGGCACCTCAAAACTGATGTCTTTTAGTACCCAAGGGCCGGTTTTATAACGCTTTTTTAGATGTTCTATTTTTAGCAAAATAAAGCCTATTTACAGGTATATGCAACACCATTTGCTGCGTCGATCTTCCTAATAACATTCCAATGTTCTTTAAAGGTAATGGGCAAGAACTGGCCTTCGCTTTTGAATTCTTCTTGCAGTTTGCTGCCTTCCCAATTGTAAGAGAAAAAGGCTTCTTTGATTTTTTCCTGAAGTTCAGGCTTTAGGTTGTACGCAATACCGTAACTTGTTGTCGGGAAAGTCTGAGACTTATAGATAGATTTGATCTGTTCTTTCTTCACCACATCACGTGCGATCATGCGATTCAATACCGAGTTAGCCACTGCCGCTGCTGGGTAATCTTTGTTCGCAACACCAAGCACTGAGTTATCATGCTTACCAGAGAATGCTGGCTCAAAATCGCGCTCAGGAAGAAGGTCAAAGTCTGCTTTCAAAATAGCAGACGGTGCTTTAAAACCAGAGTTTGAAGTTTGAGAAGTGAATGCTAACTTCTTACCTTTTATGTCTTTTGGTGAATGAATACCAGAACCAGGGTAAGTGATGATTTCCATTTCATAGCCAAATGAACCATCTTTTGCTGCCATCATAGTAAATGGACGATAACCGGCACAAGCAACCGCAAGAGGATTCGAACCGGTGTTAAAACCAGCAATATGCAAACGGCCTGCACGCATTGCTTCAATCTGAGCGGCATTTGATTGAACTGGGAAAAACTTCACTTTTTTACCGGTAATATTTTCCATATGCTCAAGGAAATTGGACCACACATCTACGTATACTGATGGGTCTTCAACCGGTGTATAAGCAAAGATAAGTGTGCTTGGGTCAAGCAGTTTAGACTTATCGGTTGGAATATCTGCCACCAAATCGTTGTCATTATCAACATAACGACTATCCAGAGAGAACTCTGCATGAACGGTGTTCGCGGCTAGCAATGACGCAAAAGCAAATGCGTAAAGAGGTTTCATTTTGTATCGCCCTTAATAAGTAGCTGAGTCTTCGCAAATTTATATATTGATCTGCGCATGTAACGTTTGATACGAAGACTACAACCAGCGCATTACCATTTTGCTACATAAATATGAATTAAGTCCCTGTAATACAATGTTCATATACCTAAAACTATCCAGAAACTGGATAGTTATAAATGCTCATATGGAAACACTCCCATATAATTTTAACTTGACAATGTTATACCGAGACAAATCCTATGCTAAGTGGCGCTCTCACTCTGTTATTACTCTCTATCATTTGTACTTAATACCTTTCCAATGCAAAAAATTTACATTTTGAAACAAAATAATTGACAAATTTACAATTGATCGTAGAATTTCGTACAATTGTTATTGTTAATCATTATCATTCTCATGAAGAGGTATTTATGCACTTCCAAAAGACAGTTTTCGCATTATTCGCATCGGTAAGCTTGGCAGGAGCAGTTCAAGCAGCGCCTAATGTTGATTCTGAACGACAAGAATACAAAACGTTTGCGGTTGATAAAATCGACGCGCTTGTGGCTCAAACTCAACAATTTGTTGATTTACTTAACGAAGGCAACTTACAAGAAGCTAAAAAGCTATACCCTATCGTTCGTATGAACTTTGAAACTGCGGAACCAATTGCAGAAAGCTTTGGTGATTTAGATCCTCGTATTGATGCGCGTAAAGCGGATTTAGAACCAAACGAAGAATGGACAGGCTTCCACCCAATTGAAGAAATCCTTTGGGTGAACAATACAACCGACGGCACAGAAAAATACACCGCTCAGCTAATGTCTGATGTGAAAGAACTGCGCGCGAAAGTATCTACAGTAGAAGTCACACCAGAATTGATGGTTCAAGGTGCGGTGGATTTGTTGAACGAAGTCTCTACAAGCAAAATCTCTGGTGAAGAAGAAATATTCTCCCACACTGACCTTTATGACTTCCAAGGCAATATCGACGGCGCGGAGAAAATCTTCGATATCTTTAAGCCGAAGTTGACTCAAATCGATGCTGACCTAGTGAAAACACTGGATACACGTTTTGCAGAAGTAAACCAACTACTTGCTGATCAAAAAGTGGGCGACGAATTCAAATACTATACAGAGTTAACTGAATCTGAAATCGCAGGTCTTGCAGAAGCCGTTAACAAATTAGGCGAACCTTTAGCTCAAATGGGTATCATTCTGGAGTAAACAATGACAAGTGAACGACAAAATAAGACGTCTGTTGAACCATCCAGTTTATCGCGTCGTCGCTTGCTAAAAGGAGCGGCTATTGGCGGCTCTTCCCTTCTTTTGGGGAAAGCAATTGCGGCACAAACCAATCAAAACATCGCACAAGAAACCGCGCAATCCGATGTCCCTTCCTATGCCGAAGGGCATGTGCCATTTTATGGTAAGCATCAGGCTGGTATTGTGACACCAGCTCAGCGTCATATTTATTTCATGGTGTTAAAGCTTGATAACCCTGACAAACAAGCCGTCATACAATTGTTTAAAGAGTGGACAAGGCAATCCGCTTTGCTAACACAAGGTAAAAACATTGCACCTTACAGCAAAAACAAGTTTGTGCCGCCAGCAGATACAGGCGAAGCCGACAGCCTGCACCCATACAATCTCACGCTAACTTTTGGAATTACGCCTTCTTTTATACAAAAGGTCGGACTACAAGATAAATCACCAGCTGAATTTGTTCCTCTACCACACTTTCCACGTGATCAACTGAAAGAGCAGTACACGGGCGGCGATATCTGTATTCAATCTTGCGCCGACGATCCACAAGTGGCGTTTCACGCCATAAGACAATTAGTTCGTTATGCGCGAACATCCATGGTTTCCATGCTGTGGGCACAAAACGGGTTTAATTCTTACGATAAAAAAAGCCACACGCCGCGTAACCTGTTCGCCTTTAAAGATGGTACTGCCAACGCCCTCACCTTGAAAGACGCCGATAAGCACATTTGGACTGATGGTCCAGATTGGATGGATGGTGGCAGCTATATGGTGGTTCGTCGTATTCAAATGCACATAGAAACGTGGGATCGCACCAGCTACAACGAACAAGAGAACACCTTTGGACGTGATAAAGTTCACGGTGCACCTATGGGACAAAAAAACGAGTTCGAAATGATTGACCCGACATTAAAAGACGAAAAAGGTCAACCTGTGATGCCAACGGATTCCCATGTCCACCTAGCACACAGAACAGGGCTTCAACTATTACGCCGTTCGTTCTCTTATGCCGGCGGAATCAACACACTGACCAGCCAGTATGACACTGGTTTGTTATTTATTTCATTTCAAAAATCACCGCAGCAGTTCATTGCGATACAAAACGCCTTTGGCAATATCGATAAAATGAATGAATACATCACGCACGTGGGTAGTGGTCTTTTTGCTTGTTTCAGAGGCGTAAAAGAAGGAGAGTACATTGGACAATCTTTACTTGAAGGCTAGTCTTATTCGCCTTTCTAAGCAGTTTATTGTTTACGCAATGCTGCTATGTAACATGGTTGCCGTATCATTGGCTACAAGCACATCCGTGTTTGCAGCCGATAAAGTGAATTTCTCACCTGCTTATATTGCGCTATCAGACGCCATTGGAGCCAGCAAAAGTGGCGACATTGATGCTGCCAAGCAAAACATTGCTGAGGTTGGCGCCTATCTTAATCGCCTAGCCATAGCAGATACCGCCAATAAGAAAAATGTCTTTACCGCCATAAGCATCGCAGAGCAAACCCCATCAGTTGAAAATTTAACTGCGCTCTCTTCCTCTTTGATCCAGCTTGAGAATTACGTCAACCCAGTTGATTACGCTTCGATGCGCAAACAATTTATTAAACGCGTAATGCCCACATACGACGCAATGGCTAAAGCCATTGAAGAGCAGGATATAGCACAATTGCAAAGCACATTCCGCACTTTTAATAGCGCTTGGGCAAAACGTGAGCGCGTCGTTCATGAGACCAGTATGGGGCATTACGGTCGCATAGAAACCTCATTAGCCTTATTAAATGTTGCAAAAGCGCGCACCACGCTATCATGGGATGAAATTAAGCAACAAAGCAACAATCTAGGTGACACACTGAGAAGCTTTAACAATGGTGAAACCATTGCCACAAGCAATAGTGATATGGGGCTTGAGGAAGGTATCGCTCTGCTAAACACAGCGTTAAGCGATTATCAGCAGCAACATTATGATACAGGGAATGGACACATACTGACCTTTATTAAAAACTGGCCAGTGTTTGAAAGCGACGTAAGCACTCGTGCACCAAGTTTGTACACCAAAGTTGAAAACCAACTGCCACTCATTATTGCAGCAAACGGCAACAGCAAAAGCCAAGCAACTTTAGAGAAGCTCATTACTGATCTTTCCGCGTTAAACCCTACGGCGAACTATACCGCAATGGACGCAGCACTGATCTTATTAAGAGAAGGTTTAGAAGCACTATTAATCGTGATTGCTCTATTTTCATCCATGCAAGCCGCACAACAAAAACGCGGACAACGTTGGGTGGTTGGTGGTGCGACAGCTGGACTGGTCACTAGCTTAGCTTTCGCATGGGCATTCGTGCATTTCTTACCCACCAATATCGCAGGAACCACACGCGAGACATTAGAAGGTGTGGTGGGGTTAATCGCCGTTGTAATGATGCTGTTTGTGGGATTATGGCTACACGGAAAATCGTCGGCACAATCGTGGAAACGTTTTTTACAAAAACACACCACGAACGCACTAACAGCGGGAAGCTTCTTTTCTCTCGCCGCTTTAAGCTTCCTTGCTGTGTTTAGAGAAGGCGCGGAGACCATTCTATTTTATGCGGGTATTTTACCTAAAATAGAGTTTAGCCAGTTCATACTTGGCATTGTCATTGCCATTGGAGTGCTTGCTGTCGTCACAATAACCATCTTAAAAACATCAGTCAAACTGCCTACTCCAGTCATCTTTAAGATCTTCACTTGGTTGGTCTACTTCTTGGCATTCAAGATGTTAGGCGTAAGTATTCATGCGCTACAGTTGACAAGCAGCATCAATATCCATGTGCTTAACTATCTGCCAACGATTAACTTTATCGGGTTCTACCCTACTATTGAAACCGTGATTGCACATTTAGTTTATGTGCTTATCATCCTTGCATCAATTTATTGGCAACATAAGAAAATACCGCAGCCCGCATAGCGACAGTAAAAGAAAAACTCTCAACAAAAGGGTGATGTATGAACGTGCAACACCCTTTATTTAACCATCGACAAACCATCAATGAAAACTGCGATAACTTGCTATGACAAGCCAAACAATCATCTGCCACTCATAACTCTGCTGGGTGTGACAAGGTAGTACAAAGGATTGTCCTGCTTAATATGCGGTACCATTGGTTATTATTATCTTTTCTTCTATCATCACTAAAAATAAACTCAAGGCTGGCATCTGAAAGTCCGTTAGGGCTTTATCACTGCGCTCATTGATCTCCTTGTGAAGCAACCAATCAAAAATAAACGGTTTAAATTCAAGGGAGTTCACGAACGCAAGTCTCGCTATGCTGAATATGAAAGTGCGATCACATGGCTTCACAAGTGTCGGCTTGCTTTAAAAAACCATCCTATTGAAGGACAGCCTCGTTCTCCTTTAGCTGCTTATCAGAAGGAAAATACGGTTAAACTATTTCTCTTTGATGTAGGGCTATTGAACCAAGCTTCTCTTGGGGAGATGCAAGAGCGGAGATAGAGTTCGTCATCGCTGATGACCTAGGTCGTATCGTACCTGTAGAAGTCAAAAGCGGTAAGCGAACCCGTGCGAAATCATTGCAATCCTACATCGAGAAGTGCAAGCCCCACAAGACAATCAAACTTACAGGTACTCAAGGCTCTCCAGCAACAGAGAAAAAGCACATAGTGATGCCGCTTTACTACACAGAATACTTACTTGATCATTTGAATGATCTAGACAAAAATTAGGCTAGTGACAAAAGAAACAGAAAGCCCCAGCGGGGCTTTCAAAAACAATCTAGTATTGAAGCCTAAACTAACCACCATAAGCGAGTATTAGCTGTTTAAAAACCACGTTGTAAATTGTATTTGGGCAAAAGTTTTCACGTCAGTTCTGATTCAACGAAGACGCTACATGCTGATTATTTGATTTATCATATACTTTGCACTGCCACATAATGCGTTTCCTTTTCCCCACCTTCATCATTTAGGTCAAATGCTCATGTATGTAAAATCGCCATTTAACTTACGAATGCGGCTTGAATTACATAGCTGCTGAGAGCATTATAGACTGAAAGAAAATACGGATTTTCTGTCAAAAAACCTTATACAACAAGGAAATAAATAGCATGAAATTAGTTTTACCTTCATCAGAGTTTAAATCAGAATTCTTGGCCTTCTACAAAGACTTTGCCGACAAAGATACTGAAAATTCAGACTATTACAGAGATGGTGCAACTAACTTTACGACTTATATTCAGCGTTTAACTGATGAATCAAATGGCGTGAACTTACGAGATAATTATGTTCCATGTGATCACTTTTGGCTAATAAACAATCAGAGAAGCATTCTGGGTGTTATTAGAATTCGTCACAATATTGGTAACGAGTTTCTATCAGTGGAAGCGGGACACATTGGATATGATATTGCCCCTTCATCTCGTGGTCGTGGGTATGGCAAAGTCATGCTTAAACTTGCGTTATCCAAAGCAAGAGCACTTGGTATCAATGAAGCTTTGATTACTGCTGACGAAGACAACTATGCATCGCGTAAAGTTATCGAAGCTAATGGTGGTAAGCTTGAAAATATCGTTGTGGGAAAAGTTTTTACTAATCCACTGGCAAGATACTGGGTGCGATGTGAGTAGCGGTATATTTATACAAATGCATTATTGAGTTTACTCTCTTATCAAAATACACTTATTTACAGAATTCCAAGCACTTGGTGATCATAACTTGCGTAAAATGCAGAAGCACTATCTATTGACATCCTTTTCTAGCTAATTCGGTAGGAAACTCCTATTATATGAGCGTACACTAAATAGTGTTAACTGATTGTATTCACTTATTTATTTGTTTTGCAAACACGCGTTGAGCAGGCAAGATTATTATTGACACGATCATCATTGCCGTCGTTAACATGCCAAAAAATGAACGACTAGACCAGCCTGACTCGATAAAAAACCCAAAAAACCACGGGGCGGCTGCGGTCGAAAATATCATTAAGGAGGTCATTATAGAGCGAATTGCCCCTATATGTTCTACACCATATACTTCAGCCCAAAGTGCATTAATAATAGGATTTGAAGCCCCTATCCCTGTACCAAATAACGTCATAAACAAAATTGCAGACCAACTTTGATCCAAAGAAGTTAATGTCATCAATCCAGCAATAAGTGGTAACATGAAGTAGTTCAATAAACGATTTGCACCGTATCTATCAACCAATGCACCTGCAACCATTGAACCTATCCAGTGCATAACACCATAAGCAACGAAGCTATTTGCTAATAACGACGGTGACCACATTTTTTCTGTTAATAAGAAATTTTGTTGAATAAAAACACCTGTAACAACAAATGGCGCCGCTAACGTTGAAGGTAATATTGCCCAAAAACGCCAATCGGCCAATACCTCTCTACGTCCTTGTTTTATTTTACCTTTTCCTATGATACGGACTTTCTTAGTTAATGCCTTAACTTGATCGGTTTTAGCCAACAAATAATATGCAACAGGCAAATATAGAAATAGAACCAAAGCTGACAATGTATACCAGCTGGATCGCCAACCTACGCTTCCAATAAGTAACACAATCATAGTAGGTAATATAACTTCACCCATCGCAACTCCGCTTCCCGCAATACTGATGGCTTTACCACGTTGACTTGAATAACAACGTATCATTGTTGTCTGAGCGGTGTGTGGTAACAGACCTTGTCCTGTTAATCTCAATGCATAAAAGGCAAAAAACAACATAAAAGGTGATGTAACATTCGCCATTAACAAACAAGCTACCGCTAAAATAATGGTAACAAGTGTGGTAAAGGCACGAACGGGCCAACTATCGACCATACCGCCAACAACCATAATAGTTACGCTGCTACAAAGTGTGGCAACAGCGTAAATCAAACCATAATCGATAGCTGAAATGACCAGCTCTCTTTGGATATCAGCACCGTACCAACTAAGGAAAAAAGATTGACCAAAATTACCAACAAAAATAGTAATAAAACCAAATGCCAACATCGGCCATTGCTGACGAATAAAAGAAAGATAACTGTTCATAGTTCGCTTTTAATAGATAACCAGTAATTATTTTTTAAGTAAGCTGCATTAAGCGAAATAAGTAATAAGATAGCAAGATATTTTTTCGAGGCGACAAGTAGCTTGAAAACCGCCGATCTTTGCATGCATATACTTATATCTAGTTAAGCCTCAACACACTACTTGTAATGGCTCACTGAATTTAGCCATATAGTTAGAAATGTTGTTAGATGCCAGTACGGTCAATCATTCTCTACCAAATCAAGACTATCAAATTTGGTAAGATAGAACGTCGAATTAAACCCAATTTCAACTATTTAAGGCTACAGATATGCTGAAGATTGGCAACTATAAGAAGATTCAGAGTAAAAACTAACTAGCAGAATTATTGCTATAACAAACTTGTGGACAAAATGTGTTAGATCAAAAACTCTAACTCACTTAACTGATATTAGAAAAAGTATCTTGAAACCTCAAAGCTGAGAGGTTGATACGGCGACGTTGAACAATGAGTCGTAGATATCTAATCAGTCACGTTAGTATGGGTGAAGCCTGAAAGTGATAGACTTAGAAAGCATATGAATAATAATCAACAAAAGTCTGGTGAGTGTGTTACCTTAGTTTCTATCCCTACCGCTTAGTCGGGACTTCTTTTCTTTTCCGAACTCGCATCTCGGCACTCCTTAGTTGCCCTCCTAAGCCTCACCGCAGGCTTTAATTATGTCTATTTCAACCCAAAAGTTAAGAAACATCTTCAAACTCACTAGAATTGAAAATTTCAAAACCAACTACGATGCAACCCATATCGCTCCTTGGCTACCACTTGCTCAGAAAGTGAAACCTGTCATCCCTTCGGCAATTATATATTGCGAAGGTAATTTCGGTGAAATTGATGGTAAAACCGCTAATGGGCTAGTGAGGCATTCATTAAGCTATCGTATTCTATCGGTTATTGATAGTGTATCTGCCGGCTTAGATGCTGGAGAAGTACTTGATAACAAAGCCAATGGAATACCGATCCTTGCCAATGCTGAAGAAGCTATCATTCACGCGGAAAGCATTCCCGATTACTTCATTTTTGGCATCGCGCCATCAAGTGGTTTTTTATCTGACTTAGATAAAAGCATCATTTTAAATGCCATGTCACTAGGAATGAACATCGTAAATGGCTTGCATGAATTCCTAACTGATGATCCTCTATTTTTAGAAGCTAGCTTAAAGAATAACGTTCGAATATTCGATACTCGCAAACCCAAAAGTAAAGGCGATCTGAAAACGTTTAGCGGCAAAATACATAACGTTAAATGTCCGAGAATTGCTGTAATGGGGACGGATTGCGCGCTAGGAAAACGAACAACAGCAACAATATTGGCGAATGAACTGACTAGAAAAGGCCTTAACGTCGTTCTGATTGCCACTGGTCAAACAGGTATTATGCAAGGCGCACAATACTGCGTTGCACTCGATGCTGTCCCTTCACAATTTTGTGCCGGTGAGTTGGAATCTGTCATTGTACAGGCCTATGAAAAAGAAAATCCGGACCTGATTATTATTGAAGGGCAAGGAGCCTTGAGTCACCCTGCGTTTTCAACCAGCGCATTTATCTTACGTGGCAGTTGTCCAGCGGGTGTGATATTGCAACATGCTCCTAAACGTTTATATCGTAGTGATTTTCCTGATTGCCCAATGCCTTCGATTGCCTCAGAAATCAATCTTATCGAAACATTTTCTAATACCGATGTTATTGGACTAACACTGAATCATGAAGATATGTCTTTAGATGAAACACGCTGTGTGATAGACAGCTACACTACCGAATTTGGTATACCGGTTACTGATGCATTATCACAGCCTGTCGAACATCTGCTGCACATCGTAACGTCAGCTTTCCCTATAATAGCAAGTAAACTGGCCGCAAAAGGGTGAACTACCCTAGATTAGACATTGATTGTGGGAAGATTCACCATAACGCTCAGTTCCTGATTACTCAGCTCTCACTAAAAAATATATCCGTTACACCTGTAACAAAAGCCTTCCTCGGCCACCCTATCATCGCACAAGTTCTTATTGATGCTGGCGCAACAATGTTAGCCGATTCAAGAATCGAAAATCTTCAAAAGATGACTGAATCTGGCATTGCTATCCCTAAAATGCTCATACGTACACCCATGCTAAGTCAAGTGGCGAGCGTAATAAAATACAGTGATATGAGTTTAAATTCTGAAGTTGAAGTAATTCAGAGGCTTTCACATGCAGCGGAACAACAAAATTGCCGTCACGGTATCATTATTATGGTTGAGCTTGGCGATCTCAGAGAAGGTGTGATGCCCCATCATATTATTGATTTTATCCGAAAAGTTATTTCTTTACCAAACATCACGATAAAAGGAATTGGTACGAATTTAGCCTGTCGGTATGGTGTCGCTCCAGATGATCAAAATATGAATATTCTTTCTGAGCTTGCCGATGGAATTGAAGCTACATTTGGGATCAGTCTAGAGATTATTTCAGGGGGTAATTCTGCTTCAGTTAACTGGGCTCTTCAGAGAACAGGCTTAACTCGAGTAAATAACCTTCGTATAGGAGAAGCAATTTTTTTAGGCTGTGAGCCTTTAGAGCACGAAAATATCAAAGGCTTACATACGAATGCGGTTTCTTTGACCGCTGAAGTGATTGAATCCAAGACTAAACCGACTTTGCCTTGGGGGAGTCGGGGGGGAAATGCTTTTGGTGAAAAAGAAAGCCTTCAAGATAGAGGGGAGGTCTCACAAGCTATTCTAGCATTAGGCCGCCAAGATGTTTGTGTCAGCGGGCTTAAGGCTCCGAATGGGATTAAGATCATGTCTTCAACCAGTGATCATCTTGTCCTTGAACCCTCACAAAAACCACTATTTGTAGGGGAAAGAATCACATTCGGTTTAGATTACAGTGCGCTCTTATCTTCTATGTCTTCACGTTATATCAATAAATATTTTAAGGCACCTAAAGGGAGAAGAAAGCAAGATGGAACGCATAATTTTTGCGTAGACTAACGTCGCTTTTGTTCTCCTCATCGAGTGAGTGCCATACAAGTTAGGATCCAACCCCAGATTAGAAGCCCATCTCCTCACTAAGTATCGATAGTACGAATAGCTAATCGGTTGTTGCTTTCGCCTTTGGCTTGGGAAAATAAAATTGCTGTCATGTAGCGAAGCCATCAAAATCCATTTCATTAGACTCTGCTGAGTTCTTGTCGTTATCTCAAATTGAACTTCAATATCTGTTTTGCGCTGGATATGCTTAACGCGGTTAAATATCCTATCTTGCGAAGATACATCGCAAACTCTGAGAACGAGCAAATCACTTGCTCTAAGTTTGCTATCAATAGCTAAGTTGAGCAACGCAAGCTGTATCAAATTATTTTCAATTTCTAATCTGGTTCTGATCCGCCAAATCTCCTCAAGCCGAAAAGGCTTTTTGACGCCACTTCGTTTCGTTTTGTTGAAAACTACCATGATGACCTCCTTTTAAATTTGGTCATCACGATTGTAGTTGGAAGGAAATGGACATTTATGAGTTATGAGGGACTAGATATAAAAGTTCGGGCTAGAAGCTCATTTACTGAAAATTGCACATCGCTTACGTTAATTTACAGTACATAGCCTAATATATGCGCCAACTATTTATGTAGCTCAACATATTGATTTGTTGAGACTGAAAACTACACTTAAGCTTCATACTTACTACTGGATTTTTATTGATGGGTACTACAAACAATCAAGTTTTCGCTCTTGCGTCTATCGCCTTGCTGCTGGCTGGCTGCTCTCCATCCTCCGACCTAACGGTAACTGGAGCAATTAGTGATTACAAAGGCTCAGCTAGCATTACCCAAGGTCTTGCAAAAACAGTAGAAGCAAACCTTTTTGAGTGTGCGAATGGTCGAAGCCGTGTTGCAGGCATCGGTGAAATTGCTGACGCTGATGGAAAAGTGTGGACAATCCCTGCTCAAAACCATTTTACAACTGCGCCAAAAGCGGTCGATCTTTATGAAGAGTGCGCCAACATCACACCCGAAAGCATAGCCGATGTGGATGAAGCCTCTGTGCCTGTAGCTGTTATTGATCCTGATGGTGAAGAGATCACTGGTTACATCTTTGCTGACAACTATTTCGAGCTATATATTAATGGCCAGCTCGTTGCAGTAGACACTGTACCTTTCACACCGTTTAACTCTAGTATCGTAAAATTCAAAGTAAATAAGCCATACACTATTGCTGTAAAAGTAATTGATTGGGAAGAAAATTTAGGTTTAGGTACAGAAGACAACCGTGGGAAGGCATTCCACCCAGGCGATGGTGGTTTTATCGCCAGCTTTAGTGACGGTACTGTGACAGGTTCCGACTGGCAAGCACAGACATTTTATACTGCACCAATCTATGATTTAAGTTGCCTGAGTGAAGTTGATGGTGAGCGACTATCGGAGAACTGTACAACACAAGGTACAGATAACGGTGAAAATGCTTATGCAGCTCACTGGGAAACTCCAAGTAACTGGATGGCAAAAGATTTTGACGCAGTTTCATGGCCGCGAGCAACTGAATACTCAGAAGATCAAATTGGTGTGAATAACAAGAAATCTTACATGAATTTTATTGAGAAATTCAGTGGTGATGGAGCGAGCTTCATTTGGTCAACAAATGTTGTTTTAGATAATGAAGTTCTACTTAGATACGAAGTGAAATAGCCTTATCCTCTCAACATAAGAAGCAGTTTGAAGTGGTCAAGAATAATTGGCCACGATGTCGGAGTTTAACCAGAATAATCGTTTCGATTCATTCGGTGTTAATCCTCCAATATATTGATGGGGCCTAAGCTGGCTGTAATATCCAATAATGTACCGAACAATCTGTTCTTTAGCTTCAGAAAAAGTACGATAACCATTTTCAGGGATCCATTCACTTTTCAAACTTCTGAAGAAACGTTCCATCGGACTATATCCCAACAGTTTCCTCTGCGTAATAAGCTCTGCTTGATTCGATAACGCCAAAGTAATTGACGATATTTCCTACTTGTATAATGGCTTCCCTGGATGCCGAGTGGAACAAAATACCTTCCGGTTGACCTCGTGATTCAAAGGCCATTGAAAGTGCTTTACCTGTTAATTTACTATCAGGTGATAAAGACATCGCCCACCCAATAGGCTTACGTGAAAATAGGTCGATGACTACCGCGAGATATGCCCATCGATTTCCTGTCCACACAAACGTTACATCTCCAACCCAAACTTTGTTTGGAGCCGTCACTGCAAATTGACGCTCTAAATAATTAGGGATAGCTATGTGCTCTGAGCCCGATTTTTATATTTATGTGGTAGAGTTGTTGGTTGAATCAGGATTAGCGAAATCCAAACGTATCACCAGAAAGCTAATCAAAGATAATGCGATTAGTGTAAATGGTGAAAACATAACCCCAACTAATCCACAGCCCGACTTTGCGTTATTTGATCAGTGCTGGTTAATTCAGCGTGGTAAGAAGCACTTTTGCTTAGTCAAACTGAAATAACCGATACGTATACATAAACATAAGTATTTGTGTAAATTACTTGCCACGACAAGCTATTCATTACAAGCAAATCACTACAAGCTATCCACTGTATTAGCCTTAATAAACAGTGGATAGCGTCAATAATAGTGGATAGCTTCAATCAAATCAGATAGCTGTTAGATCAGAAAATAATTAGATGAAATTACAGTTAGATCAAATGGTAATTAGGTTGACATGTTGTCGCCCTATTTACACATTAGAATTACCTTACACGTTATCGCTTTCCAAAACACCAGCAACTGATGTTTTACGTAGCTTACGTATCCGGTGCAATTTAAGCCTCTTGCGTAAAAAATGAGTAATACGCCACACATAACTTAATGAAACTGCATAAATCGCAAAACAGAACATAAACAGCGCAAACATAACCGATTCATCAATCGCGTTCATTTCACCATAAATACCGAAACTGACATAAAAAACTGAGATTAAGCAGATAATGAGTAACGTTTCCCGCGAAGAAAAACCTAAACGTTGGAAAATATGATGAAGGTGTTCTCTATCGGGTTTAAATGGTGACACACCGCGACGTATACGGCGGATCATAATCGCTGCCATATCCATCAGTGGTACGGCAATAAGCCATAACGCAGTAATTGGGCGCATAATCGGGCCACTGTTATGCTGAGAGTTTTGGCTAGCTTCTAGTAACAACCAAATCACACTAAAACCAATTACCATGCTGCCCGCATCGCCCATAAAGACTTTTCGTTGCCTTCCGCATATGCCAAGGTTCATACAAACATACGGGATCATGGCCACAATGATTGCGATAGACAGATAGGCTAAGCCGGTTTGCCCTTTGTCGAACAGTAAATAAGATAGGCCAGCAAACACCGTTATCGATAGCCCGCCAAGCAAACCATCAATACCATCAACCATATTAAACGCATTAATTGCACCAATAACCGCCACAATAGTGGCAATAGGCGCGAGTAAGCCTAAATGGATATTGCCGCCGCCAACAATATTGCCAATATCTAATAATTCGATATCGGCGACATTCAGCATAACAATCGCTAGAGCAGTTTGAACCAACAACCTAATTTTCACACTGATATCGAACTTATCGTCAAACGCACCTAACACGGCGAGTAAAACAATACAGCCAATAAACAACTTACTGTGAGTAATAAGATCCGGTTTAAATACCAACAACTGAGTGATAGAAATGCATATGGCAAGCCCTCCAACCAGTGGAATCGCACCTTTATGAAGTTTTCTTGCGTTAGGTTTATCAACTAACCCAACCTTTCTAGCCGCTTTACGCAGCATAAAAAGAAATAAAAACGACGAGATAAACACAAAAAATAGTTCTAAAAACATAATATTAATCAATTAGCATCTGACGATATGGAATTTTTTTAATAAAAATAACGCTAGCACGCTGTGCTTAGCGTTGCATAGCATAGCTCATATTTGCCTCGTTTAATAATAAAAAATGCCAATCAGCAAAGCTGACTGGCATTCAAATGTAAAAAAATTTTCTATTAATAGCGGATTTAATGACTATTTATTATCAATGGCTATTTTTTATCACTTGAATACGCATAGTTGTAATAACCATAACCGTACGAGCTAGATGCTTTCTTCTCAATAGCGTTAAAGATAACCCCTTTCACTTCAATACCCGATTGTTCAAAACGATTACGCGCCACTTCAATCTCTTTAATGGTATTTTGACCAAAACGGGCCACCATTAATGTGGTGCCAGCAAGCGCGCCAACAATACTTGGATCGGTAACCGCCAGGACTGGTGGGGTATCGACAATAACTAAATCATACTCTTGCGCCGCCCAGTCCAATAATTGGGCAAAGCGCGGGTGCATTAATAATTCCGATGGGTTAGGCGGCACTTGACCACGGGTGATAATATCCAAATTTTCAACTGGCGTGGCTTTCACCGCTTGAGCGTTCTCTTGCTTGCCACCTAGTAAATCAGAAAGACCATTATCCCAACCCACACCAAAGCTTTGTTGCAAATACCCTTTACGCATATCAGCATCAATTAACAATACCTTTTGGCCGGTTTTCGCTGCAACCGCAGCAAAGTTAGTTGAGATAAACGACTTACCAATACTCGGCGCCGGACCGGAAATCATCACAATGTTATTTTTTGCTTCTAACATAGCAAAGTGCAAGCTGGTGCGAAGGCCACGTAATGCTTCCACCGAAAGATCGGCGGGGTTAGATTCTGCCAGCAAGGCTTGCGTACCTTGATTTTTGTGCTTTTTAGATTTAAAGCGATTACTAAGCTCAATCTGCAAAGCAGATTTAGGTACCGCAGCATAAACAGATAAACCAATCTGTTCAATTTGATCGGCGCTTTCAATACCTTTATGGAAAGCAGCCTTAACCAAAACTAAAGCAACGCTTAACATACCACCGAGTAAGGTGGCTAACACAGCAATCAGTGGCTTCTTAGGTTTTACTGCTCGGGAATAAGTTTGCGCATCATCTAAAATACGCACGTTACCTACGGTACCGGCTTTAATAATGCTCAGCTCTTGCACTTTATTAAGCAGTTGAATATAAATCTGTTGGTTGACTTCTACATCACGGGTCATACGCAGCACCTCTCGTTGCGTTTTCGGCAACTTTTGCACTTGCTTATTTAACCGCTCTTTTTCACTCAATAAAACTTGTCGCTTATCAATAAGAGCCTTATAAGTAGGGTGGTCTTTGGTAAAGCGCTGGCTAACTTCGCTCTCTTTAAAAGTCAGTTCATTTAACTGCGCTTCAAGCTCAACCATCACTCGCAAAGTGGATTGCGCTTCTAGGCCAAGATCTATTGACTCATTCTCTTGGCGATAATTGTTTAAGGTATTTTCAAAATCTGTCAATTTCGATTTAATACCTGGTAAGTGGCCTTCTAAGAAAGCCAGACTTTTCTCTGCTTCAGCTGAATTACGCTCGACATTCTGTAAGAAATAGATCTGGCTGATATGGTTAAGTATTTCGGCAATCAGCTGTTTATCTTCGCCTTCAAAGCTTAATTTCAAAATACCGGTCTGTTTGCCTTGTTCAGCCAAAGATAAGGAAGACTTGAGCCATTCAATGGCCTCTAGTCGACTACGCTTACCAATAGCAAACTCAAAGCCATTGCTAGAGTCAAAGCCCGCGACAAATAAGCTGTAACCATCTACGTTGGCCAGCTCGCCTACTTTGCCTTGCAAGATAACCCGTTCATCTTCACGAACCAGTTGATAAGTGCCTTGCTCGGCATCAACAATCTGTATGGTATGCCCATATTGACTGGCATAATCTGGCAGCAAAAAACGACCAACCGAGATCGTATTAATCTCACCGGTTAAACGAGCCAGGCCTTTACCTACCAAGGGCATATAGACAGGGGAAGTAACAATAGTTAAGTTAAATTTATCGACTGTCTCGCCCAAAATCATCCGAGATTTGATGATCTCCACTTCAGTAGTAGCCGACGATTCTTGAGCAAACAGATCGCCCATATCACCCACCATGGATGAGATACCACCAGAGCTTTTCTGTTCAATTTGAATCAAGGCATCGGCTTTGTATATCGGGGTAGAAAGCAGCGCAAAAGCAACACCAAATACAGCGAAGGAGAAGGTGATGAATATAATGAACCATTTAGCATCCAGTAAAATACCAAGCAGTTTTCCTAAATCTATTTCATCGGAGTGATCAGAATATGATTGCTGAGATGGTTGTGTTGTCATTAGATTGCGAGTTCCTAAAAGAGTACGATTTAACAAAGCATGCTAACGACTTGCCGCATGCTTTTTTGTATGATTTTTCAGTCGTGGCTTAGCTTACACCATCTTAAGCGGTACTTAAATGTTGCAAAACATAAACCTGAGAGAATTTAAGCTTTACAGCTTTTTCGCCCACGCGCGCGCGGCTTGATCAATCAATTGATAAGCATGTTCAAAGGCTTCGCGGCTCTGGCGATACGGATCGGGAATATCTTTCTGCCCAATCCATTGGCCAAACAACATCGCTTTACCACGAGATTCGGGGGATATTTCAGTCAAAGCCTGTAAATGCCCTTTCTCCATCACTAAGATCAAATCATACTGAGCACAAAGCTGGGCGGTCAGTTGTTGAGACTGGTGGTTTGCCACATCAACCCCATTCTCTGCGGCAATGGCAACAGCACTGTTATCGGCCGGTTTGCCGACTAGTCCGCTTTTTTCGGCAGCAATACCTGCTGAGGCGATCTGTTTATCTGGTAGCAAGGTTTGCAGTACTCGCTCGCCAGTAGGTGAACGGCAAATATTGCCCACACATACCACTAAAATTTTATTAAACATAATATTCTTTCAACTATAAAAAATAGACCACAATAAAAATGTGGTCTAATGTCTATTCTACCTTAGCTTATGGCCAATTACGAATGCGTAGTACACCTTCTGTCAATTCATTAAAGCCGGAGATGGTCGGCACTAACTGACCAATCACACGGTTCCAACGGCTGATGGGCGCAGCGGTCACATACACAATGTCATAAGGTTTTAAATCAAATTCGGTACCAATCACCAAAGCGGAGGCATCTTGCATATTTAGCTGGTAGATATCGGCCATCCGTTCAGATTTATCATCGGAGGTTCGAATCACAAACACTCCGGTTGCATCGGCATAAAGTTGGCTAATACCGCCCACCTGGCTCAGCGCCTCAGTTAAGCTCATGCCCACTCGGTCAATTTTAAGTAACTTAGGTTCATTAACTTCGCCCATCACAAACACTTTCTGCGCATCGTTACGCGGCACGTGCACTATATCGCCCGCTTGCAGCAAGCGATTTTGAGTTAAATCGCCACGTTGCATCAAACCGTACAACGAAAGATTTTCCTCTATGCCGTCACGGGTGAGTGACACATTACGCCAATCGGCATCCTCAGATAACCCACCAGAGCGATTAATGGCATCGAGTAAAGTTAAAGGAATATTGGTAATGTATTGTTGACCTGGTGTAGCAACCTCACCAGTAATGTAGGTTTTTTTAGAGCGAAACGCGGCTACGTTAACGTCTACCTGAGGGCTTTCGATGTATTTTGCTAAGCGGCTGGCAATATCGGTACGGATGTCACGAACAGTTTTTCCCGCGACTTGTACCACACCAATGTAAGGATAAAAAATAGTGCCATCGGCGTGTACCCAGTTACCGGCTTCTTCACTACTGCGATAAGAGCCTGCAGGAATGGTCAGTTCAGGATGGTCCCAAATAGTAATATTTAAAATATCACCGACACCGACTTTATATTCATACAAAGCAATATCGGCATCTAATTTAGGATTAGCCAGAGAAACCGACAAAGTTTCACTACGATAATTGGCCACCGACTGTGCGGTAAGAGGGTACAAGTTAACCACATCTGAGATGTCCGGTTGTGTCTCATCTTCAGCAGCAAGGATCACATTTTTATTATCGGTAGAAAGGTGAGACCCAGGAACAGTACACCCAACCAGAAATGCAGGCAGCAGTACTAAAAGGAGACGATTTTTATTAATTTTCATGTTAACCAAATCATAAAAGGAATGTATCGTGACACTCAACAATAACAGCCACGGATTCTATAAGCTATACAGCCTTGCAAAGAGTAAATGGAGCGAAAAATGAGATCTTGCTTCCAATTATAATAAACATGGAACGGCTGCCACATTGAATAGTGAGTGGCAATACACATACCAATACTAACAGTCAATTTAGACCGCAATGTATTATCCATATTTTGTATTTATTATCAACCTAGTTGAATGTCTCCAACATTTTCAGTGGGAAACACAAAAAAAGTTCAGCAAGAGTTCTATTGCGCATTATGGCTGACACATACACATCCTTCAGCACACATTGCAGCTTTCATTAACAAAAAAAGAGTCTCGTCTATTTCTAGATCGAGACTCTTTCGCTATTTAAATGCCCTGAAAGCGAACGACGTTAATTATCAAAATAGTATTGGAGTGTCAGTTCCATAGTGGTGACATCATTCAAATCAATAAAATAACGTGTAAACTGCCAACCTACATACCAATCGTCAGTCAGCTTATAGTCAAAGCTAACACCTATATACGGATCGATACCATTCTCACTGCTCGTCATGTTCGTTTCTTGGTATGTACTATCAAAGTCCACATTCCAAGCAAAACCGCCAATAACAGCATTTACTTTCGCATGGTTATCCTTCAATAAGGTATAACTAACATCAATAGCAAAACCCTCTGCTAGCACTGGTGTCACCTTAGTGACACTTTGATGATAGGTAGTTGGTTCAATTCGGTTATCAGTACTTAATGTTGCGCTACCTTCCCCTAAGTCAAGGTAACGTCCTGTAACGTTCCAGTCTGCTGTCAATTGATACCCAAGGCCAACAGACCAAGCTAGCGCACTTCTCTCTTTATCCTGTACGAACTCATCAAATTCTGTCTCACGATTGTCTGCAATACTTTGACCTAAACTCGCATCGATAAACCAGTTCGCTTGACTATTGAAGCTACACACGGTCAATAATACCGCTGACAGTTGACGGCAGTGGCTTCGCGCAACGCCCAAGAGACTTAAGATCAAGACAGTCAATCCTCCTATACTTCCTCCACCGGCACTGTTGCTTACTGTTCCACCGGCGGATGGTGTCACATTAACCGTAACTTCTGCATAAGCAGTACCACCATTTCCGTCTGTAACGCTGTATTCAATAGTATCTGTACCATAAAATTCATCGGCAGCCTGATAGACAATAAGATCATTTTCAATAGACACAGTGCCAAAACTGACACTTGCGCTGTTAATCGACAACGTATCGCCATCGGCGTCACTGTCGTTGTCCAATACATCGATCAGTAATGAACCGTTAATTGCCACATACACATTATCATCTACCGCTACCGGAAGTATATTTTGAGAAGTCGTCGCGACACCACCAGGATCGACAATCGTCCCGTTAGCCAAGCCATCATCGTCGTTAGGACCACCATCTTCGATAGTCAATTGCACACACCAATGACCTTCCGTTAATCCTTCGCTCCACATGCTGCTCCCTGGAGGAGGGCAGTAACCTTCTTCACCCGCGGAAGAGGAAATGTAATTGTCAGCATCTATTTGAAAATCTATCCAACCACTGGCCTCACTATATTTCCGATAGACCGCACTTGCTGGTACAGGTAGGCGTTGTGGAAGTGCTATCTGATAAGACTGTCCTGGTGTCGGTAATCCATAAGCCACAAAATCAAATATACCACCAATATTCGCCGCACTACTATCAGTAATTAGTTCGCTGGTTAGCAACTGTGTACCGCCAGTCTGGTTATCAACCAGTGTCACCCCTTTACGTAAGCAAACGCCTGGTTCCCCTTCAATCAAATAGTCCTGAGATTCAAGTGCCTGATGTTGGATAACATTACATTCACTTATCGCATCGAGATAATCTGGTATACCGTCGTTATCGCTATCGGTATACCCTTCTTCATCGTCAGGGATCAGATCGCCATCACTATCCTTCGCGGTTAGTGTTGCTAATTGATCAGTCACTTCAATATAGATATCTTTCGATACCACTTCGCTCCCGTCATCGACCTCAAGGGTTAAATGATAAACACTAACCAACAACCCTTCAGGCGAAAATGCAAACACATTGTCGTCTGTACTGACATTCGCCAACGACGAATCATCATTGATCCAAGTATACGAATGCGTGTCCTCAATATTCGCATCCTCAACGGTTGCTGTCACTGTAACCATATTGGTATTGCTTTCTACCACACTGCGACTCTCGCCATCTTGTGTAATGGCTAAATTGACTTTTGGAGCGACATTGGATTCCTGAATATTCAATGTATAACTAGACTTACTGCCTTTATTTAAACCATCACCCAATGTAATAATGATCGTTTCCGGCCCTTCTGCCACCATATCGTCCACAATCGTGAAATCGATGCTTCCTGTTGTGCCACTAGTAATATTAATTTCACCATCAATTAAGTTGTGATCAGAAGAGTCTGCACTGCCACTAACGACATAAGGAACCGTTACTGGATAGCTAGGTGCTTCACCATTCAGATAAACCTCGACAGAATGCGTTGTACCTTCAGTTGTCTCGTCATCCTTACCAAAAGAAATCAATGGGTGGACTGTAATTTGCTGACTATCTACCCCTTGCCGACCATTAGAATCGGTTGCTTCCCAATATATGGTGTGAAGTCCAGGCGCGAAAAAAGTATTGTCCTCAACCAAAGATATTGGTAACGCGCTACCATTACTGTCTGAAGCCACTGCAACGCCTAAATTTACTTTTGTAAATAACGCTGTCGCATTAACGTCTATTGCATTCGGAGCCGTCACGATCGGCGCTGAGCCTTCGTCAGCAACAATGACAACCGTTACTTCAGCAACATCATTACCACCATTATCATCACTGACACTATACTTCAAAGTAAACTCCCCTAAAGTATCAGCAACTAGAGTAATGAAACCATTCTGATAACTTACTGCACCGGAGTCGGTTATAACCCACTCCAGTTGCAAAGCATCACCGTCACTATCAGTATCGTTCGCCAATACATCTAGCGTATACCTACCACTATCGCTCTGTGTAAACGTATAACTGTGATCATCTACAGCAATTGGTTCATCGTTCACGCTGCTTACGGTCACATTCACGGTTTTATCAACGCTGAACCCATTGTTATCCGTTAGAGTCACCACAAAACTGTCGTTACCGTTGTAGTCAGCCGTTGGCGTGTACACAATATTGGTGCCTTCGATAGTGATGCTGCCGTGCGCTGGGCCCGTTTTCTCGGTCGCGATCACCGTGTCGCCATCGACATCATTGAACGCAAAGCTCAATGTCTGCTGATTGTCTTCATCGGTGGTTAATGTGGAGTTGATGGTGATACTCGGCGCATCGTTCACGCTGCTCACGGTCACATTCACGGTTTTATCAACGCTGAACCCATTGTTATCCGTTAGAGTCACCACAAAACTGTCGTTACCGTTGTAGTCAGCCGTTGGCGTGTACACAATATTGGTGCCTTCGATAGTGATGCTGCCGTGCGCTGGGCCCGTTTTCTCGGTCGCGATCACCGTATCGCCATCGACATCATTGAACGCAAAGCTCAATGTCTGCTGATTGTCTTCATCGGTGGTTAATGTGGAGTTGATGGTGATACTCGGCGCATCGTTCACGCTGCTCACGGTCACATTCACGGTTTTATCAACGCTGAACCCATTGTTATCCGTTAGAGTCACCACAAAACTGTCGTTGCCGTTGTAGTCAGCCGTTGGCGTGTACACAATATTGGTGCCTTCGATAGTGATGCTGCCGTGCGCTGGGCCCGTTTTCTCGGTCGCGATCACCGTGTCGCCATCGACATCATTGAACGCAAAGCTCAATGTCTGCTGATTGTCTTCATCGGTGGTTAATGTGGAGTTGATGGTGATACTCGGCGCATCGTTCACGCTGCTCACGGTCACATTCACGGTTTTATCAACGCTGAACCCATTGTTATCCGTTAGAGTCACCACAAAACTGTCGTTACCGTTGTAGTCAGCCGTTGGCGTGTACACAATATTGGTGCCTTCGATAGTGATGCTGCCGTGCGCTGGGCCCGTTTTCTCGGTCGCGATCACCGTATCGCCATCGACATCATTGAACGCAAAGCTCAATGTCTGCTGATTGTCTTCATCGGTGGTTAATGTGGAGTTGATGGTGATACTCGGCGCATCGTTCACGCTGCTCACGGTCACATTCACGGTTTTATCAACGCTGAACCCATTGTTATCCGTTAGAGTCACCACAAAACTGTCGTTACCGTTGTAGTCAGCCGTTGGCGTGTACACAATATTGGTGCCTTCGATAGTGATGCTGCCGTGCGCTGGGCCCGTTTTCTCGGTCGCGATCACCGTGTCGCCATCGACATCATTGAACGCAAAGCTCAATGTCTGCTGATTGTCTTCATCGGTGGTTAATGTGGAGTTGATGGTGATACTCGGCGCATCGTTCACGCTGCTCACGGTCACATTCACGGTTTTATCAACGCTGAACCCATTGTTATCCGTTAGAGTCACCACAAAACTGTCGTTACCGTTGTAGTCAGCCGTTGGCGTGTACACAATATTGGTGCCTTCGATAGTGATGCTGCCGTGCGCTGGGCCCGTTTTCTCGGTCGCGATCACCGTGTCGCCATCGACATCATTGAACGCAAAGCTCAATGTCTGCTGATTGTCTTCATCGGTGGTTAATGTGGAGTTGATGGTGATACTCGGCGCATCGTTCACGCTGCTCACGGTCACATTCACGGTTTTATCAACGCTGAACCCATTGTTATCCGTTAGAGTCACCACAAAACTGTCGTTACCGTTGTAGTCAGCCGTTGGCGTGTACACAATATTGGTGCCTTCGATAGTGATGCTGCCGTGCGCTGGGCCCGTTTTCTCGATCGCGGTCACCGTGTCGCCATCGACATCATTGAACGCAAAGCTCAATGTCTGCTGATTGTCTTCATCGGTGGTTAATGTGGAGTTGATGGTGATACTCGGCGCATCGTTCACGCTGCTCACGGTCACATTCACGGTTTTATCAACGCTGAACCCATTGTTATCCGTTAGAGTCACCACAAAACTGTCGTTACCGTTGTAGTCAGCCGTTGGCGTGTACACAATATTGGTGCCTTCGATAGTGATGCTGCCGTGCGCTGGGCCCGTTTTCTCGGTCGCGATCACCGTATCGCCATCGACATCATTGAACGCAAAGCTCAATGTCTGCTGATTGTCTTCATCGGTGGTTAATGTGGAGTTGATGGTGATACTCGGCGCATCGTTCACGCTGCTCACGGTCACATTCACGGTTTTATCAACGCTGAACCCATTGTTATCCGTTAGAGTCACCACAAAACTGTCGTTACCGTTGTAGTCAGCCGTTGGCGTGTACACAATATTGGTGCCTTCGATAGTGATGCTGCCGTGCGCTGGGCCCGTTTTCTCGATCGCGGTCACCGTGTCGCCATCGACATCATTGAACGCAAAGCTCAATGTCTGCTGATTGTCTTCATCGGTGGTTAATGTGGAGTTGATGGTGATACTCGGCGCATCGTTCACGCTGCTCACGGTCACATTCACGGTTTTATCAACGCTGAACCCATTGTTATCCGTTAGAGTCACCACAAAACTGTCGTTACCGTTGTAGTCAGCCGTTGGCGTGTACACAATATTGGTGCCTTCGATAGTGATGCTGCCGTGCGCTGGGCCCGTTTTCTCGGTCGCGATCACCGTATCGCCATCGACATCATTGAACGCAAAGCTCAATGTCTGCTGATTGTCTTCATCGGTGGTTAATGTGGAGTTGATGGTGATACTCGGCGCATCGTTCACGCTGCTCACGGTCACATTCACGGTTTTATCAACGCTGAACCCATTGTTATCCGTTAGAGTCACCACAAAACTGTCGTTACCGTTGTAGTCAGCCGTTGGCGTGTACACAATATTGGTGCCTTCGATAGTGATGCTGCCGTGCGCTGGGCCCGTTTTCTCGGTCGCGATCACCGTGTCGCCATCGACATCATTGAACGCAAAGCTCAATGTCTGCTGATTGTCTTCATCGGTGGTTAATGTGGAGTTGATGGTGATACTCGGCGCATCGTTCACGCTGCTCACGGTCACATTCACGGTTTTATCAACGCTGAACCCATTGTTATCCGTTAGAGTCACCACAAAACTGTCGTTACCGTTGTAGTCAGCCGTTGGCGTGTACACAATATTGGTGCCTTCGATAGTGATGCTGCCGTGCGCTGGGCCCGTTTTCTCGGTCGCGATCACCGTGTCGCCATCGACATCATTGAACGCAAAGCTCAATGTCTGCTGATTGTCTTCATCGGTGGTTAATGTGGAGTTGATGGTGATACTCGGCGCATCGTTCACGCTGCTCACGGTCACATTCACGGTTTTATCAACGCTGAACCCATTGTTATCCGTTAGAGTCACCACAAAACTGTCGTTACCGTTGTAGTCAGCCGTTGGCGTGTACACAATATTGGTGCCTTCGATAGTGATGCTGCCGTGCGCTGGGCCCGTTTTCTCGATCGCGGTCACCGTGTCGCCATCGACATCATTGAACGCAAAGCTCAATGTCTGCTGATTGTCTTCATCGGTGGTTAATGTGGAGTTGATGGTGATACTCGGCGCATCGTTCACGCTGCTCACGGTCACATTCACGGTTTTATCAACGCTGAACCCATTGTTATCCGTTAGAGTCACCACAAAACTGTCGTTACCGTTGTAGTCAGCCGTTGGCGTGTACACAATATTGGTGCCTTCGATAGTGATGCTGCCGTGCGCTGGGCCCGTTTTCTCGATCGCGGTCACCGTGTCGCCATCGACATCATTGAACGCAAAGCTCAATGTCTGCTGATTGTCTTCATCGGTGGTTATTGTGGAGTTGATGGTGATACTCGGCGCATCGTTCACGCTGCTCACGGTCACATTCACGGTTTTATCAACGCTGAACCCATTGTTATCCGTTAGAGTCACCACAAAACTGTCGTTACCGTTGTAGTCAGCCGTTGGCGTGTACACAATATTGGTGCCTTCGATAGTGATGCTGCCGTGCGCTGGGCCCGTTTTCTCGGTCGCGGTCACCGTGTCGCCATCGACATCATTGAACGCAAAGCTCAATGTCTGCTGATTGTCTTCATCGGTGGTTAATGTGGAGTTGATGGTGATACTCGGCGCATCGTTCACGCTGCTCACGGTCACATTCACGGTTTTATCAACGCTGAACCCATTGTTATCCGTTAGAGTCACCACAAAACTGTCGTTACCGTTGTAGTCAGCCGTTGGCGTGTACACAATATTGGTGCCTTCGATAGTGATGCTGCCGTGCGCTGGGCCCGTTTTCTCGGTCGCGGTCACCGTGTCGCCATCGACATCATTGAACGCAAAGCTCAATGTCTGCTGATTGTCTTCATCGGTGGTTAATGTGGAGTTGATGGTGATACTCGGCGCATCGTTCACGCTGCTCACGGTCACATTCACGGTTTTATCAACGCTGAACCCATTGTTATCCGTTAGAGTCACCACAAAACTGTCGTTACCGTTGTAGTCAGCCGTTGGCGTGTACACAATATTGGTGCCTTCGATAGTGATGCTGCCGTGCGCTGGGCCCGTTTTCTCGATCGCGGTCACCGTGTCGCCATCGACATCATTGAACGCAAAGCTCAATGTCTGCTGATTGTCTTCATCGGTGGTTAACGTGGAGTTGATGGTGATACTCGGCGCATCGTTGGTGTTAATTACGTTTATGCTAAATGCCGTAAGACTTGTGCTATCTGTAGCATCTGAAACACTAATAACTATATTACTGGTAATCCCCACATCATCGTTTTTTGGAGTACCTGTCAATGCGCCTGTGTTTGTATTAAAGTTTGCCCAGTCAGGCTTATTAGTGATACTAAATGTTAAGCTATCACCTACATCCACATCGTTAGCTGTAGGTATAAAGTTATAAGCTGAATCCTCTTCCACTACTGTGGACGGCATACCGCTAATTATTGGAGCGGAATTACTTACTGAGCCATTTACTACAACGGTAATCGTCACAGTAGCACTTAGATTTGTTCCATCGGAGATCTGTAGGTTAACTTCACGTGTTGCCGTTTCACCATCACCGATGGCTTCATCATTGCCCGCACGGAAAGTCAAAGAACGTAAAATTTCTTGGTAACGTTCCAACGTGGCGCTACCAGTCAATGTAATTTTTCTTTGCGCAGACTGATGAGTCACTACAACTCCAGCCTGTGCTGTTATTGATAATTGGTCATTAGCATTAAATCCTGCGCCAAAACTCACAGTAGCTGATTCCAAGTTTGTATCATCACTATCATAAAGTTCAAGTGCATTATCTAATACAATAGAATCTCCTTTTTCAGTTACAGAGGCTACGGTGTTACTTAAAGTAATAGCAGGTATAGGCAAGCTAAAAACAGAAATAGCATTATCATTCATCCCTGCCACATACAAATGTCGGCTTAAAGGATCGACCTCCATTCCAGATGCCCCAGCCAGTCCATTTATTGAATCAACATTATCCCGCACAGAAGTCAGATAAGTTAATGAACCAGAAGAACTGTCTATAGCAAAAACTGTAATACTATTATCAGTAAATGCACTTACATATAAATAACGCCCATCTGGACTAATTGCTAATGAGCGGGCTCCCCCTAAGGTGGAAATCCCATCTACTTCATCGGTTTTCTTTTCAATATAAGTTAATACACTTGTATCGCTATCAACAGAAAAAACAGCAACAGAATTCTCACTTTGTCCACTAACAAACAGATACTTATTATCAGCAGACAATACTAGAGAAGAAGCACCTTCGATACCATCGACACCATCGACACCATCAACCACAGTCGACGATAGTGTTAAAGAACCATTGTTACTGTCTCGGGCATATACTGATACGGCATCGTCGTTAGTAGATGTTATAAAAACAAAATTTCCTGCTTCAGAAATAGCTACATTATTAATCGGGCCATTCGAAGGATAGTATACTTGGTCTAATAAATTTCCATTAGCATTATCGAGATGCTCCTCCAAGAAAGTAAGCTTTCCGGTATCAGTATCACGCTGAAAAACAACCAATCCATCGATAGAACTCCCTACACTATAAACCGAAAGTCCATCTTGACTTGCAGTTACTGAGAGAAAACCAGAAGAGCTAAATTCAGATTCAGCTGTCTTGTGTACCTCCACAAAAGATAAATGCCCCGTGGTGTTATCTCGAGAATACACCGCAATTGAATTACCTGTCGCGGAACTAACATAAATCTGCTTTCCATCTGGACTTACATCGACTCCAAACGCAGTCCTAATATTAGTGCTATCTGAGACTTCTTGAATCAAGGTGAGCTTACCTGTCAATATCGACCTTTCGTGGACGAATATAGAGTTACTTGGATAGGAAACAACATATACATACCGACCATCAGGACTGACAGCAGGGTCACTAACGATAGATGATTCATTGAACGACTCAACAAACGTTAACTCATCAGCCGCTAATGCTGAAAATGAGCCCCCTAAAGAAAAAAGAAATAAAGCACTTTTTAAATAAAAAGAGCCGTTTGTGAATAATTTATTTTTCCTAAAAAGATAAACAAATTTTAATGATCCAACAGACATTCATCCTACCAACTTTACTATGACGATAATAACTATATTCTCCTCTCAATTAGATAAATATCTGACATAAAAAAATGCCCTCTATCGTACTTGCTCGGCGAACGACTATATTTATAATATCACACACATGGAACACATTAATAACAAATATACAAACAATCCACTATTTGCATAACAACTTTAACCAAGTTAACGATTGCTATTGTGTATTCTGTCGGCTTTGTTGCGCAATTCGATGGAACTAATAAATTCTTAAATTTTACAAAATGATGATGCATAAATCTTAGTTATCTGTTAAACCGTAAGCATTTCAGGTTGGTATTTCGTATTTTGTTTTAATAAAGCCAAGCTGTTCGTACCGTTTTATTAGCAAGTGCAATACACGTTTTCTTATATCCAACTCTCTGTAAAGCAAGGCATTACCCCACAAAACCAAAAAGCCTTAACGCCTGAGCAACAACGAATACAAGAACTTGAAAAATCGCAATGCCTCCACTTTGTCCTGTCGTTTTGAACCAAAATATCTATCTCATCACCATCAATGTGGTGCCCGCTCGTGTTCCAACCCGGCTCGAGTCCGTCCCCCCAATAGGTCTTCCCTATTCGAACCTTTTTTTGAGTGCACGCAACGGAAGAGAGAATATCCCTTTAATCATCAAAGCTGTTTCGATTGCAGTATCAGCAAATTGAAAGCCTCTGCCACGTTTACCGTGGTGGCTTTTGCATTGCCACGCTTCAACGGCGGAGTCGTCAATCCAGAACTTCAAGGCGTATAGCTTAGAGGTCGAGTGACCAACTAAGTCTTACAGGAGAAGTCAGACTAGACACAAACATTAAGAACAAGTTCTATTTTTGCCTTGCTCTTTTGCCTTATATAAGCGCTCGTCGGCCAGCTTTATATCTTGAGCTATGGTTTTATCTAACTGGCTTTGCACAAGCCCTATACTTAGTGTTAATTCCACCGATTTTCCGTTCATGTGGATCGTTGTTTTTTGTAATTCAGCATGAATTTTTTCTGCAATACTTTGTCCCGACTCTTTGTCGCTGTTTGGTAATGCAATCAAAAACTCCTCCCCGCCCCATCGAGAAGCAATACCTTGCGTTGGCATGCTCTTTTGTAAAATATTGGCAAGTTGGGTTAACGCCTCATCACCTAAGTCGTGGCCGTAGTTGTCATTAATTTTTTTGAAATTATCAACATCAGCTAACAAAATCACATACGGCTGCTTAGTTTTTTTATGGCGGTGTTTAAGCTCAACAAGCTCTTTCATCATAAAACGCCTGTTAGGCAAATCAGTTACGAAATCGATTGTAGCAAGGCGCTCATTTTTTTGACTCAGAGCGACTATTTCTTTATTGTATTTTTCGCGTAAACGCTCATAAAAGCCGGTTAATAACGCAACAATAATAAAAGAAATGACCACCCTCAATGGAAGTGCTTCAGGCTGATAATCATAAATATTATAGTTATCTGTAATAATAAAGCCGGCGATCACAACAAATAAGAAAACAACAATATCAATTGTTCCTTTTTTAAGGCCTCTAATTGAGTAAGCCACTGGTGATACAATAAATATCCAAATTGGACCGGTACCTTCGACTCCACCAGTGATTACTAAATACAACATTAAACAATAAAGATTATATAATATGGTGGTCGCTGATTTTTCGACTGCACTATAAAAAAAAGTCCATGCATATAAAGCAGCAGAAACTAAAAGCAAAATACCAAGCACTATATCAGCATTAGACAATGCAATACACGCCATAGCGAAGGTAGCTATAAATCCGATGGTCGAAAAAAAGCGAACAATTAGCTTTCTTTCTCTGTTGTATGAATATGTGTTCATATTATCTTTTGTTTCATAATAGCTAGGACGTGTTGATTTTTTCGACATAAAAAGCAAACAACTTTCGCCAAATGCCAAGAATAATGCTAACAGATGCAAGTCGCAGGACAAGATCACGAATACTTTTTTGAGAAGTCACTCATTTAACCAGTCAGACGTTGGTTCTTGAAGTGACTACTCACCGCCCGTCGGGCGATGCTTCTTATTTCGTTAGCCAGTGCTCGATAGTATCGAGTCTTACGTGGTTTCCATAAGCAGAAAAGACTGTCTAGCCGCTTTTAATTCTAGAATACCTTTATCACGGATATTAAGAGCGGCATTTAGATCCCGATCGATACCTGTAGTGCCACAAGAGGGACTATCCCACTTGCGTACTGATAAGGGCATGTAACCAAGGAGGTAACTGCAGACCCGCAACGCTTCTCATCTTCATTTTGAACTCCATGTGTATTTTCAGATTACACATATAACTCAAGCCAATAACATTTAGTTGTCAAATACATATGCATTTTAAAAGTACATTTATTTTTGAAGTTGTTAAATTGCAGCCAAAATTGATCCACTTTACCCCCTGATTTGCACCGAAAACTGATCCACATAATCTAATCTAGATCCTGCTGACTTAAAGCAGGAGTATGTGGAGTGATAGACATGTCATTATTAAGCGTTATTCGTCGCTGGCATTTTCGAGAAGGGATGTCGCAAAGGGAAATTGCTAGACGTACTGGGCTTTCCAGAAATACCGTTAGAAAGTATTTAAAAGATCAAACCATCGAACCTGTTTACTCTAAGCGCAGTACATTAAGTAAACTTGATGAGTTTGAGGAACTGCTGATTTCTTGGTTGAAACGCGAAGCAAGGCGACCGAGAAAACAGCGAAAAACGGTCAAAAACTTGTTCCAAGACCTCGTTTCTATTGGTTATAGCGGCTCATACGATAGGGTCGCTTCTTTTGGCCGTAAATGGCGAGAAGAACAAAAACTCACTTCTTCAAAACAGATGTACATGCCACTTGAGTTTGCACCAGGTGAAGCCTTTCAATTTGATTGGGGCGAAAACTGGGCTTACATCAATGGCTGTAAAACCAAGTTACAAGTGGCGCACTTTAAACTTAGTAACAGTCGAGCCTTCTTACTACGTGCCTATTATGCCCAGAGCCATGAAATGTTGTTTGATGCTCACAACCATGCTTTTCGAGTGTTTCAAGGCGTACCTGAGCGTGGTATTTACGACAACATGAAAACCGCTGTTGATGCGGTTAAGAAAGGAAAAGAACGCATAGTAAACCGTCGTTTCTTAGCTATGGTCAGTCATTATCTGTTTGAAGCCGATTTCTGTAATCCTGCCGCAGGTTGGGAGAAAGGGCAAATTGAGAAGAACGTACGTGATGCTCGCTCTATTATCTGGCAACGCGCTCCGAAAGTAAAAACCTTAGCTGAACTCAATGAGTGGCTAGAAGCGCAGTGCGTGCAAGATTGGCAGTCACGTAAACATCCTCAATACAGCAATCAGACTATCGAACAAGTATGGCTTAGTGAACGACCTCATTTAATGAAGGTTACCGCACCATTCGATGGCTTTATCGAGCAAGGTAAACGCGTATCTTCCACTTGCTTAGTGAACTTCGACAGAAGTAAAAAACTACCTGCAATAGCAGGTAGCTTTGACACTGCCCCCTAAAAGGGGGCTAATGAAAGCTAAGTTTGATTCTAGTAACCTCTTAGCGCTCTGCTTTACACATAATTCAAAGTGCCGCACTTAGATTTAACCAATAAAAAAATCAATCCGGCTCAATACCTTTCAGCATCAGTAAATAATTGCTACTTGTCGCTTTATTGCCTTTCGGGCTTAGCCCAAAAGGACGATCACCACCTTCTGAAGAAGGTGGTTTAATAATGACAACAAATACTCCGTACCTGCCAGTTACGCTAACCGTAGAGTGAGTCTGCATGCTTATCCCGATAAAATTGCCTTGCTTACAGAAGGACAGCAAGTCGCTGAGCATTTACGGGTATTTAACCCTAGACATGAGCCGCCACGCATCATTTATAACTGGCAACACTATTTGTTAGTCGCGCAGCGTAAGCCTGGCTCACTACGTAATGGTGCTCCGTTTAATCTACTGCCTGATAGCTTTAAGCACCTGCAAACCATCTTACTGCAACGCCAAGGTGGTGATAGGGAAATGGTAGAAGTGCTGTCGTTGGTGCTGCATCACGATGAAAAGCATGTAGAGCAAGCGATAGAAATGGCACTTGAAGCAGGAACACCGTCAAAACAACATGTAATAAACTGCCTAAGTCGATTGCTTAGCCCTGAACCAGTGGAGCCAGCTTCCGTATCGAAAGGGTTACGACTGATTACTGAGCCAACCAGCGATACATCTCGTTACGATGAATTAAGAGGTCAGCGTCATGCACAATGAAGCCCTATTAAGTACGTTAAAAACACTCAAACTTCACGGTATGGTCAGCAGTATTACAGAGCTTGCGTCTCAAAACTCACCCGCCTATCAACAAGCCCAGCCAATACTGGAAACCTTGCTTAAAGCGGAAGTTGCAGACCGAGAAGTACGCAGTATCGCTTACCAAATGAAAGTTTCTAAGTTCCCAGTATATCGCGATTTATATGGCTTTGATTTTGGCGAAAGTGCGGTCGATGAATACCTAATAAGAGGTCTGCATCGCTGTGAATTTATTAAAGATAGCCAAAACATCGTGCTTGTTGGCGGGCCAGGAACAGGGAAAACTCATTTAGCCACAGCGTTAGGCGTTCAAGCGATACAACATCATCAGATGCGAGTACGATTTTTATCAACCATAGAGCTGGTTAATACACTGGAAAAGGAAAAACAAGCGGGTCATGTTGGTCGCATGGCTAACCGTCTAGTGAACTGCGACTTGGTGCTACTGGACGAGCTTGGTTATGTGCCTTTCAGTCAAGCTGGAGGCACGTTGCTGTTCCACCTACTGAGCAAGCTCTATGAGCGCACAAGTGTTGTTATCACAACTAATCTTAACTTTACTGAATGGTCAAAGGTGTTTGGTGATGCAAAGATGACAACGGCACTACTCGATCGACTCACTCATCATTGTCACATCATTGAAACAGGTAATGACAGCTATCGATTTAAAGAGTCAAAGAAGAAGTCTAAGGAGAAAACCAGTAGAAATTAACCTAAAAATATGGTCTAAATAGACCTGCTTAGGTGGATCACTTTTAGATGCAAATCGTGGATCAGATTTAAGTGCAAATTAACATTGAAGTGTATGAAAGTCTTCTTTTAATGCCATAAGATATGCCCTCAACTGCACCTTGAAAAACGTCGGTAACTTCTCAAGTATCGCACTGACGCATGCTATGAGCGGGGGCGAGTCTATTGCTCTGGCAAATAAAACGGTTAGAACCGCCATTGCACTCATAAAAAGTGATAGTGACTATCACCCATTACCGATTCAAGCATAAATAGTGTCAATCAAATTTTAATCCAATAATTTGCATAAAATGAAGCGATTTAACAACCAATGAAATTCAGATCCGCACTAAAGTACTTAGGTATACCTATATACTCAAACACTTATATACAGTTATTTATAATAATTACATTCTTTACATATCAAAAAATAGTAAAGAGGTTAATATGGCTAAAGTTAGTGCAAAGAGACAAATTACTCTCCCCATAGAGCAATGCGTTGTTGCTCACATAAATGCAGGTGATGATGTAGAGAGTTTTGTTGATAGACAAGGTGTGATCACTATCGTTAAAAAATATTCTGGAGCTGCGAAAGGCTTGCTTAAAGATATCGCCATCAATTCTGACATAAGTGAGCAAGCAACGAAAGCAAGTAAATTAATTTTAGGCTCAGGAACAGTCCTTATTACTGATGTTGTCTTAACAGAAACCATCTGGACATTAAAAGGCAAGCGCTACAATTTAAGTAAAGAACAGCTTGTTGACGTTATTCATGCACTATTTACTGAACCAAATTTAAATTTTGAAGACAGTCAGGCAGTTTGGGGGGCTTTAAAAGACTTTATGGATGCTAAGCCTATAAAATCAGCAGGAAAAACCAAACAAGCTGATTTTCCAGATGCATTAATAATCAATAAAGCAAAACGTTATGGACAACTGATTAAAAATGAAATATCAACAGTTTATACGTTTGATAAAGCCGCGTTAGAAATTGCAGAAACAAAGCAGCCGTGACTACTCACCGCCCGCATGGCGAGGGTTTACGGCGAAATTGCTAATAGTTTACACAGAGGATTCTATTGGCTCAATGCCACTTAATAAACCTGTTAAAACAATCGCTTTACGGTTTTTGTTAAAAGCATATTCACCATTTAAATAAGACTGCCAGAATTAACTACCATGTTTGGTGATTTGATGGAGTCATGTGGCAACCTTCACTGATCAATAAATTAATCTATTTTCGCAAATTATTTTTTCAATCTTATATGCTATAGTTCGCACCAGTTCGAGGGAGTAGCTATTTTGCTTTGTTAACATTGCAAAAGGCTGTATCAACATATTTGACTACACGTCTTGACATCCTCCTCCACCTAATTCGGTGGAGGATTCCCATTACAAGGTGCTAGAAAATTGCTTTTCTAGCAAGGTTCCTGATTCATCAAGCGGCTAATGCTGACTCTCCACTAACCCGTCATGGTAGCAAGCGCTGTCCCCGCTCTAAAATATTTATTACACCAACAATATCGGCATTGTTGGTATAATCACATCCCACACAGGTAAAATTAGCCTGAGTTTGGAGGTTCTCTTTTGATACATGACCGCAACAAGGGCATGTCTGGCTCGTATATTGCGCTGGCACAGCAATCACTAATCCACCATTCCAAAGCTGCTTATACTCAAGCTGGCGACGAAATTCATACCAGCCTTGATCAAGTATCGATTTATTCAAACCTAATTTAGCTTTTACGTTTAGTCATAATGTCACCTGTTAACTTATGAGGTGATGATATCACGTCTAACTAGGTGGCCAAATTAACTATGTTACTACAAAAACGTATGAACTGGATTCACATCTACTCATGTTATTAATTTCCTCTGTTTGTTTGGTCACAAATCAAAGGTATTTTTAACATGCGCGTTCTTCGGGCATAGCCCTAAAGAACGATCACCACCTTCACAGAAGGTAGTTTAAGACTGACAAAAAATAATGCCAGCTACGATTGCTGGCATTGGTGAACAAATCTGCTTAGTTTTATTTATTGCTGAGCCAGTTTTTGATTTGTACCTATAGGCAACCAAAACGAAATAATGGTCGTTAATGCTAAGAAGGCAAAGGATACCCATAGACAGGCTGAGAACCCCCACATTTGGAATACCCAACCAGACAGAATTGTCCCTATCAAGCGTCCCATTGCGTTTGCCATGTAGTAGAAACCGACATCCAGAGAAACGCCATCGCCTTTGGCATAGCTGACGATTAAGTACGAGTGCAGAGAAGAATTAACCGCAAACACTGCACCAAAAATCATCAATCCAACGACAATAACCACTTCTGGGTACCATTGCTGCTGCACACTGTAAGCAATTACGCCAGTCACTACAGACAATACCAACGCCCACACTATCGCGGCTTTACCATCTGGAGTATGCCCCGATTTACTGCCTGTTATCTTTGGTGTAATTCCTTGAATGATTCCGTAACCGATAACCCAAATAGCAAGGAATCCACCTACGGCGCTATGATCCCATCCAAATACAGATCCCAGATAAATTGGCAGTGCAATCACAAACCAAACATCACGCGCACCAAACAGGAACATACGAGCAGCGGATAGAATGTTTACGCTGCTAGATTTGGAAAAAATTTCAGAGAACTTAGGTTTATTTTTCGCTTTGCCCAAGTCGGATTTAAGGCTAATCACACTGCCGATAAAGACCAGTAAAAGAACACCTGCCATCGCAGCTACAGCATATTGGAAGCCAATCAAAGAGAGCAACGCACCACCTAAGAAAAATCCTGCGCCTTTTAGCGCGTTTTTAGAGCCTGTAAGTATGGCAATCCACTTATACAATGCTCCTTGAGCATTCTCTGGCACCAAGGTTTTGATGGCGCTTTTTGCACTCATCTTGTTTAGGTCTTTGGCAATACCTGACAAGCCTTGTGCAGCCATGACCCATGGAATCGAGAGCCAACCTGCAGGAACAGCGAGCATTGAAAGAGCGATGATTTGCATTCCCAAACCAATATTCATCGTTCGGTTCAAACCAAGACGAGCACCTAGCCAGCCACCAATGAGGTTAGTGACAACGCCAAAGAATTCATAAAAAAGAAACAGGGAGGCGATCTCTAAGGTTGAATACCCCAAGTCATAAAAATAGAGCACCACCAACATGCGTAATGCGCCATCGGTAACGGTAAAATTCCAATAGTTAAATGTGACCAACATGTACTGGCGGACATTTTGGTTGAGCTTAGACAACATATTCACTCTCTTTAAAAAAAGAGCCGCCTAAGGCAGCTCTTCAAGGCTTTTATTGATTAGCAAATTGGTGGATGTACTCAACTTGTACATCTTTGGTAAATGCGCCAGGTCTTAATGACTGGACATGGGTTATGATTTCTTGCAACTCCCAACCTCTTTCTAACAATAGATGGGCAGCAAGCAAACCAGTACGTCCCGATCCTCCCATACAATGCATCGCTATCTTTTCGCCATTGGCGAGGGCTTTATGCAAAGAGGGTGATAAGTGTTTCCAGCGAGCTTGGAACGCTTCGTTTGGTGCGCAGTCATCTTCTATTGGGGCATGGAACCATTGCAAGCCTGCTTTCTCAACAAGGTCTGGCAAGCCACCAACGCCATTTTCTTGCATCTCATGACTGCTCAGTGCCGTAACAACGACGGTTACACCTTGAGACTTGAGTTGATCAATACTGCCACTCAGTGACGCTTCTTTAGTGCCAGGACAAGGAGTTAGTATTAACGCTGCGTTATTGTCTTCAACAGGCAGTTCCCACGTAGGGTGTGTCATTTGTTTGCTTCCTTATGCTAGGCCGACTTTACGAACAAGTTCAGCTGTACGTGTTGCGTAACCCATTTCGTTGTCGTACCACGCATAGATTTTAACCATACGCTTGCCAACAACCATCGTTGATTGCGCATCCACAATCGTTGAACGTTGGTCGCCTTTGTAATCAATAGAAACAAGAGGGCGCTCTTCGAAACCAAGTATGCCTTTCAGCTCATTCTGCGAAGCTTCTTTAAGTAAATCGTTCACCTCTTCAGCCGAAGTGTCACGCTTAACATCAAAAATAATGTCGGTTAATGAGGCGTTAGCTAACGGTACACGCACTGCATGACCATCAATTTTTCCTTTAAGTTCAGGGAAAATTTCGATAATCGCTTTCGCAGAGCCTGTGGTTGTTGGGATCAAGCTCATACCACAAGCACGAGCACGGCGAAGGTCTTTATGCGGAGCGTCGAGAATAGTTTGGGTGTTAGTGAGGTCGTGGATAGTTGTAAATGACGACTGCTCAATACCGAGCTTCTCATGAATCACTTTGACCACTGGTGCAATGCAGTTAGTAGTACAAGAGGCTGCGGTCACAATCTGGTGTTTTTCTGGGTCAAAAATGTGGTCGTTAACACCAACAACAATGTTAGCAATCCCATCTTCTTTTACTGGAGCGGAAACCACCACGCGCTTAACACCTTGTGCCAGATACTGATTCAGGAACTCGGATTTACGGTGTTTACCCGTTGCCTCAATCACTACATCACAACCAGACCAATCTACTGCATCGATGGCTTTTTCTTGTGAGGTTGCGATGGTTTTTCCATTGATGACAATTGCGTGACCTTCACTCGTCACTTCGTGGTGCCAACGACCTTGCACTGAATCAAACTCAAGCAGGTGCGCTAAGGTTACCGCATCGCCTGCCACATCGTTGATCTGAACGAACTCGACTTCAGGCCAATCAAACGACGCTCTCAGCGCTAAACGTCCAATACGACCAAACCCATTGATTCCTACTTTAATAGACATCTTAATTTTTCCTTTAAACACAACATTCTGGACGAGACTTCATCTCGGATAAGTGTTGAATATCTTGCTGGTATTCTTCTTTCAGGCAGTGAGATTCAACTAACCCTTTAATTTGTTTTTTCATCCAACCAGGGAGCTGGTCCGATAAGTGGTAAAAAACCCATTGCCCCTGACGGGTATCAACCACCACACCACTTGAACGAAGCAATGCAAGATGGCGAGAAACCTTGGGCTGGCTCTCGTTAAGGGCTTCTGTCAGCTCCCCGACACAGACCTTTTCTTCACGGGCAATCATTAACAAGCAACGAACCCGCGTTTCATCTGAAAGTAATTTAAAAAACTGGTGAGGTAACATGTCAAATCCTGCTTATCTGCATGTGCGTATATATTATTTAATATGTATCATCTGTCAACAAAAAAACGCAGGGAGATGACAGGGTGACATCACAACGAGAAGAGAGATAGCTGATGTGATTCTGTAGTTCTTCTATTGCGTTTTGATTACAAGTCACTTCCCAATATAGGTTTTTTTGATACCCTTCTCTACGCCGTCCAACTCGATGCATCGTGTGGTCGGTCTCGTTCGTACTTTGCGTGTACGGCGAAATTGCTAAACCTAATTCCACCAATTAGAGCATCAAAGTAGTCACTTTTGTCCGTGTTTGATCTTTTACCGGCTCTATTTCATACACCTATTAATAAAAAGTTATTACCTTAATTTAAAGCTTATCGGGATAACAAAATAGTTGTTTATGCCTTCCGGTAGAGGTTTATATTTTTTCACTCGCTTTACCGCCTTTACAGCCGCTTTATTTAAAGCCGTAAACTTACTTTCTTCAACAATCGCTACCTTCTCGATGGTCCCGTCTTCAAGCAAGTAAAAGCTGACCTTAATTACCCCTTGCTGATTGTTGCGCTGAGCTTTCTTTGGATACATCCTGTTTGCGCTATTGGCGATTTTACGCTGCAGCCCTGATATATAAGATGCTGCATTTTTATTTGTGGCTTCTGAGGAACTGGCTTTGCCACCCGTAGATTTTCGGTTCGTCGCCTCACTAGCCTGTTTAATGCTTCTCTGAGCATCGACGGACTGGCTCCCTTCTGTCGAGTCGGTTATCGCTGGTTTGTCTTTCGCTACTTGTCTTTCTTTCGGCTGTTTTTGTGCAACAAGCTCAGGTTTTATTGATACTTTTTCCTGTTTGACCTTTTTAGGGACAGTTGTTTCCTCATAGGATACCTCTAGTTTGGGTTGGCGTTTTTGCTTCTCTTGTACGCGAGATTTCGCTTGTATCGTTTTTGGCTTGACTCCTTCAGGTAAAGGAGTCTTATCTGACGTTACTTCATCAGCGACTGTTTCGAGAGGGATAGCCTTAACTACCTCAATAATTTCTTCAGGCGCAAGCTTCTCAGGTTGAACTTTCTCCGGTTTTGAAGTCTCTTTTGGTTCTGGTTTTTTTTCTCGTTCTATATTTGATTCTAGCGCTACCTCAGTTGGAACAGGCGGAGCAACGCTAGCAAGTGACCCGGCCTTGCTCTCTGCTTGTTCTTCGGAGTTTGCTTTTTGCTCAATCACTGATTCTGTTTGAGCCGCAAGAATACCCAGATCAAAATCAACAGCGTCCAGCGACATCTGACTATTCTTGGTAACTGGCTCTATATCCTGTCGCAGCCATAAAGCCACAACGGATATATGAACCAGTATGGAGAAAATAAGAGCGCTGGATAACCTCATACTTATATGCACCAAAATGACTAATATTGTTGAGGGCTAACCCATAGATAACGCAGGTTATCCTGAGTCCAGACTCTGTTAGCCATCTTTTTCACGTCAATCAGATTCACGTTGGCATCCATATTTCGCATTTCAGAGAGAACGCGTGCATCACCATAATATTGATAGCTTCGCTCAAGTCTTCCTAACCAGACACGTGGTTGCATTAAAGCTCTATCCTCTGCTTTCAGAAGATGTTTCTTTTCAGCATCAAGTTCTTCTTGCGTAAGACGTTCTGGCAACGATTTCAGTGTTTCTTGCGAAACCTTCCAAAGCTTGACCGAGTTCTCTGGCTTAGTATTGAAATGAAGATGACTGACCAATTGGTTTGTCAGCATGTTGATGCTTGATTCGAAATCGACGGTATAAACCCCTTTCTCTTTCCCCCTCAATGCTTCTTTTAAAGCATTGCGAGCGAGTGAACGAGCAGCCTGCAATTGTTGTAAGGTAGCGATTGACCAAGGTTGAACTTTCCATGTCCACGCATTTATATCGGTGCGTTCAGTGTTCTCGACGTTTATTTTTGTTTCCTTTTCACCCGAAGCTAACTGCTCTTTATGGAAACTATGTTGACTTGGATTACGTGGAATATTGGCAAGATACTGCTTTACCAATACTTCTAGCTGTTTCTCTGAAACATCGCCGACCAAAAAGTGCGTGACAGGGGTTCGAACAATTTGAGTCCAAAGGTTTAGAAGCTCGTTCTTAGAAAGACTATCGAGCTGGTCAATATCTGGTACCGTCAGATGACTCACTTTATAACGCAGCTCTTCCTCTGCTTCTCTCACTAACTTTCCAGTTTCTTCTTGATTAAGGAGAGACTGGCGTATACCGGCGAGTTGCATCGTCATAAAGTCATCATCGATCTTTGGTGTCAGTTGATAGGCTGCGTAAGCTTCAAATATTTTTTCAATATTCTCAGAACCAGCCTCACCGTTTATCTGATAAGACTCCGAAGCCAACAGGTTACGGAAAATGATGCTATTGCGTCTTCTCCATGTCCCCAGTGTCTGCATGTCGTACCCCTCAGGTGCACTCATCCACACAAACTGACTTGCTAGTCTCGCTTTCCATCCTTCAAAATTTTGGGCTAGATAACCGACATTAGAAACACTACGGAAGAATACATCGTCTTTAGCGACGTCACTTTTTAACCAAACAAACTTGTCACCATTGCTTAACATCCACTCGTGAACCTTATCGTAATGTCTGTCGGTATGTTTAGACGTAATTGTTCCTGGCTTGATTTTAAAGGTAAACTCACCACCGACCAGCTCTTCAATATCATTCGGAGCGGGTATCTGTTTCTTGCTATAAGCAATCGCTAATCCAACCAGTTGTTTCTCTGTAGGTACCGAATAGTCTACGCTCGCTTCAATCTGGAACATGGCAGAACGGTCCACGGCTGTCATCCATTCCTGAATACGTTTATTAACGTCTGCTGTGGTGATATCTGCCATTACTTTTTTATAAAGCTTCACCTTCTCGCCAACCGGTGCTACTGGCCGTTCCCTTAAAGCCCCTAAGGCTAGCCTTGTTAAATCTTCAATCTGATCTGGCAGTTGCTCCTCGCCAATATTCGCTTTGATATAGGCATCCATATCGTCACGATAAAAGTTCAGCTCTTTTTTAGTAATCGGATAGTTCAATAACTGCTGGCGAAGTTCAAATAACTGCTCTAGGCCGAGCTGTAGCTTACCAGCAGTTGTGCCTGCAAACAGTGAAATAGCCGCTGTATGATGTCCGATTTCCGTTCTTTGAATGAAAAGAGGATCCACACCTTTAGGTAAAGATAGGTTTAATGCATCCAGTCTTTCCATAATCATGGTACGGGCACTACGATCTATTTGCTGGTTACGGATACCTTCGTAGCTATCATACGCTCTGTCATAGCCATCGTTAACTCGAAAGACAAGACTTACCTGATTATTCTTACTCTGAGGGTCCCTGATTTCACTGATTTTCCAACCATCATGAAGATGAGGTTCGTAGTAGTAGTTATCCCGTTCGGGTACTGGTTTTCCGTCTATAGAACCCAAAGATTGCTTGAGTTTAGCTATCACTAATTCTGGATCGATATCGCCTATCAGTGCAATTTGAGCGTTCGAAGGTTGATACCAACGGTCGTGAAATTCCCTTAAGGTTTCCACTTTACGTCCCAATATATCTTGTTCTGTACCAATAAGTGTTGATTGCGCTTGTTTCGAGTTACGATATAGCATTTGACGACGCTCTTCTGCCATTCGGCCTCGAAGCCCAAGGTTGTTTCGCCTTTCTGCCAGAACAATTTGCTGTTCCCGAGCCCAGTCTTCTTCGGTAAGTTTTGGAGCAGCAACAATATCTTTCATGGCAAGAAGAGCCGTATCGATCTCTTTGACCCCAAGTGGCGGAGTCATTACAAACTTGGTTTGTTCATAACCCGTATAGGCATTTAACTGGTCACCCAGTTTCCAACCTACTTGCTCAAGCTCCGTACTGATACCTTTAGGAAAGTGTTGACTTTTATGGAAAAGCGTGTGTTCAAGCATATGGGCAGAACCGTACTCATGGGGCAACTCGTCAGCACCTCCAACATTGATGAGAAGATGGATATCTAGATAATCCTCTTCCACATCTGTGCTGAAAATATGGTACTTCAGGCCGTTAGCCAATTCACCATGAGTGTAGGTTGCCGCCAACGAGGCAAAGCTAACGGCTATGCACGCCACACTAAGCACTGCATTTCTAAGCACTGCATTTCTTATATATTTAATTTTCATTTCATTTTTACTCGGCTACCAACTGAACTTGCCACCAAACCAGAATTGCCTTCCAGGTTTGTAGGAGATGTCTGCTTCTGACGTGCTAATTGAACTACCTTCAATCTTTGAGTTGAACACGTTTAGTATGTCCATGTTCAGCTCGAGTGAATTATCTGAGATTGGAATTCTGTATAAGAAGCGCCAATCTGCTAACAAGTTGGATCCATAGCTGGTTTTCTCATATATGTTTGCGTTGCCAACATACTCATTACATGAACTATTTCCTACATCACAGACATAGTCTGTACCAGTGTCGCTGTACTGACTGAATGCAGACGTAAAGCTATATGTTTGAACCCAGCTTGCTCCCCAATCGGGCACATCTAAAACAAGTGTTGTAAATAATGTCCACGGGAGATTGAAGTCGTTTCGACTTATAAGTTCGTCATACTCCATTAGACGCCCATCAGCGTAGTAGCGGCTTTCGGAAATTGCTGCGCTATCCCACCCAGGGTCGTAGGAGGTGTAGCTAGACTCGCTCTTGATATAGTTTGCACCAACTTTAATATCCAACAATACTGGCTCTAGTTCAATTGGCTGGATTAACTTACCACTAAGCGTAATACTGTCTGTTTTTTTTGCACCGTCATTCGTCAAGGTGTAAATTTTTCTATTTGAATCGTCCGTATCCAAATCACGAGTAAACTGGTTTTTACCTTCTCTATGTACCCATTTTAATGTCCACTCTGAGTTCGCTACCAACTGAGTTACACCGATGTTTAACTCATCACTGTAAGGTGTTTTAGTGTCAGCTGTGTTATAAGTACCACCGATAGTTCTGTCGCCATTGAATACCCAACCTTCATCATAATTTGTACGCTTATAGTAAGTGGCACTACCTTTTTGTTCTGCCAAGGCATATGAAAGCATACTGTCTGAGTAGTAACGGCTTGCTCCGCCAAATAGGATGGTTTTCTTATTATTGAAAAGATCATAAGAAACGGTAAAGCGCGGCGCCACATCAAAATTACCTAGGTATTCATCGTAATCAACACGCATTCCAGGTACGAATTCCCATTGACCAACTTGTATCTGGTCTTGAACATAGATAGCGTGGTGATCGTTACCAACGGTAACTGATGAAGCTAGAAACTCAGCGCTAGAAATTGCGGCTTGTTCCCCAGCAATACAGGTGTTGTCGCCATCAAAGCATATTGCTGGAGCAAGCGTTGTGGAGGAAGTATAAATAGTTGTGGAATTGTCTCTGGAGTAAGAAGCTTGAGCTAATTCGGATTTCCAACCGAAAGAGACTCTGTGATCGAGACTAAAAACGCTCATTTGGTCTAGCTCATAATCTTGCTTAACTGTCCAAATTTTTCTCTCAGTAGAAGCCTTGCCATATCCGCCTTCGATCGCGTCTGTCGCACTCGAACTCCAATCGATAGACGGGGTTAACGCCCATGTGTAGGAGTCTGCTGCATCATACTCAAGCTCATTAGTCGTATCCCTATACCCTGCGTAACTCGTTACGCTACCAACGTCAAAAAAGTGTTGCCAATCAAGGTTAGCTCGATAACCACCTCCATGGTTAGAATACCCACCATTTCTAACATTTGACGAAGCATAACGTGACTCATGTGGAGAGTACATTGCCGTTATTTTCCAGATATCACCACTTTCAGCCTCATAAAAGCCCTTCAACATATAAGTTTCCGCTATACGTTCTTGATCTTCCCACAAATCCGGTGTCATTTTTACGTGGTGAAACGGGATCACAGAGTCTGTTCTTTCATAAGAGAACAGGATTGCAGCCGAATCAGAAAGCGGTTGATTTGAAATTAAAGAGTATTTTTGCTTAGTAAATTGTGGTTGATCGTATATGTTAGCGGCCTGATCAAAAGACTCTTCACGCTCCAGAGTATCAAAATGGAATTTAGTCCATTCGTCCTTAGTTATTCTGTAGCTAACGCTGCCTGAAGCTTTATAAGGGTCTGGATCTTTTAGCTTGGCGTCAATCACACCCCCTGTAAACTGACCGTATTTCGCGGAAATGTTACTGTCATATACATCAACACTATCAACTAGCTCAGAGCTCACCCAAAAAGACTGAGTTCCTCCATCTGGTAAGCTATAAGGATGTTGCCCATCAAGTGAAGAGAGTGACCCATTGTTGGAACCAGGGTTCGTATTATCATTGTTCGACATTCCATCAATTATCCAGGCGTTGTTGTAAAACGCCTCGCCATGAATAGAAACATTCTCTGGTGCAATCTCTCCTTGTGATTCTGACACTGATGAGTTGGAAGAAAAACGGACAGTTGGGTTACTTTTAAGCAGTTCACTTATTGTACCGTTCGAAGTAGGAAGTTTTTCAATTTCCTCACTATTTACCTTCTGCGTCCCCATTTTCTGAGCAAAAGGTTCCGACCAAACCTCAACTTCACCTAACTCTGTTGTTTCTATATTCTGAGTCTCAGCAACCAAAGTAGAGGAATACACTCCCGCTAGAATAGACAACGTAATATAATTTATTTTATGCATTTTTTTAGTTTCACTTGATGTAGCTTAATTGTTTTCGCTTCTGTTTATCGCGATTTGAGAACCTTCAATTTCCAACTCATTGAGGATAGAAATCGTATCAACCATTCTCTGAACATAGGTAGTTTTGTCTGTTGTCAGCACCACCTTTATTCCGTTTTCATTTTCTATTTTCAATTCATTAAGCCGCAGCTTGAGCTCATCACCTGAAAGCGTGTTACCCTCCCCAAGCTTCCACTGGTTTTCTTCCTGAAGTACTGCAATAGCAACACTTTTTGCTTCTGTTGAAACGACTATTTCTGTTTTTTTAGCGTCAGGAAGATCGAGATCCATCGAGAGCAATGGTGCGTTAATCATCAGCATCATAAACGCGATAAGCGTGAAGATAACGTCTATCATCGGCGTCATTGAGCTGTTTGAATCAGTTTCGATGTCATCGTCACATTCGGGCCTAATCATGATTTAACCTCTGTTCTGATTCTGGTCTTCAAAATGCAAAGAAATACGACTCAATTCATCGCTAACTTCACTAACATAATGACGGATCTTTGAACGTAGAAAGGCGTTAAAGAAAACGCAAATTACCGCGATCACCATACCGGCAGCAGTCGTCGTCAACGCCTGCCACAGCCCATCAGCCACTACAGCTGGTTCAACCGGCCCATCACGTAAACCAATATCATGGAAAGAGCGCATCAAACCAATAATGGTTCCAAGCAATCCTAGCATTGGAGCCAGAGCCCCAATGGTGACAATGGGGGTTAATCTTCTACGCAGCAAACGAGAGGAATGGTTGACCGCTAGGGTGACAGCCTCATCTCGGAGCGCTTTGGTTTTATCTTTGTGCTTAATCAATTCGTAATAAGCAACGATATAGAAAGGGTTAACCTGTTGGAGTACCGCGCGAGCATCCTCCAACATTCCTGCATACAAAAAGTGCGTTAAGTCTGCGTACTCTTTAGAAGAGAGCATCTTGCGAGATAGCACATAACTTAGCCGCTCTATAATCAAAGCTAAGGTGAAAATTGAGCAAAGCAGCAATGGTAACCCGGTAGCAATAGTCCAGTTGTCCTGTAGAAAACTCATCATATTGCTCTCCTTTAACCAGGTATATCAACTACGACGCCTTCTTTAGACGCATTCTCAATTTCAACTTCAAATGCCTTTAGGCGTTTATAAACAGATAGCAGCTCAACGATACTTGACCAACTGTAAACCAGATATTGTAGAGAACCTTCAACCTTGCCAAATGCTCTTAGTATCTGCTGTAAAACTCCTAAGGTAATAGCGCCACTCACTATGGTCGGCGTCATGATTATGTAAGGAAAAATCGTCGACATTTGTAAATATGACCATTTCGCCAAGTCAAAATAGAGATAGTGACGAAACAAGGTCAGGTAGTTGAGCCTAACGTGAGAGTATAATTCGTTCAGACTCATAGGCTGAGCACGTTCTCCATCATCTTCACCTAAAACAAGCTCTTTACGTAATGCTGCCTCTGCTTTTTGATTTTTGAACTCAAGCCCAGGCAGCTTGACACCAACGGCAGCAAGTAGCACGGTACCAAACGAAGCCATCAAGATCGCGAAATAAATGAGCACGTGGTCAACATGACCGATGATTGGCACTTGCTCGACATGTTTACTGAGTTCCCACAATAGCGGAAGAAAGGCAAAGAGAGTCATCATGGAACGTAAAAATGAAACCCCTAGCCCTTCCACCATACGGGCAAAGCGCATCGTATCTTCCTGAATTCGCTGGGATGCTCCTTCTATATGTCTCACTTTACTCCAGTGAGACACATAATAATCATTCATAGCCGTTCTCCATCGAAAAACGTAATGACGGACAAAAAACTCAAGAATGACTGCCACCGCGATATAGATGATGGATATTCGAACAAACACCCATAAGTTGCTCAAAAGTTCTAACTCAGAAACCTGATTCGGCTTACTTAAAGCATCCTGAATGATATTGTAGAAAGTACCAAACCACTCATTGATCTGAACATCGAGCTGCACCTTGTACCAAGTGACCGATAAAATGAGCACCGACCCCAGAATTGACCAGACTTGCCAACGCCTGCTCAGAAAAAAACTGCGAAACATAAAGTTACCTAGATTAATTTAGCCCAGAAAATCTCAATCCCCCCACTGAGCAACATTTAATACATAAACGTTTACAAGTTGGGTTCTGATTGTTCGTGTATTAAAACGATAAAGCAAAAAGTCATAGATTTGATACTGAGTATCTTGTTCGAATTTACCTCTGACCCAACCCGTTTGTTTGGCTTTGGAAATCCACTAACGATAAAGGCTATCATTTGATAATAGTTCTCATCATGACTTTTTTTAGAGTAATAAACCAAGTAAGTTAGGGATTTATCAAACTTAATTAGATTTAAATCACATATTTATAAAGAGTATCCCATGGATGGCACTGATAATTCAACGAATAATAATACGAATTATTATCATTATTATTATAAATTGAGCACGATCAAGTTTTCACATAACAATCATGTGGACCAATTGATCTAAATGATAATAATTTGTATTATCATGTGCGCGAGTTTTCAATGGAATCCTCGTCATAATTTTGTCTATTTTTAATAAAACTATTACAGGAAAAAGGCTCGAAATATGTCTCAACATAAGTTGATTTTAGCGTTAATGGGATGCTCAATTGCACTTGCAGGTTGTGGTGGTGATAGCAGCAACGATACGGGAACAACGGGCCCTATAACCACATCAAATAACGTAACGATCACAGCAATGGATGGTTATTTATACAAAGCACACATCTATAAGCAGGACGGAAACGGAAACTGTTTAACCGATGGTGAATCACTAGGAACAACTGACTCAAATGGTCAGTTGGTAGTCACATTGTCTGATTTAGCAGATGGTTATTGTGCAGTGACTACAAGCAACACGATAGATCAGGACTTTCCTAATCAAACCCTGACAGAAAACTATACACTTTATTCGCCCTCCCCTCGCTTGATTGACTCAACTGATGCACCTGTGATTTCACCATTGACCACCTATATTCATAACGCCATGGAAGAAGCGGAGTCTAGTAATAGTAATGTAACCGAGCAGGAACGGATTGATGCTGCAGAACAAGCGAAAACACAACTTGCTGATGCGCTTGGGCTGGATGGAAATGATGATAGTATCACCGACCTATTAGCTAGTGACTATGTAGCGATGAAGACTCAAGGTAGCGACGATGTACAGGAGGCGGCCAAGAATCTTCACGTTATGGCTCAACTTCTGGTTCAGTTATTTGACGAAGATTCGTCAGTAAATGTCACTCAAACGATTAATATCGCTAAGTCAGCTGCGACAGTGTTGGATAATATAGCAGACGATCCAACATCTTCCGCTAACCGTACGTACTTGGAAAACATAGCTATATATGTGGAAAACCGTATTGATAAGTTTGGTATTGAAGATTTCGAATCTTCTTCTAGTTTATCTGAACTATCAAGCGATATTTCAAACGCGAGCAAACTAGCCGAAATGCCTCAGCGACCATCTGTTGAAGGCTCCGCACTAAAATCTCTATTTGAACACGCCATTTCAGCGCAAGTAGCAGCAGTAAACGATAATACCGTTAACCTTGTTCTACCCGATTTTTCTATTAGTGGGATCACTGAAGATTCTTACGCTAGCTACGTATTAACCCGTAAAAAAGTTGGGGCAATTTGGGATGCTGAAACAATAACTGACGCTTCGCAATCCAACGGAAAGTTAAATATTTCAGGACTAACATTTAATCAGCACGGTTCTTATGATTTCCAGCTAACTTCTAAGAAAGTACTCTCTGGCTTTAGTGACGAAGATGAAACCTTCGAATCTGCGCCTGTCACTTTTACCGTTGATGTCACGGAAACTCAAGTAGCTAACTCTGCCCCTGTATTTTCTGGAACAGAAAGTGAGACTGCAACGTCAATATTAAACAACCTAATCTCTGCAGCAGAAGCTGAAAGTGCATATGACCCTGGTTTTGTACTTGACGGAGTTGTATATGTAGAACCTAATTATAGTTTTCAGGTAAAAAGTCAGAATATGGCGGAGATGTTCACAGATGACTCAGGTGATTTAGTGACGGTAGATCAACATCTAAATCCAAGCGACTTTCAAGGTCTCACTGACTTAGCTTTCCTCATCGAGGTTTCTACCGGCATGTATAGCTTTAATACAGGTAGTTTACCACTTGCCGAAGATGAAGCTGATACTTATCGAGTCACTTTTTACGCAACTGATAGCTTAGGAGCTAAATCGGACACTGGCCTTCAAATCACTATCGCAGTAAATACCGACAATACTGGATCCGTTACTATTACCAAAAATAATACTAATGACAACTCGTCTGTGGTTACTCCAGAGTATAGTGAAACATTCAGAGCAGTACTAATGACATCAGCGAAGAAAGATCAAATACGTGACACCATCATAGCCAAACTTAACCACTCTAGTTTACCTAATGTTGCTGTCAATCAAGTCTATGAAATAACAGAACAGGCGTGTTCAAATGATGGAGTATGTACGACACCAGTGACTATTGAGTTAGGTTCAGGTTCCAGTAACGACCTCGTCTTTAGTTTGAGTTCTAATAGTTATATTGGTACTACTGAAGGCAGCGGTAACCTATTGTTTTCAGCAATTGATACAAACGTTACAACACCTGAGACTGCAGTATTAAGTGCCACACTAAACGGTGAAACTGTGAAAATATACGAAGTTGACACCAACGAGAACCTAACAAGTGAAATTGGCACATACGGTGAGCAGTTCGAGTTCATCATTAACTCGGCTTCAGATGTCACGGTAAATATCAGTGGCGGGACGACTTACTAATGGCGCACAGCCCAGGCTTTGTCTGGCGGAGGTCAGTCTCTAGTTGAGGCTGCCTCGAACAGCTCTGGATGCATTGGATTAAGATAGGACGGCTTGATGGCGATACATCAATACCCGCCAATGTCGTATCCGTTCTATCGATGCTGTGGGAACAATATAAATAACTGAAAGCAAAACTCATCGCATTCAAGAAAGAGAAAAATGCTTTAACCCGTGACTACTCATTGCCCAACGGGCGGTGAGTAGTCACTATTAAACTATAACTAAGCCAAACACAGAATAAAGACACACGACGGCTCATAATCGCCACCATACCCATCAGTGGTACAGCGATAAGCCATAAAAACTTTTCGCTGTCGTGTTAATATCCTAAGTTTATAACAACTTAAAGAATCATTTTTCAATACCAAAGATTGTGTAATTACAACCCTTGTTCCAGCCAAGGAAGTAAAAACATACGATTAGCATGTTGTGAGCTAATTTCTGTCAAGTATAGAGACTCTCGTGATTTCCGAGCAACCAATAGTGGATCACTCACGATTAACGGAGTCAGAGATTGATTGACAATCCAGCCTGCCGGCTGTATTTCAGCTCGTGCCAAGTCTTTTTGCAAATCGGCGGCCTCATGAACTGGTGTCGCCTCTGGCAGAGTACAAATTATAATTCGAGTGAAATCCGGATCTCGAAGTCGAGGTAATAAACCACTCACTTCATCTGAATGTACCTCCCCTCGCTTTAACACCTCTCGATGATAACCTTGTGCCGCATCCAACAACAAAATTGTGTGACCTGTCGGCGCCGTATCGATCACTGTGATTCTATCATCCGCTTGATAAACCGTACGGGCAAAGGCTTGAAATACGGCGATTTCCTCAATACAAGGAGAACGCAGATCTTCTTGTAACAATGCTAACCCATCGGCATCCAGTTCGCCCGCATCACGAATCACATCTTTTTTATAACGCTCAATTTCCGCTGACGGGTCGATTCGTTCAATTAATAGGTTAGTGGGCACTTCACCTGCCGCATCCTGAACATGGGCAGCCGGATCAGTTGTCGTTAAAGTAACGGGAAGCCCTTTATCCGCTAGGCGTCGTGCGATCATCACCGCCACTGAAGTTTTGCCTACCCCCCCTTTGCCCATTGTCATAACAACACCACGGCCACTTTCGGCTAACTCCTCAATAAAGAGTGTTAAATCATCACTACAATCATTGAAATAAGTGGGCTCTATTGTTGGCCGATTAGTCTCTTCGGTTAAGAAGAAACTGGTTAGTCCTTCAAGACCTATTGGTGGGGTCGCCTTCATAGGTATAATAGACGAAGGCAATCCAATCAGTTGCTCTGGCATTGCTGCAAGGGCTTCGGATGTTCTCTTAGCTAGAGCAACAGCAACAGGATCTTTGGCGTCTGTTGCATTGAACACGCCGTTAATCACCAAATGCTGGTTGGCTATGCCTAAATCCAACAACTCTATACTACTTCGAGCGGCTTCTTTTAAAGCGGCTTGTTCTGGACGGGTAACCAGTACCAATCGTGTATGATTCTGGTCAGCCAATAAATCGACTGCTAAAGCGTACAATTCTGTTTGTTTTTCCAACGCGGCTAGTGGCCCCAAGCAGGATGTACCACTAGAATTCTCGTCGACAAAACCTGTCCATGCTTTAGGCAGGGACAATAAGCGAAGTGTATGACCTGTAGGCGCAGTATCGAAAATGACTCGGTCGAAGTCTTCGGTCGTTTTTTTATCAGCCAAAAGTTCAGTAAACGCATCAAAGGCAGCAATTTCCATCGTACATGCACCGGATAATTGCTCTTCCATATTTTCAATCACAGCATCTGGCAGTACCCCACGGTAGGGGTCAATGGCCTTGGCACGATAAGTTGCAGCAGCGGCACGTGGATCGATATTCAAGGCAAATAGATTGTCGATGTTTTTAACAGCTGTAAACGTGCTACTTAATTTGGTTTCCAATACTTCATCAATGTTAGACGCTGGATCTGTGCTAACCAACAAGACTTTTTCATTCATCTTTGCTTGATGTATCGCTGTAGCACATGCTGTACTGGTTTTACCTACACCACCTTTACCGGTGAAAAATAGTACGCGTGGAAGCTTGGTGAGAAATTTCATGCTATCAGCTCCTTAGCAAGTACCGTTACAACAGCTATTTGCTTTTTCTATCGTTCCTTCAACTTGGTTGTCATTGGGTTTCGCACTATTAACCAAATCAACGAGTTCGTTTCTAGAAGGATACCGACCATAACTAATGAGTTCACCATTTTTAATAATAATAGGAAGGGCACTATTTTGATGTGCGTCTAACAATGCTTTAACCGTAAGGTTTGACACAAAAGCAGCTGGTTCTTGGGTGAGATTGTGGCGAACAACTGTGTGACCTTGTGATTCAAGATATTGAAGATCAGCAGAAAACACGGAGAGTTTCTGGTCTGGTTTAGGACCGCAGACACCAGAAGAACAACACATTGCAGGGTCAAAAACAGTAATAGTAGACATAATTAAGATTCCATTAGTTATTATTGGTTGAAGTTCAATTTTGCCCCTTAATACAGAGGGACAGCTTGTATCAGAAGGTATCAACTAGCGTAAGCCACAGGAAATATATTTTCGTTTCTATTAGCGTAGTTCCCCCCCTTTATCGAGATAAAAACTCAACAACATCGACAATCGACGAATAACGATTAATCATTTTAACAAAATTAGCAGTAATCATTTCTACTAAGTATTCGTTGAAACTAGACTATGTAGCCAAGCAGTTCTTTCATTCTTAACATTGCTTCAGGCTTAAGGCTAAAGCATGTACGCGGATGCTGGACTTCAGCATGAATCAAGCCCGCTTGCTTGAGTACCCTTAGGTGCTCCGAGATAGTGGACTGTGCTAATTCAAGCTGTTCAACAAGATCTGATCCCAAACATTGGCCACTAGCAAGAATTCTCAACAAACGTACACGAGCTGGATGCCCGATAGCCTTTGCAAACGCCGCAAGTTCTTTTTCGGTTGCTTCATCCAGTTGAATGGGGCCTAAATTGGTTAAGCAAGTTGACATAATTCTATAAAAAAATCATTCATCGTTAAATTACGATTAATGGTAGACTTATATTTCTGCTTATGCAATAAAATTTTTTAAGAAAGAAATCACTAAGGTTGAATAACTTCAATCATAACAATAGAATTGCTGCGGGTGATACCCCCTTTCACCATAACCTAACCCATTGATTACCAATTTAATTAACATCTTAACTTTCTTTAAACACAACATTCTGGACGAGACTTCATCTCTGATAAACGTTGAATATCTCGCTGATATTCTTCTTTCAGGCAATTAGAATCAACTAACCCCTTAATCTGTTTTTTCATCCAACCTGGAAGCTGGTCAGATAAACGATAGAAAACCCACTGTCTTTGACGGATATCAACCACCACACCACTTGCACGAAGCAATGCAAGGTGACGAGAAATTTTAGGCTGACTTTCATTTAGGGCATCCGCAATTTCTCCGACACAAACCTTCTCTTCACGGGCGATCATCAGTAAACAACGTACCCGCGTTTCATCTGAAAGTAATTTAAAAAACTGATGTGGTAACATGTGAAACCTTTATTATTTGTATATAACCATATGTTATTTTAGATTTACCGATTGTCAACAAGAATGAAAAACATTACAAAATGACATCGCAACGAGAAGAAAAATAACTTATACAATATTGTAACTCTTCCGTCACGTTTTGATTACAACTAACTTCCCAATAGAGATTCTTCTGATAAGCCTCTCTGTGCTTTCCGATACGATGCATCGCATAATTAATATCGATTACATAGTCATAAGCTGGCTCTAAGTCGTCCGAAGCATCTAAGAACAGATATCCAAAATACCCAAACCGCTCCAGCATATCACAGCAGTCTTCCTCGGTTGGCAACCTTTCGTAACTGATATGATACCGATCACTTGAGCGACTAAAAAGAAGCTGTGCAGCAATACAGGCCAAATCCGAACTAGGGTAACTAATGAAATGTACGGTTCTCTTATCCATCTTAGCAATTTCCATCTGATCCATTTTCAAATTAATAAAATGTATAACAGATATTAATATTTGTACATACACATAAACGTATATGTAAACAAAGCAACATAAAAGTGTAACAAATGAATAGTAGGGTAAGCATCGATGTAATCAATGACACAAATATGGAGAAAAGTCATGAAACACACTTTATCAGCAGCCTTAGTCGGCGCGACACTACTCACAGCGGGTCAAGTCGCATTCGCTCGTGATCTGGTTAAAATTGATGGCTCTAGTACCGTCTTCCCTATTACCGAGGCGATGGCTGAAGAGTTTCAGATTGTAGAAAAAGGTAAAACGATGGTGACTGTTGGTATTTCTGGTACTGGCGGTGGTTTTAAAAAGTTCTGTCGCGGCGAAACGGATATTTCAAACGCCTCTCGACCAATCAAAGACTCCGAACGTGAACTGTGTGCTGAAAACGGTATTGAGTTTATTGAACTACCAGCAGCGCTCGATGCGCTGACCGTGGTTATTAACCCAAAAAATGACTGGATTACACACCTAAATGTTGAAGACCTTAAGAAAGCTTGGGAACCAGCAGCTCAAGGCAAAATAATGACATGGAAACAAATGAACCCTGCTTTCCCTGATCGCCCGCTAAAACTTTTTGGTCCAGGGACTGATTCAGGTACTTATGATTACTTCCTTGAAGCCATTGTTGAAGACAAATCAAGCCGTGGAGACTTCACCGCAAGTGAAGACGATAACATTATCGTTCAAGGCGTATCAAATGACGTTGATGCATTGGGATTCTTTGGTTTAGCTTACTATGAAGAAAACAAAGACAAACTAAAAGCCGCTCCAATTAGTTGGAAAGGTGGTGAACCTGTTGAGCCAAGTGTTGAAAATGCGAAAAACGCAACCTACCAACCATTGTCTCGTCCAATCTTCATCTATGTGAACAAAAAATCAGCCGATGAAAAAGCCCACGTCGAGCGTTTTGTAAACTTCTACATGGACTCAACGAATGCCCCTCAATTAGTTAAAGAAGTCGGCTACGTTCCACTACCTGACAAAGCCTACAAATTGGCTCGAGATAACTTTGAACAACGTCGCACAGGTTCTGTTTTCCACGGTGCAGAAGTCGGTGTCGGTATTGAAGAACTGCTAGTTCGTACTCCGAAATAGTCATTATATTTAATTTATGGAGGGAAGCTCCGCTGCCCTCCTTGCTCTCTTTATGCAGGCAATAAATATGAATACAACTCAATCCAGTTCTTCAAGTCTTTTGGTTTCTGAAGCATTTTTAAAGCGACGTGCTTTTTGGAATGTGGTGAGTCGTTACCTTCTTATGACGGCGGCTCTTGCGTCCATTTTTGTCACTGTCGGCATTGTATATGTGCTGGTTTCAGAATCCTTACCTTTTTTCCAACATGTATCTATTTTCGATTTTCTTACAGACACTCAATGGACACCGATGTTTTCTAATGCGCATTTTGGCGTGATGACGTTAGTTTCTGCAACACTCACTGTCGCAGGTATTGCTCTCGGAGTTGCCATTCCCGCAGGGATTGGTCTAGCCATTTATTTGAGTGAATACGCCAGCAACCGTGTACGAGAAATCATTAAGCCTTTCTTAGAGCTTTTAGAAGGTGTGCCAACGGTAGTGTACGGTTTTTTTGCACTATTATTTGTTACTCCACTACTGCAAGTCATTATCCCAAGTCTTTCCGGTTTTAATCTGTTAGCACCAGGCATCGTGATGGGGATTATGATCCTTCCATATACCGCATCCGTAAGTGAAGATGCTATGCGTTCTGTACCTATGCATTTAAAAGAAGCAGGGTATGCCTTAGGTTATTCACGCTTTCGCGTTGCTACGCACATAGTAATACCTGCTGCATTATCTGGCATTACAGCCGCTTGTATTCTTGGCATGTCACGTGCCGTTGGCGAAACGATGGTTGTGGCGATCGCTGCAGGTCAAAACCCTAGGTTTGGCTTTGACCCAACCGAAGGAGCGGCCACCATCACCTCATTCATCGTACAAATGGCGATGGGAGATTTACCTCATGGCACAATTGCGTATCAGTCTGTATTTGCCGCAGGCTTAGTGCTGTTCATCATCACTCTGATTTTTAACATCCTCGGTTTCTACTTGCGTCGTCGATTCAGAGAGGTTTACTAATGCAAAATACCACTTTAACACTCGAAAAAATCGTCCGTAAAAATAAACAAGCCGATATTACCGTCGCAACAATTGGGATTGTTATCCTACTTATTGCAATGTCACTACTGATCAGTGTTTTTACCGAACTTATTTATTCAGGATTTCCTCGTCTTTTTGACATCGATTTTTATACTAACTTCCCCTCTCGTCACCCAGAACGTGCGGGTATCTTATCTGCTTGGGTTGGTACCAGCCTAGTAATGTTGGTGACGGCTTGTATTGCCATCCCTTTTGGAGTTGCAGCAGGGTTGTATCTCGAAGAATATGCCCCAAAAAACTGGCTGACCAACATCATAGAAATCAACGTCAGTAACCTAGCTGGTGTGCCTTCCATTATCTATGGCTTACTTGCGTTAGGGTTGTTTATTTATGGTTTTGGTTTAGGAGAAAGCATCATTACGGCAGGCTTAGTTCTGGCGCTACTGATACTTCCCGTCATCATCGTATCTACACGAGAATCGATTCGAAGCATCCCTCAAGAGCTACGTGAAGCCGCCTATGGTCTCGGTGCAGACCAATGGCAAACGGTACGAATGTATATTTTACCCGCAGCAAGGCCTGGTATTTTAACAGGAACCATTGTTGGTCTCGCTCGTGCAATTGGTGAAGCCGCGCCTGTTATTACCATTGGAGCGTTGACCTTTATTGCGTTCTTGCCAAGTTCACCGTTTCAAAGTGAGTTCCCATTTATTAGTTTTGAGTGGTTATCTAGCCCATTTACCTTGATGCCTATTCAATTATTTAACTGGGTATCTCGCCCACAAGCCGAATTCCACATCAATGCCGCGGCGACTGGTGTTGTACTAATGGCAATGACAATCTTGATGAATGGCATTGCCATTTATATCCGATACCGACTGCGTCGTAACTTGAAGTAAGAGAGAACCTAACGATGACGACACAAACCGTTTCAGCTTTATCTAACCAACCAGTGAAAAGCGAGCAAAATAGCGTGAACCACAGGTCAAAGATATCGTCCGACTCATCAATAAAAGAGACGCTTCGTGCAGAAGTAAAAAACCTAAATTTTTGGTACGGCGGTAAAGTTCAAGCTTTACACAGTGTCAATTTACCCATTGCGGACAAGAAGATCACGGCATTGATTGGTCCTTCTGGCTGTGGTAAGAGTACTCTGCTGCGTAGCTTCAACAGAATGCACGATCTCTATCCAGGCAATCGCTATGAGGGAGAAATCCTATTGCATCCAGGCGCGAATAACTTGATTGATATGGAGGCTGGCCTAGTTCGTTTAACGGTCGGCATGGTGTTCCAAAAACCTAATCCCTTCCCTAAAAGCATCTACGAGAATGTGGTGGCAGGTCTGCGCATTCGAGGTGTTAATAACAAAGCAGAACTTGATGCTCGTGCAGAAGAGTCTCTGAGAGGCGCAGCAATTTGGGATGAAGTCAAAGATAGACTCCACACCTCAGCCTACGGCTTATCAGGAGGACAGCAACAGCGACTTTGTATCGCCCGAGCATTAGCCCCAAAACCTGATTTATTGCTACTAGATGAGCCAACATCGGCATTAGATCCCATTGCAACCGCTAAAATTGAAGACCTACTGAGTGACTTACACAAAGAAACTACCGTCGTAATGGTCACTCACAACATGCAACAAGCGGCACGTATTTCTCATTATACTGCCTACATGCACATGGGTGAAATGGTCGAATTTGCGCCAACAGATACCTTGTTTACATCGCCAGAAAAAGAGAAAACTCGCGACTACATTACAGGCCGTTTTGGTTAGGAAGATAAGATGGAAAATCATACTTTAAAGAACTTTGATCGTGACTTAGAACAGATAAGATCCGAACTCAATAAACTCGCTAACGTTGTATTGCAAGAGTTCGAGCAAGCAATTGATGTCTTTGACCAGCCAAATACCGAGTTAGCCGATAACATTGTGGCGCAAGACCGTATCGCAAATCAATGCTTAGTGAACATCGAACAGCATGGAGCCAGAGTATTAGCTCGCCAACATGCTGTAGCGGATGATCTACGCTTTATTCTCTCATCCATGCGGATCGCACCAAGGTTAGAGCGCGTAGGCGATTACGCAAAATCGATGGCAGTAAAGTCAAGCAACTTCAAACATGTTATCCCTGATGAACTCAACGAACTATTTCACCAGATGCATGTTCATTTGATGACGATGTTACGTAATGTCATTGAGGCGTACAACACCAAGAATACCACTCAAGCAAATGTTGTCTGGGAAGGAGATGATGCGCTCAATGCCTATTATCGAGATGTGTACTCTCTGCTCATTCAGGGGTTTAACCAGAAAATTACATCACATCAACAACAAGTTGAACTGTTGTTTATTGCAAAAGGACTAGAGCGTGCAGGCGATCACATCAGTGACATCGCCAATGACGTCCAATTTATGGTGAACGGTTAACCATTTATTCTAATTGTCAGAGGCCATACCCTCTGACAATTTATTCTCAAGACGTTCAAACCATCCCCAATCCTTGGTTATTTCTACTCTCCTAGCAAGTCTTACTTTGATATAAATCAAGGGAGTCTCATATAGTCATCAATACATTCACATATATTGAACTATTTCTTATATTTACCACTTATTTATATATACAGTTATCCGCATAAGCCAATAAGGAGTTATGTGGTATGAACATAATCAATCAAAAGTCGCTGGATATTTCGCGACGTCGTTTTTTAATAGGAGCTGGTGCAACAGCTTCACTAACACTACTTGGCGTAAACCCTATTGTAAATGCCATGGATAAGGCAGGATATACAACGACCGCGTTAGTCAACAGCGGTAAGTGGGTTGCGACAACGTGTAACGGTTGTACGTCATTTTGTGCAAAACAAGTCTATGTACAACAAGGAAGAGCATTGCATATCCGAGGTAATGAGTTCTCAAAAGTACATGGAACGTCAAGCTGCCCACGTCAGTATATTGCTTTACAGGAACTGTATGACCCAGATAGATTAGCGCAACCTGTTATCAGAACGAATCCCAAAAAAGGACGAGGTATTGATCCCCAATTTAAGCCAATTTCATGGGACAGTGCGATCGCTCTCATTGCTGATAAAATTATGGATTTGCGTGAAAAAAATGAAACACATAAATACGTTGCATTACGCGGACGGTACTCTGAGCTTAGTGATGTGCTTATCAAAAACTTCACTCATGTTCTTGGCTCGCCAAATGATATCACCCACAGTTCTTTATGTGCTGAAGCAGACAAATTTGGCAGTTTTTTTACTGAAGGTGACTGGGGCTACCGTCAATACGATATTCAAAAAACACGTTATATTCTTTCTTTTGGTGTCGACCCACTAAGCGCAAACCGACAAGTGTCTTATTACTGTTCTGAATGGGGAAACACTCTCGATCACGCTCAAGTGGCTATTGTTGACCCTCGTTTCTCGGCATCGGCTGCAAAGGCGGATGAATGGTTACCCATTGAGCCAGGACAAGATGGTGCGCTAGGGCTAGCCCTTGCTCATCAAATCCTCATTCTCGGTGGGTGGCACAAACCCTTTGTCGGTGACTTTAATGATGGAGTCAATCAATTCGTTGCCAATAATGATGTGGATGAAAGCAGCTTTAACGAATTACATACCTATGGTTTAGTTCATTGGTGGAATTCAGAACTCAAGACATGCACACCTGACTGGGCAGAGCCACTTTGTGGTATTTCCAAACAACAGATCGAACGTTTAGCAATCAAGTTAGTTGATGCCGCACCGAGAGTGCAAATTTGGCGCTCGCGTGGCGTTCAGATGCAGCACCGTGGTGCTTATGCCGCGATGGCGCTGCACGCATTAAATGGCTTACTGGGCGCTATTGATCAAGAAGGTGGTGTATTGAAATGGAACTCAGTACCAACAAACAGTATCCCTTCTAGTAAGAATTATGTTGATGAAGTTGCCGCCAATGGACTTAAGTACGAAAAAATTGACCGCCGTGGGCGCTTAGAGTTTCCCGCATTAAAAGGAGGTAAAAGTGGTGGCGGTGTCGTTACCAATGCCGTGGCTCAAAGTATCTTAGAAGAAGATCCTTACCTGCCGAAAGTGGTGCTAGGCTACTTTAACAATTTTAGCTTCTCTGCTCCAGGCTCTAAGCGATGGGAAGAAGCACTCAAGAAAGTCGATTTTGTTGCCCATATCACAACGAACGTGAGTGAATTTAGTTGGTATGCTGACCTTCTCCTACCTGCTCCACATTTCATGTTTGAGCGATGGGGGATTCAAAAAACCTCTGGAAATCGATATTCGCAATTATCAATAACACAACCGCTTGTTACTGCAATGGGTGAGATACATGAAGACGAATGCGGAATTCCTTGGCTAATTGCTAAAGAACTCGCCTCACGTGGCTTTACTGAACCGCTTAATTATTTAACCAACGAGTTTCGTGATGTAGAAACAGGTAAAGCACCGACATCACCTCAAGAAATTGCAGAATATGCAACTAAAATTGTTACTCAACCACTTTGGGATCCACAAATGTATACAAGCGGTGACAGGCTTTCTGGCTGGGAGGAATTTAGACAAAAAGGGATCTGGAACTCAGCTCCTTATTCGTTCCGCGCGCGCTGGAGCCATATGAAAACGGAAACAAACAAATTTGAATTTGTCAGTAAAACATTGAAGAAAGCGCTAGAAAAACATGCTAAAAAACATCATGTGAATGTCGATGAGGTAATGCAAGCGACAGGCTATACAGCGTCAGGTGAACAGGCATTTATGCCGCACTATGAACCGCCGTTTAGATACGGAGATATAGACCAGTATCCTATGTTACTGGTCGACCATAAGTCCCGTTTGAATAGAGAAGGACGAAGTGCCAATACACCGTGGTATCAAAATAATCTTGATATTGACCCTGGCTCTCGCAAAAACGCTGATGTTGCGAAAATTAACCCCTTGGATGCCAAAACCCTTGGAATACAAGAAGGTGACGCTATCACGATTACCTCTGAACAAGGCAGTATTCATTGTACCGCCTCTTTATTTGAAGGCGTGCGCCCTGGCACGATTGCAAAAGCTTACGGCCAAGGTCATTGGGCGTACGGCCGCATTGCTTCTAAGAAATTTGGCTCCGAAGCCAGAGGGGGAAATAATAATGAGTTGCTACCTGCTGCTTATGAACGCCTATCAGGTTCATCTGCATTTTATGGACAAATTGGTGTCCGTGTAGAAAAAGCATCAGTTTGAGGAGAATAAATCATGAAATATGGCATGGTAATCGACCAACAAAAATGCGTTGGCTGCACAGGATGTGTTTTAGCTTGTAAAGCAGAAAATCATACACCCGAAACTATCAATTGGTGCGACAAAATTATCCGTCAAGGTGGCACATATCCGAATATAGAGTTTGAGTACATTTCAACCATGTGTAACCACTGTGACGATGCCCCTTGTGTCAAAGGATGCCCAACACAAGCGATGCACAAAGCAGAAGGAGGGCTGACGTTACATGATCCAGATAAATGCATCGGTTGTAAAGCATGTATGGTTAACTGTCCGTATGGCGTTATCAGCTTTAACTGGGAAAAACCTCACCAACGTTGGAAAAGTGATATCCCAGTAGTTGATGGCGGATTTACAGGCCAAAGCATGTTGAAGGAGACCGGTGGCACAGGCAGTCCACAAAGTAATCCTGAATCGGCAAATATATACCCTTCTATGCGCTCAAGAGGTACGGTAGAGAAATGTACATTCTGCGCCCATCGTCTGAAAGAAGGATTAAACCCAGCTTGTGTCGATGCTTGTCCCTCTAATGCTCGTGTGGTTGGGGATTTAGATGATCCGAACAGTGAGGTTTCTATTCTAATTAAAAAATTCGATGGACAACCTCTTCGAGCCGAACTGGGAACGCAAGCTAAGGTATTTTATATCCGACGCTATACGCCCCAACGCCACTAAGACAGCAGGAGACTACAATGCATATCAATAATAAAATACTACTCATCATCAGTCTCGTTGGTTTGATTTTTGGTGGATATTTCGCGATTGAAGAATGGTTTATTCGACCTTCTTTTTCTACTAACGATACAATAATCTGGACATTACCTTTAATTAGTTACATATTTTTAGCGTTGTCCAGTACAGGAGTATCTATTGTCTATGCGTATGGTTCACTAAAGCATGTAGACGGTATTGAGGCAAACAAACTTACTTTGATTGGTTTAGCACTAGGGCTTTTGGTCGGTGCTTTTGCTTCACTAGCAACAGAGATGGGATCGCCTTTGCACATATTCTGGTTAGTATTCAGTCCTAATTTCTTATCACCTATTTGGTGGATGGGGACACTCTACTCAATCGAGTTGCTCTTGTTGTTTGTTAAGTTAACAATGATGCTATTAGATAAACATTCATCACTAGATACGATTTTAACCTATGCTACGTTGATTGTTGCCGTAACGGCAAGTTTAGTTTTAGGTAGTGTTTTTGGTACGGTTATTGGTCGAGAAGGTTATAGTGGAATAGATGCTTCAGTCTTAACTTTTATCTGTGCTTTAAGCTCCGGGGTTGCTATGATTCTGTTGATTTCGAAAAATAAAATCAACCGTTATTATCTTAGCGCGGCACGTTGGACATTTGGTATTTTAACCCTTTTCATTATGGTCAAATGGATCTACTTAACCCGAGCACATGTATTAGAAGAACCACAATGGCTGCAGGTTATCTCTATACTAGGCATTGCACTCGCATGGCTTCTAATAAAGTATCTGCCTAAATTAAGTGCCAGCTTTGTGCTCGCGTCAATATTTAGCATTGAACTTGCCTTTGTTATCCAAGGACAACTATTTGTGTTAGGCCCAAAAACTACCTGGTTTGGAAAGTCAGTTGAATATTCTGCTAATATTGCTGAAATTGGGGTATTGGTATTAGGTGTAAGTATCGCCGTTATCGCATACAACCTTATTGTTCAAGGATTGCCTTATCTACGTTCAAGAAAAATCCATAACTAAAACTGACTGATATTAGACAAGGGGCGATATTCGCCCCTTTATTCTCTGCGTAAACTATGAAGTAATTTCAAATTAGGATGACGGTAAAGCGAACCTCGCCTCCTTAGTTGCTGTCATGTGAGTCAGATAACATATCATCGACCCATTCTGCAAACCCTTCCCCACCCGGCAGTGAAAGTACTTTATTTGGTTGATGTTGCAATTGTTCTAAATATGGAGCGATATTCGCTACTAATCGTATTATCAAAAAATTCAAACATAGCGTCATCATTCAAAGAATCTCCAATATAGGCACAACTTTGTTTAATTCTGTCTAATGTCCAATCCGGATGGTGTCAATTGAGCCACAAAAGTGCGCTATGTTTTTTGGCATGGTCACCTTTCCAAATATTGATATGAATAGAACTAGCCGTCGCCTTTATCCCTTCCGAATAAATCAAATCCAAGGCAAACTTCAGCTGTTCTTCTGTTGTCCCTTTATACTGCTGATTATAATCAATCGCTAAATCATAACGTCGGTAGGTATTATCCTGTCCCAAAGCCAACAAAGGTTTTTTAAACAATACCTTATTAACCACTCGTTCGAGATGTTGGTAGTACTTTTGCCTTTGCTGCTCACTTTGCGTATCGATATACTTGAGCCCGTTTTGATGTTTTTCAACGCAAAATGCGCCATTCTCACCAATTACAGCTGAAACTGGCCATAAACGTGCAATCTGATCACACTAACCTGCACAAACGCCAGTAACGGGAATCACGGAAATATTAGCTGCACGAAGTCGATAGAGTGCAACTAGTATCGTTGTCTTTTAAATTAATTGTAGGTCATCAAATTACTATTAAATACTCAAATGAACGTCAAGTCACCAACTACGGCAAATAGTCTCTTTACTTTCAACCATTAGTAAATCCTCGAACCCCGTTATTTCGGAAGGTAACGCAGGAATAGTGCCCTATAACCTAACTTGATGGAGTCATGTGGCAACCTTCACTGATCAATAAATTAATCTATTTTCGCAAATTACTTTTTCAATCTTATATGCTATAGTTCGCACCAGTTTGAGGGAGTAGCTATTTTGCTTTGTTAGCATTGCAAAAGGCTGTATCAACATATTTGACCACACGTCATGGTACAACCGGTGGTACTTTTCGTACCAACCCAGCGAGACTCGAACAGCTTATACACTTCATGCAGGGCTAAGTGTTAGGTTGTTCGTTTTTCATAAGCCCTTCTATCACTTATTCTATGACTACGTTTTTACTTCCATTTTTGGCATTATCAGCCGGTTTCTTGGTACTATCATTCAGTGCAGACAGGCTAATAGCTGCAACAGCAACCTACGCCAAGCACTGCAATATATCAATGATTTTCATAGGTATGACCGTGGTTGCTTTTGGCACTTCTGCACCCGAATTACTGGTATCGGCCGTTGCGGCTTTCAATGATGCTGGTCAGTTGGCTGTAGGCAATGCTATTGGCTCAAATATTGTTAACGTTGGTTTTGTGCTTTCCATTGCTGTGTTAATAGCGCCCATTCAAGTTCACAAACGCTTCATAAAAATAGAATTTCCAATATTGGCTGGCTCAATGCTCATCTGTATTGTACTCATGTCTACAGGAAAGCTTAGTATGGTAGACGGCATTTTATTGGGCTTCTTGTTACTTATTTACTGTCTCTATTTAGCTAAGTCTTTAAGGCAAGGTGAGTTTTCTCAAGATGAACTAGAGTTTTTATCATTATCTAAAAAGCGAGCTGGTTGGGAAAGCTTAGTGATGCTACTACTGCTGCTAGCCTCATCAAGATTGATGGTATGGGGAGCCGTTGATCTAGCTAAATTTGCTGGTTTAAGTGAGCTTACCATTGGATTGACTATAATTGCATTTGGAACAAGCTTGCCCGAGCTCGCAGCCGTGATTGCTGGAGCACGCAAAGGAATGTACGACATAGTATTTGCTACAGTAATAGGATCGAATATTTTCAATTTATTGGGCGTAATGGCTATACCTTCAATAATAGGTAAAGAGTTAATCATTCCAAATCAAGTTTTTAGTCGTGATATTCCTTACATGATTATTTTAACCGCAGTGTTAGGTAGCATGTTCGCCGTGTCCTTCCTTCAATCACGAACACAAAGTAACAAGCAACAAACTGCTTACAGCATTCATCGTCTGGGAGGAGGAGTGCTATTAATCATATTCATATCTTACCTAACAAGAATAGCGTATTCGGTGATTTAGATTTTCCAAAACAAGGCGCCACCCCAATATCTAATTCTAACAAATTTGAGCGTATTCTATTACTATCCAACTAACTCATTGCCCAACTTAGTGTATTATTACTCTTCATCAATACAACACTCTTTTTGTAAGAATTGGATTACAGCTTCTAAACAATCGTATTCCGCCACACAGTATAAGGTGCGTCCTTCACGACGCTGAGAAATTAAACCTGATGAGGCTAAACTCGATATATGATGCGACAGTGTAGAAGCCGGAACGCCAAGTTTCTCTTGTATAAGACCGACTGCTACGCCTTGATGACCCGCCTTTACGACTACCTTGTAGATACTTAACCGAGTGTTATGTCCTAGCTCTTTGAGTGCTTTTGCTACTGCATCAAGTTCCATTTTTGTCTCTTTAAGTCATAAAGGAGAAGATGTTATTGATGATAATGGAAACATTGACTCATGACAAACATAGTCAGCTCACCATTGTTTTATAATCATTATTCAATTAATATTTTCATAATTACAGGCGTATTGTATTGACTACCACTCCATTAAAACTATAATTCCAGAAAGATCGAAATATATTCATTTCGATATTGATAGTTGTTATCGAAAGCGTCATTTGGAGCGTCAATATGAACCCAGAAATTGCCACTATGGCAAAAGAAGCACTTGATATGTTTGTTTTATTAGCAACAGAGCTAATCATTCTCTTCTTGGTCATTAGTTATATCGTGAGTTTTTTACAAGAAGTACTCACACCAGAAAAAATTCAATCAATCCTTAGCTCAAAGGAAGGGAAAGGATGGATTATCGCCGCCCTACTAGGTTCAATTACGCCTTTTTGCTCCTGTTCTACCATCCCTTTTCTAAAAGGTTTATTACGTGCACGCGCGGGTTTCGGACCGATGATGGTATTTCTATTTGCAAGCCCACTACTCAATCCAGTAATCATTGGCTTATTTGTCGTCACCTTTGGATGGAAAATAGCAGCGTTCTATTTTGTAACTGCGATGACCGTATCTGTTGTTGCTGGCTATGTGCTTGAAAAATTAGGCTTTGAGCGCTATGTAAAGCCAGAGGCATATAACGCAGCGGGTGTATCGACATGTGCTACATCTTGTAATGAATCCAGCAAGACAGAAAAACAGAACCCAACATCAAGCTGCAGTCCGCGCTTTTGTGGTGAACCAACACCAGTCGTAACAAAAACGTCATGTTGTAATGCTCCCACGCCCACAGCAAATCCTGAAATAACAAAGTGTTGCAGCTCAGCCGATAGTCGTGCTGCTACAACAGTCTTGGAAGAAAATCAACCCAACCGTTGGGTACGAATTTGGTATTCTACTTGGAAAGACTTCAAGCAAATGGCGCCATATTTAATGATAGGTATTGCAATTGGTTCACTTATCTACGGTTTTGTTCCAACAGATTTAATTGTGAAATACGCGGGAGAGGCGAAGTGGTACGCAATCCCTGTAGCAGCTATCATCGGTATTCCATTGTATATCAGAGCAGAAGCAGTGATCCCGTTAAGTGCAGCTCTAGTGCAAAAAGGTATGGCATTGGGTTCAGTAATGGCACTTATTATCGGCAGCGCAGGTGCAAGTCTTACCGAAGTCATTTTGCTGAAATCCATCTTTAAAACCCCAATGATTGCTGCTTTCCTATTTGTTATTTTAAGCATGGCAATAGGGTCGGGGTATTTGTACAACTGCATTTTTATTTGAGCATTGAATACATTGATGCTTTATCTGAGAATCCATGCCATTACATCGACAAGCTCTATGCCTTTGACAAACAATTAGCAAGAAGGATTGCTAGATGTCCCCATTCATCTAGCTGAGCAAGTGTATCTTCAAAAATGTGTAAGGTATCTCTTTGTGTGCGTTGTTATATAACTTTAGTTCTTTTCAATCTAGGCATAGAAGAGCGGTAATCTTAGTCCAGCGCCTAGATAGTAATTATTGTTCTGAAAAAGAGTGACAAGCCTTATTTTATAAGCCTATTCAGATTTATTTCAGATCCATGTGTTGATACGATGAAGGATATCAATATGACACATCACCTAAGTTATACTGGTGTAGTTGGCGTTTTAGAGATTCAAACATTTTTCATTAATATTTCTATTTCCTCCTCCAATTCCTTAACATTATCCATCGTTTTATAAGAATGACTACTTATTGAAGTAACGTTCTTATTCATCTCTTCTGCCACACTAGATTGTTGTTCTGCTACCGTGGCTATCTGCATGTTCATATGATTTACATCAGCAACTGAATCGGCAATATCAGCGAACGCATTTTCTGTTTGCTGTATCTGCTCAACTGAAAAACTCACCTTTTCTAACCTGGCATCTACAGCCTCAACAGCCTGGGTACTTCCGCGTTGAAGCCTGTCAATCATCGTTGATATTTCTACAGTAGATTGCTGAGTTCTAGAGGGAAAAACTCGCACCTCATCAGCAACTACCGCAAACCCTTTACCATGTTCGCCTACTCTTGCGGCTTCAATCGCGGCATTGAGTGCTAACAAGTTTGTTTGTTCTGATATACCACTAATAGAACCAGTAATCTCTTTAATTTGTTGGCACTCGTTTGCTAATTCATTTATCGATTGAGAAATAATGGATAAACTTTCCGATAGTTCTAGTATCGTATCTCTAGTCGATGAAACAGTACAACCAAGGATCACTGCTTTCGCCCCTTTTTCTGCTAATGACTCAATGACGTCAACAAAAAACATCTTAGTTTGGTCGTCAAAAATCCCCACCGAAAGCTTGTTATAGAGCATTTCTTGAATAACGTCTTGATCGATAGCAGATGGCGCCATAGTGAAACGTGTACCCACAAGTCCTACCTTATCAAGTCCTGCGCTTCTAAGGTGCTTTCCCATTGCATCAGCAATATGTAAAATAGGAATAGATAGAGAAGCTTGTATCTGGTCATACACTTTGTGCGGCGTATTAACACATAAAGATATCCCGTCCACCCCTCCGCGCTGCAACTCTAAAGCGGCTTCCTTCTTGAGTTTGAGATACGCTTTCTGAGAAGGCATAACTAGATGAAGAATCTATTCCAGTATTTAGCCAACAGTAAACAACCCATTCCAACCATGTTCATTTTGGAGATTCGTTACCCTTAAATTTATCTTTACATAAAATTACATTCATTCTTATTATTATTTGTTTTTTTCTGAGTTAAGCTGATTTTTATTTTTGATACCGGTTTTTAATACAAAGACAGAATCTAATAGTCTTAATAAAGAAGTAAGATAAAGATGAAATTCGAAGTACTGCTTTTGGCGGCCCATAGTGCAGATAAAGGATGTAAAAATTATGATTAAAAACACCGAGACAACTTATGGCAGTATTGCGAAATGGCTTCATTGGTTAGTAGCCTTTTGTTTTCTAGCGGCTTATGTGATCGTATATTTTAAAATGTGGTTTTTAGACAAAGACGATTCATTATTCCGTTCAAGTCTGAATATACATGCAGCAGTGGGTTTTAGCGTACTTATCTGGTCTTCTTTTCGCATTGGGTGGAGGCTGATGAATACTCAACCTAAAATGCCTGAAATTCCGAAATGGCAGCTAAACAGTGCGCGTTGGATGCATTGGATCCTTTATTTTTTTATGTTTGCAATGCCAATTTCCGGATGGTTTGGCTTCGGTGGTTCAATCGACTATGGAGTTTTTCAGGTTTCCACATTTCGTGAAACAGGAATAGGACGGTGGATTTTAGAGTTGTTCAATACTGAATGGGATGTTTGGGAAAAGAAATGGGACTTTTTCCATAAAGAGATTAGTGGGCCATGGGTACTGTGGATTTTAATTGCTATTCATGCTGGCGCTGCTTTATACCATCACTTCGTACAAAATGACGATACGCTAACGCGTATGCTGCCAGAGAAATTAGACAAATAAGTTAAATTTAAAATAGTAGGCTAGTCCCCTGTTTTATCAATTAAGACAGGTCACCTCGTCAGGCAATGGACCAGGTGTCGAAGACTTGAGCCACTGGTAGAGTAAATCGATATGTTGTCTTTTAGATGAACCTTTAGGCCAGACAAGATAATAGCTATCACCAGTCACCACTGCTTGCTTAAACGGCAACGCAAGTAGTTCGGTGTCAATCGCTTTCAGACTGAGTAACAAATCGCCAACAGAAATACCATGGCGGCTGATCGCTGCTTGGTTGCCCTGCTCAAGAGTATCAAACACCTTGCCCTTATTAATGTTCAAAGACTTATAATAACCAGTGCGGTCTATCCAACGCCGCCAGTCACGGCGGTCCGAAGTCGGGTGAATTAATTCACAAGAACTTAAATCACGTTGAGCCTCACTCAACAACACAGGTGAGCAAACTGGAATCAGCAGCTCTTCAAACAGCGGAAGACATTCAGTATCGGTACCAAAATTACCCTGTCCCAGCAGTATGGCACAATCGTGAGGTTCTCGGACAAAATCAACGCTATCGATATCCATCCACACACTGACAATTTCAATCATTGGTACCGCGTGCTCATCTCTAAAATTACTCAGTGCGTCCAGCAACCAACTCATGGTCAGCGTGGAAGGTGCTTTTAAGCGTAGTTGCCGATTATTACGACCAAAATAGTAACAAGCATTTTCCAAACTCTGAAAACTCTCCGTCAATTGACTAGCGAGTGAGTGACCAGCAGGGGTAATGAATACTTTGGGACCATGTCGCTCAAACAACTTGCATTCAAACCACTCTTCCAGTGTTCGCACATGGCGACTTATCGCACCAGGCGTAACGTTAAGTACATCCGCAGCTTTAGAAAAAGATCCTAAACGAGCAGCCGCTTCAAACGCCCGTAACGCATACAGTGGAGGCAAAGTCATGTCCTTATCCCATTGTGAGTATTACTCATAATAATATACAGTTTTTTTCGTTTTTTAGTACTGATTAATCCCTTCATAATAAGATTAATTCATTACGTTAAACCGATTTTATGATATTTGAAAGTATGAATGTAACTCATCTACAGGTAATCAAGTATCTCAACAGGAAACAGCATACCATGAACCTATCATTACTCCTCAGCTACAGTCTCGTCGTACTACTATTAATTATCACTCCTGGTCCAGTCGTTGCTCTGCTTACCTCTACAGCAACCCGTGAAGGACAACGTAAAGCATTTATGACGATGCTAGGCACCAATGGAGCTTCCTTGTTGTTACTGACGATTGCAGTATTGACTTTGGCAGGTATAGTACAGTTGTCTCCCGTCTATCTATATTTATTGGGCATTGTCGGTTCACTCTATATTGGCTTTGGCGCGATAATGGACCTACTCACAATAAAGAACTTACTAAATGTCGATATAGACAATGAATCAACATCGGCTCTCATCGAAACCGCCCAAAATAGCGGGTTAGTCAAAGGTTTTATTATTGGGATAGCCAACCCGAAAGACATCTTATTCTTTGTCTCTTTCTTTCCGCAGTTTATTGCAGTGACACACAATTTTTCTATAAGCGTAATAACACTGTCTACTATCTGGCTGCTATTTGATTTAAGTATTCTCTCTCTTTACATCTTGTGCGTAAAATGGTGGTCAAAAGTATTTAACTCACGCTGGATTGAAGGATTATGTGCAGGATTCCTATTCGCTGTAGCTGTAGGTGGTGTGTTTTATAATTATCAGCAATTACTTCTGTTATCTGTATCTAAATAAGAAGGATGTCGGCAAGTCGCTACGTATTTAAGGCTGTCTCGTACTACTTTTAGCCATTTGATCAACGTAAGCTACGAAACTATTTGGTATTAGTGCAAAAAATTCGGACCTATTTATAACCATAGTGTGAAGAAAAACTCCGGTAGGTTTGGTGATATATGGTTTATAGACAAGATGTATATTAACGTTCGTGCTAAGTATCTATGAATGTAAAAAATTGTAAAGTAAGCAAGCGTAAACCAGTTCTAAACTATTTCTCTGATGTGGAATGGTACATTTCTCCTCATCAAATACTTGGTCTGGAGGACATATGAAAAAAACGATGATTGGCTTGGCAATTATGGCAACGTGCGCATTTACCACGGGTACTTATGCTAAAGACGCCCACAAAAAAAAACCAACAACACAAACAGATACACAAGAAGTTGTAATCAATGGTGTCAAATTTGAAGTGTCCGAAAGCTATCAATTCTTTAACTGGAAGAACGTACCAGCGAATTTAACTTATGAAAAATTAGCTTTGGAAAGCTTCACCAACCCAGATGGAGTGACCCATTACTACCAAATTGTTTACCTTCCTGAGGGCAACCTCAATTGGTATCAAGCCGCATACTTAGCCGATGACGCAGAAGGCTATCTCGCCTCAATCACCTCCGAAGAAGAAAATACATTTATTTTTGAATTGATAAATAATGATAAGTATTTTTGGCGCTTTCCTACCTATGTAGAAGGAAAGCACAAACATAATCATCATGAAATTATGATTGGTCCATACCTTGGAGGTTATCAACCAGAAGGTTCAACTGAACCGGCAGGAGGTTGGCGTTGGCTAAGCGGAGAAACATTCGCTTATAACAACTGGGCAGTTAATCTAGATGATGGTGTCATTGATAAAGATCCTCGGCCAAATGATCAACCGAATGACTCTGGCGATAGTCAACGGGTCATGGGCTTTGGAGAAATGAACGTTCCGGTACCAACGTGGGGAGATTATATGGATGATGTTGGCACCTATGGTAGAGAACGCCTACCGGGCAGAAGTTATGCATTTATCATTGAATACAATTCTGACCCTAAATAATTAAAGGTAACATTGGGGCAGGCAGAATAAATGGCCGGCCCCAAAACGTGTATTTTACTGAATCAACGCTGTACTACAGCACTAAAATAGATACATTATAGGTAACAGCTATGACTAAGCCTTTCAGCTTAATGACAAAACCCACCGGTTTCCACTGCAATATGGACTGCGATTATTGCTTCTATTTATAAAAAGAAGGTATTAACAAAGTATGACAGCGAAAATCTTGGTCGTCGATGACAAAATTAACGTTCAAAAATTACTGTCTGAAGTGCTCACATGTAAAGGTTTTGAGGTTCAATGTGTCTCTAATGGCAGGGATGCCTTGTTAGCTCTTTCATCTTCTTCACCTGACTTGATCCTGCTTGATATTATGATGCCTCAAATGGATGGTTACGACTTTATCACCAAGTTACGCATGACTAGCAATCTCCCCGTCATCATGATCACAGCGAAACAAAATGAACAAGATATAGTGAAGGGTTTTGAATTAGGTGCTGATGACTATATTTGTAAACCATTTAGCATGAATGAGTTGATTGTTCGTATTCAAGCCGTACTAAAACGTACATCCAATTATTTTACGACAGATCCCATACTTCGAGTCGCTAACTTATCGTTGAACTCAACGACTCACGAAGTTTGGGTCGGAGAAAACTTCCTTGAGTTAACGTTAGCAGAAACAAAGCTACTATCAGTACTAATGCATTCAGCTGAGCACACCGTAAATAAACAAGAAATCAGCCGTCAGCTTATTGAACAAGGATACAGTGGATCTGAAAGTACACTTAAAATTCATATCCGTAATCTACGCAACAAGCTTGACCCGTTACTCAATGGAAATGTTGAAATTGAGTCAGTGTTTGGAGTGGGTTATAGATTGAAGGCCTTACCAATATGAGACTATCTATACGTTATAAATTAATGGGAACCTATCTCCTCATTAGCGTGATCACCGCTCTCACCATTTACCTGCTAACGTATTACACGTCTGAGCAACGTGTAGCAAAACTAACGCTAGAATATCAGGTAACAGAGATGGTAAGAGAGATCCGCCGTTGGTACGCAACAGAGGAAAGCTGGGATGGTTTTGAGATCTATTTCAAAGCACTGCATCCGCCAAAGAACACCAATCACAACCAAGATAACGTCCGGACTCAGCCAACCAAAAAAGCAGGAATTGTAACCGCTCAAGGTACAGCCTTACTCGAATACAAATCCTTCCAAATAGGTGACGTTATACCTCAAGCTTTTCTGGCACGAGCACAAGCTGTAAAATACAACGGTGATATCATTGCATGGGTGATTCCCCCCGAAGCAACAGGTATCAACCTGAATTCTCAGCTACAGGTATTTCTAGATAATATCTTGGACGTATTACTGATCTCTATCGCTATAAGTATCGTTGTGTCTCTCGTTATGGGAGGTATTATCGCAAACTTTGCTCTTCGTCCGATAGATTCTCTCATCAACGCAAGTTCAGCCATTGCCTCGGGAAATCTAAATCAAAAAGTAAATTCATATCCTAATGATGAAATTGGTGATCTTGCTGATTCCTTTAATCAAATGAGTAACGAATTAGCCATTTCGGACCAGCGTAGAAAACAGCTCACAGCTGATATCACCCATGATTTAGGGACACCTGTACAGGTCATATCTGGTTACATTGAGATGGCTCAAGATGGGGCGATGGCCCTAAATCCAGGGCGTTTGAACACCATTACCTCTGAACTAGATCATATTCAACGACTGGTTAAAGACTTGAGTACGTTGGCTCAATCAGACGCCAAAGCCCTTTCATTTTATCCAGAAATGAGTTCCATCACAGAGCTTGTAGATAAAGTGGTTCAAGCTCACCAAGTGAGCTGTAAAGACAAAGGAATACACTTGATCGCATCATGCCAAGATCCATTGCCTAACATCGAGATAGACCCAGAACGAATGACACAAGTGTTGGGGAATCTAATTAATAACGCTACTCGTTATGTAAGCACCGGAGGTCAAATTGAAGTTCTTGCTTATACTGAGCAAACAGAGCTCGTGATTGAAGTAATAGATACAGGGTGCGGTATCTCAAACGAGAGCTTACCTTTTATTTTTGACCGATTTTATAGAGCAAATGCGTCGAGAAGTAGTAAATCAGGAAAAATGGGGCTGGGTCTAAGTATTTGTAAAGCACTCATTGAAATGCATCAGGGTAAGATTCGAGTTGAAAGTGATGGCCAATCATACAGTCGATTTATTATCCGACTTCCTCGTTAAATTAAGGCTTCTTTACATACTTTTACTCGAACTGACTTCTCCCCCGCCCTCATCGGGCGAGGGTTTCAAAAACGGTAAAGGTGAGCCAATTACCCAAAAGGTACCGTCTTCATTTAAGGTCAATAGCGGACATCTTGCCAAATCAGGCGCAATATAGCTCATTTCTGGACATTTCCAATGCATTCACTTTATGCAGCATAACTGACAAGCTATGCTGACACCCTATTCTCCCTCTGAAACATGTAACCTCCATTTTATATCAGAATAATCGATTATTCCGATGAGAGTAAATTTTTGTAAAGCCCCCCTTTCTAAACCAAAACTAAACTGGTAACACTCCTTCCCGCTATAGAATTGAAACCGAATTTACTAAGTAGAAGAGATGGAGGGACCATGATTAATGTAAGAAACTGTTTAACCACCGTAGGGCTAGTTGCTCTGTTTTCGGCAGGGGCTGTACAAGCATCTTCTGAGGGCACAACAAGCCAAGAAAAAGCAACTCAGACTGTTACGATAAACTCGGTGGACTTCAAGGTTGCCGATTACTATGACTTCTTTACTTGGGAAACCCTTCCAAGTGACGTGCTTTATAAAAAAGAACCTCTCCAAACCTTTACCAATACCAATGGAGATAAACATTACTACCACGTTGTTTATCTTCCTAACGGAAACCTGAACTGGTTTCAGGCCGCCAAGTTAGCCGAAGAAGCGGGTGGTTACCTAGCCTCCATTACATCTGAAGCTGAAAATGATTTTCTATTTAACCTAATCGACGATCCTAAATACTTCTTCCAGTTCCCTAAACATGTCGAAGGCTCGGGCCGAGCTAACCACTATGAGATCATGATTGGTCCTATGCTGGGTGGTTATCAACCCGAAGATGCTACCATCCCGGGTGCAGACTGGCACTGGCTTAGTGGTGAAGAATGGGGCTATACCAACTGGGCCCAAAACCTCGATGATGGTGTAATCGATAAAGATCCTCGTAATAACACCCAGCCAAATGATTCCGGCAAAGAGAAAAGTCAGCGAATCCTTGGTTTCGGCGAGTTAAACCAGCCTGTACCGACATGGGGCGATTACTCTGATGATGCCGGTACCTACGGCCGAAGAGGCCCGGGCCGATATGCATTTATCATCGAATACAACAACAAACCAGAATAAACACGGAATATAATTATAGCGGGTTGTCATTACCCGCTATCAGTAATGTAATACAAGAAAATTAAAGTGTTATTAAACGACGAACTCCCCTGATAGCAGGCGCTATTGGCTTAGCTCTGTTTGGCACAGGCTGATAAGCGAGGGAAATTCTGGTGTAGATAAATCTACAGGAAAATCCTACGGTTTTATTATTGAATATAACCAAAACCCAAAAAGTTCCTAGCAACAGGCAGTCAAAAACTCACTGGCCTACACTTATGATGAGACATAAAAAGGAGTTGATATGCACCAACCGTTTTAGCGGTTACAGGCATTTCTTTAGATTCAAACTCACATAACATCGACACAAAGTATCGCCTTGCTTTGTCTTTTGAAATGGTGATTGAGCGAGGCTCGCTTGCCAGTTCTCGCGACCAACGAATATCGAGTGGTTGCTTTGACGTGGCAATGAACAATTGACCGTTTTTGTATCGAAATGCTGCTTTAGTCAGCCGAATAGATTGCTTGTCATGCTTTGATTTGAATGTTGGGTACTTGGCGCGTTTATCCCAAAAGTTTTTAAATGCGTCTTGTTGGTCGCGCAAAGCTTGCTGAAAGATAACACTCGACACTTCTTTGAGCCATTCAAATTCTTGCTTTAGAGGGACTATTCATTCTGATATAAAGTAAACCTATGAGTAGCCCCCACAGAGTGGAGCTGACGCCCAAAATACTAATTCCTAAAAACGTTATAAGAAAGGTAAATAGAGCGGGCTCTCTGTAGTTTTCGTCTTTGAAAGCGGTATGTAAACACATTAACAATGTCCCCAGTAACGCAAATGCCGCTAAAATTTGTGTGATCTCCTGTGGTAGAGATAAGAAAATGGTTACAACCGTTGTAGCAAATATTCCAGCAATAATATAAAACAACCCCGCCCATAGTACAGACCGATAACGTTGTGTTTTGTCTGAATCAACTTCCTGTGTCATGCATATTGCTGCTGAAATAGCAGCAAGATTGACGCTAAAGCCACCGAAAGGAGCGAACAGTATATTAGTTAACCCCGTGCCTAATAGTAGTGGTTTAACAGGGGGGCGGTATTGGTAGCTTTTCATCATCGCGATACCAGGTAAATTCTGTGAAAGCATAGTAATCAGATATAACGGAACGGAAATATTGATTACCGCTGAGAGTTCAAAATTAGGTGTTATCCATATGGGTTCAGCTACCGACAGTTCTGCTGTCGCCAAGTCAGAATTACCAACAGGGACAGCACACATAACACCAATAATTAGTAGAACGAGCATCACATATTTGGGAATATATTTTTTTGCCAACAAAAAACCTGAGAACATAAACAGAAAGATCATTGGTGTATTAGTAATAGTTTCAAACCCCTTGAGGCAAATAGGAAGCAAAATAGCCCCCAACATAGCCGTCCCAAGCTGAGGAGGAATTCGTTCCAGCATTTTGCTAAGAGGGGTAATTAACCCCGTCAAAAATATGAGCAGTCCTGTCATAACGAATGCACCTATGACCACATTGAGTTCATATTGATCTACTGAACTTACCAACATCGCCGCACCGGGAGTTGACCACGCTGTCAATATCGGCATTTTGTAAAACCATGAGTAAACAACCGAGGTGATCCCCATGGATATACCTAAAGCAAGAAGCCAGCTTTCGATTTGTACTGGTGAAGCACCAGCAGCGGTTGCTGCTTGGATGATAATCACTACAGAACTCGTATAACCAACTAATACTGCTGTAAATCCCGCAGTGAGGTGACTTAAATTGAACCGCTTTTTCATCCTTTGTTTTTCCTAACTCTGTGGTAATATTTACTGTGCGTAATAGCGCACAAACCCAAAGATACCACTGTGCGTTATAACGCACAACAAGATGCTACATTATGAAAAATTCAATATTTAAAACTGAAATAGCTAATCGTTTAAAATCAGTGAGGAAGAGAAAGGGACTTAGTTTGGATGCCACATCTAAGTTAACCGGTGTTTCTAAAGCCATGTTAGGACAAATAGAAAGAGAAGAATCCAGCCCGACTATTTCTACTTTGTGGAAAATTGCTAGTGGACTAGGTACATCCTTTTCTGGTTTTTTTGCAAGTGATCCCGTCCTGTGCTCTGGTGAACGGGCTTTTCCCGATGATTCAAGAATGAAAGTAAAGACTCTGTTTCCATATATGACAGACTCTGGGATGGAAATGTTTGAAATCACTTTAACGGGTCATCATCAACAGATGTCATCTCCACATGGTGCAGGAGTTATAGAGCATGTTGTTGTTACCGTTGGGCAATTAAACGTCTTTTTTGACAATAAATGGCACCATTTGAATTCAGGTAACAGTATTCGCTTTTACAGTGATCAACCACATGGGTATCATGCAATTACGGAAATAACCACTTTTCAGAACATTATTTGTTACCCAAGGTGACTCAGCCATTATTTTTACAGCACATACTTATTCAATCTTAAGTCCTTATAGTGGCTACCTCAAAAAAGACATAGTGTTAGCAAATTGGTCGTGCATTTGGTGTTCACAACCAAATATCGACGTAAGTTACTCACTGGAGTTATGATCGAGCAATTAAGAAAGGTTTTTGGCTCTGCTTATAAAAAATTAAAATGTGAATTGATCGAGATGGATGGTGGACAAGACCATGTCCATTTATTGATAGCCTACTCACCAAAGCTATCGGTTAGCATCATGGTGAACAACCTTAAATCTATTTCATCAAGAATGCTGAGGCGACAACATACGCACCTTACAAGGCAAAGTAAAAGTGCGGCCTTATGGTCTCGTTCGTACTTTGCGTGTACGGCTGGCGGGGCGACAATTGAGAAATTAAAGGCTTATGTAGAAAGTCAGGGGACACCAAATTAACGCTCTTTGAGCTTTACGCCTTATATCCCCGCCCTAAGAACGAGCAAGGGTTTACGGCGAAATTGCTAAGTCAAACTATCGAAACTACCACTGCCTTGATTTTCTTCAAATATTTATCATAGACACTGCCAAATTATCTGCATTAATAGTGAGTTGGTTCACACCTAACAATTGATGCAGAAACTTATTAATAATTACACAGGTCATAACAAACAAGTTACAAAACACTGTCTTAGCCAATTTATGATAAGGTACAATAAGTTGACAATTAACTCACTTCGTCGCTAATGAGCTACCACTGGCTAACATAGGAAAAAATAAGATCATCATGGAAAGTTTAGATTATATAATGGACTTAGGTTCACCAGTGCTAATGCCCATTACATTCATCATTCTAGGTCTTATCGTCAGAATTCCGTTTAAAGATGCGTTTAAATCGGGACTCATGGTTGGAATTGGCTTTATCGGGCTATCTATAACGGTAGAGTTCATGATTGAGTCATTGACGCCCATTACCATAATAATCGTCGAAAAATTCAACTTATCATTAACCGTACTCGATATCGGTTGGCCTGCAGCGGCAGCTATTGCGATGGGTACAAAAATCGGTATATTCATTGTCCCATTGTGTATTTTTATTAATATAATCATGCTCTATACCAGAACGACTCGAGTACTGAATGTCGACATATGGAATTTATGGCATCATGCTGTCACAGGTTCATTAGTCGCGTTTATGTCGAGTTCATTTAGTTTAGGTTTATTTGCCGCAGCGATTAATTGTATTTTAACCATGATTATTGCCGATCGAACCGCAAAAGATGTATCGGAAACACTTGGGTTAGCTAATATCTCTATTCCTCACGGTTTCGCTGTATCATTTGTTCCTATCGCTTGGTTGGTAAACTACGTTTTCGATCGAACACCAATTATTAGCGGCATTAAAATTAATATTTATACACTCCAAGGAAAATTTTCAGTACTAAACGACCCTGGTACATTAGGCGCAATTATTGGGGCTTTATTAGCCGTATCAGCAGGAGCAGATATAAAAACCATATTGAATACGGCGATGACGATGGCAGCAGTCATGTTGATTATTCCTCGAATGGCGAAAATCTTAATGGAAGGTGTGTACCCCATTTCCAAACAAATACAAACACTAGTCCAAACAAGGCTTACGTACTTTAACAGTATAACGATTGGCCTGGATGCAGCAGTTTCTGTTGGTCATCCTGTTACTTTGACGATTTCACTATTTATGATCCCTGTAATTTTATTTCTTGCAGCAATAGTTCCTGGCAATCAATTCCTGCCCTTTGCCAGTTTAACTGGGTTACCTTTTGCTTTTGTATTAGTGACGGCAGTGTGTCGTGGTGATGTATTCAGAACACTTATTACTGCCATTATTACACTGACGACTTCATTGTATTTTGCTACAAATTTAGCCCCTTTAATGACCAGCGTAGCCAGAAGTAATTACTTCACTATTCCTGACAATGCCACATCAATAAGCTCCATTGATTATGCTGGTGCATTATTACCTTGGGGGATTGTACGTATGTTCGAATCGAACATAATCGCTATTTTAGCAGTAACACTAGGAACGTTGACTCTGATGTATATAAACTACCGATTATTACAAAAAGAAGACGTTGACTATAAAGAGTAAAAATAGAGGATCGCCAAATATTGAAGACCAATAAGAAAGAAAAATTACGGTCGAGGTAAATACTCAGAAATCATAGCGCTATCATTAGATTCCAAATCTGAAAACGCTTTAGTTAACTGTTCGTTGGCAAATTTCAAGGCAGCGACTTCAGCTCTGAGTCGAGCATTATCTTTTGCTATAGCGGATAAACGAGGAAAAGCAGACAAAATAGCATCGACAGTAAATACCCTAACATTATGTCCATTAATAATGGTTTCTTGAAACGCTAGCTTACCACTGTCCATAGCATTATAAACTGCTCTACGAGAAATTCCCGTAATTTCAATAACATCATTAATTCGTAGTGGAGTATCTACCATAATTATTAAGTATTTAAATGTCGTTTAGGTCGAATAATCTTATTATATCACTTGAGACTTAGGGTTAAAATGGCTATTTAAACCCTAAGAGGTAAGACAAATGGATACGATTTATTTGGTTACATAACTTTTTTCTAATCCCAATGCAAATTTTTCCAACTCATTTTTATACAACTCCACATTCATCATCGATGGTTTAACGGTGTTGTCATCATCAATTATCACAAATTTACTAACTATCTCCGCTCTATCGATATTTGGAAAAATAAGCCACGAAGATTGAATAGCTGCACCAAGCGCCGCCGCTTCTTCATTTTTTAATGTGACGACTTCGGTATCAAAAATATCAGCAACAATTTGCCTCCATTCTTTTGAATTAGCACCGCCACCAATTACTCTGATTTGATTAAATTCTACACCCGAGTTTAATAAAATATCCGCACCTAACTTTAATACATACGTTATTCCTTCGACAGTGGCTCGAATCAAGTTGTTAGTAGTAAAATTGTCTGAAGTCAGTCCCGAAATGGAGGCTTGAGCTTTAGGTAACGATGGAACACGTTCACCATTAAAAAAAGGATAAACATTAATACCTGATGCGCCAATAGTAGTATTAGATAATGCGCTCGAAAAATCCGAAATATCTTGGTTCAAACAATTCAACACAGACGTAGTCGCAGACGTGACATTCATCGTACAAATCAATGGAAGCCATCCATCAGTACTCGAACAAAAGTTGGCAATAGACGGTGATTTGAAGTTTATATAGTCTGATGAATGTGTATAAATTGTCCCTGAAGTGCCAAGTGATAAAGTAACGATACCATTTTCAATATTACCGGTACCAATGGCCCCCATCATATTATCTCCTCCTCCAACAGAAACGACTACATTGTCAGAGAACCCAAAGAGATCACAAATTTGTGATTTCACTAAACCAATCGGATCAAATGGCGCCACTACTTTTGGCAATTTATCCTTTAAAAAACCAGATTCATCTATTTTATTACATGCATATTCTGACCACTGTCTTGTGTCAATATTAAATAACCCCGTGCCTGAGGCGTCACCATATTCGCAACAATGATTACCCGTTAACCAATAGTTTATATAATCATGAGGCAGCAATATTTTTCTAATTTTTTTATAATGTTCAGGTTCATGTACTTTTAACCACAATATTTTTGAAACCGTATAGCCTGGCTCAATAGATAACCCTAAATGCTGGAACGCGCCTTCTGCGCCGCCAATAGAGGTTATAAACTGGTCGTTCTCCGCGACGGTTTCCGTATCACACCATAATTTAGCTTTTCTTATTACTTTGTCATTTTCGTCTAAAACAACCAATCCGTGTTGTTGGCCGGATACACCGATAGATTGTATTTTCTGGGGATCAATGTTCGCTTTTTCTATAACATCGGTGATAGATTGTTTTATCGCAGCGATCCATATCGAAGGATCTTGCTCTCGAGCACCAGACTCATTGGTATACATAGTGTGTGGTGAAGAGGAAGACGCTAGGACAAGCCCATTCATTGCATCAATAATAATGGCTTTACTGCTTTGAGTTCCACAATCAATTCCTAAAGAATAACGCATACAAAACCTATAAATTTTTTTTATGATATCTCACACAACTCTACTGCATGAGATATCTTATTTTATTTTTGTCGTTGATTACTCGGCACTATTTGTACCTAGTTTTAATCGTTTGGCTATTGACGAGGACTTTGTTCTGTAGGATACATCACTACCTCAACCGCATTAGTAACACTTTCTGGTGTTGCTTGGTTTTGAAGATAATTATGGATGACATTAATGGCTTCCGAACCAATATATTCGAAATCCTGAACTACCGTAACGTTCATTTTACCTTCATCGACTAAGTTTTTGCCTTCACTCGAACCATCAAATCCGATAATTTTGAAGTTAGATAAATCGAACCTAGGATCATTTTCAATCGCATTAATTACACCAATAGCCATCACATCATTTTCACAATAAACGGCATATTTCGCCTCTGGATCTAAAGCACTCAAACGAGACTCCAAAGCCGATTGTGCACCATCTTGAGAGAACGAGCCAGTCAGTTCAATATAAGTATCCCCTGATTGAGTTAACGTATTCCAAGCTTTGTCGACACTGTCTGATTTTAGATAATCATTAAATCCTTTGTAACGAGAAATGTGTGCCGTATGCCCATCAAGTCCCTTCATGTGAATAATGCCGCCAAGTTGCGATGGATCGACACCTGATTTTTTAACTAACCATTGGGCTGCAAATTTACCACCATCTTCATTATCCGTTGCTATTTCACTTAATAAGTCAACATCTTGCACTGTAGTATCAACGGTCACGACTTGAATACCACGGTTCACAGCTTCACTTAATACAAACGAGGTTGCATCTTCATTTAGAGGATTGATAATGATAGCTTTCGCTCCACTAGCAATCGCATCCTCAACTTGACTTGGTTGGCGTGAAGCGTTGTTTCCTCCATCATATACTCTGACGTTGTATCCAAGTTCTTCACCTCTATTCACTGCACTTTTCTCTAGAACACTAAAAAATTCATTTGATCGGTTACTAATTAATACACTAATCGTATCATTAGCCATCACATTACTTCCTGTAACAGCTAACATTGCGCCGACAGTAACGATTGTATTTTTTATAATATTCATATGATTACCTATTTATTTTTTTGTTGATCAATGATGACTGCAATTAATATAACGATCCCTTTTACAATCTCTTGATAAAAGGAGGAAACACCTATTAAATTCAATCCATTATTCAAGACTCCAATAATAAGAACGCCAATAAAGGTTCCAATTATTCGGCCTCTCCCACCTGTCATACTTGTGCCACCAATAACAACTGCTGCAATTGCATCTAGTTCCATACCAACACCAACGTTAGGGTACATAGAGTTGTATCTAGATAGATGTAAAATAGCTGCAATAGAAGTCAAAAAGCCACACAATGCATAACAATAAATTTTAATTTTATTCGTCGGTATCGTTGATAAACGAGCCGCTTCTTCGTTCCCACCAGTCGCGTAGACGTGTCTGCCAAATACCGTTTTATGTAACAATACATACAACGCTAAAAGTGTGGTCACTAATACAATGACAAAAATAGGAATAGGACCAACTTGACCGTGGTTTAACCAAGCCATAAATTCAGACGTTTTAGATATATTTCGTACCGGGAGGCCATCCGAGATAACCAGTGTGATACCTCGGTAAACCGCCATCGTAACTAACGTGGCAATAAAAGGTTGAAGTTTATATTTGGATACTAATACGCCATTGATAATCCCTAACCCTATACCAAATATTAATCCAACAGGAAGAGCTACATAAATAGGAATATTAAAGGTAACTAACGCTGAACCAATAAAGAAACCAATTAATGGTAAAATAGAACCAACAGATAAGTCTATTGCTCCTAATAAAATAACAAAAGTCATACCAAAGGCAATAAGACCATTAATACTACTCTGCTTAAATATATTTTGGACATTATATAAAGATAAAAAATTCTGGTTTATTATAGTAAAACAAACCACTAACAAACTTAATATAATAAAAAGACCATATTTATCATAAATTTCTGAAAAATTCAGTTTGTATGATTTTCTTTCTTTGATATCGTTTTTAAAATTCATTTTATTTTCCTGTAAAAGCAAGCTTTAACACTTTCTCTTCCGTTACTTCATTTTTATATAAGGTATCTTCTATCTTTCCATTTCTCATCACAGCAATACGATCACTTATACCAATAATTTCATACAAATCACTTGATACAATAATAATGGCATTCCCTGCTTCTTTTAGACTATTTATTATTTGGTATATTTCTTTTTTTGACCCAATATCCACACCGCGAGTTGGCTCATCAAGTATCAATATTTTTGGAGAGGTTTCTAGCCATTTAGCCAGTACCACTTTTTGTTGATTCCCTCCACTTAATTTAGAAACTGATTGGATTCCTGATTCACATTTAACGTTTAATTCAGATATTTTTTTATTCGCGGCCTCATTTAATTTTCTATCTTCAATAATGCCATTAGTCTTATATTTTTTTAAACTGGGTAATGCAATGTTATCTCTAATGCTGTCATGTAATATTAATCCTTGATTTTTTCTATCTTCGGTAACAAAAGCTATACCATGTTTTACTGCATCAATTGGGGTATTAATGTTAACTTTGTTTTCTTCGATGAAAATCTCACCACTATCATAAGGGACACTACCAAACAAACTGTGCATTAACTCCGATCGACCCGCGCCCATTAATCCACTAAAACCAAGGGCTTCACCTCTTTTTAGAGTGAAGTTTATATCAGAGAAAGTATCTTTAAGACAAAGATCATTCACTCGTAAAATTTCTTCTCCTGGAGTCGATTCTTTATTTGAAAAAATTTCTGTCAATGATTTTCCAATCATCATAGTAATGAGTTTATCTTCTGTGCATTGCTTAGTTTCTACGGTACCAATATAGACGCCATCTCTGATTACTGATATTTCATCTGAAATTTCAAATATCTCATTCATACGATGTGAAACATAAATAAAGCTAACGCCTTGACTATTTAACTCTTTTATAACGTCAAATAAACTAGATATTTCTTTATTTGACAATGCTGCTGTTGGCTCATCTAAAATAATAACGTTGGCATGAAATAAAAGCGACTTAGCTATTTCAACCATTTGTTGATTTCCTACAGTAAGATCTTTCATTTTTGTATCTGGAGAAATTTTCAACTTCAACTTATCAAAAACTTTTATTACCTTACTTCTCATTGCATCATAATCTAAAAAACCATACTTTTTCTTTATTTCAGATCCTAAGAACATACTTTCAACAACAGTTAGTGTATCAACAACATTTAATTCTTGATGAACATATGCAATTCCACATTCCATACTTTCTCTGATGTTATTTATATCAACGACAGAACCATCAATAACAACTTCACCTTCATCTTGCTTATGGACACCACCCAATACTTTAATGATTGTTGATTTTCCAGCACCATTCTCTCCCATTAAAGCGTGTATGGTTCCCGATTTAATAGTTAGCGAAACTGACTTCAAAACATTAACTGATCCAAATGATTTTGAAATATTATTTAATTGAACCTTCATTCTATGCCTAATATTTATATTTAAACTAACCATTATTTTAATAAAACAACGGTATTTCTATGCATATAATATACACATCAACTTATGCTCTTATTTAAGCACCATTCGGTGTGCATAACTACACATTGATATGTGAATTAACGTTTTGATCACAAATTTTCAATAAATGTGATGTGAGTGCTTTTTGATAGGACAACCAAATGCTAATAACTGAATAGGTAAACAGAAAAGAAGAATACGACGCAATTGACTATGGCTAGGTCAAAGAAAACCAATTGGACTTACTATCTGGATAAGATTGTTATTAAAGTAAAGGTGTTTCGCATCATCTATGTCGTGTTTTCGATAAATGGTGCAATAAACCGTTTGTTTCGGGCCGATGAGTACCCTAGCCGATCTAGGATTCAGTAAGTAGCTGATTTAAGGTTTCTAGGTTTTTCATTTTTTATGCGCTTTTATGCTAATTTTTGCGCCGCTTTGCTGTTCAACCACCAGTTTTACGTTCTATGAGACAGCGGTTTCCCATTCTGTAAGTAGTTGCATGATACGATGCGAATCTCCCCATGTTGTGCATGGACTTTCTAGTTCTTTGTACCCCTTCTCTACCGCGTCACGAATGTTACGAACCTGGTAGAAAAAAGCATCGCCTTCTGCAAAAACTGAAACCGTACGTTTTGAGTCTTCGTAGATTTCGACACTGAATTGGTTTTCTTGCGTCGGTAACCACGGATTGGAATCTAGAGTAATACAACCTTTGCTACCAAGAATTGTAAATTGGTGCTTTAGACCATGGTCCTCTGCTGTGTGCACATTTGCCGTCTGTTGTTCACCAAATTGCATTAACAGGCTCGATTCGTGGATATTACCATCTTCCCCTCGACGGCCAATAGCGGCAATTGTGCGATCTTCTAACGCTTGCTCACCGAGCATCGCTTTCACTACAAGATTCAGAAGTGACATTGGGTAACAGCCTAGGTTGTATAATGCGCCTTTACTATCTGGGTTGACGAACTGAGCAATCGACGCAATGTATGAAGTATGAATCGAACGCAACTCGCCAATTTCTCCTAATTTTAGTACCGAAACCAACTCTCTAACCAACGGGTGGTGCAAATACATCAAACCTTCTGCAAAGAACACCCCGTGCGATTCAACAGCTTTTAGTGCCAATTCGGTTTTTTCCATATCAACAGAGAGCGACTTCTCACACAGAATGGCTTTACCCTTCTCTGCCGCTTTAATTATTAAATCATGATGAAGATGGTTTGGGAGTGCAATGTAAATGATTTCAACCTGCTCATCCTCAATTAAAGTACTATAATCAGTGAAGGTCTTTTCGATACTATATTGCTCGGAAAACGTTTTTAAGTTTTGTTTAGACCGCCCAGCAACGGCATAGAGTTCACTCTTATCATCACTTTTGATCGCTTCTGCCATGACGCCAGAAATAAAGCTGGTTCCTAAAATTCCCCACTTCATGATTTCGCCTCCTGTTGAGCTTGGGTTTCAAAGGTTTGAACCAATTCTGCCATTTCAGTCGCGATGAATAATTGGGTGTGAGACATTGTAAAATGGGCTTCGATTGCGGTACGGTCCTTGTATCGCTCCCACAAAATGACTCGTTGTGGTTCTTTCGCATCGTAAGTGGCAACGGCTTGTAAACAACCTGTTTCACTTTGCATATCAAGGCAGAATTGCTCAATAGCTTGAATGACTTGCTCTCTCGGCTTACCTGAATTCATTTTAAGTTCGGCTGTGACAAAAATAGTCTGGCTCATGATAGATCTCTTTCTTCATACTTAATCATGCAAACCAATATAATTAACCTCTATTGATTGATAAACTCTACTTTAGTTATTTATTTATAAACCTTGAGTGCATAATGGACAAACTAACCAGCATGAAAGTCTTCACTTATGTGGTAGAGCATGGCAGCTTTCGCAACGCTGCCCATCGTTTTGATATTTCACCGACGATGGTTGGCAAACATATAAGCTTTCTAGAACAAAGCTTAGGTACACAACTCATTCACCGAACGACTCGTAAGCAATCGCTTACTGAAGCTGGCACACTCTACTACCAAGAATGCTTGCGTATCATTGAAGACATTACCAACGCTGAAAACATGATTCAAACGCTAGTCAATCGACCGACAGGTACGGTGAAGATCAACTGCCCAGTAACTTACGGAAAGATGATACTTGCACCAATCGTAGCGGAATTTCTCGCAGAATATCCAGACTTGAATGTGGAGTTACAGCTAGATAACAATCTAATTGACCCTTATCTCAGCGATGCGGACATCATTATTCGCATCGGGGATTTAGTCGACTCCTCCCTTGTTGTACGAAAGCTTGGTGATTACGAGATGACTTACTGCGCCGCGCCTTCCTATTTGATGAAACATAGCGAAATCAATTGTATAGAAGATCTCGACCAACACCATTGCTTAGGATTTCAATACCATCAAGGAGAGAGCCAACAAGTGATAAACATGCCATCGAATACCTTTGATCTCAATACTACTCGTCTCACCTCAAACAATGGAGATGTCCTTAAGTTTGCGGCAATAGATGGGGCAGGTATTTTATTGCAACCTAGAATTCTGGTTGAAGAAGAAATCCAATCCGCGACGTTAGTAGAGTTGCTTCAAACGTACACACCAAGACCTAAACCGATCCATCTACTCTATCGCTCTAAACAATTGTCACTAAAAAATCGTACTTTTGTCGACTTCGTTTTACGAAAAGTGAATTAGCCACTTTTCATCTGAATATAGTGTTCGTACCGATTAATATTGTCTCGCCCTGAAATTTTCATACATGAAGACTTTAAAACGGACCATCCAACACACATTGAACGTATTTAGTTGTTAGCACCGCTTTACTAAAGCATTTTTAATAAACGGTTATTTAGTAAACGCCTTTTATTAAAAAATTAAAGTACAATATAAATTAGCATATGGTTAAAAAAATACCCTCACTGATTGAGGATATTTTTTGTGCGTTATTACAAAGTAAAAATGGAAAGGCTTATCCTAGCTGAAGAAATCCGCTACCCTAAGCACTTCATTAATGTCCATGGTGTCAATCTCTTTAAATCGGTGCTTCTCACAGCGGATACAAGGATAATCCGGAGAACTGTACGCCGCCCTGCATTCATCGTCCGGGCATTCATACACTGTGATCGTGTCTGCCTTACCATAGGCAATATCTTTAACTTCATCTGGTTTGAACTCCAAAATCCATTGTTGCCCTTCAGGATAGAGAAGGACTTCAAAAGTATCTGATGTGCTTCTTTTCAGTGAGCCCATTGGTTGTTGCTCACTAGCCTGAGATGGCTGATCGTAAAATTCATCACTGTATTTAAAAGAGCGAATGCCTCTGGTATTCAACTACTCTGCAATCTGTTTGCAGACAACTCGTAGGGACTTTGAAACCTTGTATTCGTTTGCAATTTTGGTGGTGCTTTCCAATTCAACCGGCTGTTTCTCAATGAAGTTACGTATTGACGTTAAGCGTCCTGTTTGCTTCCCGTATCCACCCTCCTGATCTACCGCTCGCCAAAGGTAGTGACGCTCACCACGAATGTTAATATACACCTCGACCATGAACCATGTATAACCAAATCGACCGGCATTTTTCTTGAGACGTTCGCTATAGATACGCCCGAATTTACTGCTCCAATACTGAACAGTTTCGTAGCTTACGGTATGCCTCGTTCTGCTAGAAGGTCTTCACCATCCCTAAAACTCATGATAAAACGATAGTACAACCAGACGATGTGTCGGATAATTTCAGGAGGAAATACTGCCATAGCATCGGTTAACTTGACAGTACCATTCATATATCTAAACCTAACCACAAGCTGGATGGTTATAAATATAGAAGACTATTAACCCCAAAATATGGAAAGTGACTGGCCAAAAATATGAAAGGTGACTAGCCAAAAATATGAAAGGTGACTAGCCAAAAATATGGACAGTGACTAGCCAAAAATATTAATTCAGTCTAACATAGAAAAAATTAATATCTTTGAGATAACAATGAAAAACAGAAAATTATCACAGTATGTTGAAGATGCAATGATAGATACACCTGTTGTTGCATTGCTTGGCGCTAGGCAGGTTGGTAAGACCACCTTAGCAAAAAAGTTTGTACCTGAATCACGTTATCACAGGGTCTCACTTGATGATAAAGGGATGAGAGATCTCGCAAACAACGATCCCAAAGCATTTATTAGCTCCTTGAAAAAACCGGCCCTGATTGACGAGATCCAAAAATGTCCTGCATTAACTTCAAATCTAAAACTCCTTGTTGACGAAAGCCGTGAGGACGGGAGTTTTATTATCACTGGCTCAGCAGATCTGAGAATATTATCTCAGTTTCAGAACAAGTCAGAAGCTTCTGATCATGGCGATTCTATGGCTGGGCGCATTGAGTGGTTAAGGCTATACACATTCACTCAAGCAGAGATCCATGATGCTGAGAGTTCTTTTATTCGATCAGCACTGCAGAATCACTTTGAGCAAACAGAGACCATATTAACAAGAGAACAACTTATTGAGAGGATTGTTCTTGGTGGATACCCAGAAATCCAAAGACGGCGACCACACCGAAGAAGTGCATGGTTTGACAACTATATCGAATCTATTGTCAGACAAGATTTGAAAGAGGTGTACTCAATTGAAAAAAGTGATGAGGCTATAAAAACGCTTAAACTGTTAGCCATCAATTCCTCTAAACTTTTAAATAAGTCTGCCATATACAAGAATGTTGGTGTGGCAAAAGAGACCGGGAACCGGTTTATTTCAGCCATGGCCTCTGCATATCTTATGCATTATGTTCCTGCATTTCATCAGAATGAGACTAAGGCAGTCGTTGCTTCACCAAAAATAGTCACATTAGATTCAGGGTTACATTGCTTCCTAAGAGATAAGAACTATGATGATCTCGTCATGAACCCTGAGGTGCTAGGTGACGTCGTTGAAAATTTCGTCATTGCCGAATTAATAAAGCTATCAAGCCTCTACCCAGAAAACTGTACGGTGAACCACTACAGAACGAAAGACGGCGCTATCGAGGTCGATGCTATTTTAACCTCAAGAGGGATTTCAGTGGGCATAGAGGTAAAGTCCGGTATGACAGTGAAAGACAGTTGGAAAAAACCGATCCAAAAACTTGTAGACGATGGCGTCATTAGCCACGGGTTCATCATTTATACCGGTGACCGATTGATCAAGATTTCTGAAAAAATCACCTTATTACCTATCTCTAACTTAATGTGTTTTGAGTGATAAATATAGAAAATCGGGCTCAGAGCATATTGCTATCCCTGATCATTTAGATCGTCAATTTGCAGTGACGGCTCCAAACAAAGTTTGGGTTGGAGACGTAACGTTTGGGTGGGCGATGTCTTTATCACCTGATAGTAAATTAACAGGTAAAGCACTTTCAATGGCCTTTGAATCACGAGGCCAACCTGAGAACATTTTGTTTCACAGTGATAGTTGCGTGCTTTTTAATGAGTTCCCACAATGCTGGATTTACTTGTACTGAACAGAAGAAGAAAACTCAGTGAAAATAGCCTCTAAATCACAGAGGCTATTAAGTATTCTCCAATTACTACAAATTAATTTCGAGTCTCAATCCACTCACGCTGAATGTAAGGAGCATTTGAAGTACTGTATGGGTGAAGGATATGGACGTAAGTTTCATTCTCAAGCCCCAACTCAACACCAATGTTAACACTCACTGAATAGCCTGATAACTCTTCACACACATCGTAGATCGGCTGATGCGATAGAGATCGATAAACGTTATTTACCATGATACCAACCTCGTATGATTCATACTGACCGGCGACATCTTCACACAAAATGTCGTTAGAATTTTCGCCTTGAAGGCTCAATCGCTCTCCATTATTTGCCAAAATCACTGTTGATACATATTCCCCATTAATGTTAATTGAACCTGCTACCGCATTCTCAGACCAGCTTCCACCATCGTCAACAGTCCGAGGTTTTACAATCTTCTCTACTTGATAAGGCGCATCATAGAATTCAACAGAGTACGTTTCTGGTGTAGGAGTCACGCCACCTTGAACCAAGAATCGGTACACGTCACCATCTTTGCTGTCTGTGCTCATTAGATTAGCTAGCAAGTAACGTGAGTCTGCATTGTCAGCTGGAACTTTTCCACTAAAGGCAACCAAGCGGCCATTCTCGATTCTATAATTACCTACAAGGTCGCCAGTTATGTCACTTGGAACACTCACTGGACAATCGGACTTGTTCTCACCAAGAATGGAATAGATTTCGCCGTTAATAAGTTGGATGGCTTCACATTTACGAATATCAGCATGTAAATTCAATACTGCACGATAAAGAACTTGGTTTTCCATCGCTGCAATACTATTTGGCACAAGAAGTATTTCAGGTAAATTCAATGACAGTGTCGTTTCTGCAGTACCTGACTTACCGACGACTTCTAGTGCGTATACATCTTTTTCTGCACCAGCAGAAGGCACACCGTCAATCGTTAGCATCGAACCATTCAGAGACAGGTTTAGCCCATTCATCGTATTTTGGATTAATGAGAATTCGATGTCCTTTCCGTGTGAATTAAAAATACTATTTAGGTCTAACTCAATTGGAGTAATGTCGATATCGACCACCATCGGTGTGTCATATATTTTCGCTTGAGCTAAGTTTACTTCATTTGGAATCAAAATGGGCGGGGTAGAATCATCGATTTTAATGCTAAATGAAAATAAAGCCTTGGCTTTATTTGTATCTGAATTTTCTCCTTCGTACTGCACAACAACAGTGTAATCGCCAGAGCCTCTAATAGCATCGTTTGAGTTCATACCAACTCGTATCTGATCGTTAGTTACATAAGCAACGAGGCCTGTTTTCTCATTGTACTTATCAAGTACAACGTAATCTGAATCTGTATTGGATACATGAATGAAATTAGTTAACTTACCAGTGTTATCCGAGTCTTTGAATAGATCGGTTAAGTCTGCTTTAAATAAAGTAATCGGATTCCCAGCAGAGTAACCGTATGTGAGATCTAACTCATCGAACTGAGCTTGTACAGTGTTAAAAACCGTAGGGTTAACGTAAGTATCTGAACCAGTTGGAATTGTGTCATTAGTACCCATATCACCGTCTACGATCATACGATAATTAGGGTCGGATAATTTATCCGTTGGGATTTGGTCAACGGCTATTTTTGTATCGGTTGCGAACTCGATTGGATTTAATTGATAAGCGATTGGACTGCCAGCTTTAGAGTCTGCCAAAATCTGGGCTGTTTTATGAAGCTTCTCATCTCCGTTATGAACGAAGTCAACGTATAGATCTGCATCCGAATCAAGACCAAGTGCACCTTGAACAACGGCAATTGCAGTATCGACATCCGTTCCGCTTGTCTTCATCTCTAGCACTATAAGATCTGTCAATGGCGAGATCACTTCTGCAGTTTCAGTTGTATGAAGTGTATATTCGGCATCAAGTGGCATTGAAGGGCGATCTGAGTCGGTTGTGTAAACTGCTTCATATTTACTGTCCATTCCAGCAAGCACTTGTTGTGCAGGCTCTCCGCTAACTAGCGTTTGCAAAGCTAATTGTTCAGAAGGCATTTCATCCAGCGTTAATGTACCTGATTCATTGGTTAAACCCACAAACTCAGAGGTATCATTAAAGCTACTACTACCATCTTTATCGATGTAAATAACCGCATTCTGAAGATATCCATCAAAGCCAGTTACCGTATAGCCAGACGGCGAAGTAGTGGACGGTGAAGTAGTGGACGACGAAGAGCTGTCACTATCTGAGCCACAACCGGCCAAAAGTGCTATCACTGAAGTCGCTAATATTGTTTTTTTCATTATTAATAAAGTCCATTTATGAGCCAAAAAGCACAAAAATCTAACATAGTAAAAAAACAAGTCAAGTAAACCTTATTGAACATGTAGGTCACTTTACTAATAATGTAACCCATTATTATACTTAGAAATTTTGAAAGGCGATATAATTCTGTCTGATGTGGTAATGACCCATTATCGCTTGCACGGTAAGCAGTGGTATGGACACACCCTCACCCCAACAATGCTACATTTTTAATGTTTAGCTTGGGACTGTATCTACCCTTCAGATAACTTTTAGTAGCCCAAAACACAATAGTCCACTGCTTCCTAAGGTGGATGAGGTGAACGAAAATGGACATAAGTGAGCATCCGGGAACATTGCGGATAGATAAACTTTATGCAGCATAATAGCCTGATTATGCAACATCCCGTGCGAATTGGGCAGCAGGTAAGATCGATTATTCCGATGAGCGTAAATTTATGTAAAGCGACCACTTCTAAACCTAAACTAAACTAGTAACACACCTCCCCGTTGTAGAATTGACGCTGAAGTTATTAGCAGAAGATACGGATGGACCATGATTAATGTAAGAAACAGTTTAACCGCGCTAGGGCTAGTTTCTGTCATATTGGATAAACAGATAATCAATCGCGATTAATCTGATTGAAACGGATTGTGTTAATCTAAATGTATCGATTTCCCAATCATTAAAGCTAGGGATAAGAAAATGCAAAAACTAACCGGGGAAAATATTTTATGCTGAAAACTATCTTCAGGGTGTGCATTGCGTTGATAATCTCATTCATGCTCACCATTGTCTGCATTGTGTTTACTCCTAAAATCTTTACCTCTACGCTTGCCACGACTTTAAAGCTGTTACCAACACACCAGTTCTTGAATTACAGCATTCTCACTAAAGATGAATTACTTACGGAATATCAGCTTTCAACAACCAATAAAAGTGATGAAACGAACTTCTTACAACTCAGGAAAGAGTTACCCGACAACCGAGATAAAGATGTATTTTTTGCCCGAATGCTTGTAATGCAAGACTATCCAAAACGATGTCAATATACATTGGTTGGTATGCATAGAACCCTCGATGTTGCATGGGAGGTGACTGGATTACGCTGTGGCAATAGAAAAAGTTGCAAGGAAGCTTTAGAGCTTCAAATTTGCAAAGATCACAAAGGACCCAAGCATGAACGCCATAATTAAAGTTGCAGTATGGATCAGCATTGTAGTAATCGCGATTCTCGGTATTAGATGGCTCAATGAGACTTATACCCTCTCTGAAATGCAACGCGTCATCACTGACAATCAGTGGTATGTATTAACTGGATATGTCGCACTGATCGCAGTTAGAGGCCTACTATTCATACCAACTATGCCTTTTATTTTGCTAATGGCAAGTGTGGTTGAACCCTGGTTGTTGTTCGGAACCACATTACTGGCTTCTTGCTGTTCTACTTATCTTGTTTGCTTAGCGGTAGACTATCTAGATATTCAAAAGAAACTCAACGCACTTCCGAGCCACTCAGTTCAACGCGCTCAACACTGGATAAATTCGATGGGTGTTGCTGCGGTATCCGGCTGGGCTTTTTTTCCACTTTTGTTTACAGAGATTATCGTGTATCTGGCTCGTCTATCGGGATTAACAAAGAAACAGTTAATCGGAGCCGTAGCACTTGGTGAGGGGATGTTGATTGGGTTATTGACTTTTTTGACTGATTGGATAAGTAATTTGGTTCAATACTAATTTTATATATTGAGACTTTTATGAAGAGGACGAGCTTATTGAGTTTCTATAGGCTTTCGGTGTATCACCCGTGTGTTGTTTAAAAACTTTGGCGAAATAACTCCCATTCTGATAACCAAGATCTAACGCTATTTTCGTAATCGAATCGTCTGGATCCATCAGCCGTTCTTTAGCGAGGTCAATCCGGTACGATTGAATCCAACTAGCGACCCCCATATTAAACTGCTGCTTGAAGGCTTGTTTTAAATAGCATTCGTTGGTTGCCAATTCTTTAGCAAGACGGGTTATATTCCAGTTTACGTATGGCTGTTGAGCGATTTTATCACATGCTTTATCTGCTAATGAGTTTGGTTCCCGATGCACCATCAATAATGCAAGCAACTCTAATATTTTACCTTTGAGCCACAAAACACGTGAGGCTCCATGGAGGTTGCAATCCCAAATGGATGTTGCGACCTTAAGAATTTCTCCGGTAAGAGACATTTGCCATCCTGTTTCATATAGGTCAAACGGCTTGAATGAAGACCCATTATTATCCGGGAGTAAGCTTTTAGTCAGGCTGTGGTGTAGTGGGAAATGAATGCGTATATTCTGAATTTTACCACCTTTAGATAGAACGATAGGGTTGTTAGGTTCGTATTCTGGTATAAGAGAGGCAATACAACGAAAAGCAAATTCAGATGCTGGATAGTTAGGATACTCGGGGCTATATGCGTTATTTGTACCAGCAAAACTGATGTAAAAGCCAGCTTCGGCAGGGTCATTGAAGCTGACTGAGTTCAGTGCAGTACAGCTAACTACATACGCATTAACGCCTTCGTCCACTGAAACAACATCATATTGCCCATCCATTCCATCAACCCTGTTTAAGCTCCTTACTATATTGCCCATTTTACTTTTCAACTCCAGCCAACATGTCCTTGATTCGGATTATACTAAATGATAATGGGTATCATTTACAGAATAAATTGACTGAATAGTTAGTTGAGCACAGATTAGTACGCTCGATTAACTGGCGATACATTAAGTCGAACTTGCTAATAACTTATTAGAACTAGAGAGTCGATCCAAACTTAAAATCGCAATTACTGTAGAAAGAACTAGTAAAGCAAAATGGTAGATGTAACCAAAATGGGCAATAATTGAACCGCAAACAATCGCCATCACAATCGCAATTAACATATCCATTGACTGGAACATAGAGAAGTCCACACCTGATTGCTCTCCATGAGCAAACTCCATCATCAGGGTGTACAAGGCAACAAATTTTGCAGCCGCGGCCAAGCTATTGACGATATATAGGATCTGTAAACCCCAGTCAAAACTCAATAACTGCAAACTAAAGAGAAGCAGTAAGGTAAAGGTAACCGCTTCAAGAATAAGTATTAAAAGTAAGCTCTTTGTCGCTGATATCTGCTTAACTAACCACCCCCCCAACAAAGCACCAGATACTCCGGTAACGACACCACCTCCCGCAACTAATAACCCTAAGCTTTCCAGACTCACCCCTTGATCAAATAAAAATGGCATCATCATAGATAAAGTCCCACGTGTTCCTATTTGACTGATCGTAACCAGTATAAGTCCTGTTCTTACTATTGGACTTTTCAGTGCCTTTGCTAGAGAAGGCTTAGTCTGCTCGGATGATTTTAAACTCTGTTGCTTAAGCCTGAATAAACTAAACGTTGGCAAACTCATTAGTAATACTAGTGCAGCCAAAACGAACAGAGCATACTGCCAATTTATAATGCTGGTCAGATAAATAAATACTCCGCTACCAAAAACAGCGCCGAGATAAGCCCCTCCGACCTGCATAATGTTACCCAGATATCGCTGTTTAACCGGGAGTTGGTCGACTGCGAGTCCATCGGCTGTGATATCCGCAAAAGTAGATATAAGGGTCAGCAAAAGTACACTGATAAAAATCACTTCGAGGTGGCTGATTGAAGCAGTCACGGCTAGAAACACCAAAGTACCAATAATCACAAGCTGCGCACTTAGAATGATGATGGCATGTCTGGCAAAATATCCGCCTTTTTTACGTTGATGTTCAAGATAGGGAGCCCATAAAAATTTAAGAACCCAGGGTATCATTGCCAGATAGAACAGACCTATATGGGACGTAGAAATACCTTCACTTCTCATAATTGCAGGTAGCCCCTGTAAGGTAAACATACCAATCAAACTTTGGATTGTGTACACGCTGGCCAGAACGGCCAGCAGTGGTTTTACTTGTATTAACACTCGACTAGACATCATTGTCGTTACCAGTCATATCGTACTTTAAGGCCCACTTCTCTGCCTGCCCCATAGTTACTGTATGTTCCACCGTAAGAGTAGGCGTATGTTACATATTCTTTGTCAGTGAGGTTGTTGCTGAACAGTGACATCGACAGGTCATTGCTGTAGTCATAAGTCAGCGACAGATCCACAAGGGTATATCCATCTTGCGACAACGTATTGCCTTCATTGAAATAGATTTTCGAAGTGTATCTAGCCTGAGAGGCAATAGAGATATCTCCCTCTACCCATGTTTGTGGCAAGTAATAATCGAAACCAAATGTTGCCGTTGTGTCTGGTGCGTATGGTAATCGGTTCCCTTCGTAACCATTGTTGTCAGCCTCAAACTCAGATTTGCCGAATGTGCCACCTAGAGTAATGATTAGGTCATCATTTGGATAAACAGAAAGCTCAGCTTCAATACCCTTGCTCAACGCTTCTCCCATATTTTCTAGTGTCTGTGTGCCTACAGTGCCGGTATAAATTTGTACATCGTCTGTTTTTATCCAGTACAATGCACCGCTGAACTCTACCAGATTGTCAATCAAACTAGTTCGCCAACCCAGTTCACCGTTTAGTGAAGTTTCAGCATGGTAACCACTAGAGTCGTTGTTGCTAAGAGGTATAACATTATATCCGGCTGGACGGTAACCACTGGTTATCGAAGCGTAAAAGCGTGTGTCGTCGCTTGCCTGCCAACCTAAAGCGGCTTTCGGTGAAACCTTGGTTTCATCAAGATTTTCATCATATGCTGAGATGTACCAGGCGCTATTCCCACTGAAATCTGAGTTCACTTTTAGGTATGACACACGCGCTCCCAGTGTTATGTCAACCGTCTCGGTTAACATATAGTTTCCCTGACCAAAGAGAGCGTAAGTTTGGTAATCGAGCTGGTTTAAACCAGCACCTGTATCTACTTGCAGATCACGTAACTCTACGTATCCTCCAACCAGTGTAGTAAGAGAATCGTTAAAACTGGTTTTTACTCGTAGCTCCTGGCTGAACTTGCTCTGATCCTCTTCCCAACTTCCAAACGCATAATCTCTGTCGATAGCCCTATCCTGAAAAGCGGTGATGCTGTTTAAAGTAGACGCACCCATGTCATAACCAACATTAAGGGAGTAGGTATAAACGTCTCTCTTCAGTTCCGGGATATCTGTACTGGTTGACCCTGAGTCGTAATCGCTATCACTGAGATACCACTCTTCATGACTGTCTAGCTTATCCACGGCAATAGACACCGTCGCCGTCAGTCGAGAATCGTCAGGAAGATAATGGAATCGCGCCTGAAGCGATTGCTCATCGGCATCATTGGCGTCTGTTTTACCACTTGGTGTATGATCAATGTTCCCTTCATCGTAAACATAACGAACGGACACATCTGCGTATAGATTATCTGAAATAGGGGCAGCAACAACGCCATCAACCTGTTGGCTTAGATTGGAATAAAGTGCAGAAGTTCTGACTTGAATATCTTTAGACGCCTTTTTAGTAACAATGTTAATCACACCACCTTGTGCATTTCCACCATACAAGGTTCCCTGTGGTCCACGAAGTAATTCTACTCTTTCTACGTTGATAAGTTGTTGGGTAATAAAAGAGTTGTCTTGCAAAATGCCATCAACATATACACTGACTGTAGGTGAGTAGTAATCCGGAGAACTCACTCCCCGAATAGTTGTGTTCGCGTAAGTACGGTTTCCCCTAGTCTGAATAAGCAATCCAGAAAATACTTTTTCAAGATCTCCTACCGAATAAACACCGGCCTTCTCTAGCTCTTCACCTGTTTTTACTAAAACGGAGTTATTGACTTGTGAAAGTGGGGTATCCAGCTTGGTCGCTTCTATTACCATTACTGTCATAGCTTCGTCAGCGCTTGCACCGAAGCTGTTCACTGCAAGTATGATTGCGCTGGCTAATACCGTTTTTTTAGCACGTGATTGATACATATGATTGTTCCTTATATTCTATATTGTTATCACTGTTTACAACTGGGGTTTGTGACTTGTTTGAATCATCCAAAGTTGTTGATATTGTTTACAGCGCATCATGAGGAGGTCATGAGTACCTTCATCAACAACTTTTCCTTTATCAAAAAAGTAAATTCGGTCTGCATTGGCGATGGTATCCAACCGATGCGCGATAGTTATTAAGGTTTTACCAGTGAAGAATGACTCTAAGCCTTTGAGTATTTCTAATTGCTTTTCTGCATCCAGAGCGGAGGTGAATTCGTCCAAAAGAACAATAGGTGCATCATGAAGTAGTGCTCTGGCAATAGATAATCTTTGACGCTCACCTCCTGATAAATGATTGCCGTTTTCACCCACATCACTTTCTAGACCTTCAGGGAGTCTTGCTATTAGGTCATCAATTCCGGCCAAACGAACGGCATCCATCAGTTTCGCTTCACTGGTGTATTTGTGAGCGATTAACAGGTTTTCTCTTAGTGTTCCGGCAAAAAGTTGAACATTTTGGGTGACATAGGAAATATGCTGATACCAGTGGTGCGTGCCTATCATGCTTAGAGACTCACCACCAATTTTTACTGTTCCCTCACTTGGGATATAGAATGCGGCGATCAGATCAAGCAGTGTTGACTTACCCGCTCCGCTAGGGCCAGTAATCGCGATATGTTCACCAGGTTTAATGTCTAGGTTTACGTTATGCAGAACAGGTTGGTTCTCAAAAGAGAATGTCACGCCTTGTAGTTGAATGCTGTGGTCACGAGGCCTACAACCTTCTCTAGGCTGCTGTTGGGTAATCGCTAATGCATGTAAGCGGTGTGCAGATTTAAACATGTAGCGTATCAATGTAGAGAAAATCGTCATACGAACAAATGGACGTGTGCAGGCTACACAGGCGATAACCACAATAACCCACTCGTTCTGGGACAGTGTCCCGCTGTTAACTTGCAGCGTGCCGATATAAGCTATCAAGGGAATACTGAGTTCAAGTAGCAAAGTCGAAAGAATAACTCCCGTTCCTCCGGCCCACTCAACACCAAGTCCCCGGGTTCGTAATTGTTCTATTTGATTGCACAAAGGATCGGCAAGTTTATTGCTTTGACCAAACTGTTTTAGCGTCGGTAGACACTCTATGTATTCGAGTGTTTTATTCGCAACATCGCTACGTGTTGCATGATATTTGTTCGCTTGTCTTGAAAAAGATCTTTCGCATACCTGTAAAATAATCCAGGCCAAAACAATTAAACCAAGCATCAATGCGCCAAGAGCTGTAGATACGCTGAATAAGACCACGACCATCGCAACTGGGACAACACAGCTTGCAGCGAGGTCTGCGAGAAGATGACTAAAAATGTCTTCAAAGCTTTTTAAGTCCTTGGTTATCAGGCTAATTCGCTCTCCCAATCCTCTGCCAGTGATCAGGGACATAGGTTGACTACGTATATCTTTTAGTAGTACTTTTCTCAGGTTGTGAGTGATTTCGTAAGCGCCCAGAAAACTTTGCCTTGCAGACTGACCAAATAACCACTGACCACACAAAACCGCAACAGACAACGACAATGCGTAAATAAGATTGATGTGCCATCCATAGGCTATGTACACAAATAACAAAAACCAACAGCTTAAAGGGAGCATTTCATTAACGATTTTTCCGGCTACACCGATTCGAAAATCACGATGACTTGCTCCGCTGTGCTTCAATAAAAACCTTAACTTATCCATTGCTCGCCTCCTTTAGTGTTCCTTCAGTCAACTGATAGACGAGACTAGCCATCTGTAATGCGTATGGCCTATGGCTGATAACTAATAAAATCTGTTCGGGTGAAAACAGACGTAAACCGGAAAGCGTGATTTGCTCGGTCAGGTTATCTAGGTGAGAGGTAGCTTCATCCAGAATCAATATTGGTGTCCTTGCCAAAGCAGCGCGAACAATCGCCAATCTTTGAATTTCACCTCCACTGAAGTTTCGCTGTGTTTCACCGATATCCGTATTTAGTCCATTTGGTAACTGGCTAACAACATCAGCCAGACCTACCATGGATAGGAGCTCTAAAACATCTTCTTCTTGAGTGTCAGTGCTGGAGAGACACAGGTTCTCGTTTAGCGTTCCGCTGAAAAATACAGGAGATTGATCAACAACCGCTAACCATTTGCTTCTGTCATCATCGCTAATGGAGTCTGTTGGCTGGTCATTAATAAACCACCCTCCGGATTTGGGTTTTACTGACCCGGATAAGGTCGCAAAAAAACTACTTTTTCCTGAACCAGATACTCCTTGTAGAACCACAAAATCACCGAGTGAAAACTCGATATTCACTTCCCGAACTAGTTCCCTTCCACCCCTCTCAACTACTAAATTGCGTGTGCTAAGTGTTGTTAATGGTTGTGGTTTTACTGGCGTATAAGATGGAGGAGCAGTAAACAGTGTTTTCATTCTGTCGATTGACAGCATAGATTGCTGAACCTGCCCAATAATTTGAGTGAGATCTAGCCAAGGCTTTAGAATTCCCGCACACAACATCACTGCCATTACCAGCTCAGTTAAAGATAATGAGCCAGCCATGGAAAAATGAATCGCAAAAGGAATAACAAGCATTAAAGATGTTTGGGCTAACGTGACAAAAGTCACCCATGAACCAACAATCTGCTTAGTATATGTGCTTATCAACTTGTGGTGTTTGTTCATGCTCTTGCTGAGTTGATGGTACGAATCAGTGTCGACAGCAAACAACTTCATAACTCCTATACTGCGTAAAAACTCAAGTTGGGCCTGATGCATATTTGCGACAACCTGATTGTATTTGGCCTGTCGTGAAGAAAATCCTCGCATCATTGTTATCTGAGCCAATAACGCAAGTGGTAGTGGAGTTAATGCTATTAACCCAAGACGCCAATCAATCCAAATAAGGAATGTGCTCAATAAAAGGGGGAGAACAATACCATTGATAATATCGGTTGTGTGGTGGGCAATCAGAGGCTCTAGGTTCTGGCAGTCATCATTCAACCTTTTTTCCAAATCACCACGATGGAACGTCAGAAGCAAATCTGCTGACATAACCGCCATGGATTTAACGATATATTGCCGGACTCGTTGGATTATCTGATAAGCAGCAAGATGAGCTTGCCACAATGAGAGAGTATATAAGCTATAACGAACGAACAGTGCTCCTGTTATAGCTAAAAAGTAAAAGGAGTTAATCTGTCCCTCAACTAGACTTTTGATTATCAGATATAGGCTAACCCACACTAACAACTCAGAGAACGTGCAAAGTAATGCACTGATAGCGACAGTACTTAGACGCTTTTTCTCGGTACTTAATATGGATTTGAGCACCTGAGTAGCGCTCATAGTATTTGTTAAATGCATGAATAACTCCTTAATAGGAATCATTCTCACCTAGTTGAGAAACCAAAAATACCAAAATCGGGAAATATAAGAACAAAATTGGGAAACATGTACTCGATCAGCGCAAATATTACGTGATAGGTTGTGAGCATCGAACAACATTTCATGGCTCTGGGCATAATAGGCACGTAGTATAAACAGGCTCGATGGTTTGATCTTTTAAATACTTTCTAACGGTATTTCTGGAAAGCCCAGTACGTCTAGCAATTTCCCTTTGCGACATCCCTTCTCGAAAATGCCAGCGACGAATAACACTTAATAATGACATGTCTATCACTCCACATACCCCTGCTTTAAGTCAACAGGCTCTAGATTAGATTATGTGGATCAATTTTGACTGCAATTTAACACCTACCCTTCTCGTGGTATCACAAGGGTAGTTATGTAAGGCTTCCAATAGGTCATAGCTTAACTGGTGTGCATGTTTAGCTTCTGTTCCACAAACTATTTTTCTCGCCATACTCAAAGCCATCTCAACGCTAACTGGACGCTTCTCAATATCCTGAAAGTAAGGTGCAAGGAAATACCACAATTCATTTCTTGCGATTTTTTCTACAGAGAAAATCCTATCAACATTCGCAATATTTTGTCCCTGGTTTGGAATTACCGTTATATGCTCATTATCTTGAGTGTATATTGTGAGTATCGGTTCAAGTTTGAAGTACTCACTCAGGTTTTGTACTGCTCCCCTATGTCTCACTACCAAATAATCAAAATAGGGTAAATGGCCTGTTCTTGTGCTGATTTTTTTGACGGGTACACCACCAAGTAGAACGATTAGCTTTTCTCGAATGCTCATAAATGTATTATTTCCCCTACTACTCGGATAACTGAGTTTTAAGTGCGCCCAAATTAACCTTGACACTTGATTTCAGTGTTTCTGCATTTTCAGGTCGAACGCCACTTGTTAGATGAGTGTGGACTGCCCCTTTAGGCTGTTCGTGGAATCAAAAATGACCGTATATTGCAGATAGCTTGGAACTCTGTGTTACTCATCTATCATTACTTTCTTCATGGCGATATTTCCCCTCTAAAGCTTATGTGTACGTGCTAACTCTTTAACTACGGCCTCTTGTATGAACTGAGAGAAACCACCGTACTGATCATTTTCATCGACTGCATCATCAACCTTTTTGCGTAACAAGGTTGGCAATGACACGTTATATTTTTTGGACTTACCCAAGTAAGGCTCTAAGTTGAGTTCGACCAACGCCCACACCCAACCTTGAAACTCATCTTTACTAAAGTGTTCATCAATACTGGTTGCCAATGGCGGCACTTCATCAGCATCCGCTAGGGCCTCAAAATGCAACTCTAAAGCTTCCTTAGCCTGTATCAGTGCATCTTCATAGCTGTCACCTGCTGCAAAGCAGTTTTCAACGTCTGGAAACACCACGCCAAAAGCGGTATTTTCATTACCTTTTTCGATTGCAATTGGATATAACATCGTTGTCTCTCCTAAGTGATTTGCAGAATCAGGGGAACTTACAGCCCCGCCTGTTTCCTAATTGCTTTCACAAGTCCTAATCCTAAATCCTTCTTTGGATGAGGGATTGTGAGTGGTAGTTTGTGGTCTGGATGTCTGAACTGGTGATGACTTCCTTTGACTCTGACCAGTTCCCAACCTGCCTCTTCCACCAGTTTAATTAAGTCTCTGCTCTTCACCGTTCCTCACCTTTGTTTAACATGGGGTTATTATAACCCCTTCCAATGTAGAAAACAAACAAAATAACCCCTTTAACCCCTTTAACCCCTTTAACCCCTTTAACCCCTTTAACCCCTTTAACCCCTTTAACCCCAATAAAATATAGAGCGCTAATTCGAACAGCCTAATCATTTGTCGTTGTGTTATTTCAATATACAAAAGAGTTACTTGCTCATTAGCATGGCCTAACATCTTTGAGATGGTAGTCAGATCTATGTGTTGCTTGTTTAGTTCTGTTGCCCTTGATCTGCGCCCTGAACACCTCTTTAATCCACAGCGTTGAAATATGCGCCGAACCTCAGCTTCTAGAGTGTCACAACTTTCATACTGCACTGGCTCACCTTGATAGTTGAACTTGGTTTTTATCTTCATTGAGTACGGTGTACCGCGACTTGAGAAGATAAAAAGGCTTCACCTGGTGCAAACTCAAGTGGCATGTACATCTGTTTTGAAGAAGTGAGTTTTTGTTCTTCTCGCCATTTACGGACAAAAGAAGCAACCCTATCGTATGAGCCGTTATAACCAATAGAAACGAGGTCTTGGAACAAGTTTTTGACCGTTTTTCGCTGTTTTCTCGGTCGCCTTGCTTCGCGTTTCAACCAAGAAATCAGCAGTTCCTCAAACTCATCAAGTTTACTTAATGTACTGCGCTTAGAGTAAACAGGTTCGATGGTTTGATCTTTTAAATACTTTCTAACGGTATTTCTGGAAAGCCCAGTACGTCTAGCAATTTCCCTTTGCGACATCCCTTCTCGAAAATGCCAGCGACGAATAACGCTTAATAGTGACATGTCTATCACTCCACATACTCCTGCTTTAAGTCAGCAGGATCTAGATTAGATTATGTGGATCAGTTTTCGGTGCAAATCAGGGGGGTAAAGTGGATCAATTTTGGCTGCAATTTAACAACTTCCTGCCGACCCTAATGATTTCCGCAGCTCTATTCCTCATTTCTCCTGCGAGCTTATTGCTCTAACGCAAATTCAGGTTTTATAAGGCTTGGTCTTACCTTGTTTGTCATTACTCTTTGATGCACCTTGGCAAACTTTTAGTGAACATCCAGTGTTAATTAAATTTTATGACCAGCCTTCCCCTTAACAAGACTGCTCGAACTGTTTGGTTAGCAACCAATGCCCAAACAGTTCGAGCAGTCTTGTTAGCTAATGCAACGGTCACAATATTTTTCGGTCTTCGTGCTTGTAAAGATTGAAGCCATTCACTCTTATCTTTGCTGCGACTTATTACCGATCTAGCTCCATGGATAAGTAGCGTACGTAAATAAATATCTCCTCTTTTACTTATACCATGCAAATGGATTCTGCCTCCTGTTCCCGTTTGTCTTGGAACCATGCCTATCCAAGCAGCAAATTCTCGACTTGATTTAAATGCTGATGCATCTCCCATGGAAGCAATAAGTGCTGTCGCTGTTAGTGGCCCAATCCCTGGAATCTTACCGATACGCTGACAATCAACACTGTGCTTAAACCAGATTTGTATTTGCATTTCCAATCGTTTGATATCGTCATCCAAATGAGACAACTGTTCTATTTGAACTTGCAAAGCATGCATAAAGGCACTCGGTACTTTACCTTCCAATTTTGCTAAGCAGTTAGGTAATCGCTCTTTAAGTGCTTTTTTTCCTTTTGGCATGACAAGCCCAAACTCTATTAAAAGTCCACGTATTGAATTGATTTGTGCCGTTCTGTGCTTGACTAGTAGCTCTCTCATCCGATGTATACTGAGGATGGATTGCTGCTCTTCGGTTTTGACAGCAATAAACTTCATGCCTGGTTGCTGCATAGCTGTCCAAATCGCACGAGCATCAACCATATCGTTTTTATTACCAACAACGAATGGCTTCACCTTATTCGCAGGCAACAATTTCACCGTGTGACCCAATTTCTTGAACAACCTTCCCCAGTGATGAGCACCACCACAAGCTTCCATACCAATTACCGAAGGCTGCTGATTTACAAAATAGTTTACAAAATCTTTTCGCTTTACTTTGTCAGAGTGTATTTCTCCTGTTTCTTGATCGACCCAGTGAATTTGAAATACTTGCTTTGCGATATCAATGCCAAATACGCTAGTGTTCATGGTGGATACTCCCAATGTCGATGGTTCACTTTATTGAACCACACTGAGCACTTTGATGCCGTGACAGGGAGTCTCCTTCCTCATAAAACGAATCATCGTTAGTCTCCGTGGGTTGGGGAAACGTTCATATCATTTCTCCTTGAATAAAGTTCTTCAAATTCTCTCGCAATGGGAGACCAGTCGGAAGTGGGCTCACTTTCGTGATCAGACATAGGTCTGTATCTGCATCACTACAATGTAGCTTTCGCTTTTTCCGATCTCCTATACCTGCATCACTATCGGCCACAAAGGCTTTCCCAAAGGGAGTGATACAGGCTTACCCTGTTCCGTATGTCGCGCAACGTCGGGTTAGATGCCCACTATAATGCGGAGAGCGTCTTGATCACGAAAGAGCACTGTCCAATCTCTTTCCTACTCTCATGCCTTTTGGCCACAGCGTATTAACCACTTCCGCTGATCCACGTATAACGCATCTTAAATGGATTCACTTACGTTCATCATACCAACACCCTAGCACTCACCCAATTGTGGTTATCAGGAGGAACGTCCTCTCACGAATTCATTCCCGCTCAGCAAAGGCTGAACTTCGTTACATTGTCGGGTTCGCTGCTTTATTCAGAATCCTAGGGTCATCTGGTGATACAGATGGTTCACACTTGTTGCGGTGAACAGCACTTCATACGACTTCAGGTCGCACGGACATAAACGTGTCAGTGACTTTTCTAATTTAGCTATCATCGAATAACTTTTAGTATCCCAAAATGCAAACAGGCATCGCTTATCACAATGCCTGAGGAGGAAGGAAATGGACAGAATGTGCAAGATAGGACTTATAATCAGGAAGCAACAAGTGAATGTATATGCGATAAAGTTGAACGTCACTTAAAGTGTATTAGTTCAGACTAGATCTGACACATCGACTTGAAAAGTTGAGAGTTACCCGTTTTGATAAAGGTGTCGAATCTTTAATCAAAACAAAAGAGGTAACTCTCATGCTTCATACTAGCAATCCCATCATCAAACACAAAGCTGGTAACACTTGCAGCGACAGTGCTCATACAAAACGCTAATGTCGTACCAATGGGAAGCCCATTTCTCAGTAAACTTTCCATGATAGGAATCCCCCCCGTCGCATTAGAATACAAAGGGATACCAATCAATACCGAAGCTGGAACAGACCACCACTGACCCGCGCCTAAGTGGGCTTCTATCCAGCCATCGGGTACAAAGCCATGCAAGCCCGCGCCTATGCCCACGCCAATAAACACCCATTTCCAAACCCGACCGATGATCTCAACCATTTCTTGTTTGGCAAACTGATGTCGATATGAGAGTGTGATAGTAGGCTCTGCGTTGCTGACGTTCAAATTGTCCTGTGTATGTTGTTGAACTTGGGCTTTCAGCATGGCTTTCGCGGCAAATGGCTGTAACCAACGCTCAGCTCCAATGAGATCCAGTAACCAACCACTCAACATCCCGATAAGCATTCCAATCAGCACATACATGATGGTGAACTTCCATCCCAGTAGACTAAACAGAAGTAATACTGCGATTTCATTGATCAATGGCGAGGTAATCAAAAATCCCATGGTGATCCCAAGCGGGATACCAGCGGATGTAAAGCCAAGAAAAACGGGAATGCTTGAACATGAGCAGAATGGGGTGATCGCCCCGAAAACACTACCCGTTACATAGCCAAAAAGACGCCGTTTGCCTGCAAGATAGTGGCGTACTTTTTCAACATTTAAAGAAGCTCGGAATAACGCAATGACGTAAATCATGACAACCAGTAGCACCATGATTTTACTAGTGTCTTCTATAAAAAAGTGAATAGCATCTGCCAGCTTAGTACCTTGCTGCATAGCAAATAGCTGGTAGGTCATCCAATCAGCAAGATGGGTAAAGACTGCAAACATATCGGCTCCTTCAACCTCATAATTTGTTTTTGAGGTCACTAAGACGAAAATGAAGCTAAAAGAATGCAGAAATGTTTATATTTTTTAATCGATAGAGAAGCGTTAGCCAGCGTGAGTTTTAAACTGACCGAGGATAACAATCGCGTTATCGACTTCATCAGATAACGAACTAGCGATGTTTTCATTCGTCGCCGCTTGTTGTGTTGCCATGTCAGCAAATGAGCGAATGTTATTAATCATATCGGTCATTACGTTTGCTGACTGTTCTTGTTGAGACGTGGCGATTGAAATGTGTTGATTCATCTCAACCATACGACCAATCACATGAGTAATACTATCTAATTGAGCAGATGATTCCTGAACGCTATTTGTGCATGTATCCGCGTTTGTTTTTGCTGCATTGATTGCTGAGGTTATATCGTTTGCGGCTGACGCAATTGACTTAACCACATTTTCAATTTCAATGGTCGCGGATTTTGTTCGGGCTGCTAAGGTGCGGACTTCATTCGCCACGACGGCAAATCCTCTACCTTGTTCGCCTGCTCTGGCAGCTTCTATCGCGGCATTGAGTGACAACAAGTTAGTCTGCTCTGATACTTCTTCGATTACATCGAGTATACTGCCTATTTTCTGACTGTCTGCCACAAATTTATGCGTTAGTTCTGTTAGCAAAACGAAAGAGCGTGAGAGTTCAGTTAACTCACTCACAGCAGACTCCGATGAGCGTTGTCCTCGTATAACGGATTGGCTCGTGTTTTCAGTATGCTCTTGTCCGAGTAAACACTGCTGAGCAACATTAGATGAGGCTTGGCGCATATGGCTAATATTGCTATAGAACTCTTCGAGTTCAGTCAGCAATAAACTCATTTTCTCGCAAGTTTGCTTGCTCGCGAGTGCGCTTTGCTGACTGAGTGACTCTGTGCTGTTGATGCGCTGTGCCAGCTCGGAAAAACTCAGGCGGAGTTTTTCGATGATCAGATTAAATGAAGCGGAAAGCTGCGCAATCTCTTTTGCCCCTCTAACTGGAAGTGATACGGTCAAGTCTCCGTCTCCAGAAGCGATATCGGTCATACGCTCGACAACATAGTCTATCTGATGAGTTATCTTTCGACCAAACGTATAACCTGATATTGAAACGACCAATAAAATACAGGCCGCGCCTACCAAAACAAATGTGTCTAGTTGACGTAAATCTTGTACTAAAGACGCTTTTTGCGCGGTCAATAAGTTATCAATAAAAGTCTCTAATTGAGTAAACTTCTCTATCGCCTGTTGGTAGTTGAGTGAAAATGCCGCAGGATCAACGCTTGTTTTTAGCACCATTTTTTTCGTATTGAAGAATTTTGCTAGAGGCTCTTCTGCTTTAACAGCATCGAATACGCCTGGCTTGGTCTCATTTAAAGTATCAAAGCTTTTTAGCGCATTTTTGTATGCTTTTTTCAGTTGGTAATTGGAATCCGTAGACAGCATGATGGCGATTGCACTGACCATCGTGGCTGTAATGTCGTTACTCATAGACGCATTTTGGGTAGCAGTATAGGCAAGCTGAGTGAGCTGATTCGATTGATAATCTAGCTCTTGGAGCAATGGCAATTTGCGCGAAACGACTTCTTGCATCAATTGGTAGATTTTATGTGCGCCATCTAACGATATTTGTATTTCAGCTAACAGATCTTTTACTTGCAGATCTTCTGACTTTGATGACTCATCACCAATGAAAATCGTACTATGTATATCAGCGTATTTCTGTGCAGATAAAGTGTACATGCCTGATTGGATCGTTAACCACTCTTTATCGATTAAGTTCTGGATATGCTCTTGGTCAACGCTATTTTCTGCTGCGGCCAATTGGTAGACGAGTAGGCTGAAATTTCTAAGTGATGCACCAGAAGCCGAGGTTTGTTGATAGAAATCTATCGTATCTTGATACTGCTGTTCTAAATGGGTTGAAAACTTGTTGGTGTTAGATAGTGTTAACCAAACCAGAGTCATTAAGCCCATCAGACAAGAGACGACAATTGCGAGAATCATTCGCTTCATTCAAAAAGCCCTAATATGTGGAAATATATATATATTAATGTAATTTTATTAGGTTTTTATGACAGCTTGAAGACAATTAGTCTTGAAAGAAGCAACAAACTCGCCGCTGTTCGTCAAAACGTATATGACATTGTACTTGCAAAACATTTCTGAGTTTTTGTCGAGCACGTTGAATGCGTGATTTGGTTTCCACTAAAGTGAGTCCATTTTGCTCGGCAAACTGCTGTTGAGTAAGACCTTGTAGGTCACACTGTTTGATAATTTCGCTTTCAGACTCAGTCATCAGTTTTGATAGCGCTTTAGGTAGGCATTGCGCAAGGCTATCGACGGCGGGAAGTTCATGCTCTTCCAATATCGGCTCATTATCTCTCAGATCCTGAACTTGTTCTTGATTCGCCTTACGTTGCTTATCAATGAGCATATTCCGCGCTACTCGATATAGCCATGCTCTTTGGTTTTGAATATCGCAAAACGCTTGCTTCTGCTGTAACGCCTTCAAGAAGGTATCTTGTAGTAAATCAAAGCTCAGCTCAGGATCACCTGTTTGCTTAAGCAGCCAGTAGTAAAGCTCGACTCGGAAATATGCCATGTCTCAATGAGACATGGCACTGCTGAAGTTTGTTTCGAAATACGGCTCTTAGACATAATATTTACGCTTCATTCTCAAGGCCACGTTAACCAAAGCGATTAATACAGGCACTTCTACCAAAGGTCCAATCACACCAGCAAACGCTTGGTCAGAGTTTAATCCAAATACAGCGATTGATACGGCGATAGCCAGTTCGAAGTTGTTACCTGATGAAGTAAAGGCGATAGAAGCATTTTGGTCGTAAGGGATCCCCATACGTTTCCCGATGTAGAAGCTCGCAAAAAACATCACCATAAAATAGATGATCAGTGGTACTGCAATACGGAGCACATCCATCGGTAACTCGATGATCATTTCACCTTTCAGACTAAACATCAAAACGATGGTTGCCAAAAGCGCAATCAGGGTGATTGGCGAAATACGAGGGATGAAGACTTCGTTATACCACTGTTCACCTTTTGCTGAGACCAATAGCTTACGGCTTAGGAAACCAGCTAAGAAAGGGATGCCTAAATAAATTAAGACGCTTTGTGTAATATCCCAGATAGTGATGTCAACAACGAAACTTTCAAGACCAAAGTAAGGGGGTAACACAGTAATAAACAGCCATGCCATAAAACTGTACGTGATAATCTGAAACGCGCTATTTAAGGCAACTAAGGTTGCTCCGTACTCTTTGTTTCCGCCGCTGATATCATTCCAAACCAACACCATTGCGATGCATCGAGCAAGGCCAATCAGAATGAGTCCCACCATATAGCCAGGTTGATCGCGCAAGAAAATGATAGCCAAGATGAACATCAAAATCGGTCCCACGAACCAGTTCATCACTAAAGAAAGCGTTATCGCGCGTTTATCACGAGTTACCTCACCTAAAAGGCTATAGTTCACTTTCGCCAATGGAGGGTACATCATTAAGATTAAGCCAATCGCAAGTGGGATATTGGTTGAACCAACAGATAGGCTTTCGTTCCACTGAGCGACTTGAGGAAATAACACTCCAATCCCGACACCAACTGCCATTGCAAGAAAAATTCATACGGTTAAGTATCGATCAAGAAAACTCATTTTTCAGATGCGCTGGTTTCGACACAGCTTGAGACATTACTCATACAAATCTCTTTCATTTAAAATTGATAAACCAACGGAATAGGGCATTATTCGTTCACACCATTCGAACATGATTTGCCTTTGATGAACTGCAACTCTGACTCGATAAATGTCAAATTATGCTTAAGGGTGATCTCCAGCACTTGCTTGACCCAAGGAGCTAGCGCGGGGTTGATTCGGTAGTAAACCCACTTACCGCGTCGCTCATCCAGAACAAGCTCGTGTTTTCGCAATTCGGCAAGATGCCGAGAGACTTTGGGTTGACTGAGATTCAGCGCTTCCATGAGATCACAGACATACAACTCTCCTTGTTTCTGCATTAACAGCAGAGACTTAAGCCGAGTTTCTTCAGAAAGCGCTTTGTAAACAAGGATTGGATCAAACATAGGAACTATTCAATATTATGAAATATCTTATTTTTCATATATGTCAATTTTTCAATTAAACATGTGATTCTGAGAGATAAGTTAGATTAGGAAAAGTAAGTCGATAACTATGAGAAATTAGCGTCTTAATATTGAGACTAAATCGAAATGGGGCATAAACGTGCTAGCGATAATCGGGCTAGCACATCTCTGGACAGAAGCTAGTTACGCGAAATTTGGTAAACCGCTTATATCCGATTAGTAAAAGTATCTTGAAACCTTAAACGCTTGTATGTTCACCTTTCGAACAAATCGCACGATTTAATTATATTGACCATTTCATGCGAACAACTATAATCTAACTGTGATTCCAGATTTGGAGAGTAATCATGCACACTTTAACAGCAAATGATGCCAAACGTAATTTTGGTGAGTTACTTCTGAGCGCTCAACGTGAGCCAGTGAAAATTAGCAAAAATAGCAAAGATGCCGTAGTTGTTATGTCGATTAAGGATTATGAAGAGCTGGAGGCAATGAAAACTGATTACCTGAGACATTGTTTCGAGTCAGCTAAACAAGACTTGGCACAAGGCAATGTGGTTGATGGTGAAGACTTTTTAAACGCCTTATAACCCATTATGAAAAAGAATAAATATAAGCTAAGTAAATTAGCACAGACTCATTTACAAAAAATCAAAAACTATACCGTCAACAATTTCTCTGAGATGCAATGGCAAAGCTACAAAGATACCTTACTAACAGGGTTTCAAATGCTTGCTGACAACCCAGCTGTTGGTCGCAGTTGCGATGAGATATACCCAAGTGATTTTTATTTCCCGGTGGGCAAGCATACCGCGTACTTTACAAAAGAAGATAGCTTCATTTTAGTTGTTGCTGTACTCAGTCAATCACAACTTCCGCAGAACCACCTGTAGTTAAGATTACACCCTAGGATTGGATTTAGGGTGATGACTTTCACTGGTAAACTAACGCCGCGTTTAGCAGCGTTTTCCAAGTATACGCTTTGCACTAAGACGCTTAATGAGATGGTACGTCCCTCCCTACACAGCTAAACTCAAATTGGTTTAGTCTTAAAAGGAAAGTGCCAAATGAATAACTCACACATTATCGGAATCGATTTAGGTAAGAACTCTTTTCATTTAGTTGGTCATGACCAAGCTGGGCATCAGTTATTTAAGAAAAAGCTTACTCGCCCAAAATTACTAGAATTCTTATCGTGCCATGAGCCTGTAATTATAGCCATGGAATCATGCGGCGGATCTCATTGGCTTGCTAGAAAATGTGCAGAATTTGGTCATACTGCCAAGCTAATTCCACCTCAATATGTAAAACCTTACGTTAAAACCAATAAAAATGACTTTATCGATGCCGACGCTATCGCAGAAGCAGCTTCACGGCCAACTATGAGGTTCTCCTCAGCAAAGACAGAGTCAGCTCAGGTTATATCAACTATTCGAAAAATTCGTAGCGGATATATTAGGGAGCGTACCGCTTGTATGAACCGAATTGGCTCAATCCTTCTTGAGTTTGGGCTCAGTTTGCCAAAAGGTCACGCTAGTATGAAAGGTTTATTCCAGTGGCTAGTGGATAAGAATCAACACCTTCCACCTCTAATCATTTTTGAATTAAGTGAGTTACATGAGCACTATCAAAATCTTAATGAACGCATAGATTCACAACCAGATAAGGTCGAGAGAATTCTTGCAGATAACGAGCAGATGAAACAACTACAAAGTGTTCCTGGCATTGGCCCAGTCATCGCTAGTGCTTGTTTATCATCAGTTGGCAACCCCAATGACTTCAAAAACGGGAGAAATTTTGCAGCATGGATCGGACTTGTCCCCATTCAATATTCAACAGGTGGTAAATCAACGCTACTTGGAATATCGAAACGAGGAAATAAAGAACTAAGGACGCTATTCATCCATGCTGCAAGGTCTATTTTATGGAGAGACAAATCGGTCGAAAAATACTTTGGTTCGTGGCTTGTAGAGCTTAAGAAACGAAAACCCTTTAACGTGGCAGTGGTAGCACTAGCCAACAAAATAGCCCGTATAGCGTGGGCAATTTTAGTTAATAAAAAATCTTTTGAAATAAGAACATAATCAAAATTTGCAATGAGAGTAAAAAATGACACAACGGTTAGACCACCAGATTGAAGACCTGTTGCCCCAAACAGCAACTTAGTATGCTTTACGCTTTGCGAGGACAGTCTGGCGCACACCTCATCATAGAGCTGAGACTAATAACTGTCTCTAATAGACTCTGGATATATTAGCGCAAATCAACTCGTTATTTTGAACTCTACTTGCAATAACGGGACGTACCATATATTGGGGCATTTCTGCGTTACGACAACCTACCCCGTCAGCACGGATTTGGACACTTCTGAGTCAGTGCTTTTGATAAATTAGCAAACTACGAATAATCACAGGTATGGAAAGTTGCTTAATTCAATGTCTAGTATATTTAATCATGTAGAAGACACGAGATTATCACGCATATCAGTAATATTTTTAAAGGCAAGGGAGTAGTGTAGATACTTCAACAATAAAAAGCGCGTTATGTGTTGGCTTTGTCTATTCCCTAGACAAAGGAAAGGGGACCTAAGAAGTCCCCAAGAAATACTTCACTTCATTTTTTCAACTTTGTTGTTGGCCTTGTTACGCTTCAACTCGGACTCAACATGTTTATCAATGGTAAACAAAGGCCTGCTTGACTCTTACAGTCTGGCTGACCAAGCGCAGCGTGTTCCGCTTTCGATGATTTATAGAGCAGAGCGGCTCATACCAGCTCTTGAACTAGGGCTATATCTGTGACTACATAATGTCAATATATTTATAATCTTACTTGAACTAAGGAGAGTTAATGCTTCTATCTTAGCCATAGGATACCGTTCTTGAATAGCTTGTTTAGCATAACTCAATGTATGTAATGATCCACTAATACTGGAGAGTTCTTAAGCCGCTTTTTTCATCTGAACATATTGTTCATGCGGAGTAATATAGTTTAATCCGCTGTGTCGCCGTTTGTAATTGTAAAAAGCAATATAACTCTCTACTTCAGATATCACCGCTTGGTGATTGATAAAGCTCAGCATATTTAAATGCTCCGACTTTAATGTTCTAAAGAATCGCTCCATGATTGAATTATCCCAACAATTGCCTCTTCGACTCATACTTTGCGTTATATTTAAAGCACTTAGACGATTCCTATAAGCATGGGAACTGTAGTGGCATCCTTGATCTGAATGAGCCATTAATTGAGTTGTATTTGGCTTTTTCCTGATAATCGCCTGATCCAATGCCGCAAGGGTTAGTTTAGTATCAGGTGAGCGAGACAGCGCATGCCCCACGACTTCTTTTGTTGCTAGATCGACTACGCACGCTAGATAGCTCCATCCTTGGTGTGAGCGGATAAAAGTCACATCAGTGACCCAATGGGTATTGTAAGTATCTGGATTAAATTGACGATTTAACAGGTTTGGTGCATATCTTTTTTCTACTCCTGCATCAGGATAATAGTGTTTCTTTTTCGGATAACGAACATAAATGTTTTGCTCTTTCATTAACTTAGCAACCTTATACAGGCTTACTGTGATCCCTTTGTCTACAAGTTCTTCCCTAATTCTACGTTTACCATAGGTGTGATTTGATTCACTTGATATTACTCGGATTTGATGACGAAGTTGAATATCACTCCGTTTATTTATCTTTCTGTAATAAAAATTGCTCAATGACACCTTAAGTACTCGACACAACTCAGAGACAGTATAATTAGGATACGCTTTCTTCATTTGCCTAACGGCATCTTGTTTTAGTTGTCTCGTATGAACAAAGCGCTGGCTTTTTTTAATATATCGATGTCTCTATTCGCTCTATCTAATTGTTTTTCCAGCTCTTGTATTTTTTGTTGCTCAGGCGTTATGGCTTTCTGGTTTTGAGGGGTAATGCCTTGCTTTTCCGCTTTATATTGTCTTTTCCATCTAACCACGGCAGAAGAACATGCCCCCGATATTTCTTGTATTTGTTGATTAGAATATCCATCTTCAACCATCATTTTTGCATATTCTAGTTTTTGTTGGTCGGAAATAATTACTCGTTCTTTTCGTTTCATAATTTGGCCTCATTTATCATATGATTATAAGGCTTAATTAGTCTCCAGGATAATCGTACCATTACAGTAGTGCCCTATGTTACCATAGCATCAACCAAAAGAATCTTACTTGGGGGCGTTCGACTTGTCAGCCTACCAAAGGTCACTGGGTTAATGTACTTCCTGAGCTTAGGGACTGTAATTGACTGCATTTGAGCATCCTGAGCAGTAATTTTCTTTAAAACACTAGGTTCAAATTTTCCCGCTACACCCATGCGAACGACTACTTAACTCCGAGCTCACTACTGATGATTTCAGCGAATTCAACCACTAAGGCGCTTTCACTCTTTCAACTTATGAAAAGGTAAAGGAATTTGGTATTTTCTTGGCGAAATGCTTCGTTTAACAGACGGGTTTTACCGACATGCCTTCTCCCAACCAATACGCTAAGTTGTCCCTTTGTTTCTGCTATCCGCTAAGAAACAGTTTGTAGAGCTTTTAATTCTTTCTGACGATTATAAATTTTTTCATTACTTTCTACTTTTACTCTCACGTATTAGCGATAAAATAGAATATTAGCCATTTAGTGTAAATTAAATTACTGTAATAATAATTACATTAACAGCGAGTCATAAACCGGTATTTATGAATGGTACTGTCAAGTTAATTGCATGGCCATTCAATGTCCCTCTTCTATACTTAATAAAGCTACTTCTGAAGTTAGACTAGAGGTCAATTATGTGGATGGCTTAGAAGAAATCCTGCTATTCGAATACTGCTATGCAACACACGGAACATTTAGGGTTAAGGGTATACGTATTCTGAGTCGTAACACTTTTGATGGTTTGTTCGAATTTATCCAATGAATCTGGTTTTCCATCACTCTAACCATGTGCCCATATTTACTCATCCACTACACATCAATACTCGGTTAGTACTGATGTTATATGTCTGGGCTAGCCAGTGGTTAATACATCAATACCTTTTTGCATCAAACCCTCAAGGGCATATTGCGATAGATGTTTATCGGTGAGGACCAAATCAAATCTTTCTATATTAACGGCATGAAAAGGGGCTATTTTTCCATATTTGCTTGAATCAGAGACTAAACAGCAAGTATTGGCGACATCACATATCGCCTTTTTGACTGTTACCTTTTCTTCAGATGGTGTTGATATACCACGTTGATTCCATGACGACGTAGAAATAAATGCCAAATCAATATTAAATTCACGGATAGCCTGCGCGGTTTTGTTTCCCACACTAGATTTATTCACACGATCTATTTTCCCGCCAGTATGATAAACGATGCACTGTGAATTTGAGGTGAGATAGTTCGCGATCACAAAGTCGTTAGTGATTACGGTTAGGTCATCAAGCTTTGCAATTCGTTTTGCAATTTCAAGAGTCGTTGTTCCTGCATCAAGATAAATTACCTTGCTCTCTTTTATCTGTTTGAAAGCCAATAAACTAATGCTCTCTTTTTCATCGGAATTCTGGAGAACTTTATTGTCATGAGATTCTTCATTTTGTAACGATTTAGTTAACTGAACCCCACCTGTTATAGACAATACCCTACCTTCAGCCTCTAGCTTGCTGATATCCCTCCGAATGGTCATGTGGGAAACTTGCAGACGTTTTTCTAACGTATTAATGCTGATTACTTCTTGCTCTTTAAGCAAAGCTAAAATAGTGCGATGCCTTTCGACAGGGATCATGTGAGTATTTCTCCTGAAACTAATATTGAAATGATCTTAACATCTAAATGTGCATTTTTGTTAAATGAAGTCGCTATTATGTACTTCACAAGCACATTAGTTATAACCAGCGCTAAAAAATTAACAATAATTCACACTTAAATTGATGTAACGTGATCAACACCTAGGAATTATAAATTATTGTATAATATCGTAACAAATATTAACACAAAATAACGCCAGAGGATAATAGAATGGAAGATAAAAAAGTACAAAGTGTTGCGGTCATAGGTCTTGGCTCTATGGGGATGGGCGCAGCTAAGTCATGTGTAAGAGCCGGACTTGATGTCTATGGTGTTGATCTGAATGAACAGGCTTTAAAAGAACTCTCATTAGCTGGAGCGAAAGCAGTATCAACTAATTGTGCCGATTTCTCTGAAAATCTGGATGCAGTGCTTCTGTTGGTAGTCAATGCTAAACAGGTAAACTCCGTACTATTCGACTCCGGACTTGCAGATACGCTTAAACCAGGCACAACCATTATGATTTCAGCTACGATTGCATCTGAAGACGCCAAGGCATTCAACGTTAAATTGGTGGACAAACAATTAATAATGCTGGATGCACCAGTGTCTGGTGGAGCGGTTAAAGCAAATGCGGGCGAAATGACTATTATGGCATCGGGAAGTGAGGAAGCTTTCCGTCGGCTTGAACCAGTACTTAATGCTACAGCAACAAAAGTGTACAACATAGGTACAGAGATTGGTCTGGGTTCAACAGTTAAAATTGTACATCAACTTCTTGCTGGTGTTCATATCGCGGTAGGCGCTGAAGCGATGGCACTTGCAGCAAAAGCAAACATACCTCTCGATTTAATGTACGACGTAGTAACAAACGCTGCAGGAAACTCTTGGATGTTCGAAAATCGTATGCAGCATGTTGTGGACGGTGATTATTCTCCAAAATCTATGGTCGATATTTTCGTTAAAGACTTAAACCTTGTGTCTGATACTGCGAAAGAACTTAAATTCCCTCTTCCTCTGGCAAGCACTGCGTTGAATATGTTTGTTAGCGCTAGCAATGCAGGTTACGGTCAGGAAGACGATAGTGCAGTGATAAAAATCTTTGACGGTATTGAACTGCCTTCTAAGGAGAAATAATTATGTTGTTAGGAGTAATTGCTGACGATTTTACAGGCGCAACAGATATTGCTGGGTTCTTAGTTGCTAACGGTATGCGAACTATTCAATTAAATGGTGTACCAGAGAATGATATTGAAGTAGACGCTGATGCTGTTGTTATTAGCTTAAAATCACGCTCTTGTCCGGTTAACGAGGCGGTAGAAAGTTCGTTAACGGCGATGGATTGGCTTAGGAGTCGCGGTTGCCAGCAGTATTATTTCAAATATTGCTCTACCTTTGACAGTACAACAGAAGGCAATATTGGTCCTGTTACTGATGCGCTACTGAATGGCCTAGGTGAAGAGTTCACTATTGTCTGTCCAGCATTGCCCGTAAATGGCAGGACTGTATTTAACGGTCACCTGTTTGTATTAGGAGAACTGCTTTGTGATTCTGGTATGCGTAACCACCCAGTTACACCAATGCTTGACTCTAGCCTAGTTCGCCTAATGGATGCTCAGTCTGAAGGTAATACCGGATTGGTTAACTATCAGACGATAGAAGAAGGTGCAGACTATGTAATTCGGGCTTTCGATCACCAAAAGAGTGAAGGGAAGCGTTATGCTGTAGTCGATGCTTTTAATGCAAGTCATCTTAATATATTAGGCGAAGCCGTTAAATCTCTGAAACTGGTCACTGGTGGATCTGGCCTGGCAGCTGGTATTGCTAAAAACTGGGAGAGTCAACTGAGTGACCAAACAGAAGCCTTGGAAGCGGGTCGACCAGTAAAGGCTAATACCGTGGTTCTTTCCGGTTCTTGTTCAGTTAGAACCAATGAACAAGTTGCTGCGTACATGGCTAAAGCCCCAAGTATTGCGCTTGATGTTCAGTCTTGTATCGAAAAAGATGACTATGTAAGCGATATTGCAAAATGGGTAATGGACAACCTTAATGGTGAATTAGCACCTTTGGTTTATGCCACAGCAGAGTCTAAAGTTCTTAAGCTGATTCAGCAAACTTATGGTGCGGATACTTCCAGTAAGGCAGTGGAACAATTCTTTAGTCAACTCGCACATCAGTTGCGTGAACAAGGTATCAATAACTTCATTGTTGCAGGTGGTGAGACCTCCGGTGTGGTCACTCAAAGTCTTGCTGTTGAAGGTTTCCACATTGGGCCTCAGATAACTCCGGGAGTGCCTTGGGTTAAAGCAATTGATAGTTCCCTTTCGCTGGCATTGAAATCAGGTAACTTTGGTGAACTGGACTTTTTCTCCAAAGCACAGGAGTTCTATCATGAGTGACCTAGTGTTTAAACAAAAAATGGTTACCTTAGCCCGTTCATTATTTGACCGTGGTTATGCAACCGGCGGCGCGGGAAACCTTTCGCTCCGACTACCTGACGGTAATATTTTGGCCACTCCAACCGGGTCTTCAATGGGGCGTTTAGACGCTCATACTCTTTCTGTGATTGATATTCAGGGAAATCAGTTATCTGGTGAAAAACCATCAAAAGAAGTGGATTTTCATCTGGAACTGTATCGTAACAACGCCGCCTGTCGTGCCGTTGTTCACCTTCACAGTACTTATTTGACAGCACTTTCATGTCTTAAGGATGTTGATCCGGAAAACGTGATAAAACCATTTACCCCATACTACGTGATGCGTATAGGTCAGTTACCACTCATACCATATTTCAATCCAGGCGACCCACAAATAGCGGTAGAACTGGCGAAACGAGCAGTTGACTATCGGGCATTTTTGTTAGCGAATCATGGTCCAGTTGTTACCGGGACCAGCTTAGAGGATGCGGTAGATAATGCGGAAGAACTGGAAGAGACAGCAAAACTTTGTCTGATGTTGAAAGGACAGGAGATCCAATATCTTTCAAACAAAAATATAACTGAATTAAGTAGGAGAAAAAAATAATGGCCAAATTTGCTGCAAACCTAACGATGCTATTTACTGAGCTACCATTTATGGAACGATTTGAAGCGGCTAAAAACGCAGGTTTTCAAGCCGTTGAGTTTCTATTTCCTTACGATTTTGAACCTGATTTAATTGCCGGAAAGCTCCACGAACTTGGGCTAGAGCAGGCTCTTTTCAATATGCCTCCGGGCGATTGGGATGCTGGAGAACGTGGTCTTGCCGCTCTGCCTGGACGTGAAGAGGAGTTCCGAAACAGTGTTGATACCGCTCTATGTTATGCCGAGGCGCTGAAATGCAAAAAAGTTCATGCTATGTCCGGGATAATGGATAGCGCTTACAGCTATGAGCAACACGTAGAAACATTTATTAGCAATATCCGTTACGCGGCAGATAAGTTCGCAGAAAAGGATATTCTCTTGTTAGTAGAGCCTTTAAATACGAAAGCAGCCCCCGGATATTTTGTTGCCCATCAAAGAGAAGCCGTTGAACTTATTAAAAAAGTTGAAAGACCGAATGTAAAACTACAATTCGATGTATTCCATGCACAAATTATGGATGGCGATATTACGACAATGATCCGTGATTTAGCTACTGATATTGGTCATATTCAGATTGCTTCAATACCTGATAGACATGAACCTGATGAAGGAGAACTAAATTATCCTCATATATACAACACCTTAGATGAGGTCAACTATTCTGGATGGATAGGATGCGAATACAACCCAAGAGGTCGAACACTTGAAGGCCTGAACTGGGTAAAGCCCTACTTATAAGAAAAAATATTACATAAATATATAACTAACTAAATTCAATAACGTGAAACTTATTATTACCGACCTGTTCACTGAAACAGCTCTGGGATTCCTATGGCCTAAATTTGTTTAAATCAGGTTCGGTAATAATGAAAACCAAAAGGATAAAACTATGGATAGTGCATTGATAGGTATTATCGTGGGTATTATTGCCATGATGCTGATGATTATTAAAACCCGGATCCCAGTATCTTTGGCTATGGTTATTGCCTGCCTGATTATGGGATTATTTGCCGGAATGGCACCCAATGAACTGGTTGGTGCTATTAAGAACGGTTTTGGCGGAGTGCTCGGTGGTATAGGTCTTATTATTGCCTTTGGCGTAATTATGGGAGCCTGTTTTGAGCGTTCTGGTGCTGCGGTTCGAATGGCAAAAACTTTTGTTAAGATATGTGGTTCTGGAAAAGAAGATCTCGCGCTTGGTTTGACCGGTGTGTTAGTGGCCATCCCTGTATTTTGTGACTCTGCATACATTATTCTTCACTCTTTAGTAAGAGCTATTTCAAGGAATACGGGTAAGTCGTCTGTTGGACTTGGTGTTACACTGGCTCTGGGTCTCTTAATTACGCACGCCCTTGTTCCACCTACACCAGGTCCAGTGGCTGTAGCTGGTATTTTGGGTGTTGATCTGGGTGTCTATATGCTTTGGGGGCTTCTTGTTTCCATCCCGATGATGCTGCTTTCTATCTTTTATATTCGCCGTGTAGGTAACGAGTACTACCGCGTCCCTGGTGATGACGGTGAGTGGATCACTAATCAGGCTGACTGGGCGAATCTTGAGAATGTAAAAGAGACGAAAGAGAGAGATCTACCCAGCAACTTCCTTTCTTTTGGTCCAATCTTAATCCCAATTGCTCTTATCCTTACAAATACGCTTATAGGCAAAGGCGATACGTTTTTCCATTCTTCGCTTCAACTGATTGGTAATCCTGTTGTAGCAGTGGGTATCGGTGTACTGATGGCACTGTATGGCCTTACTCGTCATATCGAACGTAAAGATATGATTGGTTCTATGGATGACGCACTTTCAACTACTGGCTTAATTCTAGTCGTGACAGGCTGTGGTGGTGCAATGGGTGCAGTACTTAAAGCTTCAGGAGCGGGTCCTCAGGTTGCAGAAGCAATCGCAAGCAGTGGAATTCCTCCATTATTAGTACCACTGGCTATCGCTTCTATGCTGCGTCTGGTTCAAGGCTCTGCAACTGCATCAATGATGGTCGCAGCAACAATGACATTACCACTTGTTGATACCTTAGGGCTGAACCCTGTGTTTGTCGCACTGGCTTGTGCAGTGGGACCCGTTGGCTTCTCACACCTTAATGACTCTTACTTCCACATTATCAGCCGAACTTTAGGCATCACGGAACTGGCCGATCAGCTAAAAATCTGGAGTTTAACGTCGACTATCGCATGGGCAATTGGCGCAAGCATTATTATGACCTTAAATCTGTTCTTTGGGCAACAAGGCACAATGATTGATCCATTGATTCCATTAGCTGTTTTAGCTGCAATTGTAATCTGGATGAAAACCCAAAAGTCATCAGTAACGACTCAAACCGGACAAATTAGCTTAGAAAAAGATAGTTAAAATCAATATCGGATAGCGCCACCAGTTGGCGCTATCCGATCTACTCATCAACGTTAAATAGGAAAAATTACGGGGTGAAATAGTTATGAGAGTGATGAAATCAATACGCAATTTTATTGTATTTTTGGTCTTACAGGTTTTCATCGTACCAGTGCAGGCCGCTGACTATATGGAGGCAACAACTGGAGAATATACTATCAAGAATTTTAAATTCGAAAATGGTTATACCATGCCTGAGATGAAAATTGCTTACCGTACATTTGGTAACCCACAAGGAGAGCCAGTGTTATTACTGCACGGTACTCATGGGGACGGTGCGAAAATGATGTCAAAAGCATTAGTAGAACATCTTTTTTCCGCAGGAAAAGCGCTTGATGCACAAAAATATTTTTTTATTGCACCTGATGCAATTGGTACTGGCGACAGCACTAAACCTTCAGACGGTCTAAAGGCGTCTTTCCCTGTATATAATTATCACGATATGGTTAACGCTCAATATGACTTATTGAAAAACCACCTAGGAATTAATCATTTACGCAGTATTTTTGGATACTCTATGGGGGGAATGCTAGCTTTCGATTGGGCTATTATGTATCCAAATTTTATGGATTCTATCGTCCCAACAGCCGCTTTTCCTGGACCTATGTCTGGTCGCAACTGGGCCATGCGCAAACTCTTAGTGGATTCTATTCGCCGTGATCCTGTTTGGAACAATGGGAATTATACTGAAGTTCCGCCAAGTTTTCTTACTGCCCGCATTTGGTTTAGTACAGCGTTTTATTTGAGTGAAAAGCGTATGACTGAACTTTATCCTGATCATGAATCATTTAATCAAGCTATTGAAAAGAAATATGCAGTGACTGACGCACCAGATGCAAATGATGCGATGTATCAATGGGGGGCTTCACGTGACTTTGACCCTACCAATGACTTGAATAAAATTAAAGCACATGTACTTGTTATCAATGAAGACGGCGATCCACGTAATCCGGTAGAGCTAGATACTCTTTCACTAGGGATGGAGAAAATAGTCAATGGTGACTCTTTTATGATTTCGGGTACTGGGCAATATTCAGGCCACGGTACGGTTTATCATTTTCCATGGTTATATGAAGGTAAGTTAGCTCAATTTATGGCCAACGTACCAAAAATGTAATCATTCATAAAAGAATTTTAAGCCTTTACTGCATCCCGCCAATTGGTGGGATGTTGTCTTATCAGAACGCCATCCTGTTCTTTTTCAAATGCTATGAGCTTAGATCACCTAGAAGATGTGGTCACAAAGAACCCGCTTACGCTCTTATCTCTAAGTAATTAAAAGGTGACTACTCACCGCCCTAAGCACAGACGATGCTTCTTATTTCGTTAGCCAATGCTCGATAGTATCGAGGCTTACGCAGCTTCCATAAGCAGAAACGACTGTCCAGCCGCTTTTAATTCTAGAATACCTTTATCACGGATATTAAGAGCGGCAGTAAACAGATAGCCAAACAAGTATTGTATTTTTTATCGATACATTTAGCTTCACTATGTATTAAAAAACAAATACAACAACCTTTATAATGTATGAAAAATTAGATACCATTAGAGTTGTTGTGTATTTAATAAGAGATACAAAGTTATGAAAAAATCCGGTGTCTATGCCGTTGCCCTCAAGCAAGTCAAAGCAAAAATCAGCGCTTTACTCGATTTATCTGTGCCTAAACCGCCGAGAAATGGTTGGGTGCGCAGTATCCGTGAGGCCTTGGGGATGTCGGGCGCGCAATTAGGTGAACGTCTTAATCTCTCTCGTAATCAAGTCTCCATATTGGAGCGTAAAGAAGCCGATGAAACCATCACACTCAAACAACTCAAACAGCTGGCGAGCGGGCTCAATGCCGAACTGGTTTATGCGATTGTTCCGCGTCAGTCAATTGATGACATGATAGAAGCGCGCGCTATGGAGTTGGCCAAGCAGCGTTTGGCCATGAGCCACCAATCGATGTTTTTAGAAGCGCAGCAGTTAACCTCAGAGCAACAAAAGCAAGCGCTGGTTCAATTAGCCAATGAGATTAAAACGGGCAGCACCCGAGATTTGTGGAAAGTCAGTTTGCAAGAGAAATACCAATGAGTCTGTTTGTTGAACCAGAGGGCGCAACCGAACTCAATGCCGATGATGTTACCAGCAATGCAAAAATGAGCCACTTCAACAATTGAAATCTGATCCAGTTAACTTAACACTGGTGCTTTTGGATAAGCACCATGATTTCAAAAGAAGAGCTCATGAAAATAAAAGTCTTAGCCATCCAAGGAATGTCTCAACGAGCCATTGCTAAACAGTTAGGCATATCGCGCAACACCGTTAAAAAATACCTGCAAGGTGATTTTGACGAGCCGCATTATGCTACCCGCAAAACAGGTATTTCCAAATTGGAAGCCTTTAAACCGTATTTACACTCTCGACTAGCTAAAGCTGCTCCAATACACTTATCAGCCGTCGTTTTACTCAGAGAAATTAAAGAGCAAGGCTATACAGGAGGCATATCGTTACTGCGTCAATACCTACATCAATATCGCGGTAGCGTTGAACCTCAACCCATTATTCGCTTTGAAACCGAAGCGGGTAAACAAGTGCAAGTCGATTGGGGCCAAATGCGAGGTGGAAAATCACCACTGCACGCCTTTGTCGCTGTTTTAGGCTACAGCCGTGCATTGTTTGTCGCGATTACTGACAACATGCGCTATGAAACGCTCGAAGCATGTCATCGCCAAGCTTTTGAGTATTTCCAAGGCATCCCACAGCAAGTGTGGTATGACAATATGAAAACCGTTGTGATAGAGCGCGACGCTTATGGTGAAGGTAAACACCGCTTTAACCAGCACTTCTACCAATTTAGTAAAGAAATGGGGTTCATTCCAAAGCTATGTAAACCCTACCGCCCACAAACAAAAGGCAAAGTAGAGCGAATGGTGCGCTATGTGCGCGATAACTTTTATCAGCCATTGGCGACCAAATTATCGGCCCTTGAACTTACTTTGGACGTTGAGACTGCCAATATAGAAGTCATTGACTGGTTAAATACAGTTGCTAATCAACGTATTCACGACACAATCAAAGTAAAGCCAGCGGATAGATTAAAGGAAGAGCAAGTCTATCTGCAATCTTTACCCCCAACTCAACTCCCTGCACCACCACAGCCGGCAGAAGTGACCATGCCTGTCTTTGATATGCCCTTTGAGACTCAACCATTACACCATGACTTAAACATTTACGCGCAGTTTTCGGAGGCATTATGAACTTACAATTAGCTCGTTTGCATGAACTAACCGATGAGCTGCAACTTGCAGGTGTTGAAACGAACGCAACAGCACTAGCGCAACAAGCGGCAAAAGAGGAATGGGATTATTTACAGTTCTTAGAGCGCGTACTGCAAAGTGAGCAGGCGTATCGGCACCAACGTAAACAGGTTATGTTTACACGTATGGCTGGGTTTCCATCATTAAAATCGCTCGAGGAATTCGACTTTACGTTTGCCACTGGTGTGCCCAAAAAACAGGTTAATGAGCTTGCCACACTCTCGTTTATTGAACGAAAAGAAAACATCGTTCTGCTTGGGCCATCCGGTGTAGGAAAAACACATATTGCCAGTGCGCTAGGTTACAAGGCAGTGCAAGCAGGCTTAAAAACCCGCTTTATTAGCGCGTCTGATTTAATATTGCAATTAACCACAGCGCAAAGACAAGATAAGTATAAACAAGTGATGCAGCGCTCAGTTCTGGCACCCAGGCTACTGATAATTGATGAAATAGGTTATTTACCGTTTAGTGCTCAAGAATCCAAATTATTGTTTGATGTCATTGCAAAGCGTTATGAAAAAGGGGCGATCATACTCACCAGCAACCTCCCATTTGGACAATGGGGGAGCATTTTTGCGAATGATACAGCGTTAACATCAGCGATGTTAGATAGAATTTTACACCACTCACACATTGTTCAAATTAAGGGGGAAAGTTATAGGATCAAAGAAAAGAAACAAGCAGGATTAATGGAAAACCTTAATAAATAGTGGATCATTATTCAAATGATGGAGTGGATCACTTTTCGGTTGTTGTTGACAGATGATGTTACCGGGCTAAAATTTGATCACATCACGACTCGCGAAGAGCTTAATGAGCTTGAAAATGCCAACATACTGCAAGGGTTGAGTTGGTTAGCCACGACGCCTAAAACCAGCATGGATGACATTCTTTCTATGGCGTTTGTGGAAGAGTTACATCAACGTTTGTTTGGTGATGTGTGGGAATGGGCCGGCAGCTACCGTCACCGAGAGTTGAACATTGGTGTCGATCCGCTGAACATCCGGCCAGATTTACACAACTTACTGGAAGACATCAAATGTTGGATTGAGTTTGAACACTATGACAGCCTAGAACTCTCGGCCCGGATACAGCACAGGTTAGTTAAAATTCACCCTTTTCCTAACGGCAACGGACGTCACTCGCGCGTGATGACCGACTACATACGAATGGTACTCCTCAAACAAAAGCCTTTAGTTTGGTCCAATACAGATTTGGATAAACAAAGCCAAGAGCGGGGTAAGTACATTGCGAGCTTACGCCAAGCTGATGCCGGCGATTATGCGCCTTTAATTCAATATCTTCAGGCGAAAGAAAATGTGACTTAAAGTAAGCGTTAAGAGGTGACTACTCACCGCCCGTTGGGCGATGCTTCTTATTTCATTACCCAGTGCTCGATAGTATCGAGTCTTATGTGGCTTCCATAAGCAGAAACGACTGTCCAGCCGCTTTTAATTCTAAAATACCTTTATCACGAATATTAAGAGCGACATTTAGATCCCGATCTATATCTGTAATACCACAAGAGGGGCAATCCCACTTGCGAACGGATAAGGGCATCTCTTCCATTTTATGACCGCAACCGTGGCATGTTTTAGAGCTGGCGTACCACTGGTCGAGTTTAACAAAATGCTTGCCTTGCTCTTTCAACTTGTACTCCAACTTAACAACAAAGCTATGCCATGAAGCCTCTGCTATGTGTTTCGCTAGTTTGCGGTTTTTCATCATATTGGCCGATTTCAATGTCTCTACAATCACAGCGTGGTTTTTGTCTACGAGTGTTCGAGAGAGTTTATGTTGGAAATCAGCGCGAGCGTTCGCTGTTCTTTTGAGAATGAATTTATCCAATGAATCTGATTTTCCATCACTCTAACCATGTGGCCATATTTACTCATCCACTACAGTTAAACTAGAAAAAACAGAAGAGAACCACACCTTAGATTTAGAAATGATGTTTTAAGTGCCGAGCTTTGTTATACGCAAAGCGCACAACACCAAATCGAACGGTGGAAAACTCAGCTTACTCTAGTGTAGCAAAACCAGCTTGCCACTAATTGGAACGAGTGTGCAATTAGCAAACGAGACATAAGTGATTTAAATTACACTTATAGATAGTTTCTTATACAATTACTACAAAAGTGAGTTATAGTGAACTTATATATTAAGACGACGCCAATATTGACAAAAGTACATTAAAAGGAACTTATGAAAAAAGGTAAGATGGTAAAGGCACAACCTATGCCTGATTTGAATACCGAGTTCAGTATGGAAGCGCTGGGGAGCGCCATTCGCTCAAAGCGCACCGATAGAGGCTGGCGTATTGATGATCTTGCTTCAAAAGCCAATTTATCTCGTAGAACAATCATGAAGATTGAAAAAGGCAATACCAGTGTTACCTTTGCCAATGTACTCGTCCTCATGGATATCTTAGGGCTGTCGTTACGCCTTATCGACTTAAACCTATTTGCTCGTCCACATAACCCAATAACCTCCCAAGATGAAAACAGCGTGAGAAGCAATGAGGACGGTTGGTATGAATAAGTTACAACAGTTAGACGTGTTTATCGGTACGAATACCAAAATTGGTCGTTTGATTCTTCCTGTCGGAGCAGAAACTGAGTTATCATTCATCTATGAAGATGAATGGAAACACATGGGTTTCCCGATTTCTCCACACATCCCTTTCGATGATCAGGCTTCGCCACGCAGTATCGAGAACTATCTTAGAAATCTCCTTCCTGAAGGAGAAGCCTTTGAGGAGATGATACAAAACACCACTATCTCCAAAAGCAATACGTTCGGGCTGATCCGTAAGCTTGGTGCGGAAACATCTGGCGCATTAACTTTTCGAGTTCCAGACTCAGAACCTGAGGAAACCAGCTTTAGACCAGTACCTAATGAGCAGCTAGTAGAACGACTAGAGCGAAATTTTGCCTCATTAGTCTATTGGGACGGTCAGGTTCGTCTTTCGGTTGCCGGTGTTCAAAACAAGTTAAACTTACTTAAGCGCGGTGATAAATGGGGATTTGGTGAAGGCAAATTAAGTTCGAACTACATTCTGAAGTTTGAAAGCGGTAAAGCACCGTGTATTGCTGTTAATGAGTTCTTTTGCATGACATTAGCCAAGCTAGTAGGTTTGGACGTCGCTAATGTTGAGTTAACTCGCATAGGGAAGACTAGGACACTCATCATAGAGCGGTTCGATCGTGCCTATTTCGAGGGTCGCGATGTCGTTCAACGAAAACATGTAATTGATGGCTGTCAGGCGACCGACTTACCTCCTGGTTACAAATACGAGCGTCAGAATGGGGATGAAGGCGATGGCGTATATATGCGTGATGGCGTTTCTTTCCCACGCCTACTGAACGTTAAAACCATAGACACGGTAATCACTAACCTAAAGATTACCCAATGGATGCTCTTTAATCTAGCAACGCTAAACTACGATGCCCATGGTAAAAATATTAGCTTCTTCGTCACCCCTAAAGGGCTGGAACTGACCCCTTTTTATGATTTAGTCAACATAGAAGCTATCGCTCAAGAGGGAACAAAACGCAACTCACGAAGCGGTAAATTGTCTTCTGATGAGAGTCGTGCCGCCAGTATCCCTCAATATTTTGCAATGTCGATTGGAGATTGGGAAAGCGAAGACTTTCAAAACCCGCCGAAAGGTAACTTCAAACACCCTATCACCAGCTATGATTTAGCTGAGTTCGCCACTTTACTCGGCTATTCAGGCAGCAAAATGGCTTCCATAATTGTAGAAACCATTGGTGCCATAAAGAATGCCCTGAAGGAAACGGTTGGACTTACCGAAGCTCAAGGAATCGATGACGGAGAGCGTGAACACATAGAACTATGTGTCTCACTCATCCAAACAGAGTGTGAATACTTGTTAGTGCAAGCCGACAGTGTGCCAGAAATGAGTGAGCTTCTTTAATGGCAACTGCAGGGGCGATCGTTACCCATTTGTAAGCCATTTTTGGACAAATGCGAGTTAATGGGCAAATGGAAGTAAACTTAAGCTCTGATTGATTTGATACTGAAGCGTAAAGTGTATTATTCAGGCAATAAGAACTCATGTTTTTCGCCTTGAGTGTAGATTGCCAGAACATCGTGTTTAAAAAGTTCACTAGGCGGCGTTATCATCACCATATCGGTACGAACTGGATACTTTCTTCTCAATCGCGTGAAAACGCCCCTTTCACATCCATACCAGATTGTTCAAAACGATCCCACGCCACGTCAATCTCTTTAATGGAATGTTGACTCAAATGAGCCACCATCGATGTGATATCAGCTCGTCCTCCCACAAGGCTTAGATCGGCTCAACAATGACTCAATCTTACTCATTTGATGCCCAATCGAACAAGCCAGACACACGCAAATGCATCAGGTCCTAATGTGTTTACCTATTGGAACCTTTTTTTCTATCGGTATCTTCCCAAGACAAAACAAACCGTTAGACTTGCGCCCAAAAACGGCTGAGACAGATTTAAGTCATTTGGCGGGATTTTGAGACAGTTTTAACGTGTAAAATTTCAATAAAATGACTTATAATTCAATGACTTGATCGAAAATAATAAACATTGTATCGTGTTAAAGACCCCCTTATTCGCCCCCTAACGAGGACCTGTTATGACGGAAAAATCTTTATCACGCGAGACGCTCAATGCACATTTATCAACACTGCATCACAACCGCGATCACAAGTCTCCCCCTCACTTTGCATGGTATGCGTATTATCGCATTGTCGCGCCTGCAAAAATAACGGACCCACGAAGTGACACACTCACATTGGAATGTACGCGACATCAATGTGAATTTCACTCCAAGTGGCGTTATCTTGCACACCAAGGTCAAGTCCGTAACACCATGTGTAAAGAGTGTCACTATGAGTTTGATAAAAGTGAGAAAAACCGAAAGTATCGATGGAAATACAAAGATTTAATTTCCGGATTTATCAACCGTCCCGAGCTTGGCTTTGTGCTCACCCTGCCCGACGAACTCGCCCCTGAGGATTTTATTAACCATAATGCGTACGTTGAGGCCAAATGCACGCACTGCCACAAGTTGACCCTTCATAGCGTGAATAATCTCAAGACCCATTTATCGCGTGGCGATCACCTCTTTTGTCAACATTGTGAGCGCAGACGCAAAGGCAAAACGAAACGGATCTCATGGGAGGAGGCGCAGCAACGTGTCACCCGCTTTGATATTGATCCTAAGCATTATCAAGGGTTCTCAAAAACCGGTTTGTTAACCTGCCGCCAATGCGGCCAGCGCCATGAATGGATACCTCAAAGCGCCGAACACGGTCAATGTGTGCAATGTGGAACCAATGGCGCAAGACCTCTCACCCTTATGCCTTCGCTTGACGACTTTGATATGCTCATCCGCGCCACAACCACGTGGCAGTTAGCGACCGATCCGGCCCTTGTCAAACAGAATCAAGCGTGCTTTGCCCTGCGTCACGATTTACCGGCCAAGGCTAAAATGCACGTGCAATGCCAGTACCACCCTGATCGAAGACGTGCACCACGAGTGAGTTCACTCCACGCCAAATTAGTTAAGCACTCGTGTCGCGCGTGTTCAGCCGAGGGCAAACGCAAGTACACCGCTGCGTATGTCGAAAGGTTATTTTCAAACAAGGGGATTGAACTGCGTGTCGATCTTCGCGCTTCTGGCCTTGCCACTCGCCAAACCCTTATCCACAGTCATGTCGCCATTCATCTTCGCTGTCCCACTCATGGACCATTAACCAACACGTACACCAGTTATCAATTGATCCGATACCTTCGAGCTTACCAACACTCTACCCCGTGTACCCATTGCCAGCCCAATTCGGGGTTGGCATTAACGGCGGTCCGTGTCCGTAAGTTCGTTGAGTCAGACGAACGATGGCGCACCCACGGTGCCCTCTATGAGCTGATATCGACAGACGAGGAGATCACTACACAGATAACCCAAATCCAAAAGACCCATCACACGCCTTATGATAAATTATCCATACGCGTGAACATCAAACAGACCATAAACGCGGCGCTTGGCTTGCCCTTGCCCAACCGCACCGCCATTTCCCTCTCCTACCAAGCGTTTAAAAAAGGAAAAAGAGGCTTCATTAACCGAAATAATGTGTCTTTTCTTGCTAAATTCGTTGAATATTTTGGGCATCTATGGCAATTGGATCTGCGCTTGGAGCAAGAATTTGATGGACTGAAAAGCGAAAACTCCAACCGCTCTCTGTCGATTGATTTTTATCAACCCACGCTAAAATGGGCCATTGAAATTGACGGTGTGCAACATAAAAGTTTGAATCAACAAATCTTAAAAAAAGTGGATCGTCAAAAAAAACTCATCAAACAACAACGTCGTGACGCTCTGGTCGATGCCTACTTTGAAAAGGACCCCGAGATCAGGCTCATACGTATCCCGTGTTATACCAAAACAGGACCGGATCAATATCAGCCTTATACTTTTCCCAAGCAGTTTGATGAGGCGCTCAATATATGTCAGCGCATCTATGTTGCGCTCTATGACGCCGCCCCACCCAAAATAGATAAAGAGGCCCTCATGACTCAAAGTTGGCAACATAAGTCCGATAGTCAACGGACATTGGAACGCTTAAACCAGCGCTATAAAGGCGAATTGATCGCGCAACGGCACTCGTTAGTCAAAAAACGTCCTCGCATAACCATCTCATGTCGCCAACAACACGCCTTTCAAGTCTCCCTCTCCAAAGCCTATTTATTGGGCCCATTGGAACAAGGAAACGATGAGGCGCAGTGCTGGGCATGTCAGCGTCAGGCGCAATTTAATGTGGCCAAAGACAAACTAAAACAAACCGGATGGATTTGGAACAATGAAGCTGAGTTGCGCGCTCAATTTCATGGGACGATTGACCAACCTTTAGTGAGCAAAGGATCCAAGAAGACAATCATGTTGCAATGTACTCATCAACATAATGTCAACCGAATTAAAAACGTCTCATTGGAGCACCTATTAACCCCTCCCAGGGATAAGAAAAAAGCGAAATAATGACACATGCCATGCCATCAATCCGTTTGTGTAAAAATGATGGCATGGCGCTATGTGCCTAATCAAAATCGAGCCAGTTGCTACCCCCCTGTTTTGCAAGGTGTGATCACCGAGCGATTCTATCGTACTTTAATTACCAAGCGACTTTGTCATTACCATCACTACCAAAGGATTCTGACGGACTAAATTGGCTTACCTTTTAAAGTGATTATTTTAACTTTAGTGGGGGCTAAAAATGTTCTATATGGATTCAAAATCCCAATTCACTGTCGATATCATCAGCAAGGTTATCGATGGTAAGATCACCAGTAATAGTGCCACAACTCTGCTCAATAAATTTCGTCGAACCGTCGAGCGATCTCTCAGCCGATATCGGAAAGAAGGGGGGTTGCTTCATCATTCATGGGAATCGAAGGTGAGCTCCAGTCAATCAGATCCCTGAGTCGCTCAAGACAGAAGTACAAAGTCTCATACAAACCAAGTATTACGATTTCAATTTGCAACACCTCTTTGAGGTTCTCAAGAAGAATGAAGGGATCGCTATTAAACGTGAAACTTTGCGTTCTTGGGCGCATGACATCCATCATGTTAAACGGGCAAAGCGACGTAGAAGTCGAGTCAGAAAATCTCGCGAACGTATGGAGATGCCTGGTCTAATGCTTCAAATGGATGGTAGCCCTCATCGTTGGTTCGGTGATGACAAATCCTGCTTGATTGAAATTATTGATGATGCTACCAGTGATATTCACGCCCAGTTCTTTTGCTCTGAAACCACCGAAGGTTGTATGAAAGTGTGCCATGATTCGTGAAATGAAAGAGGACTATCAAGTTTGCATTAACTCTAATTGTGAACATGAGCGCCCAATGTGTTTAAACTGCAGTAGTGAGATGAAATTGAGGCAGGGTAAGTATGGTGCGTTTTGGGGGACTCGACTTATCGCAGAAACGTTGAGAATAATTGTTCGACAAGGTTAACGTCGCTTAGATAGCAAAATCCAATCTGCTACATAGTAATATACCCTAGTTCATAAACATCAGCAGATGTTTCCCTCTGCTGATTTATGTAGCAAAAAACGTAATCAAAAATAAATCTATCTTTCACAATAAGAGCGCAATTAGGTCTTATTCGATCCGCTACAAATCAATATCCCAACCCCAATATTCGAGCATAGTTGTCATCAACATACACAGGCTCTAGGTCTTTGATCACTATTGCGCCATAAGCTGAATAGATATTCAGTTCGGGCATGAAGTTGCCTCATTAAAAGAAAGGTCAGTTGCTAATTATAAGAAAAAGCCACAGAGAATGTAACCCATTCTCATTGAGTTCAAAAACGGTAAGGTTCATGCTAAGACTTTTTCAGTTACATCTCCTTCCGACAATATATAGTTGCTCAGTTCACTCGGTTTAGAATAATAATAACCTTGTAAGTAGTCCGTACCAAGTTCGTTGAGTATGCTGGCTTGGTGACAATTTTCAACACCTTCTGCAACGACGTTGATGTTTAAAGTTTTTGCCATTTTAACCATCGCGTCCACAAACGCTTCTTCTTGACCTCCCTGTTCAATGTTATTTACAAATTCCTTATCAATTTTCAATATATCTACTGGAAAATTTTTCAGATGACTCAGACTTGAATATCCAGTACCAAAGTCATCAATAGCGATTGAAACCCCAAGACCTTTCAACTCAGTTAGTACAGAGAGACTTTTTTTGGGGTTTGTCATTATACTCGTCTCAGTAATTTCGAAGATAAACCAACTAGGTGCGACTTCCTCTTCATTGAATATTTTATTTACCATATTAAGAAAACCAATATGGTTAAGTTGTACTGCACTTATATTAACGGACAGTTTGGAAAACGGGGACGAGCCTTTCCTTATTACGTATATAAAGTCTTTGCAAGCTTGTCGGATGATTTTTTCTCCAAGTTCGATAATCAATCCTGTCTCTTCTGCCAACGGAATGAAGACGTCAGGACTCACAAAATTACCCTCTTTTTCTCTCCATCGACACAAAGCTTCTGCATATACAATTTCAGAGTTTTGTGCATTGACGATTGGCTGGTAGAACAGTTGCATTTGATCGCTAGCAATCGCTTGACGAAGTTTGGACTCTAGCTCTAAGCGCTCATTCATGGCCGATTCAAGTTTTCTAGAGTACAGATTGAAGCGATTGCGTCCAAGGTCTTTCGCTCGATACATTGCAACGTCCGACCTTCTCATAATAGTTTCTGCATCAGAGCCATCTTTTGGGCACGATGCAACTCCAATACTAGCGGATAACACAAACTCCTGTTTGTCGAAGAATATAGGCCGACTAACTTCTTCCAAAATGCTTTTGCAAGTTTTCGAAATATTGAGCAAATTCATCTCGCCTTCTAGTAAAACAACAAACTCATCGCCTCCTATCCTCGATAGAGTGTCCGTTTTTCGAAATTGTGGTTTAAGTCGCTTCGCTATTATTTTTAAGGCTTGATCTCCAACGGTATGCCCCATTGTATCGTTGAGTGTTTTGAAGTTGTCTAAGTCCATGAATAAGAGAGTGAACGGAGTCTGAGTTCTTTCGTAATATGCACAAGCTAGATTGAGTCTGTCGGTCAACAACACTCGGTTTGGCAAATCAGTTAGCATATCGTGTTGGGCTAAATAAGACATTTTTTCACTGACGTTACGTGATTCCGTAACATCTTGGAATACCATAATAGCACCAGTGATTTCATTGTTTGAACTATAAATTGGAGCTACCGAGTCTTGTATTTCAAATATGTCACCTGTTTTGCTTTTAAGCCTGGTCGTTTCGGGCACCCCAACTGTCGTTCTTTCGTTCAATGCTAACTGAATAGGGTTGTATAGTGCCTTTCCATTATTGCCATCTGTTAATTCAACGACCGATTCAAACCTTTTACCGATCGCTGTTTCACTGTCTACACCAGTTAAAAGCTCTGCCACAGAGTTAATTAACGTTATGTTTCCTACTTTATCTGTAGCAATAACCCCATCGCCCATAGACATGAGCATAGTTTCCAACATTTCTTTTTCTTCGAACAGATCGCGAGCTAATTTTTTCGCGTTTGATATGTCTTGGAGCACAGCATAAGATTTTTGTGTGTTGTTTTCAGTGATCAGGATGCCAGACAACTCAACGTCGATGATTTTTCCGCAGGAATGAACAAACTGATACTCAACATCTTCCACATGACCATTTTCAAAAAAAGATGGCAAAATGCTCTCAATTGCTTTTTTATTTGATTCTTCGGTCAAAAATTCACTAGATTTTTTTCCTAATACCTCTGAACGTTCGTAGCCAAAAAGCTGCAACCATTTGTCGCTAACAGCAACAATAGATCCCGACGCATCAATAGAATGGAGTGCTGCGGGTGTTTTATGATATATGTCTATAAATTGCTCTTCACGATACCTAGCTTCACATAGATTGTCTCTTTGCACTCTCAAATACATAGCGATAAGTGTTACCACACCAAAAATCAGCGAATAGATAGCAACGTCTTGATGATAAGCTGTTAATACTGCGACATCAAAATAATGATGACCAATAATTAAACTGCCTCCGAGAATTGACATAGCCGTAGATTCAAATGATAGAAAAGCGATAGCTATAAGGGCTACGAATAGAAAGGTGAGGAAATTGCTTTCGTATTCTATTGTTACAAAGCAAAGCACAATTACGCTAGTTATTGCAATTACTGAAAGTGGGCTCAATAACTTTGTTATCAACCCCTTAGCTTCTACATTCAATAAAAGTAGTGTCAATGGTAGAAGGCTAACGGTTACATAAACCTTAATTAAAGAATTCACATACAGTAGTTCAAAGCTCACCCAATCACTACCTAAGTAATTGAACAAATTGAAAACAACAAAGCCAAACAAAGGGATAATCACACTAAAGCACACAAATAATCTCGTGAACTCACGAAAATCGATGAGAATTTGCTTTAAGTTCAAATGGAATCGACAGAAATAAGCAACCATGAAGCAATCAAACATGCTGGATACGACGAGTGCAAATGAGATACTGCTCTCTAGTGTGCTTAACATAGAGTAGGCAAATACTGACATTACAACTAACACGGCAGCAAAGAGCCAAAGAGCCGTTCTCACATGACTTATTATAATACCTACCAATACAGCTGGGTACCATATCAGCAGTTGTTCACTGTGTTCTATACTGAAGCGAGAAGAAATAACCGTCCAAGCGTAAATGATTGCAAATGCAGCCAATGAAATTAATGATGTACGAGATATCTGCATACCTTATCGCTCACTTTTTAAAAGTCTATCCAAAGCATAAGTTGATCTAGTTTCGTTTGCAATCATTACTAACCACAGACGATCCTCTCTGTCAAGAGCCGCTTATTAAATCATTCAGTATATTGGTTATTTATGTGATTTACTGGATTCATTGTCAGCCGGATTATGGGAGTCTCTATTGTTATAAACAAGCTCATAACCGTTTTTTTCTAATCGTTTTGACTTGACAAGGTAGCACAAAGGATTGTCCTGCTTGATATGCGGTACCATTGGTTATTATTATATTTCCTTCTACCATCACTAAAAATACACTCAAGGCTGGCATCTGAAAGTCCGTGAGGGCTTTATCACTGCGCTCATTGATCTCCTTGTGAAGCAACCAATCAGAAATGATACATAGGTTCATCACCTCCCTTCACGGTCCCAACACTATCATTCGCACAAAAACTGCTCACAACACTTTTATGCGCATAAAAGTGTTGTTACTTTCATTTACATGCGCTAAAAAATGTTTTAACTTGCATTTTATTGCGCATTTTTGTGTAATGGGCAATTGATCAGATAAGCACTTTAATTGAGGTGGCTAGATGAAACGAACACTACTTGAAAACCTACTCACCTGGAAAGACAAGCCAACAAGGAAGCCTTTGCTGATTGACGGTGCTAGACAAACTGGTAAAACATTCCTATTACAGGAACTATTAGGAAGTACATTCGAAAATGTCATAAGAATCGATTTCCTAGAAAGCCCTGAGTTAATTGAAGCTTTTTCAGGATCTCTAAACCCTGATGACATCATCACCAACATTGAACTCTTAACAGGAGAGATCATCGAACCATCGACAGATCTTCTTATTTTAGATGAAATTGGTGAATGTCCAAGAGCCGTCACCTCTCTTAAGTACTTTGCAGAAAAGGCTCCCAAAGCTTATGTTGCTGCCAGTGGTTCAAATATCGGATTGCTCACGTCCTTTCCCGTTGGAAAAGTTGAGCAGCACAATTTAAGGCCACTGACTTTCAGGGAATTCTTGTGGGCATCTGGAGAAAAAACCCTGCAAAAAGCATTTGACCAAAAGCTGAATTCTTCAGCGGCTCATACAAAATTAATCGAACTACTGACCGACTATTATTTTGTTGGCGGCATGCCTGAAGCCGTAAACTCATGGTTCGAAAACTCAGAACTCAGTATTATTGAACGCATCAAAGCCATATCTGAAGTCCATCGAAACTTAATTGAGGGCTACATGCGTGATTTCGGAAAGTACTCTGGAAAAGTGGATGCACAGCTAATCGAATCTGTATTTCGAAGCATTCCCGCTCAACTATCTTCGGTATTCGACGACTCCGTTAAACGGTTTAAATTCAAGGGAGTTCACGAACGCAAGTCTCGCTATGCTGAATATGAAAGTGCGATCACATGGCTTCACAAGTGTCGGCTTGCTTTAAAAAACCATCCTATTGAAGGACAGCCTCGCTCTCCTTTAGCTGCTTATCAGAAGGAAAATACGGTTAAACTATTTCTCTTTGATGTAGGGCTATTGAACCATATGCTCGGCACAGGTTACCGTGAAATCAAACAGCAAGGCTATGAATACAAAGGATATGTCGCCGAAAATTATGTCCAACAGGAAATCGCTGCGCTAGGTATTGAACCAAGCTTCTCTTGGGGAGATGCAAGAGCGGAGATAGAGTTCATTATCGCTGATGACCTAGGTCGTATCGTACCTGTAGAAGTCAAAAGCGGTAAGCGAACCCGTGCGAAATCATTGCAATCCTACATCAAGAAGTGCAAGCCCCACAAGACAATCAAACTTACAGGTACTCAAGGCTCTCCAGCAACAGAGAAAAAGCACATAGTGATGCCGCTTTACTACACAGAATACTTACTTGATCATTTGAATGATCTAGACAAAAACTAGGCTAGTGACAAAAGAAACAGAAAGCCCTAACGGGGCTTTCAAAAACAATCTTTATTTAAGGTTAACAATCTCGCCGTAAACCCTCGTCCGATCTGAGGGCGGGGGCAATTAATCTAATATTAGACACTGTAACGGTGTTGTCTGACGATGGAGTTCTACGAACGAAGTCAGATAGTGGACGTGGAGGCAATCGTAAGACTAGCCGAGCCAAAAGCTCGACTAGCGGTGTCCAACGAAGCGTCAAAAAAGAAAAGTTAGCGGCTTAGGCTGTTATCTTGGAAGTTCGCGGCTTTAGCTGCGAGTAGTTCACTGATTAAAATCGTAGGTCAAAACACTTTGTCTGGAATAACAATCACCGCCAGTTGCTCCAAAAGCTGCTCTTGTTGCCATGCACAAATTTTCACGCCAGTTAAATCCACTTTACGAGATTGTGACTACTCACCGCCCGTTGGGCGATGCTTCTTATTTCGTTAGCCAGTGCTCGATAGTATCGAGTCTTACGCAGCTTCCATAAGCAGAAACGACTGTCCAGCCGCTTTTAATTCTAGAATACCTTTATCACGAATATTAAGAGCGGCATTTAGATCCCGATCTATATCCGTAGCGCCACAAGATGGGCAATCCCACTTGCGAACTGATAAGGGCATGTCTTCCATTTTATGGCCGCAACAGTGGCATGTTTTAGAGCTGGCGTACCATTGATCGAGCTTAACAAGGGGCTATGGTGTCAATAGCTAATTTTTTGCTACGGTTTCATCCCACATTACACCATCCCTTAGCATTGAATTTAAGATAACGACCATTTTTCTTACACAGGCAATAATAGCGACTTTTTTTGGTTTCCCCTGCTGAAGAAGTCGCTGATAATTCCGTTTAAATATAGGGTTGCATTGCATAGCTGACATCATCGCCATATAGAGAACGGTGCGAACTTGAGAGCGGCCACCTTGGATAGTTCTTTTTCCTTTAAACCGACCACTTTCCTTAGTTATTGGAGCGACACCAATAAGCGAAGCTGCTTGTTTGTTGGTGATATACCCTAATTCAGGAACATTGCTGATAATGGACGCCGCGACAATTTTACCTACTCCAGGCATACTTTGTAGGATCATGTTTTTAGCTTGATACTCAGGGCACTCTTCTATCATCTTTGCTATCTTTAATTCAATTTTTGTTATCTGATTTTTAAAAGCCGTTAAAATGGGTTTTATTGTTGAAGCTAGAGATTTTGGCAATATCTGAAGTCGATTTTTTTCCATAGTTTGCATGTTGAGTAACTGGTTTCTTCTTGCGACCAAATCACTCATAGCTCTCATGTTTTCAGGTCTTAATTGAGTTAAGGTTGGCTTTATAGCTTCGGAATAATGCGCAATAAGCTCTGCATCCAGCCTGTCGTTCTTTGCTCGCCTACCTGTTGCCCCAGCAAAGCGTTTTACATGTATTGGATTAGCAATAACGAAGGGTAGATTAGCCTCAGCACAAGCGATAATGAAGGGCATTTCTAACCTACCAGTGGCTTCTATGACGATTCGTTCAGGAGAATACTTCTTGATAGTTTTAATCGCTTCTTTTATGCCTTTGTCATCGTTAGATACGGTGAAGTAAATGTCGAGTGGTCGAATGTAGAAATCTAATTGCGACTTACCAGTATCAACACCGACATTAATGTTTTGAAGTGTACTTGTATTCATAATAAGCTAACTCTTGCTTGCGTAATGCGGGTTCGAGACCCAGTGGGCTATTCGAGTGTTTTGCTCGGAGTCCTATGCAGCGTTCGTTCTTGTTATCGGTCTCTCGACAGAGGAGCCAGCGTTTAATCGAACTACTGCATAGAAAGCCTAAGTTGCAGCTTAGGCTTGGGTCTCACATTACCCAAAAACAGAGGTAATTTCCCATACAAACAATTTAAGAGTGATTCGCAACGCGTGGCATTTTCATATGCGTTGGTTTAAGTGTTTAGAGAGGATGCGGCGGCTTAGGCATTGCGTTGCTCACCCCTTAACAGGACGTGAGAACTTCTGGCCTGCCATATGGATATTTTCGATACCAAAAGTAATCCTTGATTTATTAATTTAGTAAAGCCTATAACACATTCATGTCCAGAACCTTCACAGTTGGCACTTCGTAACTCGGAAGTGCCCCATTGTGAGGCAGCTTGGTTTTTGACCGATAAATTCTGCCTCTGATTTGTCGACACTATCTACACGAACGGAATCAAATACTCGGTGAACAGTTTCTCCCAGATTCGTGCACTTTTTAGCAATTAGTGCCTAGTTTCGCATTCGCATATCTATTCAACTGAAGATTTGGTGTCAGAAACTTAAGATATTTATACTAACAAGTACCTCACAAACTACTTATCTGTACGAGTTTTTAGAATGGGAAAGTAGTATTTACTTTCGAATCCAGCAGAGATTTCAACTTAGTAAGGCCTTCTTTTACCCTTTTTTCAGTACTGACAGACATTAATGAAAGGCGGATATGCCCAGCTTCCACTCCAGTAACATCAAAATAGCTTCCACTACTGACAAGAAGTTTTTGGGACTTCGCTTCGTGTACCAGATGTTCCGCTTTCCATTGGCTAGGAATAGGAAGCCAGATGTGATACCCAGTGGAACGACACTGTATAGACGGTAATATTTGACGGGCCAGTGATTGTCGCTCTTCAGCGATAATACGCTGAGTTTGGGCTAACTCAAACGCTTCACCTGATTCGATAAGGAAAGTGGCAGCGCTGAAGTTCATCGGCGAAGGAAGCCAGATATTGGCACGAATATGCGCATTTATGAGCGCAATTTGACTCTCTGGTGCTTTGATATACCCACACCTCATTGCTGGGCTTATCGCTTTAGATAGAGCAGAAATGTGAAATGACTGTTCAGGTATAAAATTGCTAATCGCTGGGATTGGCTTTTCATCCAGAAAACAGTAGATATCATCTTCAACGAGCCAAATACGGTGTTTACGTATAACTTCTGCTATTTCTTCACGGCGAAACTCGGGCATAGTAATACCAGTGGGGTTCTGATGTGACGGTATAACAACAACCAGCTTAGGCCTGTGCTCGGAAATAACTGAATCCAGAGCTTCTGGTGATACACCATACTCGTCCATGGGGACTCCGACGATGTTACGACCCGAAAGGTTCGCTATTGCAAAAATACCAGGATAAGTCAGACATTCTACGGCAATTGTGTCACCTGGTTTTGTCAGAGCGTTTATCAGTAGTGAAAGTGCATGTTGTGCACCATTAGTGAGTATCGTGTTAGCGGCGTTACCACCCTCTAATCCAAAATGCTTAGCCCAAGTACTTCCTGCCTGACGGTGTGCTACATGACCAGAATGTTCTACGTACCCGATTAATTCAGAGGTCATTCTATCCGCAGTCATCGTGTACACTCGCTTAAGTGCATTAACATTTTTGTACAGACATGGCTGGAGAATCGAGAAATTAAAATCATCGCAATGGTCAGGAGCCTGAATGGCCTTACCTAGGTTGGAGTTTTCGCATACATAAGTTCCCCTACCAACGTAAGATTCGACTCTACCTTTATCGACAAGCTGATTGTAGGCTTTAGCGATGGTAACTGGTGTTGTTTCAAGTTCTGCGGCAAGCACTCTGTGAGTCGGTAGTTTTGAGTTGGGCTTGTATTCTCCGTTATCAATACGATTCTCAATAATTTTTGCAATTTTAACAAACTTAGCGCTGCTCACAGACTCTCCTACAAATACTTCAACGACTTCCACAGATTATGACCTAGTTTAATTGAAATGGAAAATTAATAAACATAGGTGACAAATCCATATTGACATATGTCATTTAGATCAATTAATCTATTTCAATAGACTTAATTATCGTCAGTAAAAGGAAAAAAAGAATGAATCAATCAATAAATATTTCAGAAGTCGCTTTTATAGGCTTAGGTGTCATGGGATACCCAATGGCGGGTCACCTTTCAAAGCAGAGTTTTAATGTTACCGTCTATAACCGCACTGTTTCCAAGGCTGAAACTTGGACAAGCGAATATTCAGGTCAGTATGCGGCAACTCCTTACGATGCAGCTAAGGATGCGCAGGTTGTTGTGGTTTGTGTTGGAAATGACGATGACGTGCGCAGCGTTGTATACGGTGATACAGGCGTACTTAGCAGTATGCGCCCAGGATCTATTTTGCTCGACCACACGACCACATCAGCAGAACTAGCTGAAGAACTGGCAGTAAAGTGTTCAGAAAAAGGGATAAGTTTTATCGATGCTCCAGTATCAGGAGGCCAGGTAGGTGCTGAGAATGGAGTACTTACCGTAATGTGTGGTGGGCAAAAACATACTTTTGAAGCCATTTCACCTGTGCTAGCAAGCTACTCAAATCAAGCTGATCTTCTGGGTAAAAATGGGCAGGGGCAGAGATGTAAGATGGTAAACCAAATTTGCATTGTTGGGGTGTTAAAGGGACTGAGTGAGGCAGTACTTCTTGCTAAAAAATCAGGACTGAGCATCGAGCAAGTTGTTGATGTACTTAAGCATGGCGCTGCTGGCTCTTGGCAAATGGAAAACCGAGCCGTCACGATGTCCTCAAACCAGTTTGATTTCGGATTCGCAATTGACTGGATGCGCAAAGATCTTGGATTCTGCCTTAACGAAGCCAAGAAAAAAGGGTTGTCTTTGCCACTAACGGAGGAAGTTGATAACCAATATCGCCTGTTGCATGACCTAGGTTTTGGTCGTATGGATACATCTGTGCTTATAAAAGCCTATGATAACGAATAGATGGGGAAGATATCCATGGAATGGTTAGGAAATGACATTACTTTTTGGGTACTTATTATCCTCATGGTTTCAGCATTTGTTGCTGGCTTTATCGATAGCGTCGCGGGAGGTGGGGGGCTGATTCTTGTCCCGTCTTTTATACTAGCAGGGCTGCCTCCTCAACTTGCGTTGGGACAGGAGAAAATAGTAAGTACGTTAGGCACGGTAGCAGCTATAAGAAACTTTATACGAAACAAACGAGTTGTCTGGGCGGCGGTGGCAACAGGTATACCCGCAGGACTGTTGGGAGCGTATGTAGGTGCGCAAGCAATACTGTATTTTCACCCTGATACAATCGGTAAAATTATCTTGGGTATGCTGCCTTTTGGTATCATTGTTTCGTTTATCCCTAAGAGAAAGAAATCGCAAGAAACAAACGAGAATGTTAGCAAAAATATGATTAGGTTTGGCGTGCCTGCCACTGTTTTTGTTATTGGTTTCTATGATGGTTTTTTTGGCCCAGGTACAGGAAGCTTTTTAATACTGGCATTACACTATCTGCTGAAGTTTGACTTGGTTGGTGCATCGGCTACCTCGAAGCTCTTTAATTTTTCATCAAATGTTGGAGCCCTTATAGCGTTCATTTTTTCTGGGAATGTCTTGTACTTGTTGGCAGTTCCATTGGTGGTCATGAATCTGTTTGGTAATCATGTAGGCAGTAATTCAGCGATAAGATATGGCCCCAAGTTAGTCCAGAAAACAATTTCACTTTCTTTGAGTTTGCTAATGTGCTCGCTAGGATATAAGTTCTTTGTTGCATAGCTAAAGTGGTACGAAGTCCTAGCTATTCTAAGGGAGAGATTTAAAAGCATAAAACGTACTGAGTGAGATGATTGGAATTGTCCATTTTCGAGCACGAGTGGCATCACTTGAAGTGGTGCCGTTCTGCTGTTTGGGATGTGAAAAACATCTATGATGGGTAAATTTCGACCGAAGCTTCAAACGCGTTTATGCCCCAAAATCTATATGGAATCCACGTATTTACAAAGTGAAATAATTAATAAAAGTTAAGATGCGTACGTATATTCGGCTTCTTGGTGAAGGAGCTACCTTCTAGCCTTTGATGTTTGCGCACCTACCGTCCTCATCGAGTTATCAGTCTCTTAAAACGTCACATTTTGGTCAGGTTTTCAGTAGGTTGGTCTTACCTTTTATGCATCATCATTTTGTAAAATTTTAGAATTTGTTAGTGATTAATTAGTGAGTAATACTGGTTTATATCCAGTCCCATACCGAAGCATTGCCCATGCAGTCCGTACCACTTTGTTAGCCAGTGCAATGCAGGCCTTCTTGAAGCCGATACGATCTATGATGCTTCTCAACCAAGCATCCTTTTGAGTCCTCGGTTTTTCGGGTAGTCGTCCAACGTAAGACATTGCACCAAGATAAAGAAGCGAGCGTAGCTCCTTCACACCACCGCATTTATCGATCCCAATCATAAAGACTTTGCCACCTGAACTGTGTTGTTTCGGCGTAAGACCAACAAACGCTGAAGCTTGTCTTCCATTCTTGAACTGCTTTCCATCACCAAGAGTTGTATAGAGCATCGCAGCAGTTGTTTCACCAACACCTTCAATTTCCATTAATCGTTGGCATGGTTCTATCTGACGGGTTAAAGCATTTTTCTCTTTTTCGAACGCGATGAGTTTTGCTTTCAGTTCTTTATATTGATCCCACAGCATGGACAGAACGGATACAACATTTACTGGTATTGATGTCTCTCCATCAAGCACTGTTTGAACCGATGTTTTTAATCCTTTTTCACCTTTAGGGTTAGCAATGCCATAGCCTAAAATGGTGCCTCGAATATGCTGTCCCAAAGAAACCACACTGCGAGATAAGAAACGACGACTACTTTCCATGGATTGCTGTTCAAGCGATTTTGGACGACTATATTTGATACCGATTTGGATAGCTGCGTTAGCGATAGCAAGAGCATCATTGTGATCAGTTTTATGGCCTTCCAAGTACCCTTTTACTTTCTTAGGATTGATGATCCGTACTTGGTGTCCAAATTTTTCTGCTAATTGTCCCCAGTAATGGCAACCGCAGCAACCTTCCATGGCGACAATCGAAGGTTTAGCTTTTGCTAGGAACTCTTTCATTTTCTGGCGACTCAGAGGTTTATTGGACAGTAGCTCACCATGAATGCTGATATGGCACGCTTGAAGAACATTTTTTGCTAAGTCAATAGCGATAACATTTTTAGTCAACATATTGGAACCCTCGGTTTTCTCTCTCTCCTAAGTGTAGATTGCTAAGGAGGGAGTGGATTCCATACATCAACTTAGATAAAATACTCTAAACAGTTAAAGAGGGGGCCATTTTCCCTACTAAAAGTTATACGAATCCAATAATTTCCAGCGCTCGCTGTCCTTCTCCCTAACATATTGTAATACATTCTTGTCACTGATATTTAGTTTAATTTTAAAGAAACAATTATGCTAACATCGAGAGGAAGCGAGGAGCGTTCGCAATCACCAGAAATACTCGGGAATTGTGACTTTCATTTATTAATTAAATATATAATTTCTATACAATAGCCTTAAGTATCAATTGGTTAGCAAGGTTTGTATGTTTTTTAAGAAAAATAAAGGTTCCAACAAGATAGATCTTGGGGTCTTGGAGGCAGAAGGAGAAGCTAACGCTACATCCTCAGTAAAATTGGCTGACGTTTTCTTTGATGATCTAGAAGTTGTAGAAAAACTAAGCAGTCAGCGATTTGTGGTTGTTGGCCGAAAAGGTGCAGGGAAAAGTGCACTTGCCAATTATATACAAGGCAGCATGAACCAAGAACCCACAGCCCAATGTAGAATAATAAAGCATGACTCTATCGAGAGAGAGCTAAAACTACAAGGTTTGGAGTCAAGTGCAGTGTTAGGACTTGATTTTTACAAATGGCTTGTGATGGTTAATTTGATTGATTTACTAGTCAAACATGAATGTGTTTTTGAAGACCTTAAGGCGTTTGATAAGTTGAAGGAGTTCTTAGAAGTTAATAGAGGCGGAATTCGAATAACGGAGCAGAAAATTACAAGCTCTGAGCTTACTAAATCACTAGGTAACGAAACATCTTTTGGCGTAGATGCAAAGCCTCTAAAGTCATTTATGAAAGTTAACGGAATGACAAGCATCAAGAACTTAAGAAACTCACCAACAATTTATGAGATTCTTTCGGATCTAGAAACAGTTATTGGGAAACTACTTCGATGCGCTAAAGACTCCAACAACGACAACAATTACTGTTTGATTTTTGATGACCTAGATATTGGCTTTAAAGTTAGTAAAAAAGAAAGTGTTGAAAATTTGATATGTCTTCTAAGGGCAACCAAAGAGATTAATGCGACTTGGAACTGCTTTAATTTTAAGTGTATCGTTTTACTGAGAGATGACGTAGAAAGACTCCTAGTCAGTAAAGAAAGTGATTTGAATAAATTTTTTGGTTCTTATGGTGTGCCTTTAAATTGGTATACTCAAGGTGAAGAAGCGCCAGAACTGAAGTCTTTTATCGAACGAAGAATTGCACGAGCTTTTAAAGATACTCGTGGTACGAAGAATGCCAACTGGGTAACGCTAACTAATTCGCCATTTAAAGAGGTTTTAGACAGAACATTTTGTCGCCCTAGAGATTTAATAGCCTACTTTTCACCATTAAGTCAGCGCGAGTATAGCTACCCTCTAACTAAAGAAGAGACGGACAAGCTTGTTATTCAGTTCGGTACATACGTAAGAGATGAGTTTAAAAGTGAGCTTTCATCGTTTTATTCAGACAGAGAAATAGACTCTATATTGAGTGCTCTATCAATTATCAATAAAACAGAACCTACTGTAGGGGATATTATTCCAAAACTTAATAAAGCCAATTTAGATGCTGAAAGAGTATTGGAAGATCTGTACGAGCGTTCTTTCATTGGAATGAGAAATGACAAGGGGCATGTATTTTTTAAATATAAGTACCTGCCGCACCATACCTTTGGGGATGAGATTAAATTAGCTCAAGACCAAAAGTTGTTAGTCCACTTCATCTTCGAGCAGTTATTTAGAGAAGTTTATTAACTGACGGAGGAGACGGGCTGCTCCTTACAAATCGACTACCGTATATAACGGTGATCTTTTACATTTTGGGATACAAAAAGTTATACAGGGGGTATCCCCCTTGAAAATAACAGTCGACTTTTGCTCACTTTGTTGACTATTTTAGCCCACAATTATTTGTCCGTTAATTGGGCGTTAGGCTCTCAGCCAACAGCGAGCAAGGATTCAGGATTTGATGAATGAAAGAGAATTGATCTACAAATACAGTTTCAAGTGTGAAGACGATCTTGAACACTTCGAAAAATTGCCTGAAAAAATGCAAGCTGATATAGAAAAATACATTGTTAAAGTCATCACCGATTCTTTCGTTACACCTGCCGATGAGGACTACGTAACTGCTCGGTTTTTAGCGCAAAAAGGTATGCATCGTGCGTTCTTCTGGGCTGCGTCTCAAGCGCTCGAAAAATACTTAAAGGCTTTTCTCCTTATGAGGGGAATCGCTGTTAATAAAAAGCGGTTCCGTGGCCATCCTATTGTTGCCCTTCACCAAGAAGCCTGCTCAATAGAAAAGCAACTCTCAAGCGTTAAAACGAAACCTAATGAGGCAATCAAGATTCATTCGGCTGTTGCTGAGTCAGTTGATATTTTCTCAGTATCAGATTTCATCAATAATATTGAAGCCTATGGAAATCCTGATAATCGTTATAACTCTTTCGGCGTTAATTTTAACTCTGGCTATTTGTTTGCACTAGATAGTTATGTTTTCGGATTAAGGCAGTTAATTGGTGTGCCTTCGATACAAGAAACCCTCAGAAAGATGGATCAAAGTCTTATTGAGGCATTTTACGAATATAACCCATGGTTTGAATCGACAAACATAGATTTCGCAGAAATCCCCAATGAAAATTTCAATATAACCACCTCTGTGGCAGTTACAACCTTAGACTTTCTCACTGGAATACATGCACCAAATGAGGCAAAACTCTCGCTTCAATGGCTTGAGACAAAAATGAAACTACCTAATAAGGTAAGTAAGCATTTGAAGAAGGCTTAATGGGTAATATGGGAGATGCGGCTAACAATAAATTAAATAAGGACAAAAAAGAGTTGATTTTTTAGTCGACTATTTTTTTGCTGTTAATTAGGTGTTGCTTTCCCATACATCAACTAATCCGTAATTCACTAAATTAGCAAAATAGCTAACTCATAAATGTCCATACTCGTGCTAGTCCAATCTGTTCTGGCACGTTTATGCTCCTTTTCTTTTTAGAGCTTCTTCTCGCATTACACTTAACTATCCGTGTTTGACCTAATTTATCTAATACATCATTATTTGCTTGGTTTTATATAATTCTGGCCTATTGATAGTGCGAACCACGACTGTTTGCAAGGAGAGTTAAATGAGTTATGAAGCAAAAGTATTCAATGTAATGATCGCTTCACCAGGCGATGTATCATCTGAGCGAGCAATCATTCGGGATGTCATATATGAATGGAATGCTGTTAATTCTGAACCCAGAAATATTGCTTTATTACCAGTCGGTTGGGAAACCCACTCTTCACCAGAAATGGGTGGTCAAGCACAAGAAATAATCAACAATCAAGTGCTCGATAGATGTGACTTGTTGGTAGGTGTGTTTTGGACTCGGATTGGTACACCTACCACAGAATATGTCAGCGGAACTGTCGAAGAAATTGAAGAACATATCAAATCAACCAAACCCGCAATGCTTTATTTTTCCAGCCAGCCTGTGGCGCTTGATACTGTTGAACCAGAACAATATGCGCAATTAAAAGCATTTAAAGAGTCTTGTCAAAATAGAAGCTTGTACGAAAGCTATGATAGTCGTTCAAGCTTTAAAGATAAGTTTTATCGCCAGTTACAACTTAAGCTCAATCAACACCCACTATTTCAAACAACCTCTATTTCAACTACTGTTGACGTTGTACAGTCCAAAACCCCATTACCACAGCTTTCCTATGAGTCCCAAATTCTTCTTAAAGAAACCAGTCAAGACCGAAATGGGACGGTTATGCATTTGCGCCATCTCGGTGGAACTAACGTTCAAACCAATAGTAAGAATTTCATAGAGTCTAATGAACGTCGAGAAGTGGCTCGCTGGGAAGCCGCTATTGATGAGCTTGTATTGAAGGGTCTTCTTGTTGAAAGGGGTTATAAAGGTGAGATATTCGAAATTACCAATTTTGGATACCAAGTTGCTGATATGATTGAGCTATAAATATATACAAAACCCTCAACGTGAAGAATATCATCTGTTGATGGCTAATTCATCTCTGCCCCATTGTCAGTTTCGCCAAAAAGCCTACGTGACTCGGTCGGGTGGATTTTGACCAAATTTAACTCATCTGACACCCAAAACTCACAAAGTGATATGGTGGCATATTGATCTAAACAAGCGCCAAAAATATCTACTTAAAGCATTTTAGGCGGTCTGAGGGTTGTTTTTGATAGCAAAGTCGCACATTTGTCATAATAGGAATAATGAACACCGAGGCTTTTTGTTTTTGTCTGTGGTATCCTTTTTTTTAATCAAGGAGTAGCATATGAAAAAAGTGCTTTTTATTACAGCAATCATGTTCACAATGGCAGGCTGTGTTTCAAAACCAACGAAAGAAATGAGACAGGTCAGATCGATTAGTAGCACTGAAAATTGCGTGTTTAAATCGATAGAGTATCTAGAAACCGCGCCTTTCAATACGGTGAGTTACATACAGAAAACGGTTGTTAAAAAGGGTGGTGACTCGTATAAGATGATCTCTTCTACCCCAATTTCAATTCTATCCAGCAATGACGCCGTTGCAACAAATATTGAAATATATAAGTGTCGTAATTAAGTTAACAGGCGTTAACTAGAAATCACTTAGTCCGTACCTGAACCAACCCTTTTGTTAGTGCGATTTTACTGATCGCACTAGCTCTTCTCAGTAGCTTTGCCATACCCATAGTTATTCATGAGTTGCTAATTTAGGAGAAGCGTTGGCACGCCTTTGTCCATCAATGTTTCAGCGCGAGATATGCGAACAAGCTTATGCTCAGAAACAGGCAAGTCTTAGAAATACCTGTGTAGTTATTGACTACACACACATATAGATTATTATGTGTATGTAATAGATATACAGGTGAGTATTATGGCTACGAAATCAGCTCCAATAAATATGCGGGTGTTACCGTCCGTCCGCGATATCATTGATGCTGCCGCGAGTTTACAGAAGGTAGACAGAACGGTATTCATACAGCAAGCAGCCCTCAATGAAGCACAAAGCGTATTGGCTAACCAAAGAGACTTTCTACTTGAAGAAAAAGCATTTGAAGCATTTGAGAACGCACTCAATGCCGAACCTCAAGCAAACGAAGGCATTAAAGATCTCTTAAGCAGAAAAACGCCGTGGGAATAATAGCACCTACATTGCTAATGCGTGAGCACAACATTAGTGGGTTCCAGTGCGGTGTCCCTGAACTGGATAATTGGTTATCTAAGAATGCTTTTAAAAGTCAAAGACGAGGCCATGCGCGAGTCTACGTTGTGACCGACTCTGTAACTGAAAAAGTGGTGGGATATTATGCAATTGCAATGGGTTCAGTTCAAAGGGAACAGGCTTTTAGTGCTCTAAAGCGAAACAGCCCAGATCCCATTCCAATGGTGATACTTGCCCGCCTTGCTGTAGATGAAAATTACCATAGTAATAATATAGGAGTTGGCTTGCTTAAAGATTGCCTACTACGCTCAATGAGCGCTATGAATGCTATTGGTGGGGCCGGTATTCTTGTTCATGCGATAGACGAACGCGCTCAATCCTTCTACAAAAAGTTTGGTTTCCAAGAATCGAAAGTTCACCCACTTATGTTAATGGCAAGAGTTTGTGATATTGAAAAAACGATTCGTAATTGAAACCTGAGTAACATTGAAAGAGAACGGCAAACACCTTGTTAAGCTCGATCAATGGTACGCCAGCTCTAAAACATGCCACTGTTGCGGCCATAAAATGGAAGGCATGCCCTTATCAGTTCGCAAGTGGGATTGCCCATCTTGTGGCGCTACGGATATAGATCGGGATCTAAATGTCGCTCTTAATATTCGTGATAAAGGTATTCTAGAATTAAAAGCGGCTGGACAGTCGTTTCTGCTTATGGAAGCTGCGTAAGCCTCGATACTATCGAGCACTGGCTAACGAAATAAGAAGCATCGCCCAACGGGCGGTGAGTAGTCACTTTTTATATAAAAGTGGGTGATTTATGCGAGCCTCTCTCGGCGTTTGATTAAAGATTTGTTTAAATTTAGTAGAAAAATAATTACTGTCCTGATAACCAACTTTAAACGCTATATCCGTAATTGATTGATCTGTATAAATAATTTCAGATAACGCTTTGCAGGTACGTGTGTAATGCAAGTATTGATTAAAGTTCATTCCTGTCAATTTTTTAATACTGTTAGTTAATTGACGTGAAGAGAGTTTTACGGCTTCAGCAACTTCATCTAGTTCTTTTACGTCTGCATAATTTTGTTGAATTTGTGATAAAGCATAAATGACTTTGTCATTGGTATTTAACCAGTCGACATTCTTTATTTTGCCTCTCCACAATTCAACAATAATTTGCTGAAAAATGAATTGAGCGATCATTAGTGATTCTTCATTGTTTAAATGCGATTCTATATGTAAACGTTCAATTAACTTGCGAACAGATTGTGCCGTGTTTTCATTGATAAACCAACCAGTGTCTTTGTCTGATTCATTTGGTAAAAATCGTTTAACGTCTGAACATAATTGGAGTTTATTTTTTTCAAATAATATATTACTCAAATACAGATCATCTACTGTATCGAATAAATGACGGTCCTCTTTTTTTACAAAGCAGACATAGTTTTTGCTGAGATTCATGGGAACATCATTCATTACATGTGTACCGCTGCCCTGCGACACAATAATTATTTCTTCAAATGAATGTGCGTGCTCAGGATAAGGTTCTTGAGGAGAGCGTAGTTCAGTGGTAATCGGACAGCACGAATTCATGAAAAATTCTCTCGACTTTAGATAGATCATTTTAACCTCTACTTTTAATGTCGTTTGAATCTATAAGCTTTAAGTTAGCTTTTCCTCGTGGAATATCGCACTTTTCACTACTCTTTTAGTGATATGTTCAAAAATGTGAAGGTAGAGTTGCACACCTTAAAAAACTCACCAAAATATCGATTCCTGATGTGAATTATCCAAGGTTTAAATTTGTCAGGTTTGTAAGCTACTTCTAATCTCCCTACATGCTACATGGATAATGTGCGGTAATTCAGCGGGAAATTAACGAAAACGACACTTAAATAATTAAGTTAAAGGTATAAAAATAAGCTTACAAATAGCAAGGAGACATTCATGTCTGTAACGATTACCTCTACAAAATCTGAAGAAAAAAAAGTAAATGACGGTACACTTAATGAATATGAACAAGAGCGAGTGCCTAAACATAAATTGCTTGGTTGGCGACATTTTCTTGGTTCTTATTCTGGAGAACACGTAGCTGGGACTGAATTTGTTATCGGTGCAGCTTTTGTTGCATGGGGTGCCAGTACTTTCGACATTTTGGTGGGCTTACTGGTTGGTAACATGATGGCTGTATTAACCTGGGCTCTTATTACTGCGCCTATAGCCACTCAATCTCGATTAACCGTTTATGAATACCTACGTCGAGTAGCAGGGCCTGGATTTAATAAAGTTTATAACGTGGTCAATGCTGTGTTGTTTTGTGCCTTAGGAGGCGCGATGATTACCGTATCAGCTTCAGCTGTGCGTATTTTATTTGATATTCCAGCACAAACACATTGGTATCCAAATAGTGCAGGGTTTGTTGCAGTTGCTCTTGCTGTGGGAGCGATTGTTGTTGCTATTGCGGTACTGGGTTTTCAAAAATGTGCTCAGTTCGCGACAGTATGCTCTCCATGGTTATTAGTTGTTTTTGTCACTGGCGGTATGGTAGCTCTGCCTGCATTAAGTAACGTTGGCAATGGTGAAACTTTCACAGGCTTTAGTCAGTTTTTGACGCTTGCAGATCAATACATTTGGACAGGGAAAACACCAGACGGGTCACCATCAATGACATTTTGGCAGATTGCAGCTTTCGCTTGGGTATGTAACTTAGCAATGCATGGGTCTCTAGGTGATATGGCTTTATTACGTTTTGCAAAGAATACAAAATACGGTTACTTTTCTGCGTTTGGTATGTTCTTTGGTCACTATATCGCGTGGATTTGTGCTGGTGTCATGGGCGCAGGAGCGATGTTACTTATGCAAACAAATATGTCTAACTTAGATGCTGGAGGTATTGCGTATGCAGTGCTTGGAGCAACAGGTATTATTGCCGTTATCATTGCTGGTTGGACAACATCTAACCCAACGATCTATCGTGCAGGTTTGGCCATTCAAAGTATTTTCCCAAATAAATCACGTGCGTATATCACGACAATTGTTGGTGTGATAACAGCTATTATCGCTTGTTTTCCATTTGTATTTACGCGCTTACTCGACTTTGTTGGGTATATGGGCCTACTTTTAGCTCCAGTTGGCGCTATTATTGTGTCGGAGCACTGGATATTTAAAAAGCTTGGTCTAACGCCTTTGTGGTCTAAGTACCAAGGAAATGAATTAAATAAAGCAGCACTCATTACTTGGGCTATCGGTGTGGTGTTTGCTGTTACCTGTGAGCAATTAGGCTTCTTACATTTATTCTTCTTATTTGTGCCAACTTATTTGCTATCTATGGCTATTTATATTTTGTTAGCTAAATCAATGGGTGCAGCTGAAGATTATCGAGAACAGGAAGCAGAATATAATAAAGAGTTAGAGGAGCGGGAAGCTTATCATGCAAAACAAGCCAAACTGGAAACTAAACAGCAAACTGAAACGAAGACAGCAAGTAAGCTTGAAAAAATCACAGGAGCGATAGCTTTAGCATCTCTAGCTGCCATGCTTATTTCTGCATTGAGAGTCTGGGGAGCAGGTTCCGATTATCAAATTGCATTTGAATCTTTCAAGGCATTCGCTATTTATCCTACCGTAACTTATTTTATTACCGCAACGACTTGGATCATATTGCGTGACAAGGCTTAGGAGTGCTTACTTATGAATGACGTTATTCGTAAATCTTTTGTCATGCAGTTAAATGAAGACTGTAAGGCAGAATATAAACTACGACATGATGAAATTTGGCCTGAATTAGTGGATGTTTTAAAGCGTCATGGTGGCCATAACTATTCCATTTTTCTTCATGAAGGAACCAATCAACTATTTGGGTATGTTGAAATCGAGAATGAAGAGCTTTGGTTGCAAGTTGCCAGTACTGAAATATGTCAAAAATGGTGGTCATATATGCAAGATATCATGGAGACTAATCCTGATAAATCTCCACAATCTATAGAGTTAACTTCAGTATTTTATCTGGCCTGATATGTTTTTTACTGTCATTGCAAAACCTCGCAATTTAGCGAGGTTTTTTCTTTTTTAACATTAGTTAAATTTCGATAATTACCATATAAAGTATCGAGTTACTCTTTAGGATACTACGAATCTCTTGCTTAAAAGTAAGTGTGAAATAATAGATATTATATCTTCACAATGCTCACATCAGTAATTCTCAAGTGAACTACTCGCAGCTAAAGCAGCGAGCTTCCAAGATAACAGCCTAAGCCGCTAACTTTTCTTTTTTGACGCTTCGTTGGACACCGCTAGTCGAGCTTTTGGCTCGGCTAGTCTTACGATTGCCTCCACGTCCACTATCTGACTTCGTTTGACACATATCGACCTTGTTCGTCCTGCTTTGCCTTTGGTTTGCGCGTCATGCTTGAGGTTCTTAGAGCCTCGAACACAATAACCTTAGCTTGACTATCGACTAATGAACGACTGGTTTTATGCGCAAAGTCATTACGTATGTTCGCCTTTTTAACATGATGCGTAGCAATAGGGTGCTTAGTTTTTTTCCTGCGATTTGAGCCTTTTACCTGATGCGCCAACTTACGCTGTAGTCGCTTAATGTAGCGATCAGCTTTGCTCATCTTCTTTTTCTGATTATCACAGAAGTCGAACGTCATTGAGCCAGCATGAGCAGGGATGGCAACACCACGGTCTACACCGATAACGCTTTCTTCCAGATACTCTTTTGTTGAACCTTGCAGGAACGCTAAATGCTCAGAATTGCTAGACAACCCATCTTCACTATTACCATTCTCATAACAGAAAGACACATAATATTGACCACGCTCTTTACGCACATAAAGCGAGTTCGGGATCTCGAACTTACTATGAGCTTTAAAAGATAAGTAACCAATATTGTTAGTCTTCGTGCCGATAAATAGGCGTGAATTGCCATCTTCGCAACGGTCGAAGCGGAACACCTCGCGAGTAAGGTAGATGCTACCGCGATCAGTTTTAGGCTTGCGCTTAGGTCGTCCACACGCGCCTTTCATGAACTTTTGGTAAGTCTGATACCAGTTAACAGCACTGTTGCGGATTATCTGGCTAGGACACTGATAGAGCCAAGGTGATAGCTCTTTAGATTTGAATTGCGATGCTTTCTGATCAATAGGGGCATAAGTACCAATTGGATAATACTTACGCGCAAAAGTACGGTAATACCTTTCTTCATCGACTTTGGCATTCCAAATACTACGCGCACAGCCCATCCACTGACTTAGTACCAGTTTTTGATTGGATGTAGGGTTAGCTCGTAGCTTGATGCCAGTTAGCATGGTAGTTCCTTGACTCGCCCTTAAAATGGCGAGATTGCGCAAGCTTTATGTTCAAAGTTATCCAGCACAAATATACAAGTTATCAAAAGTTTGAAATATCGCATTAGCTTCTTGAGAAAAACGCACGAGATACGTTTTTTATGGAGGATTTGTGAAGTTATTTCGTTGGAAAAAACGATGTAATACGACTAAAGAACAACGGAGTGGTATTCATGAAAAAAGCTGTGATTGCAATAGATCTCGGGGCGTCAAGTGGGCGTGTCATGGTTGGTTACTTAGATAACGAAAAAATTGAGATCGAAGAGTTTCATCGTTTTCTGAATCAACAAGTGATGAATGATGGACAATCATGCTGGGATCTTTATTTCATATTAGAAGAGATAAAGATAGGTATTAATAAAGTGCTTTCTTCTGGTTTAGATATTATTTCACTGGGTATTGATACGTGGGGCGTGGATTTTGTTTTATTGGATAAGTTTGGCCATCATCTGGGGAATTTTGTTAGTTATCGAGATGAGCGTACTGAAGGTTCATTAGATAAATTACTTCAAGATAGTCAACTCACACGTGAACAGATTTATCATCAAACCGGTATTCAGTTTTTACCATTTAATACACTCTATCAGTTAAAAGCCATTGCTGATGAGGAACCAGAATGGTTTTCTGATATAGATACATTGTTATTTATTCCCGATTACCTGAATTATAAGCTTAGTGGAGTAAAACATTGTGAATATACCAATGCTTCCACTAGTCAACTGTTGGAATGTAAAGAAAAAACCTGGAACAAGCAATTAATTAATGCCTGTGGTGCAAAAATGGAGTGGTTTCTACCACCCATGATGCCTAATCGGATAATCGGTCAATATCAAATCGGTGATGTTCAAATTCCTGTGTGTTCTGTAGCAAGCCATGATACCGCCTCAGCAGTCGCTGCTACCCCTATTGACCATGAGTCAATGGCCTATCTCAGTTCTGGTACTTGGTCTTTGGTGGGAGTCGAAAGTTTTGAGCCTTATACAGGTGAGGTCGCCTATCAGTACAATTTAACTAATGAAGGCGGCGTGGATGGGCATTATCGAGTTCTAAAAAATATTATGGGTTTATGGCTGATTCAGCGCCTTAAAGCAGAGAACCCATCGATTACATTTTCAGACATATCTATCTTGGCTCGTCAAGGTGAACCGTTTAAGTATATTTTGAATCCAAATGATAACGATTTCTTGAACCCACAATCGATGACATGTGCCGTCAAGAATTGGTTTAAGAAACGAGATCTTGAAGTACCAGAAACACTGACAGAAATCATTCGTTGTATCTACGACAGTTTAGTACTGGCGTATGACAAAGTAATTACTGAACTTGAGGAAGTCACTGGAAAACCAATTACTGAGTTACGTATCGTTGGTGGTGGGACACAAGACTTATTTCTAAATCAACTTTGTGCAGACGTTTGCCAAGTTAAAGTATCAACCGAACCGACGGAAGCTTCCGCGTTGGGTAATGTCATTAATCAATTTATCGCATCCGACTTGATTAATTCGTTGGAAGAAGGACGAAAAATCATTGATGCCTCTTCAGACGCAAAGAGTTTTACTGCAAACCCTATTGAGGGATTGGAACAAATCAAATCTCAATTCCAAAAAATAACTAAATAAGGTACATAACAATGAGCAAAGAGCAGATAATTTCAGCTTATGAACAAGCAAAAGAGACGTTCAAAAAATATGGTGTAGATACAGATGAAGCACTAGAACGACTGAATAGAACCCCAATATCTATGCACTGCTGGCAAGGTGATGATGTTCGCGGTTTTGAATCTCCTGATACAGCGTTAAGTGGTGGTATTCAAGCTACAGGTAACTATCCTGGCGCGGCGAAAACGCCAGAACAGTTACGAACAGATATGGAAAAAGCCTTTTCTTTAATTCCTGGTAAGAAGCGTGTAAACCTACATGCTATTTATATCGATGCCGATGAGTATGTGGAACGTGATCAGATACAACCTAAGCACTTTACCCGTTGGGTTGAATGGGCAAAAGAGAAAGATTTAGGTTTAGATTTTAACCCAACATTGTTCTCACACCCTAACGCAGATGATGGTTTGACATTATCTCATCCTAATGAAGAAATACGTCAATTTTGGATCGATCACGTAAAAGCTAGCCGTAAGATTTCTGAATATTTTGGTCGAGAACTCGGCTCTGCGTCATTCATGAATATTTGGATCCCAGATGGTATGAAAGACCAGCCAATTGATCGTTTGTCACCTCGTGCTCGTTTAGCTGATTCTCTGGACAAAGCACTCGCTGAGAAAATAGACCCAGCGTTTCATAAAGATGCAGTGGAAAGTAAATTGTTCGGTATTGGTGCTGAAGCATATACAGTTGGCAGCAATGAGTTTTATTTAGCATATGCAGCAACTCGCGGTACTGCATTATGTTTGGATGCTGGCCATTTTCATCCGACTGAAGTTATTAGTGACAAAATCAGTGCATGTTCATTGTATGTGAATGACCTACAATTGCACGTCACTCGCCCAGTTCGATGGGATTCGGATCATGTTGTTTCCTTCGATGATGAAACTCAGGCAATTATGCGTGAAATAGTTCGTAACAATCTGTTGGATCGTGTCGCTATTGGCTTAGATTTCTTCGATGCATCAATCAATCGTGTCGCGGCTTGGGTTATCGGTACTCGCAATGCACAAAAAGCACTTCTTAAAGCTTTGTTAGAACCCGTAGAACAATTAAAAGAAGCCGAAACGTCATTTGACTACACTACCCGTCTAGGCTTGATTGAAGAAACACATTCTTTGCCATGGGCTGCAGTATGGAACTATCAGTGTTTGCAGAATGAAGTTCCAGTCGGATTTGATTGGATCAATGACTTGAAAGAGTACGAAGCAACAATTCTGAAAACCCGTTAATTAAACTCGTTCCACAGTTCACAAGTCAGATGATGTATCTGGCTTGTTTGGTTAAGTAGATATCAAAAGGCAAAACTATGATTCAATTAAACGATGCGGTCATGCGTGAAATAGAGAAAGTAAGTGAAGTATCCCAATATCTTTGGCAACGGGAATGGGCAGAACGAAATGGAGGTAACATTTCTGTTGATGTGACAGATTTATTTGACGAAATACCTAAAATTGGTATCCCAGAAAAAAAACTATCATTACAGTTACCATTAGAAAGTGCTAACCGGATTTATTATGTAAAAGGAACTGGCCAGCGTATTCGTGAATTACGTGATCCAGATTATGCCGGTTGCGTTCTTAAAATTAATTCAACGGCTAATGGCTACCAGATTTTATGGGGTGGTAAAGCAAGTGATGATTTCGCTCCAACTTCTGAATTCATTAGTCATATTAAAATATTAGTAGATAAACATAAAATTGGCTCTGACCATAAGTCGGTTGTTCATACGCATCCATTAGAATTGATTGCTCTTTCTCATCATCCAGAGATATCTAAAAGTAGTGACATTTTTACACATACTTGTTGGAAAATGCTACCCGAAGTACGAGCATTTGTGCCACGTGGTATTGGTATTATCCCATATTGCCTGCCTTCTTCAGAAGAGATGGCTGATGGTACAACCGCTGTATTAGCAGATCACGACGTTGCTATTTGGGAAAAACATGGTGCAACTGCCTCCGGAGCAGATGTATTACAAGCATTCGACTATATTGATGTTGCAAATAAAGGTGCCAAGTTATATTTGATGTGTATATCTGCTGGTTATGAGCCTGAAGGTGTGACTAAAGAAAATATGGAAATATTAAAACAAGAATTTAACCTATAAGGCCTAGACTATGAGTGTGTTTAAATTAGCTTTTCCAAAAATTAATTATTCAGGTGTTGGGGCAATTGAAGCTTTGATTGAACGTCTATCTGATGAGCATAGTAATGAAAAAGGCATTCTTATTTGCGATCCTACATTGGTAGATCTTGGTTTTGCCGATCAATTACTCGACAGTGAACTTGACTTAGTTCTGTTTAAAGATGTACGTCCTAATCCAGATACAAATACGGTGAATACTGCGTATGAGATGTATTGTAGTTCAGATGCTCAATACATCATTGGCTTTGGTGGTGGTAGCTCTATTGATACAGCAAAAGCGATTAAAATTTTATCTGCTAATGATGGCCCCATAGCTATTTATAATGGTGTCGAAAAAGTCAGACGTCTTGGGGCTCCAATGTATGCTATTAATACAACGGCTGGAACTGCGGCAGAAGTTACGAGTAATGCAGTAATTACTGATACAGACACGCATGTAAAGCATGTAATTATATCAGACAAAATTATACCGGACATATCCGTTAATGACCCTAGCGTAATGCTAGGTTTGCCTAGTAGTACAACAGCAGCCACAGGTATCGATGCTTTAACACATGCTGTAGAATCTTTTGTATCTGTTGGGGCTCATAAATTAACAGACTACATTTCTTTAGAAGCAATCACCACTATCGCACAGAGTTTACCATTAGCGGTTGATGATGGTTCTAATGTCGAGGCTCGCGAGATGATGGCATATGGTCAGTTTATAGCTGGTTTGTCATTCAATAATGCGGGACTTGGAATGGTTCACGCGATGGCGCACCCTGCTGGCGCTCATAAAGATCTGCCTCATGGTGTATGTAATGCAATATTATTACCAATCGTAAGTGAATTTAACCGTCCATATTGTGTAGAAAAATTTGCGCAGATCGCTAAAGCACTTGGAACCGATACGTCAAATATGACTGTAGAACAAGCTAGCCTCGCCGCGATTGATGGACTTAATTCGCTTAACCGCCGTGTTGGTATTCCGGAAGGTTTTGGCCAGTTAGGTGTAACTAAAACAGATATTCAAAATTGGGTGGACGATGCTATGGCTGATCCTTGTGCTGGAGGTAACCCACATCCAATGAGTCGTGAACAAATCATTGAATTATATGAAAGTGCTCTTTAGTTTAAGAGGGTGTTCTATCAACAGATGCATATGAATGGCTTGGCCAAATGTGGCTCTTTTGACTCACTGCCCTTTTTCGGGCAGTGGTTTATGCTGATTTCTTCTAGTTAATATCTTACGAGTTCATACTTAACAGCGACATCATTTCCTTAAAACTTACTGGCTTACTAAACAAGTAACCTTGGTAAAAATCAATATCACTTTGTGTAATGGCATCTAGTTGTTCATTACTTTCAACACCTTCTGCTATTACCTGTGTATCAATAGTATGAGCCATTTTAGTCACTGCAGAGACGATACTTCTTTCTTTTTCACACGAGCAAATACCATCAATATAAGATTTATCAATTTTAATATAATCAATTTGAAGATTTCTCAGTACAGAGATTGAAGAAAACCCGGTACCAAAATCATCTACCGAAATCATAACCCCTAGATCTTTTGCAGCATGGATGATTTGAGAGAGTTTACAAATATCGGTGATCATAGCTGTTTCAGTTATTTCTAAATGAACATTATTGGGATTGATTTTATACTTCGTCATTTGGTGCTGTAGATCACCTAAGAAATCGTCATTTTCTAATTGAATGACAGAAACGTTGATTGATATAGAAATATCTGGATAAGTTTCATTCACTCTTGCCAAAGCTTCTATGGACATGTTCAAAATTAAGCGACCTAGTTCAACTATCAAGCCATGCTCTTCTGCTATTGATATGAACTCATCAGGAGATATAAATTTCCCTTTCAGTTTCCATCGAACAAGAGATTCAAAGGAATGAATTTTTTTATCTACTGAACCAATAATTGGTTGAAAGTTCATGTAAAAACTCTTGTTTTCTATGGCTGTTTTGATGGCTTTTTGAATATATTTATTTCGTTTTAATGTTTTTTGAATTTCTCTATCAAACCTATAAATTCGAATATTATTTTTTTTTGCCTCAGTTACGGCTAAATATGCATTTCTTGTCGCTTGATTGATTAAGATAGAATCATCACAAAAATAATATCCAATGTGATAATCAGGATTAATTCGAATATTTTCAAATTGAAAGCACACTGTCAAATGTGCTCTTATCTTTTCAATAAATTGAATGATATCGAATTCTGTATCGGCATCAATGTGGATGATAAATTCATCAATGCCGTACCGAGCAGAACTTGACCCATAAGATTTATTAATATCGATGAGTACACTTCCAATTTTTGAGATAAGCTGGTCACCGTAATGATGACCAAAGTTATGGTTGATTATATGAAATTGTTCTACGTCAATAAGTATAAAACCATTGGCTGACGTTGGTTTCGTAAGCTTGGCACGTTTCATCGCAATCACAGAGCTAAAATTTTCTCTGTTGAACAGTCCTGTCAGCTTATCCCTTTGTTCCATTCTTCTGATTAAGTTAGTTTTATCATCGGACTCTATTTCTAAATTTGATAGTAAATTTTCTATTTTTGATTGATTTTCTATAAATGAAAGTATCAATTGAGCACTTTTTATAGCGGTAATACACAAAGCAATGCCAAACGCTACGCCCATAACTCCAAGACTGACAAGACTGGGATCATTGCCAGTAATTAATACATAGCTATATGGAAAAACGGTTAGAGATACAAATGCGAGAGCAGATCGAAGGTCAGATGATAATAAATTCACACTTCCACCAGACATTCCGCAAAATATAATCAACGTAAACATGATTTCTTTTGTCGCCATGCTTTGATGAAATACATATGGATAAGATGCCCATGCGATCCCTGCAGCGATAACACCAATCAAGTGAAAATCTAATTTATACTTGTTTTCATTAGAAACAAAATGATGAATGAGAAAACGAATACCAGTAACAGCGTAAAGTACAAATAACCAGCTAAGTTTACCATTATGGATATCGCTCTCATATATGTTTGCCATCACCAACGTAGATGCGATACCTATATTAATTGTTAACAACACTGGAAGGTTAGATGAGAGAATTAACAGACGTTTATATTTATATTTATACATATACCAATAACTTATAATTTTTATTAAATTTTTTTTAAATAGAAAAAATGAATCTTGAAAATTATAACGAAGGGAATCCCAATTTTAGTCAAAAATTCCATTTTCGATCACACTTTCACAATTCATATATCAAGAAACTATAAAAAAACCCTTGTCGACTCAATATTAGTATGATGTAAATGCTCATCAAAAAAATATCATAATCACAATAACTAAGTAGTGATAAAAAGTATACTTATATAATTTAAAGTTTTTTTAAAAGATCATATTTGGTGTGATTTTACACTTGATGTTAAATAAGACTAAGTTTCTGCACCTAATTCAGGAATAAATTGCTTCCTATAACTTACTTAACAATTTCAGCAATTGTATTTGATGCTCTTGCACACCGGCTATGAAGCTCTTATCACCGAATTCGAGTGTGTCGATCCCTTCAAATTTTAAGAATACCCAACGTGCCGTCGGTTTAGTTTGAACTGGCATGGTAATATGTTAAAGCGAGAGAAAAAGTTGAAGGTAGAAAAATTCTCCCTGAACTCTTCGTAGAACAATTTTTTGGTTCTCAGACAGTTATAGAGGCGTTGAAGGAAAAATTCGGTAAAAAGATCCAAGTCGACTTGTTGATGAAAGATAATGATGGCAGCACTAGAACTTATCATAGTAATGTTAGTAGCTTGAAACCTTATCTGAAACCGAATTATACTGTGAAGAAAGGTGGGACTATGAATATGGAGTATTTTGGAATTTTCTCTGAGAATTCATGCCGCCCAGCATGTTCAAATGGTAGGCAGCAATAGACCCCTGAATGAAATGTTAGTTCACTTCGATGCCGTTGATAAACTGCTTCCCAAGTGATTGCTTGAATGTTGTGGTGTAGTTACCTGACTCTTCTTGGTTCCACATTCTGTCCAATATGCTTTGATTGATTTTAAATAATTTAACTAGCTTTGGTGTGATAGTGATATTGAAGTCAATTTTAAGGGAATTTTCAAGTGCCTCTCGTGATTCTCGGTTAGTTAAGCCTTTATAATTTGTAGGCATTATTTCAATTTTCCCATCTGTATTTGAGTCATTAACGAAGATGTTGATGTTCTCGAATTTGATCCCATTACCTATTATGGATTTAAAAGTAGCCTGAATTGTTTCCTCTGTCGGATTGCTTTCAATCAAATCGATGAAGTTGTTAAGCTCTTGAGTGTTAACTTGATTAATCTCACCACTTAAGCCAAGTTTGTTCGATAGTTGGGTGATGTTTGGAGATTGAAGGTCTAGAGAGTCAACGTCCCAATCAAGCTTCAGGCTGGTATTGTCTTCAATTGTAATTGCTGAATGAAGCTTCGCGTCTTTGAAGCTAACTCCACCAGATCGATCGTTGTAGCCTCCATCATTTACTATAATTTCAGTATGATGGGTGTTATTGGTGATATTTGACTTAAGCTCAATGCCGTTTAGATAAACCTGCTCCCTTCTTTCAGAGATTCTAATGCCGTCAATTTTTGTGGATGTAGTGAAGGCTTCTTTATTGCCGTTGAACAGAATCTCAACATCGCCAAGTTTGAAGTTATTGGAACGGCCTATGTTGATTTCTCCGAGTGAGAAGTTGCTTTGTAGATCTAAAGATTGATTGCTGGTATCAAATTTATATTTTATGTTTTCATTCAAGCTCGCAACCTCTTTGACTAACGTTGAGGTTAGCCCTTTATCTTTCGGGAGACTAAAGTTACCGTCAACACTAAGTCCAAATGGCGCAACCGTTGCTGTGTGGTTGAGGTAGATTGGTTCAGGAAGTCTTTTTGAACCGTTGTTTATGTAGATAGCGAAATGCTGTTTGATATTGTTATTGTTGATTTCGGTATCGATGAGTTGAGCATCTATGAACTTGTTTTTTAGTCCAATTAGTGAGCTTTCAACTTCATTGGCCACAGTTTCAGCTGCATTCTTAATCAACATGTTGTTAGCAACGAAGGCACCACTACCGATGATGGCTGCACAGCTTAATGCAATTATAGTTTTTTTCATCTTAGCCTCTGACAATTTAGGAATCAATTAGTTATGCTATTTTATATGAATTCAGTTGCAATCGCACCATAAATCAAACTTTCCCGTTAGCGCTCTACAATTCACAACCATTGCTTAATCAAAAGTACGCTATTTGTGCTTTTTATAGCGTAGCGCCTAGCTCAATCAGCCGAGAGACTTTACCTTCTAAGCTAGTGAAAAAGTTACCTAGATATCCAATTCCTGTTTTTCTATTAGCTCAGTTGGCTGTTCATAAAGAGTTTCATGGCTCAGGGCTAGGAAAGGTCAGTTTGATTCGCGCTTTAAAGTACCTTTGGGAAGTCAATCACCATATGAGAGCTTATGCTATCGTAGTGGACTGCCTTACAGACCCCGCACAAGCATTTTATACGAAGTTTGGTTTTGAAGTCCTGTGTGACAATAACGGTCGTATTCGAATGTTCTTACCAATGAAAACAGTAGAACAGTTGTTTAGTCAATAAGTACGAATATAATAAATAGAGATTAAGGTGTAGTGAAGATAACACTAAATTCCGAGTGTTGAGCAAGGCTGATGTCATCTTATCAATTAATTAACCATTTTTTCTTTCTTCTATCGTCACCTTTCGGCTATATCGGCCAACTCCCTACGCACGCTATTTCATGCTGACAGCTGAGGCATATTCTTATTGCTCTGGTCTTTTACTTTTCTATTAAAGGAGGTATTAGAGCAAGCAACTTTACTGCCGTGCTAGCTCTCCATAACTTGACTTTGCAATACCTGTAGTTATTCATGGTTTACTAAATTAGGAGATTTACTAGCAAACCATGTCCAAAAATGAGTTGATTCACTAGTTTGGCTGAGAAGGTTCTGCCCCATTTTTTGCTAAGGATACCAATTCTCCACTGCAAACCTACTGAATAATTTTCAGTCTATTCGGGTAATGAAAGTTTGCTCATCATCTACAAAAGCAACAAAGCCATCGTGGTAGATAAACACTCGGCCACGCCCTTCAACTAGACAGGCAAGCTGTGGGTTCAAATCTTCTTCGTTGTTCTTGCGTTGATAGGTGCCAGTATCAGTAATTACGCCGTTGAATGTGGGCAAATATCCGTAAGTGCGCTTGGCTTGTTCAATCAGGCTCAATTCGCTGTCACTAGAGAAGCAGGATGGAATCGCGCCGGCTTCTTCGATAAACATAGTTTTCAGTTCTTCAAAAGCTGTTATCACCAGCCAGTCGATGCCATTAACATGATGGATGAACATAGAGTTTCTCGATAATTATGATGTGGAGATTTTATCACTATCAGAGACTGGGCGTAGTAGAGATTTCGTTGCTAAAGGCGGTAATTGTGAAAAATATACGCCACTGACGATTTTGATGATTTTATGGACGTAGCTAACGTCACAGATGAAATCATTAGAGGATTTTCTGTACCTCAAGTAATTTACTAAATGCTAATTTAGCAATGAATACAACACGGAATTGTCCGTGCGACCTGAAGTCGTATGAAGTGCTGTTCACCGCAACAAGTGTGAACCATCTGTATCACCAGATGACCCTAGGGTTCTGAATAAAGCAGCGAACCCGGCAATGTAACGAAGTTCAGCCTTTGCTGAGCGGGAATGAATTCGTGAGAGGACGTTTCTCCTGATAACCACAATTGGGTGAGTGCTAGGGTGTTGGTATGATGAACGTAAGTGAATCCATTTAAGATGCGTTATACGTGGATCAGCGGAAGTGGTTAATACGCTGTGGCCAAAAGGCATGAGAGTAGGAAAGAGATTGGACAGTGCTCTTTCGTGATCAAGACGCTCTCCGCATTATAGTGGGCATCTAACCCGACGTTGCGCGACATACGGAACAGGGTAAGCCTGTACTTCTCCCTTTGGGAAAGCGGTCTGTAAAGACAGCCGATAGTGGTGCAGGTAAATAACATTCAAACGGATAAACGAATGTTGAAGCAATGGCTTGAGTGCGGTTTTATCGATAAGGGACTGTTTTACAAGACAGCAGAGGGGACGCCTCAAGGCGGTATAATTTCCCCAACGCTTATGCTGTTGACGTTAGCAGGTTTAGAAAATCTGGTTAAGTCGATAGCACGTAAAACTGGCGATAGAGTCAACTTCATTGGATACGCTGATGATTTTGTAATAACTGGGACTTCAAAGGAAGTTTTGGTGAACAACATCAAACCGCAGCTAATTGGCTTTCTAGAAGAAAGAGGTTTAACACTTTCTGAAGAGAAAACACACGTAACTCACATAAATGATGGTTTTAATTTTTTGGGATTTAATCTCAGAAAGTACAAAGGCAAACTGCTTATTAAACCAAGTAAGAGCAACGTACTGTCATTTTTGGGTAACTTACGTGAACTCATCAAAAAGCACGCAACAATTCCAGTGAACGATCTGATTAAAATACTGAATCCAAAACTGAGAGGTTGGGCGAATTATTATCGTCACTGCGTGGCAAAGCGAACTTTCGACTATGTAAGTCATCAACTTTTCTGGTTGTTATGGCGTTGGGCGGTAAGGCGTCATCCAACGAAAAACAAAGATTGGGTGCGTAGAAAATATTACTTGAATCGACGAGGTGAATGGCAATTCCATGGTTGGCAAAAGATCGCGAATATGGATTGTCATTTTAATCTGGTTCAGATAGCCAAAACGCCAATTAAAAGGCATGTAAAAATCATGAGCAAGGCAACGCCTTATGATCCTTTTTATGAACCTTTCCTTAAAGAACGAAAGGCAAAGAAATTGGGACGAAACTCATGGTTCGAACCTGCTTTAGCTGCATTGTGATCGCTGGGTAACGTAATACGCCTTAGCGGAGGCTTGAGCTGTATGCAGTGAAAGTTGCACGTACAGTTCTTAGAGGGGCGGCACTTGGTAATAAGTGTCGTCTACTCGACATCAATGTTTCAGCGCGAGATAGGCGAACAAGCTTATGCCCAGAAACAAGCAAGTCTTAGAAATACCTGTGTAGTTATTGACTACACACAAATATAGATTATCATGTGTATGTAATAGATATACAGGTGAGTATTATGGCTACGAAATCAGCTCCAATAAATATGCGGGTGTTACCGTCCGTCCGCGATATCATTGATGCTGCCGCGAGTTTACAGAAGGTGGACAGAACGGTATTCATACAGCAAGCAGCCCTCAATGAAGCACAAAGCGTACTGGCTAACCAAAGAGACTTTCTACTTGAAGAAAAAGCATTTGAAGCATTTGAGAACGCACTCAATGCCGAACCTCAAGCAAACGAAGGCATTAAAGATCTCTTAAGCAGAAAAACGCCGTGGGAATAACAGCACCTACATTGCTAATGCGTGAGCACAACATTAGTGGGTTCCAGTGCGGTGTCCCTGAACTGGATAATTGGTTATCTAAAAATGCTTTTAAAAGTCAAAGACAAGGTCATGCGCGAGTCTACGTTGTGACCGACTCTGTAACTGAAAAAGTGGTGGGATATTATGCAATTGCAATGGGTTCAGTTCAAAGGGAACAGGCTTTTAGTGCTCTAAAGCGAAACAGCCCAGATCCCATTCCAATGGTGATACTTGCTCGCCTTGCTGTAGATGAAAATTACCATAGTAATAATATAGGAGTTGGCTTGCTTAAAGATTGCCTACTACGCTCAATGAGCGCTATGAATGCTATTGGTGGGGCCGGTATTCTTGTTCATGCGATAGACGAACGCGCTCAATCCTTCTACAAAAAGTTTGGTTTCCAAGAATCGAAAGTTCACCCACTTATGCTAATGGCAAGAGTTTGTGATATTGAAAAAACGATTCGTAATTGAAACCTGAGTAACTAGGTGGGGCAGGCATCTGGCTTCCCTATTTGACCCTAGAGTGGTTATTTTATGCCCCATACCTTAGCTTTGTTGTTAAGTTGGAGCATAAATTGAAAGAGAACGGCAAACACCTTGTATGGGAAATTACCTCTGTTTTTGGGTAATGTGAGACCCAAGCCTAAGCTGCAACTTAGGCTTTCTATGCAGTAGTTCGATTAAACGCTGGCTCCTCTGTCGAGAGACCGATAACAAGAACGAACGCTGCATAGGACTCCGAGCAAAACACTCGAATAGCCCACTGGGTCTCGAACCCGCATTACGCAAGCAAGAGTTAGCTTATTATGAATACAAGTACACTTCAAAACATTAATGTCGGTGTTGATACTGGTAAGTCGCAATTAGATTTCTACATTCGACCACTCGACATTTACTTCACCGTATCTAACGATGACAAAGGCATAAAAGAAGCGATTAAAACTATCAAGAAGTATTCTCCTGAACGAATCGTCATAGAAGCCACTGGTAGGTTAGAAATGCCCTTCATTATCGCTTGTGCTGAGGCTAATCTACCCTTCGTTATTGCTAATCCAATACATGTAAAACGCTTTGCTGGGGCAACAGGTAGGCGAGCAAAGAACGACAGGCTGGATGCAGAGCTTATTGCGCATTATTCCGAAGCTATAAAGCCAACCTTAACTCAATTAAGACCTGAAAACATGAGAGCTATGAGTGATTTGGTCGCAAGAAGAAACCAGTTACTCAACATGCAAACTATGGAAAAAAATCGACTTCAGATATTGCCAAAATCTCTAGCTTCAACAATAAAACCCATTTTAACGGCTTTTAAAAATCAGATAACAAAAATTGAATTAAAGATAGCAAAGATGATAGAAGAGTGCCCTGAGTATCAAGCTAAAAACATGATCCTACAAAGTATGCCTGGAGTAGGTAAAATTGTCGCGGCGTCCATTATCAGCAATGTTCCTGAATTAGGGTATATCACCAACAAACAAGCAGCTTCGCTTATTGGTGTCGCTCCAATAACTAAGGAAAGTGGTCGGTTTAAAGGAAAAAGAACTATCCAAGGTGGCCGCTCTCAAGTTCGCACCGTTCTCTATATGGCGATGATGTCAGCTATGCAATGCAACCCTATATTTAAACGGAATTATCAGCGACTTCTTCAGCAGGGGAAACCAAAAAAAGTCGCTATTATTGCCTGTGTAAGAAAAATGGTCGTTATCTTAAATTCAATGCTAAGGGATGGTGTAATGTGGGATGAAACCGTAGCAAAAAATTAGCTATTGACACCATAGCCCCTTGTTAGTTGCCCATCTCAAAGCCTAGTGCTAACATTTGTACACACACCAACAAAGGAATACATCATGGACACTAGAATTCAATTTCGTGTTGATGAAGAAACAAAACGCCTAGCTCAACAAATGGCTGAGAGCCAAGGTCGAACTTTAAGTGATGCTTGCCGTGAACTTACTGAGCAACTCGCTGAACAACAAAGAAAAACATTATCTCACGATGCATGGCTAACTGAACAAGTAAACCTAGCATTTGAGAAGTTTGACTCAGGAAAATCCGTTTTCGTTGAGCACCAAACGGCTAAGTCTCGAATGGAAGAGCGCAAAGCCAGAATCCGTAATACCTAAAATCTTTAGTCAAAGAATGAAGCTCACTTTCAGTAAATGCATCAATTAAGATCTTATGCTTAAAAACTCGAATATTTAACAACTGGTCTTTGTCGAGTAGACGACAAAACTTTCTTAGATTAATTACTTAAATTAGAAAAATACGGATAACGTTTGGTATAGGAAAGTCGATTAGTGAGGTGCCCAGTTTGATTAAAGTAGAACATTGTCTGGTGCATAGATTAAATTTCGCTCTAAATAGAGAAAAACGCTGCCATCTTTGATTAATAGCAGCGCTTAGTTATCGATTTTGGATTATACGAGTGATCATTAACTCTGATTAACTAACTGAACCGCATCCTTTACCAACGTATTGATTTCACGCCAGTTAGAAGTATTTATCAGTTTCTTATCAGCCATCCAGGAACCTCCGCAGGCGGTGACTGCATCAATAGCGAGATAGTCCCTGATATTATGTGCCGATACTCCGCCTGTAGGCATAACCTTTAACATTGAATATGGTCCTAGCAATGCTTTAAGCATCTGTATTCCTCCCGCTGCCTCTGCCGGGAAAAATTTAACTAGTTGAATACCATAATTCAGCGCTAATTCAATATCTGAAGGCCTGCTTACCCCTGGAATGATGGCTACATCATGTTTAATGCAAGCCTCAATTGTCCTGGTATTGATGCCCGGTGAAACGATGAAATCTACACCTGCATTTTTTGCAGCAACAACCTGAATCTCATCGAGGACAGTACCAGCACCGATCAGAATCTGTGGATGAGCGGCCCGCAGCTTTCGAATGGCTTCTTCTGCAGCCGAGGAACGAAAAGTAATTTCTGCCACTGGCAAGCCATTCTCAACAAGAATATCACCCAAAGGTAAAATATCTTCTGACTTATCGACAACGATAACAGGAACAACTTTGTGTTCAGACAGCCTAGCAATTAGTTCAGACATATTTACCTCAAAGTAACACGGTGACAAATTCGGGGTACGCTAGTAACGCACAGAGTACCATTAGCTGCATTATGATAAACGGCCAAACCGATTTAAATATATCCGTCAGCTCTATTCCTTTTGGTGCGACACTTTTCAGATAAAATGCGGCGGGACCAAAAGGAGGACTCAGAAACGAAACTTGCATATTTACGCAGAATAAAACGCCAAACCAAACTGGATCAAATCCTAGCGCCACGATTATTGGAACGAATATTGGCATGGTTAGCATGGCCACACCAATCCAGTCTAGGAACATACCTAAAATCAGCAATACACCCATCATGATCAAAATAGTAACGATAGGTGGCGCATCTAACCCGATAAACATACCGGCGATATATTTGTCGCCACCCATTAGGTTGTAGACACCGATTATCATAGTTGCACCGATACCAACCCAAATGATCATACCTACGGTTTTAATGGTGTGTTTCAGCGCTTCTGAAACAATATCTTTATTAAGCTCTTTTCGATGCCATGCAGCTAACATTACTCCCACAACCCCAACACAAGCCGACTCAGTAACTGAGGCTACACCACCATAGATACTGCCTAGGATCCAACCTGCAATGGCAACAGGAATAGCGATATCCTGTGCTATCTTAATTTTGTCTGCTTTAGTTAGATTGTCTAGCTCACTTTGATCCATTGCTGGACCATAATCAGGGCGGATTCTGCATATCACAAAGATATAAAACATATAGAGACTTGAAAGCAAAAGTGCAGCAGGAACGGAGGCTAAAAAAAGATCCCCAATGGACACATTGGCTGTCATGCCATAAATAATCAGAACGATACTTGGAGGTACCATAGTACCTAAAGCACCACCAGCAACAACGGTACCAATGGCTAAGTTTTTATTGTAACCAAGCCGAAGCATTTGAGGTAGCGCAAGCATTCCAAGCAATACGGTTTCACCACCAATAATGCCAGACATCGAGGCTAGTAATACTGCGACAACCATACTTTGTAGAGCAACACCACCGCGCATTCTGCCTGCAAGTACACGCATTGCGTTGTACAAGTCTCTTGCAATTCCTGTCTTATCAAGCATAGTTGCCATTAAGACGAACATGGGAACTGCAACAAAGGTGTACGAAGAGGTAAAATCGGTAACCCTAGACGCCACCATCTGCATGATAGTAGTAGTGTCAAACCAAAGATAAGAAGAGGTAAGGGCAACCATCCCTGTGAGGAAACCTAATGGCATCCCTATAAACAGCAGGAAAATCATTGCTAGGAAAATAAACGTTGTTGCCATTCCAATACCAACGGCACCAAAACCAATAGCACTAAGCATCACTGCCTCCATTCTCAACAAGTTCGCTATCTTTATCGTTAGTTAGATTGTCTTCACTATCGTTACAATCTTCTCTAATGAGCTGCTCTTTCAGAGCGATATGGCGGTAAAGGTGCATAAAGCTCAATACCAAAATTGCAATACATGTAAAAAAGAAAAAACCTTTATTTAATGCAGGGAAAGGCGTATCCAAAACCGTACCAGAAGTCTGCATCTTGAATTTCCCAAAAGGTGAGATAAAGGCATCCCGCGTAGTACAGTAGGATCCATACGTCAGCATGGAAATGAATGCTAGCATCAGCAGTTCAACAAGTAACTCTAGATACCACTGAATTTTCTTGCTGAAACCTTGTCGGATAAACTCCATCCGAATATGTTTATTTTCTGCATAGCAAGCCACACCGCCATACAATAATGCAATACTAACAATAAATGTTGTGGTTTCATGGACCCATATAGTTGGGCTATCAAAGGCGTATCGCGCCACAACTTCAAAAAAGCCAATAGCAACAACAATAAAAAACAAGACTGATACCCATTCGCCAAGCTTCACGAACAACCGATCTATTTTTTCTATCAAGCTTAAGTTCATAAAAAATATCTCCATCCTTTTATAAATAGCAGGACAAAGCCTGCTATTTACAACGTAAAGGTAATAATTCGCTATATTTGAATACTACTTTTATAGCCATTTACCTCTTTTGCCAAAAAGTGACTTACAGCATTCCTTGAGAACCTAAGAACTCTAACAACGTGTCGTAATACATTTTTCCGATCTCAGAATCATCTGCAATTTCTTTCCAGATTTCTTTGGCAATCTTTCTCACTTTTTCTTTTTCTTCAACACTCCAAGCGATAGGGGTTACACCTTCTTTAACTGCTTCACCGTAAGCAATCTGGTCTTCATAGTGGGCTTGAAGTAACGAGTCCATCGCCATGCCTTTGAAGTGATTCAACAAGAATGTCTGATCTGATTCAGTCAACGAATTCCACTTTTTCAGGTTGATAATGGTGTGTACCGCTGGAGAAGAGTGTATGCCTGGGTAGATAGGGTATTTTGCAATGTCATGAACACCTTGCTTTTGGTTATTGGCAAGTGTGGAAAAGTCCGCAGCATCGATAATTCCCTTTTCAAGCGCAGTGTAGATTTCTGAACCGGGTAGGCCTACTGGTGATGCTCCCATACGAGCAAACAGTTTTTGAATTGGCCCCGAAGGTGCTCGCATTTTCACACCCTTAAAGTCTTCAACTTTCTCCATTTTAATTTTTGAAGGAAGCGATTCTGCACCAGTCACGGAAACACCAACAAGTTTTGCACCGTAGGCTTGGAATACCTTATCTACAACGTCAAAACCACCGCCGTAGTAGTAAAACTTAAGGATATCTTCATCGCTATTCCAGGCGGAAATCGTATCACCAATCAAGCCAAAGCCTGGGTCTTCACCTGAATACATCGCTGCGGTAGCCACGGCACCATCAATGATATTATTTCGCACACCAGTCAGCATATCAGACGACTTTAAAACGGAATCCAAAGGAAGTAAGTCGATATGGATGCGACCATTTGACGAGATTTCAGCACTATCGGCCCATTTTTTCTGAATAGTGTAAACTTGTTCACCAGTAAAGTTAGAGCTTTGGAATTTTAAATTGATATCCGCTGCCATCGCTGAACCAGCTAAAATCAAAGAAGATAGGGTTAGGGTAAGTTGTTTGATTTTCATAGTGTACCTTCACGTTGTATTTATAGGGGTATTGTTATTATCAAGAAGTTGGCTTTTAAACCGCAGCCAACATTCCACCGTCAACAAATAACAGGTGGCCATTTACAAAATCAGATGCCGAAGCCGAAAGGTACACTGCAGCACCAATTAACTCCTCTGGATTGCCCCAGCGATTAGCAGGGGTTCTATTGCAAAGCCATTCTGTGAATTCCTGATTATCAACCAATGGTTTGGTTAATTCTGTAATGAAGTATCCAGGCGCTATACCGTTTACCTGAATATTGTGTCTTGCTAATTCAACACAGCCACCACGCGTTAACATTTTGACTGCGCCTTTAGATGCGGCATAAGGAGTGATGGTGTCACGGCCTAGTTCACTTTGCATCGAGCCAATATTGATTATTTTCCCTCTCTTTCTTGCCACCATATATTTCCCGACTTCTTGCATCATTAAGAAGACGGCTTTCTGATTTACGCGGATAACGTCATCCCACTCATTTTCGGGAAACTCTAAAAATGGATGTCGACGCTGGATGCCAGCGTTATTAATCAGAATATCAATTTCACCAATTTCCTCTTCGATTCGTTTAACAGAAGTTCCTATCTCAGTTTTCTTTGTAACATCAAACGCAACGCCGTGTGCGGTATAACCCATACCTATTAGTTCTTGAGCCGCTTTGTCTGCTCTGTCCTGAGTTATATCATTTATGATTATGGTCGCGCCGTGCTCTGCAAGCCCTTTTGCCAAAAGGTTTCCAATACCTTGTGCTGAACCAGTCACTAATGCTAGTTTTCCTGTTAAATCAAATAAGTTTTTCATTTTTGTCCCCAAATGATAATTGAACCTTCATTGCTAAAGTTTTATCTTCAGCAAGTTTTAGTGCTTCGATGATTTCCATATATGGAAATACTTTTGTTAGTAATGGAAGAGGATTGACTTTGCCTTTCTCTAACCATCTGACTGATGTTTCAAATTCGGATATAAAGCGGAATGTACCTTGTACTTTGATCTCTTTGGCAAGACATTTTGTAAGTGGGAAGTCCACCATACCCGGTCGCATGCCAACAAGAACTAGCGAGCCCGCGGCCTTTGTTAAATCGATACAGGAATGAAAAGCTGGTACAGCACCCGAGGCTTCAAAAGAAACATCGAAATAGCCTTTGTCGGCTGTATATTCTGAAGGTGTTCCTTCAATTGGTGAGTAGGTGGTATCTGCGCCCATTTCAACAGCAATATTTCTGCAGCGTTCCTCTAAATCAGAGCCCACAATCTCACTAGCACCTGCTGCTTTACACGCAGAAATAATCAGACAGCCAATAGGTCCACAACCTGTGACCAATACCTTTTTCCCTAATACACCACCGGCTTGGTTCACAGCATGTATCGCAACCGCTAACGGCTCTGAAAATGCCATCACATCTTCACTTATGGCGCTATCATAGGGTACCAACTGGTCACTTCTGACCTTCACATATTCAGAGAATCCACCATGGACATGAGGGTTACGCATGGCACTACCAAAGAACTCCATGTTGATACATTGGTTTGATTTCCCGCTTTGACAGTAAAAACATGTACCACAAGGTTTGCTTGGGTTAATTGCAACTCTTTGTCCTGAGCTTTCTACATACCCAATAACCTCATGTCCAAGCACCATTGGGTGTTGAAGTTTAAAATCTCCGATTCCACCGTGCTGGTAATAGTGAATATCAGAGCCACATATTCCACCTCTGGTCACTTTTACCAGCGTTTCATCTGCTCCAACTTCCATCGAGGTTTCTTCAATGGCGACATTTCGTTCGCCAAATACTTTTATCGCATTTATGTTCATCTTGCTTCCTGTTGAAATCATTTTTAGCTTACTCTCACTTCTCACGGCAACCGCTTGCCATACTAGGTTCTGATCGGGTATCTTTAAAGCATTAGTTAACAAAAATGTGAGGTAGACCAAAATGAAAAACAAAAAAATACTCTTTGTGATGGGGGTCTCAGGATGTGGAAAAAGCAGCATAGGAGAGAAAATATCAATATTAAAAACATGCACTTATATTGATGCCGATGATTATCACCCACCTGAAAATGTGAATAAAATGCGAAATGACATCCCTTTAACCGACGAAGACAGGCAACCTTGGTTAAAGGCACTTAATAGATTGGCAACAAAAAGCAACAATGACAATAAAGACCTAGTTATTGCCTGTTCCTGTCTAAAACCTGCCTACCGAAAAGTGTTGCAGGAAGGTATCAACGAAAAGGTGGTCTTTGTTTACTTAAAAGGCTCTTTTGAGGTAATTAGTGAAAGAATGAAAAAGCGTGATGAGCACTACTTTAATGGGGATGTGATGCTAAAGAGTCAATTCGATACGCTCGTTGAGCCTGCGCCGGAAGAGCCTATTGATTACATCAAGGTCTCAATCGATAATTATGATATAGACGGCGTAGTTGATCAGACTCTTAAAGCTTTAAGTGAGGCAAACTATGTCTAGCCAGTTATTAGAAGAAATAACAGAAAAGCTTATAAAACGTAGTGTTTCTCATAGAGAAAAATACATTAATCGCCTAAAAAGCCTTAAAGATGGCCAGATTACGACTCATTCTATTGAGCCAAGTAATGTTGCGCATGCCCTTGCCGCCATTGACGAAAAACGCCGGACAATTATTCGTCAAAAATCGAGCCACACGCTAGGCATAATCAGCTCGTACAATGAGATGGTTTCAGCCCATGCTCCTTATGTTCATTATCCTGAGCAGATAAAAGCATTCAGCGCAGAACTTGGGCATAGTGCTGTGTTTATTGGAGGTGTTCCTGCAATTTGTGATGGTGTCGTTCAGGGCTATCATGGCATGGAACTTTCTCTAATGAGCCGGGATATAATTGCTATGTCTACAGCGATCCCTCTCTCTTGCTCTACTTCTGACAGAGTTGCACTACTGGGAACCTGCGACAAGATAGTTCCAGGCATGTTAATTGGCGCACTTTCAAGAGGCTACATACCTGCGTGCTTTTTACCTTCAGGACCAATGGCTACCGGAATAAGTAACTCAAATAAATCGAAAGCTCGTCAGGATTTTCATGTTGGAAAAATCAATTCAGAGCAACTGCTCGATACAGAGTGTAAGTGCTATCACAGTGCAGGTACCTGCTCATTTTACGGTACCGCAAATACCAATCAGGTAATGCTTGAGTCACTTGGTCTTCAACCCATAGATAGCGGGCTATCCAAAGCATGTGATGGGAAGTCCGAGGTAATCCATGAGATTGTATCTGCACTCGTTAAAGACGATGCATTACCTTTATATGAACTGGTCACTGAAAAGTCTATAATAAACGCGTGTATTGTCTGGCTGGCAACCGGTGGCTCAACAAACCACACCTTGCACTTAGTGGCAATTGCCAGAGCTGCTGGTATCGATTTACGATGGGAAGATATGGATGAACTTTCCTCCATCGTTCCTTTATTAGCAAAAGTTTACCCGAATGGTTCAGCTGATGTGAATCAGTTCCATGAAGCCGGTGGCGTATCTGCCGTTATGGCGGAATTATTGAGAGCTGGTCTGCTACACGGTGATGCCATATGCTTCAACAATAAAACGATATCGAGTCAGATTCTTAAAGCAGAACGACCTATTACTGACCCTGATATAATCTCTTCTGTTGAGCTGCCATTTAATACAACAGGTGGAATAAAACTACTCAAGGGTAATCTTGGTCAAGGAATAATGAAAACCTCTGCAGTTCAAGCATCAAGACAAATAATCAGAGCACCAGCACAAGTATTTGAAAGCCAGCAGGCGGTATATAAAGCTTATCAGAATGATGAACTTTGGAAGGATATTGTCATTGTTGTGAAAAATCAGGGTCCAGTGGCAAATGGCATGCCTGAGCTGCATAAATTAATTCCTTTGCTGAGCAATATTTATGACAAAGGATATCAGGTTGCCCTAGTGACCGATGGACGATTGTCCGGGGCTTCAGGTAAAGTTCCTGCAGTGGTTCATGTAACGCCAGAAGCTCAAAAAGGGGGGGCAATCGCACAAATAAAGGATGGCGAACTCATTGAGGTTGATGGAGTTCATGGGATCTTAAACAATATAACGTTTTCATCTTGTGACGAAGTAGCATATTCTGCACAGAAATGGGCAGATAAGGAATTGTTTGACGTCCTGCGATTATCGTTGGACCATCCAAATAATGGAGCAATGAGTTGGACAGAGCTTCATGACTAAGGATAAATTAATGAGTGAACCTGAATTGGTGCACTTTCTAATGAAAATGGTGATTAATGAATAAAAGAACAACCATTGCAGATGTTGCTGAATATTTGGGTATAAATAAATCAACAGTATCCAGAGCTTTAAATAACCCTAAGCGAGTCTCATCAGAGCTACATTCGAAAGTTATCGATGCATGCAGTGTATTGAACTATATCCCGAATGTCGCAGCGAAAACTCTGGCATCTTCATCAAGCAAATCCATTGTTTTGGTTATTCCTAGTTTTACAAACTCGGTATTCTCCGAAATTATCAGTGCGACAAAGAGCCGATGTGAGAAATTTGAATACAATTTGCTGATTGGTGACTCCTCCTATACAAAACTGGGAGAAGAAAAAGTTGTAGAAAATTTTCTATCCCGAAACGTTGATGGTTTTATCTTTACAGAAACAGAACACTCTTTAGCAACGCACGACATGCTCAAGAAGACCAACATTCCCGCTATCGAAATTATGGATAGCCTTGAAAAACCAAACTTTAACGCGAATTTTGGGGTAGATCAGATTGGAGCAGCTACAGCGTTGACGGAATATCTGGTTGCGAAAGGAAGGAAGAAAATCGCGTTCTGTTCAACATGGCTGGATAAAAGAGCATTATTAAGGAAGACTGCCTGGGAGACAGTTCTGGAGAAGCATGGTATGGAAAACCACAGGTTCATCAATACCAAAGAACGGACTTCTTTCCATAATGGTGCCGATGCTATTTCTGACATTTTAAGCCAATGGCCAGATACTGATGCCGTCTTCTTTGTCAATGACGATATGGCTGCCGGCGCAATTATGCAGTGCCATCGTCATGATATTAAAGTAGGAAAAGACCTTGATATTGTTGGGTTTAATGATCTCGATTTCGCTGAAGTTATCACTCCGAGATTAACCACAATACGAACACCAAGAATAGAAATGGCTGATATTGCAGTCAGAACCATTATTGCGCTAATTGAGGGAAAGAAAGTAGATTGTTTGCATGAGACCATGCCGTTCGAGCTAATGGTAAGGGAAAGTGCGTAAATCTGATGGCGAATAATATGAAAAACAAAAACCGATAAAGTGCGTCATTTTCGATTGTGATGGCACTTTGATAGACAGTGAAAAATTGTGCATACAAGCACAGGTAAATATTCTTGCTACCACAGGTGTTCACGTTGAATCTAACTGGCTGAAACGCAACTATCAGGGCATGAAAATTGATGATATTTTTTAACAGTTTGATTGATGATAAATTTCTTCTGGAAGGAGACGTCTTAGTTCAGTTAATTACACAATACCGTTCACACTACCACAGCTTTTTGAGGCTTCTTTAAGTCCAATAAACGGTGTTAAACACGTATTAGAAACCTTGATTGAAAAACAGATTGCTATCTGTATTGCTTCTAACACACCACGTGAAAAAAATGGAAGTAACTTTGCCGCTGACTGAGCTATATCATTATTTTGAAAGTAAAATATTCAGTGCCTTTGATGCAAACATCTGGAAACCGGATTCTGGTCTAATTCACTTTGTTATGAATAAAGTGTCGGTATCGGCTGACGAGTGTTTATTTGTTGATGACTCTCTTGTTGGCGTACAAGCTGGTGTGAAAACTCTTTATTTTGCTCATGCTACCCTTGAAGAAGAGATAAAGGTATTTGAAGAGAGGGATCACTTACACAAATTAATAAACTAGCGGAACTGTTACATTTTGTTTGACCATACAGGTTGAATGGTACTAGAAGCGAATTGTTATTCAGATGTGTGCCTGAATAGAATTGAACCCATATTGATAGGTTGGAGAGATTTTTGGTACGAGTCATCAACCTCCTGTCATAAGAAAAAGGTTGATGATTCTGGTGCAATCGTTCGCCATAGACACAGAGTAATTAGGTCAAAACTTAATGGGACAATTTTGTGTTACTTAATTTACTTTATGCAAGGTTTGCTGAAAAGTCTTCAGATAACATTAAAAAGCAGCACCCTTTAAGGTTAAGGTGCTGCCACTTCTGCATTACTTGATAAAAAGCTCTTATCGTTACGCCGCTTTTATTTTTTCTAAAAGACTAATTTTAGCTGCGTCTAGTTTACTTGGGTTCACTTTATTGCTTAAACGATCTTTCGGTTTATTTCCTAAAAAGTATGCGATTCGTTCAGCGTTGGCACCACTTGGGTGTGGCAATCCGCTAATCAATTGGCTTGGTTTTAAGGTACCTTGCTCTACTAAATACTCTAAAGCTTCAGTTGCAGCGGTACCAAGCGGGATCCACAAACAGTTTTGCCCCAATTCTTCCACTTCTTCGGCAAGAAACTTATCTAACATACGCCTTAATTGAGGGTGACGGCTGGCTTTTGGGGTGCCATTGTAATTATTGCCATTGCTCAGTACGGTTGGATATCTAATCGCACTAGTATAATGCACCATACCAGCGTGAATACCGAACAATTGATCGCAAGACTCAATTTCTAATTTTTCGTGTAAACCAACTAAATCTAACATTTGGCTTAACGGTTTTCTAAAACCTTTAAAGCTAGCAGCTTGCTTCGCTTGCTCTTGAACCGTTTCAACTGTTAAGCCAGCAATAACGCCACTCTTCGCAATATTGAGCGCTTCCATGGCTTGTGTGGCACCTGGAGTGATTCCGCACAATACTACTTTAGCCTTTTTATTAAGGTGTTCAAAAGGCGCATAGTAAACTGAAAGCCGATCATCACTAAACATTTGTAGTGTCGTGTCCCATGGTTTTTTAGGGTCACATACTGAAACTTCTTTTAAGTACTGATTTAAAGTATTTTTTTCCATTTTTAGTCCCAACATACTAATTGTATTGATGTGCGGTAGTGATAACATCACCACCATAGCTCAACACCACATAAGGTGTTTTTTCCACTGTTCTAGTGCATTTTTTCAGAGTTTTCAGTAAGCGTTTTTTTTCGCGCTTTGAGAATGCTAACTTACTCGCTTCATTGTCCTCATTAACCTCAATGCCAATTGCTACTAGCAGCTCTACGACCGCTGGATCTATGCCACGCTGCTGACAACGTTTTACTGAGTGGTGAGTTAAATTAATCATAATCCACCCCTTGTGTCGGTATGAATTTAGGTCTAGTCGCCAGCCATTGCCTTGCTTCATCAACCGTAACCAAAACACTTCCACCTTCCTTAATAGTGGCCAAAGGAGCATTCTTATCGTAAGTAGCATTTCGGATGCTGCGTACATTCGATACGCCCGCAAGTAACGCAACTTCTAGCATGGTAAAGTGTTTTGTATGGGCCAATGGAAGAAAACCACTGGATAACGTAGGGAAGTCGTCATGACCATCCACATCCAAATGACTATCAAGCTTTATCCTTGCGAAGGCTTTATAAACTATTTTTTCCAATGCCCAGGAACCAATACCATGCCATTCTTTTAGCGAATGTAGATGTGTTAAAAATTCAATAGCCCACATGAAGTCATCATCAGAAAAAGAAAATTCTGGATTAATTCCCATCTCCGCATAGAAATAGAAGTCTTCAAGTAACCTCCAAATTGCTGAGTTTTTTCCAAACTTCAATTGCTCGTCAGTTCCTTGGAAATTAGTTTCGAAAAACAGTTGAAACTCAGGTTCTTCATAACGACTATGGTATTCCGATGAATACGTAAAGTCTTCGAAAAATGCGGCTTCAAACTCACCCCTAGATACAGAATGGCACTTTGGCCAAGGAGGTAACTGCAGACCCGCAACGCTTCTCATCTTCATTTTGAACTCCATGTGTACTTTCAGATTACACATATAATTTAAGCTAATAATATGTACTTGTCAAATGCATATGTACTTTAAAATTGCATTTATTTTTGGGGCGTATGAAAGTCTTCTACTAATGCCATAAGCTATGCCCTCTACTGCACCTTGAAAAACGTCGGTAACTTCAGGAAAAAAGCGACTAATAGTGCGCGATTAGTCCACTTTGGGAAAGACCAACTGTACCCAATAGAGGCGATAAACTGGTAATGTTTTGGGGGTTATCAGATAAACATGAAAATTTCGTCGCCGAATTTATCACTCATCCCGTACTTGGCTTTATGCTCGACCTATACAAGGACTTCGCCCCTGAGGATTTTATTAAAAATGATGGTGAGGTTGACGTGAAATAGACGCACTATCACGAGTTGCCTCCTCTGGAGAAGTGATGTCTCACCGCCCTAATCTTATTTTGTTAGCCGTTGCTCGATAGCAATAAGTCTGGGGACATATTCCCACAAATATGAATTTGAGTTGAGTTGGGTAAGGTCAGCTGTAGTTTCAGGGTGGGTTTGTGTGTTAAGTCAGGCTCAACCGGCAGTGGTATAAAGTTCGGTGTCATCGCCTGCTCGACTAAAAACTGTTTGCGCCAGGTATTGAGTTGAGTGGAGCAGATCCGTAATGCCTTGGTGATCTGACCGACTCGATACTTTTCAAGTAGCTTAACCGCTTGGTGACGACGTTCATCAGGGATATTGCCGTGTTTACTGGCGCGGGTTTGTCGCCAGTGCTCAAAGTCAACAATGGCCTGATTCAGCTTTTCTTGGTTTTGCATTGTTGATTTTTAGTTAGGCGCAGCCCCACTCGTGTGCGTGCCATTCATAATACGCTTTGCTTCCCAACCAATTGGGAACCACATTTCCATCAATCTCAGTCAGGTACTTTTCTAAAACAGGTGTAGGTTTAGCTTTAGTATTTATGGCTACTGAGCCTGAAGTGATGTAAATATACCCCTTTTCAAAAAGATCATCACAACCAAGTTTGCACATTAGGCTAGCAATATTATCGAAATCTAACTTCTCCGATGTAGTACATTTGGCGCGTTTTTTTATATGTGCAGCGACTAGGAAATTCGCTGGAAACTCATTGCCGCAGATGACACATTTACCTGTAGGATTTGCGCTAAGAAGATGGGACCTTAAGAAAGATTGTTCAAGTCTTCTTTTGACTGTTGATTTAGAATCTGTGCTTTTTACAACTGAAGCAAGCGTCGATTTGAAGCTAATTGGTTTAGTTAGTTTTATGCTTTTGCTTGATATAAGAGATGCACCGATTTTCATCGACGGGTTAGACATTCTGGCGCCGTATCCTAAGGATACAAGAGCTTCTAATTGCTCTTCAGTTTCAACAAGAATGTAGTCAGCTTTAAATCGACTGTGAGAAGCTATATAGAAGCCATCACGGTTTTTATGTGGATATAGCGGTTTACCTGCATGCTTTTTGCTACTGGCTGCTACCTTTGCTTCCATGGCCATGAATTTACTCCGTTTAAGTGCCTAATATTCTTAATGACAGACTGGCTCATTTTGTCACCTGCCCTTCTTTTGAACAACCTATCATAACCATATAAAAAAGCTTATTAACTCTATTTATCATTTCACCATCACATAAAAACGTGAGGTGGTCAGCCCTTCATCGTATTTGTTGAAGTCGCTAACCGCTTTACCCAGTCCACTGTTTTCTTCTATGTTATCCTCGGCCAGCTCAGCTTCACCTCAATCTTGGATCGGTTTCATTACAAGAAGTGACGCTTTTTTATACCAGACTAGCCGTTGCGTCTCGTTCAGCTCTGGCTTGTTGCTCAATAGTCTCGAGACTAACGCCGCTTCATAAGCAAAGACAACCGCCCAGTCGAATTCAGCTTAAGCCAAAACATAACACGTTCTTTCTCAAGAAAAACCAGCAATTAGGTATGATTTAGCCCCCCAGACTCAGGATGATAAGATCCGCGAATGAGCAAAGGGGAGGATGTAATGAAATTTAACCTAATCAACACTCAACGGAACCTTTTTAATTGAGCTGATTAAATAAGTTTAATCTTAAACTGAAAATAGATTACCTGCTCTTTCGTCATGTATTCTATGTATTTAAAAATCAAAACCAACGATACATTGGATCGGCTTTACGTTCGTCAATATAGACACATTAAAGATTAACGGTAAACCAGTCATGACAGAACATCAAGAGTACCAAATACAACTATTTAAGTGCTCGAGAAATTCTTTGATGCCACCGATGGCCTCCTTTTAACGCGATACCCTCTCTTCTTTTGTGGGTACTAGTTCACATTTATAACACAAAGCTCCGCCAACCAATTTTTTCTCTTGACTTAAAACACCCCTCCTGTTTTATTTAATCATTAATAATTTAAATGTATTATATTATATAAAACCATACTACAAGATTATGACACGAGGCAGTTATTGAGCTATATTGCAAATGAAAAAAGAAGAAATCGCAACAAACAAAGTGGCGCTCCTTATCCTGAAGCCAAACTCACTGTCACGTCCCTTGCCCGAATTTTCAAAGATTTAAATCGCCGCCAGATCCCGATCCAAAAGCGAGAGAAATTCTTTTTTGTTTTCATTTATATGTGGCTCACAGGGGAGCTGGCCTCGTTAAGAAAACAAGAGAATAGTGCCAAGATCTCAGACTACACACTGCCTGATCTTTTCCGTCAGCAGGCTTACAAATCGTGTCAAAAAAATGCGTTTCGAACCGTCATGCACGAATCGACCTCTTGGGTTGAATACGCTGTCGCGTACCCGATAAAAAATAACATCGTCTATTTATGGCAGCCGGTTCCCTCTCGACTCAATCCTTTTTTTCAGCGGTTTATTTCTCAGCGTGACTACCAACGTCCCTTTTTAAGCTCGCGAGAAAAAGAGGAACTCAAAACCATGATCGAGCGACGTTGGAAACAACATGGCTTGGATGAGCTGGAGCAATCCGTAGGCAGAAAAGACAATCTCATTAACTATTTCAATCTTTGCGTTCAAAAAGACAATAACCTCTGCGCATTGCCCCGACATGTCTTGGCACATCAATACCATGGCATCCATCACAAACATGCACGGCACTATCAACAAGAAACCAGCGACCGAATACGAGCCAAAATATTTCGAGCGCATGAACGCTATCTTGAACGTTTGATTTTTGAGATAAGAGCGTTAAATTTTGAAGAGAAATTTACCGTAGAAAGACGCACAAAAAACCGCTCGGGGATTGAGCTCGTCTACTTAGTGGATACCACATTAATACAAACCGTCCCTGCCGCCTTAAAAGCCCATAACATTGGACAACTTCATTATCGCGAAGAAGAGTCCAAGCCAAGTTCGACGCTACCACCTGTCTTGGTTGGAAGCCAGCGTAGTATTGATGTCGTGACCTTAGCAAAGTTTTTTCGCCAATTGGAAAAAGAGATAATGTCACAATCCAGGGCACTTAACGATCATTACTCTCTTGAAGCATTCATCACCTATTATAATCTATGCACCTATCACCTCACTTTATGTTTTTTAATCGGTACGGGTACGCGTCCTACTCACCACATCAGCATTGAGTCTGAGCGTTACTTTCCAGGAAAAAACGCCAGTGTGTATGATAAGGGGCATTATCGTGAAATATTCATCAGTGATTACCTTGCGCAGCAGATCGATCAACATCAAATTTTACAAAAGACACTCGCATCGCTTATACCCGCTAAGATCTACCGCTTAGATAAAGATGTCTTGTGGTATCTGATTGATGACAATAAAGAAGCGCAGTATGTCTCCGCCCATCTTTTGCGCCAGTTTTTAAAACAACAAGGGGCCACTTTTGTCGCCTACTCGATACGACATGCTTTTGCTCAATACGCACTCGAACATATTCACCCGTCTTCTTTAAGTAATTCTCAAATCGATAGGCTGATGGGGCACGCTAACATCGGAGAAAATCTAGGGAACGACCATCTCTTCCCTCTCCACCGTCAACAGCTCGTTCAACACATCAATAGCATTGCATCGAACTTCAACTTACAAAAGGTGTGCTATGCCCAATAACTCATCAGGCAGCACGCCTTCTATTTATCGCAAAAATGATGAAGCCGACATAAAGGGCGCCTCTTCTCTACTACGCACACTATCAATCAGCAACATTGTGCACCACGCGCAGCAAAACCACGCCTTGATGCCATCAGAAGACGCCATCAAATGGGTCGTAGACCGCTGGCCAAATAGTCAAGAAGCGCATCGTCAAGTGACGGAGGCAACATTACGTACCATCAGACAACGATGGGCACACCAGCCTGCGAAACTCAAATCAGGTTACCAAAGCGCCCTCACCGCCATTTTGCTGTATCTCTACCATGAGCTTGGGTGGGGCATACCACAAACGGAAGAAAAAAAGCTCATCGATCACGATGCCAAGCTTTTTGAGAACATCACATCTCACGCGCACACCGCTTATCGCTTGCTTGAAGGATACAACGCGTCATTGGCGGTTTTTTATAAAGAGAGAACGCCGCTTAGCCAAGAGCAGGTCGCCTTAATGGTGGCATTAGAAATCGCCCCTTTGCCGCTTGAGTATCTCCATCACATACTCACCTCGCCAGAGTGTATTGAAATTGTTGATAACCATCTTTATCTGCGCCTGATACACATCAAAGGCCGGCAAGACAAAGAAGCAGACAATGCCTCGTTTACTCGTTATCACTTACCGCTCTCGGTTTACCGCGCCTTAAGCACGTTTTATGAGCAGAAATCGGCCGCGCTTTCCCATCCTTCCATGAGACTCAATGCGCTCAGCAACCGACTCCAAGCCTTAGTTGACCAACTGATCCGTCGTGCTGGGCCATCCCCAATGATGAGTAAAGCCATTCACTCTTGTCCCAAAACACAATTGCATTTTCTCTTTCAAGCCATTTGGTATTACCGCGACGACGTGGTGCCGACGCTGTTAAAAGACATCGCTTACCCGACAAGACACGTCGCCTATGAGCTGCAACGCCCCTGCATTCCTAATCAAAAAAAGCAGCTCGATGCCATCTATACACAAACGTGGGATGACAAGTGGTATGAAAAAATCGAACCAGGAAAAAAAGAAAAATGGCCTCACCAGACACTATTAAATAACTATAAGAAAAACCGAACCAAACCAACCGACTACGAGGTGACAACATGGCAAATGGATAATGTCCTGCCGCAACTTGCGGGTCTGTTTGTGAAACACCTTATCTTATACGGTGGGGAACGAGTTCAACATCTTAGCGACTCTACGCTGACTAAATACTCCGGACTTACCACGATACTGGCCTCGTCCCCATTAAGCTTTGAAGCCAGCCAGAACCATGATGAACTCATGGCTTGGGCGCATCGCACCTATGCCCCGCTCACCACACTAAGCGCCCAGCAAACACTCCATCGATTTTTTAAATTTTTAACGACGCAAGATTTAACCGATCACATCAATTTAAACGAACTGCAGAACCCTACCGCCCCTGTCAATATCGACGCCAATTTCATCTCTATTGATGCGCTGCACCAGATTGTTCATGCATTACTAAGCAATACCACCGGACATTTTTTTCAGCGTTTATTCTGCGCATCAGCGGTCATTCTCGCGTATTTTGGCAAACTCAGACGCGGTGAAATCGTCCGACTGCGAATTAAAGATATCTGGGCGGCTAAGAAAACCCCCTTGCATGGAGGTCAAGATGACAATCAATATTTTACGCTGCATATTACTCAAACAAACGAAGGAAGACCGAAAAGCAAGCAATCACGATTGGTACACGTATACCTTCCTCCTGAGTTTGCCAAACTCATCCGCATGTGTATAAAAATCAAACCAAAGCTGTCGACTCGTGGCGGCATTGTCAGTCGTTCCCCACAAACCCCACTTATTGGTTTTGAAAATGAACGCCCAAACTCCAGACAACTGCATTACTTGTTACCCGCCACAAAGGCAATTAAAGCGATGTGTGGCGACAATGCCCGCTTCCATCATTTGAGACACTCTGGCGCCTTTGTCTACCTCCTTCAAGGTCTGCATTTTATGTCTCACGCCAGTGATATCGATATTGGATTACCCGCCACACTGCAAACCTTGATGACCCAAGACACATTGAAAACGCAGTTTCAGCACTGGTTAGAACAAAAAGACACCCTGGACCTCAATGATAACTTGCTGTTTGAAGAACTCACTCGTGAGATTGGGCACAAACACTACGCCACAACACGTAAACACTATGTCCACGGCATAGATTGGCTTTATCCATTTTATCGAAAAACAGGCAACCCAAAAGTAAGCCAATGCTACACTCGAGCCAAACTCGGTTGGGTATTAGGATTAAAGAAAGGATCAAACGATCTCTCTCGGCGCATCGCAAAATTAGACCCTTACTACGCGCAACTTTCAACAGAAGAAAAGAAGCATTACCCACTGTCATTCTCAGAAGAGGCCCTTCTCAATGACGTGTTGCCTCAAAAGCGTTGTCCTACCTCCTCAGCTGTCACCACCTCGCACTTAACCACACTGTTAACGGAGCTATTATCAGATAAAGCGCTAAGAGCGAATCAACCCGATTGTCGTCCTTTTCCAAACGTTCAACACGATTTACTTAAAACGCTGTTTTGTCAGCAATTCAATGACAATCAAGACCACTTCCTCTTTTCAGACATCAGTACCATTTGGGCGTATTCAAACAAGCATAAGCGTGCGATTTCACGCGAGAAATGGGAGAAAGCCATACGTAAAGTCACCAACATGGAATGGGTTGACGACAATGAAACGCCCCATATTTTAATCAAAATGACGACCAACCAAAGGGATGGCACGCTATTTAGACAAGCCTTTAAAATTCCCGAACTTCAGTTTTTTCACGCAACCTTTACCCTCGTGGTGAATGGAAAGACCGATCCGAGCCGACAAGAAACCAACATCCGACAACGCTTTGCCGATAAAAAAGACACCATCATTATCACGAAAAAAGACAAAGGGGGGACAGAGCTTCATATCACACTGTCTCCTTTAGAGACCATCACACTGGCAAGACAAACGGTGCATCATATCTATGAGTATTTGGCCTATTTCCAGACCCATACACACCGCAGGCGTCATGCATAACATGACAAACCGCCGCCTATTGCCAGTGAGTACGCCATCAGCCTAGAAAGGAAAATTAAATGAAAACAAGAATAGTGCCACTTCGTATCAACGCCAACGTTGCTCAAAAAAGCTTACAGCGCCTTCAAGCTCAACTTATTAATAAAAGTGACGATTTTTGTGTCAGCTTTTGTTTTGATTTTAAAAATAACCAATGCAAAATAGTGGGAGGGCATGCGCCTGAATATTCATTTATCGCACTGGATTTAAATGACGACATCAAAGCAGTCAACACACTAGGATCATTTTCACTCTCAGGTGATGTGTTTAAAAACTGGCTTCAATCGGCCATCGACCTTCAAGCTCTGACGCGCGATACGTTCATCACACTCCACATTGAATGCCATTCAAAAGAACCAACGCCCTTTATCATTATTTACGATACCAAAGATGTCTCCCTCCTTAACACGCAAAATCAACAAATAAGTAATATTCAAGCCATCCTGGCTCGTGCTTGTCGCCGTGAAATCAAGACCCATGACCCTCTGGACGCGCACACTCAGTTTATTCATTCAGATTCTCAACGTGACTATCAGACCATCACCAAATCTACTTGCCAACGTCTTATCCATGAAATAAAACCGCATGTCCCCTTTCAAATGGTCGAGTTTGATCCGGACACAAAAGAGCTCAAAATCATGCGTGACGACAAAATCGACATCAGCAAAACCAACCTTAACATCGATCTCGGGCATTCGTTCACTTCACCTGAGCATGGTGTCGATCTTCTTGAGCACGTTGTCAAAAACACAGCGGATAATGACATCCTTATGCGACAAGAAAACAACCGACTTATCTTCAAAACATCAGAACAATGCTGGCAAATGTCACTCGAGAGTCTTGATGACTTTAAGCAAAAAAAGGCTGATGCGCTTGACGTATTATCCATTTTTACTATCGATATCGATCCGTTCAAGAAGGAAGTTAGAGCGGTGCGCAAATACCTAGATGTTCGCTCGCAAGACATTGGGTATTTTGTGATTCAAAAAGAGGACTCGTTCTTACTGGCGCAAGTTGAAGATGACAATCATAGCAAACCCATTTTAGTGTCGAGCTTATCTATAGAAAACAACGAACAGCTGATTGTGCAATTTCATTTAAAAGAGTTTCTCGACCTTAAAATCATTAACATGACGGAAATGAAAGAGATGAAAGTCAGCATCTATAAAAACAAACGCCTTGAAACGTATATGGGGCTCTTTGACGAGGCCAGAAAACAGATCCCGGCCCAATCCCTTTGTGTCGAACTGATCAACAATGCGCAGAAAATACGAGAAATCAATAATATACTGGATAGTTATCGCAAAGATAAAGGCTTGGTTGAACAAGAAAAAACAGGAGAGAACCACACCTTAGATTTAGAAGCGATGTTTTAAAACGCAAGGTCATGCCAAAAGAGAGGTAATACGAGGAAATCGGCATAGAAAAACACACAAAATACTGGACATTAAAACAGTATGCGTCTACATTAAACGATGAAACTTTATACAAGCTGGGTGGACCGTTTATTTCACGATGAACGCGTAATACACGCCCAAGTTTGAAAAAGTAAGAATGCAGTTGGGATAGGAAGGCGGCAACCTCCCTACCCCGTACCGGCTGCGCAGTGTTTAAGCAGACCCAGCCGATGGCACGATTCTAACGAATTCCATTGGTGAGGGATAGATCTATTTAAGATCTAAGATCAATGGAGGCCATTATGGCTCATATTCGTATCCGTCCTAACGGGCGCATTCAGTTCGATCTTCATTTGTACGGCCAACGCTTTCGCGAAGGCACCAAACAAATGGCGACCCCAAAAAATGTAAAGCTTGCTCAAGCCACACTCAAACAGATGAATGCTGAGATTGACCTTGGCACCTTTCAATACCGTGATTACTTCCCAGAGAGTAAAAAAGTGGCGTTATTTGAACGCTTGCAGCGCGAGAAGTACCCCGACCACCTGTATCCTTTTTTCAATGACTTTGCGATTGAATGGTTTGAGCGTCAAAAAGGCAACTGGAAAACCAGTTATAAAGACACCGTCAAGAACACCCTAGAGCACTATCTCATTCCGCACTTTGGCAATACCTTAGTCTCTGAAGTGTCGCTTTCCCAAGTGGAGTTTTTTCGTCAAACGCTGCAAGAGATTCAAAAACACAATGGGGCGCGCAAACTGACCAACAAACGCATCAATAATATTTTATGGCCACTGATTGCGATTATTAGTCTTGCCGCTGAAGAGCATCACTTTGATTACCCATTTCGCCGCTATAAATCACTAAAAGAAGAAAAAGCGGACTCTAAGCCGCTCACCATGGAAGAAGTCCGTCATTTTTTAGATTGCTGCGAAGAAAAGTGGCGCGACTATTTTTTACTGCGTTTTTGGACGGGCATGCGAAGCTGTGAAGTGCATGGACTGCATTGGGAGCACATCGATTTTGACCACCGATTAATTCATGTAAGACAAAATTATGTGAATGGGGAGATTGGTGATGTGAAGACGCCGAAATCACGTCGTGATTTGCAGATGTGCGACACGTTATACGCCGCGCTCAAGCGCCAGTGGGAGAAAAGAGATGACAACAGCCCCTTTGTCTTTGTGTCCAAAACAGGGGGCGGCCTTGATACGCACTACATCAGCAAGCATATTTGGCACCCAACCTTAAAAAAAGCGGGGCTTACACCTCGTCGCGCGTACGAAACCCGCCATACCGCTGCAGTGCTGCACATCGCGGCGCATGAGAATCCGCTCTATATCTCACATAAACTGGGACACAGCGACACCAAATTGCTGTTTGACGTGTACGCACCGTATGTGGCCAATGCGTCTCGCCAAGATGGACTGGCTTTCAATGACATGATGTTAGGAGGCGGATCATAATGAAAAGCACCTTTAACCGCGCCCAATATTTTCATCAAAACCTGACAGATAATCATCAACTGCGCGCCTTTGCCTTAGGCGCTGAGCTGCGTTCGGTTTGTACGCTTATTGGCGATAAGCGAGAAATGGCGTTAAGTTCATTGGGCGAACAACAGCGTTTAGAAACAATAGCCAAGCATTGCTATGAGCGTTTAATGGAGGAACAGAAACTGAAATCCGTATTAAATGGGTATGCACGCAGTATGATGCGATCGGACACAGTCATGTTTCACGACGTGCGCCTACACGCCGAGTGCCCAGGACTGACGTTAGCAAAATATTACGGCTCGCTTAAAAAAACGAATGGACATATGGACAGGTCAATAGTGTGGGAAAGGCATCTTCATTGGTGCCGTGCGTTATCTGTTGCTTTATATGAACATTACCAAGATCCACGCAGCGATATTTGTTATGGCAAAAAGACCATCATTATCGATAAACCACATGAGAGGCAATGTTACAGCTACACAACCATCAAAAAGCCAGTAGCGTTTAAGCTCAACCGATATCAGTATCGTCAACTGCCTTGGCAGTGGTAAGACTAGCCATGCCGATAGCATGGTCATCTCAAGGGCTAGCATTTTCTAGCCCTGATTCACCAATGTCCGAAGAAAAAATAATGAACACCCCCGTCAATAAAGACTCGACAGTACCTTCAAAAGGGTGCTGGTTACTCATTGTTGGACCTCCAATTTGCCTATGAAGGTATTAGAAAATACTGAAAATAATCTACAAATCGATTATCAGCCAATTGATTGTTATCTGATAACGCTAACTAATGAAGTTCAAAAATTGAGTACTCAATACGTCACTAGCTCTTTAAAAATGAGCATGTACGTAATTTTTCCCTGATTTAGACCATAATGTATTATCTATATTTGGTGTTTATGATCAACCTAGTTGAATTCATCCAACATTTTTAATAGCAAAAACAAAATAAGTAGCTTAAGTCACTCGAAAAAATAAACTATAAGTACAACTATGCCTTCAGAGGATTAGTAAGAAAATTCAATCATTGTTTCAAACAATTGCTCTATTTCAGGCCCATTGAACCATTCAATAGTAAACTGTTTATGGTTTAATACCACATACACACCATGCCAAGGGTATTGATTACAAGTCGAACGGTAATTACACATATCTTGAAATAAATGATCTAAAAGACGCCTAAATTCACCATCATAATTATCGTCACTTTCTCCTAAAAATCTTGAATGATAAGACGAATTATTCTTATCTTCGCCATCTGACAAACACCAAAGATATCTAAATTGACTAAGATATTGATCAGGATATTGATCGAGCAACATTTGAAAACGTTTTACATTAAAGTCCGCGTCGTAACTCATTTCGATAGGCACTATTACATTCCTTTTAACTGATCAATTGTAAGCGTCTAATTAACCACACGTTCTAATTCCGCTCTACCTTTGTCATAGTTTTTTCAACCTAACGGAGGAACTATGACTCAATCTGAAAAACACCAACATTGGACAACCATTGTCTCTAATCAGCAAGAAAGCGGACTTTCTGTTCCGCAGTTTTGCAAAGAGCACGACATCAATTACGCCACTTTTCATTATTGGTTGAAGAAACTCAAACAAACTGATGATGAGCAGGTTGCCCATCAAGTGGTAATAAATGATCGTCCACCTTTAGGTTCGGAAGCGGTTGTTGTACATCTACCTAATGGACTTAGAGCGGAACTGCCAACCTCATTACCACTGGTACAAATTCAAACTTGGCTTAAGGCGCTGCAATGATCCCCAGTGGCGCGGTCTATCTCGTCTCTGGTATCACCGATATGAGAAAGTCGATTGATGGCCTGTCTCTTATTGTCGCGGATGTGCTAGAAATGGATCCATTGAGCAGCGCGTGGTTCATCTTTTGTAATCGTGGCCGAGATAAAATCAAAATTCTCTTTTGGGATACCAACGGATTTTGGCTCTATTACCGCCGACTAGAAAAAGGCCGCTTTAAGTGGCCCAAACCCACAGCAGTTGGGCATATCCATATCTCTACGCAACAACTTAACTGGCTATTATCTGGGCTAAACCTTGAAAACCCCAAGGCTCATCAACCTCTATATGGCAGAGAAGTGTGAACTTGAATACTGATCCCCAAATTGGGCTTGAACGATCCTTTTTCGCTGTCAGACTAAGTGGAAATGATAGATAACGAGCCCTTACCATGACTGATCTTCCTGATGATGTAGAACAACTCAAAGCGATGCTGCTTAAGCTTCAGGAAGAGAACAGTGCACTCCAGAAGACGGTTGACACTCAAGCTGAGGAAGTCGTTGAGTTAGAAAACAAAATGCAGTTGCTCCTTGAGCAACTTAACTTGAGTAAATCCAAACGCTTCTCGGCCAAAAGCGAAAAAGAGCCCAAAGGCACTTTCAACGAAGCCGAACAGCAAAATGCGTTGCCAAAGTCAGCCCCTAAGCATCATAAAAAAGGCCGAAAACCACTACCAGCCGAGCTAGAGCGCGAAGTACATCAACACTCCCTCAATGCCCCTTACTGTGAATGCTGTAATGAGCCACTGCATGAATGCGGAACTGAAGTCTCGGAAGAGCTAAAAATCATCCCTCAGAAAGTCAGCGTTGTGCGCCATGAACGCACTAAATATGCTTGCCGGCAGTGTGAAAAAACACAAACCAGCAGCAAAATTATTACCGCGCCTCGACCTGCCAATATGATCCCGAAAAGCATCGGTAGCCCTGAAGCCTTCGCGGCTGTTGTGACAGCAAAATATGTTGATGCGCTGCCGCTTTATCGCCAAGTCGAGATATTAAAGCGTTCTGATATCGACTTAAGCCGTGGAACACTCGCCAACTGGTGTGTGCAACTGGGCAGTAAAGTGAATGTCATCGTTGAAGCAATGAAAGTCCATTTACTGAATGAGAAGCTCATCTGCGCCGATGAAACCACCGTTCAAGTGCTACGAGAGCAAGACCGAAGTGCTCAAAGTAAATCTTACATGTGGGTTTACCGTAGCGGCGAGTTCGTTAAACAGCCTGTAGTTATCTACGATTATCAAGCAAGTCGCGCAGGGCAATACGTTAAAGACTTCTTAGGTGATTACTCTGGCTACCTGCTAACCGACGGTTATCAAGCTTATAACGGTCTCGACAATGTTAGCCAAGCCGGTTGCTTGGCGCACGTAAGACGCAAGTTCACCGATGCACAAAAAGCCCAACCGAAGAAGAAATCAGGCCGAGTAGAAAAGGCCATCAACTTCATCGCCAAGCTTTATGGCATTGAGCAAGAAGCCAAAGGCTTAAGTGCTATCGAAAGGCAGCGGTTACGCCAACAAAAATCAAAGCCTATCTTAGACAAGTTCCACGAGTGGTTGCTGGAAAGTCAGGAAAAAGTGCTGCCGAAAAGTCAGCTAGGTGGCGCTATCAATTACACGGTCAATCAATGGCCTAAGTTGCTCACCTATCTAGAAGATGGCGACATCAGCATTGATAACAATGTGACTGAGCGAGATATCCGTCCGTTTACAACGGGGCGGAAAAACTGGATGTTTTCAACCTCAGTTGAGGGCGCGACAGCGAGTGCTAACTTGTATAGCTTAGTGATGACGTGTCGGGCAAATAACATCAACCCGTATTATTACTTCGCGCACTTGTTCAAAGTGCTACCAACGCGATCCCTTCAAGACGATCTGACCGATCTTATGCCGTGGAACCTAGACATAGATGAGGCCAAATAAGGCCTCACTGCTTAATTAGACGCTTACGATCAATTATTAGTTTTCGATATTTCTGATGACCATAATAAGCTCTTGGATGTGCAATTCGAAAACATGTTGCACCTCCAGCGTTGAACTCCCAAAATTTCTTAGTAATAAAAGATGCGTCATTTTTTATTAGACCATCAAAGTAAGTATTGAATAGCTCTTTAATCGCATCATCAATTACTTTATGAACACCTGTTGCAAAAATAATCACATCTGGTTTGAACTCTTCTATTTGAACAGCTAGCAACGCAATGGATAATCTTTTGATTTCATTAAATTCGTTTTCAGGACGAAGTAACGGTGATTTTTTATTGTAGTCCCAGGCAAATAAATTCCCATAAATTAGTGCTGATGGTTGTAATTTTAATTCTTTAGCAATTTTAAAATAAAACTGCTTAAAACAACTTTGTGATTTATGAAGTGGTCAAGAATAATTGGCCACGATGTCGGAGTTTAACCTGAATAATCGTTCCGATTCATTCGGTGTTAATCCTCCATTATATTGATGGGGCCCAAGCTGGCTGTAATATCCAATAATGTACCGAACAATCTGTTCTTTAGCTTCAGAAAAAGTACGATAACCATTTTCAGGGATCCATTCACTTTTCAAACTTCTGAAGAAACGTTCCATCGGACTATATCCCAACAATTTCCTCTGCGTGATAAGCTCTGCTTGATTCGATAACGCCAAAGTAATTGACGATATTTCCTACTTGTATAATGGCTTCCCTATCCGAGTGGAACAAAATACCTTCCGGTTGACCTCGTGATTCAAAGGCCATTGAAAGTGCTTTACCTGTTAATTTACTATCAGGTGATAAAGACATCGCCCACCCAATAGGCTTACGCGAAAATAGGTCGATGACTACCGCGAGATATGCCCATCGATTTCCTGTCCACACAAACGTTACATCTCCAACCCAAACTTTGTTTGGAGCCGTCACTGCAAATTGACGATCTAAATAATTAGGGATAGCTATGTGCTCTGAGCCCGATTTTTTATATTTATGTTTTGGTTGTTGGCAACTCACTAACCTTAAGCTCTTCATCAACTTTGAAGCTCGATAACGACTCAATGGTGTACCTTGATTCGTCACCATATCCGCGATACTCCTCGCCCCTGCTGAGCCATTGCTGGCGGCATGAACTTCTCTAATCAAGCATTGTAATTTAATCTTTTCAGGGCTGACATCACTGGGCCGATTTCGCCAATATTTATAACTGCTTCGATGAACATTGAACACGTAACATAACGTTTTAACGCTATAGCTCTTCCTGAGTTTCTCGATTATCGAGAATTGTTCAGAGAGTCGGACATCAAGAGAGCGGAAGCCTTTTTTAAAATATCATTGTGTTCTTCAAGACGAGCAAGTTTCTTTTTCAATTCACGGATTTCAATTTGCTCAGGAGTAAGAGGAGCCGCTTGCGGAGCTTTTCCTTCACGCTCTTCCTTTAACTGACGAACCCATTTACCCAAAGCAGATTTACTCACATTCATCGCTTGAGCCGCCTCAACAATCGTATAATTTTGATCGAGAACTAACTGGGCAGCCTCAAGTTTAAATTCGGCACTAAGTAGCCTTCTTTTACGTTTAGTCATAATGTCACCTATTCATTTATGAGGTGATGATATCACCTCTAACTAGGTGGCCAAATTAACTATGCCACTTCAGATAGCCAAAACATCGTGCTTGTTGGCGGGCCAGGAACAGGGAAAACTCATTTAACCGAGATTCCGCAGCCAATTTAGGAATAAACCGCTTCATACAGTATGCCAAGAAGCTTGAGTAGCCGAGTCTGATGTTCTTGAACACCTGTGATGAAGCTTTGACCGCCAATTTCGAGTGTGTCGATACCTTCGAATTTTAAGAATACCCAACGTGCTGTCGGTTTAGTTGTCTTCTTGTTCTTCACCATGCTAGGAAAGAATTCCTCGGTTTTAGTGAGGTTCTCTCGGATTTTGTGCTCTAAGCTAGCGTAAACGAGTAAGCTTAGCGTCATGATCATCAGCAGCGCCTCGATTCGCTGAGGCTTCTTCAGGAAAATTGATGATGTTAGGAACTCAGGGCTTTTCAAAAAGCGAAACCCACGCTCTACCTTTTGCTGTGACTTGTAATGCTCAAGTAACGCAGCCATTGTTAGATCGACGCAGTCAGTATCGTTGGTTGCGAGAATAAACATGCCTACTTTAAGCCTGGCTAGTTTCACTTTTTCTAAATCGGTATAAGGCGTTGCATCTATCAAGTAGTGATATCCCGTTGGCTTTGCGTCTTTTTTCGGCCGGCCGCGGTGATTTTCAAGCTACTTGTCGCCTGTTAGTTAATTTTTAAGCTGCTATAAAACCTTTACCCTCAGCTTTTATGTTCGATGGATTTAAGTAAACTGAACCCATCGGTTCCATATTCTTTATGTCGCCACTCCAGCGTTCTGGATGTCGTTTTTGTGCCTTTTTATAGACGATAACTCGGGCGGATAAAATCTCAATATCTTTGCCTGTATGACGTTCTTCTGGCGTCACTAACTTTATACCGCTATGTCTGTGTTCAGTATTATACCAACTCACAAATCCTTCTACCCAGCACCGCGCTGCGGTGATATTTTCAAACGCGTTTTCTGGGTATTCTGGTCGATACTTTAAAGTTTTAAATAGCGACTCTGAATACGGGTTGTCGTTGCTTACAGAAGGGCGACTTAGCGAAGGCATTATCCCTAACTCCTGTAGTGTCGCCAACATAGTCGCCCCTTTCATTGGACTGCCATTGATGCCCTTCTAAGTGTCAAGAAGTAATTTGGACTGCATTAATCAACATATTTCTCTTTTTAAGAAGATAGTAAATTTCTCTTGCAATATATCTTTTCAAGCATCGCAACGCTTCCATTTTTGATAACCCGTCACCTACGCGCTTTTTAATATATTCTTGTGAACGCTTTTCGATACGAAGTCTGCCAATCGCAATTATATGAAGTGCACTGTTTGCCGCTCTATCTCCACCTCTATTCAATCGGTGTCGGTTAGTTTTACCTGATGAAGCAGGAATAGGGCTAACTCCACAGAGGGCAGCAAAACTCGATTCTGATCGCAGTCTCTCTGGGTTATCACCTAACGTGATCAGTAGCTGCGCCGCCGATTCATATCCCACTGCCGTTTGTTCAATTAATTGTGGTGCTAATGTTTCGACAATTGTTGCAATCATTTTATCTAAATCAGCAATCTCATCATGAAGTTCGATATATCTTCGAGCAAGAGATTTTAAAGTTATTCTATACGCAGTGCTAATGTCTCTGTAATTGGTTAAGTCAGGGCGGGTAGATGCAAGCGTACGGATTAAGCTCATTCGAGTCATATGCCTAAGGGTGTCACGTAACTCATCTGGAGCAGATACAATACTTGTTCTTATCATTTGTAAAGCTACTGTTCGAGCCGATACCGCACTTTTTCGACAACTTTTTAGGACTCTAAGAGATTCCACCATTCCATCTCTTGTTTTTGGTGTAACTGTTCTCAATTTGCTAAAAGCAGCATGTGCCGCATTTTCAGCATCTAATGAGTCATCTTTTCCTCGTTTACGACGGTCAGATTTGTCTGGTGCGGTAACCTCTAACACTTCAATCCCACTGCTTTGCATGTATCGTAGTAAACCAAGGCCATATGTACCTGAGCATTCAATTCCGATCCGTGAAACACGGCCAAATGATGACATCCACATAAGCATTTTTTTATATCCATGCCTAGTTGTTGGAAAGCTTTCGGTAGATAGTACTTGATTTAACTCATTTACAACGGCAGCGACATGTATATCCTTGTGAGTATCGACTCCCCCAACAATACATTCACGATCTATTTTGTTAATTTTATTCATGACTTCTCTCCATTGTTTCATTCGTTATGGACGAGAGCACTGAACCTAACATTTGGACATGACAGTAATGAGGTATTTAGCAGGCCCTTCTTGAGTCACAAATATAGGCGAGGTTGCCCTCACCAAGCAAGGATATTAGACAATCGACAGATCCAAGGAATGACACATAATTGGTCGATCAGAATGAGGGTCAGAAAGCCTAATACATTGTTGGTACCATGTTTCAAGCATGAACCATTAATGAATGATTGCCACCATAAAACAAAGCAGTGACATTATTACTATCTGAATGAAGGACAACTTGCCCATACTCGATACCCTCTCGTTGGCAGATATCTGTCATCAAATCGGCCGCTAGGGCACTGGATTCATTGTCATGTACTTGCCACCCAACGATTTTTCTACTGTAAATATCCATTACCATGTAAAGGTAAAAAAAGAGTCCTTTTATACGTGTAGGAAGGTACGTTATATCCCAGGTGTACACTTGATTAGGACCCGTGGCAACCAAAGGTTGCGGACGAGCAACTTTTCTACGTGGCTTATCGGCATTCCGATGAATTAACAAATTTTTCTCTTTTAAAATTCTATAAAATGTCGATTCAGATGCAAGGTAAATGCCCAAGTCGGCTAACGCAGGTACTATCTGATTCGGAGGTAAGTGAGCATAATCCTTATCATTTATAACATTTAAAACTCGCTGTTTTTCTAAGTCTGTTAATTTATTTTTTGGCGTCCGTCGATTATCTTTGCGTCGATCATGAGTCATGTCATGCGATTTCCAGCGCTGTATCGTTTTCGGTGTGATCCCAATAATTTCACATGCCTTAGATTGAGTTGCTCCCGTGATTTGAGCCTTCTCGATTAAACTTAGGATCTCTTTACGCTCACATTCTTCGATTAGTTGTCCTCGTTTGTACCCCAAATGGCATTGACTTTTTTTTGGAGTACTAACAAGGCGGCCGTTTCAGCCAGTGCTTTATCTTTTCGATTTAATTCTTTTTTAAGGGCTTTGTTCTCTACTTTTAACTCTTTGATTTCACCAGGTTGTGGTGTGACTGACGCCGTTTTTTTACCCGTAATAAAATCCGTCTTCCACTGCTCAATATGATGAGGATAAATGCCACGTTCACGGCACAATTGATTGACAGCTTGTTCATTTAAGCCGCTACACTGGAGGATAATTTCAAATCGTTCTTCTAAGGTCCAATCTTGTGGACGCTTCTCATTTGACATCATTTTTATTTCCGCGTCTGAAGCCATTTCAAATTCATGCTTTTTGGCTTGTCGGACCCATCGGGTTAAGGTTGAAAGGCCCACTCCTAATGAGTCAGCCACATCTTTAATATTACGGTTATCCGATCGGTTAAGTACCTTTTGGACTGCTTGTATCTTAAATGCTTCAGTGAATTTTACACTCATTTTTATTACCTCTAATGAAAATTAGAGGCGACAAGTAGTCTGACACAGGGGGGCCGCGACCTGAATAGATTGGCTCTTTAACGATGGTTGATTGCGCAAAGCCAAGCAAATGACACTGGCTCGCGAAGTCGCTCATTGCTTGCTCGGCATCCACTGCGCAAGCAAACTGCTTTTTCATTAGTTGCCCCAACACTTTAAGCTCTTTGGTGATGTTTTTGTCTAGTAAGCGTCTAATTAAGCAGTGAGGCCTTATTTGGCCTCATCTATGTCTAGGTTCCACGGCATAAGATCGGTCAGATCGTCTTGAAGGGATCGCGTTGGTAGCACTTTGAACAAGTGCGCGAAGTAATAATACGGGTTGATGTTATTTGCCCGACACGTCATCACTAAGCTATACAAGTTAGCACTCGCTGTCGCGCCCTCAACTGAGGTTGAAAACATCCAGTTTTTCCGCCCCGTTGTAAACGGACGGATATCTCGCTCAGTCACATTGTTATCAATGCTGATGTCGCCATCTTCTAGATAGGTGAGCAACTTAGGCCATTGATTGACCGTGTAATTGATAGCGCCACCTAGCTGACTTTTCGGCAGCACTTTTTCCTGACTTTCCAGCAACCACTCGTGGAACTTGTCTAAGATAGGCTTTGATTTTTGTTGGCGTAACCGCTGCCTTTCGATAGCACTTAAGCCTTTGGCTTCTTGCTCAATGCCATAAAGCTTGGCGATGAAGTTGATGGCCTTTTCTACTCGGCCTGATTTCTTCTTCGGTTGGGCTTTTTGTGCATCGGTGAACTTGCGTCTTACGTGCGCCAAGCAACCGGCTTGGCTAACATTGTCGAGACCGTTATAAGCTTGATAACCGTCGGTTAGCAGGTAGCCAGAGTAATCACCTAAGAAGTCTTTAACGTATTGCCCTGCGCGACTTGCTTGATAATCGTAGATAACTACAGGCTGTTTAACGAACTCGCCGCTACGGTAAACCCACATGTAAGATTTACTTTGAGCACTTCGGTCTTGCTCTCGTAGCACTTGAACGGTGGTTTCATCGGCGCAGATGAGCTTCTCATTCAGTAAATGGACTTTCATTGCTTCAACGATGACATTCACTTTACTGCCCAGTTGCACACACCAGTTGGCGAGTGTTCCACGGCTTAAGTCGATATCAGAACGCTTTAATATCTCGACTTGGCGATAAAGCGGCAGCGCATCAACATATTTTGCTGTCACAACAGCCGCGAAGGCTTCAGGGCTACCGATGCTTTTCGGGATCATATTGGCAGGTCGAGGCGCGGTAATAATTTTGCTGCTGGTTTGTGTTTTTTCACACTGCCGGCAAGCATATTTAGTGCGTTCATGGCGCACAACGCTGACTTTCTGAGGGATGATTTTTAGCTCTTCCGAGACTTCAGTTCCGCATTCATGCAGTGGCTCATTACAGCATTCACAGTAAGGGGCATTGAGGGAGTGTTGATGTACTTCGCGCTCTAGCTCGGCTGGTAGTGGTTTTCGGCCTTTTTTATGATGCTTAGGGGCTGACTTTGGCAACGCATTTTGCTGTTCGGCTTCGTTGAAAGTGCCTTTGGGCTCTTTTTCGCTTTTGGCCGAGAAGCGTTTGGATTTACTCAAGTTAAGTTGCTCAAGGAGCAACTGCATTTTGTTTTCTAACTCAACGACTTCCTCAGCTTGAGTGTCAACCGTCTTCTGGAGTGCACTGTTCTCTTCCTGAAGCTTAAGCAGCATCGCTTTGAGTTGTTCTACATCATCAGGAAGATCAGTCATGGTAAGGGCTCGTTATCTATCATTTCCACTTAGTCTGACAGCGAAAAAGGATCGTTCAAGCCCAATTTGGGGATCAGTATTCAAGTTCACACTTCTCTGCCATATAGAGGTTGATGAGCCTTGGGGTTTTCAAGGTTTAGCCCAGATAATAGCCAGTTAAGTTGTTGCGTAGAGATATGGATATGCCCAACTGCTGTGGGCTTGGGCCACTTAAAGCGGCCTTTTTCTAGTCGGCGGTAATAGAGCCAAAATCCGTTGGTATCCCAAAAGAGAATTTTGATTTTATCTCGGCCACGATTACAAAAGATGAACCACGCGCTGCTCAATGGATCCATTTCTAGCACATCCGCGACAATAAGAGACAGGCCATCAATCGACTTTCTCATATCGGTGATACCAGAGACGAGATAGACCGCGCCACTGGGGATCATTGCAGCGCCTTAAGCCAAGTTTGAATTTGTACCAGTGGTAATGAGGTTGGCAGTTCCGCTCTAAGTCCATTAGGTAGATGTACAACAACCGCCTCCGAACCTAAAGGTGGACGATCATTTATTACCACTTGATGGGCAACCTGCTCATCATCAGTTTGTTTGAGTTTCTTCAACCAATAATGAAAAGTGGCGTAATTGATGTCGTGCTCTTTGCAAAACTGCGGAACAGAAAGTCCGCTTTCTTGCTGATTAGAGACAATGGTTGTCCAATGTTGGTGTTTTTCAGATTGAGTCATAGTTCCTCCGTTAGGTTGAAAAAACTATGACAAAGGTAGAGCGGAATTAGAACGTGTGGTTAATTAGACGCTTACCGTTGCTGTTCCACCTACTGAGCAAGCTCTATGAGCGCACAAGTGTTGTTATCACAACTAATCTTAACTTTACTGAATGGTCAAAGGTGTTTGGTGATGCAAAGATGACAACGGCACTACTCGATCGACTCACTCATCACTGTCACATCATTGAAACAGGTAATGACAGTTATCGATTTAAAGCGTCAAAGAAGAAGTCTAAGGAGAAAACCAGTAGAAATTAACCTAAAAATATGGTCTAAATAGACCTGCTTAGGTGGATCACTTTTAGATGCAAATCGTGGATCAGATTTAAGTGCAAATTAACAGATGTTCGCAGAATAAGTCAACGCATCCGTGTTGCCATCCACATTAAAGGTAAATGTTCCCATACTTAAGTTTTCTGTACGACTAAGTGGAATAGGGCCAATGTCAAAAGCGGCATCTAATTCAATGTTATTAGAAACTGTAGATATCCTATAAGAAATATCTTCATTGAAAGATGTGGCCTCTGTGATAAACGTTTTTGTAATGCCTTTGTCTTTAGGTAAAGTGAATTTACCCGTTACTTCTGACGCAAAAGTGCCAACGTTAGCGGTGTGCTTAAGACTGAGTGGGACTGGTGAACGTCTACCACTGATAACGAAATATATGACATACTCTTCTTCAATATGATTATCTTCAACTTCAGGTGCAATATTTTTCAACGCATGAAGTACGTTTTTAGGTACTTCTTCGGTAGCCTTACTTTGAAGAAAAGAATTGGCTCCAAAACCACCTACAAATGCGAGCACTACCGCACCAGAAACTAACGTTTTTTTCATAATGAAAAACCTTTATATATAACATTAGTATAAATTGAAATTCCTCAAATTTATTAAAATGCATTAGTTTGTATATTAATTCAAGTATGGTATCTACTTTGAAATAGAGGTGTTAGAAGATCTTCATCATCCCTAAAACTCAAGCTAAAACGTTAGTACTAACAGGTGGTATGTCGGATAATTTCAGGAGGGAATCGATATCTTTTATATATGCTCATAAGGAAATCATCGGTTAAATAAACAATACCAAAACGTAACCTTATTATTCAGGCAATAAGAATTCATGTTTTTCGCCTTGAGTGTAGATTGCCGGAACGTATAAATAGAATCCCTCTGGTAAGCGGTTTGTTAGTTCTAGCAAATAACGTTGCCACCCCTCATAACAATCTGATTGTCTATGAACAGCATGAATCCTCCACAAGCAGCAGGAACACTTTCAATTGATATGTATCGCCATTAATTGTTGATCCACCTCTTATTTGTTAATTGCTATTTTCATTTTAAACCTTATTTAATAGCTGATTCGACTGCATGCAAGTACTTGCTTATCACAATCTTTTCATCAAATTCTTGTTCTACTTTCGTACGACTCATTCGGCCCATATGCAAGCGTTCTTGATGCGAATGCTTGATCATTAGATCAAGCTTTTCAATGAGACTTTGCGTACTCCGCACATCGCATAAGTAACCATTGACACCATCATCGACAGTTTCTCTACAGCCAACGTTATCTGTTGTTACAATGGGTTTCCCCATCGCACAAGCTTCAAGTAAGGATTTAGGAACTCCTTCTCGATAAAATGAAGGAAGCACCATACAGTCTACCTGAGCAATTTCTTCCTCAACCGTATCTGATACACCTAAATAATTGACTATGCCTTCATCTACCCATGATTGCATTTTAGGTTTAGACACGGCAGAAGGATTGTTTACGTCCAAAAATCCAAGTAAACGAAACTCAACATTGTCACCATATTTTGCTTTAAGCTCTCTGGCAGAGTCAACATAGTGCCCAATGCCTTTGTCAAATAACATTCGAGCAATCAGCAAGAATCGTACACAGCCATCATCATTACTTTCCTTAATTGAAAAGCGCGATAGGTCTACACCAGAACCGGGAACTCTCTCAGTTATTTCAACTGGTGCTAATTGGTATTTTGCGAAAATCCCCTTATCTTCTTCGTTTTGAAAGAAAATAGTATGAGCTTTAGGTTGGCTTATCTTGTACAAAAATCGAGCTAGCTTTGCTGTTATATTCTCATTAATAAAGACCATACCAAGCCCGGCTATATTATTGATTACCTTTGCGTTTACAAATTGGGCAGCTAACGTGCTATAAATATTGCTTTTTGGGGTAAAGTTCAGTATCGCATCTGGGCGGATGTTTCGGTACAGCTTAAAAAATTGGTAAAAAGTCCCTAAATCTTTCAAAGGATTGGTTCCCCCTTGATCGATACCAATATGATAGTAATCTGCCCCTAAATCTTTCAACTTCTTAGAGTAGTCATCTTTAGGGGAAATTGCGATTACCTTATACCCTTTCTCAATCAGCGCCAAGATAGTATTTTTTCGAAAGTTATATAGATACCAACTCGTATTGGAGGTAATGACTACAGTTTTCATTGTTTTCCTTACATATAATAACTTTTGTTCCAATCAACAAATTCTTTTACACCTTGTTTAATACTAACCTCTGGTTTATATCCAGTAGCTTCAAATAGATGTTGAGTATCCGCATAAGTCTGGTAAACATCTCCAGGTTGCATCTCACGAAAATTTTTCTTTGCTTTGATACCTAACTCATCTTCGATAGCCTTTACAAAGTCCATAAGCTTAATAGGTGAGCCATGGCCAATGTTATAAACGGCATAAGGAGCTGAGCTGGTCGCTGGTGAGCCAGACTCTACCGTCCAATCGATGTTTCGCTCTGGAATAACATCTGCGATTCTAATAATACCTTCAACAATATCGTCTATGTGAGTAAAATCACGCCACATGTCACCGTTATTGTTAATATCAATAGTGTCACCATCTAAGATCTTTTTGGTAAAGATGAATGGGGCCATGTCTGGGCGCCCCCAAGAACCGTAAACAGTAAAGAAACGGAGAGCAGTAGTAGGGATATCGTACAAGTGAGAGTAGCTGTGCGCCATTAACTCATTTGACTTCTTCGTTGCAGCATAAAAAGATACAGGATGGTCCACAGAATCAGCAGTAGAAAATGGAGTTTTTGCATTGAGGCCATAGACAGAACTAGAAGAAGCATAGACGAGGTGTTTTACATTATTCTGACGACATCCCTCAAGAATATTCAGGTGACCGACCAAATTAGAGTCTGCATATGCGTGTGGATTCTCAATTGAATATCGAACTCCTGCTTGCGCAGCTAAGTGGATAACCTGATCAAACTGTTCATCACTGAATAATTGTTCAATGCAATTACGGTCTGAAATGTCCATTGTAATCACTCGAAAATTAGGGTGTTGGATACGCTGTAAACGTGCTTCTTTCAAAGAAACATCATAGTAATCGTTCAAATTATCTATACCTACAACCATATGACCTTTCGCTGTAATCTTCTCTACAACGCAGCTGCTAATAAAACCGGCCGAGCCGGTAACTAAATATTTCATTTCTATTCCCATGATCTTAAACTTTGTATTATACGGAAACCGCATGAACATCCGCATTATGCCTAACTTGCTAGCACTTTGCTTAAGTAGCTTTCGTCCATTGCACACATCATGCGCTTCCGTTTTATTCCGCCTTTAAAGCTCGTTTCTGCCTTCAATAGGTTTAAACTAGCCTGCCTGACTCTTGAAAAAGCCTCGGTTCTATCATCAACTCGAATGCGACTAGCATCTTCAATAAAGCCAAGGAGAGTAGACCACAGGAACCTCCCCTACCACGGAAAAATCATGAACCTCCTCGTCAATAAAGGCTTGCCAGCACCTTCAAAAGGTACTCAGAATCCATCGCACACATCGCTATTTTATGTTTAATGCTCGCTTTCAAAGTCGTTTCACTCTTCAGTATGTTTAAACACATCTGTTTGATCCTTGCAAAGTTCTATGCACTTTCTTCTGTCCGTTTTCGGCAAGCGTTCTCACCAAATGTCGTATCGAGAGACCAATGCATCGACTCGACCAACCAATGTGAACGCGTTGCATTTAACAACTCCTTAGCATTTAAAACTTCCGAGCTAATGTAGTATCTCACCGTGATTTCTGACTCTTTTGCAACGGCTTCTTCTTGCCTTACAGAAACGACTATACCCATTGTTTTTAGCTCTAGCCAATCTAATTTCTTGTCTACCACACGATTTTTCTTGTGTACTGTAAGAATCGCCATCGTGTTTTTGTAGCATACTCATATCGAAATAATTATCGAATGCTTGCTCTAAACGACCTTGATTGCCTTTCACCGCAAGAAAGTAATTTGCGTTTTTGTTTAGTTTAAACAGAAGAACTCTAAATCGGAATACACCTATTTTAAGGGATGGTTACAGCGCTAATCATACCCATCGCTCTAACTATTGTCGAAGCAGATGGTAAACCATCACTAAAATCACCAAATCGCTTCAAGAAATCCAACTTAACTTCACCGTAAAGGCAAATCGCTTTCTAGCCGTCTTGACCAGAAAGCACAGCGCAAACTGTTAACAAAATGATATCAGTTAACTTGTGTTCGACTTTGCCTTGCTATCGGTAATCTGGAATGAGGTCGAAATGCATAAATGGATGCGGCTTACTCATTGTTGAACCTCCAATTTGTTTATGGAGGTATTAGAAAACACTGAAAATGCACTACACATCGATCATCGGACAATTGACTGTTATGTGATAACATTAACTAGTGAAGTTCAAAAATTGAGAACTCAATACGTCACGAACCCTTTAAAAATGGACATGTACGTGATTTTCGCCTGACAAGGGATTCCATGATCTTGCCCTGGTGTCAAGGCCTCGTGGCTGAATAGTTACAACCAAGGCATTCTTTCCTAGTATGGTGAAGAACAAGACGGCAACCAAACCGACTGCTCCTGGGTATTCTTAAAACTCGAGGGGGTATCGACACACTCGAATTTAGCTGTGAAAGCTTTATCACGGGTATTCAAGAGCATCATACTCGGCTGTTCAAACTTCTTGGCACATTATACGAAACGGTTGATTCCTAAATTAGCTGCGGAATCTCGGATCTATAAGATGATCTTTTTAATCGCTAATTCATTAAAGATCACTGTCATAAAGTTTGAGATATGTACTCAAAAAGTAAGTTTGAAGTATATGTTTAGTCCAGTAAACTCAGGCACCTTCATGCTATTTCCTGAGCTATTAGAATTTTCCTTAGAGTAAAGGCGCAAATAAATTGAATTAAAATAAAGTTGCTTTATTACTTATTTCTAAGCTCAAAAATAACTCTAGATCCGACGGGATACCCAAACCATACATTCCGTTCGCTTCACTACCAATGTTATAAATACCAATTCTATATTTTCTATCCGCCATATAAGTATAAACAGGTGCAACATAAAATTCACCGCCACTTCGAATGTTATTATCTACCATATGATCAGCAAATTTACAGAAAGTTCTGCCTGATGAAAAGTTATATATACCAACTGTTGCCTCATCTGACACAACAACTTTCTCTACTACCTCAGTGACAAAACCTTCTTTTGTCACTTTTGCATATGACCACTTAGGGTCACTTGCTTTCATCGTTAACATACTTCCGGACAGGTTTCGATCTTCAATATCTTGCAGATACTCATTAATATCGACATCGACCCACTGATCACTATTAGCGATCATCAGTGGCTCATCATTTTCAAGAAACTTACGGGCTTTTAATACAGTAATTGCAGCACCTTCTGTAAAACCATCGATGCCGACAATTTCAAAATTATCACATGAACTAGAAAACACCTCATTTAGGTTATACTTTTCAATATGTTCGTTTTGACAAACGAAAATAAATCGATGCTCATAGTCAGGCGTAAGGTTGTTAATAACAACTTCTATCATGTGTTTACCATTAACATTAATTAAAGGCTTAGGTAATTCATAGCCTTCTTTCGCAAAGCGACTTCCACGTCCTGCCATAGGAACAACTATATTTAACATTTACTTCTCCAAATACTTATCATTAAGTACACCAGGTAATTTAACTACGGTTGTCACTGTATCCTCTAAGGCTTCAAAATCTGTATACTCACCAGGTAAAATTCGTATTATATCACCAGTTTCTAATATAGTACCTCTCATTCTTGCTTTTCCAGATACAATCATTGTTATCTCTGTTGCAATTTTATGACAGTGACTTACTTCATTATCACCTTTTTTAAAATGTTGTACTGCTACTTCTACATCTGTAGTCTTAAATAATGTTGGTTCGAATCCGCCAACAAACCATCCACGAACAAAATTAGAAATATTATGTTTATCCATTTTCTTTCGTCTCATAAAGATAAGCTCTCAACTCTTGAATCTGTATTTCGGAATTCCACTCGATAACATCTGTACCAACAAAACTAGCACCATCAATATATAATTCAAACTCTATAATTGAATGCAAGCTATTTGTCACTAAAATACTTTTTACATTAAATTTCAAGCTTTTCGACACATCAAAAAAACCTTTAACATATTCATATATTTCTGATTTTCCAATAAATCTTCCTACTGGATCTGAAAGAATGGATGTTTTAGAGAAATATGTTATTACTTCTTCAATATCCATTGAATCGAATGCCTTCGCATAGCCCTCTGTCTTGTTCAGGACCTGCTCTTTCTTCTTAGAGATTTCATCTGAAACTTTTTGTTCGTAATTAGATAACTCATGATCGTTATTTACATGAAAATAACAATTTTTATCAATATCAATTGCTTTAACTTTACCTTCCTTTAGAATTACTTCATTTAGTGTAGGTGATATATAAAAGCTATTGTTGGTTTTAACATCTTTACGGATCATATTTTTAGCAGATTCGACAAAGAGTCTACCAGATTTGAAGTAATATAAGCCTGCTATAGCTCTGTTGCTAATTGGCATTTTTTCAGCAGCTTGAGTTACAAAATCATTTTCATCTGTCTTAACGTAAGACCATTTGGGATGTTTTGAATCAAATGTTAACACTCCTGCATCGACACTTTCGTCAATAAAAGTTTCGATGTGTCTATTAATATCAATATCAAACACTTGCTCAAAACTAGTTACGATCAGTGGACTATCAAGATCTAACTCTTCTATTGCTAATAGGGCAGAGCAAATAGCACCTTGTGTATTTCCGTTAATAGAGCATGAATTTACTCTATTACCTAATAAACGCAATACATTCGGTAACTGGTATTTATCTGCCTCAGGTTGAGGCAATGCTATAGTGATCTTATAATTCTGATTAGCAGACAAAAATGGTTTTGCTGCACGTTCAATCAACAATTGACCATCGACATCTGTGAGAATTTTAGGGTAATTATTTTCAGCTGAAACCTTAAAAGTATTACCACCAGAAAGAGGAACTAAAACATTAATCATTTAATTCTACCTCTTTAATAAATTTAGTTATATTGTCAAAATTAACATCATGGATAGTATCTACCTTTAATACATTTGCACCAGATGCTTTCGCTGCTTTTAACCCATGATCATTATCTTCTACAATAACACATTCTTGTGGTGTCAAACCTAATTTTGAAATAGCAAGGTTATATATCTCAGGATCTGGCTTACCTTTATCCACATCCTGATTTGACAGGTAAAAATCCAAGTACTGCATTAAAGAAGATTTATCCATCATCACTTTAACCGTATTACGGATAGAATTTGATGCAACAGCTATCTGATATCCATTCTCTTTTAACTTAGATAGGGCATATTGATGATGGAAAATCGGTTTGCATAATTGATGAGTAATGTCCATCGTATATTGTTGCTTCATTTCATTAATAAAGCTATGAAGCGACTCTGGTAATACATGCACCTTAGAAAGCATTCTCAACTTTTCACCTGTAGATAAGCCATCAAATGTTGTTAAATGATCGTGGCGACTAATAGTTAACCCAAAGATTTCAAGTGCTTTATTTAGTGCATCATAGTGCCAATCTTTTGCATCAATTAACACTCCATCCATATCAAAAATAACTGCTTTAATTTTATTAGCCATGAAAAAAATCTCTTGCTTTACTTGGAAAATCTGTGCATAGAGCAATTTTATTTGCCCACTCTGGATGTTCATTTAATATATTTTTCAATGTTTGCCAGTATTCAAACTCTTTCCTCTTATGTAACTCAGGTGAAACAAGTACTACCGACTTATCATGTTCTAAGAATCTTTCGAGTGCATCAATATTTAATTGAGCATCAGAGAAATTATCAAGCCAAATACCATCTGCTTTGTCATAAAGTGAAGGGGATAACTCTACATCCGAATATCGACTATAGAAAACCATGTCTTTGCGGAGGAAACCAAACATATCAGGAACCGACATATCGAAATAAAAATGTTTATTCCCAATATCGGTGTTCCTTAGAATTTCTTGTAAACCATCTGACTTAACATTTAATGCTAGCACTAATTTATTACTGTATTTATTACAGATTTCAAGAAACCTAATTAGAGTCATCGAACTATTATTCGCTATGTCATGGCTAATAACGATCTTTTGATTGTAATCTCTCAAATCTGTCTCTATCCCAAAACCATTCGACAGTGCTCGTTCAAAAGCAACATCGCTGTTTTGCTCAGAAACATCATTCCAAAAGCCACGATGGGCGATAATTTCCATTGATTTATCCTTCTTATTTTTACATAACGGAACTACTCGAAAACTTTATGAACATCAGGGAAAAGTCATGAAGAGGTGCGTGCTTTCAGGGTTCTTAATACCTTCCGGAGATAGTTATTATCCATCGCACACTTATTTCTTTTGCGCTTTATATTACCTTTGAATGATCTTTCTGGTCTCGAAAAGTTCGAACAACTCTATCTGATCCTTGAAAATTCTCTGCTCGTTCTTACGTTCTTTTTCTGGACTCATTCCACGGAAACCGCAAGAACATACGCATTAAACCCACGGAGAAATCATGAACTTCCTCGTCAATAAAGGCTTGCCAGCACCTTCAAAAGGTACTTAGAATCCATCGCACACATCGCTCTTTTATGTTTAATGCTCGCTTTCAAAGTCGTTTCACTCTTCAGTATGTTTAAATACATCTATTTGATCCTTGCAAAGTTCTATGCACTTTCTTCTGTCCGTTTTCGGCAAGCGTCTTCACCAAATGTCGTATCGAGAGACCAATGCATCGACTCGACCAACCAATGTGAACGCGTTGCATTTAACAACTCCTTAGCATTTAAAACTTCCGAGCTAATGTAGTATCTCACCGTGATTTCTGACTCTTTTGCAACGGCTTCTTCTTGCCTTACAGAAACGACTATACCCATTATTTTTAGCTCTAGCCAATCTAGTTTCTTGTCTACCACACGACTTTTCTTGTGTACTGTAAGAATCGCCATCGTGTTTTTGTAGCATACTCATATCGAAATAATTATCGAATGCTTGCTCTAAACGACCTTGATTGCCTTTCACCGCAAGCAAGTAATTTGCGTTTTTGTTTAGTTTGAACGGAAAAACTCTAAATCGCTTCAAGAAATCCAACTTAACTTCACCGTAAAGGCTAACCACTTTCCAGTCATCTTGACCAGAAAGCACAGCACAAACTGTAACAGAATGATATCAGTTAACTTGTGTTCGACTTTGCTTTGCTATCGGTAATCTGGAATGACGTCAAAATGCATAAATGGGTGCGGCTTACTCACTGCTGAACCTTCAATTTGTCTATGGAGGTATTAGAAAACACTGGAAATGCACTACACATCGATCATCGGACAATTGACTGTTATGTGAAAACGTTAACTAGTGAAGTTCAAGAATTGAGAACTCAATACGTCACGAACCCTTTAAAAATCGACATGTACGTGATTTTTCCTTGCATGCCCACTTTACACCGAGCACCCAGCATTCGGAGTTAACCAGTGTACTTATCCTGAAATAATGAGACGATTTCAGTTTTGATGTTGCTTTAAATTAACGACGCGTCCACATGGGTTCAGAATAACTCATCTCCATGCACCGCACCTCGCCAGAATTCTTTTCTGATTTCCTTTCAACGCTTCTGCCCATTACTCTTAATAAGAGCCACTTGCAGACGGTTTAAAGCCGACTTCCGACAGTAGACTTTAAGGGCCTACCTTTATATCTTCTTAAGCTTACGCTCAAATAACTAACCTTAACCTTAAGTTAACCTCGGTGCTCCGCAGCACACTCATGCGATTTCCCTGACTTTAAAAGTAACAGGAAATCAGTGTGAAACGAAAAACCAATCAACATTGATAACAAAAAATAACTTTTCCATTTAAGCAGAATACTAATTACACAAAACAAATAGCGTGACTAACAAATAAATTCAACCTAACATTTAGATCTATAGAGTTCTTCAAGTAAAGTAACAACATTATGTACATCGAAGCGCTGAACAGATTTATTACTGTTTTCACTTAAACGTTCATATGCAAGATCGTCAACTTTTCTAGCTTTCAACATAGCTTCGAGTAATTCACGTTCGCCTATTTTTGCCAAATAACCATTTACGCCCTCAGTTACTACGGATGAAATATCACCACAATCTGTACTCACTACTGGAACATTAGAACTAAGAGATTCAATTACGGATACTGGTAGCCCTTCCCAGTCAGAACTAAGAACAAAGTAATCAGATTCATTAAGCAACAAATTAATATCATCACGAGGCCCCAACATTATCACATTATCATGAAGGTTATACTCTTCTATCAACATTTTAATCTTTGCAAAATTTTTGCCTGAACCAACTATTTGCAATATATCTTCAGGATAATTAACAAGGTATTTTTTTAAAACTTTAAGAAGTCTGTCATGCCGCTTTTGATCTGTAAGACTGGCTATGTTAATCCATTTGACCTGATGATTCCTTTTTGTATTACCTAATGAAAATTTTTCTAACGAAACAGGGTTGGTATATAGTTCAATAGGTTCCAAAAAACCTTGTTCCAAATAGTTCAACCTACCTTTATTTGACACATGAGAAACATGAGGTTTAAAAATTTTCACTAAAATTTTCAAAACTTCAAATCTCATTTTATTTCCTTCATTTGTATTATGAGAGGTAATAAAACAAGGAACACTCATCAATTTGGCATAAATTGGTGACAGTATATTTGAATGGATCATATGAGAGTGCAATACATCGGGTTTGAATTTACATAGTGCTTTGTATAAATGATAAAGGTTCGCTATCTTCGTCAATGGAAAATAATTAACTTCTACCCCTTCAAACCTTTTGATTAAGTCTCTATTGTTAGCAATAGAAAATATTGCCACGTCATGGTTAGCACTTAAGTGTTTGGATACTGTCGCGAGTTGCGCTTCAGCCCCACCGCGAGCTAACCCTGTAATTATATAAGCTATTCTCATTATCCATTAAACCCATCAACGTTGAAAAAATTATAAATATAATATTCAACCTTATCTTGAGCAAGTGTATTTACCTTCCTGGAAGGGACACCACAAACAATGGAGCTAGTTTCGATGTTTTTGACTACTACAGAACCTGCGCCAATTACAACATTATCACTTATTATAACATCTTCGACAATTGAAACATTTGGGGCTACATAGACATTACTTCCGATACTTGCAGCATTCCCTTTTACAGATCCAATAGAACTAAACTGACACATTGTAAAGTTATCACCAATAGTTGCTGTCGAATTCACTACTACATTTCCGTGTGGAATAAACAAACCATAGCCAATTGGCACTTTACTACTTATTTGAATATTTACTCTTGAACCTAGCCATGCCTTGAATAGAGAGCTTGGGATTCTAATAAATAAATTATTCGACTTAGATAATCTAAAATATAGACAAAACCGAAAAAATCGGTTGCTAGCACACAAAGAAATTATATCGAAAAAACCACATTTCCCAAAATATCTATAAGCATCACTTTTTATATAACGCCAACATTCAGATAGTATCATCATTCAGTTCCCCCATGATTAAGATTTAAAGGTGGAAGCCACAGTATATGAGGAAATCATGAACCTCCCCGTCAATAAAGGCTTGCCAGCACCTTCAAAAGGTACTCAGAATCCATCGCACACATCGCTCTTTTATGTTTAATGCTCGCTTTCAAAGTCGTTTCACTCTTTAGTATGTTTAAACACATCTGTCTGATCCTTGCAAAGTTCTATGCACTTTCTTCTGCCCGTTTTCGGCAAGCGTCTTCACCAAATGTCGTATCGAGAGACCAATGCATCGACTCGACCAACCAATGTGAACGCGTTGCATTTAACAACTCCTTAGCATTTAAAACTTCCGAGCTAATGTAGTATCTCACCGTGATTTATGACTCTTTTGCAACGGCTTCTTCTTGCCTTACAGAAACGACTATACCCATTGTTTTTAGCTCTAGCCAATCTAGTTTCTTGTCTACCACACGACTTTTCTTGTGTACTGTAAGAATCGCCATCGTGTTTTTGTAGCATACTCATATCGAAATAATTATCGAATGCTTGCTCTAAACGACCTCGATGGCCTTTCACCGCAAGCAAGTAATTTGGGTTTTTGTTTAGTTTAAACGGAAGAACTCTAAATCGGAATACACCTATTTTAAGGGATGGTTACGGCGCTAATCATGCCTATCGCTCTAACTATTGTCGAAGTAGATGGTACACAATCACTAAAATCACCAAATCGCTTTAAGAAATCCAACTTAACTTCACTGTAAAGGCTAATCACTTTCCAGTCGTCTTGACCAGAAAGCACAGCGCAAACTGTTAACAGAATGATATCAGTTAACTTATGTTCGACTTTGCCTTGCTATCGGTAATCTGGAATGAGGTCGAAATGCATAAATGGGTGCGACTTACTCATTGTTGAACCTCCAATTTGTCTATGGAGGTATTAGAAATACACTGAAAATGCATTACAAATCGATCATCGGAGAATTGACTGTTATGTGATAACGTTAACTAGTGAAGTTCAAAAATTGAGAACTCAATACGTCACGAACCCTTTAGAAATCGACATGTACCTAATTTTTCTTTGCCTCCTCCTGCCTTTCGAACTCGCAACGACTACCGCCACCGTAAGAAACACAACATCGGTAAGTTTGTGTTCTACTTTCTATGAGCGGCGTAGGTCTTTAATAACTGAAATATGATCCAAAAGGCTTAATCCGTTCATTATACTGACTTCGTTTCTGTAAAAGTCAGTATATAATCACAGCTAGTTTTAATCGTCAAATCGATCAATATATTATTGCAATTTATGTGGCTTCAATGTAGAAATCATGAGCTCGGTCAAGCCTTATTTCACAAGGGTTTTTCATGAGATCTTGCCCTGACTGAGCCTAACAAGCGACGAACCTTTAAACATGGGCACGTACATGATTTTTCCTTGCTGATACCTTCCCAAGAATCTTAGCTGGTTAATAACCCCAGCCAAAAAAAGGTTTGCCCAAATTTGTGAAATAATAATAAAAAATGAAAACCAAAATAGGTAAGAATGCTAAAAACCTATTCTTTCCATCAATTAAGAATGGAATAATGATAATAAAAATAACAAAACTTTCAAATACTCTAGATATAAAAGGAACAAAAAAATAGCCAGATATATATAAAGGTAAAATAGAAATTATGAGTCTATACTTATATAATTCATTTTTCTTGAATGTAAAAAATAATAACAATAGAGAGGACCAAAAAAAAAGTCCAATTCCGCTGACATTAAGTGAGGATGAAACTACACGTTCAACTTGTCTGACTGGGAGATAAGATACTACAGTTTTAAATATAAAAATTATACATAGTATTAAACTAATAGTTCCGAACCAATAAAGTATTCTTTTATAACCGAGCTTTTTATGGAAGTAATGCCAAATCCCAAAAGGGGCAAGAAACCAAAAACTAGAATGAATTAACGTTGCCAAAAGATAAAATAAGACCCGTGCTTTTGCATTTTCAAAAAAAAACCATCCAATACAAAAAAAACAAATAGCAACACCTTGCCTCAAATGCACTATGTTATTTTTTATAACAAGGGGAAAGATCACAACTAAAAATAGGTATAAAATCAACTCTTTATTTCTTACTTTCTTTGAAGAAATATATCCTGTCAATACGAATGGAAAAAATATTAATGACCGAATTACACTCTCAGGCGAGAGAAACTGCATTAAAAATGTATTGAGCAATAACCACAATGGATCATTAAAAAAAACATAAAATATTGAAATGTCGAAATTTCGTTGTAATATCTCTATAGAACCTTTAGCGTATGTGAGATAGTTATGTCTATCTAAAACCGCATCAACAGGGACCACAAAAGTTAGATATAATCCGATACCTAACAACAATAGATTAAATATAAATCTATTCAAGGAAATGAACATGATCTACATCTCTTCAATAAGGTTGTTATATATAAATGCAATATTCGAAATAGAAAAATCAGCTATAGATTGTCTAATAGTTTCCCTATCCTCTTGGTTATTAAGTAATAATTCTACACAATCTAAAAAATGTATGACATCATTATTTTTGACAAGTAGACCATTATCAGAATTTATTATTTCTGCGGGTCCAGATGGACAGTCGAAACTAACAACTGGAGTTCCATATGAAATCGATTCTATTAAAACATTTGGAAAACCCTCATACAAAGAAGTCAAAGCAGTAAGTTGAGCATTATAATAAAGCTTTGCAACGTCTGATGTAACGCCTAAAAAGAAGATGCGACTGCTCAAACCTAACTTCTCAGTTAATTCAATTAAACTTTGTTTCATAGAACCGTCACCAGCAATGACAAGATTTATACTTTTGTCATTAAGTTTCGAAAAAATTTCGATGAGTCTATGTACTGATTTCTGCCTTTCTAGCCTCCCAACATACAAAATATATTTGTCAAACTCGTTCTGTTTACTAAAATCATTATAGTCAAAAATAACTGGATTATAGATGACTCTCATCTTATTTTGATGGAAGGGAAATAGTGAGATCATATCCTCCTGCATAGCATTACATTGATTAACTATAATATCAGAATCAAAATAGATCTTATTAAAACAAAAATAAACGAATTTACTAATGAATGAAGTTCTTGACAAGTCTAAATTCTTTGAAATAGTGTTGATATTTCTCGATATGACTTTAACTTTTTTAAATAACAACTTGTTGATAACGTTAAGCATCATTGTTGTTTCATAGTTAAACGATATAAAAATGTCGTCTTGCTTAGAAGATACTAATAACTTTGTTAATGAAAATAAAGTATACGCTGCTCTCTTCTTTCTGAAAAATATAATTGATACAGAATCTGCGACTTTACTGCCCAAAGTTTGGTTGCGCTCACCTAAAAGAGTGATAAGGTTCACTTTATTATTACCATTATTCGACAGTTCATTTGCAAGTTTAACGGCAACGCCTTCCGCTCCACCAGCGTTAAGAGAACGTACTAATAAATTAATATTTTTCATATATAACCTTATCAAAACAATATATAACACTTAGAAATAAGTTAGACAAAAGCATAGCAAAAGGAATATAACGTATTCCGTAAAAGGAAAATAAATAAACCAAAGAAAAATAGAGCGCAATCGATAACCAGTTATAACTTGCCAATCTAGCCGTGAGACCTTTATGGACCAATATATTGGATGGTATTATGTAACATAAAGTTAAAATGTTTGAGACTGAAAAAATTGATAATATAAAACCAAAATCGGTAACTGACTCACCAAATATGAATGTATACACAGAATTTGGCAAATAATAAAAGAAAATAAAAACAATCACAGATAAAAGAGCAGTGACTAACAAAACCAAAAGCGAATGTTTTTGTTCTATTTTTTTACTTTTAATTTGGGTTTGCAAAGTAGGCATAAGCGCTCTACTCAGTGCTAACGACACTACCGAAATCACCCCAGCATATTGATAAGCTAGTGCATATACAGAGAGTAAATCGGCTCCAAACTTTTCATATATAAAAAACCTGTCTACCTGACCTTTCATGACAAATGTGAAATTAGTAATCAAAAATGAACCTCCACCAAAAATAATGAATTTATTCATTTTTTTTTCCCATAGAAGTCTGCGACGTTGTATATTTTTTTTAAAAAAACTAAAACAGAAAAGCATCACAATACAATTAGATATTAAAATCATTTGAATTCTTATCGTATATGTTGCTTGGTAAAATTCAAAACATAATATTGTAATAATTGTGGAAATAACTATAGGAACTAATTTAATCAAGCTGGTTGATAGACCTCTTCCTTTGCAGTTTTGCAACGAAGCAAAGAGCCCTAATACTGAGAATGTCAGAGAACAAAGTAGAGCGATGATATACTCTTGTTCAGAGAAAATATTCAGCAGAAGAAAAGTAATGATTGTTATTGTAAAATTTACCTTTAACAAAAGAAACATTAATCTTAATACGCCATCTCGACTATAACGAAAGAAATAACGTACAATTAATTTTTCCCCCCCATATGTAATCAACACTTGCGTCGTAGCAATAAATGCTAATTGTAGAGATAAATTTGCGAAATCCGAACTGCCTAAACTGCGAAATAAATAGGGTGTTAATAAGAAAGGTAACCCACGACTAAATAAATCAGATAACAAATAAATTATCGCATTTTTTTTAAGATTACTCATTTAATTCTTTCTGTAGAAATTGATATATTCCATTACTTATTGCAGTAGACTTTATACTATTGTAATTATTTTTATTTATTAAAAATGGGCCTTCATATGCACTTACACTACCAAAAAGTTGAGATTCCACATCAAAAAAACTATCTGATTCACTATCAATGAACTCTTTCAATGAACATCTGTCTGTATACTTATGACTTTTATTATGGTGGATGTATGCTCCACAACCAAAAAAGACAACACGGTTTCCCCTTATTAAAGCCTCTACACCTACACTACCTGTAATTGTCGAAATCAAAGTAGCTTTATCCATCAATTCATATGAATCATAGTCGAGTGATAATAACTCAACACCAGGTATCGAACATATCTCATTATAGAAGTCGGTATCTCTTTCTTTCCAATGACACAAATTTGTGAACGTTGAAGGATGCTCTTTTACATATAAGCTGGTTGTAACAGGTAAAGCAGCTCTGAGCTCTTTGATCGCAAGTAATTGCTGTGAAAATCCGTATCCTTCCGGGAGAGTAGTTCTCTCAGGTTGATAATGTAGAAAAAAAACACTATAGTCCTGGCTTTTATTTATCTCACTCACGGCCAATTCATTGTATTTGTAGAAGCATCTGTATTTATTAACTAATAAGTCTGGTCTTCGCCAGTTATTCTTCAGGTCTGCAATGATATTATAGTATTTTCCTCTATTAGCTCTTAACCTTTCCGCTTCGTAATCCGGCAGAGCAACATCTCTAGAAGCTTTCTTTTTTTCAGTGAACTCATGTATTAGTTCTTTTTCTTCTTTAGATAGATATAATTCATCATGTAAACTAATTCGTTTTTGATTCCGATGTAACCCTTCAAGCATATCAACACGCCACGGAACTATTGATATTTGAAATGTACACACTTTGACTGACATCGATTCAGCTACTTTAGCCATGATCCACGTATTTATACCATGTGGCGTGCTAGGATAAATAATCATGTCTGGTTTATGCATCTTGATGAATTTATATACCGAATCACAAATACTTGATATCCACCTTATCTTCTTACTTGTTGTTTTAAAAGGTGAATTAGAACGATCATATAACATCATTGTTTTATGGTCATTTATTATTGCTTCAATGATAAAGTGTGGACAAATTTTTAAGTTGTCATTTAACGGAGAACATGTAGGGTTGCGGTGTATGTACAAGTCACTTGCAATATTTTTATACAACTCATAACGCTCGTCATTTTCAGATAAAATCTGAATATTTTCACTAAATTTTTCGTTGATTTTTCTCAAAAAATCACTAGAAAGCAACCCAGGATCTAAAAGAATTTTCATTATGTCCACCTTGTTAAATTAAAATCAGATCCTGATTCCATCAAAAACTCTATACTGGAAATCTTATCAATCTTATCTAAAATTTTTAGACTTATTTTGTGATTTGATGTGCGTGTATTGTTTGTTTCCTTAATTAAAGCCTCTAGGTTTTCTAATTCATCAACAAACATCTGCATTACTTTTGGAGAAGCAATGAAAAAGAAATCTAAGATTCCCATTTTATCATCTGTTGGAAACCCACGTTGGTATTTAAAGAATCTATCCTTGCTATTATTGAATGTATCTTCTTTAATATTTTCACCATTTGAATTTTTATATCCAACCCAACCAGGCACGTAAAATTTTTCTTCACACAAACTTGAAAAGTCCAAAACATTAAAGAAGCTAAGATCAAATCTGGTTATCATAACAAAATCATAATTAATATCATTTTTAATACTATAATCTTTTTGAATTTCGAATACTCTTCTATAGCTATACCATCGAGAATAGATATTATTAAATCTATTAAGTTCTACAGGTAAGCCAGACAATTTTTTATATATACCCTTTAAAGTCCAGTACAATGTTGGATTTACAAATGATTTTTTCATTTCGCAAACATAAGATTTTGGCTTATAAGTTTCAACTAGAAGATCTTCTTGTCCATCACTCCATGTATGAAAGAAAACATCTATATTCTCATTTAATATATTCTCTTTATATAAATCTGACTCTTTTTGAAATGTAACAGGGAGTCCCCCATGCTTGTCATTTAGACCAACTGACATCCCATGTAGGCAAAATGCCACTTTCAATTTCTTTTCTTTAATAGACATAATACATCCGATACTATATTCACTATAACCACCCACGGAAAAATCATGAACCTCCGCGTCAATAAAGGCTTGCCAGCACCTTCAAAAGGTACTCAGAATCCATCGCACACATCGCTCTTTTATGTTTAATGCTCGCTTTCAAAGTCGTTTCACTCTTTAGTATGTTTAAACACATCTGTCTGATCCTTGCAAAGTTCTATGCACTTTCTTCTGTCCGTTTTCGGCAAGCGTCTTCACCAAATGTCGTATCGAGAGACCACGGAAAAATCATGAACATCCTCGTCAATAAAGGCTTGCCAGGACCTTTAAAAGGTACTCAGAATCCATCGCACACATCGCTCTTTTGTGCTTAATACTCGCTTTCAAAGTCGTTTCACTCTTCAGCATGTTTAAACACATCTGTCTGATCCTTGCAAAGTTCTCTGCACTTTCTTCCGCTCGTTTTCGACAATCGTCTTCACCAAATGTCGTATCGAGAGACCAATGCATCGACTCTATTAACCAATGTGAACGCGTTGAATTTAACAATTCTTTAGCATTTAAATCTTTCGAGCTAATGTAGTGTCTCACCGTGATTTCTGACTCTTTCGCCACGGCTTCTTCTTGTCTCATAGAAACGACGATACCCATTGTTTTTAGCTCTGGCCAGTCAAACGCCAAGTCACCTAAAACACTCAAATCCGTGTTCGTTAAAGCCAATCTAGTTTCTTGTCTGCCACGTGATTTTTCTTGCGTACTGTAAGAATCACCATCGTGTTTTTGTAGCATGCTCATATCGAAATAATTATCGAACGCTTGCTCCAAACGACCTTGATTTCCTTTCACAGCCAACAAGTAATCTGCGTTTTTGTTTAGTATTTTTTGAGCGATTTTCTTTTGACATCCCATTGCATCAATCGTGACCAAACACCCCGATATATCAAGCAGTTCGAGCAACTCTGGGATAGCAGTGATCTCGTTGGACTTTTCGTAAACTTTGTGTTGTCCGAGACTAACGCCATTTTCGGTCGCAAAAGCGTTCACCATGTGAATTGCACCAAGGCCGCGAGAGTCATCATAAGAGCTCCTGACGGTTTTACCATCAATGGCAATCACTTCACCTTTGGTTAACTCACAGCAATCTTTCATCCACTCAATGAAGCATTTTTGAAGTCGAGTCGCACTAATCATACCCATCGCTCTAGCTATCGTCGATGTGGAAGGTACTCCATGACTAAAATCGCCAAATCGCTTCAAGAAATCCAACTTAGCTTCACCGTAAAGACTAATCGCCTTCCAGTCATCTTGACCAGAAAGCACAGCACAAATTGTTAACAGAATGATATCAGTTAACTTGTGCTCGACTTTGCCTTGTTGTCGGTAATCAGGGATGACATCGAAATGCATAAATGGGTGCTGGTTACTCATTGTTGGACCTCCAATTTGTCTATGGAGGTATTAGAAAACACTGAAAATGATCTACAAATCGATCATCGAACAATTGACTGTTGTGTGATAACGCTAACTAGTAGAGTTCAAAAATTGAGAGTTCAATACGTCATGAACCCTTTAAACATGGGCAGGTACGTGATTTTTCCCTGAAGTAGATGGTAAACCATCACTAAAATCACCAAATCGCTTCAAGAAATCCAACTTAACTTCACCGTAAAGGCAAATCGCTTTCTAGCCGTCTTGACCAGAAAGCACAGCGCAAACTGTTAACAGAATGATATCAGTTAACTTGTGTTCGACTTTGCCTTGCTATCGGCAATCTGGAATGAGGTCGAAATGCATAAATGGGTGCGGCTTACTCATTGCTGAACCTCCAATTTGTTTATGGAGGTATTAGAAAACACTGAAAATGCATTACAAATCGATCATCAGATAATTGACTGTTATGTCATAACATTAACTAGTGAAGTTCAAAAATTGAGAACTCAATACGTCACGAACCCTTTAAAAATCGACATGTACGTGATTTCAGTGAACTAGTTAATGAAAACATTACGCACTTAATCCCTTATTCCATAGGGGGGCATGATCTTTGCGTGAAGTTATAAATGGGCTAGCTTTGTAGGTTTTTAAAGTTCGCTTAGCCCTTTTAAAGCAAGAGTGTTTATGCGATTTCCCTACTAGCCAGGTTAATTATAAAATCTAGCTAGGTGCAGAGACATAAACTATGTATTGTTTAGTTTATGTCCACATAGTGGCTAAAAGATAGTGGAGTACCATACTTCAAGTCTTCACTAGCTTTAGAACCAATAACACCATCAAGATATTTTGGTAATATACCATTGCCCGGCCGGATTGATCGAACATGCTCTTCTGTAAACACTTCACCTTTTTTAATATCTTTTACCACATACAGTGAGCGACGGAACTTTACGTTACCTTTTTCAGCTTCAGTTCTCTTATAGTTAACCTGACCTAAAGCTTGCCATGCTGTTTTAGTATCTACACAAAGTGCTTTGAGCTCTGATGGTTCAAGAGAAAAACTATCATCAGCACCACCGTCGTTGCGATCCATTGTCACATGCTTTTCAATCAAGCATGCACCTAGAGTAACCGAAGCAACCGCGGTAGCATTATCAATAGTGTGATCAGAAAGACCAGATAAAACGTCAAACCGCTGTGCGATATCAGCAATTGTCTTTAAGTTATATTGTTCTGCAGGAGCTGGGTAGCCACTTACACAATGCAATACAACTAATTCCTTACACCCATTATCTCTCGCTGTTCTTACTGCTTCTGCAATCTCTTCCTCGTTTGCCATTCCGGTTGAAATAATCATCGGCTTACCGGTTTGAGCTACACGCCTAATCAAAGGCAAATCGACCACTTCGAAGGATGCTATTTTGTATGCAGGAGCGTCTAATTCCTCTAATAAATCCACAGCCTTAAAATCGAATGGTGAACTAAATATCGTAATACCTAACTCCTTTGCTTTTTCGAACAAAGGCTTATGCCATTCCCAAGGCATATGAGCTTCTTTATACAACTCATACAGAGTTTGGCCATCCCATAAACCGCCATGAATCTGAAACTCTTCCGAGTCACTATCTATAGTGATAGTATCGTGGGTATAGGTTTGAAGTTTAATAGCATCAGCGCCTGCTTTTTTAGCTTCTTCCATAATTTGAAAAGCACGATTTATATCACCATTATGGTTAGCAGAAAGTTCAGCAATAATATATGGAGGACAATTAGGACCAATTTCTCGATTATCGATGTATATGTTGTTATTCATTTTCTTCGTATACTCTCAATTTATCTTTCATAAGGTTTCTAATACCTTTCCACTCATGTGAAAAGATACCTAAATGTACTACATCGTGATATTCATTCCCATTGAAGAAAGCATCTCGATGAGTGCCTTCAACTTTAAAACCAAATTTGGAATGTAATTTCACCACTGGTTGATTAAAGCCTAAAACCTCACAACGTAATTTGTGTAAATCCAACTCAGTAAATGCATGCTCTAGAGCTCGATATTCCATCAAAGATCCTGTACCTCTTGCGGCATTGGGTGACGCATAGAATGCCCAAGAAGCGATTCCAGGAATTCGATTTATATCCGTAAATCCAACAACACCTGCTGACTCTCCATTTAACTCAGTTAAAAAATATTCTTTTGAACTATCGTTGCTCATGTTCGAAAACCACGACTTGTGCTCATCCATAGTGATTTCATGAGAGGTGTACATGTTTTTTCTAACATCTGGAGAATTTCTCCAAGCGAGAATTTCTTCTAAATCACTTTCTTCGAGTTGTCTAAATTTAATCACTCTTTTTTTCACGACAAAAGCTCTCCATTGTTTGAACGACCTTATTCGCACCGAAGCCATCAACTTCAAAATCACTAAAAGGCTCGATATAATCCCACCTTTCACATAAGCGTGCTAGCTCAAGTGCATAAGTATCGGTATTAGTCGTTATACCTTCACCTAAGTATCCAACAAACCCTAAATCTGACAAGTAATTTGAAAGTACTACTTGATTCTCCGCTACGGAAACAATCGAAGCAGGAACCCTAAGACAAAACCGCTCCCAGTTACTTACTCCTGAGGCGCCAATTGCATACTTACTATTACTTAAAGATAAATCAAAATTCTCTAAGTTTTTGTATATATAAACATTGCTCTTTTGATTAAGCTTTATCAAAGCATCAAAACGAGGGTTGATTCTCCCCGTGATCAAAATAGTATTAAACGGGAGCCTCTTAAACTCATTTGCTGCAAGAATAAACTTCTCGCACTCATTTGTAGGATCTGTTCCACCAAAAAAGACTAAGAGTTGATTAGATATTGAATCTCGGGGTGAATCCCGCAATGTTGAAAAATTCTCTCTTAAAAGAGCATATTCAGGACCAAGAAGCTTGATAGCAGAACAATCCAAATATCTTTTTGAAATGTTCGGCCATAGGTTTTGGTCAAGAATAATATCACTACAGTGTTCACGGTTAAGGTCATCAATCGATAAAATAGCGCATGACAGCTTACCAATAATGATACTTTCCCATTCATGGTCCAGCGCATAGTGATCCACAATCACCCACTCGGAATAATCAACTTTAGATAGAAAGTCATTTGCATCTTCTTCAACGCTACGTTGAAGCCAAGCTTTATAATCAGCGCTATGGGAGGGCGTCATTTGTAGACAAGAGGGAGTTAGCTCTAATACGTCAAAGCCTCTATCATGGATATATGTAATCATATCCCCAGACTGAGGCAGACAAGCAAAGCATACAGAAAAACCTTTGCTTTTTAATATATCAGCAAGCACCAAACAGCGCATGACGTGGCCACTACCGATAAATAGTGACGCATCCACTCGGAAGGTAACCTTCATTATTTATCTTAACCTCAATGCTGAAAAAAGAGATTCAGCCAGCTCCCAATCTTCTTGAGTATCAATATCTTGAACGCGTTTTCTCGGTAAGAGCACGGCCTTAGAGTGGCTGGAAAACACTGATAGTTTATCTAGAAAAGCATCTTTACGACCCCAATAAAACTGGCCAGCATCATGATACGCTTCTTCCAAGTCTTGTGATCTTACCTGTTCATTTTCAGGCGAAAACATAGAAACATAGCCTTGCTCATCAAGCTTAATTGCACGCTGAATCGGAAACGGAAACGATGTGGCACTAAATGTAAATTGCACACTAAATCCCCTAAGTAGCTCATAGCCTTTCTGAAGATCTTTAGGTAAAACAAACGGAGCGGTGGCGTACAAACAACAAACATCACCAATATCCCAGCCATTGTTAGCGCACCAAGTTATTGCATGATGCATCACATCCATGGTGGTAGCACAATCATCGGAGATATTCGAAGGCCGTAAAAATGGCACTTCAGCACCATACTTTATCGCTACCTCGGCTATCTCAGCATCATCAGTAGAGACAATAACCTTATCAAAACAATCCGAAGCAAGTGCAGCCTCGATTGAGTAAGCGATCATAGGCTTGCCATGAAAATGCTTAATATTTTTACGAGGAATACGCTTGCTGCCACCACGTGCAGGAATAATAGCAACGTTCATTACTTACCTGTCAAAATTTCGGTTACCACACGAACAACGGTATTTTGCTGTTCTTCCGTCATACCGTAGAACATTGGCAGTGAGACGGCTTCTTGATAGTAGCGTTCTGACTCAGGGAAATCCCCTTCAGTGAAGCCCATAGCTTGGTAATATGGCTGAGTATGAACAGGAATGTAGTGCAAATTAACACCGATACCATTTTCACGCAGTGCGTCAAACACTTGTTTATGAGTTAATGATATCTCATCCAACTTCAATCGAATTACGAATAAATGCAGACCTGAGTACGTATTTTCCAGTTGATAAGGAAGGACTAAAGGTAATTCAGACAACATTTGATTATAACGCTTAAACAACACATGACGCGTCGTAACAAATTCGTCAAGTCGTTGCATTTGAGTGGCACCTAATGCAGCTTGAAGTTCTGTCATGCGGTAGTTAAAACCTAAATCAACCTGTTGGTAATACCAACCACCGTGAGAAGCTTCCGTCATCATTTCAGGATCTCGTGTAATACCATGACTGCGCAAGAGAGTCATTTTATCCGCTAGCTCTTTCTGGTTCGTTAATGCAGCACCACCTTCAGCCGTTGTGACAATTTTTACTGGGTGGAAGCTAAATACCGTGATGTCTGAATATTCGCAATTCCCAATCGGTTGGTCTTGATATCGGCCGCCAATCGCATGCGAAGCGTCTTCAATAAGCTTAAAGCCGTACTCTTTGGCTAACTTACCAATTGCAATCATATTACATGGTTGTCCACACAAATGCACTGGTACAACGACTTTTGGTAGTCTGCCTTCAGCTTTTGCTTTAATTAGCTTTTCTTCAAGACGTTTAGGACACATGTTGTACGTCTGGGGATCAATGTCGACAAAGTCTACTTGTGCGCCGCAGTACAAGCCGCAATTAGCTGACGCGACGAAAGTAACTGGCGACGTCCATAACCAGTCACCTTGGCCCAGACCTAGCGCTAGACAAGCTATGTGTAATGCCGAAGTGGCACTGTTAACTGCCAAAGCATAATCAGCTCCAGTGTGTTTAATCAGTGCACTTTCGAACGCAGGAACCTGAGGCCCCTGCGTTAGAAAGTCTGACTTTAAAACGTCCAACACACTAGTAATGTCTTGTTGATTGATATCTTGTTTACCGTAAGGAATCACTTTGCATCTCACACTGTAAAATTTGGATCAACGTGCTCTTTAATCAATTCACGTAAGCCTTCAATCGTTTCCCATTCAGTATTGGTTCCTGAGTTGTATTTAAACCCAAAAGGAACCTTCTGCGCTTTATGGTGTTCCATATATTCAGTTTCTGTATAAATAAAAGAAACTGAAGGCAGAATCGCATAATAACGGCCTAAATCAATGGTATTAAGCGAATCGGTATCCGTAATCATCTCTTCGTGCAATTTCTCACCAGGACGAATACCAACAACTTTTGTTTCAACACCAGGTGCTACGGCTTCAGCAATATCTAAAATTTTATACGATGGAATTTTAGGAATAAAGATCTCACCGCCTAGATGATGTTTGATAGCATACATCACCATATTGACACCATCTTGCAATGAAATATTGAAACGTGTCATATCTTCGTGCGTGATTGGAAGCACTCCTTCCTGCTTCTTTTTTAGGAAGAAAGGGATCACTGAGCCACGCGAGCCCATCACGTTGCCATAACGAACCACACTGAAACGAATATCTTTCGAACCCTTAATGTTATTTGCTGCAGTAAATAATTTATCAGAAGTCAGTTTGGTAGCACCATACAAGTTAATAGGCGCACACGCTTTATCTGTAGATAACGCAACGACATCTTTTACACCACATTGCAATGCAGCATGGATGACGTTTTCTGCGCCATCAACATTGGTACGAATACACTCCGTTGGGTTATACTCTGCGGTATCGACTTGTTTGATCGCCGCAGCATGAATAATGACATCAACACCTTCACAAGCCTGAATCATACGATTCTGGTCACGAACATCACCTATAAAGAATCGCAACTTCTGATTGCCAGCGTAATCCTGCTTTAATTCAAATTGCTTGAGTTCATCACGAGAATAGATTCGGATAGTTTTGACTTCTGGGTATCTTGTTAAGATTGTTTTTACAAATTGTTTGCCAAAGGAGCCGGTACCACCAGTAATTAAAACTGTCTTATTATTAAGCATTGCAATTCCAATATGTGTTAATTTGTTAACTTTTTATCTCAGTGACTATTAACCAATGAGACACTTTTTATTCATTTTGAGACAGTCAATTTTTGACTATCTCTTATAAAACCTAGATTTCGCTTATTTTTTAAAAACGGCCCCAATAGGCCCTGGAAAATTGTTTCAAATACAACAGCTCCCATGGCGCCAGCACGCTTTATTATAAAGCTCTTTTTACTAGCAACAGTAGCTATGTCAAATCGAGAATACAGAACGGTAAAACAACTTAGCAGAAGAATTGAAGGGATATTATGATTATTATACAACCTAACACGTTATTCATTTGCTAAAATGACTCAATTACCAACGTTCTATCAATGCATACTATAGCTTTAAACACGCTACCGCCCTTTAGTCTTAGCGCAACACTCTACAGCGCAATAAGGGTCTTATTGTAATTATAGTTATTTGTTTTAATGTTTAGACAAAAGCCAAGCAGCGCGCATTATCCATAACTATGCAACAATAAGCAAAAAAATTATTTGGCTTTCTTTGCCTGAATAACTTTTTTTCACCAAGACTTGATTCCTGCCATAAAGCAATAAGCGTATCTCGCTATAGTTTGGCTTGATGTATCATTCTGTTTTATCTATCTTTCCGTCTCCCTCTATTACCAGTTATTGTTGGCTATTTTTACTTGGCGACTAATGAAATTAGTCTTATATGAAATTAATCCTCCTCGTTTTAAATTTAATTTGTTATATTGCCAGTACTAATTGATACTGATTAGTAAAACATCGATGTTTTAAAAGGATTAACTATGAAAAAGGGTATTACTGCTCTCGTTTTAGCTTTATTTGCTAGCTCAGCATTGTTTACTAGCTCTGCAATGGCAGTTGGTGAAGCAGCCGGTGCTGCTTCTACCTCTAGTGCTAGTGCTGGCGCATCTGGTGCAGCAGCAGCAGGTGGTACAGCAGCAGGTGGCGCAGCCGCTGGTGGTGTTGCAGCCGCTTCTGCAGTTGCAACTGGCGTTGCAACCGCGGTAGGTGTTGGTATTGCTTCAGTCGCTGCAGTATCTGCTGTATCTACTGTTGCTGACGATAGCCCAGCTGGTACCACAACAGGTACAAACTAAGCTAACACTTAGTAATTTAAAAGCCATCGATCTGTCGATGGCTTTTTATTATCTGCTTTTTGTAGTATAAGTTTTGCCCATCAGCTTTATTTTAATGGCTCAACTTGCCCATTTTAACCTATTGGATAACAGTAATTACCCATGAAAATCCTCGATATTCGTTATATAGCGCTGCGTTTTATAACATTGGCATTAACAGCGGTTTTCTTGGCTGGATGCACGCAAACTTACCAAGACATTTACTCTACCGCTAATGAGCTTACCTTTGGATCTCCCGATGGTAAAAAAACAGCGCAGCAAATCATCGACCAGCCCTATGCCAGCAGCCATGTTAATATTGATAACGGCGCACAGCTGTTTATTGTATTAGCGCTAGTGGAACCTTCCACTACTAACCCAGGCCAAAGCCAGCTTAAGTGGGCCAGCGCCGATTCTGGTATGCTAGTCACCGAAAATGGCCGTTTGGTTAAGACACTGCGCCTACCCACTGACAATTTGGCCGCAGTAATCGACCAAGATAATCGCGATCCACTAACACTTTCTGCTGCAAAACCTGCCCAACAAACCTGGCATGCCGTTTACGACTGGCAGCCAGACTACCGCTATAACTTTGAAGCAACCATGAATTGGCACTTTGTTGAGCAACAAACCATTCAGTCTACCGTTTGGACTCGAGAAGCTAATTATTACCAGGAAGAGGTTTATATTCCTGCTTTGGATACCTCGTTTACTAATCACTTTTGGTTAGATGCCGTTACTCATGACGTGATAAAATCTATCCAATTCATTGGTCCTGATATGCCTAGCGTCGAAATGACCATTCTTAAACCTTATGCCGGATAAATCATGCTGAATCCATTAAAAACCTTGTTGGCGAGCTTGCCTTTTATGGCATTTATCTCGCTCGCTACGCCAAGTGAAGTCGTCGCGCAATCATTAACCGTTACATTAGCTGATTATGCGCTGGAGTTATCTTATCCGCAGGCTACTCGGTTAGATCACATTCTGTTAGATTCGGAAAAGCTAACAAGCGATAGTGAGCACCCTCAGCCATTTTGGCTTGCGGCGCAATGGCTTGAACCTACGCGTAATGAAGAAATTGAACTAGAAAAAATCAAGATTTTAGAAAACTTGAAATTTCTAAGCCAGTATCAACCTGATCTGGCGCTAAAAGCAGAATCTATTCGCAATGTGCTTCAGAAAAACCAGTTTAACTACCGTTATTTTATTCCGTTGGACAAGGATATGGTTCGGCTCAAACCGGAGTTTAACCCGGCTTTACATGGCCATTACACCTTGCTCACCCCTGCCCGCTCTGAAATGATTTTTGTGGTTGGCGCAGGACAAACCATTACCCCCGTTACGCTGCACAGCATCCATAACCCATTGCACTACTTAAAGCCACTGTCACTACCTGAAGGCAGTGATCGCGATGCGATTTATATTATTCAACCCGATGGACATGTTAGCCAATTCTCTAACCCTATTTGGCAACGCCAGCGGGCTTATCTAGCCCCCGGTGCCATTATATTGTCTGGATTTGCCTCCTTGCCCAATGAATACGCGCAGCTCAACCAGCAGATCGCTGAATTGCTCAGATATATGCAACCTATTCAGCCCAATATGATTAAACAAGGGATTAATTAATTATGAACAATAACGCTTGTTTAGTTTCTCGGTCGTCTTTTACATTGATCCGTTTAATGGGCTCGGTTGGTTGTGGCCTTACTTTTGCTATTCCGGCTGTAACTTATGCCGACACATTTAATCCGCCTAGTTTGCAAACCTCGCAATCAGATTTTGGTGGCGTTGGCCTAATGCAAATGCCCACTGGACGGGTTGCGCCAGAAGGTGAATTTAATCTTGGCGGTACCTTTAACCAGGATTACTATCACGGCTTTATCTCGCTGCAGTTAATGCCTTGGCTGGAAAGCACCATTCGCTATACCCAAGTTGAAGATATGCTATTTAGTAGCAATTCGGAATACAGCGGCGATACTCGATACACGGATAAAGGTATCGACCTGAAGTTTAGGCTTTGGCAAGAGAGCAGCTGGTTACCTGAAACGTCTCTTGGTATTCGCGACATTGGCGGTACCGGGCTATTTGATGCGGAATACGTTGCGGCCACCAAACGCTTTAATAATCTCGATTTCACCTTGGGTTTAGGCTGGGGCTATTTAGGTACCCGAGGCAGTATTACCAACCCATTTTGCAAAGCTTCTGACAGTTATTGTAGCCGGGATGACACTTACAAAGCCAATGGCGGTTCGGTTGACTATGAGCGCTGGTTTACTGGCCCAGCGGCGATTTTTGCTGGGGTAGAATATCAAACCCCTTACCAACCTTTGCGCCTTAAGCTTGAATACGATAGCAACGATTACAGCCAAGATTTTCCGGTTACCAGAGGTGGAAAAGATTTAACCCCGCATACGCCTTGGAACGTCGGTGTTTTATACGATATTCCTGGCTGGGCCGATTTACGTCTTAGTTATGAGCGTGGCGATACGCTTACATTTGGTGTGAATTTACACAGTAATTTCAATCAAATGGGCACCAATTGGCGCGATAGTAAAAAAGTAGCGGTACAACCTAGAGCGACACGTTCTAGCGACACCACCGATTGGCAGCAAGTGGCTAAACAGATTAATGACAATGCTGGCTACGCACAAAATAGCATTTCTCAATCGGCAACCGATATTACCGTTAAAGGCGAACCAATTAAGTATCGTGACCTTGATATTGGCCATGAACGTATTGCAGCGATATTATCACAGCATCGTCCAGACGAAGTAAGCACTTACACTTTTGTTGAACAGAACCGAGATTTAGATTTAAATATCACTCGTTATGACGCCGATAAGTTCGAAGCTTACGCAACCCATCAGTACATTAATGCGCAGTTCTCGGATAGCAAGCTAGATGACAGCAAGCTAACTAATAGCGCACTGGCTGACGGAAAACTAACTGACAGCAAGCGAGAACAAGCTGCCGTTAATAATGATGCGACAACCACAGCAAGCCGCAACCAATCACAACCTTCGTCAACGTTACTGGCTTCTGATAACTCACCTATAAATTATGGTATTGCACCAAAACTGTCACAAAGCTTTGGTGGCGCTGAAGGGTTTTACTTGTATGCATTCGGTATTACCGGTAATGCCAGTTACCGTTTAACCAATAACATCGAGCTAAGCGGTTCACTGTATTTAAACCTATTTGATAACTACGATAAGTTTAACTACATTGACAATGACCCACATATTGACAACTTTGCTGTTCCGCGAGTGAGAACGCTGTTTAGATCGTATGTGCATGAAAATGCCCTACGAATGAATCAGCTCCAGCTAACCTGGTTCGATCAATTGAGCGACAATATTTATGTGCAAGGTTACGGTGGTTATTTAGAGTCCATGTTTGCTGGGGTTGGTGGAGAAGTGCTTTACCGTCGTGCCAATTCAAACTGGGCGATTAGTGCCGATGCAAACTTGGTGTCGCAACGTGACCCAAGCAGTTGGTTCTCTGTTTATTCCGACGATTACTACGAATTTGATTCTGGTTGTGACAATGGGGTTTACACCACTTCTTGTGCCGCTTATGTATTATCTAAAGGTACAACTGGCTTCGTTAACTTTTACTATATGCCGAAGTGGGAATTTGCTCGCAATACCCAATTCAAAATCGGTGTAGGCCAATTTTTGGGACAAGATAAAGGCGTAAGAGCCGATTTCTCTAAGCAATTTGATTCTGGAATTATTGCTGGCGCATACGCAAGTTATTCTGATCTAACGGCAGACGAATACGGTGAAGGTAGTTTTACTAAAGGTTTCTATCTATCGTTCCCACTGGATATTTTAACCGTTAAACCAAGCCGTCAACGTGCCAACATAAACTGGCAGCCTCTTACACGAGATGGCGGGCAGATGCTGAATAGAAAATATCAATTATTTAAAGTGACGGATTCGCGCTCACCATGGTTTAATAAACCCATAACCGAGTAATTTAATATAACGAATCAATCGTATACAAAACAGCCCGTATGTAAAAACAGTTAATACGCAAAAATAGCCCACGGCGGATAGAGACTCATAGTGAACTATCCGCCGTTTTTTTATAGGCAAAAACGCCCAACCAGCCATTCAATATTCAATATTCAATAAACTAGAACCTCACTTAATTGCTGTAAAAATAGCTATTCCGTATGATCGCATAAATAAATACGGTCTTCTGCCAACAATCAAATTTATATTAACTAATTAATTTAAAATGATTTTCACCAGAATTCACTTAACCACAAAAAATAATAATAATTATTCAGTGGAGCAAAGTGGCTTCCTTTGTTTCAATAAACTCGTCTAGAAAAACGAAATTGCCGATCATGCTTTTCGATTTGGACAACGATTTTTTAATTAATTAAACAACCATTTGTGTGGGCTTCAATAAAGTCATACATAAATAAAATCAAGTTTTAAGGAAATAGTTATGTTTATGAAAAAAGTATTGTCAATGTCAGTATTATTCGCTGTCACGGCTTCTGTTGCTCACGCTGCGGATCCAGATGCAAATATCGTATTTCGTGGTCTAGTAGGGAACAGCATCCCTGGTGATAGCTTAATTATTACTGGTAACAATGGTGCTAAGCAGATTGCTGACGGTGTTCTATTAGTTAACCAAAACGGAACATTTGAAACTCTAACGGCAGTAAAAATAGAAGCTAGAGAGTATGAACCTGCTGATGCGAGTGCTGGTACAGACGAAGTTATTGGAGACGTGGATCCAGACGCAACTTGGCGTGTAACGGGTATCACAACACTATTTGGTGCAAATACAAGTGCTCAAGATACAACTACCGTAACGGACACAGGTAAACAAGCTTTAGGTGAGTTTACCGTGGGTACACAACACGCTACACCGTCTGGTGAGTTAACTTTAAGTGTTCAGAATGAGACAGAAGTAACTGATGTTGAAGCCTACAACGCACTTACCGTTTCTGTTGCTATCACTGCAACGCCAGGCGCATAGTTTTTATCTTTAACCTGAGACTTACTATTCAATGAAGTTTCATCGTTAAAATTAAATATAGGCTCTTTTTCAAATAAAAAGGGTCTATATTCCTAACTTTAAGGTTTCAAAAAATGAAGTATGTCTTTCTACTATTTAGTGTCATGTTGTTTTGTAGTAATGCATATTCAACAGTAATAACGGAACAATTTTTTTTGACGACCACTATTGATAAAAATAGTTTTTTTTCCAATGCCATTACTCGCTTCGAATTCAAACCACACGCCTTAGCGTTAGTATATAACAACAATACTAAAACATTTAATGAGGCGTTTTCTGATTTAATCGTTGAAACAGATATACCAAAAACCAATACTGATATGTTTCTCGCGATAAGAATGACCGAAAATACAACTCAATGTTCCGATTTTGATAATTTAGTTATTTCTAATTCCGATGACTTAGCAATAATTCATCTAGAAGATGAATTAATGTCTCTCGACCAACCCGTAGATTTCCAGTTCAATGATGTTGTAAATGATAGTAAAGCGGCTAAATATAAAACAAGTATAAATTTTAAAAGCCTACCTGAAAATGCAATAGATTGCAGTGGGTCTGTCACCATGACATTGGAGTTTTCAATATGACAAAGTACTCCGTAACATACTCTTTTTTATTTATTTTAATTCTATTTTCTCGACTAGTGTATTCAAGTGTACCTTCTGAATTTATGGATCTATATGACGCAGCACAAAGAAGAGTCAACGTTATTGATGTGCAAGGTAGAGTTCATGCCGTAACCTTGAATGTAAGCTATGACACAACCACATTAACCTCACTAGAATCAGAACGAGAATTAACAAAAATTTTAGTCAGTAATAGTGTTTCAGACGCACTAATAGACGTTTTTATTGCTGATTTAAAAAAAGGAATAAAAAACGATCAGCTTTGTGCAAATGATCCCAGTAAATGCCGTGAAATACCGGATGTATATTCACTGTATTATGATTACTACACGAATAAACTTCACTTCCGAGTTAACCCTAAATATGTAGAGTTAAGCTATAACAACGAGGAGCTACAATACGCTAGTGCATATAATGAAAATAACGCTCTTATTAATAGTGTGAACATATATGCAACGGCTGACAAAGATTACACTAACTTTAGTTTGTACGATAAAGTAATTGTTGGCCTACCTTATGGCCATATATCATCAGAAATCAACTATCGATCGAGTGAAAGTTATCTTGATATTGATGAGTTTCTTTATAATTTGGAATTTGATAATTATAAGCTAACCACTGGATATACAAATAATAGGGTTTCATTTAATGCTACAGATTTTCTAATTAATGATGTAAAAAATGGCGAATGGTCGCTTGATTTTGGCACATCAAAAAATTTGGTTTTGTCTGGCCCTGCTTCAGTACAAAAGATATTTTATTTTTCTCCTAGTAATGGCGTACTGACTATATATAGGGATGACAAAATAATATTGCAAAAAAACATTAATCAAGGCCAAGGCTTTATTACTAACAGCGACTTACCCTTTGGTCGTTATGATATAAGAATGGTTATCTATTCAGGTACAGAAATTGTTAAACAAGAAATTCGGTCTATTTACAATACCCACAATGATTCATTGCAAGTTAAAGGTGTCGATTTCAGAACAACCGTTGGTACATACGAAGATACTAACTCTGACTTGTTAGGAAGTATTGACGCGGAAAAATTTAATGAAGCAGAATTCGATGAAGTAAATGCATATGTTGTTGGCGAACCGTTCGTGCGTGGTCTGCTCGCTTATAGACCGGTTGATTTTATCACTATTGGTGGTGGTGTCTCTTTGTCTAACGTAGGCAATTACGTCAACTTTGGGAGTAAAATTTATCTCCCATATCAATCTCAAGCAACAGTGAGTGCCTATATTTACGATGATAACTCATCCCAGTTTGAAGCCAGTTTAAATTTTAAAAACTGGACGGCATCTGTCGAAAATTTTGATGTTTCAGGAGAAGATGATCTCTCATTGTCGCAATATATGTTTAATGAATCTGATTATTTAAAATATACCTTGGCGACTAACGTTTCCCTAGGAATGTCAAAATTTGGTTATCTTTCTTATAATTATATTGATCAAGAAGGGAGTGGCTACTTTGGTGGGTTTAAATCCACTTACCTGTCTGGCGGTGTATCTTTCAATACTGCTGGAAATTCGACAATAGATATCAATGGTAGTTACGATTTTTCTGGTGAGCAACGCGACGACCTGTCTCTAAGTGTTGTTTGGTCTGTTCCACTATCCGATTCGGTTACCGGAAGATCAACAGTACGCACGACAGAATCGGGAATAACCCAAATTAGTGCGGGATTGACAACCGACGATTTAGTTGAAGATCAAGATATTTATGCCAATGCACAAGTAACGCAAAATTATTCGAGTACTCATCCAAATAATTATACCTCCGTTAGTTCTAATGCTCAGGTGACGAAAGAGCCATTCACGGCTGGAGCTTATGCTTATATGGATACTAGTGGTGAACGCTCCATTAACGTTAATTTAAGTAGTTCTCAAATAATTACAAAAAATAAAAATCTCTATTTAACGAAAGATAAAGCAGAGTCATATTTAGCCATAAATACCGAGAGTAATATTCGTTATGATCAGGAATCGGCGAGTAGAGGATTATTAGTTATAGACCGAAATGGTAATCAACAACAAAAAGAAATACTTTACGCCGATCGTTCTATTAGTGCGCTTAGAAGCTATAGCTCTTACAATTCTTACTACGATGCGGAGAGTGTCGATCTCTATAATGTAGGTGATCGATCTGCGCAAGCATATAGTTTACCTGGCACCGTATTAGAGCTTGAACCTAGTATTACCAAAGTCGTGACTTTTATTAGTGGATTTAGAAATATATTCAATACTCCAATCAATGATATCGAGTGCGTTGGTACTGGTTGTGTATCAATGACAGAATTAATGGATGGTATCTATAAGGTGTCTGTTAGAGAGGGTCAACGCTTTTCACTGATAGGTAATGAAGAGATCTGCTTAATTCCAAGCATAGACGATGCTGATGTTTATAATTTCGGCGATAACTATTGTATTCCAGACATTGAATTACTTGCTTACAACAACTTGAAAGTGAGTAGTAATCAGTCTCAAATTTTATTTTTAGGCGAATACGATAACAGTTTTGATCAATATATTTCTAAAGCAGACATCGATGCGATCTCTAGAGAGAACATTCAAATATTGGAACATCCAATAGGAAAAAGAAATTTTGTTTATGCGTTAATTAGTCCATCCCACTCGATAAGTGAAAAAGTGAAAAATACTTTTGAAACTATGAGTAGACACGCTAAAACAAACAAAATTATTGATGCTGAATATGCATTGTCAAATTAATAGAGTGAATCAGATGAAATATTTATATTCTACCCTGCTGTTTATTATTGCAGCACCTGTACATGCGTTAAAAATTGATTCCATGCTCACCACTGCCGATGAGTATGGAAACGGCGTTTTCACCTTAACCAATGAACTTAACACCACGAGTTTTATAACATCAGAAATTGATAAAATTGATATTGTTGATGGGGAAATAGTTAAAACAGCTTACAACAAGGATAACCTGAATGACTGGGAGATTACCGTCACCCACCCTAAGCTAATTTTAGAATCTGAACGTGTTAAACAAGTGGGTATTCGCTCGCTTTGTGGTAACCAATGTAATTTTGAACAAGATAAAGTGTACCAAATTACTTTTTCTCCTGTGCCATATGTAGAAGATCCAGAGAAACAAGACGCACCAGTTTTGGCTATAAACTTTGGCTATTCTCCACTGTTCGTGATACCCGCAAAAGAAAGTAAAGTAGCGTATGACATGACTTATAAGGGCGACAAAATATTGGTAAAAAACACTGGTAATACCTATATCCGGTTTATGGTTAGCAAGTGTACTGCAAAACTCAATGTTAAGTGCCAGTCCTCTTACACATCGCTATCAGGAAGAATAAAGGAATTTACCGTACCAGAATATTTACGCGATGAACAAATTGAAGTCATGGTAGTTAATCATGATGAAACGTATAGAAGAAAATTATCTTTTGTAAAAGGTCAATCTCAAACATTAGGCGAATAAAATATGAATAAAGTCGTCGTTATTTTTCTTGGATTAATCAGTCATTACGCATTCGCCTTCAACATGGAGGGCGAACTGATTGGTCATCAAATGAATTGGCACAACGCCTTTTCAAGTGGTGAAAATCGCCTTATTGCCAGTGAATGGTCGATTGTTACCGGCTTAGACCCAACCACACAATGGATACCAGGTAACGCGGTTGCGAGTACTAATTCCACCAGCATAGCGTTAACGAGTGGAAGCGATACTGTCAACGTCGATTTAGGCATTGTAGGTATCGAATACAATACAGGCCAAGCCAATCCAACTAGCGATTCACTGTTCATCAGTTCTGGTTCAGCTTGTACCTCTAGTAGCTATAGTTCACCGATCGTGACAATAGAAAACACAACGGCTAATGCAGATTGCAGAGCGAATTTTTCATTGTCAAATTCGGCACGTGTTGCGCCTTTCTATTTTTATCGTCCAATTATTGAATGGGACAATGAGGACCTTTTCGAAGCTTTTACAAATAGAGATAGCGGTGTATATATTGGCGTAATGCCGATAACGATTCGATATTATTATAAATCAAGTGGTGGAGTCGCCACTTACCATCAAATTCAAGAAACCCTCACTGTCCAAATCGATTTTACCGCCAGTTATTTAACTTCGATAGAGGTCACCGGTGATGGCGTAATGGAACCAATATATGACACGACCAATAGGACCGTTTCTGGAGACACGACATTTGATATTAAGGCAACCGGATATTTTGCCGAAGGTCTATCGTTGGAATTAGCGAGCTCAGATCCATTTAACTTGATTGGCAACAAATATAAGGTCCAAATTCCTTATTCAATTACGTGTGAGGGATGTACAGACGCTGTAATCGTTTCGGAAGGTTCACGTCAATTAACCACCACCACGGTAGAAACAAACGGGGGAAATCCACAAGAACTTAATTTTCGATTCAAAGTTCATTACGACGATATGTCAGCTCAAGATGTCGAAAGTGATTTTTACTCAGGAAGTTTCATTGTTTTATTTGAAGAGATATTGTAATGACTAAAATACTACTGCCCATTGGGCTTACCAGCATATTATTTTGTTCGAACGTATTTAGTGCCGACCATGATTACGTCAATGATGGCGATGCATCTTTCGGACTGTACACTGGACACGTAAACTCTAGAAATACCGAAACAGATGTTAATAACTCCAATATTGGCTTCGGTATAAATGCTAGCTATTATTTTCTACCCTATTTAGGTGTTGATATTGGTTACGGTTATGCACATGATATTTATGCAGAGGATGATTTTGAACATTTAGATCTGCAGCTAAAAGCACGATATCCTCTATCTGATTATGCAAATTTGTCAGTCGGCGTAGGTAATGCTCATCACTTTAACCTATCAAGCTTCGACCAAGTTTCAGATGATAAATTTATGCTTAGTGTTGGTGTGGATTATTTGATCAACCCTTCTTTATCGTTCAATGTTGGCTATGCATACTATGACTCGCCAGTATCAACACATAGCAGCATTAATTCACTCAACTTTGGTATTAATTATCATTTTGGCAATCAATATAAAGATGTAGTGGTAAAAGACTACCAGCCTGCACCAAGCAAAATCGTTGTTGTAAAAAAGGAAGCGCCTGTAGAACAAAAGGTAAAAGAAATTGCGCCAATAATTGAAGAAAAAGCCGTGACATGTCAAATGAATGATATAGATTTTGATTACCGCGTTAAAGAAGGCGATTGGCTATATAAAATTGCTTTTGCTCATGACATGAGCCTTGATGAATTAGTCGAACGAAACCCTAAACTTATTAACTCTAATTTAAACCTAATTTATCCGGGTGCGCGACTAAATGTTAGAGAAAAAGTGAAAATTTGTAAGTAATTAAAAGATAGTAAATACTTACTTTTTACTGCTAAGTAGTAGCGTTCAGAACCGCATTGACAGCAGGTTAATGCGGTTTTTTATTCTTCATATCCCAAACCCAAAGCAATTCCCAAGAAAGCAATTGATCTACTCTATGTAAGCACTTTATCCAACGATAGCGTTTATTCGCCCAACGGATACCTTTACTAAAAAGTGGTCCCTTCTCAAACACCCAAGAATCACGTTTATCTAACAATTGAAAAATGGATAGATCATACACTTTTGACAAGCCTATTTTGACTCCTCGCTGCAATAAAACATCTTTATAGATTTTATTTCTATACATAAATGCTTCCGAGCTGCTTGAGTATTCAGATAAAATATGTAAACACATAACATCCTCTTTTAATACGTTATACCAAAAACCTCGGGATGCTTGCTGAAGAACCCTTGGTAGATCAGGAATACAAACACTTAAGGGGGCAATTTGAAAAATAAAATGGCCAATAATCTGGTCATTAACATCAAACACCTCATATAGCTCTATATTTGAAATTTGTTCGCGCCGAAAATTAGATTCTAACGGCTCGTCAAAACAACGGGCATGAATGGGGGTATAACGTTGGATGTCTTCTTCTGTTAATGTTGTCTTTTTTGTTTTTTCTGGGGCTAACGCACCAATAAATGGCGTGGATAAACCTGGATGTTGAACACTAAAGCGCTTATCAATAATGCGTTCGATTTGTTCTGCTCGGTTATCATTCAAACTAGTAAACACCATATCTTCAATATACTGGTACTCATTTAACAAACATAATATTTTCACTATCTTGGTTAAATTCGGTGTTGTGCTTCCTCTCTCCCATCGACTATATGTATTGACATCTAAATTAGCGAATACGCTGTCCTGAGACAATCGTTCAACCACCTCACTCTGGGTTAGGTTATGTAAAGTTCTATAGTTGATTAGAATCTGTGTCAGTTGCATATTTCACCACATAAGGAGGCTCAAGTAAGAATGTGTTGGTTAAGTACATCTTAATCGTCTTTTGGGTCATTCGCAAAATTGAGTGGATGTAAACGAAAAAAAGTTGCAACTAAGTCGCAACTTTTTTATTTATGCTAACGTTTTTTACTTAGCAACGAGCTATCGATGGATCAACACAAGCTATCTATTCGACACAGACTATCTATTCACCATATTGTGTTCGAGTAATTATCTGAATCGCACGTCCATAGGGATAATCATAAGTAATAGGATCACCATAAAACCAAAAACCGATCATTTCATAGCCATCTTCGATCTCAAACGTTTCTGTTATTGGGTTAAAGTAGTTAGAGGAAATACCGTCACCTCCACAACTAAAAGTTGAACCATCACGATAGGTAATGAATAATGCGTGCAATACCGTTTTATCTTCATTGCCACCATATTCTTGATTGCCACCATATATATAACCGCCTGTTGTAATATCTAGTTTTGCAATACTGAGCATTGGTATACGATTAAGCACGCCGCCGTCACCGCCGACTAATTTATCGCTTCCATCTTCTTGAACGGCTCCCATCGCATCAACCACATCGCCACATCTTAAAAGAAGGGTGGGATCGTCACCATACCCGTGAAATTCATAGGATTCAGAATCTGGGCGTATCTCACCATATAATTTGGACACAATTTCATCTTGAATGTAAAAACGAGAACTGGCACTTATGGAGGAATCACTAGTTGCCTGTACCGTGATATTCCCTTCACTCGTTGTTGTATTGGTGGTTAAAAGACCGGAATTATCAACCTCCAGAAGAGAATTATTATCGGTAGACCAAGACCACATAGAATCCGAATTGTCACCTATATATCGGAACCAGTTGCCGTGTAGCTTATACTCAACATTCAATTGGTAATCACTTAAAAGGAACAGTTCACCACTTTCAACTATCCGAATCTCCATATCCGATTGACTGACGTTTACTACACAAGCAACCAGTTTTCCCGTCCAAGGCGTTACCGTCTCTTTTTCGCCTGTTGCGAGATCATGAGTGACAAACCCGATATCGCTGTCGACCGTTGATGACCAATATGAGTCTTGCACAGACCATTTGGCGTTACTCGCATAAATAGACCCTTCTTGACTATACAAACTCGTGAGTTCATCACTTGTCGGCAAGCGACCGCCCATACTTTGACACAAGCCATCAGCATTAGCCCATGCAAGTAATGGCTGCTCATAACCATTTACTGCTGTTGACCCATCACCGATCACCGATCCAGTGGTTTCAACCCTAGCATCTTCCGCTTGTTCGGTATTAATTGGTGCTAAAAACAAAATGTCATCTGCTGTAACAAACACATCTTGAAGTTGTGAAACCACTTTAATTTTGATCAAACCAACGGCTAAACCACCTTTGTGATCGGAAAGGGTATAAGCCACAACATAGTAGCCTGGTGCTGACGCTGAAAATTGGAAAGTAGAATTAACTAGATTACCAAAACTTGACTCAATAGGTGCATTCGCCATAGCAGAGGCATTGAAGACTCGTGCGTCAGTCAGTTGAAGAAAATCGCCATCGACATCTTTTAGATAGTGTTTAGTCGTTACCCTATCTGTCATTAGATATACGCAATCAGGAGACAGTTGCGTATCACAATTTTTGATGACCGTGCCTTGGTTATCTACTAGGCCTGGTTGAAAATAATCGGTAATATCTATTTCGATGGTTGTGTTAGCTTCAACATCAAAATAACCTATCCCATCATAACCTAATGAACTTGAATCATACGCACCATGATAAAAATCAAAAGTAGGGGGAATATGATTTTCAGTGTAAGTCGATACGGAAATAAAAATACTACCTACACTTAAATTACCACTAGAATCAGTGAAAGTGTAAATCAAACGAGAGACACCTACCTCATCCTCACTGCTGCTCGCAGTAAAATTAATGGTATAATTAGTAACATCAACATCGGTAACCGTACCCGCCCCAACAACAGAAACACTTGACTGTAAGGTTAGGTCGGTTGGGTTATCAAGAACAATGCTTAATTCTTCGCCGAGTTGAATACCGTAACTTATCGGTGTTAAATCGGTTAACGTTGCACTCTTTTCAATCATGGCAACTTGTAATAAGCCTTGTTGCTCAACCGTCCTATTTACATCACTAATGGCGTACTGATAAACACAAACCCCTTGACTTTGAGCGTCAATGGTAACCTTTGATGCATTTAACTGAATATTGTTACACTGAGCATTATTTTCAACACTGGTCACGTCTTGCAATACAACGGGGCTATTATCACTAGAGTGAATTGAGTTAGCGATATTTATAACGGCGGTATCACCTTTATATACATAAGTTGAAATATCATCAGTATAGAGTATTAAGTCTGAAACCAATGAGGGATTCGTAACCGAGTCATCATTATTATCTGAACTGTCTCCTTGACCACAACCAAGCAAACTTTGAAAAAGAATGATAACCAAAAAAAAACGACAAGCTTTAATCACACTATACATCATAGATATTATCTCAATAATTATTGAAAGATACATTTACATAAATAAATCAACAGACACTCATCAATAATTTTCATCAATGAATCAACCTACATTAATACATTTTATTCTGTTATTAAGGTTTGCTTCATTAGAATTAAATATGTCAAAGTACTCGTTTAGATTTTTAATTCTAAAGACTTACCAAAAGTGAAGCCTTGATACCCTTTCAAATTTGCAGTTATACCTTTACTACAAATACGATTAAATTCTTCTTGTGATTCAATTCTCTCTAAGATTATATTGACTTTATTTTTATAGACTTTTAAAAATGAAGTTAACTTATGATACTCATCTTCATTTGTTGGCATTTCAATTTTCACATAATTGTATATGTGCAATTCCGACACTCTAAAGTCACCATTGTAAATATCATAATCATCTGCGGCTAAGTTCACTTTATTGTTTGATAACTCTATCAAGCCAGAGGTTATTTCTCGGCAAGCCCAACAAACACTCACTTCACGCTCGGTCACTTCTATAATTAAATCAATATGTAATGTCTTCAAATAATTTTTGAACTGAATAATTTCATTAACAATGATCCGATTACATACGCAGCTTCTCTCTATGTTCATGAACAATTTTCTATTTTCCAATAACGACAGAAGCTCCGTTTTTTCATTAACCTCTCGACCTAACTCATTACTTATTCTTTTTAATAAATTAAGAAATACAAATGGCAGATTGAAATCGATATCAAATAGATATTTAGCATTGTCAACAGACATCCGGCGTAAATTCACGAGACACTCATAACCTATAATGTTTTTATCTGAATCAACAATAGCTTCTAATTTGTACCCAACATTAACTGTCGATTTGTAGCTATCTGTTTTTAAAGCAGCGTATAATTCTTTACAACTCATTATTCAATCCTCGGATTTTAAATGCTTTATCATTTGGTGTAATTAATAAGTATCCACGCTTTCTGATACAAACAATGTCATAACCATCCGGTAAGAACTTTTTGGCATGATGGACTAACTGAGGAACGCTGCTTTCGCCTACAACACTAAGTGGCCACACAAATGCCTTTATCTCTTCGGTAGAAAATACCGCACCATCGCCTTTAGAACTAAGAATACATAACAACCTTTGATGCTTGTTCGACGCACCACAATTTTGACGCAATTTGACCGGTTTGTAAGCCATATTGTTTACATCATATTTCACGCATTCTTGGCAATTATCAAACAGACATCTATTCATCATAATTCTTAAACCCACTGAGTAGTTAAAATATACGTATTATTGCTAAAAACATATATTTAATAATACTTATTATTACAATATGGACTCATTATATTCTCTAACCGTCGCAGTTACATTAGGCAATATATAAAAAAAATAATTAACTTATGCCTAATAAAACGATATTTTGTGAGGTGAAGTATTTTAAAATCACGCAAAAAAATACCCCATCAAATATTACTATTCAATGGGGTAACCATACACAAACCGATATAATGTTTATCATTTACACCATAGACTTATCTATAGCTGATTATTTATATTCCACTCGCGTGTAAAATTGAATTGCATGACCATATTTATTTCCGTATAGGTGTAAACCAATCAATTCATAGCCTTCTCTAAGATAAAAGGTATCACTCTGCTTATCTTTGTTTTTAGAATCGTTGTAATTACCACATTGCTTATATTTACCATCAGTATATTCAAATCTCATACTGAGTATTTCTGTGCCACCACCTTGTTTATCGTTATAATAATTGCCCCATTCTACCCTGATACTACTGACACCAAGCATAGGTATATCGTCTTTATCCCCACCACTTCCTCCTACCATTGACTCAGATCCGTCTGAGTGACGAACACCAAAGGCATCCACTATCGAACCACAACGCAATAACATTTGAGGATCTTCCTCATCTATTGCAGCAGCAAGCCTAGTGCCATCAACAGGGTCGGAAGGGTATTTCGAATCTGCACTCCGAATATCGCCATAGACTTGTGAAATAATTTCGTGCTCAATATAAAACCTACCGCTTGTCGCTGTAACGGAAGGAGCGCTGGTTAAATACACTGATACGTAACCTTCACCATGTATATCATGTGTCGATAAATAACCAGAATTATCAACAGTAAACAATTCAGGATAATCGGTAGTCCAAGTCCAAGGTAACCCACTATTGGTATAATTGATCCACTGACCAAATAGATTGTATTGCACGGATAATTGATACTCACTCTCGGCATGGAGCTCGCCACTTTCAGGTATTCTTATCTCCATATTCGTATCCCCACCGACTACGCAGGTCACTAGTTTTCCATCATCAATCAGAGGAATTGCAACGTCTGGCACACCCGTTTTTAGATCATAAGTAACAAATCCTTCACCGCCAACGGCAACCGTTGAGGACCAATAGGACTCTTGAACAGACCACTTGGCATTATCACTAGCAAATAGGTTACCTTCTTGCTCATACAAACTGGCTAATTCATCACTTGTTGGCAATCTTGCTCCCATACTCTGACACATGCCTTGGGCATTATCCCATAACACTATCGGTTGCTCGGTTCCAGCAAGAGCATCGACACCATCACCTATAACGGAGCCAACGGTTTTGATCCTGGCATCTTGTGCTTGCTGGTAATTAATGGGACTCAAAAAAAGCGTATCGCTTGCTTCGACATACACATCTTTTAATTGCGACACAACTTTAATATTTATCAATCCTATTGCTAATCCTCCTTTATGATCTGTCAAAGTATAAGTAGCCGTGTAATATCCAGGCGTGGGGGCAGAAAACTGAAAAATAGAAGCAACAAAATCGTTAGATTCTAATACGGTGGGGTCTTCAGCTTGCGCGTAAGCATTAAACACCCGAACATCAATCAGTTGAAGAAAATCACCATCGCTATCTTTGAGATAACGTTTACCAGAGGTACTATCAACCTGCAAATAAACACAATCATCCGATGGTGATGTGGCGTCACAATCACTGATAACATTGCCATCACTATCACTTAAACCCGGCTGAAAATAATCAATAATATCAATGGTAGCCAGTTGATTCGTTTCAATTTCAAAATATTCAAAAATGGCGTCTTGACCTGAAGAGCCTGAACTGAACTCACCGTGTCGAAAATCAAAAGTAGGAGGAATATGACTGTTGGTATACGTTGAGACTGCGATAAATACATTCCCTACACTTAAATTACCATCTGTATCCGAAAAACTGTAAATTAAACGAGAGACACCTGCATCGTCTGCATGCTCACTGGCTATATATTGAATTTCGTTAGTTTGTGTGTCAATCGACTCGATTTTACCCGTACCAACCAGCGATACGTCAGATTGCAACGTTAGATTAACATCTTTAGCGTCAAGTGCTATGGTTAATTCTTTACCAGAATCTATAGAATAAATAACGGGATCCAAGGTCGTCAACTTGGCGTTTTTTTCTAGCATGGTAACTTGCAACAACCCCTTCTGCTCTACAGTGTCATTTTTATCACTCACCGAATATTGATAAACACACACACCTGAAGTTTGTGCGTCAATGGCCACGTTCAGATCACCGAGTTGAACATCATCACACGAAGCGTTCGATGCAAGGTTATCAACACTATTTAATCTTATTGGACTATTATCGCTAGAGTGAACCACGTTGGCGAGATTGATAACTTCTGTCTCTCCTTTATATATGAAGGTTGAAACATCTTCGGCATTAATATTTACAGAAGAAACAATATTGGATTGTGTCTCATCACTATTGTCACTGTCTCCTTGGCCACAACCAAGCAAACTTTGAAAAAGTACGACAACCAGAAAAAATCGGCAAACTTGAGTAAAACTATCAATCATAAATCATTCCAAAATCATTTAAATTATGTACAAGTAAACACATTTTTTCTTATATTAACAAAAGCCTACTATTCATTAATAAATAAAATATGTCATAACATTTTCTATAGAAATACAGCTATTCAATATAAATACGACGATTTAATATCGTTCAATCATCAGATATATTATTCAAAGTTAAATAATTAGTATCTTACTGATTTATTCATCAACCATGAATTTAATAATATTTATTATTTCAATATGAGCTGACAGTAATTTAATAAGGCAAAAACATCACTAGGCAATTTAAATGTATTAATTTGCTTTAATGCCTATTTTTCTGGAATAAGCATCATAATATAACCGTCTAAAAACTCATTGTGTACGATAGAAACAATCCAATTTAGCTTCAAATACCTTTCACACTGAAAACCGAAGGAAACGGCTATCCTTACAGAGTGATCTTTTTAGGTTTCAAGTACTCATGCCTCTAATAATGAAAGACACACACTCGAAAATAACCAACATTAATTGTTATTAACTATCAAAATTATAGAATCAATCGATTTAACTTTGTTCTATAAAGTATTTACCCTACAAATATAATTAATTGATAAAGCGAAATAGACCATGAACAAAAAAGCATTAATCGTTGAAGGTGGCGCAATGCGAGGTATTTTTGCTAGTGGAGTATTGGACGTCTTCATGGAAAAAAATTACTTACCTTACGATTTTACTATTGGTGTATCGGCTGGTGCTTCTAACCTTATTGGGTATCTTTCACATTCTCCCCAACGCAGTTATAACGTTATTACCCAATTAGCCACCGATAAAGGGTTCTACAATCCAGCCCGTTTTGCTAAGGGAGGTAACCTTGTTGATGTAAAGTGGTTGTGGCAACAATCTAACAAACGTTATCCGCTGAACTATGAACAACTGTTTGCTAGCGTTCCAATGTATGCAGCAGTGACAAATATAGACACAGGCAATGCTGATTACTACGAGGTTAAACCCGACACACTTGGAGAGATTATTGAAGCGACCACAGCACTTCCTATCGCTTACCGCCAAACGCCTTGTTTTTCAGGTGGATGCTACACCGATGGTGGCGTAGCAGACTCTATCCCGGTTAGGGAAGCGTATCGACGTGGGGCTCGTGATATTACTGTTATTCTTTCTCATCCATTGAGTTATCAAATGAAAGCAACCAAATATCCGTGGCTGATGAAAAGGTTATTGTCTAAATACCCTAATGTTGCCGAATCCATGCTGGTTCGTGCCGACAACTACAATCAATCCCTTAACTTTATTAGGAACCCACCCAAAGATGCCACCATAAGGGTGATAGCGCCTCCAGAGGATTTTAAAGTAAAACGAATGACAATGAGAACCGATATCCTTGAGCATGGTTACCACACCGGTAAAAAAGCCGGCGAGGAACATTTATCGATAAAAGATGGTGTATATGGACTTGATAGTGAAAACTGCCACTTTTGTTTTTAGAGCAAAATAAGAGTAATCGAAACAAACACGATAAACGATTCTGCTGACGAGAAGCGACTCCGTTATTTCTCCATTATTACTTCACAATTTTGCTGCACAGTTCTGGGTAAATTTAAACATGGATTTACCCAAAATGCCCTCCATTTTGCATTCGCCCCAAAGCTATTTATCGGCCTTAAAATGGTCAATGACTTACTTACTGCACACTTTGTTAAGGTTCCTGTCCTTGTTGGAGCCAGTATCAATACGCAAGATAAAGTGCCTGTCCATGTTAGGTCCACCGTCCATGTTAGGTTTATTATGGTGTGTGTCCCCTTTAGGGTATGCGGCGGACATGGCGTATGTAACGTTTGATGTGGGTGATGGGGAAAAGTATCAATCAGAGATTTTACTGCCAGACATGAATACTATTGAGCATTCTGGCGCAGTGCGGGAGCAGCTGGTTTGTCAATCGCTTCATTCGGTGACTCTGTTTACTGAATTGCAAACTAAAGAGAAAGTGACGGTACCGATCACTAAGTTGGTTACCTACGGATTGACTTTACACAGTAAGGTTGTTGATTCTAGCCAAGACTTATATCGATTTTCGCTCGAATATATGGGTCAGCCAACGTTGTCTATATCATCAGCGGAGACCAATAAAATTATCCTTAAAGATTCACCTGAAGATATTAGGTATCAAGTTAATTTTGCGCTACAAGCCGATATACCGGTATGTAACCAAGTAAACAAGATGATAGGGGGCGACGATCAGTTTTCTTCTACTTTATGTATTACTTTGCATCAGACGGCACTCTAAATTCTGTCGTCTGTTAACTGAGCGCAACCCTATGGCGATGGAGCTAACAATTTACAGTGTAAAATCGTCATTGTGTGGTCAACATTTCTAACAGTTTAGGTAGGAGCGGATGTTGAATATTTTTTGGTCGGACCAAATAGTAGCCCATGCCTGTTGATACGGCTTCATCGTAAAGCCTGACTAGGCGTTGTGCTTTTAAATCTTGCTCGGCTAATTTGATATCCCCTATGGCAATGCCAAATCCTTGAATTGCGGCATTCATTGCTTGATCTAATGTTTGAAAATGTTGATTGGTTTTACTTGATATGCCCTTAATTTGCCAATGATTTAGCCATGTTTTCCAATCGGTTTGCTCAACATTAGCGTGTAACCAAGTGAATTGAGCGATGCGTGTTTCGAGCTTGTCTGTTTTAGAGGCATCAATCTGTTGCATTATATTGGCTGTGCATACTGGCGATAGTTGCTCTTTAAATAGTAATTGCGACTCAATTAACGATGATTTTGATGCTTGACCATAAATAATTGTCGCGTCAAACACATCAAAATCAGGTGCAACAAAGTGAGTTATGGTTGAAGTAAGTTCAACTTTTATATCTGGATAATATTTTTGAAATTCCATTAACTTTGGTAACAACCAAGAAGTAATGCAGCTTGGCGCATTGAGTTTAATGGTTTCGGAATGACTGGACATATCGAGTACTGATTTGCGTATACGAGCGATAATATCCTCTGCATGCGGAATGAATTTTTCCCCTTGTGTGGTTAAGGTTAAGCCACGCGCTTTACGATGAAATAATTGCGTTTCTAATCGTTCTTCCAACATTTTTATCTGCCGACTTACCGCGCCTTGAGTAATATTTAATATTTCGGCAGAACGGGTTAAGTTAAGCTGTCTTGCTGTCACTAAGAATATTTGTAAACTTTTCGTTGAAGGTAGTCTGCTGCTCACAGAAGATCGATTGTGCATAATTTATCTCAAGCCATGTTTTATTTTCATAGCTAGTATGCATTTATTTCGTTTTTTTCTATAGGTCTTTTTTGTTTGAATGGGTTTTATGCAAGGTAATAGCTTATTTTCGAATAATTTAGCACCTTATTCGCATAAAAAATCAGGCAATAAATAGATATCGATTGGATAGAGGGATACAATGGCAACATTAGTTGAGAGATTAGTACCAGAAACGATAAAAAAACTAATACCTTATCAGTCGGCGCGAAGAATAGGCGGTAATGGACGATTGTGGCTAAACGCCAATGAATTAGAACAACCGATCGCTTATAGAGATTGCGATTCTGAATATCATCGTTATCCAGATTTTTTGCCTAGTGATATTGCGGGTGCTTATCAGCAGTATTGTGACACATCGGTGCCAACGCTGGCGGTAAGAGGGGCAGATGAAGCGATTGATTTGATTATAAGAACGTTCTGCGAACCAGCTAAAGATAAGATCCTGATTAGTTCGCCTACTTATGCTATGTATGAATTTTGTGCCGATGCGTTTGCCGTTGACACGATTGATGTACCGCTGCTACTGCCTTCTTTCTCCTTAAATGTGGACGAATTGGCGAGTAAAGCAACGCAAGCGAATGTGGTTTTTTTATGTTCACCCAATAATCCGACGGGGAACTTATTACCACAAGAAAACGTGATTGAAGTACTTGAGAAAACCCGTGAGCGTGCATTAGTTGTGGTTGATGAAGCTTATATTGATTTTGAAATTGAGAACAATCTGGTTGCTCTCATTGAGCAATATCCTAATTTGATTGTTATTAGAACATTATCTAAAGCTTTCGGTTTAGCGGCGGTTCGTTGTGGTTTCATTCTGGCTAATACTGAAATAATGAATTACCTAAAAAAACTCATTCCACCTTATCCAATGCCTGATTCATCATCGCATATTGTGCTGCAAGCTTTGTCTGATGAAGGCTTGTTAAAAATGCGCCAGCGAGTCGATGAACTTAATGCCACTAAACAAGTATTTATCGACACGATTAGTCAGCTAGAATGGATAGATACTATATATCCTTCAGCAACGAATTTTGTTTTAATCAAAACTAATTCATCGGTTAACTTATTCCAATATCTTTTAGATAATGGAGTGGTTACTCGCAACCAAAGCCATGAACCGGCTCTTTCTGATTGTGTAAGAATCACCATCGGAACGCCACAAACAATGCATGAAGTCGCAACGCTACTTCTGCAACTGAATAACTCTATAGAACAATGATTCAAGGAAGGAAACTCTAATGAAAAAATTACTGTCCGTTATCACATGTGTTGCAAGTCTAATATGTACATCTGTCATAGCAAAAGAAGTTCGTCTTGCTTCTGATTTTACTTACCCTCCATTTAACTATAAAAACAGTGATGGTGTGCCCGTCGGTTTTGATATCGAAATTGCAGATGCATTATGTGCCGAAGCTGAACTCGATTGTGTTTGGGTTGCGCAAAACTGGGATGCACTTATTCCTGGCTTACTCGCAAAGAAATCTGACGTTATTATGGCGTCAATGAGAATTACTGAAGAACGTAAAAGAAGAATACTTTTCACCGATAAATACTACCAAACACCAGCGGGTTTTGTTGCGCCAAAATCAAGCGATTTCACTATGGATAAAGCTGGCCTAAAAGATAAAGTTATTGGTGTTCAACGCGGTACAACTGCAGACCGCTATGTAACTGACATGTTTGATGATGTGGCTGAAATTAAGCGTTATTCAGGTCAAGATGAAGTGTATATTGATATGAGTAACAAACGTTTGGATGTTACTTTTGGCAATACTGACCAACTGGCATTGGCTTTTTTAGAAACCAAGCTAGGAGAAGATTTTGAATTTAAAGGTGATGTCGTCACTGATAAAGCTTATATCGGTGAAGGAACGGCGTTAGCATTGAGAAAACAAGATACTAAATTAGCAGAAAAGTTTAACCAAGCTATTGCAGCAATACTTGCTAACGGAACTTACGATAAAATTGCCGCTAAATATTTTACTTTCGATATTTACGGAGAAAAGTAATCTGATAGCACTCATCAGATGCGCGTCTATTGTTATCTTTAGACGTACATAAAAAAACCAACATGGATACTATTCATTCATGCTGGTTTTTTTGCTTTTACCCATCGGCCGTTTTGTTTTTGTCGACTAATTTTTTCTGTCAGCTAGTTTTCTATCAACAAACGGTGCTTCATTCCATGCGGACATTCATTCACATGCCATGAAGATATTAAGCCAAATACCGTGGAGATATTAAACCAAATGCGCTGGAGATATTAATCCAACGTTATTTGCGCGGTATACCGATGTTCATCGTGACTATTGCTGTACTGCCAGCCATATCTTGCCGCTAATTTTTTACTTAAATTCAAGCCTAAACCGAAGCCTAGATCCGGTGTTGAGTTTGACGAGAAATGACTAGTATTAATAACCGTTACCTTGCCTTTATTTTGGATAACCGTTACTTGTCCATCGCTTGTATGCTGAAACGCATTGCGAATTAGGTTGGCTAAAACAATGCGACAAGGTATTTCCGCTATATAGATCGTACAATCGGATGTATCTACATGTAGCTCAACTGGTTTACCTTTGATCAAATACCCCAACTCCATAACCAGTTCATTGATCATATCTTGTAAGTTTATTTTTTCACTTTGCGGCAAATTTGAATCATCACGACTTAACCATAACAAGGTTTCCGTTAGATGAGTCATGGTTTTTCCAGCACGGTCGATTCGCTGTAAAATTGCAACTTGTTTAGCACTTCCCTGATCTTTTTGGTAAACCTTACTCAATAATTCTGTATTGGCTCTGATAACGGAAATCGGTGTTCTAAGTTCATGGCTAGCATAACTTAAAAACTGCTGTTCTCTTTCGACACTTTGTTGAACCGAGCTTAAACTCGATTGAATGATATCGGCTAAGGTGTTCAATTCACCATATTGAAAATCTGGTGGTGGTTGTTTGAGGCTTTCTTCATCTAATGCTTTGGCCCAGTTTTTTAGTGATTCTACTGGGCGAGTGACTTTTCTTATCATAAAAAACAAGCCAAATGTGAAGGCCGCAATCACACTCATCGCCACAACAATAAGCCACATTAAGTGCCGAATACGTTTTTCACCTTCAATCCCTTCTAGGTCATCCAGTGCCAAGAAGGATTTGGCAATATAACGTACCTCTCCTTGACGATTTAGTGCTTTCATAACGAAGTACATTTCTGTTGGAGGCGAGAAAAAGCCACCACCTTTTGCTTGCTTTGCTATTTTAGTAAGCTGCTCTGGCGGTTTGTTGTCAAACATCTCTTTAACTCTCGGCGGGATATCTTGCCAGCGAGCAGACACTTGATAACCCATCACATCTAGCAAGTGCCCTTCTTGAACGCCTTCTACATTGGCAAAGTCTCGCATGGTTTGTGCTTGTCCTCTGTCCATGCCTTGAAAGAAATAGTCGAGAGTTAACACAGAAAAAAACAGTGTCATTATTGAGGCCAGTAAAATCATACCAGCAACAAATCGGATTTTAAGACTTGGCCTAATCATCATTGGATTGTCATTGTCCTTTGGTTATTTTTATTGTGGTTATTTTTACTGGGTTTAGACATGTTATGTCTTTCAATTATGTTTGCAGATTTAACTGCTTTCGCTGCTGCTATTTGTCTTCAATAGAGAAACCAAAACCAGGAATGGTGTGCAACATGGTTTTTTCTCCCACCGAATCGAGCTGTTTTCTCAAATTGAAAATGTGAACTTTTAAACTGTTACTTTCTGGCTGATCGTCACCCCAAATTTCTCGGTTTATCTGTTCTCTAGAAACCGGATTAGGGCTATTTCTGAGCAACAATTCTAGTATTTTTATTGCCGTGGGTGACAACCTCATCACCTGTCCATTTCTGCTGGCCTCTTTTTTCTCTAGATCAAGAGAAATATCGGCAACGGTTAACAAGGAAACCTGACCACTGCGGCGGCGAGCTAAGGCTTGAATGCGTACAATCAGCTCTTCCATCGCGAATGGTTTAACCAAATAGTCGTCGGCACCTTTAGAGAAGCCGGTTAATTTGTCATTTAGGGTATCCATGGCGGTCAACATCAGTACTGGAGTATCAATTCCTTGCGCTCGCATCGCTTCACACACCGCTAATCCGTGCATTTGCGGTAAATTTAGATCCAGAATTATTACGCTGTACTGGTTTTTTTCAATGAGATTCAAGCCAACCACACCGTTCACGGCATGGTCGCATTGCATATCTTCAAGCTCTAGATAATCGACCACCGCTGTAGCGAGGTCGATATCGTCTTCAACTAAGAGTAAATTTAACACTCGTTTATCACTTCCTTTGAAGGTGAAATTTTGTTAATTAACTTACCACAAATTGTACTAATTTCATGGTTGATCAGTAACAGTGATGGTATTAACACTAAGGTAATTAAGGTAGCAAACATGATCCCATAACCTAACGCTGCCGCCGCAGGAATAAGAAACTGTGCTTGTACCGATGTTTCACCTAATAATGGCGCTAAACCTGCGAAGGTGGTAAATGAAGTAAGTAACACCGCTCGTAATCGGCCTGTACACGCTTCATAAATTGCCTCTTTGACTTGCATATTTTTTTCTCGAACCAAGGTGTTGAATCGAGAGACTAACAACAAGCTGTCGTTGACTACTACGCCACTTAAGGCCAACACGCCATTTAGCGATAAAATACTAATAGTAAGATCATTCACTACATGGCCCAATATTGCGCCAACAATACCAAACGGAATGGCCATCATGATCAAGACGGGTTGAACATAAGATCGTAACGGAATAGCCAATAAAGCATAGATGGCGATCAACGCGATCACAAACATGCTGCTCATTGAGCTTGTCGTTTCGGCTTGATGCTCTGCTTCTCCGGCAAAATCGATTGATAGCCCTGAATATTGATCCAATAAGCTTGGTACTAAATCAGTTTTAAGTTGCTGTACCAATTCGTTAGAAGCAATAACTTGCTTATCAACACTTGCGGTAATATAGACTGCTCGTAGGTTATCAATACGGGTTACTTCCGATTGCTGATATTCGGTATAAACCTTGGCAACCGAACTTAAAGGAACCGCAATACCGTCGTCGGTGCGAATACGTGCATCCATGATATCGGCTAAGGTTTGTCTCTGTTCTTCTGGGTAACGCACTTTCACTTTCACTTCATCACTGTCGCGTTGAAATTTTTGCACTGTAGAACCACCAAACGAGCGCAAGATTTGTGAAGAGAGGCTTGATGTATCAATGCCTAACGACCGCCCTTGTTCGGTAAGTTCAAATCGATATTGTGGTTCGCCCGGACTCATGTTGTCATCGATGCCACTCACGCCTGCAATACTCTCAAGTTTCGCTTTCATCGCGGCACCTGCTGCGAAGACGGTTTCGGTATCCCATGCTTTTAGTTCAACTTTAAAGGTGTCACCCATGGACTTTTTCGCTTCAATACTGAGTTTTTTAACACCTTCTGGATTGCCTGCCAGCTTTTTCCATTCAGTGAGCAGTTCATTCGGGTCGTAGACGCTATCACTATCTAGTTCTACGGTGACTGTCCCGCTATCGTCACTTTCTGCTATAACTTGTAGGTTAAGAATTTCACTCTCTGCTTGACCATATTGAGCAATAAGGTTGGCATCGGCTGCGATCACGCTGCTTTCAAGCTGCAATAGGCCCGCTTCTGTTTGGCCAAAACTGGCGTCGTCGTACATGGATATTTCACCACGAACGGTATCGCCAGAAATATCTGGGAAGAATGAGACTCGCACTTTTCCGGTCATTGGCATGCCAACAACTAAAACAAAAAGAGATAAAAATAGCACCAACACTGCATAGCGATATTCAAGTGCTATGCGAATTGCTCTGCGGTAAATTCGATTGCTAAACCATTGTAGCCCTGCATCTGCGCCATGCTGAACCTTAGACCAAATGCCTTTTTTGTTACCGCGATGAGTGTTTAAATGAGCCAAATGGGATGGCAATATGAGTTTAGATTCAACCACAGAAAGCAATAAACAGATCATTACAACGGTGCCAAATTGGGCGTAAATTTCACCTAAATGCCCTTCTACATTGGCTATCGCGACAAATGCAGCAACGGTGGTTAAGACACCAAAAATGGTTGGAACCGCGACTTTTAAAGTGCCTCTTATGGTGCTTTTTACACTGTCGCCCTCTTCACGCCGAGTGGTGTAAATACTCTCACCAACCACCACCGCGTCGTCCACCACAATACCGAGTGCCATGATAAAGCCAAAGGTGGTCATTTCATTGATGGTGAGCCCGGTAAAGTTGTCGGTCATAAAATACAGTGTGCCAAAGAAGACAAACGGTAAACCAGCCGCAACCCAGAAGGCGACCCTTAAGTTTAAAAAAATTGCCAGAATAATGAACACAAGGGCAATACCTGAGAGCGCATTTTCAACCAATAAAGTAAGACGATCTTTTATGATGGTACTTGAGTCATACCAGGTGGTGAGTTGCACATTTTCTGGTAAATAATTGGCAGAATTCCATTTGTCCACCACTTGATTAGCCTGATCGACGATCTTGGTAATGTCTCCGTATTCGTCCATCACAATTTCAATTGCCATTCCGCTTTGCTGGTTGTAGCGAGACAAAGTGTAAGTGTCATCAGAAAACGTTTCTTGCACGTTAGCAATGTCACCTAGATAAATGTTGCTACCGTCTGATAAAGTAAGTAAACGAATGCTTGAAAACTCTTGCTGTTGATACGCTTGTTGTGAAACTTTAAGACGGACGACTTTTTCATCGTTACGCAAACTCGTAGTGACAGAACTGGATGATTCAGCATTGATCGCATCAGACACATCCGACAAAGTGAGTCCATAAGCCTGCAACTTCGCTTCATCAAGTTCAACAGAGATCATTGGATCGGCCGTGGCTTTGATCTCTAAATCACGAATAGCCGGCTGCGTAAGCAGATCGGTTTTTAAATTCTGCGCAAGATCTTGAAAGGTGGATCGCTCGGCATCGCCATACAGTTGCACCCAAATTGCGTGATCTTGCCTAGTGGCTTTTTCTATTACGGGCTTTTCTGCATCCGAAGGAAAATCGTTAATAGCGTCTACTTTGGTTTTAATATCGGTAAATAGAGTATCTAATTGGTAGTCATTGGTTTTCTCAACCACAACATAGCTACCACTGGCATTAGAGGTTGATGTAATAGTGTCGATGCCAGCTAAGCTTTCAAGCGCTTCTTCTATTTTTATCGCAATACCTTTTTCTGCTTGCTCAGGGTCGCCGCTATCATAAGTGACCGCGATAGTTACTTTATCTGGCGCTAAACTGGGAAACGCTTCTTTACGTATTTCGTTTAACGAGAAAACACCCATAACAATTGTGGCAATAAGCAACAGGTTAGCCGCAACCGAGTTGCGAGCAAACCAGCCTATGATCCCTTCACTTGGGTTTGAGTTAGAATTCTGCATCGGGATTATCCTTCCACCTTAGGTGCTACCTGCATTCCTACCACGTAATTGCTCAATGGCCTTTTGATTATTTTTGCCGAGTGACTATTTTCTATCGGTTGTACATAAACCGAGCCCGACTTCTCGAAGACTTTTTCCGCTGGTACTTTATTGAGCTGATTATTGTCGGTTAAATACCAAATATCGCCTTGTTGCGAAATTGCCGATGCCGGTAGTTTCCATGTGTTATCCAATTCCGCGCCTTCAATATGGGCTTGGACAAACGTTCCTGGGAGTAAAGCGACGGGCTGTTCGAATGGTTGATCAACTGCAACAATCAATGAACGTTGACGAGATGTAGTATCGACATGTTGTTCAATGCGTCTAACGTATCCTTGCCAGCTATTTTCACCATCAGAACTGTACAGCGTCACTGGCCATGTTTTATTGGCTTGGTTTGCTAGATCATCGTTCTCCAGCTCCCCATTTTGCAAATCATTATTAGTCATATTTGGCAAAGATTGCCACTGCTTCATCGATAATGGGATGTCTATTTCAACGCGATCTGTACTGTATAATTCCGCAATCGATGTGCCTGTTTGTACATAGCTACCCGGTTGAATATTACGTTCAACAATTAAGGCATCAAATGGTGCTTTAATGATGGTTTTAGCCAGATCTTGTTGCGCCTTTTTAAGGCTATATGTGGCATTTTCTACCGCTGCTTTCTGAACCGCTAACTGAGGTTCACGAAGCACTAAAGGTGAATTTGGTTCACCTTCGATCCCAGAACGTTGCCACTCTAACCGAGCTTGTTCTCCTGTTCTTTGCTCTTCAAGTAAATCTAATTTCGCTTGCGCTAAATTTGACTTAGCCTCGGCAACGGCTTGCAAATAAGATGTGTTCTCTAACTGCGCTAAAACTTGGCCTTGTTTGACCAATTTCCCGGTTGCAAAATCGTCTTTCAGCTCAATGACTCGGCCACTAACTTCTGCACTATAGGTCATGGCATAATGCGCTACCGCTTCGCCATAACCCTTAACTAAGGCTTTATAAGTATCAGCCTCAACCTCAAGCACAACAACACTTGGCGCACTAGCAGACAACATTTCTTGCGGTGCCTGTCCTTGTAACGAAGCGGCAGATTGACCTGCTTGTTGAGGTGCCTGTCCCTGTAACGAAGCGGCAGATTGGTCTGCTTGTTGAGGTGCCTGTCCCTGTAACGAAGCGGCAGATTGGCCTGCTTGTTGAGGTGCCTGTCCTTGTAACGAAGGCGAAGGTTTGGCGGAGATTTGGGCTTGGTTGTAGGCAACGGCACTGGCTAAACATGCCATGGATGCGAAGGTAACAAGAATAGGTAATGGTTTTAGTTTCATGAGGATACTCCTAAGCCCAACGCTAGGCCTAAATCAATACGGTTGACTAAACGGTTATAAATCACTTCGGTAAGGTTGGCTTTAACGTCAAAGCCACTGGTTTGGACAGAGATGAGATCAGAAATATCAACCAGTCCTTGTCGATATTTTTCTTGATAGTTAGCGTAACTTCGCTTGGCACTTTCTAAAGCGATTTGTAAATGTTGCTGCTGCTCGGCTAAGGACTTTTCTTGACCCAGTGCGTTCTCGACTTCATTCACTGCATTCAGTAGGGTTTCTTTGTAAACCCAATAGGCGTTTTCTGTGGTTAACTCTGCGATGTCAATTTGCGATTGTAAGTAGCCACCATCTAAAATAGGTGCAGATAATTGACCAAGCAAACTCCATAACGGACTAGCAAACAGGGCTGATGTCGGCGAGGATGCGGTATCGGATAAAGCGACTGATAAACTAATTGAAGGCAGTAACGCTTTATATGCTGCGGTGGTTCTGAACTCTTCCGCTTCGAGGTCGTAAAAAGCGCTTTGTAGATCTGGGCGTCTGGATAAGTCTTGCTCAGGAAGAGACACTAGCGGTGTGAGCACTTGTGGAAATTGAGAACGGACGTTGAACGTTTGATCATCACCAACGTTGCCGAGTAGTAACGCCAAACTTCTTTCATTTTGCGCCAATTGTTCAGTGTATTCAGCCAGTGTAGAACGTGTTGCAGCACTTTCTGTTTTTGCTGTGTCTAGGTCTTCTAGATCGCCTAAACCTGAACGATATTTTTCTAAAATCATTTGTTCGTTATCTTCGAGTAATTTTAGACGTAATAATTCGATATCAACCAATTGCTTCTGCAAGCTAATTTGTAACCAGGCACGCATAATATTGGCGGCTAACGTGTCTGTCGCACTTTGATAGGTGGCGATACTGCTAGCGATATCTTTGTCCGCAGCTTTGGTTTCATTGCCAATTTCATTCCATAAATCTAATTCCCAACTGACGGTTAGATCGGCGCTGTATTCTGAATCTGAGCCTTCTTCTTTACTGGCATCGTATCCTGCTGTCAGGGACGGAATTCTATCGCTATTGGTTTCATCTCGTTGTGCATAAACAATTTTCAGAGCCGTTAGAGTTTGTTGCAAGCTGGGATTATTTTTCATGGCTTGCTTAATAAGGGTATCTAACTCTGGAATGTTCATGAGTTCGGTCAATTGAACTACTTCGGTTGCATCTGGTTGTTGAGCATTCCATGCTATTTGCTGCTGAAGCGATTGCTTGGCAAGCTCTTGAAAATTATTATCTGATGATGAACTGCACCCCATTAGTCCGATAATAGCGAATGCTAAAAGGCTACGATTCATTTTTCGATAAGACATCATGTTACGTCTCTCCTATTTATAATCGCATCAGGATAAAAGAGACAGGGTTAAGGAAGGGTTAAGACAGCGTTACTAAGCATTAATTAATTGTGATGCTTATAGAGGGCTAACATATTTTTAATCTATTGAAGATAGCTAATTTCTATTTCAATGTGATCTTGATTACAAAAGTGCTTTTTTATTAACAGATTACAGGAGGTTGAACGTTTATTATCGAACGGTGGAGCGATATAATAATATTATATTTCAAAATGTGTTCGAGTAAGTTGGTTATCTAAGATCTTATCCCATTGATGCCGTTTTTTTGTTCTATCCCTTACTCCAAACAAGCTATTTTCACCTCTTCAATTATAACTAACGGTTTATGAATTTTTCTAAAAAAGCACTGTTGCATAATGCCTCTCTTGCGTGGCCAATGACCTGTAATGCCATATTATTGCAGTCGGTTGGTATTATTGATTTATTACTGATTGCTTCACTTGGCGAATCACAAGTTGCGGCTTTTGGGATTGCTGGCGCTATTGTGGCGTTCATTATTGGTATCCAGTTTGCCATTGCGAATGGAACGCAATTAGTTCTGTCTAGAGCGGTGGGCGCGGGCAACAAACAGAATGTAGGTTTAGTGATGGCGTCAGCTTGGGTCACTAACCTTGGTTTTTCTCTGTTTGCGCTGATTAGTTTAGTTTTCATTAACGATCCGCTGATTGATTATATTACCCATGACCCACTGGTTGCGGCAGACGCTAAAAGCTACGTTAATATCTCTTTATTATTACTGTTGTTTTCATCGGCATCACAAGTTGTGGTGGTGTATTTTAATTCGACGAAACAAACCCGTATCCCTTTGTATGGGTTTATGATTGAAATTCCGTGCAATGTTATTTGTAGTTTTATTCTTATTTATGGTGTTTGGGGAGCGCCTGAGCTAGGGCTTGCTGGTGCAGCTTGGGGGAGTGTTATTGCGATTGTGATCCGCTTTATTTACCTTGCATTTAGATTGAATCAAGAGAAAATTAAAGGTCATATTGCAGGGTTTAACATTGTGAGTAAAGTCTCGGTCATCGAGCATATTCAAGAAGTGGTTCCTATTGTGGCGAATTTTATTGTGTTGCTAACAGGGACTTTGTTATTTCAAGTATTATTTGCTCAGCTATCTGTGGCGGCTTATGCAGCGATCACACTGGTTTTACCATGGATAAAAATTGGCTCAATGTTTGCCAATACATGGGCGCAAGCGAGTACCATTTTAGTTAGCCAACATATTGGTAAAAACGAACAACGCCAAATTCCACCTTTTGTGGCGCAATCTCTGGTAGTAACGCGCATTATTTCAGTGTTCATTGTATTTGTGTTTTATGCGTTTAGTGAACTCGCGCCATGGCTATACCCAAATTTATCGACAGAAACGTTAACCGCATTGGCGACAATTGCACCGGTTTATATCGTTTTGCCGCTCATACGAACCAACAATATGTTTTGCGGTAATATGATCCGAGCGATGGGTGATAGTTATATGATTGTGCGAATCAACATTATCACTCAGTGGATTATCTCTTTGCCACTTTGTGCGTTAATGATTTATCTAGGCGCTCCATTATATGTTGTATTTGGTATTATGTTATTTGATGAAATATTGAAATTTCAGCCATTTAGAAACACGTTACGTCGCCGTTTAGATAGATATGAACAAACTGGCCTGTAAGCTATTTTATAAGCCAAAAAGAAAGCCATTACTGGTTGCCCGAGTAATGGCTTGTCTGTATTCATTTAGCCTATCAAGTGATGTAATAACAGCTTGTGCTAGGCTGATGCTTCTTCTCTAAGTTTCTTTTCTTTATGGAATTTTTTCTCACCGAAGTAAGCATAAAGAAGACAAAGAATCGAAATACCACAAGACGCGGTTAGTAGCATAAAGCCACCATCCCAGCCAAAGTGATCCACCGTATAACCAAGTACTGCGTTAGCGGCTACTGCACCACCTAAATAACCAAACAAACCGGTTAAACCAGCCGCGGTACCCGCTGCTTTTTTCGGTGCAAGTTCAAGTGCATACAAACCAATCAGCATAACTGGACCATAGATCAAAAAACCAATTGCAACCAATGCAGCCATATCGATACCAGGGTTACCAGCAGGGTTAAACCAGTATACAAGAACAGCTAACGTAACCAATAACATGAACAAAATACCCGCTGGTGCACGACGGCCTTTAAACCATTTATCAGAAATCCAACCACAAAGAAGCGTACCAGGAATACCTGCCCACTCGTAAAGGAAGTAAGCCCAAGACGATTTATCTACACTAAAATCTTTTGCTTCAGAAAGATAAGTTGGCGCCCAATCAAGCACACCATAACGAATCAAATAAACGAATGCGTTAGCGATAGCGATGGACCAAAGTAATTTGTTGTTAAACACATACTTAAAGAAAATTTCTTTCGCGGTCATCTCTTGTTCGTTGGAAGGATCGTAGTCATCCGGATAGTCATTTTTATACTCTTCAATAGGAGGAAGACCGACTGATTGAGGCGTATCACGCAATGTAATCCAAATAAAAATAGCAACTAATGTGGCAAAAAATGCAGGTACGTAGAATGCGGTATGCCAATCATCATTAAACAGCCATAAACCCAAAATAAACATTGGACCGATAAGTCCACCACCAACATTATGTGCAACATTCCAAACCGAAACTATTCCACCACGTTCTTTACGAGACCACCAATGCACCATGGTTCGGCCGCATGCTGGCCACCCCATACCTTGGAACCAACCATTTAAAAACAACAAAATAAACATGGCGGCTATACTTTGCGTTGCCCAAGGCATAAAGCCGAAACAAAACATGACTGCCGCGGAGGCAAGTAAGCCAAAACTTAAAAAGTATCTCGGATTAGAGCGGTCTGAAACATTACCCATCAAAAATTTAGATAATCCATAGGCAATAGAAACGGCAGAAAGTGCTACCCCTAACTGTCCTCGAGTAAAACCTTGTTCAATAAGAAAGGGCATCGCTAAACTGAAATTTTTCCGAACCAGGTAATATCCGGCATAACCGAAAAATATGCCTAAGAAAAGTTGCCATCTCATGCGTGTGTAAGTGGAATCAACTTGATCGCCAGAGAGGCGTTCAATATGCTCCTTTGGTTTGAATATACCAAACATTTCATTATCCTTTTTCATTTTTAGATGATTGGGCGTGCAGACTACGAAACAAAGAATGCGTGAACGCGCATTTTAATGTCATTAAATAATTATAAAAGAGATATCCATACATTTTTTTAAACATTCTTTTACATATTTTAATATATGGTATTTAGATCACAATTAAGCATAATGTTCTAATTAACTCCATTAAAACCACTTAACTGTCGTTTCATTTTTATTTCTAATTTATTACAACAAAACAAAAACAAAAAATATCAATTACTTAGGTGACAATGAGAACTATAAATCACAAGCTGCTCAGTAGAAAATAACGAATACTTTATAAAAAATAGTATGCATAAAAATGAATAACCTTCACTTATATACTTAAAAAATAAAAGGTTATTTTGATATGTATATCAATTAACAATTGATGGGCTTTATACAACAAATAAATAATTTAGCAACATAAATCACTAAAAGTCACAACATGATTTGTAAAGTAAAAATAGAAAACCAATTGTAATATAAAGAAAAAATACAAAATACGTTCAGTTTATCTAACAAAAACATCGTCCAACCCGGCCAAAAGCGAGGTAAGTAATAATCGCTTCAGTCATTTAACTTTCATTCGAGCATTATTAATGTTCGAATTGTTTTTTGAGCGTTTTAGAAAGAGTGATTATTAGTCATGTAAACATGCCGCTAATAGATAAGTAATAGGCAATTTACCTTGACTAACATATAGTTTGATAGTCAAATAAAATGACTATCAAACTATATGGCGTTAATTTATATGTCTAGCCGATCCTTGTCCCATCTAAAACATTCACACCAGTTTACGTCTCACAATACTCAAGGAGAAAAACGTACTATTTACGTACTTATTCTCACTGTTGCGGCTATGTTTGCTGAAATTATCTCTGGTAACCTTTTTGGGTCCATGGCTTTACTTGCTGATGGATGGCATATGGGTACTCATGCGGCGGCTTTTTGTATCACTTTATTTACCTACCGTTATGCCAAACGTAACGCTCATAATGAGCGTTTTTGTTTCGGGACAGGAAAAGTGAGTGTGCTTGGTGGGTTCAGTAGCGCTATTGCTCTGGGTATTGTGGCGTTAATGATGCTTTTTGATTCCGTGGTTCGTTTATTTTCACCTCAAGATATTCGTTTTGATGAAGCAATTTTGGTTGCGATTGTTGGGTTAATTGTTAATTTTATCAGCATGTTGCTTCTTCATAGCGATAGTTCACATAACGATTGTCTGCATAAAGATAGTTCACACAAGCATAACCATGGTCATAATCATAATCACAAGCACAGCCACCAAGACCACAATTTGAGGGCTGCTTATATGCATGTTTTGGCCGATACTCTCACCTCTGTTTTGGCAATTGTTGCCCTAATAGTAGGCAAATATGTGGGTTGGAATTGGCTAGATGCAGTAATGGGAATGGTGGGAGCCATCGTGATAACTAAATGGGCAATAGGCCTACTGCAACAAACAAGCCCAATACTGTTAGATAACTCTATCGACAAAGAATACCAACAGGCCATTATTGCTACATTGGCACCGTACGCCGACATTATAGACTTACATATTTGGAAAGTGAGCGCTGATCATTATGCTGCAAGCCTTATACTATGCTCGCAAAAGAGTAAAACTATCGATGACTATAGGCAAATGCTGTCTAATTTTGATAGGATTAATCACCTCACTGTAGAACTACATAATGTTAAATCTGAATGAATGAACTGACTGCGCTGAATCGATTACTCACCGAGTTTTACGACAAAATGTCATCATGGGAACAATCTGTGGTGAAAGACACTGGATACTCTTTGGCTCAAGTTCACACCATCGAAGTTTTAGGTAGCCACGGGCCTTTACGTATGAAAGAGCTCGCGGAAAAATTGGGAATAACAACAGGAACCTTAACCGTTCAGGTTGATAAGTTGGTGATGGCAGGCATGATTGATCGTTGTGCACACCCTGATGACCGACGTGCTATCGTCGTCAAATTAACTAAGGATGGAGATAAGCTGCATGCGCAGCATAACCAATTACATCTTGATTTGGTGCGTGATTTAACTCGTGATATTACGTCGACTGATGAAAAGGTGCTTATTGAATGCCTAGAAAAAATAAACCGAGAATTTTAACTCTTTGAATCAAAGTGATTAGTGCAAGTGAATAGATCTTAAACTAGTCACTTGCAAGCTTATCCATTTCCGTTTACCGATTAGGCATCTATAAATTAAACAGCGGCAACAACCGAAATTTCAACCAGCAGTTCTTCTCTGGCCATTTGTGCTTGAACACAAGCTCTAGCGGGTGCGTGTCCTTCTGGTACCCAGTTATCCCAAACCGCATTCATTTCTGCAAAATCATCCATACTTTTTACGTAGATAGTGGCCGATAAAAGTTTTTCTCGACAAGAACCAACACTTGCCAATAGTTCATCCACCTTCTCAAGCATGGTTTCTGTTTGGTGCTTAATACCTTGCGTGGAATCTTTTGCTACCTGGCCACAAAAATAAACGGTGCCGTTATGGATCACTGCTCGACTCATTCGTTGCTTGGTTTCTTTTCTTTCAATCATTTTTATCTCTATTTTTATTTATAGCGAACAGCCAACAGTGTAAAGAAAATAGACCAAAAAAACAGATTAAATAGCCCAATGTTGTTTGCGTTGTAGTATCGGAGCATGGCTAAACCACCAGTAAATCGATTGCTCTCGCGACTTCAACAGAATTAGTTATTAAATACCCTCCAAACTAACAATCCATAAAAAAATAAGACTTACGTCACAAGTAAGCCACTTTATAAGCATTAATATTGCTAATAGAAGCATCAATAAACTCAACATATTTAGTAATTAAAAAAAAGCATGTCGCTTTTTGTCGCTTAACTTGGAGATATCAACATGGCTACCCCACACATAAACGCTCAACCCGGTGACTTTGCAGAGACAGTATTAATGCCTGGTGATCCTCTTCGAGCCAAATACATTGCTGAAACTTTCTTAGAGGATGTAAAGCAAGTATGCGACGTTCGTAATATGTTCGGTTACACCGGGACCTATAAAGGTAAAAAAGTATCGGTAATGGGACACGGAATGGGCATACCTTCATGCTGTATTTATGTTCATGAACTTATCGCAGAATTTGGTGTGAAAAATGTCATTCGAGTCGGTAGCTGTGGCGCAGTACGTGATGATGTAAACCTAATGGATGTCGTCATTGGTATGGGTGCGTCAACAGATTCTAAAGTTAACCGTATCCGCTTCAATGACCATGATTTTGCTGCTATTGCTGATTACGGTTTATTAGAGGAAGCCGTTAAGCAAGCTCGTATTCAAGATGTTCAAGTAAAAGTAGGTAACGTATTTTCGGCTGACTTGTTCTATACACCTGAAGCGGACATTTTCCAAAAAATGGAAAAACTCGGTATCTTAGGTGTCGATATGGAAGCGGCGGGAATTTACGGTGTTGCTGCGGATCTTAACGCTAAAGCACTGACCATTCTTACTGTCTCTGATCATATTATTCGTGGCGAAAAGCTAAGCTCAGACGATCGTCAAAAATCTTTCAACGAAATGATGACGGTTGCACTTGAAACTGCAGTTAATCTTTAGTTTGCCATTACTAGTATCGGTAATAATTCACTATCAGTATCGGTGAATCTGCCGCTACTTTATTGCTGACCATATTAATTGGGTGCCATGTTAATCGTTTACCACGTTAACCGTTTACCACGTTAATAGGTAACGATGTTATATGGATACCCATACGATGTTTTAAGGGGGCGATCGTGTCGAACGACAAACTACCTAAGGATGCGAATGGTTTACAACTCAACTTTTGTAAAACATTGGCGTGTGATAACTTTGGATTGAGCAATGCAGAACGGTATGTTTTGCAACACGTAAACCCTAAGCGTCCTATGATGGTCTGTCGGGAGTGTGGTTCTTTCCCCCCCTTACTTAACAATCAAGATGTGCTCAATGAACTCAAGCGATTACGTACGGTTCATAACGACGGTCTTGCTGCTTGCCGCCATGCCGAGTGCGAAAATTTTGGTAAGTCGGTCCATACCAATAAAAATCTATACCACTCTTTTGGTTACAGTGGTGATCGACAACGTTATCGCTGCAAGGGTTGTCATTCAACTTTTGTGGATAAGTGGTCGGGCAATAATGCCAAGCTCTCATTTCAAGAAAGTGTTCTTGGGCTGCTATTTACTGGTTTTTCAGTCAAAGATATTTGCCGAAAATTGCAAGTAAACCCAAAGACTTTTTATGATCATGTCAATCATATTGCCAGTCGATGCCGTCGCAAGTTAGCTATGTTTGATGCCCGATGGGTCAATCATGCACAACACTACCAATTAGCCTCTCACTTTATGCCTCTTCAACCGCAAAGTCATAATGGCGTATTATGGTTTGCAACCGGTGAAGCAGAATCGGGCTATATTCTTTCTCAACATATTAACTACTCTGCCGACGACGAACCTTGTGGTCCCGTTGATCATGATCCGTATGCAAGCCCTGCCCGTTATATATCAAGAGAATATGCAGCAGAAGCCAATGTTAGTATAGAAGTGACATCGCAAGATCTACTCAAACGCATTGACGAAAAATATCAGGTCATACTGACACGCAGCAATGTGGAAGATCCAATGGGTAATATGGCGCAATTTAATTATCCATCCAAAGGCGCATTAATACGGCCACCTTACACCTCTTATGCGCACTTTATGCAAATATTTGATCTATGTGATCACAGCAAACCTATGTCCATTTATCTTCCTCAAGATCCAATATTACGTTCTGCTGCTTTATCACTTTGTTCCTCGACAGTTAAGCGCCGAGACATAGATTTGATTTACGTTGAAGAAGATCCTAGTTGGGATAAAAACCTGATGATTGATAAAGTTGATATTGTCCATATGGGCTGGTGGAAAGACCGTTGGGCGATATCAACACAAGAAAATGCCAGCAAAGGGATCTGCTACTTGGCAGGAGAGAATCCATCGCCTCAAACTTGGATCAATAAAGCGAGTATAAGAAAGACTGCATTTTACCAAGACCGCTTCCAACTCATCTTTGATAGTTTTATTAATGAACCTCGGCGAAAATTAAGGCCAGCGGGTATACTCCCGATGTTGGATATATTCAGAGCATGGCATAATTTATGTTACCAAGATAAAGATGGTAAAACGCCGGCACAAGAATTGGCCATTACAGACCAACCATTAACGCTAAAGCAGCTGCTTTCTTAACAAGACAAAATCTTGCCCAGTCTTAGCGGTATACTGTGAAGCAGTGCAAAGTTTAATTAGAAAGACAAATCATTTATTGCATTTTAATTAGTGATTATTTCCAAAGTATCCATATAATGTGTACGTTGTTTATGTCGTTCACATCATGGATTTAGCCTTGAATAGAGCTCACTCAGTATTAGAAAATGAAATTGACCAGCTTTCTTCTCGACTAGAAAGTGAGCCTAATGTCGTTTTACGTTTAGCCAAAGATGCGCTAACTAAAATGGATCAAGTGATCTACCCTGAAGGAGGGATCAAGGCTTCCATCCTAATTTCTCGTTGTCATTGGTACCTAAGAGATTACACCCAGGGCCTAAAAACCATTCGAGATGCTCACGCCCGATTAAATAAGTTGGACACCGATCAGTTCTTACCCGAAATTTTGCATGTACACGCATTGCAGTTCTGGGGCCAATCTAAATATTATTCTGCTCAACAATTTTGGATTAATGCGCTTGAACAAGCTGCATTAGTAGGCGAAACCGTTATTGAAATTGAAAGCTTAATTGGTTTAGGTAACGTTTGGCGCATAACTCATGAACATAAACTGGCGATGTCAACTCACGCACTTGCTGTCAATGTAGCTAATAATGCTCGCATTAATTCGTTAGAAGGACGAGCCAGAATTCTATTGGCAAGAGACTTCTATCTACTTAACAACTACATTGAAATGCTTTCAGTGTTGGACGCAGCCGAAGAAGTACTCAAACATAATAGTAATGCCACATGGAAAGCTGAAATTTGGGAATATAGAGGCCTGGCACTACTCGGCTTAGAAAGAGTAAAAAATGCCGAGGAAGCCACGCTAAAAGCGTACGACTTGGCAATGAAGCACAATCTATATTGGCTGCAAACTCAAGCGTATATCAACCGAGCTAGACTTGAACTTATTCGCGATAATATCAGCCAAGCAAAAACACTACTCAGCAATGCAGAACAAGCAGCCAAGCAGTTTCATAATGAAGACTTACTGGCGCAAATTTGTTTCCAACAATCAGTCGTCTCTGAAAAACAAGGCGATTTTGAAGGCGCTTTAGATTCCTTTCAAAATTATCGAAAATATTCCGTTAAGTTATTGAAAGATCAAACCAATCGACTTGGCCTAGATAAAGCGAGAACGTCGAAACGACAGCTGGATAATCGTGCCAGAAAATTAATTAACCGCATCCGACGCCAAGTTGAGTTTCACCATGGTGACAAAGGCTATTCCATTCTTGTTTCTGAAACTTATTGGTGGGAACAGATGGTGTTGTTTAAGAGTGAACTAAAAGCCTCCACTCACGCTGTTATACTGATCCAACATCAAGATAATGCTTATCTTGATGTCTGCCTTGAGATTGCACAGTGCTTATGTAACCGTAATGATCTTATTGCGCGATTGAGTGAAGATAGAATCGGGATGTTAATTGCCGAACGAGGCAAACAAGCAGACGAACTGTTTGATTTTTTCAAGCAAACTTTGCACAACTATCCATGGAAAAGACGCGGCTTGACAGGAAAAATACCGGTAATCGTGTTACACAATATATTGTCGTTTCCATTCACGTTAGAACAACTCGAAGAACAAGAACAAATGGACAGTGAGCATGGATAAGCTGCTAAGTAAAGTATCAGATGCTGGGCTCGATCCTTCTTCGGTTACAGGAGAGGAAGCGATTATTTTGTGGGATCATGTACGCAATCATGTCGCCGTTTCTCAAAAAGAAAAAGCTCTTTGTTTTTTAATTAGCGCAGAATATAGAAGCATACTTAACCAACATAGGCAAAGTATCTCTGAACTGAAAAGTGCTCAAAATTTATTATCTTTGCCAAATGATGTTGAAGAGATCATCACCATAAAAACGAGCTTGAGCGAACGATTGGTTGATGCCGGCTTATACGATGAGGCACTAAAAGAGTTTGTTGAACTTTCATCTTTGGCGGTAGAGTACAGCTCTATTGATGAGTATGCGGTCGCTGTGTTGGGTATGGGTAACCTTTGTGATGCTTATGGCGATCATGCTAAAGCACTGCGTTATTACCAAAAAATAGCCAGTATTGACCACGCGATCAGTAGCCGTGCGCTAAGGCTGCGCTGCAAAATAAAACTGGTCGCATGTTATATTTCACTTAATCGTATTTCATCGGCGAATGAACTACTGCAAGAATGTGAAGAACTGAGCATTTTGGTTAGTGACAAAGAGCTTGCTGGGCAAATTATACTCTATCAAGCCAAGTTACTGAGCCATCGTAATGAGCATCATCTTGCCCTTGTTACTTTAGCTAAAGCACATTACCTAATACACCGTTCCCAATCACATTGGCTAGCCAGCATGCTTCGCTTAGAGCAAGCACATAATCTGACTGAACTTGGCAAAGTAGATTACGCCAATATTGTGCTGACAAGCACCACCAAGAAAATACAACAAACTTCTTCACCGTTACTTTTACAACAACTGTACGATTCAATGAGCCATGTGTTTCGCAATCAGGCTAAATTTAAAAAAGCGTTAACCTTTGAAAAATTAGGCTATCGCGTCTCAACCGATGTTATTAAAAGTATCCCTATTACTGATCTTGGCAACCATCAGCTGAAACGTTTATCCCGCTTTGAGTTACAACTAAAACTGATTATGTCGGAGCAAGAAAATAAGGAATTGAAAGAAACCACGGAAAATCAAAAAAATGCGGTGGCAAAGCTACAACAAGATGTATTTACCGATCCCTTAACATCTTTACATAATCGCCGTTGGTTAGATGTGAAGTTGAAAGATCTGCTGTTACACGACACCCCTTTCGCCTTCCTCATTATTGATATTGACCATTTCAAGTCAATTAACGATGAACTCAGCCATTTGATTGGTGATAAAGCCATTGCTTGTGTCTCTGCTGAACTAAAATCCTATTTTAAGTTTAGAGGCGCTTCTTGTGTTCGTTTTGGTGGAGAAGAGTTTCTGGTCATATTAGAACACGCCACTATTGAAAGAGCAGAGATGCATGCCGAACAATACCGTGAACGCATCTATAATTATAACTGGCAATCAATATTGGGTGAACGAGGGTTAACCGTCAGTGTCGGGGTCACTCTGCATCGCGATAAAGAAAATACTCAAAGGACCTTTTACCGTGCTGACAAAGCACTGTATAGAGCCAAAGCCAACGGTCGAAATCGAGTCTATATAGAAGCATAAGTGATCAGCTTACTGTCGTTAAGCTGTTCACTCTTTATCAAAACTATCAACCACAATCGCTCCCATTGAAGCTGGCATAGTAATCACAATAATGCGTTTTACCGCCACCCATGGGTCGGTAGAAAATGGCAGTTTATCAATACAAAATAGTACTAACGTTACTACCAAGGCCGCCATTAAGTATGCCACCACAATTCGAAATAAAAACACCCCTTTTCTACTTAGAACATCTCTTTGAAAAACACTTTCATAAGTGTATAGCGCCAGAAACGTCATTGATAAAATAAATAACATTAATAGATTGGTGATTGGAAGAACTTCGCCTAATCGCCAAGCTTCTTCTGAAAAAGAGACGGGCACAGCCAGTGCAAAAGCACCGACGAAAATTTGGCTCGCATCCTCAAGATTAAAGTTGAACTTCATTGATTCTCTCTCCGATATTTAAAAGCCTCAATGAAAAAACAGTGGGCAATAGATTAGGTGCGATTAGATAATAAAACACCAACAATAGTTAAGGCGAGTCCAGATACAATGGCAATGGATAAAGGCTCATTGAAGATAGGCACCGCAAGCAAAGCTGTCAAGCCAGGCGAGATCGAACCTATAATCGATGAACGCGCTGAGCCTAATTGACTCACAGCATAAGAAAAACCAATAGTTGCCAACACTCCCACCCCAACACCTTGAATCAATATAAAGGGTAACGCCTCATCAATACTAAAGGAACCAAAATTTGATGGGACGACACCAGACAAAACCAATCCTAGAGTAATAAAAAACGAGGCATAAGAAAGAATAATAGCGATAGACAAAGTACTCAGCGCGACACGCTTTAAGCCAATGGTGTAGCCAGCCCATACCACTGCCGCACAAAACAAATACAAGATGCCAGTGAGCATATCGTCAGAAATTCGGCCAGTGCGCCCTTCGATCATAACAACAACGCCCACCAGAATAAGAGATAAAGTTAACGCTCTTTTCAACGAAATTTTTTGCCGGTAAACCACATAGGATAACGCTGCAACAAACAAAGGCGAAGTGCCCGCTAATATGGTACCAACATAAACGGTGGGTGCTGTTTTTGCGCCAATAGCGGCCAAAAATAGAAATGGAACACCACCTAAAACAATGAACAACACTTCGGAGGTTTTTACCTTTTTTATCTCGTTAAAGTGATGTGGAATCAATGGTATAAGCAATAGTAAAGGTACAAAAAATCGGATTAATGCTACATCGGCAATGGTTAACGGAGACCGACCTATCGCTCGAGTGGTGAGAGCAAAACCTGACCATATAAATAACACCATTATCATGGTCATATATCCCTTTGTTAATGGCGATATAGAGTGTCCACTGGTCTTACTCATCACTGATTGCATAGCCTTATCCATGGCAATTAATTCCTATTATTCATTGTCGACTATAGAATTATCCATTAAATTGAGCGCATTAAATCAGCGATAATTGATATGAAAGTTGATATTATTAGTGGATATCGCCAATAATATTGAAAATATTAACGTTAAATTGCAAAGGATAGGCAATGAATAGAATTGATCGGCATATACTTGAAATCATTCAAAAAGAAGGCCGGCTGTCTACAGCAGAGTTATCTGAACGAGTTGGTTTATCGCCTTCTCCCTGTGCAAGGCGTTTAAAACGACTAGAGGACGAAGGGTTCATTGAAGGCTATCAAGCCACACTAAGTAAGGAACGACTCGGTATATCGATGACTTTTTTTGTTGAAGTGAGTCTCAATAACCATCAAGAAGAATCGATTATAAACTTTGAACAAGCTCTTTCCCATTGGCCTGAAGTAATCAATGGGCATATTGTTTCTGGTGGATATGATTATTTGTTAGAAGTGGTGAGTGCCGATTTGGCTGGCTATGAAGCATTTACCAGAAAGCTGCACAAACTCACCAGTGTAAAAGATATTCATACCCACTTATCGGTAAGAGATGTGATTACCAAAAATTCATTACCTATCTTTATTAAATAACTAGACCGCCTATAACCTACCTTATAGGTTGCAGGTATAGGCGGCCTGTTAAACTTATCTTACTGATTTTCTTTATAGTTATCGAGCATATATAATGCCGTCATCAAGTCCAAATGAGCGCCACCACCATTTTTGAACACGGTTATCTCTTGCGCCGACTGGCGGCCTTTTGCGCCATTACAGAGTTGGTAAAAATCAGCCACAATATCCTCTTCGGTAATGGTGCCATTCTTAATCGGAATCGCGAGTTCACCAATATCATGAATAGCGGTTTCTCTCGCATCCACAAAAATGTTGGCTTTAGTTAACAATGAATCATCTGCTTCTCGCATATCAGGACGATACGCACCAATCAAATCGATATGCGTTCCTGGTTTGATCCAGTCTCCCATAATGACAGGTGATGTAGACATAGTGGAACAAGAAACAATGTCTGCGTTGGCTAAAGACGTTGCTAAATCTTTAACCGCTATTGCGCCCTTCTCTTGCGCTAATTTTTGTGCTTTCTCAAACGTTCGATTCCATATCTGAACCTTTTCTATTTGAGGAAATAGCGCTCGAAATGCATCAATGACCGAGGAAGCAACCGCGCCAGCACCAACCACCGTTAATATTTTACTATCTGGCCTTGCTAGAAGCTTCGCGCCAAAAGCAGAATCACCGGCGGTTTTCCATTTGGTTACTAGATTGCCATCAATAAAAGCAAGTGGGACACCAGACTGATCATCAAACAGCGTAAAAACCGCATGCACACTGGGCATACTCGGGCTACATTTTGCATTACCTGGAAAAACAGTGGCAGTTTTAACACCAATCCCCCGGCCTTTAAGCCATGCAGCACGACTCAATAACGCATTATCGCCATGCTTAAATAAAATATCATCGATATCAGCTCTTTCCAGCTGATGACCTGCACGAAATGCATCACAAAGATCTCGCCATGATAAACGCTGCTCTATGTCTTGTGCGGTAATAAATCCAACCATCTTAACCAAAAACCTTTTTGTTAAAGAAAAAATAAAGAAATACCAAGTAACGCTAAAAAGGTGCCAAAGATACTTTTTTTGGTAATCAACTCCCCTTTCCAGGCGTAAATAATGAGAATAAATAACGGGCTGGTCGCAATCAGTGTTTGTGCTACAGCTGGATTAGCATGTTTCAGCGCAACCTGTTGTAACCATAATGCTAAAAATGTCCCAACAAAAATTGCAGCCAAAAGCCATTTTTTATCTTGACCAGATAAACAAATCATCTTGCTAAACATTGACTTAAACGGTTTATTCTCGGTAAAACCAATAACTACCATGACAACAATAACACCAATACTCAAGCGAATAAGTGCGCCTAGCAATGGTGGAATATCGCCCGCTACTAAAGCGTAATGAGAAATAACCACCCCTGTAGCTTGGCAAACACTGGCAAGTAAGCCATAACCGATACCAGACATTGAAGTGGGTTGATTGTTCACATTAGGTTGAAACACTACAAAAGTAACCGCAATAGTTGTAACCACAACACCTAACCAACTTTGGCTACTTAATGTACTCCCTAAAGCCACTAACGCTAAAACTCCCGACAATGGAGGGGCAAGAGACTCTAACAACAAGGTTTTGTTGGCGCCGATGCGTTTTAATGCCGAGAAATAAGCACTATCACCGATTGCAATCCCAATAACCCCTGAAGCCGCCAGAACATAAATATGACTTGGATTCAAATTCAATTCCGGCATGGGTAAAACAGGCAGCACAATCAACATCATCATCGAGGCCGTCACACCTTTAACAATATTCATCTGCATGGCACTGAATTGATGACTAAATTGGCTATAGATCCACGTCGCAACAGCCCATACCAGTGCAGCACATATTGCCGCTATTTCTCCTATATATTGCAATTTATTTCCTTATTATTCGAAAAACTAATCTATTATGATAGTTACGTATGTTTTATAACCTATTACTGGTTTACTTTTGTCTGTTAAACTAAAAACATACGGTTAAATGACCACACGTAGTTAAAGAATCTTTACTGTAAAACTGTATATTTATCAGACTATATGTTTATTAAGACTATATGTTTATGAAAAAAAGTGAATCTACACATTGACTAATACAAGGAATAACCAATGCTAGAGTATGTCGCACTAGTGACGCTAATATGTGTTGTTTTGATTGTCTTCTATGGAATTATCGTTATTCACGATATTCCTTATGAAATAGCCAAAGAACGTAACCATCCTCACCAAGATGCCATTCATGTATCCGGTTGGGTAAGTCTATTTACCCTTCATGCTCTATGGCCATTCCTATGGATATGGGCGACGCTATGGCGCGATGATAGAGGTTGGGGGTTTACTAAATTGGCCAATGAACAACACGATTTAGAACACAAAATAACCCATTTAACCGAACAAATCTCTCATCTTCAAACTGAAGTTAAGCAGTTAAAAGAAAAAGAAAACCGTTCAACACCTCTCTCCCCTCAACAGGCGACTACTGCCACTGACGAGGAGAAATAGAATCAATGGAAACGTTATTAATACTAACTTATACCGCATTTTGTATTGCTATATTCAAAATTTTTCGGATACCTAAAAATAAGTGGACCATTCCAACCGCTGTTCTTGGCGGCGTAGTTATTGTTGGCTCGATGGTTTTAGCGATGAACTTTAATCACCCGTACACATCCATTGGCGGGCAAATATTCAGTACAACACCAATCGTACCGAGTGTGCGAGGAAAGGTAATTGAAGTAAACGTTGTACCTAACCAACCGCTCAAAAAAGGCGATATTTTATTCAAGATAGATCCAACACCTTTTCAAGCTGATGTAATCAACAAACAGGCACAATTAGCGGCAGCGGAACAAAATGTGTTGCAACTAGAATCTATTTACCGTGGCGCACAAGCGGCAAGTCTACAAGCCGAAGCGCAACGAGATAAATTAGAACGAGAATACCAACGCTATCAATCTGGTTATAAAAAAGGCGCATTCACAACTCAACAAGTTGATACCCGTCGCCAATCTTATTTAGCCGCTGAAGCCGCCGTAGCGGCAGCCAAAGCCAATGAGAACCAAACCAAGTTAGCGTTTGAATCACAAATAAACGGTGTCAATACCAATGTCGCAAGAGCAAGCGCGGATTTGGAACAAGCTCAATTTAAACTGGATGAAACCGTTGTTCATGCGCCAACCGATGGTTATGTTTCTCAACTGGCATTGAGACCCGGCATGATGGCAGTACCTTTACCATTGGCACCAGCTATGACTTTTGTCCATTCGGAAGAAAGGTATTACATTGGCGCATTTAGACAAAACTCCTCTCAACGGTTAAAGCCTGGATACGAAGCTGACTTTATCTTTAGAGCGTTACCAGGCAAAGTATTTACTGGGGAGGTAATAGAGACTCTACCTGCAATTGCTGAAGGGCAGTTCCAAGCAAGAGGAACACTATTGGGAACCAGTGCGATAAATACTCAAGGACGTTTGATGGTGAAGCTTAAAATTAATGATGATATGTCGCAATATGGACTTCCTCTTGGTAGCGCAGCAGAAATCGCCGTTTATTCAGATCATTTAGAGCATGTTTCGTTAATGCGAAAAATGTTAATACGGATGAAAAGTTGGCAGAACTATTTGTATTTAGATCATTAAGCTGGTTTTTTCCTCATAGGGTGCGTTAACAAAAACACCACACAAGGTTCAAACAGTAATATTATTGTTTGAACCTTGTTGATCAATACAGAGTTCTCGCCAATTTCGTTCGTTGTTCACCTATTTATACGTAAAGAAATAAAATTATTGGCACGTAAAGAAATAAAACTGCTAACACATAAAAACATAAAGCTGATGGCACAGAAATCAAACTGGTTCGAAATCAAAAAAAACATATATCAAAGTCGTAATGCATAAATATTATGCATATCTGAACACACCAAGTTTTCAACAATGAGAACTTTTTTAGCCAAATCGATTGTTTTTGCTAAATTTTAGTAAACAAACAAGAAAATTTTAAATAAATTCGCTAACATTATAACTAACAATGATTATATGATTTTCTAGGCAACTTGGTTTACTAATGATTAAAGAAGATTTCCATAAAGCAGCTGAAATATTAAGAGCTGCCGTACCCTTGATGATTAAGAATCAGGTACCAACAACGCCTCCAAATTATGCATTGTGGTATACGTATGTAGAACAATCTCAACCGAAGCTTAATGATGAACTGGATGGTATCATTTCTGAATATGGCTTATGTTTACCTAGCCATAATGAAGATCTTTATCAAACCTATATTGCAGGAAAAACCGAATCTGATGTTAGTGAATTAAAATGCAATCTCGAAATTCTGGCTAACGAAATATTTCTTTCCATGCAAGATACTCTTCAAGACACCAGTACCTTCGAAAAATCAATAGAAAAGAGTTTCTCAAATCTAGATAAAATCGACAATGAAGGCCTTACATTTGATGAATTGTTAACGTTAGTGCGCAACTTCGTCAAAGAATCAAAAACCATAAAAAACTCCACCAGCTACTTTAACGATCAACTAAGTTCTGCAAGTACCGAAATATCGACTCTAAAGGAAAAACTAGAACGAGTACAAAAAGATGCATTACGTGATAGCTTGTCTGGGCTATTAAACCGAGGCGCTTTTGATAAGGATATTTCGGCTTATTGTTCTTCAGGACAGTCCTATCCACTATGCTTAATCTTGATCGATATCGATAATTTTAAACACTTAAATGATGATTATGGGCATATATTTGGCGACATGGTTATTAAAGCGATAGCCAAAAGACTGCAAAATAATTGTCGTGACGGCATTGCAGCCTATCGTTATGGAGGCGAAGAATTCGCCATACTTGTGCCTAACAAACCGCTACGAATTGCTCGCCAGTTTGCAGAGGCAGTACGACGTTCTGTAGAAAAGATGACCATTAAAGATAAACGGTCGGGCCAACAAGTAAAAAATATATCGGCCTCTTTTGGTGTGGCTGAATTTACTGAAGGCGAAAACCCTATTTCGTTAATTGATAGTGCAGATCAGCAATTGTATAAAGCAAAAAACTTGGGCAAGAATAGAGTTATGCCTATATAGTAAATTTAATCTATCTGCCCAGAAGAAGATTTTCCTCACATATCAAAACATTTTTTTCTCATTAACTGTTGTTATTCGTCAAGTTAACAAATTGTTAACTGACGTTTCTCTAGTATTGTCTACACTATCACCAATTTATTTTATGTTGGAGATAGCAAGTCGATGAAATGGAATCGCCCCTTTTTAATTCTACTTTTTTTACTGTGTTCTTTTTCTGCTTACGCATCCGATCCTTCAAATCCCATTATTACTGGATTAACCACGTCCACAGTTGGGTATGCCGCCCTGATTATATTTGCCTTAGCTTACTGTCTTGTGATGGCAGAAGAGTATCTGCAATTAAGAAAATCCAAGCCGGTATTATTAGCCGCAGGCCTAATATGGATAATGATTGGTTATGTTTATCAACAACATGGGCAGATTGATATCGCCAAACAAGCCATTGAGCACAACCTATTAGAATATGCAGAATTACTGTTGTTTTTACTGGTCGCCATGACTTATATCAGTGCTATGGAAGAGAGACGAATATTCGATGTATTAAGATCGTGGATGTTAAGTAAAGGGTTTAATTTAAGAACCCTTTTCTGGTTAACAGGCGTTCTGGCATTTTTCATCTCCCCTATCGCTGATAACTTAACCACAGCGTTATTAATGTGTGCCGTGATAATGAAAGTAGGAGGCAATAATACCAAGTTCATTAATATCGCCTGTATCAATATTGTCATTGCAGCCAACGCTGGTGGCGCGTTTAGTCCATTTGGTGACATTACCACCTTGATGGTATGGCAAGCAGGGTTAGTGTCATTCAGTCAGTTTTTAAGCCTATTTATTCCTTCTGTTGCCAATTATTTGGTACCCGCTATTGTGATGTCCTTTTTCGTTCCTAAACAACAACCTGAATCGATTCAGGAGTATGTAGAAATGAAACGAGGAGGCAAACGCATTATAGGGCTGTTTTTATTAACCATATTAACGGCAGTCGGCTTTCATGGCATTTTACACTTCCCTCCCGTTATCGGCATGATGATGGGCCTCGCTTATCTACAATTTTTTGGCTATTTCTTACGTAAAACCTTACCTAAATCTATCGCACTCAAAAAAGCCAAAGCACTTGCAGCACATGATGAAGCCGCATTAAAAAGAATAGGCTCGATTGTTCCTTTTGACGTGTTTAGTCGCGTTTCACATGCCGAGTGGGATACTTTGCTATTTTTCTACGGTGTTGTGATGAGTGTTGGGGGATTAAGCTTACTCGGTTACTTAGGCGTAGTATCTGACCTAATGTACACCCAATGGGACCCAGTACTGGCCAACGTTGTTGTCGGATTTCTTTCTGCCATAGTAGATAACATACCCGTTATGTTTGCTGTTCTTTCTATGCAACCCGATATGTCTTTAGGTAACTGGTTACTGGTCACACTGACTGCTGGCGTTGGTGGCAGTATGCTTTCTATTGGTTCTGCTGCAGGCGTGGCACTAATGGGAGCGGCTCATGGTAAATATACATTTTTTGGCCATTTAAAATGGACACCAATAATTACCGTGGGATACGCGGTGAGTATTGGGTTACACTTATTGATTAATAGTGCCAGTTTTTAAGGATGCTAACTAACCTGAACCCTAGGTAGTGACAGTTATGTCCTAAAAATTGGCAAGTAATCTAATTAACTGTGAGTTCATTTCGGAAGCCATTTATGTCTGAAAAAATATCCACCACCAACTTAGCCAAACAAAACGATGAAGATTTGAAAGCTCTATTTTCTAAATTAAATCAGTACGGTTATATTGTTCGGCATGATAATAAATGGCTACTGACAGATTTAGGTCGAGAGTTTGGTGGAGAATACGTTACACATAATAAATACGGCCAATTTATAGTGTGGCCGGTTGACCTGATCATAAATAAAGCGTTGAGCAACGGTGAACGATATACAGCAACACAGCTAGGTGAAAAATACGGTTTAAATGCCAAGAAGATAAATCAAATTTTTAATGAATTAGGCTGGATAAACCGAGATTCAGACGGCTGGCGAATTACGGAGTTAGGATTGAGAGTGGGCGGTGAACAACGCCAAGATAAAGCTTCTGAAAATCTATTTACCGTTTGGCATGACACTATTCTGAAAAACCGCAATTTTAGCCATTCAGTTAAAGAATTTATGGGCGTAGACTCTGACATGTTATCGACCGATAAATCTTTCTCTCGCTTCAAACAAAAATTTGAAGCGAAACACCGCACATCTGATGGCCATTATGTTCGCTCGACAGGTGAGTTGTTGATTGATAATTGGCTTTATATGGCAGGGATCGTCCATGCTTATGAGCGAAAATTACCGATAGAAGAACAAGTCTACAGTGATTTTTATCTGCCAAGTGGCAAAGTTTATATTCAGTATTGGGGCACAGACACAGGCCCAATTGATTCAAGCACCAAGCAAGAAAAAATCGCCATTTACGCAAATTACGGTTTTAACCTTATTCAAATCGAACACAAGCAAATAAACCAACTTGATCAAATATTGCCTCACGCGTTAAGAAAATTTGGTATTAAAGCGTATTAAAGGTGCAATAACATAGCGATCAACAAGCACAAAAATTTAGCAATTACGCTTATTTTACGTTGTTCAAATAAGCGCAGCAATCAAAACTCTTTGGCTGCAAATCCAGTAACCGCTTCTAATCTTAGTTCTTTGCCTATTTTGGTTAATGGATGCACAATAACCAGACCTTTTACTCTTTTTTTCAACTTACCCAAATCCGCTTGTTCTTCTTTGGTTATTGCACGTTGAAAAGGCATATCAAGCAATTCTTTGCGCTCTTTATTCAAATCATAGCTTTGCTTATGCTTTAATTGATTTAGCTTTTTATTTGTTTGCTCTATTTCTTTATCAAACTGAGCAATAGTAGGTTGATCGCGTCGAGAAACCGCTGCGCTCAACTTGTTTTTACATTTATCTAGACGATCGTTTAGTTGTTGTATCTCTTTCTTTGAACTCATTTGTTTATACCTATTCGAAATGGACGCTCTTTCTACCATTATATGATCAAAAAATGAATTATTTTTTGATTGTCGAACACCAATTTGATCGGTAAAGATCTTTCTCTCTCTGCTTTCGTTGCTCTAATCCTAAAATAAACCCAAGGAAGCCTAAAATAAAACTAAAGTATTCCAGCTTACTGTCGATAAGTCATATTGAGGTTTTTGTACTCATGATCACCAATGAATTGCACATATTTAACTACTCTATAAGTCACTATCTACTTTGAGATAAGCATTATGAATATAACGATAAAAACAAGACTGTATATATTAGCTATACTACCACTACTAATTATTGCTTTTAGCACCATGTATTTTACCAATAATGAACTTATAAAGTTAAATAGCGCTCACGTTGAGTCTTCTCGAAACTATATGATGGAAAGTAACCGAATCGAGTTAAAGAATTATATGGAAATCGTCGATTCAATGATGATTTCGTTAATAGATAAAGACGCGAGTTTAGAGCAAGTCATTGCTGAGTTATCCAAGGTAAAGTTTGGCGATACGGGTTATGTATTTGGCTATAACAGTAAAGGCGACCGAATGATGTCGGGCCTAAGCAATAGCGGTATTGGTGAAAACTTTACCCATTTAAAAGACCAAAATAATCTATATTTTGTACAAGAGATCATTAAACAAGCCAAAAATGGTGGCGGTTACACTACCTACTATTTTCAGAAACCAGGAAACAATAGCGCGGCTCAACCTAAGTTAACCTATTCTATTTATAACGCTAAGCTGGACCTTATTGTCGGCACTGGCTTTTATATTGACGATGTGGAATCAACAATAATGGCGATGGAAGAGGTATCAGACACACTTGCTGGAAAAGCTATTTTAAGTATTGGTATTGCCACTTTAATTATCGTCATTCTAGCGGGCTTATTTGCGGTCATCGTTAACCAGAGTATTATTCGTCCATTAAATGCCTTTGATAGATCAATTGCTTCATTTGCTAACGGTGATGCGGATTTAACTGCCAGAATTGATACTTTTAACTTGCCAGAATTTAATCGCCTAGGAAGCAACTTCAATCTATTTGTAGAAAATCTTCAATCCATAATCAAAAATGTAATGCTAGTCAGTAATGACGTAGTAACCGAAACTAATGATATGGCGGGTAGAGCCACTCAGGTAGATTCCCTCGCCCATCAACAACGAGAAGAAACCGAGCAAGTCGCTACCGCAATGACAGAAATGACCGCCACTGCTACCGAAATATCCAGCAATGCAATTCAGGCAGCTAACTCAGCTAAAGAAGTAGAAGGCAGTGCCAATCAAGCTATGGAGATCGTCGTTTCTGCCGCTCATTCAGTAGAATCTCTCGCACAAGATGTCGAACAAGCGAATGATGTCGTGTCTGCACTAGAGGGGGATGTGCAAAACATTTCAACCTCTTTAGAAGTGATTCAAGATATCGCAGAACAAACCAATCTTCTTGCCTTGAATGCTGCAATTGAAGCCGCTCGAGCTGGTGAACAAGGTCGTGGATTTGCGGTAGTAGCAGATGAAGTGCGCAAGTTAGCCAGCCGTACGCAAGAAAGTACCTTAGAAATTCATCAAATGATAAACCAATTGAAATCGGCATCAGATGCAGCAGTACAAACAATGAATATTAGCCGTTCTAAAAGCACAAATACGGTACAAGAGGCAAATGCAGCAAGCGAGGCTCTGGGTAAAATACAAGACTCTATTAACGTGATTATGGATATGAATGAATTAATTGCTACTGCCACTGAGCAACAGAGCCAAGTAGGGCAAGAAATATCTGAGCATGTGGTGGTCATTTCAGATAAAAGCCATCAATCTGCCCAGTTTGCCAACAAAAACCAAACTGGCTGTCGTCAATTAAGTAGTAAAGCCAAAGAGTTATCTAATTTAGTTGACCGTTTTACAGTGTAAATTGCGCTTGTATCAGGTATAGGTATTATTAATAAAAAGAGTCATTGAGCATAAAATCAATGGCTCTTTTTAGATTACTCAAGCCGATTGTTTTTCTATCGCTTTAATCAAAGCAGAAGTATCCAACCGCCCCATTCCCTCTGTAGAAAGAGCTTTGTAGTGGTCAAATGTTTGGCTGGTTAGAGGCAAGGTTAAACCTTGTTTTTGAGCTTCTTCTAAACAAAAACCTAAGTCTTTAATCATCCAGTCTAACGCGAAACCAAAATCAAATGCATTTTCTGCCATAGTCGTCGCACGGTTTTCCATTTGCCATGAACCTGCCGCGCCATTTTTTAAGCAATCCACTAACGTTGGGATATCTAATCCAGATTGTTGAGCTAATAGTAAACCTTCAGAAAGTCCATTTAACACCCCTGCTATGCATATCTGATTAACCATTTTAGCGCGTTGGCCTTGACCCACTTCTCCCATTAATACCGACGATTTACCATAAGCATTAAAAATCGGCTGGATACGCTCAAATAGAGTGCTATTCCCACCACACATAATGGTTAGAACACCATCCTCTGCGCCTGCTTGGCCACCAGAGACAGGTGCATCCATAAATTCAATACCGATGCTTTGACTCGCTTCTAGCAGCTCCTGTGCTAACGTAGCGGAGGTGGTTGTATGATCAATTAATACACTGCCTTTTTTCATAGACGACAGCGCCCCACCCTCACAAGTTACCACACTGCGAACATCATCATCGTTACCAACACAAGTGATAACGATATCAGCATCACTAACGGCTTCAGCAACGGTCGACTCAAAGCGACCACCATATTGCTCGGCCCATTTTTGAGCTTTTTCTGTTGTTCGATTAAATACCGTGACATCAAACCCCGAGTTTTGCAGATGCCCAGCCATTGGGAATCCCATGACACCTAACCCAAGAAAACTTACCTTCATAATATTCCCTTACTATTTTGTAATTTATCGCCAAATTAATCATGATCTAGTGTATTAAATAATTATAATTCGACAAGGCATAAAAAAACTGAGCAATGCTCAGTTTTTTTATTGCCATGTTTTATATGTGCTATTTTTGATAGAAAAGCTACATACGATATTTTCTAGTCTGCATCTAATTCAGCATTGTGATAAACCTGTTGAACATCATCACAATCATCAAGCATATCCAAAAATTTCTGAAATTTTTCAGCATCTTCACCAGTAACAGGTGTGTTCGTTTGCGGTACAAATGTTATTTCTTCAACGTCAACGGTCAAATCTGGAAATTCAGTATTTAATGCCGTTTTCACTTTAAAAAATTCAGTATGAGGTGCGAATACCGTAATCACGCCATCTTCTGACTCGATATCAGTAACGTCCACATCCTGCATCATAAGGGCTTCTAAAAAGGCATCTTCGTCATCGCCTTTAAACTGAAATACAGCTTGATGGTCAAACATATGTGCTGTCGTACCAGGGCTGCCAATTTTAGCGCCAGTTTTCACGAAACATTGGCGAACATCTTGGAAAGTACGATTACCGTTATCGGTTAAGCAATCAACGATAACACTAGCGCCACCGGGAGCAAATCCTTCATAACGCGCTGGTTGGTAATCTTCACCACCACCACCGGTCGCTTTATCAATAGCTTTGTCGATAACATGCGCAGGTACTTGATCTTTTTTTGCTTTAGCGATCAGGTGTTTTAAAGACAAATTCATATCAGGATCAGCGCCACCACTTTTGGCAGCCATGTACAATTCTTTTCCGTATTTCGAATAAACTTTAATTTTTGCGCCTTGTGTTTTAGCCATTGAGGCCTTACGCACTTCAAAACTTCTTCCCATCGGGATCTTCTCTCTGCTTCAATTTATTAAATGAATCTTAACAAAATATGAACTCAATTCAATTTTCTTAGAATCAAAAGACTATGCTACACCCATAATATGTTTGTATTTTTCTACCGATTGCTCAAACCATGTCTGTTCATCTGGCTTTTTAAACTTATTGCGCTGTGTCGCTATCTCACCAAAACCGACTTTGGCGTGCTTAAGTTGCCAAACTAAGTATGAGGCTTGCTTATCAATTTCAATCTTATTTTTTTCTTCCGCAGTAAGTAAAGATAAATTAATCGGCATTATATATCTCGGTAGCGTTTTTGTATGGTGCAGCAATATAGCACAGTGAATGGAAACGAGTGAATACTGAAAATAGGAGAAAGGATAAATTAGGGCGGCACAATGGCCGCCCGAGGGAAATATACATTCACGACACAGTCAATGAAGTAAACCTAACTCCTCTGCCTCTTCTAGGGTTAAACCGCTTTCACGAATCTCGCGCATCATTTCAATACGACGACGAGCTTCAGCTGATTTAAGCTGTTTTTTAGATTGTTTGGCACCTTCTTCCTTAAAGTCCCAATTGGATGCAATATTTGCCATTTGATCATGATCAATAGAATTAATAGACATGAATTCCTCCGATTAAAACTGTGTCCGTAGACACTGGATATTTAGCAAATGTCATAATCGTTGTTAAGAAAAATAATCTTAGAATGTGACCTACTACAGGGTTATATCATTTGGCTAATATTTCTATCAATATGACTTTGCTTATCTATTTTTTCGCATTTATCCTTACAAGATTGCCTAAAAAACTCAAAATAGAGATCAGAGCTAAAAAATGGAGGTGAGAACTAAATTGTGGAACGATGATCAAGGAGAATGACTTGAACAGAAAAGAAGTGAGTAAAACATCCAGACAAAAAAATAGCGAGTTTTGCAACTCGCCAAAAACTTATGTTATATGAGCCAATCTATAATGTAACTAGAGAGGTAAAAGGTTGTCTATTCACCGCCATGATAATACGTCAACTTTTACGACTGTCAGAAAAGTGTAAACTTTTTGTCAGAGTTAATTAAATCCCAATAGCAACTTCATCTAACGCTCGAAAAACATCTTCATTAAAATGACTTTGGTAAATAGATTTACATACCTTTTTTCGCACCGCTAAAGCGGAAATCAACTTTTCTATAGATAAATGCCGGGAAGAAGTTTGCGAATTGTACAGCTCTATGGTTTTACTTAGCTTTTCGTAGCTCACTATATCGTCCGCCACTCTTAGCCAATCTAGCTTTTCCATAAGCTCATCACATTCATTCTTAATCGAAGAAGGGGAATGGCCTGTCATCGCTGATAAAGCGGTTATACTGCGTTCTAGGGCCTCAGGAGAGGTATATTTGGATAGAGTAATGGTTAATTCATCCGCGTTAATTTCTACCAAATGTTTACGAAGTTTAACTCTGCGCCCCAATTTGCCTTTAGTTTTGCGTTCATGGCGCTGTATAGGTTCAAATTCTCCGTCAATAATTTCTGATAATTGTTCCAATTTTTCTTTTGAAACCATTTCATTGCGCAGCGGGTTTGGCAAGGTCGGTGCCATATTTCTTTTGCCTGCATTCGTTGTTCTCGCACGGGAAAAACGCAACACTTCTTCAACATCACATTTAATATCAATAAGATAATCAGAAACTTTACTTTTTGTTTCTGTTTGCGAAATAGTTAGATGATATCCCCATAAATTAACAAAAAACTGCTGATCGTCCATTTGTTCTTTGCTGAGTTTTTTAAGTTCTCTAATTAATTCGGATGAAAATCGTCTCCATTCAATATTTCTAGCAAGTTTCTGATTCAAATCACTTAAAAGCATACTATCTGTATATCGACGTGACATTCTACTTCTGAAATATGAATACAGTTGGAACACTAATGTATGTTGTTTAAGAATTTCTGGCGGGAACAAAAAGAAGTAATCTTTAGTTAACAGTTCTTCATAAAATGAAGGCTCCCAAACTAGAATATAAAGGTTTGGTTTTATTCTTATTTCACCGGCAGCATCTTCAGAAGGTGCTTCTTCTGAAGCTGTAATTGTTCTGGCTAAAAATCGAAAACGATCACTTTTGAAACCTTCTGGCATATTTTCACTTAACCAACGACCTGCAAGTTCGTGTAACTGAAAATCGGTATATTCAATTCGATCGATACTTTCTCGAATTGAATCTCTTGCTGGACCACTATCTTTTTTACCACGCATCGACAATATATCAGTGATGTAGAGTGGTGTTTTATTAGGGGCTTGTTTGATATTGAGCTGATATTCTGCTTGATGATGCTCATGGTATTGTACCGTTAGGGTAAATAACGCAAATAGCGTCATCAGATCATCAACAGTCATGATATTTTTTGATGATCTTGTTTCGATAATCGCCCTTGATCCAGAAATAGATACCATTGCTTTTTGATAATTTTTGCGTGTTCTCGGTGGAGCAAGGGCTTGATCGATAATTCCTGCCCAATTTGCAGGTGATACCACAAATTGATCCGCTTCATCTTTAAGTGTTGGAGGCGTTTGAAGACCATATTCACTTAATAGTCTTTTATTTACTTGGGTTTGAGCTAATGCCTTGGATCGTTTTTGTTTTTCGGTTTGTTTGGCACTTTCTGTCATAAGACTCGTTGCACCTAATACCGACACCAGTTGACTGGGATTAACAAATTTATGCAGCATGGTTTTTCCAGCTAACCCCTCTTCAAATTTAACAGGGATTTGTGCAAATAAGCCGATGTTTACCGCGGCTCGTAAGCGTTGTTGAATTGCCGCTCTGGTAAGGTGTCGGTCTGTTGCCTCAACGATTTCTGTTGTTGATACGTAACCGTCTTTACTGGAAAAACTGCGTAATGATATTAAGTTTAACAGCTCGACTATACTTTTAGTGACTCCTTTAAAATGCTGATATTGCTCGATCCAATCTACTGCGTTTTCTGAGACAGCAAATAAATGCCCGTCTTTATGAGATCGCGGTAATTTGATGAGGATCTTTTCATCGGCTTTATGTTTAGAGTTCACTTATCATTATCCGTAATATTGTAATAGTTCCACAAGAATAAAGAAAAACATAGAATAAATAAAGTGTTATTTTTGGTTATTTTATTCAATGATCTTAATGATTAAACTGATCTATATTGATTAAGTGATCTAATGATCCGTGATATTTTTTGTCTGTAAGGTATTGTTTATTAATGATTAAAATAATACTTCTATCAGAAGCATGATCATGGGAGCGTCAGAAGAATGATCATACTTTGTCCGGAAGAGTGATCAATATACTGTCGAAACGATGATCATATAAGTCATGCAACGATGATCACTTAATTTACGGATTAATGATCATCAGTTCTTTACATGTTATCCACAGCCTGGCGCTGTTGTTTTTAATTATTTGTTCATAATCGGCTGTAATTAGGCCAATTTTACTGGCGGACACATGATCAAGGGATTGTTTTTTCATTGTTCGATGCAATTATTTACATTTGCTTCATTGGTGCCTTGTATCCTGAGTAAGTGTAAATATGTGTACAATTAATAGTAATATCGAAACGATGATCAAGGTGGTAGTTTGTTTTTCAATTTTTGATACCGCTGATATTAGAGACATAAATAGCGACATCATAGGTTTGTATCGGTTATCCGATAAGCATCTCCCGTAATTAGTTGCTTAAGTTATATTGTTCCGTATAGATATTCGCTCTTGATCATTGATCCGTATTTCGATCATGTTATTTACATTGCTTTTATCGTTTGTTTTACTGCCTACTCTCCTTGATCATCGGTCCTACATCTTGCGTAATGGTCGCAACGATGATCAAGCGTTACCCTTGATCATCGTTCCTAGTAAAATTTTTATTGAATATTGGACTGAATTGGTTCGTTCAATATGAAAAATACAATTGCCGTAATTAATCGTGGTTTATATATCGTTCCAGTAGTTATTGTTTTTACACTGTAAATAAGTGACATTGTAACACTTTAATTGTAGGGAATATTTTGGTTAGTTATGCTCTTTACGATAAAGACTTATAGCATAATATATGTTCTTAATATGATAGTTTATTAACCTTTTAACCAAATGTCGGTCAAAAAATTTATTCTATACTCCGAAATGAATGTTCAGCTATTTATTGTTTTTGTACTTATTTTATGTACAATATTGCGTATACCTTTCTGTACGGATCATTTGAAATGAAAAGAGAGCAAACAATAGAAAACCTTTATCGCTTAGCTGAACAAACAAAACAAGTTCAAGCTGACCGTATAGAGATAGTATTGGAAGAGCGAAGTGATGAGCACTTTCCCGCAATGTCTAAAGCGTTGATGGAAACTCGATCTGGTTTAACTAGAAGAAAGTTAGATGATGCGATTAATAAACTGGAAGCTCAAGGCCATCAGTTTACTAAGAATAATGCTAATCACTATTCTATTTCACTTGCAGAAGCTCATATGCTGATGGACGCAGCTGGTAGACCTATGTTCCATGAGCGGAAGCTTGGTAAAGATAGCAATGTAGCGAGAAAACCTTGGGTGATTAATGTTCAGAACCAAAAAGGCGGCACGGGTAAGTCGATGACGGCAGTTCATCTAGCGGCGTGTTTGGCTTTGAATTTGGACAAAAGATATCGCATTTGTTTGATAGATTTAGATCCGCAAGGCTCACTTCGATTATTTTTGAATCCTCAAATTAGTGTGGAACAGCACGAAAATATTTATTCTGCCGTCGATATTATGCTGGATAATGTGCCAGATGATGTTGAAGTAGATAGAGAGTTTTTAAATAAAAATGTGTTACTGCCGACTCAATACCCAAATTTAAAAACTATTTCTGCTTTTCCTGAAGATGCGATGTTTAACGCTGAAGCGTGGCAGCATTTGTCACAAAATCAGTCGCTAGATATCGTTTGTTTATTAAAAGAGAAGTTGATTGATAAGATCTCTGATGATTTTGATATTGTCATGATTGATACCGGTCCACATGTTGACCCACTTGTTTGGAATGCAATGTACGCTTCGAATGCTTTGTTAATTCCATGCGCAGCAAAACGACTTGATTGGGCTTCAACGGTGAACTTCTTTCAACACCTTCCTACGGTTTATGAAATGTTCCCTGAAGAGTGGAAGGGGCTCGAATTTGTACGTTTGATGCCGACTATGTTTGAGGATGATAATAAAAAACAAGTGTCAGTATTGACTGAAATGAACTATCTATTAAACGATCAAGTTATGATGGCAACCATACCGCGAAGCCGTGCTTTTGAAACTTGTGCGGATACTTATAGTACGGTATTTGATCTTACTGTAGGTGAGTTTGAAGGCGGTAAAAAAACACTGCATACCGCGCAAGATGCCATTCAGAAAGCATCATTAGAGCTTGAGCGAGTATTACATAGTCATTGGAATTCATTGAATCAGGAGTAAATAAAAATGGCGATAAAAACTTCTGAGTTAAACGCGAAATTATTTGGTAAAGCAAACAAGCGCCGCGCGACGACTCCACAAGAAGCCCAAACAGCGGCAAAAGAGCAAGCTCAAGTTATTGAATTAGCGGTAGCAGGGCAACAAGCTGTCGAGTTTGAATTAATTAAGATTCCAGCTAACGAGATTGAAAGCCGTACGACGGTTTTTGCTCAGAATGCTCGTGAACAATCTTTTTTAAATGAACATGCATTATCTGATGTAATGGTTACTTTAAAAGTCAGAGGGCAACAATATCCTGCGGTAGGTCGCAGAACTAAAGATGGCGGAATTGAGGTTTTAGACGGCAGCCGTCGTCGTATGTCATGTATTCTGGCTGAGAAAGATTTTTTAATTTATGTTGCAGAATCTATTGGTACTGAACAAGCTAAGTTTCTTTCCGACGTAGCTAATGCGCATAAGCCGCTGTCTCTTTATGAGAAAGGTAAAGAGATGTTGCACAAACTGGAAAGTGGCGAGGCAAGTGACCAAAAAACGTTAGCTGAGATGTTTCAATGTAGTGAATCATTGGTAAGTGGTGCGCTTAAAGCTGCGTCTTTGCCCTTAGCGCTATTGCAAGCTTATCCAAATGTGAGTGAGTTGGGGCGGCCTACTATTGTTAAACTTCATAAACAGTTTAATGATTTAGACCAAGAATCTCGCGATGTTTTACTTGAAAAATGTCAATCTGACGATGTCTTTGCATGGCAAAGAAAAGAGTCGCAAGGTATTGCTCGTTTAACCAAAGACGTAACAGCTCATATAGAAAGTTGGATTGACGAGTTAGCACCAAAAAAACTTGATTCGGTCGTTAAAAAAGAGTTTGTTAAAGGGCGCGCCAGTTTCACTCGTAATGGCAATAACTTAGCGATTAGTTTGAAACGGGTCGATGATCAGGCGATGCAAGAGATTTTAAGTTATATAGAAAGCAAAATTCATTGATGTTAGTGTTTGAATAAAGTCGCGAAAGCGGCTTTTTTTTTGTGCTGTGATAAAATGGAGCGTCTATTCACTCGAGTTTTTATAAATGCATACTCCTCTATCTTATTTACTCTATCTACGTTCTATAGCCCAGGTTCAGGGTTTTCGTTATTTGGTGAGACTTACCGGAACCGAATGTTGGCAAAAGCAGCTCATTGGTGAATTTTGCGCGCAAAGTGCTATTCAACGCAGCTACAAATTGGGCGGAGCTGCGATAGGGGAGATCGAGCAAGGTTCGTATAAGCAAGGCGCTCAATTACTTGGTCAGGAAATAGATTGTCTAATTTATGATGATGATAACGGTTTTGATGCCAATAGTTTAACAGCCGCTTCAGGTGCATTACGTAGTGGCGGTATCTTTTTTGTTCTGCTGTCTGAGCGCAATCTTAATTCCTACCGTTGGTTGGACCAACATTTACGTGACGCTATTGTTATCGATCAATATTCTGCATTACCTTCGTTACCAAAACAGTTATGTACGCCATCAGATTCGGTAGCCTCCTCGACTGAATCGCTGCCTGAAGCCAACCCCAACCATATGTCTCAATTTTCTGAACAAGAGCAGGCAGTGTCGCTGATTAAACAAGTTTTAGTAGGGCACAGAAAACGTCCATTGGTACTGACAGCCGACCGAGGAAGAGGAAAAAGTGCGGCTTTAGGTATTGCTGCTGCTCAGTTAATAAATGAACGACCAGTAAGAATTTTAATAACCGCGCCTTCACGAAAAGCCATTGATCCTGTTTTTTCTCATGCAAAAAGTAATTTGCAAACCGTGGATAAAGCATCGGCGAATATGCTCGTTTCTCGAGATTCTTTCGTTCGCTTCGTTTCTCCAGACGAACTATTACGTGGCAATTTAGAATGTGATTTGTTGTTTGTTGACGAAGCTTCTGCGATTCCCGTTTCTATGCTTATACGTATTGTTTCTCAATACCATCGTACCGTCTTTTCGTCTACTATCCACGGTTATGAAGGCTGTGGCCGTGGATTCAAGATTAAATTTTTCAAATGGTTGGATCTAAATAGGGCTAATTGGAAAAAATTTCATATCCATCAGCCAGTACGTTGGTGTGTTGGTGATCCGTTAGAAGCTTGGATTTTTTCTACATTTTTACTCGATTGCGATTCAGTAGACCAGCGACCAGTACAAAAGGTAAAGGCGTCTTCCTTTAGATTAGTGAGCAAAACAGAATTATTGGAGGATATGAACTTATTCCGTACTATTTTCTCAATATTGATTAACGCTCATTACCAAACATCGCCCAATGATATGGTACAAATACTCGATGACGACACGGTACATGTTTTCATTGCAACTATTGAAGACGAAATTGTTGGATGTGTAGTTGCAAAGCAAGAAGGTAGTCTGGATTTAGATGTCATTGAATCTATTACGTTAGGTAAACGTCGGCCTAAAGGGCATTTAGGTGCTGCTGTTATTGCAGGGCAATTAGGGGTAACTCAAGCTGCAAGCGACTGCTCGTTGAGAGTGATGCGTATTGCTGTGGTTGAGGCGTTTCAAGGTCGTGGTGTTGGTAGCCAAATGTTGTCTTGTTTGAACCGTCAAACGGATGTTAGAGCCGATTATATTTCCACTAGTTTTGGTCTTACTAGTGAACTTTATCGGTTCTGGTCTAAGAATAAGTTTTTCCCGGTCCGTCTTGGTAGTCGTCTTGATCCTGCCAGCGGCACTCACTCTTTAGTCATGTTGCACAACCTCAATTGTGGTGATTGGGTTGAGCAAGTTACGCGCCAATTTCCTCTCGATCTTATCACTATGCTGGCAGAAACATATGCAGAGCTGCCCGCTGAACTTGTTATTGAACTATTGAAATCTACCGAGATCGCTCATCTTCCAATTACCGACAATCAGCTTTGGTTGATTCACTGTTATGTGTTAGGTGGGAGTTGTTACGAAAATATCGCTTATGCGTTGACTCAATGGATGTTTCAACATTGGAACGATATCCGCATACATCCAGTCGTTATTAGTAAGTTGCTACAGAGAAAAAGCTGGTCAGACATAGCTAGTTTGTATTCTTTAGCCGGGCAGAAAGCGGCCGAGCAATACTTCAAGCAGCAAGTTAGTTCAATGTTGAAATTTACACTGTAAACTGACGTTGTTAGTCTGAGTTTATTTTTAAAACGAATGAGCAGAGACCTGTAATTTACAGTGTAAATCATAGATAGCTGTGATAACTCTCAAATATAAAAGCAATTTTACTGCAATTTATGAGCAAAATATCACAAAGTAACTCATACTTTAAGATAGACTCTTTTATGTAACAAATGAGCTGTGCAATAAAATGTGGAAAGAACTCATACAATTATCTGAAAATTCGAATAGTGTTATCGCTAAACTCTCTCACGACCAGCAAGTTGGTACGACGTTTAGCACTGATGGTTTAGAAATAGCACTAAAGGCGCTGGGTGCAAGTGACTTTTATTACGATGATGTGGCTGCCAGTCAGTTTGTTCGAGCTGCATGTGAAAATAAAAAATCAGCATTTGAAGGGATTATCGTTGCCTACAAAAAAGATGCCACGATAAACGTCGTTCTGTCTGATAGCGATATGTTGGCCACTATGATTGTTCATGGACCTTATGCCGGCAAGCCGATTAGTAGTGTTGATATGATGGAGGCACTGGCTAACTCGCATGTGATAAAAGGAATAAATAAACTTGCTTTAAAAAAAGTACTGTCTGCTAGTCAAGCACTGGCAAACGGGGAGTCTTTTGAGCTTGCTGTTGCTAGTGGATTGCAACCCGTCAATGGTCGTGACGCGCAGTTTATACCGCTTGTAGAGGATATTAATCAACGGGTATTAGCGCCGCAAGAAGACAATAATAAGACCCATAAAGTGGATATGCGGAACCTTGGTGAATTGGTGACTGTAGCCGAAGGGCAAAGTATTCTTAAACGAGTGCCTGCAACAAAAGGCCAGCCAGGTTTTACTGTGGTTGGTGTCGCGATTGCGGCAAAAGCAGGTAAAGATGAACAACTGAAAGTAGGTAACGGGTCGTATATCGACGATAGCGACCCTAATTTGCTGCGTGCTAGCCAATCAGGAATGCCTATCATCCGAAAAACTACGATTGATGTTGATTCGTCGTTAGTACTCAAAAATGTGGATGTCTCTACCGGCCACATAAAATTTAAAGGGAGTTTGGTGGTAGAGGGGAACATAGAACCCGGAATGATAGTGAGAGCGACTGGCTCTGTAACAGTCGGAGGGTTTATTGAATCAGCCGATGTTCAAGCTCAAGAAGATATACTGGTTGGCAAGGGAATTATTGGCCATGCAGTAGATGAAGGCGAAGATAAAGCATGTATTATCAAAACTAATGGAAACATTAAGTCTAAATATGCTCAGTTTGCATTTTTGCAGGCTCATGGTGATATTGAATTAGAATTGCATTGTATGAACTCAACGACGCTGTGTACTGGTAATCTCATCGTTAAAGATGGGTCTGGTAAACATGGTACGCTAAGTGGCGGTATGGCAAAGGTGGGGGGAAAGATAGAGTGCTTTCATCTGGGTGTTGAAGGGGATACTGCGACTACAGTTCATGCATTTGTGCGCTTTAATAAATATAAGCAAGGGTTAGCCGAATTAAAAGAGCGTTACAAATTGGTTCAAGATAAAACCATGGATACGATACGTTATGAAATGGAATATATGAAAAAGCCGAAAGCAGAACGTGTTGAAAAGGAGTTAGCAAAGATTCATCAAGTTAAAAATCAGAATAGTATGCTGATGGAATCGACAAAAACAAAAATTGAAAACGCAGAACATGAATTAGAGCGTTTACTGATAGAGAACACTGTGTCAGTTCAGAAAGTCTTTTCTAGAGTGATGATTCAATTTGGAGACGAAAAATTACTAATTAAGAAAGAAAGAGGCGTCAGCGTGTTCTCATTTGATCAATATAAAATTCATTGCAGTACGATGGTGGAAGGTGTTGAATCGGATGATTTACCCTAAGATGAGCCGTATTTATTGCCTAATAAAATTAAAGTGTTATAGAGTGCTTCATCCAGACTACGGGTTAAAGAACCTATAACACTTTACTTAAACTAAGCCGTTGCTTTTACTTTACCTTGTTTAAGCTCATTTAATATTTTATGTTTTGGACCGTCTGCGAGAATCGCGCCTTTTTCCATAATGATGATTCTATCGACGACATCAAGCATTGTCGTTTTATGGGTAATAAGAATTAGAGTTTCTTCTTTGCGCAATTGGTTTAATTGGTTTTTTATGCGCATTTCTGTTCGGTTATCCATGGCACTGGTAGGTTCATCCATTAACAATACCGGCGGTCTGCCCAATAGCGCTCGTGCGATTGACACCGATTGCCTTTGTCCTCCAGAAAGTAACATTCCTCCTTCACCAACTTGTCTTTCTAATCCTGCTGGGTCTTGTTGGGTAAATACCGTTACCCCTGCACGGTTTGCTGCGTCCATGACTTCTCTATCATCAACTAACGTTTGTCCCAATGTAATGTTGTCTCTAATCGAACCAAAGAAAAGCAAACTTTCTTGCGGTACACAGCCTATATTACGACGTATATCTACGTGATGCAGTTGAGCTATATCTGTATCATCAATGCGAACATGACCTTGAGTTGGTTTATACAAGCCCATAATCAGCCGTTCTAGCGTGGTTTTACCTGAGCCGATTCTGCCTATGATGGCTACTTTTTCTCCAGGGTTAATCGTTAAACTAATATCCCGAATAGAAGACATTTCAGAGTCTGGATAATTAAACGTCACCCTGTCTAATTCTATTTTACCTTGAATAATCGGGCGATGAATGTATCGTTTACCTTCTTCTTGTTCATCTGGCATTTGCATCACTTGTTCGATTATTGTCATCGATGATTTTGCTTGATTGTAGCGAGTTGAAAGCAGAGATAACTGAACTAATGGACCAATTGCTCGGCCACTTAGCATTGTCGCGGCGATGAGCCCACCCATGCTGAGCTCACCATCGGCGATTAAATATACGCCTAAAATAATCATACCTATATTACTGGTTTGTTGTACTAAGCCAGCCATATTTTGGATCGTATCCGTTAGCCTTTTGGTTTTGATGTTCCAGTTGGCCATATGGGCCACGGACTCTTCCCAGCGATATTGGAACTTACTTTCTGCGCCGAATAACTTAACCGATTCTAAGCCAGCTAAACTTTCAATTAAATTGGCGTATTTTTGCGATGCTAGTCGAGACCCTTCTTCTATGCTTTTTCTCAGAGGTGCTTGAATTAAGAGCGAATGTATAATCAGAATGATCACGCCAATAATAGGAATAATGACCAGATTTCCTGCTAGTAGCCAAATAACGACTAAGAATAACAAAGCGAAAGGAAGGTCAATCAATGCAGAAATAGTGGCCGAGGTAAAAAATTCTCGGATAGATTCGAATTCTTGCAGGTGGCGAGCAAATGCGCCAACAGACGGTGGACGGGATTCCATACGAATTCCCATTACTTTGCTGTACAATTTTGATGAAATGAGAATGTCTGACTTTTTCCCAGCCACATCAATAAAGTAACTTCTAAGAGATTTAAGTAAAAAATCAAATAGAAAGACGACAAATATTCCCGATGCCAATACCCATAATGATTCAAAAGCAAGATTAGGGACAACTTTGTCGTACACAAGCCTGGTAAACATTGGCGCAGCAATGGCAAACATGTTGACCAGAATAGAAGCAATTAGCACATCTCTATAGATATGTTTTGATGCGAATATGGTGCCCCAAAACCAATGTCCATCTCTTGTTTTTAGTATTTCGGGAGAGCGTTGGTCATAACGAAACTGTTTTTTGATTAAAAAGTATCGCCCTGTATATTGCTGCTCTAACTCTGCTACTGGCATTGAAATTGGCATCATATCTGAATCAGATGTGATGATTTCTGCTTCTCCGTCCTGAGCATTAACGCTAATTAGAACACAGGCGCTCTCGTCTTCTAACAACAGAACAGCTGGCAATATGAGCTTCGATATGTCAGCAAACGGGGACCTATTCTCTTTTGCTACCAAGCCTGCTCGTTCTGCCGCTCGTGGGAAAAGGAACGGCGTCAGTAGGCCATCAGATAAAGGTAAACCACTGACCAGAGCATCAGGAGAATTAGACAAGCCATAATAACGGCTGACGTAAATTAATGAATTTAAAAGTGGATCTTGCATTCAAAGTGACCTCAAATATACTATTTTTTATTATTTGTCGACAATAAAACCTTGGAAAGCTTCAATAAAATGCTTAGACAAAAAGTCTAATTGAGCTTTGGTTTCAACCCTTGAAGCGATAGTTTTTATCCCTAGATTATGAGCCGCACGAGAGATTGAGGTTAAGGTATAATCTTGTTTTTCATCTTCGATTTGGTGCGTATACAAATAATCCAATTTTACGTATTTCGGTCTGAATTCATTGATGTAATCTAAGGAATGGAAGTGTCTTCCATAGTTGTCAACACCGAAATCGGAACCGCGGCTGCGTATTGCATGACAAAGCAGTGCGGTATGATGTTGATGAGAAATAAAGCAAATTTCTGGTATTTCGAAATGTAATTTACGTGCCGCGTTAGGATGTTTGGCCAGTATTTTTGTTAACCAGCGAATAAAGCTTGGTTCAGTGATACTACTGACCGTGAGGTTGATAGCTAACGAATCTTGAATAGATTGATCTTCTAGTTGGTTAATCATGTACTCAATTACAAATTGGTCAAATAGATGACCGGAATGTAATTGATCTAACGCGAACAGATATTGGTTAGCGGTATATCGTGTACCTTCTTTTTCTATTGCGGAGAATACTTCGCGATGGAATGTTGAACCGTCATTACTGGTGGCCGCTTGGAACTTGAATTCGACACTACGTGAATTGATTGCCTCTTCAACTAGTTCTTTCCATTGAAGCTTACCTAGAAGTGATTGCTTACTGTCTTCAGAAACAATGTCATAGCTTCGTTCTGGGTTAACAATGGCCTGCGACAGAGCATTATCTACCAGCGATAAAATTTCTGTGCTGGATTTTTGTGCTTCACTGTAAACCAAACCTAACGCCATATCATTGGGGGCGGTTCCTGTCGGATCTGGTCGCATACTTTGGATATTCGCAACTATATTATTGGCTAAAATTTCTAAATCGTCTCTTGCGATATTGGGGAAAATGAAAGCAAATTCTTCAGTGTTAATTCGAGCAACAACTGAGATAGAAGAATCAGTGGTGAGTTTTAAATGGTCGGCGAGTTCTCTTATTAAAGTATCGCCAGTTTCATAGCCAAATTCATCATAAGCTTCCTTGATAAATTTAGCTTTCAATAACGCGACACCACCTCGAGACGACTCTGTTAACCATTGGTTTAGTTGGCCCATAAAGAATGAACGGTTACCGAGTTGAGAAACAGGATCCATATAAGCTCTTTCTCTTAGTTGTTCTGCTTCTTTGGCTTGTGCTTTAAAGTTTTGTTCTACTTGTTTTGACATTAAATTAATGCCATCAACCACTGGTACTAAGTCTTTGGTTTTTGGTTGTTTAAGAGGTTCGCCAAATTTGTTTTGAGCGATGTCTTCCATTTTTTTGGTGATAAGGAAAAGAGGGCGTAAACTTCTTTTAAGCATGGCAGAAATAAGTAACAGACCGAACGTAAACGAAAAAACAAAAACCATACCTAAATGTTCTAATGCTGCCCAAAGTTGCACGTAAGCTTCGCCCGGGTGACTAATGATTTCAATTTCTGCTAATTGTAACCAGCCGCTGGTCACCACTCGCCTGTCCTCAAGCTTAGTTAAAAAGTTCATATTAATGAACCAGTCGGGCACGCCAGTGGCTGTAATGGGATAAGTGCGCAGAATTTCTTCATCGGTATCTAAGAATGTCAGTTTTACTGCCGAGTAAGAGCTGCCATCAAATAATGCATTAATCACTGATTCTACGGCGACCTTATCTTTTTGTTCTAAATAAGGCGCTAATGCAAGACCAACAGTATTGATGGTGTTATTCACCTCTGAACGCTGTTGCTGGATCAGAAAGTTACGTGTTGTTGAGAACTCTATTGCGAATACAGAGCCAACAAGTAACAAGAAAACAGCCAACATTCCGGCGACAAGTTGTTTATGTAATGTCATGGTGGTTACTCATTATAGTTTCGTTTTGGTGTATTTAGTTTCAGGCTTTTATTTCGCGAACGAAGGTCATTCCATAAACTTAATCGAGATGCGTTTCCTGCTAATTCTCCACTGGCTTTTTCCTTCATTAGCCAAAGATTCTTACCATTGAAGCTGTATATCGGCAATAAGTCAGATCGTTTTGTTGCCGGCATAATTATTGGGTTGATATTGTCTAATATTATCGGTACGGAGTTCGGTTTTTCGTAATAGGCAAGCACCATGTGAAATTGGTTTAATTGAATTGCTTTTACATAAACCAAACGTAATTTTGTGTCAGAAATGCCCAGCTCTAATAATGAAAAATATTTGGCAATAGTGAAGTCTTCACAATCACCTGCATTACTTCCAATGAACTCAAGTGGCGTTGCCCAATAGTCTTTTTTTCCCCATAAATCGATGTCATCGACAAAGTTAAGTTGGTTAAAAAATGCGTTTACACCTTCAAGCTTATGCATTTCAGAATCTTGCTTGAGAGAGTTCATTTCTGTTATCCAAGTATTTGTACGTTTAGCTGCGTACTGCCCATAGGTTTTTGAAACCGCATTTATCCATTGCTGTTCTACGGTATTGAGAGCAAAAGATGCGATAGAAAATGGCATCATGACCAATAAAAGACTGAGCGATTTCATTGCAGTATATCTACCCAGTACAAGAGCAGCATATTGTATAATTCCTTATTCTCTCAGTGCAGTTTGTTGGGCAGACAATATTGGATTTAACAGGTAGCTCAAAATCGTTCGTTTGCCAGTGATTATATCTACAGATGTTGTCATACCCGGTATAATAGGGAGTTCGGCTTTAGTGAAAAACTTGTGATCGTCGGTTCGGATCCTTACTAAGTAGAAGCTGTTGCCTTCTTCGTCTTGAATTGTATCTGCGCTGATATGTTCTAACGTGCCGTCAAGTCCGCCGTAGCGTGTAAAGTTATACGCGCTGAATTTGACAATAGCAGGTAATCCAGGCCTCAAAAAAGCGATATCTTGTGGAGCGATTTTTGCTTCTACCAACAATGTGTCTTCTGTTGGGACTATTTCAATTAAGTCCATGCCTGGTTGAATAACACCGCCCACGGTATTGACGTATATTTTTTTGACAGTTCCAGTGACAGGAGACAGTACAACTGTCCGATTTACTTTGTCTTCTAGACCAACGGTAGATTCGGTTAGCGCGGAAAGTTTGTCTTGTATTTGATTGAGTTTTTCTTGTTGTTCAGAACGAAATTTAAGTGCCGCATCTATCCTACCCAACATGACTTCTCGGATTGCAGATTTGATACTTGGGATTTGTAATCGAGTAGATGTGAGCTCTCTGCGTTTGTCATTGAGTTGTCTTTGTAATTTAATAAATTCAATTTTTGTGACAATTCCTTCATCTGCTAACGGCTTGGTTATATCTAGTTCTCGTTTGGCTAAATCATAACTGGTCTTTAGGCTTCTTTCTCGCGCCGATTGTTCAATCAACTCTTGTTTTTTTTGCTGTACTTGTTGGTCTAAAACCGACAGTCTATTTTTTAGGTTTTCTAAGCCCTGGCGGTACTCTGCTTGCTGTCTTTGGACTAAAAGTGGTTGGTTTGCACTAAAGGTAGGGGGATAGGCGAGTTTGTTAAAATCGATTTTTACACTGTCTTGCCAATTGTCATCATCAAACTCTTCTTGAATGTCAACACTGCTTATTGAAGCGGAAAGTTGTAAAACGTTAGCGGTTAGACTGAGTATTTGTTGCTCACTTTCTCTAAAGTCGGAACGAAAGCGGGTATCATCAATAAGAATAAGCTGTTGGCCTTCTTTTACCGAGTCACCTTCTCGGACCAACAAACTTTTGACTAAACCACCTTCTAGGTTTTGCACTACTTGTAATTGAGAACTGGGGATTATTTTCCCTTGGCCTACTGTGACTTTATCTAGCTCTGCCCACGACGCCCATACAATGGCTGAGATGAAAAATAGTACTATTATCCACAGTAGAATTCGGGCACTACTTGGTGTATTGAGGAGCAAAGCGGCGGTTTTATCATCAACGTAGTCTAATTCTGAATCTTTTAGTTTTGCAAACTTCTTGATGCTCATTTATTTGTCCTGGAATTACTAAAACCATAAAATTATGACTTTAATCGGTAATAATTTTATTTACTGTCGTTTAGAATGCTAACTGCTAATCTATTTTTTTCATATAGTTAGTGAAGAATAAATACGTCCACTATATTGATTAATTTAAGTTGATTGTCAATGTATACATCAACTTTCTTATCGTCATTGTTCGTCTATAGAATAGTTGAGTTATGTAGAAGATTCTTGTTTTCATTTTAGTATAAGCGCAAAATCTGAAAAAAGTGAGGGAATAACATGAAATTAGACGATATTCGTCGAGAGTATTTGAGAGGTGGCTTACGTCGTAAAGATTTACGTAGCAACCCTATTGATCAATTTAATGATTGGTTAGAACAAGCGGTGAAAGCAGAACTAGCGGATCCGACTGCCATGACGGTTGCTACAGTGGACGAACATGGTCAACCATTTCAACGCATAGTACTGCTCAAAAATTTAGATAATAAAGGGTTTGTTTTTTATACCAATTTAGCCAGCAGAAAAGCGCACCAAATTGAAGGTAATTCAAAAGTGAGTTTGCATTTTCCTTGGCATACTATTGAGAGACAAGTGCATGTTACTGGTACTGCGGTAAAACTATCAACCTTAGATAATATCAAGTATTTCTCTTCTCGCCCTAAAGAGAGTCAAATTGCAGCGTGGGCAAGTAAACAAAGTAGCCGTTTGTCTGCAAGAGGGCTTTTAGAAGGTAAGTATCTAGAACTTAAACAAAAATTTGCTAATGGTGATGTTCCTATTCCGAGCTTTTGGGGCGGTTTTCGTATTGTTCCTGATAGCATAGAGTTTTGGCAAGGAGGCGAGCATCGTTTACATGATAGATTTTTGTTTAACCGAGAACGAAGTAACGATGACAAGCGTACTTTAGACTCAGATGCTTTAAACTCAGATGCTTTAAACTTAGATACTGTAGGCACAGATGCTGTGTGGACTGTTGAGCGCTTAGCACCTTAGTGTTGCGGGTTGAATATAATCGATGGTTAGTCCGAGTCCGTTGGATATGATTAAAACCGCTTGATTGCTATTGAGTAAACATTCACCGTAATTCATTGTTACTTGATCATCGTTCCGCAATGATGATCTTGTGGGGTGTATGCGGTGGGCTTGACCTTTTGATATACATTAATCGTGTCATGCTTTAACGGAAGTATTAGATAAAAACTCGCCCTTATTCATTTAGTTACGCTGCGTATGAGTCTTTATGTTCCTCTGTGTTCTCGTTGAATTGAATAAATACTGGTGTCTGTGACGCTACCGAAAACCTCAATATTGCATAACACTATGCTGCTATTACCGCGTAAGCAGCCCTTTGACAGAATGAAAAGTAGGATTTGATACCGCTAGGTGCTCGCTTTACGAAAGAATGATCAAGGGGCTCCGGTTTGGTTAATCAAAATATCGACACTGCTTCATCCTTGATCATGCTTCCTAAACCATGACTGAAAATAATGATCCACAACTGAATGATCCACAACTGATCAGTCAGGCGATACGTGTAAAAGTAACCATTATTTTTCATATGTATTTAAAAAATCGTTATTAGACTAATAAGATTTGGCTTTGTGGCTTGATTTACACAGTGAAAGTACGTGATTATACCCAGTTCTTTTGATACCTCTTCCATACATCAGGTTGAGCAAGGAAGATTATTTTAATTAGAGGATATTTTTAATGATAGAAAATAGCATTGCTATTACTGCCACATTTGCTGGTTATTTAATTATGATGCTGCTGATAGGTTACTATGCTTATCAACGTACATCGAATTCAAGCGATTACTTTCTCGGTGGACGCTCATTAGGTCCTTGGCCTGCAGCCTTATCCGCAGGTGCTTCTGATATGAGTGGTTGGTTACTTTTAGGATTACCAGGTTATGCTTATGCCGCTGGAATAGAAGCGTTATGGCTTGCGGGAGGTTTGTTGGTCGGAACTTGGGCAAATTGGTATATTTGTGCTAAACGTCTGAGAACATACAGTATTGTTACCGAATCTTTGACTATACCTGAGTTTTTATCTCGCCGTTTTGGTGACAAGTCCAAATTAATACAAAGTATTTCCGCTTTCTTCATTTTGTTGTTTTTCCTTTTTTATACCAGTTCTGGCCTTGTTGCTGGTGGTAAATTATTTGAGACAGTGTTCGGATTAGACTATAGCTATGCTGTAATTATTGGCGCGGTTTGTGTGGTTTCTTATACCTTATTTGGAGGTTTTTTAGCTGTATCGTGGACGGACTTAGTACAAGGATTGTTAATGGCTGCTGCATTAATGATTGTTCCCGTCGCGGCGATGCAAGGTGGGCTTGGCCAATTGGCTACCGATTTAACCAATATAAATCCAGAATTACTGACTTTGTGGAATGATTCCAAAGGTGAACCATTAACCATGGTAGCGATTATTTCTTTAGTTGCGTGGGGGTTAGGTTATTTTGGTCAACCGCATATCTTGGCTAGATTTAAAGCGACTCGCACTAACAAAGACCTGGTTACGGCTCGTCGAATTGCTGTTATTTGGTCTGCCTTTTCGATGGTTGGGGCGCTGTTAGTTGGCTTGGTTGGGCTAGTGTATGGCACCAATTCTGATGCTGGTTTATTAGTTGATGGTGAAAAAGTATTTATGGTGCTAGTCAATGCTATCTTCCATCCGGTGATTGCTGGTATTTTATTGGCCGCTATTCTTGCTGCGATAATGAGTACCGCTGATTCGCAGTTACTTGTTTCTTCATCAGCATTGGCGGAAGATTTTTATAAGCAAGTATTTAGACCGGATGCGACCTCTGAAGAGGTCGTTAAGGTTGGCCGTATTGGTGTTATCTTCATTTCTATTCTAGCACTCGTTTTAGCGGCAAGCCCTGATAGTTCTGTACTTGGGCTGGTGTCTTATGCTTGGGCTGGATTTGGTGCAGCATTTGGTCCTGCCATTGTCTTAAGCCTTTATTGGTCGAAAATGAATAGAAATGGAGCCTTAGCCGGTATTATTACCGGTGGCGTTACTATTGTTATTTGGAAGCAGTTATCTGGAGGATGGTTTGATGTGTATGAAATCGTTCCTGGTATCGTGTTTTCAACCATCGCTATTGTATGCGGGAGCTTATTTTTAGGTGAACCAGAGAAGATGGTTATTGAACAACACAAAAAGTTTAAGCAGTTATTAATCCAACTCGATTGATGAGTAAAAAATAGGGCCGACATATATGGCCCTATTTTTTGTGAGCTAAATCTTACAAATGGAAAAAAAATTAAAGTTTTTACATTAATCTAATAATTCTATCTGTTTTACGTATTATTATGTACTTTCGTTTTATAACTAATTCATTAGTCAAGATTTTAGGAAATAACATGCCAGATTTTTATTGTTCAGAATGCAAAAGAACAACAACCCACAAGAAGATTATGTGTAAAAATCAGGAATGTCCTGAGTCGACAATAGGGCAATTTTTCAACTCATTAGGTCAAATTTTCCGCGGTACACACTATTATGAGATGGAAGAGCAGTTTTTTTGTAGAGAATGTAATTGTCAGAAATTGGATGTAAAAATGAATGATAAACCAATAAATGCTGCGGTAAGCGCTCATTAGTTTATGCTGTATGTAAGATTAGAACCCAGATTTATTAGTGATCCAGATAACTTGTTATCTGGATTTTTTTCTTTTTTTTCTTAATAAAGTCGCTATATTGAGAGAATATTATTGGTAGTAGAAGGTTGAGCAAGGATATGGCTCAAAATTTAGATAAAACGGATTTGGAAATACTTCGCATCTTGAACAAGAAAGGTCGCCTTTCTATGGTCGAGCTAGCGAAACAAGTTCACTTAACAACTTCTCCATGTTCGGATCGAGTTAAACGTCTTGAGAAAGAAGGGTTTATTCAAGGGTATCATGCTGAGTTATGCCCAGAGAAATTAGGCCTTGATGTTCAGGTGTTTATTCATGTTCGGTTGGACCAATCGAGCTTTTCTATATTTGATAAATTTGCTAAAGCTGTCGATTTAATGCCTGAAATTGAAGAACATTATTCGTTATCTGGGGATTTTGATGCAATGATTAAAATCCGAGTAAAAGATATGAAAGCGTATCAAGTCTTTATGTCTCATAAGTTGGGTACATTGCCAGGTATTATTCAAACCCGTAGTGAAGTAGTAATAGAGGAACATAAAAAGAGTTTTGGTATTAATGCTGATAATGTCTCCCTTTAACCGCGTGACTTAAAACCAATTTAAAGTTTACAGTGTAAATGACAAAGCGTTGATATGATGTGATTGAGGTGATGTCGCCCGTTAAATTAACATGTGTACTAAATAACAGTTAACTTACCGGGCCGAGTGTTTAAATAACTAGACTATTCAGTTTAGATAGCCAATAAATCGCGTTTATACTAGAAAATATTACCCTAGTAATGAAGAAATAATACCGATTAATCCACCAAAAACGCCGCCCCAAACGACAAGCCAACCTAGATGCTGTTTGATCATATCTTGCACCATTTGTTTCACTAGTTTCGGTGTGAGTTCATTCAGTCTTTGATCAATGATATTTTCGATGTTTTGCTGAATTTCAGCCATCATATTAGGCTGTTCGAATTGGTTTTTTAATGTTTGTTTAACCGCATCACTTTGACTTATCTCAACCACAGATTGTTGCATCTTCTCTACAAAAGGTTGCTTTAGGGGCAACAGTGCTTCTGTTCCGCCAAACATTGCGAGCATGCCACCGAATGATGAATTAGCAATAACGTCGACTAATGATTCAAATGTTGGTTCGAAATCGATGCTATTAATAACGGGAGATAGATCTAACTTGTTACCACCAATCATTTCTTGAGCTAAGAACCGGTCAATGTTCTCGTTGGTAAAAAATTGCTCCATCATTAGTGTTTTAATGGCCATTTTAAACTCTTCAAAACGTGCAGGGATAACGCCTGAACCATATAGCCCGGGTACTTTTTCAAACAGCATATGTATTGCTAACCAATTGGTAATAGCACCTGAAAAGGCAAACACCCCTGCATAGAGTAATGTTTGGTTGTTTGATTGATAGCCAATAGCTAATAAAGCCAATGCGATAACGTTGGTGATAAGACTTTTATTCATAGTTGCTCAGAAAGGTTATGTTGATAAAACAGAGCAAGATTTTAGACAGTAATAGTTTATAAGTGAAGTGATTTTATTGCTAGCGTATTGCAATCATTGGCGGACTCGGTGGTCAAACAGGTAGTGATGTCGCGCCTCTAGTTCCCGTATTGCCAAGCAAAAAAATATTGGGAAGTCAGGATTTATTTACCGACTCTAACGAGCATCTTCATTCCGTGGTAAAAAGCCTAGCTACATTAGTTACTCGGCCTGACATGATCAACGTTGATTACGAAGATATCAAAGTAGTAATGCAATATATGGGCTTAAGCACTGTTGGTTACTCCTTCCAAGAGGGAGAAAGTCGCGCTAAACAAGCTATATAAACAAGCTATAACTGATCTTTTGAAATCACCCGCTATGGAAGATATCGATTTTTCTAAAGCAAGAGGATTCTTAGTTAATATTACCGCTGGCTTAGACATGCGTTTAGACGAATCCGAGGAGATTAAAGGAACAAGTGTTAATTTATTGTAATCTTACCTACTGTATAAATAACGATCAGGCCTATTGATATCGTCACAGTAACACTAGCTAACGTACCTAACATTACGTATTCCGTTAATTTCTTATCTTGAGCTGCTGTCAGATCTCCGAACCTAAAGACAGACTTTGCTGCTAGTAGAAAACCAATTACGGAATACTGGCTCAATAGTATAAAAGTGAGTATAAGGAACCGTTCGAAAAACCCTATCTGCTGTCCTGCTGATTTAAGAGTGTTATCGTCTTCTTCAGGTTTTAAATCACCCGTCCATGGTTTTAAAATCATAGCGATTAAAATAGATGTTGGTTTAAAGATTGCCACATAAGCCAAGATATACAACGCATGCTTGTGTGAAAGGTTATCTATTGTCAATTGCTCTGTGAAGCTTTCAACTTGTCCCGTTGCTACTAACCAAACAGCGATTAACACTCCAATATGCACCAACTGATCAGCGATAAAGAAGGCTAACGGCCACTTCTGGCTATAAGATTTTATTAAATCAGTGACGTAATGTGTTACTGATACTGCTATTATCACATACATGGCATTTAACACTGTACTGTCACTACTTAGTACATAGAAAGTTGAGGCTGCAACAATTCCATGTAATGCAGAGTGTAATAAAAGTTCTATTGATTTGTAATGACGTTCGTTTTTCTTCTTTACCCACGAGTCTGGCTGAAAATAAAAGTCACATGCAACATGCCCTAGTATTAAGAACATAAGGAGGGTTATGTCTGACATTACTGATACTCCTCTTTCACGCATTTCTCAAAGTGACGTATGTATTCTTCTATTAGCTGGTAGTGGCTGGCGTTAAGCAGCTTCGTTATGTTTGTACGTTTCTTCCCTAAGGCCGTTGCAATGTCTTCGTGTGTCTTTGTTGTTAAATCGAAGTAAGACCATAATGCTTCCGTCTGTATAGTTGTTAATCCGCTTATATGAGCATCTAAAAACTTGGTCAACAAATAGGTTTTGTCTTGGAACGCAGAGTTATTTGATTGGATTGTTAAATGGTTGCTTTTTAGTTTATCTAATCCAGTTCCAGATAATACAAATGCTTCCCCCGTGGACGTTTTAATATCATTACCTATGTGCATAGCTCTACCAATACCAATACACTGCCTCGCATCTATTCGTAGTTCAGACGTCTTAAGTGCGAGACGTATCTTCAACGCTGATAGTACTGCGTCAGCAGGTTCGAAAAATACTATTTGGAAGGCATCACCGCGGTACATATCAAACCTAGCGTCTACTTGTTCAACCAACTTAGTTAAAACTGTTTTTAAGATAGTGAGCATCTTTTCGTAGTCCTCTGGCGCTATCTTCTGGGAATCAACTATATCTCCCGTGATTACACTAACAATTTTTTCTGACATACATAATCCTACTCTTGAACCATTATTGTGTTCTCGTTTTTACTGCTGCTGCTAGTTTCTTTAAAGTATCTTATTACTCGAGTTACTTTGAAGTATGTTACTGCTACGAGTTATTTTAAATCATGTTACTGCTGCGAGTTACTTTAACGCATGTTACTACCGAGAGTTACTTTAAGGTATGTTACTGCTAAGAGTTACTTTAGCATACGTTACTACTGAGAGTCACATTAAAGCATATGATTACTGCGAGTTACTCCAAAGCATCCTATTACTACAAAAACCTAAAGTGATGATGTTTTAATTCTCACCAAACGCCTGAATTTCGATTCAAGCCTTTCCTCAATAGCTAAACCCTAAACCCTAAACCCTAAACTCCCAACATCCAGATTCAAATCTGTGCCTTTCTCACTCTTGACTTTATCAACGACCCAAATAAGCCCCTTACCCAAGAACGTTAACCCTTGGTATAAACATCACTAATTGTTCTTTCGCTCTGGCTTGAGACTAACGTGCTGTTTAAATAGCTTGGTTATACTTTGTCGTGCTTTCACTACACCACCTCAAAACAGTAAGTTTCGCAGCCATTCAATAGCAGGTCGACCGTATTTTCCATAAGAATGCGTTGTTGCCGCTGATTGATTCATTGGCGGAATTGAATGCGTTTGTGTGAATTGATGTGGTTGAGCCTAATGAGTGTGAGGGGTTGGAAGGAAATCACAATTAATATTCACAGTAATTTATTATTAGACTTCATTGATATTTTTGCTACTTTTAATTTTTAACAAATATTTTACATGGACAGACGTATGCGAGATCTTTTATGGACATTGTTTAGCCTAGTCATTTTAACGGGTTGTAAATCTACTTCAGAGAATTTTGGTAGATTCGAACGTTCACTTAACAACACTGTGCATGGTTATAACAAAGTAAAGGACCCCTTAGACCCGTCTAATACTGGATTAGTCGAATATTTTGAAGTACGTGATGGAGACTGCTCATCTAACAGTGGGTGGAGTGATTGTGCTAACGACAGGGAACGTAGTGAGTTGTCACAAAAGACTAACCGACAATCCAACGGCGATGAGTATTGGTATGCATGGGAACTCTATCTACCCGAGGACTACCCCAATGTGTATCCGACCAAAGTTGCCTTAGGGCAATTTCACCAAGTAAACGGTAAGCCGGTCTTTATGTTTCAGAATCAATCACCACCATTCAATGATACGTGGAACCCTGCTATAAAGGGCGGTTATCATTTAGACCGACAGGTTAATGGTGAAACAGTAACAATGTGGGAACTTCTCACAGAAGAGGAATTAAGAGGGAAATGGCATCGTATTGAGCTTCATGTAAAGTGGTCAAAATCCTCCGATGGATTCTTTAAAGTCTGGGTTAATGGTGAGCAAAAGGTACGTTTTAACGGTCAAACCCTATTTAAAGATACTGCTTATTTTAAATATGGCGTTTATAGGTCATTCCTTACTCGCTACAAGGGAGTAAAAAAAACCGACGTAATGCCCACTCAACGAGCCTACTATCGATATGTCAAACGTGGATCCACAAGGGAGTCCATTCAACCAGGTTATGTTGTAACAGAACTAAAAGAGTAACTTTACGTAAGTTAAACTCATGTTTAACATAAAAAACGCTACAATTATTCTAAACGCCCAACTGGGCGTTTTTCCTTACATAAATACCGTTGCGCAAGGTAAATGCCGGATATTTAGCTAGATTCTATATTGAAGATGTAGAAAAACCAGTATAGAACTGGGTTTGAATAAGGGTGTTTGGTTGGTTGCGCTGGCCACGGATTGTCATCGTAAATTTTTTGCCATGCGGCTAGGGCTTGTACTTCCAACGTTTTTACGTTTGCTTCATCATCTTGTAGTCGTTTGATATTGGTTTCAGATATTAAAGGATCATACATTTGGCTGTATAAACTTAGACGAGTGCTGTCCACCCGGTCGTAATCATCACATAATATTGAACTTAAAACGTTTAGGACCATGTTTAATACGCTCATAAAGTATGGTGAATGGAAATGGCCAAACCCAGTTGTGGGTATTGAGCTTATTAAAGCTTCCGAACGCGAGTTGTCTTACCTTACTAAAGACAAAATTCAACCTTTCTTAAATAAGCTAGCGGTAGATAACAGCCCTAAAGCCGATCAGATACTCGCGGTTGCGGTATCTGGTTACGATATTTTCGATGTTCGGTATTATGCGGCTTGGGAGTGCGTGCAAAGGTCGTTACCTGCGTTTATTCCACATGGGCAGGCGACGCATAAAAAAATGGCGATAAAGTGGCGACAGAGCTCAATAATCCTCGCTTTTTATCGCTATTTGTCGCCATTTCGTAAAGTTAAATAAAAATAAATTATTTTAAAAATCAGTTAATTAGTTTATTTATATGTCGTCATTGATAAAATCACCGGTTTGGTGTGCCCATAGTTGAGCGTAAATGCCTTGGCCTTTTATCAGCTCTTGGTGTGTGCCTTGTTCTACTACTTGGCCTTTATCTAGGACGATAAGCCTATCCATTGCGGCTATCGTTGAAAGACGGTGTGCAATCGCGATAACAGTTTTTCCTTCCATTAACTCAAAGAAACTTTCTTGAATAGCTGCTTCTACTTCTGAATCGAGAGCGGAAGTGGCTTCATCTAGAATTAATAGTGGCGCATCTTTTAGTAATACTCGCGAAATGGCGACCCGTTGACGTTGACCACCAGAAAGCTTAACTCCACGCTCACCTACTTGTGCATCATAACCTTGGTTTCCATGAGGGTCGGTTAACGTTTCTATGAACTCATGTGCTTCCGCTTGAATGGTTGCTTTGAGCACTTCTTCATCGGTCGCGTCTGGCTTACCGTACAAAATATTTTCTTTTATAGATCTATGTAATAAGGACGTGTCTTGCGTGACCATACCAATATTGGCTCGTAATGAATCTTGAGTGACATCGGAGATAACTTGTCCATCAATCTTAATTTTTCCGCTTTCTACATCATGGAAACGAAGTAATAGATTAACAAGCGTCGATTTACCAGCACCAGATCGACCAACTAGTCCCACTTTTTCTCCTGGTTTAATCTGCAGATTTAGGTTGCTAATCACCCCTTTGTCTTTTTCACCATAATGGAAACTCACATCATCAAACTCAATACCGCCTTTGGCGACTTTTAACGGCTTAGCATCTTCTTTGTCAGTTATATCTATTGGTTTGGAAAGAGTGGCAATACCATCAACAACGGTACCCATGTTTTCAAATAAAGTACCGACTTCCCACATTATCCACATAGACATGCCATTGATACGTAATGCTAAGCTAATTGCTATCGCGATAGCACCGATAGAAATAGCGCTTTCCATCCATAGGAAAATTGACATAGCCGCGATAGAAAAAACCAAAAAATAGTTAACTATTTCTACACTAACGTTGAATCCAGTCACCAAACGCATTTGTCGATAAACTGTATCCAAAAAGCCTTCCATACCTTCTTCGGCATATTTGGTTTCTCGTTTACTGTGTGAAAATAGTTTAACAGTGGCAATATTGGTGTAGCTGTCTACAATTCGGCCAGTCATGGTTGATCGTGCATCTGCTTGTTCGGATGAAACGACTTTTAATTTAGGAACGAAATACATTTGTATTGCGATATAAGCGAATAACCAAACTAGCATCGGTATCATTAAGCGCCAATCTGCTTGAGCGAGCATCACAATAATAGAAGTAAAGTAGACAATAACGTAAACGAAAACGTCGGCGGCTTTCATTACTGTTTCCCGCACTGCAAGAGAGGTCTGCATGACTTTAGTCGCAATACGACCAGCAAAATCATCCTGATAAAAAGAAAGGCTCTGTTTTAAAAGGTATCGGTGAGCCATCCACCGAATCGACATTGGGTAATTACCTAATAAAGTTTGGTGGATATTAAGTGAATATATAGTGACCATAATAGGCATAACGACTAACAGTAGAATGCCTATAAACCAAAGCGTGGCTCTGTTTTCCTCTAAAAATGTTTCTGGATTGCTATTAGATAGCCAATCGACTAACTGTCCCATAAAGCCAAATAGAGACACTTCAATAATCGCGATGATCGCACTCATGATTGCCATTAATATTAACGGTTTTTCATAGCCACGGGTGTAGTGCCGGCAAAAGGCTAAAATTCCGCTAGGCGGTTGTTGTGGTTCTTCTTCTGGGAAGGGTTTTGTTAGTCGTTCAAAAAACTTGTACATTTAATTATCCTTATCCCGCCTTGTTATTGTTTTATCTTCAAATATTTTAGAAAAAAGACGGAGTTATTAACTCGTACACACTAACTCAAACGAAAAAAAAAGAACATGCCTTTACGACTGTTACTTTGTATGGTTAGTTGAATGTGACCAGTGTTTTCCTACAATTCACGGCAATAGAGGTGATACGCAGTAATAAAACCTAGTTGTTAGGCGATAAAAGTGATGATTTCAGTGAATTGATGTTAGGTAAGGTGATTACAATCAATGTTATCAACTATAACAGGTATCAATGGAATGAACTTAATTCAAACAAAAACACACACTCAGGTTGCTGGTTCTATTCAAAACGCTGATTGCGTTGTGATGGTACCCCCTAAAGAATTTCGCTTTAATGTTCAAACTGCGCAAGATAATGAATTCCAAAATAACGTGCAATATAGTGACGAACTTGTTCAACAAAAAGCGATGAAAGAGTTTCGTTCGATGGTTTGTACGCTTCGACGCGAAGGGATTGATGTTATTGAATTTGATTATCCACTGGCTGATCAGCAAACTCCAGATGCGGTTTTTCCTAATAATTGGTTTAGCACTACCGCGTCAGGAGAGGTGGTTTTTTTCCCTATGGCGTGTCCTAATCGTCGATTAGAAGTACGGCCGCAAGCCTTGCTAGATACGCTTAGCCATTCTGGTCGCGAGGTTGTATCAAATTCCTCACTGGTTTCCTTCGCAGAGCAGAACGCTTTTTTGGAGAGCACCGGTGTTATGGTGAAGGATCATATTAACCAAACTATATATGCTGCGTTATCTCAGCGTTGTGACCGAGAAGTTCTTGAAGAGTACGCTCGACAAATTGGTTATGAACGGGTTATTTCCTTTCAAACAATGCTTCCCTCTGGAGCGCCAATTTACCACACCAACGTTATGATGGCGGTAGGAGAGTCCTTTTGTGTTATTTGTGACCAGATTATCCCGGAATTTGAGCGTCGTTTTGTGGTTAAGTCTCTGGCAAAAAGTAAGCAAGTTATTTCGATTTCGTTGCAGCAAATGAATCACTTCTGTGGAAATATCCTACAATTGAAAAATAGCCGTGGTGAAAAACTGATTGCGATGTCTCAATCTGCTTATGATGCTTTTACCGTGACCCAACGAAATCAGCTTGCTACCCACGGAAAATTAGTCGCACTGGATGTGTCAACCATTGAAAGCATTGGTGGTGGTAGTGTTCGTTGCATGTTAGCTGAAGTGTTTTTAACTAAGAAATGATACTGAGTGGCTGGTTATATAAAAAGGATAGGCTTTTCAACTGCCTATCCTTACTAAGTACAATGCAAGGCTAATGCGCAATACTAAAACTTAAAGCACCGACACAATATCTTCTAGTGGTAAACGCGCTTTTGGAAGGCCGTGGTTATAATCTTCTCCGTCTTTGTGATAACCCATTGCTAATGCTACTTCACATACATGCCCATCTAACTCTTCGTTGAAAAGTTCACCAATTAACTCTGCGTCAACCCCTTCCATCGGAGTTGATGCAATGCCTAATCGAGCGAGTACATGCAAAATATTACCCAAGGCTAAATAAACTTGAGATTTGGTCCAGTGGCCATTGAATCCATTTTCGTCGGTATTGCCTTCCGCAAAAGCGTACGCCCCCATAAATGTTTCGTACATGTCAGCGGGTAAGTGACCAGAACTCACTTCTACATCTACTCTTTTGCTAAATTTTTCTTTAGTAAATTTAGGATCATAAGCAAATAAAATAGTGTGAGACGCCTCTTTTGCATGCGGTTGGTTAAATTGATATTTATTGGCAAAACTGTCGTGAAAACGTTGTTTAGCGCTATCGCTTTCAACCACAATAAATTTCCAAGGTTGAGAGTTAATAGATGATGCTGAAAGACGTAATGCTTGCAAAATTATTTGCATGTCTTGTTCAGAAATACGTTTAGATGGGTCGTATTTTTTGGCGGTATAGCGACTGTTAAGATCCGTGATAATTTGATGAGACACGTTTTACCTCTCTGACAATTGATAAGTTATAGGTTTATATTTCTAGTGTTAAAAGAGAAACCAGAATATTTAGCGCCATTATATTTATAATTAAAACAATATAAACAACTTAAATATAGAATCAGTTTCAATATAAAATTGATAATAATAGGTGGTTTATCTGTTGTTATCTATTGTAAATGAGTTAAGGGATCAAGTTATTTAAAGCAGAAGTGAGAACTCGGAAATCACATTGCTGTGTTTTCCGAGTTGAGTATTATTTCAATTTGGTCCGATGTGGTTAATCTGACTTAGCGCTCGAATGAAGTATTGCCAAAGAGGTAGGGGCCATTAACACTTCTTTAGTGGCTTTGGATCGAATTACGCTATCTTGGCTAGTATCACATATCGTATACCAGTTTTGCTGATAGTTATTTGGTAGTACGAAGCGTGCAGGTGCAGAAGCTTGATTAATTAGATAAATTAACTCGTCCCCATTTGTTCCAATACCAAGGTGTAAAGCGACAGAGCTCTGTGAATTCCAATCCTCGTGTTCCATATGTTCGCCATCGGCTCTGCGCCAACCAACTCGATTATCGTTGCGTTGTTCACCGCTAAAAGCTTGGATGAAAGGCACCATATATTGCTGACGAGCGGCTAACATATCGCTCATCCAACGTTTGAACCTGTTTTTTTGCGAATTTAAACCCCAGTTTATCCAACTTAAATGGTTATCTTGGCAATAGGCATTGTTATTGCCTTTTTGTGTATGGGACATAACATCGGCTGTCATGATGTGAGGAATACCAAAGGCAAACAACAAACTTGCAATGAAGTTGCGTTTTTGTTTTTCACGGACCGCTTTGATCATCATGTTATCGGTTGAGCCTTCTACACCGTAGTTGTCTGAACGATTATCGCCGTGCCCATCATGATTATGCTCGCCGTTTGCTTCATTATGCTTGTGACGATAAGACACCAGATCTTGTAAAGTGAAGCCATCATGATAAGTAATATAGTTAATCGTCAGTTTTTGCGGCCAACGACTTGCACTGTATAAATCCCTAGAACCCATTATTCTGGTCGCGAACTCTTTTAGGTATCCAGGTTCACCTTTCCAAAAGCTTCTGGTTATATCTCTAAATTTGTCGTTACATTCGTTCCAACCATCAGGAAAACCACCTACTTGGTAACCATTTGGGCCGATATCCCATGGTTCAGCAATGAGTTTGATTTCTCTAAGAATAGGATCTTGTGCTACGGCCTTAAAAAACGGCGAGTGATAATTAAAGTCATCACCATTTCGTCCTAGTGTTGCGGCGAGATCGAAGCGAAAACCATCAACGTGAAATTCTTCAACCCAGTATCTCATTGAATCCATGACTAGATTCAACATTGGCTGATGCATTAAATCGGTCGTGTTTCCACAACCAGTAAAATTAGCGTAGTGAGGGCCATGTTTTATATAGTTACTAGGATCGAGAGCTTTTAAGTTAAATGTTAACCCTCCTTCTCCTCCTTCTGCTGTATGGTTATAGACCACATCTAAAATGACTTCTATGCCATTGCGATGCAGTTCTCTAATGGCAGTTTTAAGTTCTATTACTGCATCATTTTTTGCATATCGAGGATCTGGGACCATAAATAGGTAAGGGTTGTAACCCCAATAATTTACTTTGCCCATATCGAGAAGGTGTTCTTCATGCATACAGGCGGCCACAGGTAGCAGTTGAAGAGTGGTAATATTCTGTTCTTTATAGAATTTCAGCATTTGTGGGCTAGATAAGCCTAAATATTTACCTTGTTTGGTTTCTTCTATTTCTTGGTTTAGCTTAGAAACCCCTTTTACATGAGTTTCAAATAAAACGGTTTCTTCCCTTGCGATACGAGGTGGCTCAATACCTTGCCAATCAAAGAGGGTATCAATGACAACGCACTTGCTCATTTGCCAACTTTTTTTATTGGTGTATGGAGTGGCGTAATGCAATGGTTTTTCTAACGCTTTTGCATAGGGATCGGATAAAAGTAGTTTGTCACCTTCGTCGGTAGCTATGGTATAGCCGTACTTTTGCCCTGCTTTAATTTCTGCAATATAAGTATACTTTATTCCCGCGTATTCATTACTTAACGGAAACTCTTCATAACCATCATCTTCGCCATTAAATAGCACCAGTGATATATCAGGACAGTTAGGTGCGTAAATAGAAAAATTGCATCCTTTGTTGTCTAATGTGGCCCCTAAAGGGTAGGGACGTGAGCGATTATCTGTCATTTTATTTGATTCTTAGAATAGTTGGCTGGTTACACATATCGATGCGAATTTTAGTTTAAAGTAAAAGGGTTATTTACTAACCACTAATACTGTCAGTATCTCAATGGTAATTCTATTTATTTCTCAATTATTATTAATAGCATATTTATATTGAAACATGATGATATTAACACTTTGTACATCAATTTAATCTAAATGTAGCGACTTTACTGCTAAATTTAGCTATTTATTGTACAAAATCCGTTTTGCAAAACCTCACTATCCACTTTGAAAAATGCACTGTCTTGAGTGTTTTCGTGGCAACCATCACTTTGTTTACAGTGTAAATTCGCAGTCAAGTTTTTACTCTTTGGTATAGATAATGCAGCTTAATGGTTTATAGTATGGTCTACATTTTATTTGCTCTGTTGAAGACATTGTGTTTGTGTTGCTATGAGCATTATTGACCAATAACAGCTGTGTACTAAAAGGCTGCACGTTTATCTTATGAATTTTATAACCATTGCCATTGGCACGACTGGCCTATCATTACTCGTTATCTTTGGTTGGATGCTGTCGTTATCTGCTAAAAAAAAGAGACTTGCTGAAGAAAAATCAGAGCGTGATCGCGCGTATAAAAGAGCGATTGAGAGACAGAAAAATGAAGAGAAAAAAGAGCGTCAATTCAAGGCTGAGACTGGACATATTCCCACTCAACTTTTTTTAGCCAAAGAAGCGGAATTGCGACACCCTCGAGAAGCACTGTATTGGTATGAACAAGCTGCGCTTCAAGGCAACGAAATGGGCATGTTTGGTGTCGTTAGAGTTTGTGCGCGTGCCAAAGAAGATGTGGTGCTCAATGAAAAATCTAAATTTTGGCAAATTGCGATTGAAGCTCATAACGGTAACAAATTAGCTAAATTTGAAATGGGTAAAGCGCTTTTGGCAGGCAAAGGTATTGAACAAAATATTGATAAGGGTATTACTGCTATCGAAGAGGTGGCTCATGATGATTATATCGATGCACAGGTTTACATGGGCGATTGGTATATAGCCGAGTCTAACATGCAACCTAACCCTCAGTTATCTGCCGAATGGCACTTTAAGGCCGCTCAACAGAATAGTATCGAAGGTCAACTCAAACTAGGGCAGCATTACCGAGACGGTATTGGTGTTGATAAAAACCTGCTCAGGGCAACGTATTGGTTTGAACGTGCGGCTGAACAAGCGGATCCTAAGGCTCAATTTTTTGCTGGTGATATTTGGATTGGTAGAGGTTCTAAAGGTAATGCAATAGCCTATATTTGGTTATTTCTATCGGCTTATTTTGGTTATGAGCCGGCGAAAGGAAGACGAGATGACGTCGGTAATATTTTAGGTGTCGATGCTGTTGTTGCTCTTCAGGGAATGGCGAAGCCGTTGTTAAAAAAATTTTCCAGCGGTGCGATTGAAAAGCACTCAATGATTAAGGCGCTAAACAAACTGTACAAAAGAGATGGGTATTTTCCTGAAGTGGATGGAAATGAGTTTATGGTTTACGACCCTAAAAGCGATGATAAATTAGAAGAAAACGATGAAGAACAGAGTCGTGACCAATTATTGGATTATTCACTATCGCCAATGGATAAAACTAATGGCCAATCTGGCTCGAATATCGAATACAAAAAGTAGCATAAAAAATAATACTGAGAATAAAAAATCCAGCAATTTTAGCTGGATTTTTTTATGTGGTTTGTCTTAGCGAATAAGTTGCGTATCAATGAATAAAGATAGTAACAATCACGCTTGTTTAGATTGACAAACCGCAGCAGTAAAGACCACGTCAGTTGAACTATTTAGTGCCGTTTCAGCTGAATCTTGAATAACACCAATAATAAATCCTACTCCTACCACTTGCATGGCCACGTCATTAGAAATTCCAAACAAACTGCATGCTAATGGAATTAAAAGTAAAGAGCCGCCAGCAACACCTGATGCACCACAAGCCGATATAGAAGCAACTAGGCTAAGTAGCAATGCTGTTGGTAAATCGATATCTATTCCCATAGTGTGAACAGCGGCTAGTGTTAATACCGTGATAGTGATCGCCGCTCCGGCCATGTTAATGGTTGCACCGAGTGGAATAGATACAGAGTAAGTATCTTCATCTAGGTCAAGTTTTTCACATAAGGTCATATTTACTGGGATATTCGCTGCACTTGAACGAGTAAAGAAGGCCGTAACACCACTTTCACGTAAACATCTAAACACAAGTGGATATGGATTTTGTTTTGTTTTGACCCAAACAATGACCGGATTGACTACAAGTGCAATTATGACCATTGAGCTTAGTAGTACCACCAGTAGTTGAGCGTAGCCTGCTAGTGCTTCAAATCCCGTTGTTGCGAACGTACTTGCAACAAGACCAAATATACCAAATGGTGCTAAACGAATGATAAAGCGAACAATTTGAGATACACCATGACTAAGGTCTTGGAATACTGTTTTGGTTGTTTCTGATGCGTGGTGTAGAGCAAGACCGAGGCCAATAGCCCATACTAAAATACCGATATAGTTGGCTTCTTTAATTGCGTTGACTGGGTTGTCTACCAGTTTAAATAATAGAGTATGAAGTACTTCACCAATGCCTTGCGGTGGCGTAGTACCTTCTGCTCCAGCCACTAAAGTTAAAGTGGTTGGAAAGGCGAAACTGAGCAATACCGCAGTCAGTGCCGCGGTAAATGTCCCTATCAAGTAAAGAGTGATGATAGGGCGCATTTGTGTTTGTTGACCTTTTTTCTGATTAGCAATAGAAGCCGCGACTAAAATGAACACAAGAATAGGAGCAACTGCTTTTAAGGCACCAACGAATAGACTGCCTATTAACCCAGCATCTTTGGCACTTTCAGGCGAAATAGTGGCAAGCATTATACCGAATACAATGCCTACGACTATCTGTAGAACAAGGTTACCGCTGGTAAATTTAGCGGTGAGTGAGTTGTTGTTTTGCATGGAATTACCTAATTATTATTTAGAGTTGTATTATATCTATCCTCTAACACTGGCTTGCTAGGAGAACGACCTGCATATTTTATGTAATGTAGAGTATCTGTCTATAATTAAGTCAATAAATAACCATTTAATAATTATATTTGTGATAAGTTAGATGTTTGTATTGATAAGTTGTTAAGCAATGGTTAGCAAAATGATAAGAGTCAGCAGTGATGAGTATCATGGCTGAACATATTTAGATGAGAGGTTGAAAATACATTAATTAAGATAATGTGTAAGGGAAAGTAAAGTAACAGTGAATAACAGAGAAGATTTGTAGCGAATAACAGAGAAAAATACGATGAGTCTCTTTCTCTGTTTTAATGCATTGTTCGTTATTAATGGTGCGACATTTTATGAGACTTCATTCCTTGCATCACTTTTTGGATTTGTGCCTCAAACGTTAATGCTTCCCCATTTGCAAAGTTTACGGTCACGTCTATTTTTTTTCCTTCAGTGAATTTTTGTTGAAGATCAAACAACATTATATGAAGACCACCAGGTTTCAATTCTGTCTGCGCCATCGGTTCTATTGTAATTGTATCTACTTGGCGCATTTTCATAACATCGCCTTGCATAACATGCGTATGTAATTCAACTTTTCCTGCAGCAGGAGTAGAAGCAGACACGATCTTTCTTTGCTGATCACTGTTGTTTTCTAAGGTTAAAAAAACCGCACTGGTTGGCGCATTTGGTGGCGTTGCTCTGGCGTAAGGGTGTTGTACTACTAGATCAGAAGCAAACACTGACGATGCCGAAAAAAGAGTGAAAGCAGAGACGAGTAATATCAAGATACGATTCATTTAAAATTCCTTTTGCGAGGTATAATAGTTTTTATATTGAGTTGGTTTTGAGTATGTCTTCTATCGCAGTGACAATAGGAGTTGGCTCAAGTGTGTGTGGTACTTTAGTAATTAATGTTCCGTCTGGTTTTAGAAAGTAAAAATATGAACTGTGGTCTACAACATACTCGATGGCAGAGTCTTCTAATTTAGTTTTTTGGAAAATAACCCCATAATGATCGGCTAATGGCTTTGTTATTTCTAATGATGCAGAAAATCCTTCAATAGTGGGATGAAAATACTGAGCGTATTGATGTGCAGCATTCGCTTCATCTCTTTGTGGATCGATAGATATAAACATTGGCCGTAATTGAGCCAGTTGTTCGGCTGTTATAGTATTTAGTGCAGCAGACAACATGGCGAGTGACGTAGGACACACATCGGGACATCGAGTATAGCCAAAGTAGATCACTCTAATTCTATTGTCATCAGGGTTAAAAATATGAGTAGGTGTATCATCCATACCATTTAACACCGGGTCTTTAATGATCTGTTGGGTTGCTAGGGCCTGTTGTTGTTGGGCAACATCATTTTGCATATCCATAAAGACTTTCACACTGTAGCCAAGTACAAAGGCAATCACTATCGCCAAGGACCAATTTTTGCTCATCTTGCCATCCTTATTGCCGTATAAACTTCTTTTTGGCCATCGGTTAATGTACCAACCCATGTCATTTTATTTTCAGTACATACTGGCAGCATAATATCGGCTGAAAATTTTCCATTAGGTTGTTTAGTTAATTGATATTTGGCGATACCCATATCCATTTGTGCTCCCTGTAGAGAGAGTAATAGAGTATTACTTGATGTATTTTCCCAAATGACTTCAATAGTATTTGGTACCAGAGGTTTAGCGATATCCTGCTCTAATATCATGCTAACTTCATTTTGTACGCAACTTTTACTTGATAACATACAGTACTGGGTGATATCAAAAGGTTCAGTTTCATTTTTGAGTAATTTTATAACGTCAGGAGCGTAAAACCCGACTGTTATTGCTAAAACTAGAAAGATTATAGGAGGTAATTTCATTGGGCTAAATAACGTTATCAACAAGTTAACAGTTTAACATGTGCTTATAAAAATAGGATAACTTGTTTTAGTTACTTGTGATCTTTCTCTTTGATGAGTGTTAGCAGGGCATCAACACGTATAACAACCTTGGGTTATATTTACTTGTTTTTGGGTATAATTGATGATTTTTTTTGATTGTCTAAGAGGAAAGCGTTAGCCGCAATCTAATCCGTCCTCGGCAACTAAACAATGTCGGCCATTTTTTTTAGCAAGATAGAGTCGTTTATCTGCCGTCTGCAATATGCTATCCACGTCATCAGAGCCATCATTGTTTGTTGTTGCGCTTCCTATACTGATTGTCAGCCTACCATGGCTACTCGTAGGGTGAGGAAGGTTTAAGTTTTCAACAAGACTTAGCAGACGTCGCGCGATAACCTTAGCGCTTTGATTATCGGTTTCATTCAATATAATCACCATCTCTTCGCCACCATAACGGTAAAGATTATCAGTTTCACGCAGTGCACTTTCTATCACATTGGCAATACTCTTCAGAGCGGTATCTCCTTCAATATGTCCATAGGTATCGTTATATTGTTTGAAGTAATCGATATCACACATTAGCAATGAAAAAGGGGGATTGGATGTCGCATGGTTTTGGATCAACTTATCAAGATCGGTATTTAAAGCTCTACGGTTCCATATCCCTGTTAACTCATCTCTCATTGCGTGCCGCCTCCACTGAGCGGTTTCTTTACGGTTGTTGGACATTTGTCTGGTCTGGTTAACATGTAATACACCAAAGCCAATAGCCGCCGTGATCATCAGAAAACTACCCCAAAAAAGAGTGTTGTGGTAAAAATCTATATTATTAAGTAAGTTATTGGCAACTTCTGAACGATGATGTTCTTGACCTGTTTGAATGGTCTCGGTGCACTTAAGCGCAGGTAATAGCTCAGAGTTAAAATGGGTCAGGTTGAAAGTTTGTTGGGATTCCAGCTGAGTGACTAATTGGTCGATTTGGGTTAATGCTGAAGACGTACAGGAGTATCGACGCTTATAAAGTTCTATATTGAGTAAACCATAGGCTAAATTTAACTTATGCACTATATCTTTATTATTTACTTTAACTGATTGAGTTTTGGTAGCAATTTCAAGGCTATCAATCATATATTGCCTCGATCGAGCGGCCAATGGTTGGGCGGTTAAGCTGCCGGTACTATCAAAATAGCGCTGAACTTGAGGATAAAGAAAGCTGAGCTCTAAAATAGCGATAACAAACAGCATGCCAAAGCAAAATAAACTAAGCCATAGCCATCCGGTTTTATGTAATTTACTTTTTAATGTGCTGCTTTGCTTCATTCTATCACTTCTATACGCACTAACATCCAAACCCAATCATTGAAATTACGTAAATTTTCTGGGTCTTTATTTCCATCATTACGTTCTATCAATCTAAGAGGGCCTTGTTGTCTAATTGTTAGTGGTTTGTCATCTTCATGAGTGACAACTATCCAGTTACCTTTTCGCCAATTGTTAAAGGTTATTTCATAGCCGTCAGCCGCGATCAGTTTGACGGTTTTGGGCATTTTAGAAAGGTGCTGCAGTAATATTTCGTCCAGTAATATTCCTCTCATTTTTACTTCTCGGCCACGAAATGGGGCAAAAATAGTAAATTCAGTCTTCGCTTGTTGTCGTAAATCTTCTATTGCTATTTCGGTATTGTGACCACCCTCTACAAGTTGCAATGTATCGTCTGTAGCATAGCTTGGCCAACTAACGAACAATAATAGAGAGAGTAAATAATATAATGACTTCATCGTATTAATAGCAGTAGAAAATCTACTGTTCCTTTTATAACCAAATTGTTACTTTAGTATACAAAAATAAATAGTCTACAAAAAAAGCAGCCAAGTATGGTTTTTTTATATGTAAGGTTACTCAAAAATGTTGAAGAGGTTAATGCTAGAAATAAGTGCAATAAACTAGCCAAGGATGAGTTAGTTAAAGTAGTATTGACGATTGACCTATTTATACGATAAATATTAATATCCAAAACATATGAATTTATTTAGGTTTTTGAGTAGTCAGTAAGTTAAATGACACTTATTTTGCTTGATGGGAATTGGTTAGCGTTCTCATTGACTAATGATAGCAGCACATTTTAAATTTTGGAGAGTCAATAAATGGCAAAGGAAGATACGCCTGTGGATTTACCTAGTAACTTAAAACCACAAAGTGACACTACATCTCAATTGATTGTCGTCGGCGTGGGCGCCAGTGCCGGAGGTCTCGAAGCACTGCAAGAGTTCTTATCCAATATGCCAACAGATAATGGAATGGCAATTATTGTTGCTCAACATTTATCGCCATCTTATCGAAGTATGATGGCTGAACTGCTTGAAAAAGATTCAACAATACCCGTCGTTACCGCAGTTGATAATACCAAATTAGTCGCTAACATGGTGTACGTTTGTCCACCAAATTTTAATATTGAAATTAGTTCGGGTGACCGAATTCGTCTGATCAGTTATCCGGAAGTTCGTCATACACCAAGGCCTTCTGTTGATATGTTGTTTGAATCCATTGCTCAACATAAAGGCGAAAACGCCATTGGTGTCGTATTATCCGGTACAGGAACTGATGGTAGCCGCGGTATTCGTGCCATCAAAGGTGAAAATGGTTTTGGAGTGGTGCAAGATCCAAACGATGCAAAATATGATGGTATGCCTAACTCTGCCATTAATTCAGGCAATGTCGACCTTATTTTACAAGCCACCGAAATTGGCCATGAGCTGAAAAATATCATTTATTTTCCACGTAACTATGGAATTGATAATGATGGCACTATGCCAAGAGAAACCTACCACGGCATCATTCAGTTATTGAAGTTACATTGTAAAGTCGATTTTTCCCTTTATAAAGAAAATACAATATTAAGGCGAATAGAACGAAGAATGACGTCGTTAAAAATTCGTCAATCTGCCATCTATCTAGACCATTTGAAAAACCACAATGAAGAGGTGGTCTATTTATTTAATGATATGCTCATTGGCGTTACTTCATTTTTTCGTGATACACGAGCGTTCGACAATTTACAGCGTGAATTAAGTCATTATATTCAACATAAAACTAATAAAGAATTAAGAATTTGGTGTACTGCCTGCTCTACAGGAGAAGAGGCTTATACCATTGCTATTATTCTGAGTGAAATTCTGGGTGATAAAATTGATCAGTATAAAATACAGATTTTTGCCACAGATATTGATAGTCATGCGATTTCATTCGCCAGAAACGCTATTTACCCTGAATCGGCTTTAGCCAATATTCCATGAACGATTAAGCATAAATATTTTATGGTTAATGGTGAGCAATTTGAAATAATCAAGTCGATAAAATCTCACGTTATTTTCTCAGTGCATGATATTAATAATGATCCACCATTCTTACGCCTGGATCTTATTACCTGCCGTAATTTAATGATCTATTTTACGGTAGAACTGCAACGTCAACTATTGCCTATGTTCCATTATGCGTTAAATCCTAAAGGATTATTAATGTTGGGGCAGTCAGAATCTATTGGTGTTTTTCAAGAACAGTATCGTTCATTATCTAAGACTGGAAAAATATATGAAGCGCTGTATGTAGGCAAACAATTACCACCAGAAAGGAAAAACCATAAATCGAGTACGGGTTTGCATAAAGCTGTAGATATGCCAATTTTAATACCAGATCAACCTAAACGAAATAAACTTGATACTGAATTAGTTGAAATAATCACTGAAAATTTACGTGAGTATGTATTGCCCAATGCGATATTACTCAATGAAAATCAAGATATTATATTTACCCAAGGAAGTAATTCATTATTAATTAGGCCTACTGGGTTACCTTCAAACAATATATTTAAAAACTTACATCCTCAATTGTCGATTGACTTGAGAAGCGCTTTTCATCATATCCAAACAGGAAAGAAAATCGCCGATACTGGTTTCCAGTCATTTCAATTAAACGGCAAAAATGTTTGGATTAAATTGATTATATTGGCTATTGAGCGTGATGGTCCGTTGGGCGATTTGACGCTTATTTTTTCTCAAATCGAACAACCAGAAAATATACCCTTATTAAATAATTTAAATAATAAAGATAACAGCCAGGCTATCGCCTTAGAACAGCAGCGTTTATTAGTCAAAACCAAAGAGCAATTGCAAAATGTCATAGAGGAATTAGAAACCTCTAATGAAGAGATGCAATCGATGAATGAAGAGCTGCAAAGTTCTAACGAAGAACTCCAAAGTTCCAATGAAGAATTGGAAACGACCAACGAAGAACTGCAATCAACCAATGAAGAGCTACAGACCGCTTATGCCGAGCTGCGCATGGCTTACGAAGAACGTGAACATCAACGCAATGAATTGGAGCGATTAAAAATTGAGTTGCAACAATCTACACGGTTACTTAATGACGCGGAAGTTGCAGGTAAGATGGGGTCGTGGTTGTGGGATATCTCCACTCGTAAATTGGTTTGGAGTAATGGTTGCTACCATATTTTCGATTTAGATAAAGATGTATTCCATCCTTCTTACGAGGCATTTATTGGTTTAGCGTCAGGTGATTATCGAAGTAAATTAGAAGAGCAATTAACGAATTTATTACATAATAACGCTAAACAACCTTTTATATTTGAAGCACAAGATGTAAATAAAAATATTGTGATTATATCACTGGAAGCGGTTGTTTCGTTTAATGATTTAAAACAAGCGACACGAGTGATGGGAACAATGAAAGACATCACCGAGCAAGTATTGAAAGAACGCGAACAAGCGGGCTACAAAGAGAAAATCACCTACATTTTGAATAGCAGTCTTAACGCTGCATTTGTGCTTGATTTACACCAGCTACAAATTGGTTACGCTAATGCAGAGTTTCGTAATTTGCTTCAATACGACCAAAAATCGATCAATGCAGTCCGAAATGAGCATTTTTATGGCTTATTTGCTAATGATGATAAGGACACGATAGTCTCGATTATTGACCAAGTATCAGATGCTACGCCAGGACAGACCTTTCCGGCGAGTTATAAAATGAAGACAAATGACAGTAATGAATTAATTGAGGTTTATGCAAATCATACTGTTTATGAAATTGATGATATAACGGGCATGCCGAGTAAGATGCTTGTTACATTATTTGCCGCTAAGTGATTATAAAAATGCTGAGTAAATGGCTCTATGAATAAATTCAGATAGAAATGAATTTTGGTTTGAAACAAATTTTGGTTAGGATATGAATAAAGCAGTACAGCAATTAAACAGTATTCATAATGGCAGCAATATCTATGATGGCTTAGGTATACCTTGTATTACAACTAATGCGAGCTTACAAATTTTGTCATATAATTCTGCGGCTTTTCAAAAGTTGAGCCGTTCAATAACCAAATCAGAGCATAATGGAACTTCTCCTTTATTAACTGCCTCGATTAAATCAAACCTCAATGAATTTTTGCAATGGTTTAAAAATGAAGATAGCAGCTACCATGAAGTTGTGCTTAACTGCAATGGTATCGCTCGTCAATTTATTGCCAATTGTCATGCACAAACCATCACTAGTTTATATGAAGAAATTGAAATTACAGACGTAAATTATAATTTCTGCTTTTTCCCTACCGATAGCTATTATTCATTAAACAAAGATTTTAATTTGTATAAAATGGTGTTTAAGCATTCTATCCAAGCTATTTATATTAGCGATATAGAGAATAATATTTTGTCGGTAAACCCCAGTTTTATTAATATTTTTGGTGTTGACCAAATTAATATTATTGGCACAAATGACAGCATAATTTACGATGCTGAATCTTTTTCCGAACACCAAACGATGTTAAAGCTGATCCAAGAAGAACGTGATGATGTCGCGACTCGTTTGCGTTGTATAAAATATAACGAAAATCATTCTGCAACCTATTTATATTGCAATGTCAGCATTATGAATATTCGTGATCCTTATTCAGGTAAAGCTCAGTATTTACATATTCTTGAAAATGTAACCCAACAAGTCGCGATTGAGCAGTCATTAGAAAAAGCGGCATTTGTTGACAGCCTAACAGGGCTAGATAACAGAGCCAGTTTCAACCGTCATTTTTCGGAGATGTTTAGTGATGCTCAACGAGTGGGCGAAAAGGTTGTTCTGTTTTATATTGATCTTGATCGCTTTAAATATCTAAATGATGAACTGGGGCATGAATACGGCGATTTACTGTTAAAACACGTTGCAGAGAGGCTAAGACATTGTTTTAAACAGTGTGATGTCGTTGCTCGGATTGGCGGTGATGAGTTTGTTGTAATGCTCCAGTCCGATCAGAGTATTGAAAGTCTTCAGCGTATTGCCGTTAGAGCGATTAAAGATTTGTCTAAACCCTACATTTTAGATAAAACTCATTACACATGTACGTGCAGTGTAGGGGTGGCTCTCTATCCTGACGATGCGTTAACTCAAGATCAATTGCTTATCGCTGCTGATAGTGCAATGTATGATGCAAAGAGAAATGGACGTAATAACTACGCATTTTTTAACCCTTCAGAGCAAAAATCACAAAGCAATAAACAACAGGTCATTAAAGAAATGCAATTGGCCTTAAGTGAGAGACAAATACTGCCTTATTATCAACCCATTCATGACATGAACACAGGTGAGGTTGTATCCTTTGAAGCGTTAGCGCGCTATGTTGATAACAACGGTGTTGTACATTCTCCCGCTTATTTTTTGCCCAGTATAGAAGAGGACGTTCTGTTAATAGAGCTAGGCATTTCATTGTTGAATGATGTGATTATTCAATTGAATATTTTAGCCAATTTTGACATTTACATTCCAATTTCGGTGAATTTGTCGTCCTATCAGTTGCGTTCTGAAGCAATGATAAAAAAATTCGAAATGGTAGCGAGTAAACACAAAAAGCTCATACCTTTGATTAAGATTGAAGTGACTGAAACATTGATTTTTGAGAATAATCAAAATGTCATTGTTAATATTGAACGACTAAGTGATTGTGGTTTTAGCTTAATGCTTGATGATTTTGGTACCGGTTATTCTTCAATTTATTCCTTAAAGAAATTTAAGTTTGATACGGTCAAAATTGATAAAATTTTTATTGATGACATCAATTCTGAAAATAAACAAGACCAAAACCTACTGAATACCATTATTGCGATGATACAAAACCTCAATATTGAGGTTATTTGCGAAGGAGTGGAAACCGACGCTCAAAAGCAATATTTAATCGATAGGGATTGCCGTTATGCGCAAGGCTATTATTATGCTCAAGCGATGCCGCGTACTAAAATACTTGATTACTTGGCAAGGTAGTTATATAAAATACATTGATATGCATATCAATGACTAGGTGTAAATATGAGTAAAAAAAAACCAGTACACGTGTTAATTATTGATGATGAACGTTCATCAATTGATGTGATGTCTAGCATGTTAGAATCGACTTTACATGTGCATGTTGCCACCAATGCAGATGAAGGGTTTGCAATGTTAAAGCAATATAAAATCGACATTATCCTACTTGATATTGATTTACCTGAGGTCTCTGGGTTTGATGTGTGTAGGAAAATAAAAGCACAGCCGAATTACGCTGATATTCCGGTTATTTTTATCTCTGGATATAATGATCTCGTTTTTGAAATTCAAGCCTATGAAGCGGGTGGAGTCGATTATTTAACCAAACCAATCAGTCCTGTTAGAATGCTCATCAGGATGAGTGTCTTTTTGAACACCAGATTAGCAATACCATCTAGCCAGATGATCAAGTCGTAAAAATTAGCGTGATTTTTAATCAAAACGTTATCCACAAAAGTTATTTCCATAAAACCGATATCTTTAATACACCTTAATTTATAAAAGCGCCCTGTAGACGAGTGTTGTCAATCAATAGTCCATTAAACTAGATGACGGCGCTATTTTTATCTCAAGTGTATTTTATGATTAACAAAAGGAACCCTCAATGACCCAACAAATTAACCGTCGTGTTGTACTTGCTTCTCGTCCAATTGGTGCCCCGACTGAGAACGATTTTCGCCTTGAGAATACCGCTGTTCCATCCATTGGTGACAACGAGGTGTTACTGCGCAGTGTCTATCTTTCACTTGATCCATATATGCGTGGACGCATGAGTGCAGCTAAGTCATATGCCGATCCAATTGAACTTGATGATGTAATCGTTGGCGCGACAGTTTGTCAGGTTGAACAATCAAATCATAGAAATTTTCCAGTTGGTGAGTGGGTACTTGCTTACACTGGATGGCAAGATTACGCTGTTTCAAATGGTGAAGGTTTGATTAAATTAGGTCAAAATTCAACTCACCCATCGTTTGCTCTGGGTATTATGGGCATGCCGGGTTTTACTGCTTATATGGGGCTACTCGATATTGGTCAGCCTAAAGCAGGCGAAACGTTAGTTGTGGCCGCGGCAACGGGAGCGGTAGGAGCAACAGTTGGTCAAATTGGTAAGCTAAAAGGCTGTCGTGTTATTGGTGTGGCCGGAGGTGAAGAAAAGTGTCGTTATGCGACTGAAGTGCTGGGTTTTGATGCTTGTATTGACCATAAATCGGATGATTTTGCAGAGCAACTTGCTTCTGCGTGTGAGCAAGGTATCGATGTTTATTTTGAAAACGTAGGCGGTAAAGTATTTGATGCCGTATTGCCACTCCTTAATACTGCTGCCCGAGTGCCGTTATGTGGTCTAATTTCTCAATATAATGCGATTGAGATGCCACAAGGACCAGATAGAATGTCCGCTTTAATGGGAACTCTATTAGTTAAGCGTATTAAAATGCAGGGTTTTATTATCTTTGATGATTACGCTCCTCGCTACAATGAGTTTTCTCAACAGATGAGCGAATGGTTAGCTGAAGGAAAAATTCAATATCGTGAACACTTAGTCGACGGTTTAGAACAAGCTCCAGAGTCTTTTATTGGCTTATTAGAAGGCAAAAACTTTGGCAAGCTTGTGATCCAAGTTAACCAACCGAAATAGATATTAATGATGATCTAGGTACTAAAAGCCTAGATCAAGACTAGCACTGTTGGCCTTCTGCGTTTAGTTGAGGGCAACGTGCCACCAAAGGACATATTATGATTACTTTACATCACCTGAATAAATCGCGCTCTAAACGTATTATCTGGCTTCTTGAAGAGTTGGGTTTAGAGTATCAAATAAAACCTTATCTTCGTGATAGTGTGACTTTTTTAGCGCCACCTGAGTTAAAAAATATTCATCCATTAGGAAAATCACCTGTTATTGAAGATGAAGGGTTAGTGGTTACTGAGTCAGGCGCGATAACTGAATATCTTATTGATAAATATGGCGATGGACGATTGGCTCCAAAACGTGGCACGCGTGAATATACCGAGTATTCCCAGTGGCTGCATTTTGCAGAAAGCTCAGCAATGTTACCGTTATTGTTGAAACTTTTTGTGACCAAAGATGGGTGTAAAACCAACTTTTTAGCCGATTATGCCGACGAAGAAACCATGAAAGTATTGAGCTATTTTGATAGCTGTTTATCGGATAAAACGTATCTGGTTGGAGAAACACTATCGGGTGCAGATATCATGATGTCATTCATTGTAGAGAACTTGGTAAATAACGGTACCATCGTTCATTTTGCCAACCTTGAACGATATGCTAAGCAACTTGCAACGCATCCAGCATGTAATAAAGCAGACCAAGTTGAAACACAATACTCATAATCGTAAGGCAGCAACTGCAACTATTCATGCTATATTCACTTTCCAAGCACAATAACTGAAAGTGACGTTATTTTAATATGAGTGACCAGATATGTTTATAGGCAACAATAATAGCATCATTACCCCTTGTATCGGCCAATGCCAATTAGATGAAAATGATATTTGTAAAGGTTGTTACCGTTCATCAGCAGAAATTACTGACTGGGTAAACAAATCTGAAGATGAAAAAATTAGCATCGTGATTCGATGTAAAAAACAGATTGCTGATAAAACATAGAATGGTTGTAAACCTAGCTGCACTTCAGTGGTTAGGTTTATCGCCACTATTTACGGCTAAAGACCTATCTTAGATTATAGCTCGAGTCCTAACATTGATGCGGCTTCTTCTGTCGACACATATTGCTCCAAAATAGCTTGCAAACGACCATCCAAACGAATGGCTTCAATAACTCGAAGCCAGTTAGCGATTTGTGCACTAGAAAATTGGTGTTTACCCAACATAAGTGATATTGCTACTGGGTTTTCCGGCGATACGTCGGCTATTCTTATTGGGAATGGTTCTTCTCCTGGCGCGAAAAAAACGCGATAAATTTGAGGAAGACTTAAGGTGGCGTCAACTTCTTGATTTAAGAAAGCTTGAATAGTTTTACCATAATCTGGATAGAGCCGCACCATTCCAAGCGATCCCATTTCCGCTAAATGATAATTAAAATAGGTACCGTAGCCACTTCCTGAAGCGCGAGCAATACTCGCGCCTTCAATGGTTTTTAATTGATCCAAATGAGAGATAGGGGGCAATGTATTACCATTCTCTAACAATAAAAATCGAATTTCATAATAGGGAATAAACCAAGCAAATGCTTCTCTATGAGGCTCACGAGTTACACTCGGAACAAGGTCAATTTCACCTTGTTCCATTAAATTGAATGCATTCTCTCGTGCAATCGGAATAAGGTTGAATTTGCAATCGGTTATTTCGCTTAGCAGTGAAAATAGATCGGCATCAACTCCTTGTCCGTTATGATACATAACGCCAGTGTCGGTTATGCCGACAGAAATAGTACTTTCATTGCAACCATATGAGTCAGGGTTGTCTGCATAACTTTTTGATACTATTGTAAAAAATAGAACAAAAATTAGAATAATTGACCGCAACGGAGTATCTCCAGATTTGATAAGCAAAAATTATTGTAATTCATAAACACACATAATGATCTAGATTTAATAAATAATAGTCAATTATTATTGGTTTTTTGTGCATACTAGGAGACAGGGATTCCTATGTGTAGTTATTCATATAAATAACTTTCACCTAGAGTATTAAATTAAAGGAATAGTTTATTAATGTCGTATCGCAAACCTCAAAGGTTTCTTGTTTCTGTACAAACCTTACTAATAGCCGCCAGTGTCGCGCTTGCTCTTGTCATTGCGAGTACAATTTTAGCACTTGGTTACAGAGGCGTGAATGACGCTTTAACGGCAGCACAAGAAGAGCAGTTTGACACGATTGGGGTGATGATTCGTGAGCGGGCACATCGCTTAATTCAACCGGTACAATCCCAACTTGGAATATTAATTCATGATCAAATTACTATTGCGTCCGATCTAAGCACACGGCTTTCTAGATTACCGGTGTTCGCCGAAGCCTTGAAGAGTAACCCAACTATTCAGAATATTTACGTTGGGTATGCGAATGGCGAATTCTTTCTTATCAGAAAAATAAACAATGACATGATTCGGTCGCAATTTAATCTAGATAACAGCACCGTATATCTTGTGCAGACCATCACGTTAGATGTGAACGGAAACAGAATAGGTGAGTATCGACTTTATGATGCCGATCTTCGATTGCAAGAGGTTCAACAAAAACCTGGTTACGTGTATGACCCTCGAGAGCGTTCTTGGTTTCAAGATAGCGAGAATAAAGCTAAGTCAGTAACAAGTGCACCATATGCGTTTTTTACTACAGGAAAAATAGGCGTTACAATATCCCAACGTTCGGTGAGTGCTTCTTCCGTAGTGGGGTTCGATGCTACTGTCAGTCAACTCGCATCTGAAGTACAAAGTTTACGATTAACTCCTGATTCGGAAATTGCTATTACAGAACATGATGGGACATTAATTGCTTATTCTGATCTTACTCAAATCGTCCAACAGGCACCTACCGGAAAAATTATTCGGCAAAATATCGCCCATTTAAGCTCACCTATTTTAGCGACCGCCGCCAATAAAGTTGGGCTCTCAGGTAAGTATAGCTACGGTATGATTGAATCTTTAGGTAGAGAATGGATTGTTTCCAGTAGACCTTTAGATTTTGGAACAGGGACTGATGTGCGTCTATTGTTAGCAGTACCCGCGGACAATTTATTTTCCATGACACGGAAAATTATTCGTGATCAAAGTATGGTTATCTTTATTGTTCTGTTTTTCTCTATTCCTTTTGGTATTTTGATTATTCGTCAAATTACCAAACCATTAAGTCAGTTATCAAAAGATGTGCAGCAATTGGCTTCATTCGATTTCAGCCATCCTATAACCGTGAGTTCTAAAGTAAAGGAAGCCTCAGAATTAGCCGATACCATCGATAGGTTAAGGGTTACCATTGCGCGTTTTCTCGAAATTAACCGTACCATTGCGGCAGAAGAAGACTTTAATACACTTCTTGTGAAGTTGTTAGATGAAATCATTGCAACCACAGAGACGCAAGCTGGTGTGCTTTATTTGACCGATAATGAAGAGACTGAATTAGTCCCATTCGTTTCACGAATTGCTCACGCGAAGCTACTTGATGCCACCATACCTTCGGTATCATTGTCTGCCAATGATGCATTAATTGTTCGAGCTGCCGAAAGCAAAACGGCTGAGAATATTACAGCATCGCTTGAAGAACTGGAACGTATGGGGCTGGAGGATTTAAAGTCTACTTTAGATTCAGTGCCATCGCATTTGCTGGCTGCCCCCCTGTTTAACCGTACCAATGATTTGGTTGGCGTAATATTGCTGTTGGAAAAAGAAAATATTGACCCTGCTTTAGTTCGCTTTACCGAAGCGCTTTCCGGCTCTGCTGCTGTTTCGGTTGAAGCACGACGATTAATTGCCGCTCAGCGTGAACTGTTTGAAAGCTTTATACAGCTTATCGCAGGGGCTATTGATGCGAAAAGCCCTTATACCGGAGGGCATTGTGCGCGAGTTCCCGAGCTAACTAAATTGCTTGCACAAGCAGCAAATGAAGCAACCGATGGGCCATTTAAAGAGTTCAACTTGTCGCGTGACAACTGGGAGGCTATTCATGTGGCCTCATGGTTACATGATTGTGGCAAGATCACGACGCCTGAATTTGTGGTTGATAAAGCAACCAAACTCGAAACTATCTACGATCGGATCCACGAGATACGTATGCGTATAGAAGTGGTTAAACGTGAAACCGAAATTGGCTATTTACGTCGTACGCTTGATGCTGCGGGCGTTCCATTTGATGACACTGTATTACAAGAAGAGCTGACCCAACTTGATGATGATTTTGCGTTTCTTGCTAAGTTAAATCAGGGAGGCGAATACTTAGACGAAAGTAAACAGGCTCGTATGACGAGTATTGTGCAGAGAACGTGGACACGTACTCTTGATGACCGTATTGGTATTTCACATGAAGAATTAGAACGAAAAAATAAAGTCGCGGCGCCAGTGTTACCAGTCGAAGAACCTTTATTAGCCGATAGGCCAGAGCACCTTTTTGAGCGGCCAGAATCGGAAAAACTACCGGAAGATAATCCATGGGGCTTCAAAATGGATGTCCCGGAATATCTTTATAATCGTGGAGAGATACATAACCTATCAATACAACGTGGTACGTTAACGCCCGAAGATAGGTATAAAATCAACGAACATATTGTTCAAACCATTAAGATGCTAGAGAATTTGCCGTTTCCAAAACATTTAAAAATGGTGCCTGAACTTGCTGGTGGTCACCATGAAAAAATGGATGGGACAGGGTATCCCAAACGTTTGGTGCGAGATGAAATGTCGCCAGTCGCCCGTATGATGGCGGTAGCGGATATATTTGAAGCGCTGACGGCTGTCGATCGACCTTACAAAAAGGGCAAAATGCTTTCTGACGCAATTAGAATTATGTCTTATATGGTAAAAGATCAGCATATTGACCCAGATATTTTCCGACTCTTTTTAGAATCAAAAATCTATCTGACTTATGCTCAACAGTATATGAAACCTGAGCAGATTGATGAAATCGATATTTCGGACTTTTATGTTTAGATACTCTATATGGATTTGCCAATATGCTCCTGTGAACGCTGAATCAGTTTAATTCCTAGTGACAGGTGTTGTCAGGTAATGGCTTTTGGTGAGAAAGGGAAGAGAGGCTATTTTTTACGGTCATTTGATCCCTGCCGTTATTTTTACTGTGGTAAAGAGCTTCATCAGCTAGAAAAACTAGTGAATTTGGGTTTTGTTGCTTAGGTACAACAGTACTAACACCTAGGCTTACAGTAACGATTTTATCTTGATATGCAGGATGATGAATTGCAAGGTTTTGTGTGCTTTTCAATATTTTTTGAGCGATGCTTTGCGCATCTTCGGTACTAACTTCTGGTAATAAGATAATAAACTCTTCACCACCATAACGAGCAACTATATTTAAGTCTTGTTCGACTAATTTTTGCAAATTTGTTGCTATTTTTTGGATGCATAGATCGCCAGCTAAGTGGCCACCTACATCGTTAAATTGCTTAAAATGATCGATATCACAAAGAATAATCGACAACTCAAGGTTACGTTGTTGCAATCTTTCCCATTCCTTTTCGAGAACTTGATCAAAATATCGTCGATTAAATAGTTGAGTTAATCCATCAGTTTTGGACAGAAGCTCCAATTCTAGATTTTTAGCTAATAGCGCAGATTCATACTCGATCCTAGTTGATTCATTGAAGTAACTAATAATGAAAGTGATTAAAATCAGTATAAAAATATTGCCTTGCCCCGCAGGGGAAAGTGCATTAGCCCCAGATGAATATTTGTAGATAAAAATAGAAAGCGAAACAACCGTTAAAAAGAGAGCAACAGCCATTCCTCGTCGTTGACCTAGTATTAAGAAACTGATCATAATAATGACTGCAGAATGGCTGAAAATAGTATGGTGAGTAGGTAATAGTATAGCGAATATATGCATTGCCACCATTGTAAACGTGATTATTATCCCTATTGAATTTAATAAGTTAGGTCGATTAGTAAACGAATTCTATTTAGGTATAAAATACAGAAGTATACTAAAAATAATCAACATTGCCGTTTCAATAACAACTAATAAATAGGCTCCCTTCAAGTAATTGAGAACAATCATTGGTGGAAAAATAAATAAGGGAGCAATACAGATGATCTTAAGCAGTTTAGCTAGTCTTCGCTCATAAATAGTATCTGGATGGGGCTTCATATGACTGAATTCTCCGATGGAACTGAGCGAAAAGTACGATAAGGAAAATCATACCAGTCAGGTTTATTTGGGTTGGTATAGTATATAGATACTTGATAAGTTCAAGTTTGTTATTTGTTTTTTTTATGTGTCACAGCGTGGTTGGATAAACAACAGTTTAACAAAAACCATGCTACCAGGTTGAGAGCTTACCTGGCAGCATGGTTTTTGGGTTTGATGAGATGTAATCTAATCAATTATAAAAATATTAGAGATTACAGTTATTTTCTAGAGAATGATTACTATCTAAATTAATAAACCGTTTGGTCTCTACAATCACGTCTACCAAGGAGTAGACCAACATAATCAATGACGAAATTGGGATGCATGAGTAGAGGATCCATTGCTTAATTTGGAATACCGTGGTGACTTGATGGGTCTTCATAGTTAATTTTAATGAATACCAAAATAGTATCGCCATAAAAGTGGCAGAAATAAGCAAGATCACTAATTTGTAAAAGTGTTTTAAGCGTATATTTTTAATGCGAGGACTTATCCAGTCGCCAACTGAAAAATGCAGTTTTGCACACCATAAGCCAGCTGCGCCATAAAAAACTAACGCGGTGAAGCTCAGCTCTACAATTTCGTCAAACCAATGAAAAGAACTAATCGTGACAATACTTTGAATTAAGCCAGCCACCCCTTCCAAGCCATGTTTTATTAAAAATTGTGCAAAGTCATTAATCAGTCTTAATGCTACATTAGCAAACAGCAGCAACCCGAGTACTGAAAACATGGTCATCGCTATGTAACGTAAAATCCTTTGTACCCAAGTATCGATGGTTTTTAATAAACGGATCATTACATTTCTCCCATGATAAGGTTAGGTAAAAATAGTGCGATACTTGGCACAAATGCGATGAGTAATGTGATTAACAATATCATCAGCAAATAAGGCCATACCCGTTTGGCTAAGGCCGGCATGCCAACTTTTGCAAAACTATCTACAGCAAATAAACACATACCGACTGGTGGGGTTAAATTACCAATCATAATCAGCAATACCATAACAACACCAAAATTGACTAAATCGATACCAAACATATTGGCAATAGGCATGAACAATGGAAGCGTTATAAGGAAGATAGCATTACCTTCTAAAAATAAACCCATGGTCAATACGATACCAATAATAATCCACATCACAATGGATTGAGTTGCACCAAATCCAACCAATGCTTCAATAATACTATCTGGTAGTTTTTGGTGGATAATTAGCCAGCCAAAAAAGTTTGCTGCAGCAATAATAAATAACAAACTGACCGACTGAGTAATGGATTTATAAACAATTCCGGGAATGTCTTTTAGCTTTAAATCTTTGTAGTAAAAACCAAGTAATGCCGCGTAGACACATACCACAACAGACGCTTCAGTAGGTGTGAAAAAACCACTCATAATTCCACCAATAATGATTATCGGTGCCATCAGCGGCCAGAATGCACCATTAAACGCAACGAAACGTTCTCTAACGGTGGCTTTATATTCTGCTCGAGGATAGTTTTTTCGTTTAGCTAAAATGCCCAAAGCAATCATCATACCAAGCGCCATCATTACGCCGGGAATAAAACCGGCTAAGAATAAACGCGCGACGGAAACGCTAGTAATTGAACCATATAATACAAAAGGGATACTAGGAGGGATAACGGGTCCAATAACTGAAGAGGCAGCAACCAGTGTGGCGGAATCTGCAGGGTCATAGCCTTGGTCAACCATGGCTTTATGTTCTATTTGGCCTAAACCGGCCGCATCAGCAACAGCTGAGCCTGACATTCCAGAAAAAATAACACTTGCAACAATATTCACTTGGCCAATACCACCGGAAATGTGACCTACCATTGACTGTGCAAAGCGAAAAATTCGATCAGTAATTCCGCCGGTATTCATCAGATTTCCAGCTAAGATAAAAAAGGGTATAGCTAACAGTGTAAAACCTGTCGTGCCATAATACATACGGTGAGGCAGCATGGCTAATAGGCGAGCATCACCAAGACCAACAAAAAATACCACTGACGTTAAGCCAATTGCCACGACCACTGGCACATTGATCAGTAGTAGAAAAATTAGAACGCCAAATATAGCTAAGGTCAACATATTAGAGGTTACCTATTTTTATTAATAACTTGTATTAACAATAGAATTAAAAAGGTGAGTATTGTTGCGAATTAACGTTATGAAAGTTGAAAAGTGATTTTCTTTAAAGATGATATATCACTCTCAGGTAACGGTTATTTATTTACGCAATACCTAATCATTTCTATTATAATAATCACGGAAGATCTTACCTTCACTCGGCCTGATCTAAGTAATATTACCTGGGTTAAAAAGCGTGAATTCTAGCTAGTTAACATTATTGCTAAGTTTGTGATGATTATCATTGACAGTATTTTCTCTTCACCCATCTAAAGATGAAGAGAAAATGACAAGTTTTCGTTCTAAATATTAAAAATAATGAATATTTAATATTTCAATAGACTTTCTAATCAATAATTTTATTTAGCAACAATTATTTCTATACAGTGATTAGACACGCTATTAACACCTATCTATAGAGTGAAAATATTTAAATCTGTGAATTATTTAACAGATTTAGTCATTTCCATCCATTTATCGAAATTAGCTGCGCCAACTTTATTTTTAATTTGTTTATAAGCTGGTTCCATCATCGCTTGGAAAGGTGCAAGATCAGGTTCGTCGATAACGATACCTTTCTCACGCATTGCTTCTATCTGTTTCAATTCTTCTTCACGTGATAGTTTTCGCATTAATAAGCGTGCTGAATCAGACTCTTCGCTAACAATTTTTTGTTGTTCTTCAGTCAATTGTTCCCAAGCATCTTTAGACACAACGTGTACCATAGAACTATACAAGTAGTTAATAATGGAAATGTATTTTTGAGATTCATAAAGTTTCAGATTATAAATCACACCAATTGGGTTTTCTTGACCGTCAACCACACCTTGACGCATCGCCATAACGAGTTCACTGAATGAAATAGTCTGTACGTTTGCTCCGATTGCTTCCATAGCCGCTTGATAGGTCATGGCAGGAGGCGTTCGAATTTTTAAACCTTTGACATCATCAGGAGTTAAAATAGGTCTAACAGAGTTAGTTAATTGACGAAATCCCCAATCCCAACTAGATAAATACACTAAGCCTATCTTATCAAGCTCTGGTGTTGCCCATTCTTTAAAAGGACCATCTAAAACACGGTCTGCATGCTCTGCATTACTCAATGAAAAAGGAATACTAACGGTATCGAATAATGGAACATGTTTTGCAAGCTGATCTTGTCCTGATAAGCTCATATCAACCACGCCCATGATCACCTGCTCAAGAACTTCTGGTGGGCTACCTAAGGCATTGTTAGGATAAAGCTCTATTTCTACTTCACCATTTGTCCTTGCTTCTACTTGCTTAGCAAACTGCATAGCAGCGATATGAGAAGGATGGTTTTCAGATCCAAAGTGGCCAAGCTTGAGCTCAACAGCAGAGTACGCTGAAGATGCCCACGCCAAACATAAAGCTGATATTAGACCCTTTTTAAAATTTGAACGCATAGTTTAACTCCTAATATATTATTAGTTTTTTTGCTTCATTTTGAATGTCTATACAATTACACACATTCACTCTGCACATCCTTCTTCTTTAAAAGAATTATCGTTGTGCAAATATTTTATAGTTACTTTTCATATTCATTAGAAATAATGAATACAATATCCCTTTGTTATGTGTACAAGTAATTTTTGATGAAAAAACACTAAAATTTACTTTATATAAGTCCATGTACAAATAACTGTAAAAATTAAAAATCAGCTAAATAGTTAACAACTAAACCTTACCTTAAAAACATACAAAAAATACAAAACCGACCGTTTAATTTAAATAATGATGAACGTCATTTTATATTACAATACTATAACAAATCTTTAATTGTTAAATCTAAGTGTTAGATCCCATTTTTAAAGCCTAGTGAAATTGAGATGTATTAACGTGAGCGAGCACGTTATTTTGATAAAAATACTTCTTATGACTTGACGTTTTTCTATTGCCATTCTTTGTAATAAATACACTGTTTTTCTATCCAGAGAATAGAGGTTGATGTGTGATATTAAATCCAAATGATATTTGCTGTCAGCTATTTTTAGAATGAGTGTGTAACCTGCGTAGAAACATTGAATGGAGAAGAGAGAGATAACTTTTGATTTTAAAAACTATTAGGTTATAGATTTATTGAATATTCTAAAGGTGAGTTAGATGAGTGTTCTTGTGGTGTTTACATACGAGAATTGTGACAGGATTAGTTTGAGAAGTGACATTAGCTTATAGCAGATATATAGATAATGGGTCCTATTACTGTGTTAGGTTTTGCTAGTTATTATCGTCGATGTCAACAAAAAGGCTAACATAAGCTTTTGTCGTTTAAGATGTTAGTGTTAAAGCCCGAAAATGAAGTGTAAAACTGTCTCGTTTATACACTTCATTTTTTGTTAGCTTCTTGAATGAGGTTATTGATAGGTTTTTTTAAACGACATTGCCTCCGTAGCTTGCTATATAAGCAACACAGTCATCTGAAGCTAATAACTCTAGCTGGGTGTGACAAGGTAGCACAAAGGATTGGCCTGCTTCATATACGGTATCTTTGGTATCATTCGTTATTATTATCTTACCTTCGATTACTAAAAATAAACTTAAGACTGGTGCTTGGAAAGAAATAGTTTGTGTTTGATCGGACACAGCAATTTTTTTTAATTTAAATGCGCTACTCCCATTATGTACGTAATCGCTAATGCCAGGTTGGTCCGTACTCGTTATTGGTGTGAGTATGTGTGGATCGACCACATCATAACGAATAAGCGGTAATAGCTCTGGAATATCGACATGTAACTTGGTTGGACCTATTCGGACTACATTGTCAGAATTCGCCATTAGCTCAACATTTTGACCAGACAGATAAGCGTGTGGAATACCAGCATCTTGATAAATACCTTGTCCAGGAAGTACATTAACGATATTCATAAAAAATAATGCTAATAAACCTCGGTCATAACCTGACTGATCTATGAAGTAAGCTTTATTTATCCAATATTCTGGCTCATTAACTGATAATGATTCAGTTTCTTGCAGTATTGCCATTAGAGGCGCCAGTAATTCATCGATAACATCTTGGTTCGACGTCATTAAACATTCAAACGTACTCTCGGTTCCTTGTCTTTGTTGTTGTTTAACCAGTTCATTGAAGCATGGATAACGATTCAGCCTTTGGCTAATAGTATCAGCGTCGCTAAAACCGTGAGCTAACCAATTAGAGGTTAAAGCGACCATCATTTCTGGTTTATCATTGCGATCACGGTAGGTGCGTTCAGGCGCTGTTCTTGCGATACCTTCTTTATCTTGCCTAGCAAAACCGTCCAGAGCTTGTTGCTTGGTCGGATGGACTTGAATTGCCAGCATTTCGTTTACATCCAACACTTTCATCAGAAAAGGCAGTGGGTAGTCGATATCCCGTTCTGAAGGATGTTGTACTGTAACATCGGTTTGTAGCCAATCTAAAAAGTCACACGAAGAACCATCGCTCTTTATTAAGGTTGCTGAATTGTCAGGGTGCGCACCGAGCCACCATTCAGCAAAGGTCTCATGTTCAGCATTGTCGATGTTAAATAAATGAGGAATATAGCTTTTACCACCCCATGCATATTTTCTTGGTTTGCCAATTATTGGATAAGTAATACTCATAGTTATAACCACATTGTTGAAATGAAAGGTACAAAAGTGACTAAAATTAAGGCAACCAACATACCCACAACTAAAGGTAGTGCTCCTTTAAATACCTGAGGGACTGATGTGTTACTCAACTGATTTGCGATAAATAAGTTACCGCCAAATGGAGGCGTCACAAAGCCAATACCAAGGTTGATAATCATCATAATACCGAATTGATACACGCCCATCCCGAATTGAGAAAGCAACGGGTACAGCAGTGGCGTTAAGATAATAATTGCCGCTAAGGTATCCATAAAACAGCCAACAAACAGTAAGAATACGTTGATCATTAATAATGATCCGACCATAGTACTAATGTTGTCTGACATCATATTAGCGATAATGGTAGGGACATCTTGTGAGGTTAAAACCTTGCCGAAAGCGGTCGCAAATGTCATTAAAAACATAGCAACAACGGTGATCATCGCAGCAGAAGATAATACTTTACCTGTGTCTTTTATTTTCAGATCCTTGTGAATGAAAACCCCAACAAGATAAGCATATAAACACGCTATTGCTGCTGATTCGGTAGGAGTGAAAATACCAGAGTAGATACCACCTAAGATAATTACAGGAGTGAACACTGCCCAACGAGCATGCTTAAATGCTTTCCATCTAGATTGGAGAGTCCCTTTGTCTCTATGCGCTCCCCATCCGTTCATGCGAGATATCCACCAAGCCGGTATAACCATACCAAAGGCTAGTAACAAACCAGGAACAATACCGACAAGAAACATATCAGACACTGAAGTAGCGTACTGTGTTAATGAATAAATAATCATCGGATTACTAGGTGGAATGATAATGGCTATAACACCAGAACAAGCGGCGACACCAGCAGCGAACCCAGCGTTATAACCCTGTTTGATCATCGCAGGAATCGTAATACTACCCACGGCAGCAACGGTTGCCGGCGCAGAACCAGATAAACCACCAAATATAACACTGGTCATTATGGTAACGACAGCAAGCCCGCCATACATATGACCAAAGAATTCATCCGCAAGGGCGAGTATTCTCTGGGCGACTCCTCCGGTAGCCATGATAGTACCAGCTAGTACAAACATAGGAATAGCCAGTAAGGGAAAGCTATCGATTGATTGGAAACTATCGAGAGCCATTTCAAATAACTCAAGATCTAATATCCAGTTATATAATACTAAAATGATGCCTATCGCGATTGCTACAGGCACTCTAACTATTACCATGACGATAAACGCAATAACTAGAGAAACAATTTGAAAATCCATTATAGTTCGTCCTTATGATGCCATTTCATGTTTTTCGTTAGAGGTTCTGAATTCAATCCAAGATTGATATATTTTTTGAATTAAACGAATGCAAGTCAGAAAAAAGCTGAATGGTAAAATTGACAATTGTATCCAATATTCAAATCCTAATGCTTCAGTTCTACTTTCTAACATTTTATGAAACTCTACCGCTTCCATTGCGGCTGACAGAAAGACAATAGAAAATATTAAGAACAAACCATTAGAAATGAGATCGAGGATAAACTTCCTATCTGGAGATAAATCTTGTGGCCACAAATCAATGACAATATGTCGATCTTGCTTTACTGCCCAAGGAACGCCTAAAAAAACAATAAATAGCATTAACATGCGAACTATTTCATCAGTATAAGCTGAAGGGGAAAACAGTACGTACCGATTAAATACTTCTATATTGAGTGCAACCGCTATATAGCCGATCATTGCTGAACATAAAACTTCTTCAAAGTGTCGATCTAAAAATCGAATAAATTTAATAAACATATACACCCCAAGTAAACATCAAAATATTCTCTCTTAGCGATGGCTAAGAGAGAATAGAAGTTATTTAGAAGCCGAGTTTTTTATTAGCTCAATAAATTTCACTTCTTTATCACTTAATCCTTTTGAAGCCAAAGGAATAGCGGCATTGATTGCTGTTGCTTTAAATGTATCGATTTCTGCTGGTGTTGGCTGTATGACGGTGGCACCTTCGTCTTCAAATGCTTTAAACGAGGTTTCTAACGCATCGTAATGTATTTGAGCCGTTTCCATTACTGCTTGATCGGCGGCTTGTTCAATAAGGGCTTGGTCATCACTTGATAATTTATCCCAATATTTTTTGTTAATAACTACGAATGTTGGGTGAGCTTGGAAGTTCAAATTATTAAATGTCTTAGCGACTTCATTTAAACCAAAAGCCTGAGCGGTTACTGGAGGTATGGCTAATGCATCGACGATCCCTGTTTGTAACGATGTGTAAACTTCCGAGATACCCATGGTGGTACCACCTGCTCCCCAAGACTCAACGATACCGCGTTCGACAGGATTTGGTGTGACGCGGAATTTCATTCCTTTAACATCTTTTGCCGTACGGACTTCTTTATCATTACTCAATATTCCACGGAACTCAAAAGGCATTGAATATAAGAGGTGCAGATTTTTTTTGCCTAAAAATTCTTGAAGATTATCAACGATTTCGCCAGATAATTTTCCGTTAGGGTAAAACAGTTCAATACTTTGTTTTGGACCATTAATGAGGAATGGAACATCAAAGGCTTTAAAGGCACCAACTACGGTCCCTAGGTTTGCACCAGAGGTTTGAGCTGCCTGAAGTTGGCTACCAATCTGTGCTTTCTGTAATAGTTGAGTGTCATTTCCCATGGCACCACCAAAACTACTTTGTACTTGTATTTTACCATTGGATAGTTTCTCTAAATTATTTTTAAAGGCAACCATGGTTTGAGAATGTGGAGTATTTAGCTGAGTAGTACCGGCAATTTTTAATATATTATCTTTGGCAAATACATTGGTTGCCATTGAAACTGCTATTGACGTTACAAGTACGGTGAATACTTTTTTCATGTGTAGAGTCCTTTTGATATTTATATATTATTTGCATTCTATAAATGCTTTTTGTGTGCTGATATATTTACTCATATTAATACTAGTAAATATTTTTTCGTTTTCGCTTCTGATGCAATTAGATTACTCTTTGGGTTTAATAATAAGAGTGACAATGGTCACGATAATATTAAGTGAGACCTAGATCACTTAATATTAAGGTGGTGGTAAATCTGATTGTTAATAATTAACTTGCTGTTTAATATGAAGTTAAAATATATTACGTGATGAATGTCTCTTTTATTGATAATGAGGCATTGATCAAATAAATAAATAGCATCAGAATAAAGGTGCTGATTAAAAACGTTTTCGTTTCTCCCAATATAAAAATTGAGAGAATCATATGTATAAAATTTTATGTTTAGGTAACGCGACATGGGACCGAATTTATTCTGTTGATGAAATCCCATCGCAGGCGACAAAATATTTTTCATCTAATTATCTTGAAGTAGGGGGAGGCGTGGCCGCAACGGCTGCTGTTGCTGCCTCTAAACTTGGTGCGAGCGTTGAGTTTATTGGACGCATTGGCCAAGATATTGTTGGAGAATTGGTGGAGAAAGATTTAAATGACTGGAATGTTCATACCAGCCATTTAAAAACGTTTCCTGATCACACCACAAGCAACGCTGTTGTGCATGTTGATATTCATGGCGAGCGTCAGATAACGGTACATCGAGATCCAAACTTACCTCGAGATGCAAACTGGATCACAGCACAATTACTTGAAAATGTGGATTGCGTTCTTTGTGATTGTACTTGGAATGAAGGGGCCGAAAAATTACTCACTCTTGCTAGAGAGTTAAATATTCCTTCAGTCATCGATGCTGATTTAGGAGGGGAATCACTTGCGAAGTTGATTGCTCTTACTGACCACGTGGCATTCTCTTATCCAGCATTATGCTCTCTTTCTGGTCAATCTGATTTGGAAGAATCACTTCGAATTGCTCAAACCTATACCAATGGAATTGTCTATGTAACTCAAGGCGACAAAGGTTGCTATTGGCTTGATCAAGGCATTTTACATCATATCCCAGCTTACAAAGTTAAGGCCATTGATACCACCGGGGCCGGTGATGTATTTCATGGTGCACTTTCATTTGCCATAGCACAAGGAAATAAAGGAGCGGAGGCTATCAGGTTTGCCAACGCTGTTGCGGCACTTAAATGCACGGTTATTGGTGGTCGTGCTGGAATTCCAACTATCGAACAAACAATTAAGTTCATTAACTCACAGAATATATAGGATATTACGATGGCTTTAGTCACCCTTAAAGACGTGCTACACAAAGCAGAAAAAGAAGGTTATGCGGTTGGTAGCTTTAATGCAATTGACGTTAATTTATTGAGAGGTTTAATTGCGGCGGCGGAAGAAGAAAACTCTCCCATTATTATCAATTTAGGCCAGGGACAATTTCGTTTAACACCCCCTGAAATCATTGCGCCAGTAATGGTTAAAATGGCTCAGGAAGCATCCGTTCCGGTTGTTATTCACCTTGACCATGGTAAGGATATTGAAACCTGCGTAAGAGCGCTGAGACTTGGTTTTTCTTCGATCATGTATGACGGTTCTGCATTACCTTTCGAAGAAAATCTGGCTAATACTCAACTGGTTGTCAAGCTTGCACAATATTTTGGTGCTTCTGTAGAAGCGGAAATAGGCAAAGTTGGTAATACCGAAACTGGTGATGAAGAACAAGTTCAAGCAGCGACTGAAGTTGAGCAAGACCAGTTAACAGATCCTGATGAAGCGATGCGATTTGCCCAGCAGTCAGGTGTAGACGCGTTAGCCGTTGCCTTTGGTACTGCTCATGGGTTGTATCACGGAGAACCAAAACTGGATTTTGCTCGATTAAAAGAAATCAGCGAAAAGGCTTCTATCCCACTTGTTATGCATGGTGGTTCGGGCCTTGATGAAAGTGTTTACGGCCAAGCAATCAATTGTCGTGTTAGTAAAATCAACTACTTCAGTAATATGTCTCATGATGTAGGCAACGCATGTAAAGCGGTCTTGAATCGTAACGATGAAGCTTATTACCACGAAATTATTCTACCAGCGATTAATGCTACCAAGAGTCATGCCGCGCACATCATGCGTGTATTTGGTAGTAGTGGCAAAGCGTAATAATCAGTCTCCAAAACTTTATTTTAAGAGGTAATAGTATGCAAGTCGTCGATTTTGAATATGGTCCTGGTTATATGTCCGCTCAGTTACCAGATGAAGCCGATATTTTTATTCCTGGAGAAACAGTTAAAGATCCGCAAGCGTTAGAGGATCCTATTGAAGCAACCAAACACGCTATTTTGAATCCTCATGGTATGCCACCAATTTCCCAGCAAGTGAAGGCCGGTTCGAAAGTAACGATCGTGTTTCCTGACCGTGTGAAAGGCGGTTGTCATGAGACAGCACACCGGAGAATATCCATTCCAATCGTGATTGAAGAGTGCTTAAAAGCGGGCGTTGATAGAAAAGATATCATGTTAATTTGCAGCAATGGTCTGCATCGGAAAAACACCGAACAGGAAATTCGAGATATTCTCGGTGAGCAGGTATTCAACAACTTTTATTGGGAAGGACAAGTTGTAAATCACGATAGTGAAGACTGGGATAACTTAGTTGATTTAGGCCGTAATGAATACGGCGACAAAGTGGTAATGAACAAAACTGTATTTGAATCTGATTTGGTTGTCATGATTGGCCATACTTTAGGCAACCCTTACGGTGGGTATTCGGGTGGTTATAAACACTGCGCGACTGGCATTACGAATTGGGAATGTATCGCTTCTCATCACATTCCGAGAGTGATGCACAGAGCCGATTTTGCACCAGTATCAAGTAAAAGTTTAATGCGCCACAAGTTTGACCAAATCGGCAAATATATGGAAAAACGAATGGGAAGAAATTTCTTCACAGTTGATGCGGTGCTCGATACGTTTGCTAAGCAAATTGCTGTTTATGCTGGAAGCTGTGAGGCTATTCAACCACTTTGTTTTGCAGAAGCTGATAAGCGAACGTATGTGAATTGGGCCACTAAGAAATATGACATTATGGTGTTCGGTATGCCGCAAAATTTTCATTACGGGAACGGCCACGGCACCAATCCAATTTTAATGATGCAAGCAATTGGAGCTCAAATTATTAGGCACAAGAGAGTGATGTCTGACCGGTGTGTGATTATTTGTTCGTCGATGTGCAATGGTTATTTTCATGACGAGGAGTTTCCATCTTATAGAAAGCTGTTTGAGCTATTCCAAAGCGATTCTTGTAATACGCTTGTCGATATAAATAAACATATTGAATACATTGCTCGTGATGAAGAAATGATTAAGAAATATCGTTTTAATTATGGATATCACCCATTCCATGGTTTTTCTATGACTTCATGCGGGCATATTGCAGAAATGAATACTTTAGCGACTTATATCGTAGGAGCTCAGGAGCCGGGTTTAGCAAGACAAATGGGAATGAAAACACGAGCAACGTTTGAAGAAGCATTAGAAGATGCAAAACGTTACACGGGAGACAATCCGAATATATTGGCTTTACCACACGCTTTTACACGTGCAGCAATGCATTTGGGAAGTAAAGAATCATAACGTTAATTCAATGTCGCCACTTTTTGGTGGCGACTTGAGAAGCAAAATAAAATTAATTGAGGTTCCAATGCATATTCATCTCGATTTAATTGGTGGCATTGCTGGCGATATGTTTGTCGCGGCTATGTTAGATACGTTTCCTGATCTAGAAAAGCCACTTCTCAAGGTTATAAACAGGTTAAAACCCAATCAGAATGTTGCTATTTATGCTAAGCATGGTTCTGATATGGGTTTAAATGGTAAGCGGTTTATGGTGCAGCTTAATCATATTCACTCCCAAAGCCACACTGATGCTCAGACCCACACCGATACTGATCCTTCTTCTCAGCATCACGCTCATCACCATCATCATCACCAACATGCAGATCATAGTCAGGAAACAGGCCATGGCCATGAACATGATAAACACCATGAACACCATGAACATCATAGCTGGTCGTTTATTCGTCAATATTTATATGAAAGTGACCTTGATGAACAAACCAAAAACAACGCGATTGGCATCTTTCAACTTTTGGCAGAAGCAGAAGCAAAAGTTCACAATCAATCGGTTGAAAATGTCACTTTTCATGAAGTGGGCGCATGGGATTGTATTGCCGACATCGTGGCGGCAGCATGGTTAATTAGCCATGCTGAAGTGAATAGCTGGTCCATGTCCGACCTTCCATGGGGAGGAGGAACCGTCAAATGTGCACATGGTAATATTCCCGTTCCCGCCCCTGCGACCATGAATTTATTATTAGGTTTTCGTTTTAAAGATGATGGTAATTCTGGTGAACGTATTACGCCAACAGGCGCGGCGATATTAGCTTGGTTGTTACCCAAACAACATGCCCCAAGCGGTATATTAAAAGCAATGGGTTATGGCTTTGGTACGAGGAAACTTAAAGACCGAGCCAATGTATTGCGAGCCAGCTTGCTCGAATCAGATACGCTGATAGAAAATGAAAAAATCGCTAATATTCAATGCGATATTGATGATATGACCAATGAGATGCTTGCTGTTGCAAGAGAACAAATTCGTCAGCAGCAAGGTGTTTTAGAAGTCACGGAAATGACTTCACATGGAAAAAAAAACCGAATTATTAACACGTTAACTGTATTAACAAAAGTGACAAATCTAGACCAAGTTATTGAAACTATTTTAAACACAACATCCACTATTGGTATTCGCTATTGGTATTGCGACAGAGTCTGTTTAGATAGAACGGAGCACCGAGTAACACATAATGATGTTTCTTACAGAGTAAAAACCGTGAGCCGACCTGATGGCTCATTCTCTAGTAAATTAGAAGCGGATCATTTAGATACCGTAGCAACAAATTATAACGGCCGTATTCAACTGAAACGTGCAATTGAACAACAAGCAGAGGAGACGTTTAATGAACATTGCCAAGCAAATTAAATCGCTGACTGATCAAATAAAAACATTGGAAAAAGTCACTATTGCCGTTAGTGGGGGAATTGATAGCATGGTGTTATCTTACCTTGCTCATCAAGCAATAGGCACGGATGCACAAATGGTGCATGCTACTTCTGCAGCAGTACCTAAGTTAGATACCAAAAGAGTAATGGATTATACGAAAAAATATGGTTGGAACCTAAAATTGGTCGAAACGGGTGAAATGAATAAAGAAGAATATTTAAAAAACCCAGTTAACCGTTGTTATCACTGTAAGACTTGTTTGTATAGTACGCTCAATGCACTTAATTTTGGTCAAGTTTTATCTGGGACTAATTTAGACGACTTATCCGATTATCGACCAGGACTTATTGCTGCGAAAGAAAACAATGTAGTGCATCCTTATGTCGACAATAAAATTGATAAAAATAGTATTCGCGCAATAGCACGATACTATCAACTGGACGATCTTTCTGACTTGCCTGCTTCGCCATGTTTATCTAGTCGAGTTGAAACCGGCGTATATATATTACCCGATCAACTGGCTCTTATTAACGATGTAGAAAGCATGATCAGAAAAACCATCCAAACGGAAAATATTCGCTGTCGTTTTTTATCACAACAACTACTTATTGAGATTGACAGTGATACATTAGCGCTGCTAAGTGATGTTGAAAAAGAAACGGTTACGCAACAGACGCAATTTTTGGCCGCTAGCCATAAAGTTAATTTACCAGTACAGATGGCTCAGTATCAACGAGGCAGCGCCTTTGTAGGAGCGGTATAATGACGGCGATTAATATGGATTACGCTAGGAAAGAACGGTGTGGTGTTGAGGAAGCCGTTTTTTGTCAAAGCAAATCCGCTCAACAAATTGATCAAATAGTTGAAATGGCCGATAAGCTTGGGCACAAACTGCTATTCACACGGTTGTCCGAACCGAAATTTTTGCAGTTGGCCGCTTCTACTCAACAGCTGTTGGAATTTGATTCAATAGGGTCGGTTGCCGTTCTAGGAAAAATGACAAAAGCGGACGGACCTTATCAAGTAGTGATCGTGTCTGGTGGAGCCTCGGATACTTCGGTATGCAGAGAAATAGCAGCCACACTAAATCATCACAATGTCTCGTACGCACTTTTTGAAGATATTGGTGTGGCAGGGCTATATAGGTTAACTGAAAAACTAGAAGAGATTAAAAAAGCCCGACTAGTTATTGCGGTTGCTGGGATGGAGGCTGCATTGCCAACCGTTCTAGCAGGGTTGATTGCAAACCCTATTATTGCGGTACCCACTTCGGTAGGTTATGGCGTATCAGAAGGAGGGCACTTGGCTTTGCACTCTTGTTTAGGTAGTTGTGCATCAGGCTTGCTGACAGTAAATATTGATAATGGTTTTGGTGCCGCGTGTGCTGCAATTAAAATAATAAAACAACTTAATACCAGCTGAATATATATTATGCTGTGAAATAATCATTATAATTTGGTTCTATTTATTTATAGATTGTAAGATAATTGTTTGAGCGCGCACAAAAAAAGAAGTAGACAATTGAATAAAATATTATGTTTAGGAAATGCCACTTGGGATCAAACATTTACTGTTGTTGCCGAGCAGTTAAGAGCATCCAAATCTTACGCAAGTAACTTTACTGTTAATGGTGGTGGTGTTGCAGCGACTGCCGCTGTGGCGATTTCTGATTGCGGAGGGGATGTGGATTTTATAGGGCGTATTGGCAATGATATGATTGGCAAACAAATCATTTCTGAACTAATTAGCCACGGTGTCAATATGGGGCAAAACTTAGTCTATGATCATGCCCAATCTTCAATTGCAACGATTATTTTATCCGAAGATCATTCATCACAAATTTATGTTTTCAATGACCCAGCTATGCCTAAAGAAACATCGTCTCTTTTCAATTTAGAATTGCAGGGCGTTTCGGCAGTTGTTGCTGATCTTACTTGGTTTGAAGGGGCTAAAGTCTTGTTTGAGCGAGCTAAATCATTGGGGATCCCAACTTTTATTCGGGTAAGTTTTTACAATGATTCGATTTTAGATCTTCTGCGTCTTGCCGATTTTGCGGTGTTCAACCATCCCGCATTACTGAGTATGACCTCGGACATAAACCACAAACGCGCACTTTCAAAAGCCAGAAAAAAAATTGGCGGCAATCAAATTGTGACCTTGGGTAGTCGAGGTTGTGCTTGGCTCTACCAAAATAATTATGCCAGCCTTGATGCTAAAAAAGTCAACGAAATAGATTGTACCGGTGCAGGTGATATTTTTATTGGTATTCTCGCTATGTGTATTGGTCGCGGTGATGATTTTGAAATCGCTATAAAAAAAGCCAGTGAAATTGCCTCTTTAAGCTGTGAATTTATTGGTAGTCGACAACTTAAGAATATTGATAATATAAAAGAATTAGTTATGTAATTAATTTATGAATGAAGGTAACTAACTAACTAACTAATTAAATAAATAGGAATTTAATTAGTTATTCGACCAGTAAATTATTTTTGAGCAAAGTTGTCGTAACAGATAAATATTATGCGAGATAATGATGGTTCCTATTTGTCGTTCTTGAATATCTTCTATTAACTTGTTCCAAATATGCTGCTGTGTAATGGGATCTAATTGAGCTGTTATTTCATCACAAATAAGGAATTGAGTTGATTGAGTGAGTGCTCTGACAATATTAACTCGTTGTAATTCCCCACCAGAGAGTTGATGTGGTTTTTTTTCAAGCCAGCTTGGTTCAACAAGATACCTTTGCAGTAGAGGCAGGGAAATATTACCGCTTTCCATTAGCGAGCGTTTTATTTTCCATCGTGGATTAAACGCAAATTCGGGTTGTTGAGTGATCCACTGTAGCGGATTATTTTCGTTGTCTCGTTTTATAGGCAGTGACATGATACCCGTAGAAGGCTTTCTCATTCCGGCTAAAATAGAAGCGGCGGTTGACTTCCCACATCCACTGACACCAAAAAGCCCGACGATATCACCACGATTAAGTGAAATATTCGGAATATGAATAATATTTGATGAGTGCTGATAAGTGGCATTAAGCAGTTTTATCATAACGACTATTGCCCCAGTTTTTTGGCGATGCTTGCCAAAGTTTCTTAGTGTAAGGATGGCAATGTCCGCTGATTAGTTGTTTTTTATCAGTAATATCGACGATTTCACCCTGTAAAAAGACAATAATTCTATCAACATGCTCAACCAATTCACATATATCATGGCTGATGATAATTACGCCTTTGTCGTGCCTTTTAAAGGACGATAGTGTCTCCAATATTAGATTCGCTTGTTTTGGATCCAATCCCGTTGTGGGTTCATCGGCAATAATAAATTTACTTTCTTGCACTATTGCCATCATTGCTAGTACTAATTTGGTCATACCACCGGAAAGCTGTCCTGGGTATTTTTGTAGAATATTTTCAGTAAGTTTAAATGCTTGTTTTTGGTTAGGTTGGCAACGATGACTTTGGCGTCTAAGAATTTGTGGTTGAACTTTACTGGTCGGGTTTAAGTAAGTGGCTGATTGTGGCATGAGCGCAATGGTCTCTTTTACAACAACCTCACCTGTTAAATAGGTGTCTGCTGGAATGGAATTGAGTAAGGCGTGGGCAAGCAGGCTTTTCCCACTGCCACTTGCACCGATAAAACCAATACATTCATTGGCGGATAGCTGAAAAGAGACATTCTTAAACAAAGTGCCAGAGTGACTATCCGTTAAACAAAGATTATTGACAGCAAGCATTATATTCCTCGTCTCTTCAGTTCTGCTACCATATATTGTGTTGCCCATGACAGCAGCAACAATGTTGAAATGAGAGCTAACCCAGGGAATACGGCTAGCCACCACTGTCCAGAAATAATATATCGGCTAGCGTCCGAAAGAAGCAAGCCAATTGATGGCCGAGTTGGATCAACTCCAAATCCTAAGAATGTGAGTCCTGCAACGTGCATGATGATGTGTGGCACCATTAATAATGTGCCGACTAACCACTGAGGAATGATAAATGGCACAATATGTGTGTAAATAATTTTACAAGGCGATTGACCAAACTGATGTGCTAGTGCGACAAATTGACATGATTTTATTCCGTCAAATTCATTGCACAGTATTCTCGTTAGTTTGGGCCAATGTGTGATTACCACGGCGGTAATCACCCCCGCTGAACCATTTTGAAAAGCCAACACTAAAACGATCAATAGCAGTAAGTGCGGAATCGATAGCAGTATATCGATAAGTAAAGTTATGCACCACTTCATTGGAGAGTAAGTACTTGCTAACAGAGCCATTATAAATGAAATAATACCACTAAAGATGGCAGCGGAAATACCAAGTTTAAGGCTATAAAATAAACCAATTGCGGTTTGATAAAACAAATCTCTACCAAGCCAATCGGTTCCAAACCATGCGGTAAACGAAGGGCTAGCTAGCCTATTGTTTAGATCTATACTGGCCTTCGAGGCAAACAAAAAGTAATAGTTGATGAATAGAAAAACAATAGCAATTCCGAACAGAATGCGTTGTTTATTTAGCATTGTTCGCACCCTCCGGTAACAAATGCTGGTTTAAAATATTGGCAGTAATATTTCCAATATAAATAAGGGTTGCAGAAAGAATGGCTAAAATAATCAATAACGAAGCATCGCCACTTAATCCAGCCGTAACTAAGGTTCGGCCTAAACCAGGGTAATTAAACACAGATTCGATTAGTACTGACCCTCCGATTAATTCCGAAATGCTGGCGAAATGGATAATTAGAGCTGGTCCAAGAGAATTCTTAAATATATGAAATCGAAATAGTCGCCATTGTGATTCTCCATGTAACTTAGCGTATAGATAATGATCGCTATTGATAGCATCGAGTACTTTTTCTCGTGTGTGCATAATTATTTGGCTCATGCCAGCTAATATTAGTGAACTAACAGGTAAGGCAAGGTAAGGGAGCCTTTCAAGCCAATTGAGTTCTTGAGGAGAGACACCTAGTGGTGCTGCACAACATACAGGGGCGACATTCAGTTCAACGGCGAATAAGAATAAGATAACTATAGCGAGCCAAAAAGAAGGAATTGCAGAGGTGACCCAAGCATAAAACGTGATGGCTTTATCAGGCCAGCTTTTTTCCCATAGGGCGCTAACTGTTCCGAGAACATAACCAAAAACAAGTGTGCCTACCCAAGCAATAAAGAGTAAATTTAACGTGAGGGGTAATCGTGTTCGCAGTACTTCAATTACTGGTTGCTGCATAGAATAAGAGAAGCCTAGTTGGCCTTGTGCAACATTCGAGCCCCAAGTCATTAATCTTTCAAAAACGGTGTCATTTAATCCAAATTCATTCAGTAAACGATGACTTTGCTCTGGGGTGATGGAAAAGCGATTTCCACCATTAAAATAAGAAATAGGGTCAATTGGTGATGCATCTAATAATATAAAGCAAAATAAAGTGACTAACGCTAATAAGAGGAGCCCTCGTAATGCTTGCTTTAGCAGCTCTTTAAAGGTTGGATTTATCAGTCCTTTAAAGGTTGGAACCACTCGCCCTGTAAATGTTGGCGTGCGCGAGGAGAATATCTTCACTCGCATATCCATTGCCACTGAGTAATATTGCTCGTTATCGGCCATCCATGTTGGTGCGGTTCGGGTTTTGTTTTTCCTAGATCTAAGCAGCTATCTACCGCATATAGATGATCGATATTCACTAACCAAGTCCATGGTAAGTCTTGATTTAAGATATTATATATTTGAGTCCAGTAAGGATAGGTAGCTTCAAGGCTGGTTGAATGCTTTACTTTATCCAGCAATAAATCAACTTGTTGGTTGTTATAATATCCTGAGTTATACCAACCGTTTCCAGCATTTTTACTGGAATATAAATAGAATGGTTCGGATATAGTATGACTACCAAAGCCCATTAATACTGGATTGCTATGCATTTTGGTTTTTATTGCATCCCAACTAGTACCAATTGGATGAATAGTTATGCCAATTGGTTTGACCAATTCAGCGATGGTAATAGCTAAATCTCGTCTCAAACTATCTCCGGCCGGAAAGTAGAGATCAAATTCAGCTTTAATGCCATCTTTTTCTCTTGGTGCATTTGACGATTTTTTTATCCATCCTCCTGTTGCCAGAATATGGTTTATTTCTTCTAATCTTACAGATTGTATTATTTCTGTATCAGAAGGTTGTGTTGTTGGTCCCCAAGGTAAGCCATCAGCTAACGATGTGGCGGAACTACCGTATCCGTTTAGTATTTTTTCTACTAATAAATTTTTGTCTATCGCCAGTGTTACGGCTTTACGAATAGACCAATCTGAAGAGACAAGGTTACCCGGTTGTTTTCCCCCTGGTGCATGCATAGGCCAAACAATCCCTCGACTATCGTTGGCGACTATTGCGATTTTTTTATAGCTATCAGGAACGGAGCCGACATAACGTTGAGGTATTGAAGCAAGATGGAGTTGCTTGGTATTGAGCAGCGCTAATCTATTCTCTTCACTTGAAAAAAGCATAATGATGGTTTTAAAGTGAGGACGTTGAGCAAAATAATGAGCATTTCTTTCGAGTACAATCTGCTGCCCTTTATCCCACCGTTTTAATATATATGGACCGCTGCCTACAGGATGTTGAGCATAGTCCGTACCATAGGAATGCGCAGGTACAATACCAATTGAAAGTAGTTTATCTATAAAAGTAATGTCTGGCTGTTTCAACACAAATGTTATTGAATACGGGTTATTAACTGTAATGTGGTGTAGATTGGATAGGTCATGAGTCGACCGTCCAGTTTTTATCCTATCGAATGTAAAAGAGACATCGGCTGCGGTTAACTCTTTTCCATCACTAAATTTGACACCTTGCTTCAATTTAATGTGCCACTTTAATCCGTCATCTAATATTTGGTAGTGATTAGCTAACTCAGTTACGATTTCTAAATTAGAGTTTCGTTTTAATATTGTCGATTGAAACAGTGGATCGCCATATTGCCCCCAACCTAATATTGGATCAAAGCCGATATTAGGTTCTTCACCTAAAGCGACAACCAGAGTTCGGTTTTCATCGGCAGCGAGTGCTACTACGCAATTTAATATAAGAAAAAGTAATAAAGTGGCACGCAGTATCATTATAATTTTACCAATTCATCAAAGTTGAGTTATTACATTAGCACCCACTTAGTTTAACTAGTAGTGATATTTGTCACATATATTGAAGTGTTATGTTCTCTTAATATTCTAAATATATAAAAAACATATCAGTTTTGTTGGGTTTATAAAGTGACCAGTTTATATTTTTGTTTACTGATTTAGTGTATGTATAAATTTTATTTTATTTATAATACAATGATATACATGAAAATTGTTGATCATTTTCAATGCTGTTTCTATTTTGTGTTTTGTTTGTTTTATTCAATGAAAAATAAATTATATTTTTTGTGATCAATATCTCTTATTTATTAAATGTGATTCTTGTCACTATTATATGTTCAGTTGTTGTTACTATTTATTGTAAAAATAATAGTTGGATATAAAGAGATGAAAACAAAAAAAATACTTATTAATTTAAAGCGCTTTGATGTGAGCCGTTCAGTCGGTGGAGTATGTGATGACACCGATCCTGCTAATTGGATTGAGAACGTTATCGACCAAATTATCACTTTAAATCTTATTAATATTCCTTACTTAGAACTCAGTTTATTCGTGCCAGACGCATTGTTAAAAATAGCGACAAACAAACTTAATACTTATGATCAAGATAGTGTAAATAAGTTATCTATTGGCGTGCAAAGTTGCCATTCACAAGATGTCTCTATTGGCGGAAATTTTGGTGCCTTCACCACATTTAATTTGGCATCGACACAAAAAACGTTGGGTGGAGTAGCTAATATTATTGGTCATTGCGAGGAAAGGCGTTTTTATAATCAGGTTTTGCAAGACTATTTTTCTGAGTTAGATAACCAATCTATTGATTTAACTCGTGCCGCAAAAGTGGTGAGTAATATGATCAATCAGAAAATACAATGTGCTCTTGCTAACGGAATGCAAACAACGGTTTGTATAGGAGAAACCTCAGAAGAGCGAGGGGTAGGTACAGAACAACACCAAGTTGAGAATGCTAAACAAATTCTAAAAACACAACTTATTAGTAGTTTAGCCGGAATATCTGCCTCTGATATTGAACAAAATATCACTGTGGCATATGAGCCAGTATGGGCGATTGGACCGGGAAAAACGCCTCCAGGTAAAGAATACATACAAGATATATCTTTATTTATCAAACATATTGTCAAGCAACATTTTTCTGCACAAGTGGATGTGGTGTACGGTGGCGGGCTGAAAAACGAAAATGCGGCGATGTTGGCGAGTATTCCTTCACTGGATGGTGGTTTGATCGCGCTTACTAATTTCACTGCTCCTATTGGGTTTCAAACGGATGAGTTGGCCAAGATATTAACTACTTATAAAGGTGCACTTTAGTTTAGTCACAAATAAATGTAACCAGTTATCGTTGATCATAGCGCTATTTGAAAAGTGTCAGCATCCTCAATAACGAATGTTGTTTGAGGATGCTACTGGTTAGTTTATTGAGCAATCCAAAGCTTTGATGCGTTATCAACCGATGTCATCAACATGGTGTTTTTATCTATCATATCGATTTTTCGCACTTGTAACATATCAATGAGAAACAGTTCTTTTAGCTTTTCGACATTATCATGTTGAATATAATCTTCACTTATTGATGATACGTCATGAATTTCTCCAGCCTCTAAAAAAAGATAACGTTCATCGTATTTCCAACGACCAACGTTAGATATTTCAATTGTGAAAATAATATTATTATTTTCGTCGTAAGCTTCAATAAAAGAGTTTTGAATATAGGACTTATCTTTAAGATACTTGAAGTCACTCACCACGGATGTGGTATACAGCTTATCTAAACCCAGCGATGCTTGATCATAATACTCGCTTGGTACCATAAAACTCATATTAGAATGCCACGTTTTCGAGGTCAAAATAGATTGATCAAATTTATTAGAGTAATGAAAAATAGCAAAAATAATAATTAGGACAAATAGTCCCCAGAAAATTAAAAATTTATTTTTTAACATTAGTAAACCTCGTATCACAAAATGACTGCATATCTACATTTTTTGAAATTAAGGTATAGCTAATACTTCTGCTTAAATATTTATCTATCATGTTAATGACCAACTCATTTCTAGAAGTACTTGATACTGTCACTTTATCGATAGTACTAGACGGTAAATCGCTGTTTAATAGTTGAGTAACACAATGCTTTATTTCAGGTTGAAGATTGTAAGTATTGTCGAACGGATTTAATACATAAATATTTATATTATTTATGATGTCAACCTGTTGTAATTTAACATATTTTTTTTGTGCTAGTTTGGTTGGAAACAAAAAAGCAAAGGTAAGTACTAATCCTGCAACTATCAACAGCAATATGATATTTTTTATATTGAAGAATTTTTTCTGCCTTTTATTAGTTGTATCACTGGTCTCGTTGGTGTTATCTAATTTTTCGATATTTTCTATAGTTGCGCTTTTTTCTTCATTTTTGACTTCATTGTCAATGTGATCTTCAAGTTCAAGTTTTTTGCTGTTGGCAATAAATTGGTAACCATGCTTAGGAATTGTCTTAATATATGCAGGGTCTTTTGCTGAATCTTTAAGCACTTTTCTCAGTGTGGATATAGCTTGAATAACACTTGACTCGTCTACGTGAAAACCATTGTCTGTCCAAACGAGTTGATGTATTTGATCTCGACTTAATATCTGGTTAGGCCTTTCAATAAAAGCCAATAAGATATTGCTTTCGTTACTTCCTAGCCAGGTTGTATTGTTACTCCCACCGCTAATGGTAAGAGATTTAGCACTCGCATCGAAAATATATTTATCGTTAAGAAAATACTTATTCTCGGAAAACATCAACACTCCCTTAAGTTTCATATGGCCCAATTAACAGTAAGTTATCGCTGTTTTATATCAGACTTTCTATTCTTTAATTTCGAGTAGTATATTCTGATTAACATCGATTTCAATCATTATTGTACGGCTGTACAATAAAATAGATATACTATTGTTTTATAACATATATATTGGCATTTCTATTTAGAATAATTAGTAATCTATGTTATTGATTATATTGTCAATTAATCGGTATGCCAAAATTAACTCTCGGTTGATTCGGGTAAAGCGAAGAGTGTTGATTGGACTAAAGGCGAGTTGGTGGACAAAATCAGCCGTCTATTGACGGCTGATTTTACCGATAGAATGGATTGTGACGCTACACGTTTATTGTCGTGCTTTATGCTTTGCCTTGATTCTCTAAATACAGTACCGTTGCGGCGACACGTGATTTCACACTGAGTTTTTTCAGTAAGCTTTTTATATGAACTTTTACTGTTGCTTCAGAAATAAATAACCTATCTGCGATCTGTCTATTACTAAAACCTCGAGCCACTTCAACTAGAATTTCTCGTTCTCTGTCGGTTAGTTTACTAAACATGTCTTCACTTACTGATTTATCTCTCAGTACTTCAAGTACATATTCGTTGTAAGCACTGCCAGTGATCATGGCTTGTTTTAATAAATGCACCAGTTCATCCGGTTCTGTATCCTTGAGTAAATAACCATCGGCACCAGCATCGACGAGAGCTCGAATATCTTGTTTGTTATCCGATACAGTTAATACGATTATGGTAGACGTAACGCCTTCGTCGCGTAAAACTTTGAGTGTATCAAGCCCGGACATCCCCTTCATATTTAGATCAAGTAAGATAAGATCAGGTTCTGTGCGGCATGCTGTTGCTACGGCATCTGCACCATTACTCGCTTCAGCGATTACAGTAAATTCATCTTCAAAAGAGAGCAGCTGACTCACTCCTCTTCTCATTAATGGGTGGTCATCGACTAATAATACATTCCAGTTTGACATTTGTTTTCCTAATTTACATCTGTAATGGGAAAAATAGTTGTACAGTACAACCTTCACCCGGCTTACTAATTACTTTGAGATCACCGTTTAAACGTTCTGCCCGTTCTGACATTATCGTTAATCCGTAGTGATTTATTTTCTCAACATTTGTGCAGAATCCACTTCCATTATCGACAACACTGATATTCACCATACGATCTTGTTGATGGCAATTAACCTTAATTATTGAGGCGTTAGCGTGTTTCATCGCATTTAGTACAGCCTCTCGTATTAGTTGAATTACGTGTACTTGATGGTTTGCACGTAACGAAATTGATGCGAGAGTATTATCCAATATTACCTCAGCGCTAGTCTGTTCTTCTAGTGGTTTAAGCAATTCATGGAGAGCTTCGCCTAAGTTTGCTTTGCCGATAGTTAACCTAAAAGTACTCAGTAACTCGCGTAATTGAGTGTAAGTTGCGCTGAGTTGTTTATCAATTTCCTTCGCGGTTACCGCTGCCTGTCCCATATCTGGCTTAGCAATACTTCGATTGAGTAGAGTGGTTTGAATTTTAAGATAAGACAGAGATTGAGCAATCGAATCATGCAGTTCTCGGGCGATAGTCGCTCTTTCTTCCATCAGTAGTAACTGCTGTGTCTGTTTTTGGGTATCGTTATAATAGATACCACGAGATAAAATTTTGGCCACATTAGTGATCAGCTCTTTATCTGGGCATGGGAGGGTAAACTGCCATTCGAGTCGACCCATAACATCATGATCTAGCTTTAGTGGTTCTGAATGCCAATTAGATTGATCCGGTTTTCCGACTTGAAGTTCCCATTCAGCATGTGTTTCTTCTACCACCAAACGTACTGCTGTGATGCCTTCTGTCGCATGTAAATAAGATAAGATAGTTTTAAAATTTTGTTCACCAAGGTGACTGCTTGAGAGTTCTTGTTGACAACCATACAGGACTTCGAGCGAATTTTTTGCATGTTCTAGACGATGTGTCTTCTCTGCAATGGTTTTTTCTAGCCCAGTATAATGTTTCTCTAATTCGGTGGCCATGCCATTGAATGCATTTGCTAATACGCCGAGTTCATTTTGACTTTTTATATGTACTTTACAGTTAAAATTTCCTGACTGAACTTCCTTACTTGCGGTCATCAATTTACGCAATGGTTTAACAATTTTTCTATGAGAAAAATAAATGACATAAGAAACGACCATCAATATAAATATAAATACTAACCCATAAGTAATAAATAATATTTGTAATTTTAACTGGGAAAATTCTTGTAGTTCATAAACAAAAATATCTATTTGATTAACATATGAAGCTACTTCATCTAAATATATAAACTTATCTTCAGATAATAATGCGGGCTGCAATTCTTGCCAACGACTGAGTAATAATTGGTAGTTTTCTACTAGTGAAGATGGCGTTAACCAATTCTCGATTGCTCGTAAAGTAGGCGCATTGAGTGAGCGCTCATAGTTGACAATGTGGTCGTGAAAAAGTGTCGATTGTGTCTCGATATCAAAAGCCAAACGATAACTTTGCATTCGCAGCGAGCCAGCGATATTTATTGCTTCTGCATCATCTAAATTTGAGTAAAGCGCATACAAAGTGATGACCGTTGTGACAACAGAGAGAAAGAGAATGATGATCATTGCTCTTGCAATAGTTTTCGTAACAGAAACGTGAGTGCGTTGCAATTATTCCTCTCCTGTAAAATTTGCCAATAGAATTAAGTATTGTGTGAACTAAAGCGATAATAAATATTGATCTGGCGCAAGTCCACTAGCTAATTACCTCTTTGTGGGTATTTATTAGCTTACCCCAAATCTTAGACTAAAGTTATATCTAATAAAGTTAAATATTAATTATTAATGGTTATTTAGTTAATCGTTGTTAATAGAAGCATAAATAAAATTATCATGGGTTGTAATGATATCGAATCTTATTGAGGAAAATTTTGGTTGATTTAGCACGGCGTAGGCTGTTTAACCGAGGACCGAAAAAACATTTAGATACTGTTGCCCCTCAGCGTATGCCATGGCTGATTAGTGAGTCAGAGTTTATTGCTGATTGTAGCCGATGTAATAAGTGTATCGATGTTTGCGAAACGTCGATTATTGTCAAAGGTGATGGCGGATTTCCAGAAGTGAATTTTGCTTTGGGTGAATGTTCGTTTTGCGAAAAATGTGCCGATATATGTCCAGAACCTTTATTTATACCGCGTTCTGAACCCCTTACACCGCGCTCTGAACCTGCATGGCAGCAAGTCGCTAGAATTGATGAAAAATGTCTGTCGGCGAAAGGTGTTGAATGTCGTGTTTGTGGTGAAAACTGTGAATATTCCGCGATTAAGTTTCGTTTGCAAGTGGGCGGTAGTGCAAAACCAATATTGAATGAAATAGATTGTACTGGCTGCGGAGGATGCATAAAACCTTGCCCTGTTGATGCGATTGATATTTACAAAACATCAGACAGTACTGATTAGACAGTCATTACAATTGAGTAAACAGTTATCAGTATTGATCAAGTAATCATCATTACTGAGTAAATAAAAAATTGAAATAGGATGAAGCAATGAGTTATCACGTGAGCAGCTTAGCGGTACATGCCGCAGCTGACCAACTTGAAGCAGTGAAGGCTTTGATCGAAGAGATGCCAGGGACAGAAGTACCAGGAACAAGTGAAGTGGGCAAGTTAGTGGTTGTTATTGAAGGTGATAGCCGTGACAGCTTAGCTGAGCGTTTTGATAAAATTAAACTATTGCCGGGGGTGCTTGCAGCAACTCTGGTTTTCCATCAAATGGATGAACAAGTAGAGCTTGACTGAGGAAGCAAAAATGAGTGTCAGTAGACGAAGTTTCTTGAAGGCAAATGCAGCGGTTGCTGCGGCATCGATAACGGGAGTGGTACTTCCTACATCGATTGCTCAAGCTGCCGGTAAAGATAATGAAGTACATTGGGATAAAGCACCATGTCGTTTCTGTGGTACAGGTTGTAGTGTTTTAGTCGGTACCCAGAATGGCCGAGTAGTAGCATCACAAGGTGACCCAGATGCCCCGGTAAACCGCGGTTTAAACTGCATTAAAGGGTATTTTTTACCTAAAATAATGTACGGACGTGACCGTTTGACTCAACCGTTATTACGTAAAACCGATGGTGTTTACGATAAAGAAGGTGAATTTACCCCAGTAAGTTGGGATGAAGCTTTTGATGTAATGGCGGATAAATTCAAAAAAACCTTGAAAGAAAAAGGCCCAACAGCGGTTGGTATGTTTGGCTCTGGCCAATGGACAGTGTGGGAAGGTTACGCTGCAGCAAAACTGTATAAAGCCGGTTTCCGTTCAAATAACATCGACCCTAACGCCCGTCACTGTATGGCGTCTGCGGTTGTTGGTTTTGCCCGTACATTTGGTATGGATGAACCAATGGGGTGTTATGATGATTTAGAGTATGCCGATGCCTTTGTTCTTTGGGGCTCAAATATGGCAGAAATGCACCCTATCCTTTGGTCTCGTTTGACTGACCGTCGTCTGTCTGATGATAACGTCCGAGTAGCGGTTCTTTCTACTTATGAACACCGTTCTTATGAGTTAGCAGATAACCCTATTATCTTTACCCCACAGACCGATTTGGCTATTTTGAATTATATTGCTCACTATATTATTTCCAATAATAAAGTGAACCAAGATTTCATGGATAAGCACGTTAATATCCGTGAAGGTGTTACCGATATTGGTTATGGTTTAAGACCGACGCATCCGCTTGAGCAGTCTGCTAAAAATGCGGGCAGTGGAAAATCTACCCCAATGGACTTTGACTCGTATGCTAAGTTTGTTGCGGAATATGATGCGGAAACAGTCTCTGAGTTGTCTGGTGTGCCGGTCGACCAATTAGAAGAATTGGCGGAAATGTACGCCGATCCTAAAGTGAAAGTGGTCTCTTACTGGACAATGGGCTTTAACCAACATACTCGTGGTGTATGGGCTAATAACTTGGTTTACAACATTCATTTGTTGACGGGTAAAATCTCGAAACCAGGCTGCGGACCATTTTCATTAACCGGTCAACCTTCAGCATGTGGTACGGCACGTGAAGTGGGCACTTTCGCTCACCGTCTCCCTGCTGATATGGTGGTGACTAACCCGAAACACCGTGAAATGTGTGAAACAAAGTGGAAAGTTCCAGCGGGTACTATCCCACCTAAACCAGGCTACCACGCTATTCTGCAAGACCGTATGTTGAAAGACCGTAAGCTGAATGCTTACTGGGTTCAGTGTAATAACAACATGCAAGCTGGGCCAAACATTAACGAAGAGCGCTATCCTGGCTATCGTGATCCAGCTAACTTCATTGTGGTTTCTGATCCATACCCAACCGTAACAGCAATGGCAGGTGACCTTATTCTTCCTACCGCAATGTGGGTAGAAAAAGAAGGCGCGTATGGTAATGCCGAACGTCGTACTCAGTTTTGGCGTCAGCAAGTAACGGCTCCAGGTGAAGCTAAATCCGATGTATGGCAAGTAATGGAGTTCTCTAAACGCTTTACCGTTGAAGAAGTTTGGCCACAAGAGTTAATTGATAAGATGCCTGAATTGGCAGGTAAAACTCTTTTCCAAGTGCTATTTGAAAATGGTGAAGTGAATAAATTCAGCGTTGATGAACTTGCCGAAGGGCAACTAAACGATGAGTCTCGTGATTTTGGCTTCTATGTGCAAAAAGGTTTGTTCGAAGAATATGCTTACTTTGGCCGTGGTCATGCACACGATCTGGCACCGTTTGATATGTACCATAAAGCGCGTGGTCTTCGTTGGCCTGTAGTGGATGGTAAAGAAACATTGTGGCGTTATGTGGAAGGTTACGATCCTTATGTAAATGAAGGTGAAGAGTTCTCGTTCTACGGAAAACCGGACAAAAAAGCGGTTATTTTCGCTTTGCCTTATGAGCCAGCAGCAGAATCTCCAGATGATGAATACGACTTATGGTTGTGTACCGGTCGTGTGCTAGAGCATTGGCATACAGGGTCTATGACTCGTCGTGTTCCTGAACTGTACCGTGCTTTCCCTGATGCGGTTGTTTATATGCATCCATTGGACGCGAAGAAACGAGGATTACGTCGTGGAGACGCTATTACCATCGCTTCTCGTCGTGGTGAAGTTACGAGCCATGTTGAAACACGCGGACGTAACAAAGTCCCTCAAGGCCTGGTATTTATGCCGTTCTTTGATGCCAGTCAGTTGACCAACAAGCTAACACTTGATGCAACCGATCCGTTATCAAAAGAAACGGATTATAAAAAATGCGCAGTTAAGATCGGCAAAGCTTAATTGCGGTCATGGAGCAGTAAAGAATGAAAATCTTACATTCTTTACCATCGGCGAGTAGAAGACGTTTCATGCGAGATGCGCTTCGAACCGCGGTTGGAGTTGGCGCTGCAACAACCGTGCTTGGGTTGCAGACCACACAAAGTAAAGCGAGTGGATCGGGTGTGCCTATTCGGCCACCGGGTGCTTTAGCCGAACCTGAGTTTTTAAACTCATGTTTACGTTGTGGTTTGTGTGTTCAAGCTTGCCCTTATGACACCTTGAAACTGGCGACCATGTTGTCGCCAGTCGCAACCGGGACGCCTTATTTCACCGCGAGAAATATACCGTGTGAAATGTGTGAAGATATTCCGTGTGTTGTTGAGTGCCCAAGTGGTGCACTTGATAAAGGGCTAACCGATATAGCCAAAGCTAAAATGGGAACGGCAGTTCTTATTGACCATGAAACCTGTTTGAACTGGCAAGGGTTACGCTGCGACGTTTGTTATCGCGTGTGCCCATTGATTGATGAAGCCATTACATTGGAGCCAATACGTAATCATCGTACTGGTGTTCACGCGAGTTTTATCCCAACCGTTGTATCTGACAAATGTACCGGTTGTGGTAAATGTGAGCAAGCCTGTGTTCTGGAAGAAACCGCAATCAAAATTGTCCCAATTGCATTGGCGAAAGGTGAGTTAGGTCATCACTATCGCCTGGGTTGGGAAGAGAAAGCCAATCATGGTGGAGAAAGCCTGATTCCTGAACAGTTTGATTTACCTAACCGTAAGCCGCTAGGCAATCCAGATGGCATTAAGCCCGACGGACCTGCGGATAAAGGAGGCTTATAGTGGTAGTCAAACAAAGAAGTGTTAAGAATCTGGCGAAAGACGCAGGTAAAGAGGCAACAAATAAACTCGGTTGGTGGCGTGCTAATCGGTTTTTAATCTTGCGTCGAGTGTGTCAACTTTCGGTTATCGGTTTGTTTGTTATGGGACCAACGTGGGGCATTTTAGAAGGTAATTTATCTTCGAGTGTGTTTTTCGGCGTAATTCCATTGTCCGACCCATTATTGCTGCTTCAGACCATTGCAACCGGTTATTGGCCCGAAACTACCGCTATTCTTGGTGGGATTATCGTGGCTGGGTTTTATGCCATTGCAGGCCCAAGAATGTTCTGTGGTTGGATATGTCCTATGAATATGGTGACAGATTTTGCCGCATGGCTGAGAAGAAAAACAGGGCTAAAAGCAAGTTATCAATGGCCGTCGTCATTACGTTATTGGTTACTTGCTGCCATCCTAATTGGTAGTGCTATATCAGGCACTCTGTTATGGACATGGTTAGACCCCGTATCCGCTTTACACCGAGGCATTATTTTTGGTTTCGGTGCGGGTGCAGTCTTAATACTGTTGGTCTTTCTCATCGACTTGCTGCTCGTTGAGCATGCGTGGTGTGGTCATTTGTGCCCGTTGGGAGCGACATACGGTGTGATTGGCCGTTTTAGTTTGTTACGAGTGTCTGCAACTAACCGAGAGCAATGCAATAACTGTATGGATTGTTACAACGTTTGTCCTGAACCAAAAATATTAAGACAACCGTTAAAAGAGGGCGACAGGAAGATCATGAGTCAAGATTGTATTTCATGCGGTCGATGTATTGATGTCTGTGCTGAGAAAGTATTCGAATTTAGAATGAGAACTGGAGCTAAATATGAAGAGTAAGTTTGTCGTGTCTGCAATGCTGGCGGCTTTAGTAAGTACGGTAGCATTCGCCGAAGTGACATCACTTCGCGGCGATCAGGGTATAAGTGATAATAATGAAGTGGCAACGATCAAACAGTTGCCCAAAAAACAGGATAAGTTGGCATTAGATTATGTAAATCAACCGCCGCTTATTCCACACTCAACCGTTCAAGTACAACTAAATGTCAGCAACAATGGTTGTCTAGAGTGTCATGACGTGAGTACTTATCGTAAGACAGGTGCACCACGAGTGAGCCCAACGCACTACATGGACCGTGATAACAAAATATTGACCGAAGTAGCACCTCGTCGTTATTTCTGTTTACAGTGTCATGTGACTCAAGTTGATGCGAAACCTCTGGTTGATAATGATTTCAAACCAGTAGGTAAATTCGGCCAGTAGGGGGCGTTATGGGAATGATTAAACGCTTTTGGGCGTGGTTTACTAAGCCAAGTCGCTTAGCTATTGGCACATTACTAACGGTTGGTTTTATCGCAGGTATTGTTTTCTGGGGTGGTTTTAACACCGGTATGGAGATGTCAAACAGAGAAGAGTTCTGTATTGGCTGCCATGAAATGGAAGATAATGTGTACGAAGAGTATGTAGGAACCATCCACTATTCTAACCGCTCTGGTGTGCGGGCCACCTGCCCCGATTGCCATGTTCCAAAAGAGTGGGTGCCTAAAATGATCCGTAAAATCCAAGCGAGTAAAGAGTTATACGGGAAAGTATTTGGCATCGTTGATACACGCAAAAAATTTGAAGACCATCGCTTTGAAATGGCCACGCGTGAATGGGCTCGAATGAAGGCTAATGATTCACAAGAGTGTCGTAACTGCCACAATTTTGAATACATGGATTATGTAGAGCAAAAACCAGTGGCGGCAAAAATACATAGCGTCGCAGAAGATCAGGGTCAAACTTGTATCGATTGCCACAAAGGTATTGCTCATCAATTACCTAAAGGGCATACGATCTCTAAAGAGTTTTAATTCCTCTACTGGCAGTGAATGTCATTGCCAGTGAATTAGATTTGGTGATCATTTACTCTCAATTTTAGTTTACAAGCGCTCACTCAGTTGAGCGCTTGTAAACTAGTTGTTAACTTAAACCATTCGCTAATCTGAACCCTGTTTGAATTGTTGTCATTTACAAACAGAGTTCATCGCACAAGATGATTATTGGCACTGTTTAAGGCTGTTGATCATAGCCATTAGTAAATCACTGTATTGGTTTTTACCTACAGCAATGTTGGCACCTAGCGGATCCATTGTTCCGATAGTTGTTACGCTAGAATCTTCAAAAACCGTTTTAACCAATTGTGGGTTAAATTGCGGTTCAGTAAACACACATGTCACTCCTAACTTTTTAACTGTTTCGCGTATTTCTGAAATTCGAGCTGGGCTCGGGTCAGAAGCATCAGAAATTGAAATTGCACCAGATGCGAGAAGTTGGAAGCGTTGTTCGAAGTACTGATAGGCATCATGAAATACAATGAAATTGATGTCTTGTAACGACTTTGCCTGTTGTTGAATATCATTGCTCAGCAGTTGTAAGCGATCTATCGCTAGTTTAGCGTTGTTTTGATACGCATCTGCATGCTCACTGTCCGCTTCAGCTAATGTGTTTGCGATGGTTTTTACCCAAACTATTGCGTTTTGAGGGTCTAACCATACATGTGGATCGTGCCCTTCGTGATGATGTTCGTGTTCATCATGGTGCTCCGCATGTTCTTCATGATGTTCATGCTCACTTTCATCGTGATGTTCATGTTCACCTTTATCGTGGTGATCCTCATGGTGCTCATCCTGCTCGTGTTCAGCGTGGTGTTCATGTGCTTCGAATGTCGCCCCTTCACGGAAATCATAAAGCGTAACACCATCGCTTTCCATCATCTCAATTTTAGTTGCCGATCCAGCTAAACTAGATAAAGGTTTTTCCAACCAAGGAGTTAATCCTTCTCCAATCCAAAAAACAACATCTGCCTCCGATAGCGCTTTTGCTTCCGAAGGACGCAACGAGTATTCATGCGGAGAAGATTCTGGACGGATCAGTAAATCAGGTGTTCCAACACCATCCATTACTTGAGTGACGAGTGAATGTAGTGGTGCAATATCAACGGCGACCTGTGGTACTTGGGCGTAAACTTGTGAGGCTGAAGCCAAACTAACGAAAACACCAGTAATCGTTTTTTTGAGCATGATTTTCTCCTGATAGTGTCTTATTTACAGCAAATATGAACAGTAGTAATTGTAATTGTTATGTTATAACATATCTATCAATCGAGTATCTAGTAATAATTTTGGTTTAAAATAAGCCAGTTATAGCGAAAAAATTAAGCGAGAGTAGATGTTAATTTCATTACAAGCTTTGTCGGTAAAGTTTGGAAATCATCTTATATTGAACCGTATTAACATGTCGGTTTGCCAAGGTGAAATAGTGACGATTGTTGGGCCAAATGGCTCAGGTAAATCCACGTTATTGAAAACATTGATTGGAGCTATTTCTCCTGTCAGTGGTCATATTCAGCGTCATAAAGATTTGAAGATAGGGTATGTCCCGCAACGTTTACATATTGATGAAACCTTGCCTATGACGGTATATCGTTTTTTAACGCTTCCTATCCGTCGTCCTAAAGACGTTATATTAAATGCATTAAAGCGAGCAGGTGTTCCTGCGGTCGAAAAGCAGCAGCTAATGTCGCTATCTGGAGGGCAACTTCAGCGTGTTTTGCTAGCTCGTGCCTTACTAGAAGAACCGTCGTTGTTGTTGTTAGACGAAGCCACTCAAGGTTTAGATCAGCGCGGAACGGCTGAGTTTTATCAGCAGATAGACGCTATTCGTAAAGAGACTGGATGTGCTGTCATTATGGTCAGCCATGACTTGCATGTGGTAATGCGTCGAACCGATAGGGTTATTTGTTTGAATGGTCAAATTTGTTGTGAAGGTGTGCCAGAGAAAGTGAGTAAGTCATCAGAATATAAAGCGTTATTTGGTATCGAAGATGATGTTTTAGGAATATATCACCACCATGCTTCTGTACCGAACAATGCTTCTGTACCGAACAATGCTTCTGTACCTAACAATGTTTTTGTACCTAACAATGTTTCTGTAGCAAGTAATGCTTCTGCAACCGTTAATAGCAAAGAGAGCGTTTTAGATGTTAGATGATTTTCTTTGGCGGGCTGCTTTGGCTGGCGTTGGAGTGACGTTGGCGGCAGCGCCTTTGGGATGCTTTATTGTGTGGCGTCGTATGGCGTATTTTGGCGATGCGACTGCTCATGCGTCAATGCTTGGTGTTGCATTATCTCTGTCTTTTTCGCTGCCCATTTTTCCTGGAGTGTTATTCATCACGCTATTAATGGCGCTTACCGTCGCGACGTTTAGTGGCCGAGGTTATGCGATGGACACATTATTAGGTGTAATGGCGCATTCTGCTTTAGCAATTGGTCTGGTTGCCGTCTCGTTCTTATCAGGAGTTCGCTTGGATCTTATGGCGTACTTATTTGGCGATATTCTAGCCGTTAGTAAGATGGATTTACTGGTTATTTGGACGGGTACGCTACTGGTTATTGGATTGATCATGCGTCGTTGGTCTGGATTGTTACTTACGACCTTAAATAAAGATTTAGCTTTAGCCAGTGGTTTCTCTCCAAAGAAAGAACAAATGATTCTTACTATTGCACTGGCGGTAGTCGTGGCGGTAGCAATAAAGGTTGTTGGCGTACTACTCATTGTTTCAATGCTTATTATTCCAGCGGCCACCGCTCGACCCTTTAGCCGCACACCCGAAATTATGGTGCTTCTTGCCGCAGTGATAGGCAGTAGTTCCAGTGTTATTGGTTTGCGAACTTCTTTTGTGTTCGACACACCGACAGGCCCAACAATGGTATGTATAGCCGCCGGATTGTTTGTTGTTTCAAGTATCGCATGGAGAGTGTTAGGCCGGACTAGGTAATAAATAATAGCAATTAACCTTTATGTAATCAGAGCGTGGTTTCTAATAAAAGTTATGCGTGTTGAATTGGACGTTTTGTTTTGACTAGGGAGCGATAGTATGGGATTAAATTTAACAGTTGAATCTAAACAGTATGCGTCAGGTGCGGAGGTGTCGATAGATTCTATACCTCAGTTTGTAGACTCTAATTTTCAGTTGCTAGATTCTAGTTCAATGGCGATAGATTCTAGTTCACTGGCTATAAAGGCTAAGCCTTTCGAGCAAAAGCATAGGGCAAAGTTTATCGGTATCAATCCAACTGTTTTAACCAGTATTTATCAAGCACAACATAATATTTCGGTATTGCAACGTACGTTGCCAACGGATATGACACGCACTATTCAACAGATGCTTGATAGCGGTAAGTCACTCGCTTTAGTCGAAACTGTTACGCCAGATAATACCGCCCAGTGGATAAGAGATAAGTTATCTGATTATGCTTGTGCAGCGTCACTAAGTGAGGATATTGCTCTCATAGTTGATATGTTCTGTTGTCTGTTCGATTTGCCAAAAGTAGGTTTGAGACTCACCATTCTAGACAGACCAATGTGCCCTAAATTTCATGTTGATCATGTGCCATGTCGTCTTGTGACAACGTATGCTGGCTCATCTACTCAATGGCTAGATAGTAACAATATCAATCGAAGCAAATTAGGCGCAGGAAGCCTTGGCCAGCCAGACCACCTATCTGGATTATTCGAAAATGAGCGTGCGGTAAACACCATGTCGCCAGGCGATGTTGCACTGTTAAAAGGCAGTGGTTGGGAAGGTAATGAAGATAATGGATTAGTGCATCGTTCACCTGAACTCGATTTAAATGAGCGACGATTGTTACTTACATTAGATATGGTGTAGTTCATATGAATGATATTGACGCAATTATTCAACATGTAGAAAAAAGTTGTAAAGCTGGTGGTAAACAGTTGACGTCAAAGCGTAAATTGGTTTTACAAGCATTGATACACGCCAATAAATCACTTTCCGCTTATGAGTTAGTCGAGTACTGCAAACAACATTTCAACCAGAATATTCAAGCAATGTCGGTGTATCGTATATTAGACTTTTTAGAGAGTGAGCACTTGGTTCACAAGCTTAAAGTGTCGAATAAATACATTGTTTGTTCTCATATTCTTTGCGAATACGACCATGGTACCGCGCAGTTTCTTATTTGTTCTAAATGCGACAAAATCAGCGAACAAATTATCGATCCTGAGATGATAACTGGTTTGCAATCCAATGCCAGAAAAGAAGGTTTTACTGTTATTAGTCCTCAATTAGAGATTAACTGTGTTTGTGACGACTGCGCTGAGTAGCGTTTGCGATCGTCATTGTGAAATAGTGTTTATTGTTTAGTTTTCCGTTAATTTAAGAGAAATAAGTATGTTAAGAACAAATCCTAATGGTGATTTTCCACAGGTATCAAAAGTGGCTTTAATTGGTTCCGCAGTCATGATTAGCCGGACATCGTTGTCGGCAAAATTATCGTAGGAGAACAATCAATGAATTCTGATAATCAACCTATTTTAGCGGTTCCAACTAACATCATTACTGGTTTTCTTGGGGTCGGTAAAACAACGGCTATTTTGAATTTGATGGCGAATAAACCAGACAATGAACGCTGGGCTGTATTGGTTAATGAATTTGGTGAAATAGGCGTTGATGGTAGCCTATTCCAAGGGCAAAAAAATGGCGACAAAACACTTTTTTTCCGAGAAGTTCCTGGCGGCTGTATGTGTTGCGCTGCTGGCTTGCCAATGCAAATTGCCATCAACCAACTGCTGTCTGAAGCAAAACCAGATCGACTTTTAATTGAACCTACTGGGCTTGGTCATCCGAAAGAAGTGCTGCAAGTGCTATCTACCGAATACTATCGTCAAGTGTTGTCATTGAAAAATAATATCACTTTGGTCGATGCTCGCAATTTATCGGATCCTCGTTATACCAATCACGAAACGTTCAATCAACAGATTGCTATTGCAGATACGGTAGTAGGGAATAAAACCGATCTGTACCAACAGGGTGATAGAGAAAAATTACAAAACTATGTTGCTGAAGTGGGGCGGTCCAATACTCGTGTGATTTTTGCACAACATGGTGTGATCCCGTTTTCTGAGTTTGAAGGCGATACTAGTATTCATGAGAACCCAGTCAATCACCACCACCATCATCATAACAAGCCATTAGCGTCAGAAGCACCAATGCCAGAAAGTGGCATGATTAAAGCGATTAACGAAGGTGAAGGGTTTAAAAGTGTAGGTTGGCGATTTTCGCCAGATAAGGTGTTTGATCGCCGTAAACTCATTACACTGTTAGTTGAGTTAAACGTTGAGCGCATGAAAGCAGTATTTATTACTGAACAAGGTGTGTTTGGTTACAATCTCACCGCTGATGGCTTAAAAGAAATAGAATTGGATGATTGTACTGAAAGTAGAATTGAACTGATTTCTGATACGCTAGATGAAACGTTTGAGCAGCGTTTAGTCAGCACTTGTATAACGGACCAACAGCAAGCATTTACAGTGTAAAGATAGTGGCTCAACCAACATTCTAATTCGGTTATGCACTCAATCACAGCAAGATCTAACTACCTTTAGATACAACCAGCATTGTTAACTTATGATTGCATAAATTCAAATTATGCAATCATAATCATCGTCAAACTTAAACTACGCAACTCAACAAACAACCTTCTTAACTCAACAAACAACCTTCCTAATTTAACGAACAAAGATGTTCTGAACCTTACAATGTCTTAATTTTTGTTTGCTTGTCTTTAATGATGAAATCTATTAATTCGTTATTAATCATTTGGTTACGTTTATTTCTGCTGTTGGCTTGTTTTTCGCACATAGAATAATGAATTGTTTTTTCAATTATCCTATGGAGGGACCCATTATGACAATTCGTCAATGTGCAATATATGGTAAAGGTGGTATTGGTAAATCAACAACTACACAAAACTTGGTAGCAGCACTTGCAGAAGCTGGAAAAAAAGTGATGATTATTGGTTGCGATCCTAAAGCGGATTCAACACGACTTATTCTTCACTCAAAAGCACAAAATACCATCATGGAGATGGCAGCAGAAGCAGGAACAGTGGAAGACATTGAACTAGAAGATGTGTTGAAAACGGGTTACGGCGATGTGCGTTGTGTTGAATCTGGTGGTCCAGAGCCAGGTGTTGGTTGTGCAGGTCGAGGTGTAATTACCGCTATTAACTTCTTGGAAGAAGAAGGTGCCTACGAAGAAGACCTAGATTTCGTATTTTACGATGTGTTAGGGGACGTAGTGTGTGGTGGTTTTGCGATGCCAATTCGTGAAAACAAAGCGCAAGAAATTTATATCGTGGTATCTGGCGAAATGATGGCAATGTATGCTGCAAACAACATTTCTAAAGGTATTTGTAAATACGCTGCAACAGGTACAGTTCGTCTTGCCGGTCTTATTTGTAATTCACGTAACACCGATCGTGAAGATGAGCTTATTGAAGCCCTAGCTGACAAAATTGGCACACAAATGATTCACTTTGTTCCACGTGACAATATTGTTCAACGTGCAGAAATTCGTCGAATGACTGTAATTGAATATGATCCTACGTGCAAACAAGCTGATGAATACCGTACGCTTGCTAAAAAAATCATTTCAAACGAGTTCTTTGTCGTTCCAAACCCAGTCACTATGGATGAGTTAGAAGAACTGTTAATGGAATTCGGCCTTATAGACGAAGAAGATGAATCAATCATTGGTAAAACAGCAGATGAAGTTGCTGCTTAATTTGTATTAAGCGGAATATTTTCACTGTCGTTTACCCAATTTTGGAGGCAGAAATGTCGATGAATAAAGAACAAGCACAAGCATTGATTGATGAAGTATTGGAAGTCTATCCCGAGGTCGCTCGAGAAGAACGTGTGAAACACGTGATCGTGAATGATCCAACCAATACCGATAGCAAATGCATTACTTCAAATCGCAAAACACTGCCTGGTGTCATGACCGTTCGTGGTTGTGCTTACGCAGGCTCAAAAGGTGTGGTTTGGGGACCAGTAAAAGATATGTTGCATATCTCACATGGGCCAGTTGGTTGTGGCCAATATTCCCGTGCTGGACGTCGTAACTACTACACTGGCACAACAGGTGTAGATAGCTTTGCTACATTAAATATCACTACCGATTTCCAAGAAAGAGATATTGTTTTTGGCGGAGATAAGAAACTATCAAATGCCATTGATGAACTTGAATCACTATTTCCACTAGCAAAAGGATTGAGTGTTCAATCTGAGTGTCCCGTTGGTCTTATCGGTGACGATATAGAAGCGGTTGCCAAAGAAAAAGGGGCAGAAATTGGTAAAACCATCGTCCCTGTTCGTTGTGAAGGTTTCCGTGGTGTATCTCAATCACTAGGACATCATATAGCCAATGACACATTACGTGACCATGTATTGAACAAGTCTTCGGAAAGAGAGTTTGAATCCACACCGTATGACGTCGCAATTATTGGTGACTACAACATTGGTGGTGATGCTTGGACATCTCGTATTATCCTAGAAGATATGGGATTACGTGTGGTTGCACAATGGTCGGGTGACGGTACATTACCTGAAATGGAAAACACACCCAAAGTGAAATTGAACCTTGTCCACTGCTATCGTTCAATGAACTATATCGTTCGTCATATGGAAGAAAAAAATGGTGTGCCTTGGATAGAATACAACCTATTTGGTCCAACTAAAATTGAAGAATCTATGCGTAAAATAGCCGAATTCTTTGATGACACTATTAAAGCACAAACTGAAAAAGTGATTGAGCGTTATCGTCAAGAATGGCAACAAGTGATTGATAAGTATCGTCCTCGCTTAGAAGGTAAAAAAGTCATGTTGTATGTTGGTGGGTTACGACCTCGTCACATACTTGGTGCTTATGAAGATTTAGGCATGGAATTGGTAGGGGCAGGATATGAATTTGCGCATAACGATGATTATGTAAAAACCATTCCTCAAATGAAAGATGCCACTCTACTCTTCGATGATGCAAGTGAATACGAAATCGAAGCGTTCGTTAAAAAATTACAGCCAGATCTTGTTGGTTCAGGGATCAAAGAAAAATATGTCTTCCAGAAAATGGGATTCCCATTTAGACAAATGCACAGCTGGGATTATTCAGGCCCGTATCATGGTGTTGATGGCTTCGCTATCTTTGCTCGAGATATGGATCTGACTATAAATAACCCATGCTGGACTAGCATGAAGGCACCTTGGGTAAAAGAATCGTCATCTGCAGACGAGGCACCATTAGCAGAAACAGCATAATTTACGATGGAAAGGATTTTCATCCGTTAATAACCGAACCGGAGTTCACAGATTAGTGGCGCGGTAGGAGAGTACTTATGAGTCAGAAAATTGACGATATCAAGACGGGTTATGATTTGTTTCAACAGCCGGAATATACGGAAATGTTGGCAAACAAACGCGCAACTTATGAAGACGCAGCTCATGAAGATGAGGTAAAAAAAGTCTTTGAATGGACAACGACGGAAGAGTATAAAAAACTCAACTTTGAACGAAAGCACATTACGATAGATCCAGCGAAAGCCTGCCAGCCTCTAGGGGCAGTCCTTTGCGCACTGGGTTTTGAAAAAACGTTACCTTATGTGCACGGTTCTCAAGGCTGTGTCGCTTATTTTAGGTCTTATTTTAACCGTCATTTCAAAGAGCCGATTGCGTGTGTTTCGGATTCTATGACAGAAGATGCAGCGGTATTTGGTGGGCAAAAAAATATGTTCTATGGCTTACAGAATGCGTATGCACTGTATAAGCCAGAAGTGATTGCTGTTTCAACGACCTGTATGGCGGAAGTTATAGGGGATGATTTAAACGCCTTTATCGCGAATGCAAAAGAAGATGACTATATTCCACAATCTGTTCATACACCATTTGCACACACACCCAGCTTTGTAGGCAGCCATGTAACTGGTTGGGATAATATGTTCGAAGGGATGTTGCGCTATTTTACAGCAAAAGATATGGATAATAAGCAGCTTGATAGCAATGGAAAACTGAATATTGTTCCAGGGTTTGAAACTTATCTTGGTAATTATAGAGTCATTCATCGCATGCTCAAAGAAATGGGTGTGAATTATAGCTTCTTATGCGACCCTTCTGAGGTGCTCGACACACCTGCCGATGGTGAATATCGAATGTATTCTGGTGGTACATCCATTGATGAAGTTAAAGATGCACCTAATGCAAAAGCGACCGTTTTATTGCAACCAGATCAGCTGACTAAAACAGCAAAATTTATCAAGGGCACATGGAAACAAGACGTTCCTCAATTGAATATTCCTATGGGACTTGAGTGGACCGATGATTTTCTAATGAAAATATCCGAATTATCGGGTCAACCTATTCCAGATTCTTTAACACTAGAACGTGGACGTCTTGTCGATATGATGACCGATTCTCATACATGGTTACATGGCGTGAGCATCTCTTTGTATGGTGACCCCGATTACTTGTTAGGGATGACCAAGTTCCTAATGGAATTAGGTTGTGAAATTAAACACGTACTCTGTAATAACGGTAACAAGCGTTGGCGCAAAAAAATGGAGGCACTACTTGCTGAGTCGCCTTATGGACAAACTTCGGAAGTTCATGTGGGGAAAGACCTTTGGCATTTACGTTCGCTGGTATTTACTGATAAGCCTGACTTACTCATAGGTAACTCTTACGGTAAATTTATTGAAAGAGATACAAAAGCCAAAGGCGAAGAATTTGAAGTGCCACTGGTTCGTATCGGGTTCCCAATTTTTGACCGCCACCACCTTCATCGTAGCAGTACATTAGGCTACGAAGGAGCGATGAGTATTTTGACCACATTAGTGAATGAAGTACTTGCGAAACTGGATCGTCAAACAAGCGTGATGGGTAAAACGGACTTTGGATTTGACCTTGTCCGCTAGTTTAGTGACTAAAAACTAATTAGGCACGACATATCAAATCGCGTATGAAGGCTAAGAAATCGCCGCATAAAAAGCGGTACAACGAGAGTATTAGCCTTCAGTTTTAGACGATTTTCAGGTAACTCAACAACGCTAAGGGAAACACTATGGCAAATATTATGATTCAATATAACGAAGAAGGTGCGCTTTCACTTTATTTACCAAAAAAAGATTTAGAAGAGCTTATTACTCACTTTGAATTTGATACTGAATCTCAGTGGGGAGGCGAAGTACACCTGGCAAACGGTGCCATTTATTACATAGAGCCCGCTACCGTAAAACCAACATTACCTATAACCGTAAGAGCAAAAAGGCTTAAAGCCGCCGCCTAAATGGAGATGACCGTATGGACACGCATATTTCTAATGAAGCCGCATTAAGGGTGGCATTAGCCTCTAAATTATTACCCTCGGTCGATGTTAAATCGTTGCTTGGGCTACTTATTCAACATCTGGGGGAGCCTCTCTCAGAACAAAAATTAACCGATTTATCACTTAAAACGTTCAAAGTGCTAGTGACATCTTTAGATAATTCTATTTCCAGAAAGCAAGTAACGGGTGCTCTGGCTGTTTTAACTAGCGACCAAGCTAACGTTTCAGATATACCAAAAGTTTTAGACTTGCCACCCATTTCAGGACCAAAACTTCGTGTAGCGGTAACCTCAAACCAAGGTGAATTATTAAATGGTCACTACGGTTCTTGTTTGCGTGTATTGGTCTATGAAGTGAATCAATACAGCCATCAATTGGTCGATGTCAGAGTTGTAAATAATGACCTGCATGGTGAAGCTCGTACCGATCATATGCTGACTTTATTGGCTGAATGCCAATTACTGTTTACCCTTTCAATAGGTGGCCCGGCAGCAGCAAGAGTGACAAGAGCAAATATTCATCCAGTGAAGAAGCCTGTTCCAACTTCATGTTCAGATATTCTAAGCGATTTGAATGAGGTGATTGCTCATAATCCACCACCATGGATGAAAAAAATGATGGACAAAGATAGCATCGATAGCGCTTTTATCCAGCAACAAGTCGTGACCGTTTAAGGAAAGCACTATGAACCAACCGACAACTAAGCGATTAGATGATAAAGACATCTTAGCCATAGCACATCAACTGGAATTGACGGATTTTATAACGACAGGTTCATTTGATGCGGTTGAAATGAACTACCCGTATGTAAAGTTCACTCAATGCTCAGAAGATGATCTCGCTGAACTAGAATCCTACCAATCTTTTCAGGGTTTTGATCTACATTTGGTTTCTTCGGGAGGAGCGGGGTGCAGCTTTATCACTCGTGAACTTGGTCAGTGTACAGGTATACTTATTGCGCTTCATGAAGATTGAAGCGCTCCATTTTATCTCATTAACTCTTTTTATTGGTTTGTTTCTTTTTATATTCTTGTAGATGCCATCATTATTCAATATGTCATTGCCACTAATTGATACTCGGTTATGTATTCAGTTTATTTCAGCAATCTTTCTAGATAATTCAGTCCCCAAAAATCCCTCATTGTCATAACAAACACGCTTGTCAGCTTTACGACAATGTTGCAATGACACACTCGTTTTTTAATCTTGATATTAAATTAATTATATAAAAAACAATAAGATAATAATTGGCTTTGTTATTGCAATTCTTATTACAAACATCGTTATGGATGTTAGGACACCAACCTTACTTATAAGGTAAACAAGACAATAGCAGAATCAGGAGATGTGATGAAACAGTCTGAAATAAGGTTACTTCAGGATGAACCAGCCTGCGAACATAATTCTGGTTCAAAAACAGGATGTAGCCGACCTACACCTGGAGCTACAGCTGGTGGTTGTACGTTTGATGGGGCACAAATCAGTTTGTTGCCTATTGCTGATGTTGGTCACATTGTGCATGGGCCAATTGGTTGCGCTGGCAACAGTTGGGACAACAGAGGCACTCGCGCGAGTGGGAAAAATTTATTTCGACTTGGTTTTACCACCGACCTGAATGAACAAGATGTGATTATGGGACGAGCGGAAAAACGTTTATTACATTCAATCAAACAATTAATTGAAACGCACAATCCACCTGCTGTTTTTGTGTATATGACTTGTGTTCCTGCCTTGGAAGGAAACGATGTGGATGCCATTTGTGCATTGGCACAAGAACGCTGGAACATTCCTGTTATCAATGTTGACGCAGCGGGGTTTTACGGCAATAAAAACCTCGGTAATAGAATTGCTGGCGAAGTAATGGTAGAAAAAGTCATTGGTACCGCAACACCTCCACCGAAGCCGGTTATGGCACATGATGCAACGCGGCGAGTGCACGATATCGTGCTTATTGGTGAATACAATATCGCTGGTGAGTTTTGGCATGTTTCTCCTCTGTTTGAAGAGCTTGGTCTGCGAGTACTATGCTGTATGGCAGGCGATACGCAGTTTCACCAAATTCAAACCATGCATCACGCCGATGCTGCTATGGTGGTCTGTTCAAGAGCACAAATTAATGTGGCACGTAAACTGAACGACAAGTGGCAAATACCTTGGTTTGAAGGCAGCTTTTATGGCATTGAAGACACGTCCACATCACTTCGAGAATTTGCTCGTTTGCTGAACGACCCAAAATTAACAGAGCATGTTGAACACGTTATTGCTCGTGAAGAAGCGAGAGTCCGACTGGAACTCAAACCATATCGTGATGTACTGCAAGGTAAAAAAGCCTTACTTTATACCGGTGGTGTAAAGTCATGGTCGGTGGTTTCTGCGCTTAATGAAGTAGGGGTTGAAGTGGTTGCAACTGGAACTAAAAAATCGACCCAAGCAGACAAAGATAAAATCATAGACATTATGGGCGAGGATGCATTAATGCTAGATGAAGGAGGAGCTCGCAACTTACTGGATGTTTATTATCAGTACAATGCTGATGTCATGATCGCAGGTGGTCGCAATATGTATACCGCCTTGAAAGCAAAGCTACCATTTTTAGATATTAATCAGGAACGAGAACATGCTTATGCAGGGTATGAAGGAATGATAACCCTCGCAAAAGAGTTGTGTCGAACGATGCAAAGTCCGGTTTGGAATTATGTACGCGGCCAAGCACCTTGGCATGTAGAAACTGAATCGATTTCTTGTCAGGACGTTGAACGAGTCAGTTTTATGGATTTATCTACAGAAAAAGTAGGAGATACTCATGACTAAGATAATTAAAGCAAATTCACCGTTGTCGACTCAACCTCTCAAAACCAGTCAAGCAACGGGTGCGACATTGGCGAGCTTAGGGTTTCAAAATACCATCCCTTTACTACATGGTTCTCAAGGGTGTGGAGCATTCTCTAAGGTTTATTTAATTCAGCATCTTAGAGAGCCAATTCCGTTGCAAAATACGGCAATTGATCAAATTTCTGCGGTAATGGGAGGAGACGAAAACCTGTACGAAGCGTTACGTTTACTATGTGAAAAAGATCAGCCTGATTTGATTACCGTAATGACGACGGGACTAACAGAGATGCAAGGATGCGATACTTTTCGAATCATTATGAATTTTCGCAAAGATTTCCCCAAATATAACCGCACACGCATTGTTAATATGAGTACGCCCGACTTTTTAGGTTCTATGCAGTCAGGCTTTGCTCTGACTGTCGATAGCATTATTCGTCAACTAGTAAAACCGAAGACTTCGATAGTCAGGCAGCGTAAACAAGTCAATGTGCTTTGCTCGGTTGCGATGACCAGCAGCGATATCGATACTTTAAAACGTTATTTAGATGCCTTTGACATCGATGCGATTTTTGCGCCCGATTTGTCTCTGTCACTAGATGGTCACCTTGATGCAAATGATTATTCTACTTCGAGTACTGGCGGAACGTCAGTACTCGAAGTAGAAATGATGGCCAACAGTGTGGCAACCATTGTATTTGGTGAATCTTTACTTTCTACCGCAAAATGGCTAGAGAAAAGATTTGATATTCCGTGGTTTTATTCCGAACTGGGAATGGGGATCACCAGTATGGATGAATTGGTCATGTACTTAAGTCAACTGACCAATAAATCCGTGCCTGAATGGATGAACCGAGCCAGAAAACGACTACAAGATGCGATGCTTGATACGCATTTTTTATTAACTAATGCCAGTATCGGACTTGGACTAGAGCCTGATTTAGCGATTGGTTATCTTAATTTACTCAACAGTGTTGGAGCGAATATCGTCAATGTGGTGACTACAGTTGACTCAGCAAAATTAGCTGAAATAGCAAATCAAACCGATGTGAAGCGAGTTGTTATTGGTGACCTTTCTATGCTGACCATTGAACCTGAACCACTTTCATTGGTGGTGAGTAACACCCATGCCGCCCATATATGTGAGCCAGATATTCCAGTATTAAGAGCAGGTTATCCTTGTCATGATCAATTTGGCAATATGGATGTGGGTCAGTTTGGTTACGAAGGGAGCCGTGAACGTTTATTTGCGTTAGCGAACTTGTTATTGCGCAATCATGTAAATGAAGTATCACCGCATCTCAGTGTTTATCGTTTTGAGCCGTCGGAGACAAGACCAGAGGTGAAAATATGATAGCCAGTGAAAGAAAGCTCCACATTGAGTCATTTCCTACTCCTACTAGCCCATTACATAAAGTGGCATTTGCGACTGGAGATAGGCAGCACGTTGATCAGCATTTTGGTACAGCAAAAAGTTTTCTCATCTATGGCGTTAACCGCGACCGTTGGCAGATTCAAGAAGCCATAGAGTACCCTGTTCATCAAGATAACGTGCATGACAAGTTATCGGCACGAATAGAGGACCTGAGTGAATGTATAGCGGTGTACTGTATCGCCTGCGGTGCTGCTGCAATACGGAAATTATTAGAGCACGAGGTGCATCCCGTCAAGGTGATAGAGTCTGCAGAGATCAAGGACTTATTGCATGAACTTCAACAAGAGTTGCAAGGTGAACCTACGGGTTGGTTAGGCCGTGCTGTTAAAGAGATCGAACAGAATAAACAAGGCGTTAGAAAAGATCGGCTAGCAGAATTAATGGATGAAGATTGGTAACTAAAAGGAATGATGATGAGCAATATAATGGGATATACACGCGGAGGAACCCCTTGGGAACCTCAATTCATAAATGAACTGAAAGAGCAAAACTGTATAGGTTGTGGCCGTTGTTACAAAGTATGTTCACGTGATGTTTTTGATCTCAAAGAGCGAGAAAGTCTAGACGATGATGATGATGATGATGATTTTTACGATGATGACGTCATGATGGTCATGTCAATTGAAGATGCGTCAGATTGTATCGGCTGTGGATCTTGCGCAAAAGTGTGCCCTAAAAACTGCCACAGTTTTGCACCTGCAGCTATGCCTGCTTAATGGTGGTTGGTTATAGGACTGAGCAGTTCGATGTCCATAATAATACCTATGTTCATAATAATACCTATGTTCATAATAATACAAAGCAGACACAGTGATTGTCTGCTTTGTTACAAACGAACAGGCGGTTTGTTACAAAGATACAAAACATGTCGTAGATCACAAAATTGCATTTTACCTCTTTTTCTACAATTCAAAACAAAAACAACAAGATAACAAACAATTTGATTATGGTGTGATGATTGCAACGATCATGGTAACAAGGCTATTAGCACGATATATCAAAAATACAGACTGGAAGTAGGCAAGGAGCGCTTATGTGGGATTATTCAGAAAAAGTAAAAGAACATTTTTTCCAACCTAGAAATGCAAAGCAGGTCTCAGACGCTAATGCACAGGGCGACGTTGGATCGTTAAGTTGTGGTGATGCGCTCAGTTTAAGCCTTAAAGTAGACCCAGAGACTGACACAATACAAGATGCGGGTTTTCAAACCTTTGGTTGTGGTAGTGCTATTGCTTCTTCTTCGGCACTGACAGAAATGATTATTGGTAAAACTTTGGACCAAGCATTGGCGCTCACTAACGCCGATATTGCTGACTACTTGGATGGACTGCCGCCCGAAAAAATGCACTGTTCGGTAATGGGGATGGAAGCACTTCACGCAGCGGTCTCTAATTACCGTGGTGAGGAGCTGGAAGGTGACCACGAAGAAGGTGAGTTGATTTGTAAGTGTTTTGCTATCGATGATTTGATGATTAAACGTGTGGTTGCAGCCAATAACCTTTCCACTCTAGAAGAGGTGGTCAATTATACCAAAGCAGGAGGGGCATGTACTTCTTGCCATGAAAAAATTGAATGGGTGCTGGATGAGTGTTTAGCCGAAACGGCAAGTAATGAAACTGCCTATACGTCGGACGTTGAGATACTGCCTGTTGACTCTACCACTGGCCCAACGGCTAGTGAAACTGCGTCACAAACTGGCTCAGTTAAAAGCCAATTAACGGTGTTGAAACGCATCAAAATTGTTGAAAGTGTTCTAGATGAAGTTCGTCCCGGAATAATTGCCGATGGTGGGAATATAGAGTTAATTGATATTGAAGATGACCTTGTCTTTGTGTCTATGTCTGGTAGCTGTACGTCGTGTAGCTTGTCGGGTTTAACAATTAATACTATAGAGACTAAATTGTCTCAACAGCTTGGAACACACATTACGGTTTTTCCGGTGCAAAAACATCAACACAAAAAGGAGGCCACTCATGACGCATAATCATTCGACTGAATCAGCACTCTTATCTTCTGTGCCTATGAGTGAAACTACAGACATAACCAGAACGTCAGCAAAAACGGTCTATTTAGATAATAACGCTACAACAAAAATTGACCCCAAAGTATTGGCGGAAATGATGCCTTATTTGGATGAATTCTATGGCAATCCATCTTCAATTCATGAGCTCGGTGCGAAAGTAGGCCGAGCCATGGAATGCGCAAGGGAGCAAGTTCAATCGTTAGTTGGGGCGGAGTTTAGTTCAGAAATCATATTTACCTCCTCTGCAACAGAAGCAACGACCACTGCGATATTGTCAGCGATTGAAGCACAACCTGACAAAAAAGAGATCATCACATCGGTGGTTGAACATCCGGCTACTTTGCAACGATGTGAAAATTTAGAACGTAAAGGCTATCGAGTGCACTGGATTGGCGTAGATAAGAAGGGGCGTTTTGATCTGGAATCTTATCGTGCTGCGCTAAGTGATCAAACGGCTATCGTTTCTGTTATGTGGGCGAATAATGAAACGGGGACTCTTTTCCCCATCGAAGAAATAGCGAGCGCAGCGAAAGAATATGGTGCGCAATGTCATGTTGATGCTGTTCAAGTGATGGGTAAACACCCTATCGATATCAAATCAACCCAAGTGGATATGTTGTCATTATCTGGACATAAGTTTCACGCGCCAAAAGGCATTGGAGCACTTTATCTAAGACGCGGAACCCGATTCCGTCCACTACTTAGAGGAGGGCATCAAGAGAGAGGACGCCGCGCGGGTACTGAAAATGCAGCTTCAATCATCGGTTTAGGTAAGGCCTGTGAATTAGCTGAGCGTTCTTTGATTGAGAATAATCATCGAATCGCCATGATGAGAGATAGATTGGAGCAAGGTATATTAGCCAGAATCCCCAATACTTTTGTCACAGGTAACCCAACTCAACGCGTGGTCAATACCTCTAATATTGCCATTGAGTATATTGAAGGAGAGGCGTTATTGCTGATGATGAATCAACTTGGTATTGCGGCGTCGTCTGGTTCGGCCTGTACGTCTGGTTCATTAGAACCTTCACATGTGATGAAAGCAATGGATATTCCATTTACAGCTGCCCATGGCACATTGCGCTTTTCTCTATCCCGGTTTAATTGTGATGAAGATGTCGATCATGTGTTAGCTCATTTGCCTAATATTGTAGCGCGTTTGAGAGCGCTTTCACCGTATTGGGATAACAAAACAAATAGCGGTATAGAGCAAGGTTTTGCTCCAGTTTACGCTTAATTGTTAGTGCTTGGGTTCTTACCTGAGATGTGAGGGAATATGAAAAACGACACCGTAAAACTGGATACATGCATTGGTAGAGATACTAGCGTTAATTACGTTATCGTGAATGACACTACCTTAAGAGATGGAGAGCAGAGCCCTGGCGTGGCCTTTACCACAGAAGAAAAAGTAGCAATAGCCAAGCAACTTGAAAGCGTAGGTGTACCTGAATTGGAAGTCGGTATTCCCGCTATGGGGCAAGCAGAGCAGGAAACGATTCGTGCTATCACATCATCATTAACGGTAGCGAAGACCATGGGTTGGTGCAGAATGAGCGATGCTGATATCGCCAGTGCGCGTAATTTAGGCTTGGACTGGTTGGATATTTCTATCCCGATTTCTAATCAACAGATCAAACATAAATTGGGGCTAAATTATAAGGAATTGTTTTGCAAAGTAGAGCGATACATTAGTCAAGCGTTGGACTTGGGTATGGATATTTGCGTTGGAATGGAGGATGCATCGAGAGCGGATATTAACGTGGTTTTATCGCTTGCTGAGCGAGCAGAACGACTCGGCGTGAAACGATTACGATTCGCCGATACACTTGGCATTTTATCTCCCGAAACGACTAAGAACCAGATTAGTGCTATTCGACGTAACACAAGCCTTGAGTTGGAAATGCATGCTCACAATGACCTTGGTCTCGCCACTGCCAATACACTGGCTGCCATTGGGGCCGGAGCAAATTCGATTAATACCACGGTAAATGGGTTGGGAGAACGTGCAGGCAACGCGCCGCTTGAAGAAGTTGCCGTCGCTCTTACGGTGTTAAAACAAGGCGAAACAGGTATTGCGCTCAATCAATTACCGAGTTTGTGCAAAAATGTTATGTCGGCTTCTGGTCGTTTTGCATGGCGTCATAAAGCCATTGTTGGCGAATCGGTTTTTATGCATGAGTCAGGAATTCACGTAGATGGGATGCTTAAAAATATTCATAATTACCAAGGGTTTGCACCTGAATTGTTAGGTGAAAAACACAAGTTTGTACTGGGTAAGCATTCTGGACAAAAAGCAATTGGTTCTATTTATAAACAACTTGGCATCGAATTAACATTGCATCAATGCGAAGCTTTGCGTGATTCTTTGCGGCGTTGGGCAGAGGTGAATAAATGCTTACCAACGGCTTCAGATTTAGCGTCTTTGCTGAGTTAGCACTTAGTAAAAGTTAGCTAGCTTAGGTTATAAAGAAGGACAAAGTATGAACAATACTACCAGTGAAACATTCAGTTCATTGGAGAGCGCGGAAGATTTTCTCGACTATTTCGACATTCCATATGAACCCGAATTAGTGCAACGTAAGCGCATCCAATTATTGCGACTATTTCAACACGTATTAAATACGTATCCCACACCATGGCAGAACAAAGACTATACCAAGGCACTTAATATAGCTTACTGCCAAATACAGAGTGGTAATGAACTCGCCTTTTCAACATCCGGTTGTGAAAGTTGCAGTGATTGCGATGACTAAGGAAGCAAAACATGGACGTATTTAACGCAAGATTTAAAACCGGTGAACAAATAAGAGTGGTTAGAAATATCCGCAATGATGGTAGCTTTGCCAATAAAAATAAAGGTGAATTATTAGTGAAGCAAGGTTTGGTGGGCGAGGTTCGAGGATCGGGATATTTTTTACAAAATCAAGTGATTTACCAAGTGTACTTCCCTGCTCTGAACACTGTAGTCGGTTTGAGAGATTCTGAAGTGATTGACGCAGAATTAGAATGGATCCCTTGTTTATTTCGATCACTGGATAAAGCAAGGTTAACTCTTTCTCTTAAAATGAAGCAAAGCATTATTGCTATGAAAGGCGACATAGTAGAGGTGCAGCGTGTTTATCGTAACCTAGAAAATGGCCAACTTGACTACGAAATAGCGGTTGCAGGCCATTTAGTTAAAGTTAATGCCCGAGTGTTAATGGCACTGAATACCTGCACGGTTTAAATATTAGGAGAAACTCATAGATGAGCAACTAAGGCGTTACTTAATGGTGAAAATAGCCACCGATAAGTTCGAAATGAACCCAGATTATTTATCAGAAGATCAACAAGGTATTGTTGATAAAAAAGTAAAGCAACTTGCTCATATTAACAACAGCATATTGCGTACAGCGGAAGCACAACAAGTTCAAGTTAGCGCTTCAGAGCTATTAGATGCGTATCAACAATGCCAGAAGCAGTTTGAATCTGAACAGGCATTTTATGCCACATTAAAACAACAAGGACTGACAGTTGAAGGGTTTAAGGTGGCATTACGCCAGGAACTGCATTGTGACAAGGTGATGGAGTATGTGGCTAAAGATGTTCCCGAACTAGATAAGTCTAGAGCACTCGAATATTACAGTCAGCATAAAACAGAGTTTTCACGAGATAAAACATGGAAGTTGAGTCAAATATTAATCACCATTAATGATCAATTTCCAGATAACACTCGAGCGAAAGCACTAGCGCGTATTACGCGTATTCAAGCAGAAGCACAACAAACACCGTTTTCAACATTGGCATTGTCTCATTCAGAATGCCCAAGTGCCTTACATGAAGGGCTTCTTGGCTGGTGTGAAGAAGGCAAATTGTATCCAGAAATAGCAGAGGCTATTCATTCGTTACCTATTGGGCAAATTAGCTCACCGATAGAAACAGAAATTGGATTTCATTTACTGCTTTGCCACGAAGTCAAACCTGCGCAAGTTGCAACATTTGAGGAGGTGTGGCCATTTCTTCAGAAGAAACATACTGCTCGAGCCAAACAATATTTACAACGTCAGTGGCTTAATAATCGACTTGCCCACAGTTGATATTTACTTAAACCAATTTTGTTTTCGGTGGATTAGCCATCTCAGAGACAGAAAAAGTACTTGCTAAATAACAAAGGACAGGAGGTCCGATATGAAAAAAATGATGGTAAAACTATGTTCATGGATGTGGCTCGGGTTGACTCTATGTACCGTGTCAGCAACGGTAAATGCAAAAGACGTTACCATTGCAGTGGCAAATAATTTTCTTGGACCAATGAAAGCGTTAGTAGTGGATTTTGGTAGCATATCAAATCATAACGTGTCATTAAGTACTGGCTCAACCGGACAGTTATATGCACAAATTGTAAATGGCGCTCCGTTCGATCTTTTTTTTGCGGCTGACACAGTAAGGCCTCACCAGTTGGCGAAAAAAGGCTTAGCAAGCAATGAGTTTGTTTATGCCCAGGGCCAACTTGTGCTGTGGTCGCCAACGCCATCTTATATTAACGGAGTAAAACAAACTCTTCTAAAGCCGTCTGTTAAATATATTGCGTTACCTAATCCTGATTTGGCGCCGTACGGTTTTGCGGCAATGCAGGTTATGGAACAAGAAGGCATTCTGAATGTGACGAAAAGTAAGCTGATCATCGCAAAAGGATTGAATATGGCCTTTCAATTTGCCGATTCTGGAAATGCTAATGTGGCCTTTCTTGCTAAATCACAGATATATAAAAATGGCCAATATATCGATGGTTCGTATGTTGAGATTGACAAAAATTTATATGACCCAATTAAACAAGGGGCAGTATTACTTAAGCACGGAAAGGAGAATACGGCCGCTATTGAATTACTCGCTTACTTGCAAAGTGATCGCGCCAAATTGATTATGGAGCAGTATGGTTATCTATAATACCGTTTGCTTAAAACGATATAAAAACCGAGGTTAATTCAATGACTGACGTTGATATGATTGTTGTTCTTACTACACTGAAACTGGCCTTTGTGGTGACTTTTTGGTTAATGGCCATTGCCATCCCTATTGCATGGTGGTTGTCACACAGCAGGTTTAAATATCGCAATGTCATTGCCGCTCTTTGTTCTCTACCTATGGTGTTGCCTCCCACAGTATTGGGTTTTTACTTATTAGTATTATTAGGTCCAAATAGTGCTTTTGGACGGGGACTAGAAAGTATTGGTATTGGTCAGTTGCCGTTCTCTTTTGCAGGTATTGCAATTGCTTGTATCGTTCATTCACTGCCGTTTGTTATACAACCTTTGCAGAACGCGTTTGACTCTATCGGCAAGCAACCGATAGAGGCGGCTGCGACGTTACGAGCATCGCCTTGGGATACATTTTATTCTGTGACGTTGCCCTTGGCATGGCCGGGGATTTTTGGTGCGGCCATTATGGGGTTTTGTCACACTCTAGGTGAGTTTGGTGTCGTGTTGATGATTGGGGGCAATATACCGGGTAAAACACGGGTGATCTCGGTGGAAATCTACAATCATGTAGAAGCATTAGAATATGGTAAAGCGCATCTGTTGGCCGGAGCTATGGTGCTATTTTCGTTTATATCGTTACTGCTGATGTACTGGTTGAATAGTCAGCATCAATTAAGAGTGAGTGAATCTAATCATGTCCGTTAGCGCTTCTTCCTTGCAGGTTAAAGCTCAATTTGAGATTCGTTATCACGCTTTTCATCTAGACGTGGACATTACCTTGCCGGCAAAAGGTATCACGGTGCTTTTTGGTCGTTCTGGTTCAGGTAAAACCACCTGTTTACGTGCTATGGCTGGGCTTGAACGGGTCGAAAACGGCTATTTTTCAGTAGGTGAACAGGTTTGGCAAGACCAAAATTTTGTACCGACATACCAACGTGATATTGGATATATTTTCCAAGATGCTCGACTGTTTAGTCATTTATCGGTTCGACAAAACTTAGAGTTTGGTTGGAAACGTATTGCGGAAAATGCGCGTAAAGTGGAATTGAATACTATTGCTCGTTTACTCGGGATTGAGCACTTATTAGAGAGGCGAACAGAACGGCTGTCGGGAGGAGAAAAACAGCGTGTCTCTATTGCGCGAGCGCTATTAACCTCGCCTAAACTGCTGTTGATGGACGAGCCCTTATCGGCTCTTGATAATCAAATTAAAGCAGATATTTTACCGTATCTTGATAAATTACATAGTGAATTGAATATTCCAATTGTTTATGTCACTCATTCTGTACAAGAGATGGCAAGATTAGCCGACCACATCGTACTGTTTGATCATGGTCAGATTGTCGATTCAAATGACGCCGCACAAGTGTTATCCAACCCTAGCTACCAAACCTTATTTGGTACAGAACTAGGTTGTATCTTTGATACCAAGATAACCTCCTATTTAGCTGATGATATGACGATGCTTTCATCAGGTGGCATTGGTTTTACTGTACCTGAGATATTTGGGCAATTGGGTATGCCATGTCGTTGCAGAATATTGGCGAGTGATGTGAGTGTGTGTACAGAAAAACCCAGCAAGAGTTCAATATTGAATATTATACCAACGGTGATCGTTGAAATGAAACCCGCCGATAATAACAGCGAAGTTATTCTTGTTCTCGGTTTAGACAATGGATCCCATTTGTTGTCACTAATTACTAAACGCTCTAAAGCACAACTTCAGCTGGTGGTAGGTATGGCCATTTGGGCACAAATAAAAGCAGTTAATATTCTGCATTGTTAGTCATCTTTGCACGCTTGATTCCAATACGTTTAATGTATTGAGGTAGGTTGATAATCAGTGATGAGGTTTGCCAGTTAACGGAATATCTCATCAATATGAAATATTCCGTGCCATTCAAATACTACTGTTCGACAATTCCGGTTAAGCTGCCTTTTGGGTTCACTGGCAGCATATACTCGTCAATAATAGCTTCTTCGATGGGACAAATACTGCTGCATTGCGGTGATTCATAGTGATCTGCACATCCAGTGCAGCGTTTAGGATGAATAACAAATAGGTTCTCTGCATTGGGGTTTTGATAAATTGCGTTGCTCGGGCAAACAGTGTGACAGGCGTGGCATCCTGTACACTTATCCGTAATGGCATATTTCATGGTCATCTCCTGTAGAATTTTGCATCATATGCTGAGTCTTTTTAAGGCGAAGAGAAATTTCTTCTAGCGCCCGTTGCTTGCTAACAAAAGCAAAATCAATATTGGGTGTGACCCCTGCTTTTTCTAACTCTCTCCATGGACCAATACCAATACGTGAACATAGCAGTTCATCGCAATCTGAAATAGTTTCAAGTACTAGACTTTTATACGATTCGTTTTCTGCACACTGCTCTGAACCTGTGCAGTATTTTGAAGCAACACGGGTCTCAATGTGGAAATAAGTGTCATAACTATCGTTGTATTGGTAGATTTCGAACTGCTCGGCATAGCCAAAATGAGTCTGAATAAGATCATCTACCTGATTTAACTTGGTGGCAATCGCTACCTTATAAGCCTTAACATTCTCTGATGTGCTGTTAGTACTTGAGTCATTTTTAACGCCACAGCCTGTTGTAATTTTATCTGATTCTATTGTGGGTTCGTCTGATAATGTACCAACTGCATCTGCTCGACACTGCTTGCAATGGGTCATTTGTGCCATATTGATACCTGACAACGCACGGGCCTGATCCATTTCCGCATCGGTTGGTCCTCTTTGATTATTGAGGCCAAAATACGTACCGTGTTCAGGCTCTGAAATCAGAGGCATGATGTTGTGTAACATGGCACCTAAGCTGGTGACTTTTTCTGAAACAGCCTGAACATGATGATCGTTTATTCCTGGGATAAGAACAGTGTTGACCTTTACAAGCATGCTCGCTTTCGCTGCCGCTTTGAGTCCTTCTAGTTGGCGTTCTATTAGAATTTTCGATGCTTCCCGGCCTTTTATCCGCCGGTGATCAAAAAAGATCCATGGGTAGATTTTCTCTCCGACAGTGTCGTCAATACAGTTGATGGTAATAGTAAGGTGGTTGACTCCGACTTCCACTAATTGGTCTACATAATCGACTAACTGTAAGCCATTAGTGGAAATGCACAGTTGTACATCCGGATCGTGTTTACGAATAAGCCTCAACGCCGCGAAAGTGGTTTTAGGGTTAGCTAAAGCATCACCAGGACCTGCAATGCCGACCACGGATAAATTAGGGACTCTTTTCTTAATAGCGTTAAATTGTCGTAAGGCACCGTTTGGATCAATGATGTTAGAAACCACTCCGGGGCGAGACTCATTACTACAATCGTATTTTCTATTACAGTAGTTGCACTGAATATTACAAGCAGGGGCAACCGGAAGATGCATACGAGCATACTGGTGCGCATTTTTCGAATAACAGGGATGTTGCTCTATTTTCTGTTGAATTTCTTTACGGAAAAAGTGGCTAACCTTGCTTATGTCGTGATTTGATTGTTGTTTTTCCTGATAACTCTTTTCCATTGGAAACCTCTTCCATAAGGGGGATATTGTTATATCTGCAAGTGACGTGCCGAGGTTTACAATTGGCTTGTTGGAATTATGTATATAAAAAACAGTAATTTAAATTCTCTGTTTTAAAAAAGAAATTAGCTATTGTCGGTAAGCTGACAATGGCTAATTTCTTTTGTCGTTTAATGTTTATATAACATTGGCAGTTATATTTGCTTCATTTCAATATTCATAATTTGAATACGATAAGCAATTTGTCGTGGTGTCATATTGAGTAATCTTGCGGCTTTTGCTTTCACCCACCCTGATTGTTCTAATGCATCGATAACAGCTTGTCTTTCATCCACGGCAATTTTTTCTTGGTGGCGATGTGGTGAGGTACTGTGTGGCGATATGCTTGGTGGCGATGTATGGTTATGTAATGCAGTTGGTCGAACTGATTCAGTTTTCCGTTGGGTACTTAAACTGTTTGACGTTGCTGAATATGATTTATTATCGTCGACAGAAAATTGAGGGAAAATTAACGTATCACTAGTGATTACACCTGATTCGCTAAGAATAGCAGCACGTTCCAAAGTGTTTTCCAACTCGCGAACATTGCCAGGCCATGAATAATCCATCAACATTCTAATTGCCCCTTCGGACATGGATAATTTTCGTTGTTGCTTTTTGCTTAAGTTTTTAAGCATGTGCTGAGCAAGTTCTGGTATATCTTCAACGCGTTGTTTTAATGTAGGTAAATACATAGGCATTACATTGAGTCGGTAATAGAGATCTTCGCGGAAATTTTCATCTCTAACTTCCACCTCTAAATTTCGATTGGTTGCTGCGATAATTCGAACATCCACCGAGATGGTGTCGCTTCCTCCCACGCGTTCAAACTCCTGTTCTTGCAGTACGCGCAGTAGTTTTGCTTGAAAAGCAGGGCTGGTTTCTCCAATTTCATCTAAAAATATCGTCCCCTTATGTGCTAACTCAAAGCGTCCTTTACGCTGTTTAATGGCACCAGTAAATGCCCCTTTTTCATGACCGAATAATTCAGATTCAAGTAAATTGTCCGGCAGAGCGGCGCAGTTCAGTTTGACGAACGAATTATTCGCACGAGGAGAGTTATAATGAATCGCGTTAGCAATCACTTCTTTACCCGTTCCTGATTCACCTCTAAGTAGCACTGTTGAATCCCATTTAGAGACTAAACGTATTTGTTCAAAAATTTTCCGCATGGGTTTTGTGTGGCCGACTAAATTATCAAAACTATAATCATTACGCACTTTTCGGCGTAAGCCATCTCGTTCATTGACCAGTTGGTTTTTTTCTACGTTAACTTGATAAGCAAGCTGGACGTGTTTGGTAATTAGATTGGCGATCATTTCTAAAAAACGGCTTAGTAATGTGATTTCCTCATCGTTATTATTTTGTGGTTGAGCAGAAAGTGCGCCAATGGTGGTATTTTTAGTGGTGTCTTTTAAAGGCACGCATATAAAAGGTTTGTCGTAATCATATAGTGCTAATTTGTCTGCGAAACGCATATCATCACCTAAATTTCTGATCACAATAGACGAACCTTGGTTCAGCATCTCACCAATAATACCTTCACCTGCTTTATAGCTGATTTGCTTCTCAAAAGATGGGCTTTCAGAAAATGGAGAATGGAAGGATTTAACGAGCATGATATCGCGTTTTTCGTCTCTAATCGCCAGCAAACCACAAAGTAAATTGCATTCTTCGTGCAGTATTTTTAATACCTGATTGGAAGAATCACTATAATCTAAGCTAGCATTCAATTGAATACTAATGTTATACATTGCGGCGAGCAACTTGCGTTCTAAATCTGCGATTGAATAGTCCATATTCATAGTCAGTCCGCCTATTTAGTTTTTTTAGGAAAAGTTAGACGAAAATAAGCGCCACCTAATCGTCTACTTGGCCGGATTTGAATAGTGGCAGAATGTTCATTTATAACCTGCTGTACAATCGCAAGACCGATACCTCGAGAACCTTCTTGATGTTTAGGTTTCGTACTGAAAAATGGTTGAAATACTTTTAAGTGCATATCTTCAGAAATACCAGCCCCGCTATCTTCAATGGTTATAGAGATATCATCTACGCTTTCCCTTGTGGTAATAAGCAAGGTGCGTTGGTCTGATCGTGATAGTTGGATAGCGTCGATTGCGTTATCAATAATTTGTTTCAATGCAAGCAGTAAGCGGTTTGGTTTTCCTGTAATCGAAGGAAGAGAAGGAGTGAGCTTCAAATCCAGCTCAATTGAAGCATGTAACAGTTGAGTTGTTGTTACTGCAAGAGTATCTCTAACCAGTTGATTCAAGTTAACGGGTTGTTTTGCTTCATTTTTACGCTCTGGAATGGCTTGTTTAATATCCTCTAATGCGCCAAGAGCATTAAACATAGCTTCGTCCATGGCGACGATTCCAGGACAGGCATGGTTGTTTTGTTTGAGAATGGTAATAGCTGAGCTGATCATATTCAGAGGACCTTGCAATTGGTGCAGAGTTGCCATCATCGCTTCTTGCATCGCATGGACGAATTTTTCATCTCCTGTCATTAGTTTTATATTTTGCAGCCGTCGTTCTTCTATCAGATGTTTTTCTTTGCTTCTGTCGATAATGCCAACCACGGTATAAAATTCGTCTACCGGTTGAAAGTACGCTTCTGTTGCTGTGTCAGTAACCGGTATTTTAGCGAGCGCATAATCGAACCAGTGCTCAGCTGTGTTATCGGTACCGTCAATATGAACACCTTTGTATTTTTGATTAGAATGACTTAAATAGTCTTCAATGGAATTAAGCTCGTAATCCATTTTCAAATAATCGAGTAAAAGTGAAATTGGGTCTTGATGCAGGTTGTCTTTTAATACCTCATACTTCTTGTTACTAAATAAAGCATTGTTATTTTTGTCGACCAAAGCAATAGCGATAGGGACGGAATTTAATACCACTTGAAATAATGCGGCTTGATTTTTTTCATGTGTCTGTAAGCGGTGCTGCTCGGTGATGTCTTTGTGTATGGCGTAATAAAAAATTTCGCCTTGCTCATTGGTTAAACTGGAAATAGAAATATCACTGATATACAGCTCGCCATTTTTCTTTTTGTTGATCAATTGACCTTGCCAGTGTTCACCTTTGGTTATTGTGGTCCATAAATTCTGATAAATACTTTTAGGCGTCGTTTTATAAGACAAAATGGAGCAGTTTTTACCCACCACTTCATTCATTGAATAACCCGTTACTTCAGTAAAGTTCTGATTCACTAAAAGAATATTACCGAGTTGGTCGGTAATCGAGATGGCGATAGGCGCATTAATGACGATTTGTTCAAATGCACTGGAACCAAAATGATTAAATACTGGTTCATGTTCTATGCTTTGCAGTGATTTCATGCTCACATCCTTGTTGGTAGGCACCATGATTACTTTGGCACCATTACTATGTGATTCAGAGACTTTGGTTCTTCAGAGGTTACGATCCCCTGAAGATGGCCGTCATCTCAAAATGGCATTCAATATCCATTTAATAAGGCGCACTAAACAATTTGATACGTAGTGGCGTTAAAGTTAATTATGCATGAAGTATTCCATTGTCATTCCCTTGCTACTGTTGAAGTCTGGTAATACATGTATGTTTGATTTAGAACAAATTGAGACAATAAATCGAGGATTGTTGCATTTACGACAATCTATTTTCCTGTCAAAAAATAGGAAAAAAAGCGTTATCTCCTTATAAATAAAGGCCATCAATGCTCGTAATTGGTGCGTATGTCTTATGGCATATCCTATGCAAACACTCTGTATATGAAAGATTAGATGCAAGGAAGACAAAAATGTCAGAAGGAATATTGATCCTACTGAGCGCTGCGTTTGTTAATAACGTGGTACTGGCAAAATTTTTGGGATTATGTCCTTTTATGGGGGTGTCCGGAAAAATAACCAGTGCATTAGGAATGGGGATAGCTACTACGTTTGTACTGACACTTGCGGCTGTGAGCACATGGCTATTGGAACATTTTATTTTGCTTCCATTGCATTTAGAGTTTATGCGTATTATCGCCTTTATTTTACTTATCGCTTCGGTGGTTCAATTGACGGAACTCTATGTTAAAAAACATGATCCGACCTTGTATCAGTCGTTAGGCGTGTTTCTTCCTCTTATTACCACCAATTGCGCGGTACTTGGCGTGGCCCTGTTAAGTGTTCAAGAAAAACTGTCGTTCATTAATACGATCATGTTCAGCGTGGGCTCGGCTATCGGGTTTACCGTGGTGATTGTATTGTTTGCCGGGCTTAGGAACCAGCTTGTGTTAAACCGAGTGCCTGCTGCATTGAAAGGATCACCCATCGCTTTTATTACCGCAGGTTTATTGTCTATGGCGTTTATGGGCTTTGCTGGCATTGTTTAAATAAGATTAATCAAGGTTTTAGCGATACAAGGAGGTGATATCGTGATTTCGATTGTTGTTTTTATCGTACTGGGAGGCGTGTTAGGTGCCGCATTAGGTTATGCCTCGGTGTTTTTTAAAGTGGAAAGTAATCCCATAGTCGACAACATCGAAGCATTGATGCCCGGTGGTCAATGTGGCCAGTGTGGTGAGGCTGGCTGTAGACAGGCAGCAGAAGCAATGGCTCAAGGGACGTTAGACCCAAATGCTTGTCCCCCAGGAGGTGGAGCGCTTGCGGTGGCTATCGCGGAGTTGCTTGGTGTTTCTTTGCAGGTGAGCGAAGAAGATATTCAAAAAATCGCAAGCATAGATGAAAGCCAATGTTCGGGTTGCACGCGCTGTTATAAAGCGTGTCCGTTTGATGCCATTGTTGGTGCGACTAAGCAAATTCATACGGTGATTTCTCACGTGTGTACAGGATGTCAGCTCTGTTCCAATGTTTGCCCGCAAGATTGTTTAACAATGAAAAACGTGACGCCAACCTTGTCTACATGGTATTGGCCCAAACCTGAAACTAACAAAGCAGTGATTTAATAAGGATTGTTTTATGATCACATTATTTAAACGTCCTTTTCGTGGCGGTATCCATCCTAAAACTTATAAATCATTGACCAGCGATAAGGCGTTGAACAAAGGGCTTTGGCCGAGTCATGTGTATTTATCATTGCAATTGCGAAATGGCGCGTTACTTAAATCGATCGTTGAGGTTGGTGACAGAGTGACCAGAGGTCAGAAAGTAGCGGTTGGCAGCACTGGCATGATTGCTCCATTACATTCGTCAGTTAATGGCATGGTGACAGCGATAACCTCTCACCAAACATCACATCCTTCTAAAGCTAAATGCGCCACAATTATTATTCGGGCTAATCAAGATAAGTCGTGGGGTAGCACGACAGCCACCCATGGAAATTTTTACCACTTTTCTTCTGATGAAATTATTGAAAAAGTCCGCGAAGCCGGCGTAGTCGGTTTGGGAGGTGCAGGTTTCCCTACTGCAAGTAAATTGCAGTTTGCACGCCAAGCTAAAGTGCATACGTTAGTAATTAACGGTGGGGAATGTGAGCCTTATTTAACATGTGACGATTTAACTATGCGTGAATATGCTGCCGATATTGTGGCGGGTGTGCGCCTCATGTTGAAAGCGACCGGTGCCAAACAAGCCATTGTTGGTGTAGAAGATAATAAACCTGTGGCTTATGAGCAATTAAAGTCATCGGCGTCACACGACGAAGATATTAACGTTGTTTCTGTGCCGAGTATTTACCCTATGGGGTCAGAACGACATTTGATCAAAGCACTGACAGGGCAAAGTGTGCCACTTAATTCTCTATCTACTGCCATTGGTATTTTGGTCAATAACATCGCCACTGCTAAATCGGTGTATCACGCGGTTCGTTTTAATCGTCCGCTCATTAGTCGCGTGATTACCGTGTCAGGTAAAGGGATAGTAAAACCGTGCAATGTGGAAGTACCAATAGGCACGCCAGTACGTGAAGTAATTGAGTTTTGTGGAGGAATGAGTGAAGAGACAGAAAGGCTTATTTTTGGTGGGCCGATGATGGGACAAGTGATTACTTCTCCTCATATTCCTATTGATAAATGCGTTGGTGGCATTTTGGCTCTTACCTCGGAAGAAGTTCGTGAAAAACCTCAACAAGAGTGTATTCGTTGTGGGCAATGTGTTCGGGCTTGTCCGATGGGCCTAATGCCATTTCAAATGGCAGCATATAGTCGGCGTTCTGATTTTAAACAAACTGAAGCTTTAGGCGTGAATTTTTGCTTGTCTTGCGGTGCATGTAGTTATGTGTGTCCCTCTAATATTCCTTTGGTGCATTATTTTCAGCATGCGAAAGGATCTATCTTAGCGAATAGTCTGAAGGAGAAAAAATCTGCACAAGCGAAGGCACTGACAGAAGCGAGAAAGGCTCGCTTATTAAAAGAAGCAGAACAAAAGAAAGCGTTAAAAGCATTGAAAGCAAGCAAGCGTAAACGTGCACCGAAAAAAGCGGTGAGTAAGTCAGCGGTTAAGGAAGAGGAAACAGTGAATGATTAATTATGATGCGGCGGTAGGACCTTTTTCTCACAGTGAAAACTCTAGCGTACGAATTATGTATACCGTGATTCTTACCTTACTGCCTGTGTTGATTTTTGGATTCTACCAGTTTGGTTTAAACAGTTTATATGTGGTTGTTATCACAAGTGTTACCGCTGTGATGACTGAATGTATTTGTTTGAAAATGATGGGAAGAAACAGTAATGCATGTTTGGATGGTTCGGCATTGCTTACCGCCTTACTGCTTGCAATGAGTTTACCACCAACGGTTCCACTCTGGATGTGTGCGTTTGGAGCGGTATTTGCCATTGTGATGGGTAAGCAGATTTATGGTGGATTAGGGCAGAACTTGTTTAACCCTGCGATGCTAGCGAGAGTAATGCTGCTGATCTGTTTTCCTGTCGAAATGACCAATTGGTCGGTGCCATCTCCAATTGATTTTAGCAACAACCAAGTAATGGTGCCTGAGCAGTGGTTTCAATTTGATGGTACAACTTCAGCGACAGTGCTAAGTGGATTGAGCGAGCACGCGACATCGGTCGTTTCTATGCTTGCTGGGACTCAATCGGGTAGTTTGGGCGAAACAAGTGCTGTTCTTATTATGTGTGGTGGTGCTTATTTACTCTATTGCCGAATTATTCATTGGGTTATTCCGGTTTCATTTCTACTCGGTATAGCGTTGCCCGCCGCGATCAGTTTTGCGATCAATCCTGATCAGTTTCTTCCTCTCTCAACCCACTTATTCAGTGGTGCGGCCATGCTTGGTGCATTTTATATTGCAACTGATTTGGTGACATCACCAACTAGTATGAAAGGCCAAATGGTCTACGGAGCTTGTTGTGGGGTGCTTATATGGTTGATCCGAAGTTTTGGTAACTATCCCGAGGGGGTTGCATTTGCTGTATTAATTATGAACGCAGCAAGCCCTTTAATTGATTACTACCTTCGACCAGCTGTGTTTGGTAGCAATGTGGTAAAGGAGAAGAGCTAATGTTGATAAACATAGAGCAATGGAAAGAGCGAGTTCCGTATCAAAGTATTTTATTAGCGGTAGCGTGTGGTTTAGCAGCGACATTACTTATGATCTCACAGTATGTGACCGAACCTATTATTCAGTTGCGTGTTGAAGAAGACCAAAATGTTTTGCTTTCTCAAGTGTTAGCAGGAGAGAAGGCTGCTAACAAGGTTTTCGATAATGAAATCCCCCTATCTTTTAAAGAAAAAACATTTCAATTATTCGAAGTGAAAAACTCTCAAGGCCGTCTCACTCATTACGTTATTCGAGGTGAACAAGAAGGATACAGTGGTGTGATTCGTTATCTTATTGGCGTTGATTTAAATGATGAGATCTCTGGTGTGCGCGTATTGAGCCATACCGAAACACCGGGGCTAGGCGATAAAATTGAAATTGAGAAAAGTGATTGGGTTAGCGATTTTAATGGCCGTTCTTTGAATAATACAGCGATTTGGAAAGTGAAAAAGGATGGTGGCGAGTTTGATCAGTTCTCAGGTGCAACTATTACGCCTAGAAGTGTGGTCAGCGGTGTTTATACAGCAATGCAGGCATTGGATGAATTTAGTAACAAAGAGGATGAATGATGAGCTGTCATAGTAATAATCAAGATGAAAATACCAAGCCAAGTAACGATTATCAGAACATCGTTAAAAATGGCATGTGGAGTAATAATATTGTTCTTACTCAATCTCTGGCGTTATGCCCACTTTTAGCGGTAACCAGTAGCGCGACCAATGGATTAGGTTTAGGGCTGGCTACTATGGTGGTAATGATGGCCTCAAATATGCTGGTTGCACTTGGAAAAAGAGTGATCAGTAAAGCGGTAAGAATTCCAGTAAATATTATTATTATTGCCACTTTAGTTACGTTAATCGACGCGATATTAAATGCTTGGCTGCATCCATTACATAAAGTACTCGGCTTATTTATTCCATTAATTGTAACCAATTGTGCCATTTTAGGTCGTGTTGAATCCTTTGCTAGTAAAACATCTGTTTTTCCGGCGTTGGTAGACGGAGCGGCTATGGGGTTTGGTTTTACATGGGTATTGGTTGTACTGGGTGGGATCAGAGAGGTTATTGGTAGCGGAACACTTTTTTCAAACGCAAGCTTGTTACTTGGCGACAGTTTCTCATTGTTAGAAATTGTGGTTATCCCTGACTATCGCGGCTTATTGTTAGTCATTTTGCCTCCGGGCGGTTTCTTAATGTTAGGTGCATTGTTAGGAATAAAACAAAGAGTTGAGCAAGTTATAAAAGCGCAATCCAGCTCAGAAAAGGCATTGGAAGGTATTTGATTATGTTGGGAGAGACGATGAAAGTTAGTGTTGTGTATGCACTCGCCAATGAGCAAGTATGGTTACCTATAGAGTTAGAAGATAATGCAACTTTAATGACGGCCATTCACTCTTCTGGCGTGTTAAATATGTTCCCATCCATTGACTTGGACCAGCAAAAAGTGGGCGTATTTGGAAAAATAGCGTCATTAGAGTCTCCAATAAATGAAGGGGATAGAGTAGAAATCTATCGTCCGATTGTTTGGCAACCAGACATAGATGAAGACGACGATTGATTGTCGCTTTTCGTACAAATTGTCTTTTTTTCTAAGTTGTAGATTTAAATGTACTTAATAAACAATTAGTTAATTTTGGAATGGCGTTTGCACCAGTTATGTTTTTAAACAATGTGTTGGTAACAACGCCGGTAGAAATCTGTAGCAGCGTGTTCTATCGAATCCATTTCGCCTGTGGTTATTAGCATTGATAGCGATCCATTTTCAAGGAGTGAATTATGAGTAAAGTAGGAATATTTTTTGGCACAGACAGTGGTAGTACCCGAAAAGTAGCCAAGCAAATACAAAAACAGTTAGGTGATGATGTTGCAGCAAAACCGCTTAACATTAACCGAGTAGAAGCGTCAGTGTTCGACCAATATGATTATCTTATATTGGGTACACCAACATATGGCGAAGGTATGTTACCGGGGTTATCTAGTGAGTGCCAAACGGAGAGTTGGCAAGAATTTTTACCTAATTTTGATGATATTGATTTGTCAGGTAAGAAAGTCGGGCTGTTTGGTTTGGGCGATCAAGTGAATTATCCTGATGAATTTGTCGATGGCTTAGGTGAGCTTTATGATTGTGTTGCAGAAAGTGGTGCAGAAGTTATCGGCAGTTGGCCGACAGATGGTTATGAATTTAACGAATCGACCGCGGTGGAAGAAGATGTTTTTGTCGGCTTGGTAATAGACAAAGACAATCAAGCGAGTTTGAGTGATGAACGTATCACTGCTTGGACTACACAGATCAAAGATGAGATGGGATTATAGTCTTTAAATTAATCCGAATAAAAACCAATAGATGCACAAAAGCGCAATTGTGTATTTATTGGCTTTTTTTGTGTATACTGATCAGCATTACAAATGATTTGGAAAATTAACAATGAGAACGGCAATAAATAATTTAACCAAATGGTGTGCTTACAGTCATATGTTCAAAGTGTTTTCTATCTTACTTAATGGCGGTGATATTTCTGAACAAACGCGTACAGGGCGGAATATTGCTTTGCTTGGAGTGTTTTGTCCTTTTTTCTGGTACGCACTGTTTACTGGTGCGAGTAAAGCAGAATTAATTTTTCATGCAACGCATTCTAGCGTGGTATTTATGATTGGTATGGTGATAATGTTACTGAGTATGAAAAAAAACAAAGGAAAATAGATGGACGCCCAATACCTTGATGCACTAAAAGCCTTAGCGGAACCTCATCGCCTGAAGCTGTTTTGGTTGCTTATTCATGTGGACCAAAAAATTACTGTTGCCGAAGCAATGGATGTGACAGGAGAAACGCAATATAACGTTTCTCGTAACCTGAAAATGCTGTTTAAAGCTGGGTTACTTTTACAAGAAAAACGAGGTAAATGGGTTTACTACACTCTCGCAGATCACACTGAAATGCATTGGGTATCTTTAGTTGATTCGGTACGACACTTACCTGAGACGGATTTTCAATACGTGACGAAGCGATGCAAGCTTAGATTAAACATGCGAGTTGATGGTGAGTGCGTGGTAGGACCCAACAGCGAAGAGTGGGTGGCATCAACTACAGAGTTATAAAGTTAAATGCCAAATCGCAGTAACAATAATACCAATCCTCAATAACTCCAATCTTGGATAACAATAAACAGGTTAGAAAGATGAGTGCCGATTTTTAACTGAGCACCACACCCTTGGAGTTATGCCACATATCCTAATTTACCTTATGGTTACTTCGCATGAACCTATAATTTTAGTTTCAAATAAATCGAAGGTACTCACAATCATCGCTTTTAAGCTAACTGGTCTGCTGTAAATAATTTATAATTAAAACACCGTCAATTGCGTTGTAAATCAATTTTACACGACATTAGGAATGTTATGCCTGAAATTAATATCGATTCAACCTATGGTGTTATTGTGATCAAAGATCTCAAGGTAGTTCACGTTGACGATAATTATGCACGAATATTTGGTTATAAATCAGCTCAAGAATTACTGAACAGTATCGACGGATTTTTAGACCTGATTGATCCAAAGCATCATCAATTGGCACGAGAAAATTATTACCAACAAATGAATGGCCAACTTATCCCTAGAGGTCGCACGTTTAAAAATATTGATCGCAATGGGCGAGTATTCCCAATATTTGCTATAGACCATGTGATTAAATGGCAAGGCGAAGACGCGATGCAGGTGACGGTAATGGATGTGTCAGCTTTAGAAAAGGCCCATCAGCAAATTATAGAAAACGAACGCAAGTACAAACAACTGATCACTACATCAGGCCAAGGCATCATCGTTCATAAGAACTTTAAACCTCTTATGGTTAATCAGTCCTGGGTTAACTTGATGCACGCACCTTCAATAGAGTTTGTCCTTGCCAATGTTAATTTAATCGATTTTATACCAGAAAATGAAAAAAATTGTGCGAGTCAACAATACCTAGACATTATTAATAGCGAAGTGAGTGGTTTAAGCAAGATCGTTGAGAATATTTGCTTTGATGGAGTTAAACGCTATTTTCGGGTTTACGACAATAAAATTGAATGGGATGGCGAGCCTGCTATTCAAGCTGTTATTGAAGACGTAACCGATAAAGTTGAGTTAGAAAAGAAACTGAAGTATCTCTCAATTACAGACTCCCTCACTAATGTGTACAACCGGCGTAAACTTGATGAAGTATTAAAACAAGAGAGTAATCGAACCGCTCGCTACGGTCATGCGTTGTCAATTTTACTTATTGACCTCGATCATTTTAAATCAGTCAATGATAATTTTGGACACCAAGCCGGTGATGAAATGCTCATAGCAGTAGCGAGGTTGATTAAGGCTAGTGTAAGAAGAACCGATATAGTTGGACGATGGGGAGGAGAAGAGTTCCTTATTATCTGTCCTGATACTCCGATTGATGCGGCCTCATTTATAGCCGAAAAACTCAAACAGATCATTGCTGAGTTAGAAGACCAAGTTCCTTGTAGTATAACCGCGAGTATTGGCGTGGCGACAGCAAAAGATAATGAGTCAAATGGACATCTTCTAAAACGAGTAGATGATGCTCTTTATTTAGCCAAGCATAAAGGAAGAAATCGAGTAGAAATATCGTTTTAAATCCTAAGATACACAAGTTGGATTACTGCTGCTACTATTGCCACGTTCTTATCCGTTCATTTGCATCTGCGGCGGGATTTAATCTAGCGGATTCTTTTAATTTCCAAACTGATAATCAATGTTCAAACTGATAATCAATAGCAAAAAATCTGAATGTTATGAATGGTTGTGATATTTCATTGAATGATGTTGAAGTGAACATTATTCTGATGAGAGCAGTGACAGCTAAGATTTTTACCACCGCATCACGACAGCGTGTGTAATGGTTTATAAATGATGGTACATGCTTACACAAGCGCTAAGCATGTACCAATATATTGTTTCGATGAATTTTTCTCACTATCAACGACCTGACTAATCTACAGTTCGGCCGTTATACCTTAAAAACGTTACTGATAGGCTTAAGTCTTCCCTCGTTCAGATTAACTATCCGCAGGAAACACAACACCAGTTTGGCGGCGAATTTCAGTGATGACTTCTGATACATCGAGCGAACGCTGCACGTGCGCTTGATTCATCGCTTTATCTTCAATCTGTTCGGCAAAAGCAATGGCTTCATAAACCATGGTATTCTCGTGTTGTTCGAGACTGATAGTCTGTTGTGTTGCGTTTCGTTTTTTAATACTAAATCTTGGACATTGCGATAAATGCTCAACCAATATTACGCCATCTTCACCTTGGAATTCACTATCGATATGACCATCGGATACTTTGGAATGATTAATTGTCACTAAAAAATTAGGATAAGTCATGATAACCGTTCCATGGGCATCAACACCTGAATCGAGCAATTTAGCGCAAGCCTGTATTGAGTCGGGTTTACCAAATAAAGACACGGCTGCAGAGACATTATAAAACCCTATATCCATTATTGAGCCGTTTGAAAAGGCAGGATTAAAAGTATTTGGGTTTTCGCCATCTAAATATTTTTGATACCGTGATGAATATTGGCAATAGTTTAGATAAACACTGCGCAGTTTTCCAATAGTAGTAAGGCGTCTTTTTAGTTCCTCGAAATTGGGCAAAAATTCAGTCTTAAACGCTTCAAATAAAATAACGTTATGTGTATTCGCACAATCAAACATTTTGCGTGTTTCGGAAATATTGGAAGAAATAGGTTTCTCACAAATAACGTGTTTGCCATTTTGCATCATCAACATAGCTTGTTCACAATGAAGGCTATTTGGAGAGGCGATATAAACGGCATCTATATTGCTGTCTGACGCTAGTGTTTGTAAATCAGTATAGAATTGGCAATGTTCATCTTGGCTATTTTGAGCAAAAATTTGAGCATTTTCCAATTTGCGCGAGTAGACAGCATTTAAGCTAAACTGCTTGCTTTGTAGCGCAGCTTCTACAAATGCTTCTGATATCCAGTTGGTTCCAATGACCGCTAAATTGAGCATTTAATCGATTCCTTGTTGTTTTGGCTAATTAGCCAAATGAGTTTAGCACCATTAGAAAAAATAGTCGGTCAACCATAATAATTAGTCAGCAACTTTTAGCCAAAGGGACGCTTTGATTTAATATATCCGTTTATCATGATACGGACGAACGGTTGCTTGCATGAATAAAACTAGGGTTTTCTGGACATGTGAAAGCTGCCAAACGCGATTTTTTCTAGCTCTATTTGATTACCATCATCTAAAAAGAAAAATTCTAAGGTGTCGTCTTTCTCTTTGCCGACAAAGTGGTGAATGATGCCATTTTCAGTAGTTTTCTTGCTATAAGAGGAGATAGTCGCGCGCTTTATTTTCTGTTTCGAGAGGTACTCATAATATTGTTGTGGTCCACCAAGCTTGAGATCGAGTATGACTTGGTTGATTAGAGGGATAAAAGGATAAACATTATCGGGTAGGTCGGTTTGCTTGTTGTTTTTTTTGTTTTGTATAGTTTTGTTTAAAAAATCATAGGAAAACGTTTTTCGCTTCGAACCAATTTTTTCGGCATAGTGAGTCGCAATAGGGATGATGGCTTTGTCTGTTAGTTTGTATGTGCCATTCTCATTGATTTTGGCACTGATAAACATAAATGATCCTTTAATGCGAGTTTCATAACTGCACACACTCTCACTGCAGTTCGATTCCATTACAACATCACCTAATTTTATAGGGCCTAATTCTACAGTGAAATGACCATTGGCTCCTGTCATTGCATAGCTGCGCAATGAAAACGATAGGCTACTGAGTAAAGTAACAATGGTTAAAACTTTCACAGACATATTTTTCACAAATATCCATTTCCTTATCTATAACACATGATAGCAAGCATATATTGATAATTTAGTTTTATACAATCAATTTTGTTACAAACTAACCAATTATTTTCTCACCTTAAAGCCAATATTTTTATCCATAATTGTGAACTTAGATACTATCAAGCTAGTAAACAGTTGCTTTTTTAGCAAAATAATTATAAAAAATAAAAAAATGATAATAAGGCTGAATGATATTAGTTATTCTTATACTATCCGTAAATATTTAGGTATCACTGCTATTGGTCGAAGAATGACAAGTGATGTTAGATACTTATTTACTTTATCGTTAAGTCTTTGTCCTTTACCTTCACTGGCACAGAGTGACTCTGTAATACCAGATCAAGAGATAGCGATGTTGCCCTCGAATGTATTCTCGTTGAGAGGCGTACCGCCTTCATCTGAAAGCGAACCATATTTAGACAGCTTTGATCACCAAGATGAGACATTTTGGCTGGATGAAACTAAGCAATATTTCGCAGACAGTGTGCATGATTTTAGTCTTTTCATTGATCAGGGTTTGGCCAAAGATGACAATGAAGCCCCTTTAGTCAACAAGAGTTATTTAAAAATAAAGTATCGAGCTGAATACTCTGATCTAGGGTATTTTGAATCGGATGAACGGATCTCTGTTCGTATTGATTTACCTCATGTTAAACATGATTGGAAGTTGATTTTAGAAACCGATCCCGATGATTACGACTCATTGGAAGACAAACAGCGTGGTCTATCTAGTGATAATTCAAAAAATGTAATTAATGGTGCGATAGGTGGCGTTCGTCTGCAAGATGAAGAGATCAAGCATTGGAGGACCAATCTGGATGTAGGAGTGAAAATAAGATTGCCAATTGACCCTTTTACTCGGGTTCAACTGCGTCGTGTCGAGAATTTCTCCCAATATTGGACGGCACAATTTAAGCAAGAAGTCTTTTATTATCATTCAGTTGGGAGTGGCTCGTTAACAGAGTTAAATTTTTATAAGCAAATGACAGACAATTTTTCTGAGATACTTAAAATGAGTTCCAGCGCCCAATATATCTACGAAGACGATAACTGGGAGGTCTTATTTCAACTCGAATATTTCGATCGATTGAATACTAATCATTTATTAGAGTACTCGAGCGGGATCACTTTTGAACCAAATCAAGCGGATGAAATTTCAAACTATTGGTTGTCTGCGTCGTGGCGACAAAAGCTTTACAGCGATTGGTTATATATGTCGATGACACCGCAAATCAATTTTCCTCGCGAGTTTGATTACAAAATAAACCCTGGCTTTCAACTTGAATTTGAAGCTTTTTTTTCCAAAAACAGAAATCTTGATCGACTTAATCGCTTTATTCCTAAATCCACTAGAATTTCAAGCTCAGGGATTTAGTCCAAGGTTCTTCACTCCATCTATCTTGCCATTCCAAACATTTACTTCTTGAAAGCTAAGGTTTTACCTCCTATTGTAGAGGTTTTGTAAACGCGCATTATTTGGTAGTGATTTTAATGAAGAAATTTTTGATTGTATTTATGGTCCTGTTTTGCTCTTTTAGCAGTTTCGCAGAAGAGAAATATTCAGACAGTGATATTTTAGATCGCCCATTAGTGGAGCGTTATATTCTCGATGAACTGAAAGCGCTTAGACAAGATCAACAAGATCTTGAACGGAGAATGGTTATTCAGATTACGGATCGTGAATTAGAAGTTGCCGATAAATCCATGAATTACGTTAACGTTACGGTTAACTATTTTTTCTATATTATTGCCGGTGTCGCGTCTCTAGTGGCTGTGGTCGGTTGGCAGTCGCTCAAAGAGATGAAACAAAGTACCAAGAAAATGGCTGATGCGCGTTTAGATAAATTAGCCAAAGAGTACGAATCAAAATTTTTAGCCTTAGAACGAGATCTGAAACGTAAAACTCGAATTATTTCTGAAAATAACCAAGAAATTGAGATCATTAACGAGGTACATAATCTCTGGCTCAGAGCTCAAAATGCCCAGACTCCTGAACAAAAAATGGAAGTTTGTGATGAAATTCTTAAAATCCGTCCTGGTGATTTAGAAGCCTTGACCTATAAAGCCGATGCCGCCATGGAAATGAGTGAATATCACTGGGCAATGAGTCTTTGTAATCGTGTATTAGAAGTAGATGATAATAATGCGCACGCACTCTATCAACGCGCCTGTTCTTACGCTCGATTAGGTGCTGAGGAACAAGCTATCTATGATTTACACCGTTCAATAGAAGTGAGTTCGTCTATTCGTGAATTGGCTGCAGAAGAGCCAGACCTAGAATCCTTACATGGTAATTTACAATTTGATGCGCTAATTGAAGCAACGGAGCAAACTTCCGCCTCTGCGAGCAGTTAATTTATATGTCGTCCAATAAATCATTGTTTTTAAGGGGAACTGTTGCAATAACTCCTCTGTCGATAGCGGTAATACCCTGGGGTTTTCTGGTTGGTTCATTTGCGATGGATGTCGGACTTAACCCATTAGAAGGACAGGCGCTTTCCGCTATTTTATTTGCCGGGTCGGCACAGTTAGTTGCGGTCGGTATGTTTAAGGCGGGGGTTGGTTTGAGTACCATGCTTCTCACCACTTTTTTTATTACATCACGACACTTTTTATACAGCGTTTCTATGCGTAACAAAATTGCGCCGTTGTCTCTGAAATGGCGATTAGTTTTAGGTTTTTTATTGACTGACGAACTGTTTGCTGTGGTGGGAAACCAAACTCCAGATCGTTTTAAGCCTTGGTATGCACTAGGTGCAGGATTAAGCTTTTATTTGGTATGGAATTTAGCCACCTTGGTGGGTATTGTAGCAGGAAGCCAAATTCCTAACTTGGAACAATTTGGTTTGGAGTTTGCGGTAGCGGCCACTTTCATTGCTTTGGTTGTGCCTATTATCCACAATTTTCCAATACTGTTATCCGTTCTGGTGGCTTTAGTATTATCTGTGACTTGTGCTTACTTCCATGTAGAAGGCGGGCTAATGATATCTAGTATTGTTGCTATGTTAAGTGGCTTCGCAGCAGAGGTTGTTGGTAAGCGTAATGTAGCGAAAACGGATCCACCAACGACTAAGTCATCAAAATAAACTAGCAAGGAACGTATGATTATTCTGTCTATACTGGCGATGGCTGGCTTGGTGTTTTTTAGTCGCTATCTGTTTTTAGAACCGAAGCTTCCTATTCGGTTAAATTCGACTACTCAGAGATTACTGGCTTATTCTAGCCCTGCGATTTTGACGGCTATTTGGGCGCCGATTGTCTTTATTCAGGAAGATGAACTGGCCATCAGTGTCACCAATCCATATTTAATTGGTGCTTTGTTTGCCGCGCTAATGGTGTGGAAAACAAAAAGTGTCCTTTGGACGACTATTGTTAGTATGGCGTTATTTTTGTTGTTAAAACTGGTCGTTTTTGCTTAATTTCTGTGGTAATAATTTCTGCAGCGGTAATTTTTTGCAACGGTAGCAGCGATGCTGATTATTGATTAATAGCGGTTGCTTAACGTTAAGAACGTAACTTAACGTCAATATTGTAACTTAACGTCAAGATTGCCACTCAACGTTGAGACTGTAATTTAACTGCCTTTAAACCAGTTAACTAGTTTATCCGACCATTGTGTCGCTGGTGCATCTACTTTTTGTTTCTCTTTTCCGTGATAATAGCTGGCTAGCAGTTTAGTTCTTAACTCTTCGGTATCATGCGAATGCAAGGCTTTAACCAGTAGCGTGGACGTATTGGCGGCGTAATCATTAGCTAAGCTAAAATCCATGTTTAAGTAGCCTTGAACCATCAGCCACAACTTGGTGATTAAAGAGAGTTCAATCACTGATTCAGCGCTGAATTTATTGGCTTGAGTTTGGCCGATGGTCTGTTCAAACACATTGTTCATTTTACTGATTTGCTCTGCTTGTACTTCTAGTCTTGCGGTTGCTTCAATCTGTAATTTAGTTAGAAGCCCTAACAATAATAATTTAGGGTCTTTTTCTGGGTTGTTTTGGCAAATAGCGGCAAAGATGTCCGCTTTTTGTTCAATCGCTCGGGTAAACAGCTCCGCCTCTTTGTCAGAAAGACCGAGCGTGTCGATACCAGCAATTTCAAGTTGTTGTTTTAACATGCTTATAATCGAATCTTTCATGTTTTAATTAAACCTTCAATTGTTGCCATTCCACTTCACAATCACCGTTTTCAGCCGAAATATATGCTGAATGACCAGTTAACATGATTGAGATATCCATGGTTCGTTTTACCAGTTTGGCTAATTCTTCAATTGCTTCTGAATCGAATTTATAAATTTCTGCATCAAGTAAGTTTAGTTTATCTGCATTTTGTTTCCACCAAACATCTGATTTAGTATTAAAACTGTATATGCGTACGTTACGAGCGAGGCGGGTAGATTTTTTTACTCTTTCTGGATCCGGTTCGCCTACATCTATCCATAGCGAAGTTTGATTATCTAGAGTTTTATGCCAAATATCAGGCTCTTCAATACTAGAAAGCCCTTTTGTGAAGGTTAGATCTGGCTGAGCATTGAGTGCGAAAGCAAGCACACGTGCCATCATACGCTGTAAGTTTTCTGACGGATGTTGCGCTATTGTCAGATTGAGTGAATCGTAATAGTCGCGATTCATATCAGTTAAGGCGATTTTGAGTTTGTATATTGTTGGTTTTAAAGCCACATTGGTTCTCGTTTGTTATTTTCTGGTCTTATTTAGGTAATCTTGCGCATTTTTTTGTCTTGCAGCGAAGGCGACTTCTTTTTCAACGATGGTTTTGCCTATTGGAAATAGAGCAATAGCAGCTAGCTTAAGATGTTGAATGCTAAATGGAATGCCTATTATGGTAATAAAACAGGCGATAGCCGAGCAAACGTGTCCAATAGCAAGCCAAAGTCCAGCGAAACAGAACCATAATACGTTGCCAATTATGCCTAATGGTCCTGTACCGACATCGCGAGCACTAGTGAGTTCTTCTCGATCGATAGCTTCTTTGCCAAAAGGAAAGAAAGAAAAGGTGCCCATGACAAAGCAAGCTCGTCCCCATGGGATACCGATAATACTAATAAAGGCTAGTATGCCGAACAACCACCATGCCAGCCCCATGAAGATTCCACCGAATAAAAACCAAATAATATTGCCTAAAGTACGCATGTTTTACTCGCTTTGTTCAATAAAAAGGCAAAAAAATAGCCAGTCTATTGACTGGCTACGAAAATTTTAGCGATTAACAAAAACCGTATTAAACAGGTTTGATGTTCTCAGCTTGTGGGCCTTTTTGGCCTTGAGTTACAGTGAACTCAACTTTTTGACCTTCTGCAAGAGTGCGGAAGCCGTCAGATTGAATAGCGCTGAAGTGTGCGAACACGTCTGGGCCATTTTCTTGTTGAATGAAACCGAAACCTTTAGTTTCGTTAAACCATTTTACTGTACCAGTCACTGTGTTAGACATAGTCTTATTTCCTATAAAAATTGTGTTGATCCCACTTCTTGGGAATCATATTTAGATAGCGTGGAAAAAATAGATTGCTATTTAGATACAACACGGCGGAGAGTTTTGAGCTAACCAACGACTTGTAAATCTTAAAACAAAAGCTTTTCTTTCTAGCCGAGACGAAGCTTAAATCAACTACGTAGGAAGTCAATGGATATTGTGTTAACTTTTTAGAATAAGGTCATTATTTTGTGAAAACGCACATTTTTGTGTATGGAACTAACAAAAGTTCATTCTTGAGAATGAATTGTGTGGCATTTAATTGACTATTTTGTCGATAATTTACCACAATAAGCACTTAATGTTGCTGGTTTGTTAAGGTTAAAGCTAGCTTGTTGTTTTATGATTTAGCCATACTTTTCATCATGAGAAAGCGAGAATAGGAAGGATCTAAAATAAGCATATTGTTTTCCACAACAGGGCTTTCCACAACAGGGTTTCCCAAAGGCAAACTTGATTATTACATGATGAGTTTATTTTACGAGGTTTGAGTTGCAAGTATGAACAGTGTTTTATTTTGGTCTTTTATTGAGCCTAGTAGACGATGAACAAATTCAGCTTTATCGCTCAACTATTGCTTAGGTTATTTGTACTTTGCTTTACGCTTACAGTGTTTGCCAACGAGAATACCATTATTGTTGGAGGCGATCACAATTACCCTCCTTATGAGTTTATTAATGATAACGGTCAGCCCGATGGGTATAACACGGAACTGACGTACGCTATTGCTCAAGTGATGGGTTTAGATGTAAAAATTGAGCTTTCCAGCTGGGACGTGATGAAGAATGAATTGGAAAGTGGTTATATTGACGTATTACAAGGTATTTCTTACTCGGAAGAGCGATCTAAGCGGTTAGATTTTTCTCCTCCTCATTCACTTATTCACCAATCTGTTTTTGCTCGTGTCGGTTCTGCGCCTATTGCTAATTTGTCTGATTTAGCTGGTAAGTCGGTTATTGTTCAAAGCGGTGGCATTATGGCGGAACGCATAAAAAGCTCGGCTGTTGATGCGCAGCTTATTTATGTCGATACTCATGCTGCGGCCTTGCGTATGTTGTCATCCGGTCGATATGACTACGCCTTTGTTGCTAATCTTCCCGGCTTATACTTAGGTAAAGAATTGTCCCTTTCTAATATAGAACCTGTTGGTGAGCCAGTGAGTTCACAGCGTTATGGTTACGCAGTGTTAAAAGGGAATGATGAATTATTAGCTCGATTTAATGAAGGGTTGGCGATATTAAAAAATACCGGTAAACAACAAGAAATTTATAATAAATGGTTTGGTTCTTATACTGCTACTGGTGTTAATTGGCAGCAAATTAGCCGCGTGGTGGTGGTTATTTCTGTGCTGGTCATTTTGATTTTTTCCGCTGTAATTTTTTGGAATAGAAGTTTAGCTAAACAAGTAGCAAGACGGACTAAGGAATTGGAACGACAACAACAGCAATTAATTCAAGCTGATAAAATGACCTCACTGGGTGTTTTGGTGTCAGGTGTGGCGCATGAAATCAATAACCCAACCAGTTTATTATTGCTTAATCTGCCGGTACTAGAAGAATCTTTTGATGATATTGCTGATATATTGCAGCAACATTATCAGGATCACGGTGATTTTGAAGTCGCGGGCTTGAACTACACTCGCATGAGAAATGAAATACCTCTAATGTTGAGTGAAATGTTGGAAGGCTCACATCATATTCGACGAATTGTTAACGACTTAAGGGACTTCGCTCGAAAAGAACCTCATAGTTTAGTAGAAGATGTTGATTTAAATCAGGTTGTCGCCGCAGCGATTCGTTTGACCGACAGAACTATCAAAGAGTCAACCCAACACTTTTCGGTTGATTATTTTGAAAGACTGCCAACAATTAAAGGTAATAGTCAACGATTGCAACAAGTGGTGATTAACCTAATTGTTAATGCTTGTCAGGCATTGCAAAATATACAGCAATCTATCGTAATTTCGGTTCAGTTTAATCCTTATAATCGTCAATTGATGATATCGGTTAAAGATGAAGGTTGTGGAATAGAAGCGGATAATTTATCTAGGTTGACTGACCCATTCTTTACCACTAAAAGAAAACAAGGCGGAACGGGACTTGGTTTGTCGATCTCCACCACCATAGTTGAAGAGCATGCTGGCAAGCTAACATTCCAATCTGAAATTGGTAAGGGAACGATAATCGAATTGATGTTTCCATTAGATAAGGAAAAACAATAACAATGAAAGATACGCGCTATCCTGGGTTTGGTCTATTGATCGTTGATGATGAATTGGCGTTTATTCGCAGTTTGTCATTGGTACTTGAGAGACGTGGTGGAATAAACCATTTGTATCAAACGTGTGACAGCCGAGAAGTGATGGATCTGATTGAGAACAATCCGATTGAATTAGTGTTGCTTGATTTGAATATGCCTCATATATCAGGAGAGGTGCTATTAAAGCAAATAGTAGAAAAGCATCCTCACGTTGGCGTTATTATTATTAGTGGGATGAATCAAATAGAGACAGCAGTAGATTGTATTCGATTGGGTGCTTACGACTATTTTGTTAAGACTACCGAAGAGAATCGTCTGCTAGATGGAATAAAACGTGCCATCACAATGCAAGAGATGCGTAGAGAACATGAAGCTATGCGTCGACGTTTTTTATCTGATACCTTAGAGGAACCTGAGGTTTTTAAATCAATCATTACTAAGAACAAAAAACTTCGTTCAATATTTCAATATCTAGAGTCGATTTCATCTAGCCAGCAATCGGTTATGATCACCGGAGAAAGTGGTGTCGGTAAAGAACAAATCGCCGCTGCCGTTCATCAACTAAGTCATAAACCGGGAAAAATGGTGAGTGTTAACGTTGCAGGTATTGATGATAATGTTTTCGCTGATACCTTATTTGGTCATAGTCGTGGGGCTTTTACTGGGGCAGATCGAAAGCGAATTGGTATGGTTGAATCGGCCTCTGACGGTACTTTGTTTCTAGATGAAATAGGCGATTTGAGTCATGCTTCTCAAACTAAATTACTGCGCTTGTTACAAGAAAATGAATATTATCCATTGGGTAGTGACAAACCAAAACGCAGTCGAGCTCGTATTGTAGCAGCGACGCATCAAGATCTGAAAAAAAAGGTAGAAGAAGGCAGTTTTAGGAAAGATCTCTATTTTCGTTTATGTACGCACCATGTAGAGATTCCGCCATTGAGAGAGCGCAAGGAGGATATACCGCTTTTATTTACCCATTTTCTCACTCAGGCTGCAACGGAAATGAATAAAATAGTGCCTACTTACCCTAAAGAACTACCTGTTTTACTCTCTACCTACCATTTCCCGGGCAACATTCGAGAGCTGCAAGCTTTGGTGTACGATGCGGTAGGGCAGCATAAAAGTCACATTCTTTCTATGGAAGTGTTTAGACGAGTTATTGATGACTCGTCATATCAGATCGATATGCTGGATTTCGATACTGGTTTATTCGATCCTAATAAGCCGTTACCAACATTGTCTGAAATAAACCAACTTTTAGTCTGTGAAGCGATGGATAGAGCTAAAGGCAATCAATCTCTTGCATCACGAATGCTTGGTATCTCTCAGCCAGCGTTGAGTAAACGTATTAAAAAGTGTCAGGAAAACTAACCTACAAACCCCTATAACAAAAGTTATACTATATCCTTTGTTATAGGGCAGTATCCTATTGTAAATACATAAGAAATCGCTTTTTCCTCTCTTTTTTATAACTTAAGTTATATCCATTTGACTTGTCTTTTTATATTTAAATGTCAATTTAAACAATGAGTTACTTATTTTTTATTAGTTGGCATTTTAGTTGCAATATTTCTGATTGATAAAAAACCTTAATTACAAATATGTTAATTGTAAATGTAGACACTTGGGCTACTGACTTTTCCAATGGTTAGTGTCGTGAGTAGCCGGTTGAAAATTACGCAATAAAAGGAAAGTACTATGACTAGAAAGGATTCAGCACCACAGGTAAGTGGTGGCTTTTGGAATAAAATGGAATTGTGGAAAAAAATCGTAATTGGCATGGTCCTCGGTGTGGTAGTGGGTGCAGTAATGGGCCCTGATGCTGAAGTCTTTAAACCAATTGGTACGCTATTCATTAATGCAATCAAAATGCTGATTGTTCCTTTGATTTTCTGTTCACTGATCGTTGGTGTTACCTCCATGCAAGACTCACGTAAAATGGGTCGTATCGGTGCTAAAGCGATTATTTTATATCTTGGTACTACAGCGATAGCTATTACTATCGGTTTGAGCTTTGCCGCGGTATTTACACCGGGTGCTGGCCTTAATATGGTTGCCGAAAACCCAGATATTGTGGCTAAAGAAGCGCCGCCTTTAGTACAAACACTATTAAACATTATCCCTAAAAACCCGGTAGGTGCTTTAGCTGCAGGTAACATTTTGCAAATCATTTTCTTTGCTCTGGGCTTGGGTATCGCTTTAACTTTGATTGGCGAAAAAGCAAAACCAGCAATTGCGGTTTTTGAAAGCTTAGCGGAAGCAATGTACAAACTGACCGAACTTGTTATGAAGCTTGCACCATTTGGCGTGTTTGGCTTAATGGCATGGGTTGCTGGTAAATATGGCGTTGATATTTTGATGCCACTCATTAAGGTTATTGCCGTTGCGTATATCGGTAGCCTAGTTCATGTATTGGTTTTTTATACTGGCATCATCAGCCTTGTTGGACGCTTAAACCCAGCTCGTTATATTAAAGCATTAATGAACCCAGCTGCGGTAGCGTTCACTACAACAAGTAGCTCTGGTACGCTTCCGGCGACCATCAAAGCAAGCCGCGAAGAACTGGGTGTATCTAAGGGGGTTTCAAGTTTCGTATTGCCATTGGGTGCAACCATTAACATGGATGGTACGGCGCTGTATCAAGGGGTGTGTGCTCTGTTTATCGCCCAAGCATTTGGTATTGATCTTGAAATGTCTGATTATATGCTGATCATCTTAACTTCAACTCTTGCTTCTGTAGGTACAGCTGGTGTTCCGGGTGCAGGTTTGATTATGTTATCACTTGTTCTTACTACGGTTGGCCTGCCTATTGAAGGTTTGGCGATTGTTGCTGGTATCGACCGTATTTTGGATATGGCTCGTACTACAGTGAACGTATGTGGTGACATGATGGTTTCTGTACTTATCGCGAAAAGTGAAGGTGAGTTAGACGAAACAATTTATAACGCTGAAGTGAGCGGTGCTGGAACAGAAACAGAAAACGCGTAATACATTGGGTATTATTATTCTGACTATGTAACACCATTGTTTTACAAAGTAATCGTTTTATAACGGAACAGTTTTATAAATTGATTGTGCAGTAGAAAGTTGATTAAAAAGCAGAGCGCGTAAGTAAGCCGTTCTGCTTTTTTTTGTATTGAAGTTTATCGAGATGGTTAGAGGTGGTTAACCACGTGTTGTTGCATAACAAATGGCTACATTAGGCATGGTTACGAGGACAATTATCGCACAACGTGCCTTGTTCACATCGATAGACCAAACAACAGCTGGTTCGAATCAACTCAAGGCGATCTGGATTATTGCTTTTTAATCCCCGCAACAGTGTTGTTGGTAACTGCAATGCTTCAAACCAAAGTTGGGCTTGTTGTTGAAAGTAGTCATTCTGACTGCTTGAGTGTTGATCTTGGACTACCGTATGGTTTTGTTGTAATGCTAAACCTTGTTGCAGTTTTACTAAGCAACTAAGGATCAGATCAGCGAGTAAATGATTCGCATAACCGGGCCGAATGCGCACATGATTATTCATCTGTTGCAGATAGACAGAAAATAACTGATCTAATTGTTTACCGGCTATTTTGATTAATTGCTCGTGTTCACCATGTATATGTTGATGAGATGGAAAATGAAAGCCATATACTGATGAAGACTGTACTTTTTGCGAAAGAGTTGTTAGCTGTGGTAACCCTTTTAAAGCATAAATGGAAATAAATGCGAGATAAACCGGTTGCCAGATAACACATTCCCAACACCTGGTCATCCAATAGCCTTTACCCGCCTCTTCGTTTGAACGAGATATGTCACAATACAGTGCCCCAATTGCATCAGACAAATTAACCGAGAGTGAAATTTGTCCTTTACTTGCAGGCGCAATGCTTCCAGAAAGATAAGGTGTAACTTGTTTAGACAAATCAAAAAGTTGATGATGAAATAGAGTATCCATTAGCTGATAATGTTTTGGTTTTTAAGAAATAGCCTGCCACAATAATGAGATAAATTCTCAAAAGCAATTAATTCTCATTTAAATATTTGATAGACTCTCATTTAGACTAAAGAGGGAATGTTGAAATGAACCAATTGGGCACACAGCCAATAATGGCGACGGGAGACGTAAGAATACAGCGCACTTTGGCGTTTATTCACCAAAATATCTCTGAATCGATCTCATTAACGGAAATTGCCACTCATAGCTGTTGGTCTCGTTGGCAACTTCAGCGGGTCTTCCAACGACTGACTGGCACGAGTGTGGCATCTTATGTAAGAGAGCTTCGCTTGAGCAATGCGGCTGAACGTTTATTAGATTCGTCCGACAAAATCATCGATATTGCATTCGACCATGGTTTTAATTCCGAGATCAGCTTTAGTCGCGCCTTCAAACAAATGTTTCACATTAGTCCTCGGGCTTATCGTCAAGCCAAAAGAAGAACCGGGTTACGTAAGCCTCTGCATTACCCAACTTGCTCTTTGCAATATGCTAGATGCACTAGTGCCTTAGTGGATGTACGTATTAACAGTGAAGATGCCTTTACGTTATTAGGTATTTCCGATGAAATTACCGGAATATTCGCTAGTGACCCTAATTTTCATCAAAGAATACCTGAAATTTGGGCGTCGTTTAATCAATGGATTGATTGCCGTCGTGTCGACCACTTAGGTGTATTTGATATGCTTTCCAATAATCAATCTAAGATTAAATATTGGGCAGGCATTGAGCTCGGTAAATTAGCCATGCATGCTGATAATCAAGCGATGGAGAGAATGCAGTTACTGAACATTCCCAGCCAGACTTATGCAGTAATTAGACATTCTGGACCTCTAGATGAATTGGCCTCTTCTATTGAGTGGGTGTTGCTGCATTGGTTGCCAAGTTCTGGTTATATTGCCATTGATGGTTACGAAATTGAAAAATATCCTGCTGATTTTGATTCAAACTCGAATGAGCAAGTTGTTGAGTATTGGCTACCAATTCAAGCATGTTGATGAAATTTAGCTTACTTTGCACCAAATTGTTAACTATCCAAATGTAAACTTTGTAAAATCCACAAACGAGATTAATTATCATTTACAACTGGTGTTTACAATGGATCGCAAAATAATATCATTCAAACGTTCGGCCATTTCTATTGCGCTATTTAGCTTTTTTTCTTCTCCTATCGTTAGCGCAGAAGAAGTGGAAAACGACAACCTTGAAAGCGTCACTGTATTAGGTTCTACCTATCGAAATACAGCGACTAAAACGGCGTTACAACCAGAAGAAACGCCACAAGGTATTTCAGTTATTGAAAATGAGTTACTAGAACAACGCTCAGTAAAATCGTTGAACCAAGCATTGCGTTATGCACCTGGTGTGTCGACCGAAAATAAAGGTTCTTCAGTCACCATGTACGATACATTCAATATCCGTGGTTTTGATGTTCAGCAAAGCTATTATGATGGTTTGTCACTGCAATTTCTGAAAGGATGGAACCTTCAACCACAAATCGATCCGATTGCCATGCAACAAGTGGAGATTTTTAAAGGACCAACATCGGTTTTGTATGGTTCAATGCCGCCAGGTGGTATGGTAAATATTATTGCTAAATCACCACAAGCAGAATCTAGTACGAATGTAGGTCTCGCCACAGGTTCACGTGATTTGATGGAAGCATCGATAGATACTACAGGGCAAATAGAGAATAGTAACTTATCGTATCGTTTTATTGCGTTGGCGCGTAAACAAGACAGCCAAGTGGATAATGCAGAAGAAGAGCGTTATGTGCTTGCCCCTTCTGTTGATTGGCAAGTGTCTGATCGTACTTTGATTAACTTTAATCTGTATTACCAAAATGATCCGGCAATGGGAATTAACTCATCTTTACCAATCATTAGTGGTGAGTATGGTTCAACCTCCTCAAGTACCTCTGCTGGGGATGTAAACTGGAGCAGTTTTGAACGTGAAGTGCTTATGTTGGGATATAAAATCAATCATGATTTTGGCAATGGTTGGTCATTCCTACAAAATGCGCGCTATACCGATGCGGATCTACTGCAAAAAAATACCTATCACGTCGACGGTCAATTCGATGAAACGACAGGCAGCCTTGATCGCTATATATACAGTACCGATGAGTCTTCACAGGGGGTTGCAATTGATAATCAATTATCGGCCCAAGTTTTCACGGGGAAAGTTGAGCATAACCTACTATTTGGTATCGATTATCAAAAGCTTGATGGTGAAAGTAACTACATTAGTTACGGAACAGTAAGCGGGTTTAATCTTTACAACCCAAATAATGATCTTATCGACGCCAGTTCACTCGATAAAGATGCCGATTATTTAGATAAGATTTCTGTTGAGCAGTTAGGCGTTTATTTCCAGGACCAGATTCGCTATAACCGTTGGATCTTTATCGCGGGTGGACGTTACGATTGGTACGAATCAGAAAGTGATTATACAGGGGAATATTCGTATTCAGGCAGTTGGTATGATTACGAAAATTATGAAGAAGCGGATCAAAAACAGTTCTCCTACCGTGTTGGTGCTATGTATGAGCTAGCTAATGGATTGTCTCCGTTTGTTAGTTATGCAACCAGTTTTGAACCTGCAGCTGGTCTAGATGGTGACGGCAATACGTATGATCCTGAAATCGGTCAACAAGTAGAAGGTGGTATTAAATATCTTTCTAACGACATGTCACATGAAGCAACGATCTCTCTATTTCATATAGTTAAAAGTGATGCCCTTATGGCGGATCCAGATGACCCGTGGGGTGCTAACCTACAGGTAGGTGAGTTGACTTCGCAAGGGGTTGAAGTACAAGGGCGTTGGTTTATCAATGAATCGGTTGATGTACAAGCTAGCTATACCTACGTGAATATGGAAATTACCAAAGATACAGAAAACGGGTTGCAAGGTACGACACCAATTTATACACCTAAACATTCAGCTAACTTATGGGCTAACTATTATGTGCTTGATGGTTCGTTAAGTGGCACTCGGATAAGTGGTGGTGCGCGTTATGTTGGTGAAATGCAAATGAACGCTGAGAATACCGCTGGTATGGTGCCATCGTATGTAATCACCGATCTGTCGTTAGGCTATGATCTAGGTGAACTGAATCCATCACTGTCTAATGCGTCAGCAAATTTGGTAGTGAATAACGTATTTGATGAGCAATCTTACACCTGCTACGACGAGATTAACTGCTGGTATGGTGCGGAACGTTCATTAGAATTTAATGTAGATATCAAATTCTAATTCGATATCAATTTTATAGTCATATCGCTCAAAAATAGTTGAAAGGCTATTTTTGAGCGTTTTAGTGAAAGAGAATAAGTTATGTTTCAGCTAGAAGGCATCTCAATTATTAAAGGTGGAAAAACGGTACTTGATATCGCCGAGCTTAATATACCTTCGGATAAATTTACGGTTATTTTAGGACATAACGGCTCGGGTAAATCAACATTGGTTGATGTTTTGGCTGGGCAGCAGAAACCGGATAGTGGCGTAATTAAACTTAACCATTCTTGCATGACCAACTTAACCACCAAGCGTTTGGCTCAGCAGATAGCCTATTTGCCTCAACACTTGCCGCAAGCATCTGGATTGAGTGTGCGTGAACTGGTGAAGTTAGGGCGTTATCCTTGGCGTGGAGTGTTTGGCAGATTTGGTCAGGAGGATGAGCAAATTGTCGATGATGCGATGCAAAGCACGGGGGTGAGCCATTACCAAAATCATTCCGCGGAAAATTTATCGGGTGGTGAAAGGCAACGCGCTTGGATCTCGATGCTGATCGCTCAATGTTCACCTATTTTAATTTTAGATGAACCGACTTCAGCATTAGATATTCACCATCAATACCAAGTCCTTGATCTACTTCGCCAGTTAAACAGAGAACAAGGTAAGGGTGTGATCGTTATTCTGCATGACCTTAATCTTACTTTGCGTTACGCCGACCATGTTATTGCCTTAAAAAATGGTCGTGTCAGCGTAGAAGGTTCAGTTGAGGGTGTACTTAATGAAGCAACACTTTCTGATTTATACCAAAAACCGATCAAATTAATAGACCATCCAACACAGAATAATAAGGTAGCTGTCGTATGTTAACTATAATCAGGCATGGCAAGCGTGCAGTCTTCGCTGTTTTGTCGTTTTTTTTGCTCAATCATGTTTCGATGGCCGCTTATGTTGTTGTTGATAGTGACGGTGAAAAAACATTAGATGCAATTCCGACTCGAGTTGCTGCATTAAATTGGGATATTGCGGAACAAGTCATAGAGTTGGGCATAGTCCCCGTTGCGATGCCAGATATAAAAGGTTACAGCGAATGGGTAGTAACGCCTAAAGTACCAAGAGAAACGCGCGATATTGGCACACGAGTTGAACCAAATTATGCAGTGCTACGCGAACTAAAACCGGATGTTATTTTGGTCGCGTCTCCACAGAAAGATCTTACACCTAAGTTGGCAGAGATAGCTCCGGTATTATATTACCAAACCTACAGTGAAGCGCATGATAACGCTGCCGCAGCGATCACCAACTTCAAGAGAATTGCTCACGTCTTGGGAAAGTCACAGCTTGCGGAAAACAAGCTTAAGCAGATGAATGAGGAGCTTTTACAGTTAAAACAGCAATTGTCAGCGGCGTTTTCTCAAAATAATCAAGGAAATAAAGGCAACTACGGCAAGCCCAAAGTGTCTTCTTTTCGTTTTGCCAGTACCACGTCGGTTTATTTATACGCGGACAATTCAATACCTCAATATGCGTTACAGCAATTAGGCTTTGAAAGCGCACTGCCTCGACCAAGTTCTCAATGGGGTATTACTCAAATACGCTTAGCTCAGTTGAATAAGATTGGTAATAATGTCGTGTTGTATTTTGAACCGTTTAATCGTCAAGATTTTCTAGCGCGTTCGGCTATTTGGCAAAGTATGCCGTTTGTAAAATCTAATCAAGTTCAGCCAGTTTCAGCTGTTTGGAGCTACGGTGGCGCTATGTCTATTTTATATAATGCCCGAGCCATGGCAGATGCGCTGATGGAGGTTGCAGCAGCACAATGAAGCACGGCATCGTATTAATTGTTTTTGGTTGTACTGCATTACTGCATCTCGCCGTAGTTCAGAGCCAGTTTGGTCCAAGTGTTGATTTCTATTATTCGCTTTTGTTTTCACCTCAGTCCATCAGCGGTTCGTTTGAATGGACCACATTTGTTGATGCGACTTTGCCGCGTTTAGTTATGGCCAATGCAGTTGGTGCTATGTTTGGTTTAGTAGGCAGTTTATTTCAGCAGCTAACACAAAACCGCTTAATGTCTCCTCTTACCTTGGGCACTTCCGCTGGAGCATGGTTGGGGCTGGTGATTTTATCTGTTCTCTTCCCATCCTTGTCTTCTTTATGGCAGTCAACGTTCGCACTAAGTGGTGCGTTATTAGCGATGATGCTGGTGATATCAATAGTCGGTTTTCGTAATTTAACTGGTTTGCCAGTGATATTGGCTGGTATGGCAGTGAACTTATTACTTGGTGCATTTGCTACTGCTATTATTCTTTTAAATCAGCAGTATGCTGATAATTTGTTTATTTGGGGAACGGGAGATTTAGGGCAAAACGGTTGGGAATTAGTCAAATGGCTTCTGCCAAAACTGGCGATAAGTGTCGCGATTGTGTTTTTTGCTCCGCGGATACTACAGGTATTGAGCCTTGGCTCCAGAGGCGCAGAAGGGCGAGGATTAAATACTGGAGTCGCTTTTGTTATTTTATCGTTTATTGGCGTTTGGTTAGTCTCCGTTTCTATTACTGCGGTTGGACTGATTAGCTTTGTTGGCCTAATTGCACCGAATATTGCTCGATCGTTAGGCTACACTCGAGCGCGTCAAGAATTGTTAGCGGCGACAGTATTAGGAGCAGCAATTTTATTGTTAACAGATAGCCTTGCTGTGTTTATTAGCCAATGGTCGCTGGATCTTATCCCAACAGGAACCGCAACTGCCATTATTGGTGCTCCGATGTTGATTGTGATTGCTCGTCGTAAGTTTGACGCTCAGGACGTTTTGTCACTTACTTTGCCTAAAGGTCGACTTCAATTGAATGATAAGACCTATTTCGGTGTGGCGATAGCAGCGATTCTTATTGTAGCAGTCACCTTATTTGTTCCCGTTGGAGATGTACATACCTTGCGTATTCCTGACCGTTTTGAATGGGATATATTGTGGCCACGCTTACTTGCTGGTATTGCATCAGGAGCTGGGCTAGCAGTCGCGGGTGTCATTTTACAACGCTTGGTCTACAACCCTTTAGCCAGCCCTGATATTCTGGGCGTATCATCTGGTGCAGTGTTTGCTCTAGTATTAACCAGTTTAATTACTGGCGTATCTATTCACGAAACGAGCTTTTTTGTCGCCATTGCTGGTGCAGTCGCAACCTTGGTCGGCTTACTAATCTTAGGGCGTAAGCATCAATTTTCGCCCTCAATGTTGGTATTAACAGGGGTCGCTTTAACCGCTACATTAGAAGCGTTAGTGCAATTTTCACTTACCCGCGTTGGCTCGGATAAATACACCATTCTCAGTTGGTTGTCAGGTTCTACTTATCGAGTCAGTCGTCAGGAAGCTTTGATAGCTATATCGGTTGTGATAGCTTGTATTTTTCTCAGTTTACGCTTAAGTCGTTGGTTAACGCTGTTGGCTACTGGGCATCAATTTGCCCGAGCAAGAGGTCTTCCTATTTCGATAAGCTACGTGATGTTGCTTGCTTTAGTGGCGGTATTTTGTGCCACAGTCACGACTACAATGGGACCGGTGGCATTTGTAGGTTTACTTGCGCCACACATTGCGACCTTATTAGGCGCGCGGCACGTTAAAGTTCAGCTAATTTTAGCTCCAATGGTAGGCGCGGTTTTGTTGTGTGTATCTGATTTAATTGGGCAGTGGATTGTCTTTCCTGCGCAAATAGCGGCGGGAACGATCGTATCAGTAATAGGTGGCAGCTACTTTATTTTCTTACTCACTCGCAGCCGAAGTAGTTAAGCTGGCTAAACTGCAGCCAGAAAGTGAAAGTACCTGTTGAATTTACTGTTGCAATACCGATTTTGCATCATTTGGCCATGATACTGAGCCGTTACCTATTATTGTGACCGGATATCGAATATAGACGCACTTAACTTTATGCAAATATTGGAGAAGTGTAAAAATTCCCATGCGACTGTTTCTACTGCATATGAAAGACAGAGGCATGGGACTCGATATTTTCCTATTACTGACAGTGATGTCGTAATTTAATTAATGAGTTGCATGAAGATCTGATGAGTGATCGTGACTTTCTATGTAAGTTTCATATCGAGATCGTAAAAGGATAGTGACCATCCCATATCCTAGACCAAGTACGCAATACACAAGTTCCGTTATCGTGGCTGTTAGATAAGTGGCACCATCAACGTAAGACATTATCCCAAAGAATGTACCTGCACCAACAAACAAAGCAGGAACAAAGTCAAACAACGGTACTTTTTCTAAGCATATACAAGGTATGACCACGATAAACACCGCAATAGGAAATGCCATAAAACCAAGCGAAGACAATGCACCACCACCTTCCATTATTGCTATAGAGGCTACTATCCCCGAAACGTAACCAAAGAAGCTTTTTTGGCCACCTTCAACATTACAGCCAGCCATGAAGTACATTGCCCATGAGATAAATGCTATCCAACCAAACCCTGAATTTTCTGCTATCGGCATCATAGGTGCTAGTAACTGATCTGCGATTTGAATTGTAAACGCTAAGAATGCCACGATAAATGGTATAACAATAAATTGTGAAAATTTCATAACGGTTTCCTTAAGCTCTTGAGCTTTTTTCAGTCTGATATAAATCAAACGCTTGATTGGGTGTAAGTCCTTCATGAACAACAGCACCAACGGCTTTAATCATTGCAATTGGATCGTCCGCCTGAAATACATTACGCCCCATATCGACTCCCGCCGCGCCTGATTGTATGGATTTATAGGCTAAGTCCAACGCGTCCGCGATAGGTATTTTTTTACCACCAGCAACCACAATGGGAACCGGGCAAGCAGCAACGACTTTTTCAAAATCATCGCAGTAATAGGTTTTGACAATGTGTGACCCCAGTTCAGCGAGCACGCGTGTTGCCAGCATAAAATAACGCGTGGTACGTGCCATTTCTTTACCAACAGCGGTCACGCCTAGCGTAGGTATTCCCATACGGTTCCCACTATCAATGGTGTTGACAAGGTTTCGTAAACTAGAGCATTCGCCATTTGAACCAATAAACACTTGAATCGCCTGACATGAAGCATTAATACGAACAGCATCATCAATATCTACACCAATAACTTCATCGCTCATATCATCCTGAAGAACGGTACTGCCTGCACTGGCGCGCAAAATAATGGGTTTGTTGTGGTCTGGTTGAATGCAACTTCTTAATGCACCTCGTGTGGCCATTAAAGCGTCAGCGTATGGAACTAATGGTTCGATAGAAAGATCCATTCGTTCTAAGCCCGCGGTCGCACCCATAATGTATCCGTGGTCAAAAGCCAACATGACCGTTTTACCCGTCTCTGGGCGAAAAATTCGACTAAGCCTGTCTTTCATACCCCAATCAACATGATCCATCCCCTTTACGTGAAATGATTGATGTTGAATAGGGCAATCTAAACCGTAGTCTTTTGCTATTTGTATTCCCTCTTTATCTGCCATAGTGATGTTCCTCAATGCTTTTCATGAATAGCTTGATTAAACGATTCAAACAAAATCGCCATGCTTGTTGCCCCTGGGTCGAGAAATCCAACGGCTTTTTTACCCATATTTTTTGCCCTTCCGCGTGTTGGAATCATAGCTTTAGTGGCTTCTGCACCTTCTCTTGCGGCTTTTGCTGCAGAATCAAACATCACATCAATCTCTGATCCGTGTTGTGCTTCTTTCTCCAACGCTTCTGTTGCAGGGATCAAAGCATCCAGCATTGTTTTCTCACCTAAATGGGCGCCGCTGAATTTGACTACACGATCAACACCCGAGCGAATGGCCGCTGCAGCTTGTACTGGTTTCAATTCTTTTGCCGTAAGTCCTGAGCCAATACCGATGAACAAATTCCCCATAAGCATTCCTGCAGAGCCACCGTCTTGGCTCATGATATTCCAACCAAGTGTGTCTATTTGTTTATTCCAATCTTTCTTCTTTTCCGCCAGAGTTTCGTCGACGCAGTGGCAGACACGCAACATAGTGGTACCGTGATCGCCATCGCCAGTTTTACCGTCCAGTTCATTGAGAAGGGCAACCTGAGATTGGATGTTTTTTGCCGCTGTACCAAGCATGCTTATTAACAAATCTTGATTAAATACTGTCATCATTCACCTCTTATTTTGAGCAATACGAAGCCCTACTGCATTGCAATATTTACGATTGAAACGGACTTTTTATGCTGTATATCGTGTTATTACGTATGTCCTAACATGTAAGTAGGGCGCTATTGTTTGTCAGGCAAAAAGTGTAGCGAGAAGCTAATTAATGCTGAGTCCAATAAGGGGAATTACAAGGCTTGTCCCAATATTGAAGTATTTCTTTGTCAAACTTGCCGACACACATTTGAAACCCCGCCATTTCTTGAACTGTTAATATTTCTTCCACTTTAGAGCGTGAGACAGTGACCTTTTTATCTTCAAGATATAAATGACATGCTCTAGCAACAACAAACATTTCCATCAAGGTTGTCGCACCTGAACCATTGATCATTAACATGACATTATCGGCTGCTTGAAGGTTGATAGCTTTACCAAGTTGGTTAAGCATGATGTTTGCTGTGTCATCTGCAGTTTGTATTTTCATACGGCCACCACCGCCTTCGCCATGTTGACCCATGCCAATTTCCATTTCATCTTCTGCAAGGTCACCAATGACCATACCTGATTGAGGGTGAGTCGCATTGCTCATAGCTACTGCGAGAGTCGCCATATTTGTATTAAATTTTTCTGCTATGCGATAAACTTCATCCAAAGGCAAACCCGCTTCCGCTGCTCCACCAGCAATTTTATAAATAGGCACGCAACCCGCAAGACCACGACGATCTTCTACATCAGTATCCAAACCAGCACTGATATCATCATGAGTAAGGAGCATTTTTACATTAATACCTGCGTGCTCTGCCATTTCCATTGCCATTTTTGCTGCCATGACATCACCTTCATGGTTTAACACAATAAGCAGCACACCAGCTGGGCAATTGGCCATTTTCAAAGCTTCAAACACTTTCGGTGCACCAGGCGCGGCAAATATGTCGCCAACAACTGAGTAATCAAGCAAACCTTCACCTACATAGCCACTTAATGCAGGTTCATGACCTGAACCGCCAAGCGTGACAATAGCCACTTTGTTTGGATCTTTGGATATCGCTCGCGCAACGATTTTTTCAGATACAATTTTAATTTTTTGAGGGTAAGTCATCCCGTAACCTTGAAGTAACTCAATGGTTATATTTTCGGGGTTGTTGATGAATTTTTTCATAACTTAATTCCTGTTCACGTTATTAAACTCGACATATTGAATTAGTTTTTGCTCGTGTATTGTCCAGTTTTGGTTGTTATAGATATTGCATGAGTTCAATAGGAGCTTCGTCATCCATAATAAAAGCAATTCTTAGCTTTTCGGTTGAGTTGAAGGGCTCTATCAAAATGGTTTTTCCTTTTATGGCTTCTTCTAGGTCGTCAACTTCATACGCAATGTGAGCCGTATTTTTCAACTCTTCAGGCATTGGGCTATCTTTGGCAAAGCGTAGCCATTCAATCCGGTTTTCACTTTCACTAAAATCAGTCAAATAAAGTTTCATCTCTTCAGAGAATACTTCTCCCTGATGTCCGACGGTTGTTGGAATGCCCACATGGTTAAATGTTCTCATGATTTCTCTCCTTAATAGTTTTACTGAACGATTTAAATATATAGGCCATGAGAAAGGACTGATGTGATATTGCTCACAATGATAATTTTGATTTATTTCATTTATAATCAATAACTTATAAATCAACTTGTTTCCCTGGATAGCAAGTGCAACAAAGCTTACTAGTGGAGCAATATGAGCAACTGCAACATAAAAAATACGCTTATATGGTTTATTTCTGTGCGAGGAAAAGGCAAGTGCAACAAATATTTTGTCAACGAACGACTGTACGTTCTAGCAAGTGCAACATGTGATATTTGTCGCATTTTTTACTCTTTTCGAGCAAAAAATATCTATTTAAAGGTGTAAGTGTCGAGTAGTTCATTCAATTGAGTTATAGGAAGTTCGGGATGGTGGTGAAGCACAAATGCTTGGCACTGTTCTCTATTAAGTCCAATATGAACAAGCCCATCTACTAATTCTGTGTATTGCTTTTCAACGATCTGTTGATGGAATTTTTTTCTATATGCCGCAAGTTTTTGGGCAAACAAAGGCTCATACCCGTATGGGCCAGAATTGCGGTTGAGCTCACGGCTCACGGTAGAACGATGAATCGCGAGAGATTTCGCTATTTCAGACTGGTTTTTACCTTCTTTACGTAAAGCCCAAATTTGTAAGCGTTGTTCTTCTGTCAATTGACGATACACCAAGATTACACCCATAGAACAAACTAATAAGACTTTAGAAATATAGCTTTAACCAATACAAAATACTGTGAATTAAAAAGCATTGCTGAATCTAAGTTCATTTTTGTAGATGCGACACAAACGTTGCTATAAGTTGTTATAATAGGACTAGCTTAAAACTTGTACGGTATTTGTTCGGTCTGAACAAAATTAGAGCAAACAGTTGAGTTTCATTGATTTTATTTGTTTTAGGGCTTCCATTTTTCTATTGATATGGCATTATAAGCACCGTTCGACGATGTGCGTGCATCGTATAATGGCTATTACCTCAGCCTTCCAAGCTGATGATGCGGGTTCGATTCCCGCTGCACGCTCCAAGTTTCCTCCTCTGTTTTATCAATCCCAACCTTTTGAAAAATAACCACTTTATTGTGGGTTTTTGCGTTTCTATTCGTTTAAAAATATCGGTTTTTATCCTCCATGTATGGACACGGTGGCCAAGTGGTGGCCATAACGGTGTCCATTTTATTATTATCTATTTATCGGGTAATAAAATTTTTTGTCTCACATTTCATCAGCTCAATATAAGCTCAGCTAATCTGAACATTCATTCTTATGTTCAAAAAGCTCCCCCAACACTAATTTGTAAATAGGCACAAAGATTATCTATCACTTCCAAGTCTACTCGAGTAGCGGTTTCGTTATATAGCCGAGTAACTGTTCCTCGTTTGATACCTATCTTACAACCACAGAACTTTCAGAGCGTATCAAATATGATTCGCGTGTAATTCGTGAACAATTAAAAGACTCTGTTTTATTTGAAGGCATTCACTACATTCGTCCATTTGGAGGTAGGAAAATTCTTTTTATTTGGGAACGAGTAGAAGAGGAAATGCTGATCGGTATTTCTACCCACTCGTTACTGACCGGAATCTAAAGGAGACTAGCATGGGTGTTATTAATGTTCGCAACAATAAACTAGTTTTACAATTTCGTTATAAAGGGCAACGTTGCAGAGAACAAACACAATTGCCAGATACAGCATCGAATAGGAAACGACTAACAAAGCTTTTGAAACGAATTGAAGTTGAAATCATTATTGATACGTTTGACTATGAAAAATATTTTCCTAATATTCAGACTTACTAAGTTATTGTGATACAGAACTTTAGTGGATCTGCTTTATAATTATATGGACAATGTCCATATAACAACTGTTATATGCTTTCGTTACCACTCGTAATCCGATTAGCAGTTGACATTAATTTACTGTACGAACAGAATAAAGTTATGAATACAAATATTACGCAACAGATAACTCGAATTATTATCATTCCATAGGAATGGTGGTTTTTTGATGCGTGGAAAGTTATCAAATCCGCCCAAGAGGCGGATTTTTTATTTCTGCTTCATGGGTTCAATCTCAGTCATGGAGGTAATATGAAAAAGATAGCAGTTTTTGGCAAGCCAGGTAGTGGTAAGTCCACTTTAAGTAAAAGTCTGTCATCAGCTACGGGTATACAGTTGTATCAATTAGATTCAATAGTATATAAAAATAATGGAGATTTAGTCGATCGAAAGACATATGATAAAGAGCATGGAGATATAATATCCTCTGATTCTTGGATTATCGATGGTTTTGGTCCAATGGGGTCATTTTATGAGCGATTAGATGTGGCCGATACATTGATCTATATAGACTTACCATATTTCCTCAGTTATTGGTTAGTGACAAAGCGACTTTTTAAAGGTTTGGTTATTAAACCTGAAGGTTGGCCAGATGGTAGCTCAGTTTTAAAAGGAACTTTAGAAAGTTATAAAATGTTAAAACTTTCTCCAAAGTTTTGGAATAATAGCTTTTCACAAAAATTAGAACAAATATCGCCGAACAAGTCTTTATATATAATAAAATCAATTACTGAATTGAATAGCTTTATTGATGAGTATGTGAAATAAGCGCATACAAGCATTTAAGAGTGACAAAAATTTTAAGTTGGGTGGTATCGCGTTGTCGTCCGTTTGCAAGGCGTTACTTTTCCATACGCGAGATAATCCGTTACATCCTAATTTAGTAATGTAATTGACTCAGTTCTGTCCAGAAACGTCTTACAACGCCTGGCTTTGGTCGGGTGGACTCCCTCTCCTAGGAGAGCTACGTTTAAGTTGACCAAAACCTAACAAGAGTCCATACAATGAATAAATATAATATTATCGCCATTGATTTGGCAAAAAATGTTTTCCAAGTATGCAAAGTTAGCCCACAAGGAAAGGTTTTATATAATAGGGAGGTAAGTCGGGCGAAGCTAAAACAACTTTTAATTAAAGAAAAGCTTTCTTTAGTATCCATGGAGGCGTGCTCCAGTGCCCACTATTGGGCGAGATATGCAAAAGAAGCAGGTCACCAGGTTAAAGTCATTAATACTAGGTCGGTGAAAGGGTTTCAAACAAGACAAAAAACCGACAGAAACGATACTCTTGCGATTGCTACTGCTTCATCTCTCGACCATATCCATAGCATACGAATTCAGTCAGTAGAAGAACAAGCTATGCAATCCATGGAACGAGCCAGAAATCTAGCGCTAACTAATCAGATACGTGGGAAGAAAGTAGCTGCGATAGCATTAGCAAATAAAACGGTACGAACAGCTTATGCCATCTTAAAAAATGACTTAGTGTATCAGCCAGAAAAACTTGCTTGATACACTCAGCATAATCAATAGAGAGCGATAATGATAAACAGGTAAGACCGACCAATAGAAGCTAGTTGGGTTCTTGGGCACAAAATGATGATGCCGTTCCTAAGACTTGGCCTATTGGTGCGACTACATTTTAGGGCGAGGTAGCTCCTCAAAAAAGCCCGTATTCTAGGCTGCTCACGTCAAACACTTTACACTTATCAGCAAATCATGGCAGAGCAAGGGCCTCAGGGGCTAAAGCGGATCAATAAGCCTCTAAAACGCAGTAAAAATCGCATACCAGAAAGTGCAGAAGATAAGATAATCGAATTAACTTTGCAAAACCCTCATCTCACATTAATGCAACTGATGATCGAGTTAAAACAGCACAATATCACCGTGAGTATCGGTACGATTAAAAACATCTGGAAGGAAGAAAATCTCAGCCCCAAAGAGCTCAGGATTAAGAAGTTACAATCACTGAATATCGACGTGTAAGGCGAAAAGTATCAACGACGACTAGAATGTAGTAATACGACAGAATCGATTGGTACTTATCCCGTCAGGATCCCTCTGTAATGACAAACAAGGTACTACATTACGACTAGCCGCCATTATGCTATAAATGATCTAATGTCATTTTTAATCGAGAAGCGACTTATGAGCAAGAAAAGGTTATCAGAAAAAGAACTGCTTAAGGGTATTACACCTGATATTGCCCACGCTGATGAGCTTGCAACAGTTTCATGGGGTGAGCTAGGACTAGAATCCTCAGAAAGCGATTATAAAGCCGCTATGAAGAGAATCGAGTCCCTGTTTGATGTAGTTGCACCTGGTACACCCGAAGGTGACGAACTTGAAAAACTAGTGACTTGGGTTGAAGCGTATGAAGACGCACAAGATAGAGAACTCATTAAACAAAGAGAGAGTTCCCCAGAAATTGATGTCAATATAGATGAGCTGTGACAGCTTCATTCTAACGGAACTTGCAGCTAAAACGAATCTGCCGCAAGATTTGTTTCAACGCGTTCGTTCTAGCGGCAGTTTGGCTGATTTTGCTATACTGAAACTAATCTAATCTCCTGACAGGTTGTATGCGATGAGCAAGAAAAAGTTGACCGAAAAAGAGCTTAAACAGGAAATTTCTGAGTTGAGTCAGTCGAGCAAGCAGCTTAGACTAGTGACTCTTTTTTTGTTCGTGCCTGTCACTGCGATTGCAGTCATTTACCTCTTGTTTTCTTAGTCTTACCCAATAGGGGAAGCAGCCTGTGGCAAAATCAGTTTGAAGCACTTTTGCCCCTTAGTTTGGCTGCAAGGTTTGAGGCCGATAAATTTCGGTCCCAACTTGTCTGCACCGACTCAATGATCAAGAGCTAAGGGGAACGGTGAAAGAAAACTCCTAAAAGTTTGCATCTTTTAACCATTCCCTCCCAGTTTCTCGGCTACATATCTATTCACTTTGATCAAACGTTAGTCTTATCTTACGCAAGCTTAATTTTCAGTTTTATTGGCTGAGTAGAATTGACATACCCCCTGCACATTAGTAGCTTGTGTTTGATATGAGGGTAATATAAGGACTTGAAATTAAATGGAAATAGTTTTTGTTCGTCATGGGGTTCCAGATTATAGACTCTCAGATGAACGCAAAATGACACAACTCGAAAAAGACTACGCACCTATTACACGCGAGTGTATCCCATTCATTAAATCTCAATCTGAGCTACCTGTATTTTCTGATGCCGATATCATAATTTCATCTCCCTATACTCGAGCGCTTCAAACAGCAGAAATTATCAACAGGCAGCATAGACTGGAACTGTTTGTCGAGCATGACTTACGAGAATGGATCGCGGACATGTCTGGTGGTTACATAGAATTAGAAGAAAGGGATCGGCGTTGGCAAGAATATCGCTCTTCGTTAAAAAGCGGAAGAGAGTGCCGTAATGCTGAATATGAAACAGCCTATAACCTTAAATCTCGAGTGATCAGTGTACTGGAGCGATATCAAGATTTTAGAAAAGTAGTAATAGTTGCTCATTTCAACGTACTTGAAAGTTTGCTTGGCTTTCAGGAAGAAGGAATTGGGTGTGGAGACCTACGCATTTTTAAACTGAGCGATGTGATTAGATAGAGTCTTTGTATTTGGCACCCTCAAAGGTACTGTCAACTTAACAGCTTGCCAATCAACTATGCGATAATCTGCTGATGAAGAATTCAAATATCTATGCAGGTTATCGCTATCCTGCTCAAATCATCAGCAACGCAGTTTGGCTTTATCACCGTTTCACACTCAGTTTTCGTGATATTAAAGGAATTATTAGCGGCTAGGGGCTGCATTGTCAGTTATGAAACGATCAGGCAGTGGTGCAAAAAATACGGTTCAATATATTGTAACCAGATTAAAAAGAGCCGTGGTCAAATCGGAAATATCTGGTATTTGGATGAAGTGTTCATCAAGATAAATGGCGTATTACATTACCTCTGGCGAGCAGTCGATCAAGATGGGGATGAGATCGATATTTTAGTTCAAAAACGTAAAGATAAAGCAGCGGCCTTGCGATTTTTCAAGCGCTTATTGAAAGGTGAATGCACAACGCCGTTGAAAGTTGTGACTGACAAATTAGCCAGTTATTCTTCGGCAAAAAAAGAATTACTACCGAGCATGAGCATTCTACAATTCAGTATGAAAACAATGGATGTGAGTTGTCCCACCAACCGACGAGGCAGCAAGAAAGACAAATGCGGCGATTCAAATCGCATAGTCAAGTGCAACGATTCTTAAGTTGCCATGGTGTGGTGAACAACTTATTCCGACCTGGTAGACATTTGATGCAAGCCAAACACTATCGACTGTTCCGCGAACGAGCATTTATCGAATGGGGTAGGGTGAGTTGTATCCCAAATTCAGGATAGGGCGTCGTGAGTTGAATTTTGACGCTTTATTTGGATAAGTTGACTGTACCAGTCGTCACCCTTATTGGTTTTATTATTAATAATTATTTGTAACACCATAAAATAAGTAACATACTAAATATAGAGTTTCTAGAAAAAACTTAACTTCAATTACAATATTTTATAAAAACAGATATAGTGAATTTTAAGTGCGAACGATTTCCTTACGCCAATTGATTATCACCCCATTTGTCCTGCTAACGTTAGCCGCTGGCATTATTATGTATTTAGTTTCTACAGTGACGATTTCTAACATCACATACACCGTAGGCTTACAGTACATCAAAGAAGTAGAACATCGTATTTATGATCGGGTTTATGAATTTACTTCGCCGCTAATCACCATTCTTGACATTAATCGTACAGCGTTCTACAACAAGCCCGAAATGCTGTCTAATTTAGACCTATTAACGCATCGCTTTTATGAACAAGGAATACCTTATCCTCATATCACCTTTATTTCGGTCGCCACAACTGATGGTCGCTATATGGCGTCAACACAGGATCCAATTTTAAAAAATCAAAGCAACATTGCAGCGAACTACGTCAATAAACCCTTTATAATGCAAGGCTTTGAACACGATCCAAAACAGTTCATCGGTCAAAAAATAAAAGAGCATCCAACATTTAGCTATGATCCAAGAGTGCGCCCGTTCTATCAAAATGCCGTAGCTAAAAGAGACGTGGTCTGGAGTGATATTCACCCTTATTTTGGTTATCCCGCGCTCGGAGTTGGGCTATCTGCCCCCATATACGATCAAGCCGACAATCTTATCGGTGTGACTGCAACTAGCTTGGCGCTAATCGAATTAGATGATTACCTCCAGTCATTAGAATTAGTGGAAGGCACTCACGTTTTTATTTCAGAATTAAATGGCGATCTGATCGCGACATCTGAGCAAAATCAGCTCTATAAAAAATCAAATGACATGACGGTCCGAGTCAACTTAAGCAACCATCCAAATAAAATATTACAAGCTGCTAGTCACACGTTGAAAAGTGGAACGCATCACCTTAATACAGAGCAAGGTAAATACTTATACTATGTGCGACCTATCGCTCTGAAATACGAGAAAACATGGTTGCTCGGCATTCTTATCCCTCAATCTCATCATCAGAGAATTTTATCCGAATATACTCAAACAACATTGGTTATCACTTTTATTCTTTTTATCGTTATTGCTTTTATCGGTTCTTTGATTGCATGGTGCATTGGCAAGCCAATACACACTTTATGTAGTGCCGTAAGCCAAAACAACGTTAAAAGTATTCAAGAAATTAAACAGCCTCTAAGCTCCGTTAAAGAGATTAATACACTCGGTAAAGGTTTGAATTCTATGGCAAACACGCTGTCTGATGTTATGCATAATTTAGAACAGAAGGTGATGGAAAGAACATCCCACTTGCAAGATGAAAATCAAAACTTGTTAGAAGATTCAGTAACCGATGAATTAACCTCGCTATATAATCGCAGAGGCCTAAAACAAACATTCCAACAAACATTAGAATACACTCAGCAACATAACCAGAGGTTAACTTTCGTTATATGCGATATCGATCACTTTAAAAACATTAATGATAAATATGGTCACGTGGTGGGGGATCAGGCACTCGTGTTGGTGGCAAATATCTTTAAAAAACACATAAGAAACAACTACGATATTGTTGCTCGGTATGGTGGCGAGGAATTTGCGCTGATATTTATTGACACAGATACCAATACCGTCATTAAAAGGCTAAATGATATCCGCCACGAGCTGGCTATAACACCCATCGATGACGACCAGTACATCACCATAAGTTTTGGCGTTGTCCATATCACAGACACTACAAATGTTTCAACAGATACTTTATTCAAACAAGCAGATGAAAAACTTTATCACGCAAAGAATACGGGGAGGGATAAAATCGTCATGTGACTCCTCACCACCCTATGGGCCATGCTTCTTATTTCGTTAACCATTGCTTGATAGTATCGAGACCGGATGCGTTAGTTTAGTCATTAGGCTTACCGCAGGGTACGGTCAAGTTAACCAATGCTATGGCCGCAGTTATGATGTCGTCTTTCTATTATCCATTGCCTTTCTTTACATTGTTTTACACTTATCTTAACCCTGCCTTAACCACTTAAAAAATATAGTAGCTCGTTAGCCATAGAGTAAACAATATAGAAAAAGGACTCTATTATGGAAAAAATGCTCATTCCAACTAGCTCCACACTTTTTATTAGTTCGACTGTATTTGCCAGTACTATAAGCTCAACATTAAAAACAGAGATGTTTGATACTCAAGCACAAACCTATGAAGCAGGATTTTAACGTGCAGATTCAGTCGATGAAAAAACCAATTATTGTATGCAAAAAGAATCGCATGTACTGAATGCTCCTAACCTATGGGTGAATAATGTTGAAATGATCAATGACAATTTAAGAAAAATAACTACATCGTTCTGTCAACTAACGATCATAAAGAATTATAAGGCGTTTTAATGGTAACTGAAAATAAATACCTTCTGAATGGTAGATATATTTTTGATGCAAATGCAAAAAGTCTCACTAGTAATGGGAGTAGTAACAATACTACCTAGCTAGGTAGTAATGAAAGTAACATTTTACTGGCTTTTATTGAAAGACCTGATCAAATATTAAGTCGAGACAAAATACATCAACTTGTATGGACGGATAATGGTTTTCATGTGGATGAATCAAGCGTTATTCAAGCCATATCTACACTCAGAAAAATACTTCAAGACTCAACAAAGGATCCTAGTTACATAAAGACGATACCTAAGCATGGTTATCAATTTATCGCTAAATGTAAAAGGCTACCTCTTGAAGATAATACTCGTAAGGATGTCCCTCCTATACAAACCAACCAAGGACAAGAAAATAACAAGAAAATTTTTTACAACCGGTTTTTTATTTCTTCTTCTATCAGTTTTAGGAATAATGATTATCGTTTCTTTTCGACTTCCAATGGCCTTAGGTAACAAAAAATACACGAAATTACAACAAGTTGATACTATTTATAATGTTGACATCTACACCTTAGAGTCATTTTATGAATTTTATAATCTTCAACCAGAAATAAAACACTGCACAACTCAACTATTAGTTAATAATTTACAGCCTGATACTATCGATAAAATTATAGTATCGAGTACTTCTAGAAATGAATTGGTCATTAATGTCATAGATCAATACTTAAGTAACAGTGCTAGTTATACATTAATTTCAAAAAACATAGACATGAACTTATTTTGTGACATAAGGTTAAATAGTGATGAAAAATAAATTTTTTATGTTCTGGTTAGTCGCTATTATCATGATAGCCTTTGCTATGTTTTATCATAAAAACCAATTTGAACATTCTATTTTGACCTCGGCTACATGGCATTCAAATATGAAATTTATGGTCCCAAATGAATATTATGACCAAGCATCAATGGGTCTAGATAAATTATACACAACATCCATAATGAGTAATTTTAAATATCTAGAAGATAAATCCTACATTCAAAACTCTTTTATCGAAGCATATGGCGAAGAAAATAATATTCTTTTCACTATAGAAATTTCTAACATTGGTCATTGGAGATATGATGATGCCTATTTATTTTTAGAGGCAGGCGATATCCATGATGTATCGTCGATAAGTGGCAATTATACCGATCATACAAACGTCGAGAAACTAAAAGAACTGTTTCTAATCGATATGCTACAAGTGCGGAAAATTGATATGATTGATAAAAACACGATGTTGATGACATCTGTTGACAATACTTCTAAGCTTTGGTTTTCTCAATAAATTCCAATAATATCATTAAAAACAATATAATAGCGCACTAACAGTAAAGTGTTTTGTACTAGTCAGACAGAACACTTTACTGGGCTAGGTATAGCTTTTGTCGTTATCTAAAAACAACGCGACTTAACTTTACCCAATACCGAAAGCCGTTGGGACCTATCTGATATACCATATTTCACTATCCTTGTTACCAGGTAAACATCCATGCTCCATCAGTAATGGATAACATTAACCCTATAATTTTATTCAAAAAAACATGAATTGATTGGTTCTGGAGAGCTACCTGAAGTTTTCTCTGGAAGTTCGTCAGTTAACCATGCCTCAACCAGTTTTTTCAGGTCTTCATATGGCTGATACCCAACAGTCAAATACGCATACCCCGCTAAATCTTTTACAATTATCGTTGGGAATGCGGTTACTTGGAGTTGTTTTGCAAAGGAAAAATCCATTCGTGTCTGTTGCTTAATTTCTTCAGAGTTATATAACATTACGAACCTATCTTTATTTAGACCAAACTTTTTAGCTAAATAAATAAGAACGCCATCATCAGAGATCCCGTAGTTTTCAGAGTAAAAAGTCGCCTGTATAAAGAAGGCTCTCAGGTAAAAGCCGGTGATATACTTTACGAAATAGACCCTACCACTTATCAATCAAACGTCAATAGCGCACAAGCTCAACTAGCTAAAGCTTTGACAAGTGAAGATACCGCTCGAAAAACAGTTGTTCGTTATCAAGAACTACTCAAGAAAAAGTTAACAAGCCAACAGGATTTTGATGATGCATACGCCGCATATAAAGAAGCTCAAGCAGAAGTCGCTATTAGTCAAGCAGAGTTAGATTATGCAAACGTTGAACTGTCTTATACTAAAATCAAAGCGCCTATTTCAGGTCAAGCAGGGTTGTCTTTAGTGTCCGAAGGTTCTTTATTGACAGCAGAGCAGTCATCTTACCTTACCACAATCGTACAAACTAAAAACGTGTATGTTGACATGCAACAGTCTTCTTTAGCCATTACGAAAATACGAAAAGAATTTTCCACTTTAGCGGACAAGAATGCAGAAATCCCTGTATCCATAACACTGGAAGACGGAAGTACTTACGACGAAGTAGGCCATTTGGAGTTTTTCGACACCTTAGTTTCAGATTCGACAGGTACCGTAACACTGCGCGCCATTATTCCAAATCCTGACAATATATTACTGGCTGGTATGTACGTGCGTGCCAATATTTCTATGCCAGAAGCAAGAGACTATCTCGTTGTGCCGCAATCAGCGGTAGTAAGAAGCCAATCAGGAAAACCTTCAGTATTTGTCGTTAACTCAGAGAATAAGGTAATGAAAAAACCTGTGGTACTAGGAGCGGAAGTTAATAATGGTTGGGTCGTTAAAGAAGGGCTTAGTAGCGGAGATCAAGTGGTGATCAGTAATATCATTAACATGAAAAATAACACCACTGTTTTAGTCGATAGTAGCAAAACAATCCCTGTTTCTACTTCAAAAAGTGAGGACTAAAGCATGCCCTTATCGAATTTCTTTATTAACAGACCGATTTTTGCTTGGGTCATTTCAATTGTTATTATGTTGTCAGGTATTGCAGCAATTGTCTCTTTGCCGGTGGCACAGTATCCAACGATTGCACCACCTGCAGTGACTATCTCAACCTCATATCCTGGCGCTTCAGCCAAAACAATTGAAGACAGTGTCACACAAGTCATAGAACAAGGCATGACAGGATTGGATAATTTGCTGTATATGGAGTCTAAAAGTGACTCTTCAGGTAATGCCAGTATTACGTTGACCTTTAGTGCTGACACCGATCCAGATACCGCTCAAGTACAAGTGCAAAATAGCTTACAACAAGTTAGCAATCGCCTACCGACAGCAGTTCAAAATCAAGGGACTTCTGTAACCAAGAGTACATCAGGTTTTATGTCCGTGACCAACTTGTACTCCCCTGATGGCAGCATGAGTGCGGGTGACATCCAAGATTACGCAAATTCAAGTATTAAAGATATCCTAAGCCGTGTGAACGGTGTAGGAGAAGTCACCATTTTTGGTCCATCTTATGCAATGCGTATCTGGTTAGATCCTGCCAAATTAAATAGTTATAGCCTCACACCAGTTGATATATCAAATGCTGTGTCCGTTCAAAATAGTCAAGTTACGGTTGGACAATTAGGTGGAACTCCAGCCATTGATTCTCAGCTGATTAATGCAAGCATCACAGCGCAAAGCCTATTAACGAGTGTTGAAGAATTTGAGAATATTCTGATTAAAGTCGATAGTGATGGTGCTCAGGTTAAACTTAAAGATGTCGCACGAGTAGAGTTAGCCAGTGAAGAATCTTCTTCAATACCAGCCTATATGGGTAAAGACTCCTCTGGTATTGCAATTACCCTTGCAACAGGCGCTAACTCACTAGACACTCAAAATGCGGTTGACGCAAAACTTGAACAACTTTCAAAAGGCTTTCCTGATGGGTTAGCACTGGTCAAAACAACCGATAATAACTTATTTATTCGCCTCTCTATCACAGAAGTCGTCAAAACACTTTTTGAAGCTGTCGGACTTGTTTTTGTTGTCATGTTGCTGTTTTTACAAAACTTCCGAGCAACCTTAATTCCAACCATCGCAGTTCCTGTCGTACTGCTTGGCACCTTTGGTGTAATGGCTGTGCTAGGCTTTTCAATCAATACACTCACTATGTTCGGTTTAGTATTAGCAATTGGCTTACTCGTTGATGATGCCATCGTGGTTGTCGAAAATGTTGAGCGTTTAATGCATGAAGAAAACCTTTCGCCACTGGAAGCAACCAAGAAATCAATGGAACAAATCACTAGTGCCTTAATCGGTATTACTATGGTGTTATCTGTTGTATTTATTCCTATGGCCTTTATGTCTGGTTCAACCGGTGTTATCTACAAACAATTCTCGTTAACCATTGTCTCAGCAATGGTTCTTTCCGTTGTCGTGGCATTAATTTTTACTCCTGTTCTTTGTGCAACACTACTTAAACCTGTCGATAAAGAGTCTAACGGTAAGTTTTTCGCATTATTTAACAGAGCATTCGAGAAATTATCCACTCACTACCGAGGTTCCGTTAAACATACTTTGCAACGTCCATTGCGCTTCGTTTTTGTTTACTTAATACTTTTCACAGGCACGGCTTATCTTTACAACGCGGTTCCAAGTTCATTCTTGCCGAATGAAGATCAAGGTGACTTCATGGTAATGGTGACAACACCGACGGGTACAACATTGCAAAAGACACAAGAAGTCATGTTGGATATTAAAGACTACTTTGAAGAAAATGAGTCACATACTGTCGACCATGTATTTACTGTATCTGGATTCAATTTTTCAGGCTCAGGACAAAATGCAGCAATGGCTTTCATTGGCCTCAAAGATTGGTCGGAAAGAACTGAACCCGGTACCGATGTCGATTCCATTATTGGCCGCGTTATGGGGAAATTTTCAAGTTATAAAAATGCACAAATCTTTGCTTTTAGCAGTCCACCAATCAGAGAGCTTGGTACATCAACTGGCTTTAATTTCTATCTAGAAGACGTAGGCGCTGTTGGCCACGACAAACTGATTGAGATTAGAAACCAATTGCTAGGAGCGGCTGCGCAAAGCCCAATATTAAATAGTACGAGACCCAATGGTCTAGAAGATACCGCTCAGCTTTTCCTTGATATCGACTATGAAAAAGCCAAAGTACTAGGTTTAGAGATTGACAATATTAACGAGTCACTCTCGATTGCTTGGGCATCATCATACGTCAATGACTTTATCGACCGTGGCCGGTCAAAAAAAGTTTACATTCAGGCAGATGCAGAATATCGCATGACTCCAGAAGACCTTGATTTATGGTTTGTCCGCAATAACAGCGATGAGATGGTACCAATCTCTGCTTTCAGTACTTACCACTGGGGACAAGGCTCTCCACAGTTACAACGGTATAACGGCAACCCTGCAGTACAAATCGTCGGCGAAGCCGCCACAGGTTATAGTACGGGTGAAGCCATGGCTGAAATCGATAAAATAGCGGCAGAGATATCAAATGATGTGCAAGTCAGCTGGACGGGGATGTCATATCAAGAGATAGAAGCAGGAAACCAAGCACCAATTCTGTATGCTATCTCCATTTTAATGGTCTTCCTTTGTTTAGCTGCTTTATATGAAAGTTGGAGCATTCCTATCGCGATTATTCTTGTTGTTCCTTTAGGGATACTCGGAGCGCTCGCAGCGATCATGTTCCGAGGGCTAGAGAACGATGTTTATTTCCAAGTAGGTGTGTTAACTACCATCGGCTTGACCGCCAAAAACGCAATTTTAATTGTTGAATTTGCCAAAGAGCTTTATGAAAAAGGGGTCAATATTATTGATGCTACTGTGCAGGCTTGCGAAATGCGTTTACGTCCTATCATCATGACATCCTTGGCGTTTGGACTGGGTGTTTTGCCGTTGGTTCTTAGTACCGGAGCGGGTGCCAACGCACGTAACGCGATTGGAACATCTGTATTAGGCGGTATGTTGGGAGCAACGTTATTAGTGATTTATTTTGCTCCACTATTTTTTGTCTTGATCTGTAAGTTGTTCAAGTCAAAGAACACAACAGTAATGACGAACAACTCCCAATAACAAAACGACTTACTGGTGAGCCTAGGAATGGCTCATCATTAGTGATAGATAACTGTAAAAGGATAAAAAATGACGAATCATCGTACTTCTCTAATTGGAACATTATTATTAGTTGTCGCTTTTTCCGCTGTACTAGCGGTTATGGTGATGATATTTGGCGCTCATTTTGGTTTATGGGATCCCATCGTTGGCTTTGGCTATATTCGAAATTACCTCAATCCAATTGGTCTTTTCGTCGTGATTCTAAGTACGCTAGGACTTATATCTCAATTAGCTACTCGTAACCGTATTGGGACAATGAAATCTTTGGTTGCCACATTGATAGGGTTAGCTCTTGTTGCACCTATGTTGCAAGGCATCATTCAACCAGCAAAACGTGCCCCTGCTATTCATGATATTACCACTGACACTGATAACCCACCTGAATTTTTAGTGTTAGATGATACGCGTGCAGGTGCTAAAAACTCTTTGGTTTATGCTGGAGAAGAAATCGCCACAATACAGAAAAAAGCGTATCCGTACATAAAACCGATATCGTCCAACCTTTCTACTGCTGATGCGTATGCAAAAGCTATAAAGATTGCACAAGACAAAGGTTGGGAAATAGTGGCTGAACAACCACAAGCATTACGCTTTGAGGCAACCGCTCAAACTACTTTCTTTGGTTTTATGGACGATATAGTGGTTCAAGTTACCCCGATAAACGATGCAAGCCGTGTGGATATTCGAAGTGTGTCTCGTATCGGCCGTAGTGACCAAGGAGTAAATGCCGCACGAATTGTCGAGTTCACACAAAGTTTTAATCAATAAGTCACTTTACTACTAATGCGAACATTCATTAAAGGATAATAGAAATTTCAAGAGCGAGTAGATTAACTGCTAGCTCTTGATTTTTACCATTACATTTTAACTTAAGTGTTCAGCTCCAATTTTGCGTTGGCTTACAGGAGAAAGTATTGAGTACGAAAGGTTATTGTAAATTGTGTTGTTGCTTTGGATTACTTGAAAATTCTCATGCCATCGGGGACTCAATTTTCAAGAAAATCACGAGAAAAAGCAGTGGTAAAGGTATTACTTTTACTTCAGATGCATCTGAACCAGTTCATTACACTCAAGATTCGTGGGCAGAGCATCAACTAGGTAGATCATATCATTCTAGGGTACTGTCAACTTAACCGCCTCTCAATCAATTGTGCGATAATCTGCTGATGAAAAATTCAAATCTCTATGCAGGTTAGTTGCGTCCAACATTTATATTAAGGTGTGTTTAGTTAACAATATCTGTTCCCCGAACCCACGGGGATGAACCGGATCAGTATCATACTTTTCCAATAAAAGAAGCCGAGTATTAAAGAGACTCGGCTTGAAAAACAATTTCTTATGTTGAACTAAAATTAATTAAGTTAACTCTTAAATATGGATCATAGTACTTCTGCCAATGGATAGTCATCGTTATTAATCAATACAGGAATAGATGGCGTCTGAGCACGATCAGTTAAACGAGGCACTTCACGAATAGTATAGAAAATCATTTCCATTAAACTGGTATAGCCGTCCCCATCTCCCATTTCTTCATCGCCCTTTTGCAACGCTTGTAATAGGCTATAGGTGAAGGCTCCGTGACCACCGCCGTATGCCTCATCTTCAAATGATTGTTGCGCTCCCTTTGAAGAACTGAATACGGTTGTAGCAGTACCTTGCGAAAGCGCTTTAACAGCATCTTCTGCGGTGATTCTTCCTTTATCAATGCTGCTACCAGAGTGGCAAATGTCCAGCAGGAACAGCGCTTTTTGGTTAACAGGACGTCGGTCTAAAAATGCCTTGAACTCACCAATGGCCATTCCTGTGTATGGCTTGCTTAACTCACTATCATGAGCCATAAAATAAAGGTTCTGATTACCATCTTGAATGCCATGACCAGCAATAAATATGATCACTTGATCGTCTCTTCCTGCATTTGCAAGAAATTCATTCATCTCTATTTTGATGTCGCGAGCCGTTGCGTGGGCATCCGTTAAAACCTTTGTGTGTACCTTCGCAAACAATTTACCTTGCTGTTTTTTCAACGCCTTCTCTAGCTCAAGTGCGTCTCGATGAGCAAAATCGAGATTTTGCAATGGATTTTCATATTCAGAAACACCAACACCGAAGAACCAAAGAGTGCCGCGGCTACCTTCGTTTTTACTTTCTTCTCGAGAGATGACGATCTCTTTCGTATAAGTCACCACTCCTTTATAGAGTAAATGGGCAGTGACGATGTTTTCGCCAATGCCAAGTGGCACCTTACGAGTAACCGTAATACTTTCATCTTCATCAATAAATGGATCAGATTCAAAGCCACGGGTTTTGCGATCATTGATGGTAAAGTAGAAATCTGGGTCAGGTTTTGATTTGTCAGTCTTGGTGACTTTTAGTTGCACGGTGTAATTTTCTTGGTCGGTCGTCACATTATCTTTGCCAACCAAAACCACGTCATAGGGCATATCAACTATAACATCGTTATCAATGATGGGTTTGTCATCAGTCTTGCGTTTATCAACTATATCGAGCAGAGCCTGTTTTACTCTTTGTGGGCTGATATATTTTTCCTGAAGGTTTTCAAAGGGTAGAAGGTAATCCCCAAAAGACCAATACACGCCTTCAAGACCATTCAATGAAGCGTTGTAATAACCGTTTGGTGTATATGCCACCCATTCGCCATCGCGGCGGTTCTGGATGGTGAGTTTTTTCTCAAGAGTATCAAGTTGGTAGAACTCCATGCTGTTGGCCTGGGTATACACAATCGCTAGGTTAAGTTTTTCATCACTGATAACAGATTTAGCTAGATTGGCTAACGCGAGTGTTTTCTCGCCGTAGATGAGTGTTTTTTTGTCGCGTGAAAGGCGTGGTTTGTTATCGTAGGTTGGGATCTCACTGAACGAATTTTGGTAATTAGATATTTTTGAAGTCGATATCTCTATATCCATCGATGATGTCAGACCGTGGATTGAAGCCGTCTTGGTGTCACCCTCCATAAAATCAGCACTGACGAGTGGCGTACTACTGGTGCGTGGCATTTTTGGATTTTCATCTAGGCTATCGGTATCCCAGACATAAACAGCTTTGGAGTCAGTGTTACCTCGGCCGCCATCATTCCACCAAGTTAAGGCAAGTAGACGTGAACCGTCGTCAGACAAATCTAAGTCAGAAAACCCACCATACCAAACACTAAAAGAGAGAGCGGATGTATTTAACGCAACAGTGGTTTGTGACATTTTCTTTAAGGAGGTTAGATCATAGAGAGCAATATACCCTTTGCCCCCTTTGCCTTTACTATCTTGCTCGACACCAGCTATAACCAATTTATTACCTTCATAGGTAATATTCGTGGGCTCGAATCCTAAATTTAAGGGGTGCTGAATCAGCTTAAAGTCATTAAGATTAAAGCTGACATAATCCCCTTCTTTGGTTAAAGAGAAATAGTTAGACGAGTCGTTATCCGATTGGAACCATCGCAAGTGGTTAACTTTATCGATGGTATGGACTTTTCTACCTTCTAGTAAGTGCCATATGGCCGTACTATCCGTGTCTTCTGAGATTAAAAAGTTGTGTTCTTTGTTAAGCGTGAGATGCTGCGCAATAGGTGTTGCAGGCTCAAACTCTGCAACTGGCGTTAGTATGTCGTCGCTATGTAAGTCATAGCGTACTAATTTTTCGTTTGATGAGACTAAAGCATAGCGGCCATCTGGGCTCATTCCTATATAAGGATCGGATTCGTATTCATTAATTGTTCCTCCCGTACCATCGACAAAATTGAAAAAGCTGACGGCTTTGGATGAAAACTTGTCATTAATTAATACGTAGTCGCTACTAGCAATTGGCACCATATGGCTCGGTGTTGGTAAAGAGTGAGAAAACGTCTCATAGGTCTCCGGTGAGCGAACATCGTAGACAGAGAATGTCCGGTTATTGTTAGCCACAACCAGCTTCTGGTGCTCAGGGACATAGGTCATTGAGTGCGCCCAATCAACACCATCGAATGTGTTTTCCAGCTCAAGTGTGTCGGCATTAAATAATTTCAGGTATTTATTGGAATTAGCCTGCGCCACTGCAATTTGGTTGGTTGCTGCAACCCACGCAATAGGACCACCAATACTGATATTAGAGATGCGATTAGCTTTGATTAGTTTATTCTTAGTCACGTCGAATAGACCCACATGACCATGGTTGTTAGTAAAAGCTATCTTACTGTTGTCTGGGCTCCATGATAACTCGGAAAATTTGGCACCTATGCCAAACTGTGAAACAGGCGCATGCAAGATACCGGTTTTGGTGTCGACGATATAAAGAGCGGATATCTTGATTCCTCCATAATATGTCCCATCTGAAATGACGGCGAGATAGCGTCCATCGGGCGAAAACTCACGTTTTGCTCCCCCAAAATAGAGCTCTCTAATGGTGATACCACGTTCTAGATCCCAGAGTCGAATAGGGTTGTAACCAGAGGCCATGAAGCGACCATCCTTGCTGAATGCTGCTCCTTCGGAGCGTAGATCTCCAACAACCGCAAATTCAGGTTGTTGAATATTCCCCATGGGTTTGATTTCAACCCGTCGATTTCGTTTTTTCCCTGAGTCTGTCCAGTTAGATGCCACCGGAAGCGTTGCACCAAATCCTTTGGCGATGAGTCTATTAGAGGATATACCATGCTTGCGTTGAAAGTATTCAACGACGGATTCAGCTCGTTTCTTCGACAAAGGGATGTTCACTTCATCAGAGCCAGAGCTGTCGGTATGTCCTTCTACTTCAAACAGATAGTTTTCACCACCCTCACGCTTTAGGGCTAGGGCGGCTTTATCAAGGTCTTTGTAGGCTGATGTCGGTATCTTGGCGGAGTTAACAGCAAAATTTAGCGACAACTGGATGCTTTTGCCAAATTGATCTTCCCAGTTATGTAAGAAAGGGTTGTTTTGATAGAATGCTTCCGTTTGTTTTTTACCACTAAGAGCCATATCAATGAAGGTTCGATATTTTTCCCAATACTGGTTATATTCGACTTTGCTTATTGCTTCGTTTAAATAGTAGTCAGCTTTTTCGAATTGCATCGCGGTAAGAGCAGTTTCAACGAGTGCATAGTAATAGCCAGTGTAATCACTATTGTCATGATGAATGAGCTTAGAATAATTGTTTTCGAGAATTTTCAAGGCTTCATCTTGCATGGCCATTGCCGAGTATCGATTAGCAAGAGTCGGCAAAAATCGGAACAATTCTGTTGTCCCTTTACTGGTGTTTATTGAATTCTTTGACGCTTCGACAAATTTGTTTTTATCGAAAGATCGTTCGTAATAGTAGTAAGCCAGTGCATCCCATCCATCTGCGTAATCGGGAAGTTCTACCATTAAGTTTTCTAATACTCGGCGTCCTTTTTCATACTGACCAACACCGTGGGCGCCTAACGCTATCCCCCATTCCAGGGCCATTGCAGGGGAATGACGTTGTAGATAGGCTTGCTCATAGAGTTGGGCTTCTAAGCTGTTAGTTTCTAGTTCAAACTCGGCATCTAAAGTACTGGCTAAACTACTGAATACATGCTCAATTATAGCTGGCTGTGTATCTAGCCTCATTAATTCAACTACTCTACTTTCTAATTCAGTGTACAATTCTTGACGTGAAGCGCCGATATGCTTTTGGTAGCGAACAGTATAATCGTACAGTCTGTTAATATTATCGGTTGAGGGGTAACTAAACACCGCCTCATAAACGGTGGTCATGGCTTGGAAGAATTCGCCGTTATCCCGAAGTTCAGCTGACTTAAGGTAGTAATACAAGGATCGCTCTATTTGATTACCTGACTTAAGTTGAGGGCCAAAGGCGTCTAAAACAGTGGTGTTGTCTATTCTAGCTTGTACTTCGTAGTACTCTAGAAGATAGAAATCAGCATCAATGTAATTATTTCTTACCGCAGCCTGATAGGCTTTATTTAGCAGTCCTACTTTCTCGTCTCCATCGTCGAGAACAACCGAAAGGTTAAAATAACCGGTATGAAGATCATCTGATTGAGAAATGGTCTGTCTAAGGAGCTTGGTTGATTTCTCTTTATTTCCGATCTGTGTTTCGAGCCAAGCTTGGGCAAATTGTCCTTCGGGGCTGTGTGGATAACGTTCCGCGAGCACAGAACGTAAATAATATCTAAGATTATTATTGTTAGAGGAGGTTGCCCATGTATAAAGCTGTTGTGGATCGGCATTGCGAATATCCATAGCAAAGCTAACCGGGATCACTAGCATCAATAGGAAGGTAGTGAGTACAAATTTTATCAATTTCATTGATTGACCTCGGGTTATTGTGCTTGTTTCTTAATATGAAGAAGAGTGGTTGCTGCATTGCCATGTTCATCCACAGCATTAACTTTGGCTTGTAAAACGTCTCCGTTTCTCAAGCTGCTCAGATCAAAATCCAGCTGAAAAGCGCCCCTAGATGAGAAGCGTGCCTGTATTACTTGATCGGAAGTGACGTTCTTTATTCGGCTTTGATCTTGCGCTGAACCTCGCACACGAAGTACCTCTTCTGTTGTGATCAACTGGATGGCCTGCGTGGCTATGGTGTTGATGTCAGGTTCAGGATCAGTAAATACGATCTGTGGCGGTTGCTGATCTGATTTGATTGAATGGGCTGAAATATGGTTAATGTTGACCACTGTCGCCATAATTTGTGACTTTTGTAAATAGGCTGTCGAGTTTAGGTTACTCAGTTCCGTTTTTACTAATTTGTCACCCAGCACTTCAGACAGTCTCATTTGAATTGAGTCGTAATGAGGCTGGTTGCTCATCGCCTTGGCAATATGAGCAACATCGATGGGTTTAGCACTGGTTAGTACAATGAAATAGTCTTTACCTTCCGTTTGATTTAACTGAGAGAAGTAATCTTCCGTTGGTCCTGGAAGGAGCAGCGTTTCATTTTTTCCAATGTAAGGTGAAGCGATAGCTTGATGAGGGAAAAGCACCACATGGTCGCTTGTTGTATGATCGCCACCAATAACGTAAACGTAGCTGTCTTGTTGTACCTTAAGTTCTGCACGAAAACGTTCGCCTGATCCAAGGCTTTGGGTGATGAGAAGTTCGTTGTTATCTTCACTTAAAGGTAACAGGCGACCGTCAAAGTGGAAAAAACTAGGTTGCAAGGTAAAATTAGGTTCAGGCGTTGCTGGCGGCTCAATGTCTGGCTCGGGGCCAATCACCTCATATGCCTCGACAACAAAGGTTTGATAATCTTTGTAACTTAACCAAAAAAAGCCTTTATTACCCCAATCTTCCCCCCAACTATTGATAATCTCAAAAGCGCCGCCAGAGTGGTTATCGTCATACCCGACAACAGCCATTGCGTGCCCGCCAAACTCACTATAAGGGGCTGTTTTATAAGTTTCATAATCAGAATAAGTGAAATCGATAGGGCCGGAACCTCGATGGTTCATGAAAGTGTTGCCCACCGCCATGCCGATTACCACTGGGTTTCCACGTGCGAGAGCTTTTCGGGTGTTTACTGATAAAGAGGATGCAGAGAGTGAAGATGACAATCTGCGATAATGTTCAATAGTGAATTCATTAGCTTGGTCAGATTCGTTGGCCGTGGGAAGCCGAAAGCATTGAGTGTCAGAGTAAGGAAATTCTGAATCGGCAAGCGCGCCAGTATCGGACAGTAAGTCTAATGCGTCGGAAATATAACTGCCTCCCTCACAATCACTAGACAGTTTCACCTGATTAAATACCCAAGCAGGTGAAAAAGCCGCAATACTCGGTTTTTGCGGCTTAGATTCGTTGGCCCATTTATTATACAAGATGCTTCTCGCGGCGTAGCCTGTAGACCAACCCACGCAACTGCCTGATTGGCCTTGATGACCAACCATGGGAGCAAAGTGTTTTAGTGAAAAACTTGTTGGTAGCTGCTCAGCATTACCGCGAGCAAGTGGTGGTGTCTTGCTAGTGGCTTGATAGCGTTTAGGGTCAAACTCGCCGCCTAGAGAGAAACGGGGCTCTGCTGCACGTGAAAAAAAAGATACTAACCCTATTAAAATTAGTAAGTTACATCTATTATTGACCATTGTTGATCTAATCCTTGAATCTAAATGGTTATCTGTCTTGTCGCTAAATTCCTTCCAATAGATGTTAACAAATTGTTATTCGATAAGCTATTTGATTGATGAATGATTCTTTAGTTTGTTGATATGATTGAAAGTTTTCTTGTTTTTAATACAACATCATCTACATAGTTTAGATACAGACTCAAGTGAAAGAGTTGTGTTGATGGGTATTTTTTTGGTAGCGAAGTTGTGCCCTCTGAATCGAGGGCACTGTTTTAAATTTTTTAGTTCATACCTTGAAAGTAATTTAAATAAGCCTCACTTATATCCTAGTAAGAACAGATGAAAATACAACAAGTCCCACTTTGGTTGTTCGCGTAAACCATGAGTCTTTTTACTAATGCTGCATTAGGATTATTTACTATGCCCAACACTTTATTCCAACCTTATTACCTTAACGATACGTTAACATTATCTAATCGAATTACAATGGCACCTTTAACTCGTTGCATGGCGAGTGATGATTTAGTCCCGACGGATCAAATGGTGGAATATTATGCTCGCCGAGCGGATGTGGGTTTAATTATTAGTGAAGCCACAATTATTCGTGCTGATGGCCAAGGCTTTCCTAATACGCCAGGGCTATTTACTCAAGCTCAAATTGACGGTTGGAAAAAAGTCACCACGGCAGTACATGATAAAGGTGGTAAAATTTTTGCTCAACTTTGGCACTTAGGTCGCCAAGCTCATTCGCATTATTTTGGAGAAGGCATTGTTTATGCCCCTTCAGCGATACAAATTGAGGGGACTTTACCACGTGCTCGTGATTTACATTATGAAGTGCCAAAAGCGGCCGATAAGGAAGAGATAGCTCAATTAATAGCGGATTACACTCAAGCGGCTAAAAATGCGATTGAAGCAGGTTTTGATGGGGTTGAAATACACGCGGCTAATGGGTATTTAATCGATCAATTTCTACACTTCAACACTAACCTTCGTGATGATGAGTACGGCCAAACGCCAGAAAACATGGCTCGTTTTGCTTTAGATATCACCGATTCAATCTGCGCGGCAATTGGCCAGAACCGTACCGCCATTCGTTTGTCACCAGCGGCTTACACTCATATTGAAATTGATGCTCGTGATAAAGAGGTGTTCGACTACTTACTGCTGAAATTGTCTGATAGGAACTTAGCGTATGTACACGCTGGGATTTTTGATGACAGCGTGGTGTATGAGCATTTAGGCGGCAAAGTGTCAGAATACATGCGCAAGACATTTACCGGTCATTTTATGGCTGTAGGTGGCTATTCAGCCGAGCAAGCCGCCAAACATATCGAAAATAATGATTTTGACTTAATCGCAATTGGTCGCCCACTTATTGCTAACCCAGATTACATTGAAAAAATTAAAAGTGGTAAAGAGCTCACCCAATATAGTGCTGATATGCTAGATGAGCTGATATAAGTTCGATATTCGAATTTTACTGATCCTACATATGACGTGTTCGTAAGTCACTTTTTTGACCCTCAATACTCTCAGTATTTATAGGATACTGGCGAGAAAACCCAGTGATCAACTCTGCTGTCACTGGGATTGAGTTTTCCATTTAGACTTAACATTTCCGGTAGCTATAACTTACGACTTTATGTGCGTACTTCAAGTCGGTCATTCCGCGTAAATTAATGCGGCTGTAAGGGAGTCGGCGATCTCGGCATTTTGTTTCAATCTTTAACCTAGCTAAGCTAACTGGCCGAGGTCATATCAAAAAAAATTGAATTGAGTCTATCGTGTTGTGAACCTTTTGGGCTTGTTGTGCGTAATTATCTTATTACAAATTGGCTAAGCACATATTGGCATAAGTACATGTCAAGAAATGGGAACCACTTAGATAACGAGGCTTAAGATGAAAAAAGCGATTTATTGGTTTAGTAATGATTTGTGTCTGCAAGACAATCGCAGTTTAGCGGCCTTGCTAACACAGGCCGATCAAATTGCATTTGTTTATGTGGTTGATCCTCGTTGGTTTGAAGCCGACAACTATCAACACAAGCGACTCGGTCAGCATCGCTGGCGGTTGATTTGCCAATCCATGCAGCAGTTGGATAGCCAGTTACGAGCGCACGGTCATCAACTATCGCTGTTTAGCGGTCACGTAGAGCAGGTGATGATTTCCTTGGTAAAAGAGCATCAGATCAACGCTGTCGGCCATTGTGCGCAAATAGGTTTGTATGAGCAACGCGCTTGGCAGAAGATTCAGCAGTCTTTACCAGAAGTAGAATTTGTATCGGATTGGGATACAACCTTGTTTTCAGAGCGCCAATTAACTTTGTCAAAGCAGCATCTTTCCTCGTTTTCTAAGTTTCGTAAGCTAGTTGAAAAAGAACCTCTTCATCCCTTCAATCCGACAGTGATTTCACTTCGATCGTTACCTTCGCCTTTAGTTTTACCAACTACCACCCCAGACGCTCTGGGTACCGACTGGAAACACTTACCCACTTTTTCGATCAATAGCAGCACGTTAAAACCGCACGATGAAAGTGAATTTCACGGGGGCGAGTTAAATGTGATTGAACACCTAGAGGGATATTTTCAAACCCTGCATCCAAGAAGCTATAAACAGACCCGAAACGCCTTAGATGGTTGGCAAAACTCGACCAAAATGAGTCATTTTTTAGCGCTCGGAAATCTGTCTGCTAGACAACTATGGCATCAGCTTAAGCAATACGAAGTACAATATGGTGCTAATGAGTCAACCTACTGGATTGGTTTCGAATTGTTGTGGCGTGATTACTTTCAATGGTCCGCGTTATTACTCAATGACCAGTTGTTTCGCTTTCAAGGCGGTGCTGAACGAGCGCCGTCAACCCGTTATAACGAAGAGCGTTTTCAACAATGGTGCGAGGGCAATACTCCCTTCTCTTTGGTCAACGCGTTAATGACTGAGTTGAATCAAACTGGGTATATGACCAATCGTGGACGCCAAATTGCGGCGAGTTGTTTAGTCAATGAGCTTGGCGTTGATTGGCGTTTCGGAGCGGCGTATTTTCAGCAGCAATTGGTGGACCATGATGTCGCGTCGAATTGGGGAAATTGGCAATATATTGCTGGCGTCGGGGCAGATCCGCGTGGCGGTCGACATTTCAATATTGAAAAACAAACGCTTCAATTTGATCCCGATGGAAGCTACCGCAATAAGTGGTTAGGGACGTCGTCATGAGTATTGCTCTAGTTTGGTTGAAACGAGATTTACGTCTTAGTGATCATGAAGCCTTATTCAATGCCGCTCAAAGTGGTAAACCGGTTCTACTTTTCTATTGCTTCGAACCACTATTACTAAACGACCCGCATTACAGCCAGCGACACTGGAATTTTGTTTCACAATCTTTGCAAGACATACGATCTCGTTTACCTGATGGAGCGTTGTATTGCGTTAAACAAGATGCGCTAAGTGCGATACAAGCAATTCACCAAGATATGGGTATCGACGCAATTTATTCACATCAAGAAGTAGGGCTAAATAACACTTTTGAGCGTGATTTGAACGTAGCTAGTTGGTGTTCGCAACAGAACATTAATTGGGTTTAAAGTGGTTTTGGTGCTGTTAAAAGGGGGTTAACGCACCGTCGAACGTGGGATAAAGATTGGCAAAAACTAATGCGCGCTCAAACGTTCGATATCGAGATAGATAACACGGCATGGTGTAACACCGAAACTTCTATACTCACGAATAAAGCGGAGAGGATTTCCCTAGTGAACTCATGTTCCAAACTACCTTCTGTAAATGAAACTGGCCATGTTAGTTCTAGCCTATTTCAGCGTGGCGGGGAAATGGCGGCGTGGCACACCTTACATGCTTTTTATGATCAACGTGGTCAGCAGTATGTCTTTAGTTTGTCGAGCCCTTCGTTAAGTCAGGTCCATTGTTCGCGTCTGTCGGCTTATTTGGCTTGGGGTAATCTGAGCTTACGCCAGGTTTATCAAAGTCTTTTAGGGCATTGGCAGCAACCGGGATGGCGAAAAAGTTTAGTCGCATTGAGTTCACGCCTGCATTGGCATTGCCACTTTATTCAAAAATTTGAAAGCGAAAGTAGTATGGAGTTTAAACCAGTCAATGCCGGTTACGAGCACTTACCTCGAGCAACGGGAGACCAGGCCAAATCTAACCTAGAGGCGTGGAAGAAAGGTGCAACGGGTATTCCAATGGTTGATGGTTGTATGCGCTGTTTACACGCGACAGGTTATATTAACTTTAGAATGCGTGCGATGTTGGTGAGTTTTCTCTGTCACCACCTTGCCATCGATTGGCGTTATGGAGTGAGTCATTTAGCTCAGCTGTTTTTGGACTTCGAACCGGGGATTCATTACAGCCAATTTCAGATGCAAGCGGGAATTACTGGCATCAATACCATCCGAATATACAATCCGGTTAAGCAAGGGCTTGAGAAAGACAGTGACGGTGAGTTTATCAAAACCTGGGTACCGGAACTAAAACATGTGCCAGCGCCATTGGTGCACGAAACGTGGAAGTTAACACCGATGGAACAGGTGATGTATGAGGTAAACATTGGTACTGATTACCCGAACGCGATTGTCGATTTAAAGCAAAGTTACCAACAAGCTAAAGAATTACTGTGGTCATGGCGAAATAGGCCGCAGGTGCAAGCTGAAGCGAGAAGGTTATTATCGCGGCACGTAAGGCCAGATAAAAAACGATGAAGAAATCACAGTTACCAGAGAAAATTTGTGTTGTGTGCCATTTTTTCTAGTGTTTATAGTTTGAATGCCGGTGCCATGCTAATATTTAGTACGTATTTACTTCGTTAAATTTTATCAAACATAGGTGGCTATAAATTGGGAAGTAATAAGAAAGCGAAGGTCACGTTACTGATTGGTAAGGTCGCCTGTGGCAAGACAACTTTTGCTCGCAATCAACAAGAATCTGATGGTACGGTTTTTTTATCTGTAGATGAGCTACATCTCGCAGTTTTTGGGCAGAACCCTACTCGTGAAGAACTTGATAGTTCACATGCTGGTAGTCGAAATTACCTTAAAGGAATAGCTTTGGAATTTTTGAGAAATGACATTGATGTCAATTTAGATTGGGGCTTTTGGTCTAAGTCATCTAGAGTCGAAACGCAGAAGTACTTTAGTGAGCTAGGATATAAGGTTTCTCAGATTTATTTTGATATTCCATTGGCAATTCGGCTTCAGCGAAATCAAACGCGAAACAATGGCAATGACCGTCACTCGTTCAAAATTGAAGAGAAAGATATTGCACTATTTGATAGTTTCTTTGAGGAACCAAGTAGCGACGAAGAATATACAGTAGTATACACGTAAATATAATTAGCAATGTTGCTTAAGTAGGAACATGCATACCAAATTTTCACATCCATTCTAATAGTTAGAAATCAAGTTTAAGAACTCTCCAATATTAGTCGATTCTTACATTAAGTGCTTGCTCGTATTGTCGGTAAAGATCATCTTAAGGTTTGTTGCTCTTCTAATATTGAGTTTCTAAAATATTGAGGTGTTATTCCATATGTATTTCTGAATACTTTACAGAAATAACTTGAACAAGAATAACCTAAATTATGCGCTATTCTTGCAATAGACCAATCACTGTATTGGAGCATTTTCTTAGCTCCCTGTAGTCTTTGCTGATTAATGTATTGATTAAACCCAATGCCGATTTCCTTTTTAAACAGTTTACTTAAATAATGAGGACTCAAAAATACATGATCTGCGGCGTCTACTAATGTAATATCCTCGAAATAATGCGCTTCAATGTATCTGACTACTTTTTTAATTTTAATATCATAAGAATGGCTACTATCATGACTCGGGATTAACTGCTTGCTATGATGGGTATCATTGATAGTTACAAAATCTGTACTCTTCTTAAGATAAATATTCACCAATCTTTTTAATAAATTGGCGGCAGAGAACAACTTCGAGTAGTCAATAATTGGAATTTGTTCATAATCCTCAACTACGTCGGAATTTTTCATCCACTCTTTATCAGCAGGCTGACAGTCTTCTAAATTACTTGCATTCTTTATTCTCGCTTGACCACAAAGCACAAATCCGACTAAATGGTCGTCAATTTCTAGAGGCATAGAAAAATTCATTAACCCAGCATAGCATCTATAAACATGCAGTTTATTCTCTCTTGATGCTTTTAAACCAGCACAGTGACCACTATTTTTACACCGTTCATGCAGACTTGGGTTTTGGCAAACTTTAGAGCAAAAATTAGTAAAATTGAAACTAGAAAATACTTGGCAGCCTTCTATATCCACTAAAACAACCGCTAAGCTGGTTGCGTTAGCGAAGTTTTGGAGTATGTTACTTATCTCCTGTAATTCTAAAAAGCTATCTGGTCTCATACTCATTTTTCACCTCGTTATGTCTGATCAATAATTGACCACTCTTGCTGTTGGCTCATCTAAAAATCAATTTTTAGGTTCATGCATTAATGCACGGGCGATTACCTATTTATGTTTCATACCGTCACTCATCTGCAGGTATATGATTGCGCTCAGTGAGCTCGGAAAATATGAGACCTTGCTTTATCACATTTTTTACCGTTCCACCTCACATTGACTTCGTACATCAAGTTGGTTACTTAGGTGTGTATGCTTTTATATTTATCCTCACTTTGAGGATAATGTATTTTTTTTGAATTATATTTGGAGTAAAAGAAAAACGAACGAGGATATTCGCATAAGCCTCTTTTATTTTGTATAGCGAGTACCGAACCAACTAACTTATCAGAGGAAGTGGAAAATGCAGTCAGAACAATTTCTGATTTGTGGTAATTAATTTTTCTGGAAGACGTTATATTATTATACGCTAATGCAGGAGCACTTATTATTGAAGGGATAAACACCGAAGATACCAATTTGGTAAGTATTTTACAGGAATGTTGTGAAATTTTCATAGACCTATTTCCAATGATTTTATATTGACTAAAAAGTCAATTTAAATAGAAATGGCGATAGAGGTGATGAGAGAATTGGTTAATATAGAAATAACGAATAAACTTCGAGACACCCGCTCGCATGCTTCTATTTCCGCTAGGCAGGTTTCCTGGCTTATGGGTCATCACATGACAGCTCCTTCCCAGACAAAGTCTAGTGGCTCATTGCTATCAGTTCACCAATTACAGTTGCGGGTACAGCCCAAGCTTTTACTTGGTTCCCTTTTAAAGAATACATTTAACTGTATTCTCACCTAATGGAATACTAATTTTTTATTTTTAAAAAATATTTTAATAAATACCTTAATAATTGATAATTTAAACTTAATAAAATTCAAATAATATGACACGATAATTTTTTATTTTAAATAAACAATAAGTAAAAAATCAATTTTTATATTATAATTTATGGTACTTAAAATTTTGAGAAATAGATATAATATATGGAGTATTGCACAATTTTTTATTGTAATTGGGTAATTTTTTATAAAGTGATAAGTTAATTATAGAATGTTCTGAATCACTCGTAGATAGATTTAAAAGGTCTTTGTGTAGTAGCTAAGTAAATTTTGCGGTACTGTCAGTTAACCAATATTATGCCAGTATTTGCTTATGAGCATCTATAAAAGACATCGATTCCCTCCTGAAATTATCCGACACACCATCTGGTTGTACTACTGTTTTAGCTTGAGTTTTAGGGATAGTGATGTGATGGCGCAGTTATAATGTTGCTGACAGAGAACTTGTTCCATGAGCAATTCACTATCATAGCAAGTATCACAATAATCGGTGTGAAAGTTCTCATGAACCAACAAGCGTGACAGAGCCGCCAATGCGAAAACTCAAATGCAGAGTACATGCGCAGAGTTTTCTCAATAATTTATTAAGGTCTTCAATTTACAAAGACACTCGTGTTGTGCCGAATGTTACAAAAGTCGAAGATCCGATGCTTTTGCCAAATGGCATGATATTACCGCTAGTTAATCTATACTTCGTCGAACAGTAGAGGTTCAAACCAGTTAACTTGACAGTACCGTCAACTGAGAAACTGCGAGCCCATTTAGTTAAGTTTGTCGTCCTTCTTATTGAAAGCCAGGGCCATTCTTTTCCAATTGCCAATCAGCTTTTAACAAAGCTTTTATCTTGTGGTAATACTTAGAGCCTAGTTCATTTTCTAATTCAACTTCTAACTCATTTTTAATCATATTGATCTGCATACTCAACTGTGTTCCTGTTTTCGTAAGAGTTATCAATTTTTTTTTGCGGTTTTCTTCAGATATAGTGTGTGTCACTAATCCAAGATCAATTAAATGATTAGCCTGTTTATGAACCGCTTGTCGACTTACTTTCATATATCGCGCAGCTTCACTTAAGCTTATCGAGTGATGTTGGATCAGACTAATTAAATAAATATCAGTTACAGAAAATTTTTCTTCAAAATGCTTTTTTATCCTTGTCATCGTTTCATGTCGAAGTTGTTTATGTTTTTCACTAATAAGATCAATAACACCTAAGGATTCCAAAAAATCAGTGTGACTCATTTCTATATTTCTCGTCTATTTTTTGTATTACATAGGAACGATACTATTTAAACAACTCATTATTGTCAATTTGGTTGACAATAAAAGTGCATCCCCCTAAAATGCACGTCAACTTAGTTGACATATATTTTAGAGGGATACATGGGAAAAAACAAATTTGAGAATTTCATTTTTTCAGTAATGGTTTGCTATTTAATGGTTTTAGGAATGACGCTATATAATGATGCTGTGCTTTCATCACGCCAGATCGGAGTAATGACTACTTTGGCTTCGTTAGAGTTCGTAGCTATTTTTATGACGGCATTCATCCTTGATTGGTTTTTAGTTGCACCTGTTGTAAAAAAGTTAGTAAATACGTTTACTGATGAAAGTACTCCTTTTCTGATGAAGATATTGTATATTTCAGGCTTGATGGTGTTGCTTATGTGTGCTGCAATGTCATTAGTTGCTACCCTTGTTCAAGGTTATGATGGCTCTCTACTTACGGCATATGGTAAAGCCTTTGCTTTCAACTTTGTTTTTGCTTTGCCTTTGCAATTTCTATTGGTGGGGCCGATTGTTCGAACAGCGTTTTTTAAGATGTTCCCAGTAGCCATTGCACATTGAATCGGCAGTCATTAAGGGGGAGAACGATCAAGTTGACTGATGCTAAGACAATATCGTCTAGATGAGCATATATAAAAGACATCGATTTCCCCCTGAAATCATCCGCCAAACTTCATTCATCATTTGTTTGTTAGCCCCAAACACCTTAGACGTGGTGTTGGTTTAAAACTGTTAAATCATGCTAAAAGTCGAAGCGAAAACTTAAGTCTCAAGTGCCTTGTTCACAACACACAGGCTAGCGAGTTTTATATTTCTCAGGGGTTCACAATTCAGGAAACAGCAGATAAAGGAAATGAAAGCTATCATCTAATGAGCTTTGAGGAAAAAACCTAACCGTTTAAGATGGGTTCGCCCTATTCAAACTTATCAGATTAAATAGATAAATAAGCATTTCCATAATTAGGCCACATTTTTGCAGCCTCGTTTCCTTTTATACGGCATAACTTATTGATTATCATTTGATCTAATATGAAAAGACTGCATCATGGAAGGATGAAAAACGACAATTTGTCGTCTAATAGGCATTATGTTTTTGGAGTAGCAACAAGCTATGAAATACAAAGTTGTTAAAGATTATCAAGATATCCCAGAGTCGCCGATTCGAATAGTAAAAGGGGAACGGTTACAGTTCGTCGAGGAATCAAACCCTGAAGGGGATTGGGCAAACTGGATCTTATGCCGAGGCGAAAACAAAGAAGGCTGGGTTCCTAAACAAATCCTAGTTGTCGAGAATAGTGAAGTAACTGTGCTTGAGGATTATTTTGCTAAGGAACACAACCTAACAGTCGGTGAGATTCTATTACAAAAATATGAATTAAACGGTTGGATATGGAGTAAGAAGTTAGGTCATTCGGAAGAATTAGCTTGGGCTCCTTTAAACCACCTATGCGCTGTGTGAATTCACTACAAGCGCTTAAGATTTCAAGATGCTTTTTCTAACTTGGCGCAAGTCGTATGGCGCGATACTACTAACAAATTTCTGCCCCGAAGCTACTTGACCCTATAATTTCGACTCGTTACTGTTGTCATTAGATGGCCTACTTTGGCTAATGGTTAACTATGTGCTCAGTTACTATGGTGTGTTAGATAGGCTTATCTAGCGTTAGGTGACGTGAGGCTTAATCAGCGATTGAATGTGACTTAGAATTCAAATTAAGTATTTTCGGTAACTGTTTGTGCATACAGTATATGTGCGTATCTTAAGTATTTCTGTTATGATTTCGATATGACTAACTAACCACACTGAGGTTGTTGTGATTAAGTTTAAGTATAATAAAGAAAAAGCAGTTGAGATGATGATTTACATTGTTTCAAAGCGTGTCAGTTGTGATAAACATCAGTTGATGAAAACGTGTTTTTTTGCGGATTTAAATCACTTAGAAAACTATGGCCGACCTGTAACAGGAAACAAGTACATTAAAATGAACTATGGCCCTGTTCCATCGGAAGTATATAGTATGATTCAGCGTCCTTTACCAGAAGAACACTATATAAAAGTTGAAGGCTACAACCTAAGAGCTCTTCGAGATGCTAATCTCAAAAAACTATCGAAATCTGATATAAAAAGTATCGATTATGCAATAGAGCTTCTTTCTGACATGGATTTTCAGGCTCGTACTGAAGTTAGCCATGGCTACGCTTGGAAGTCTGCGGAGTTAAATCAAGCAATTTCATTTGAGGCAATGCTTGAAGAAATTGGTGACAGAGACCTCATGGACTACGTGCGAAGTGCAAATGTCGCTTAGTATAGGAGATGTGTTTTATCGCTGGGTCGAATTTGAAACAAATCCACATCATAAGTTCTTTATACTGGTAGCGAAGCGGCCCAAACGATTTTTCTTTATCAATTCAGGTATTACCCCATTCATCCTAAGAAGCCCTCAACTAACAGCCCAACAAATCGAAGTCCCTTCAACTGAACACCCTTTTTTGGCACATGACTCGTATGCAGACTGCATGGCTACAATTGATACTTCTGAAATTCGTAATGTAGCTGACTTTCACGAAGTGCCAGAGAATGATAGGCGTGGAGCGGTATCTACCTTTGTTTTACAAGCTATCTACGAAGCTATACAAGTAAATGAAACGTTAGAAGAGGAATACAGAGAGGACATTGAAAATCAGTTGACTGCTGAGCTAGCTTCAAGGGCCTAAATAAAAACTGCTAACAAATGACCAAGGTATTAACATACTTCTACTAATCTGACTGAAGCGTTTTAGAGCATTAGTGTTACCAACAAAAACTGGGTCTTCCGCAACTAGGGTGCATAAAATCATGCTAAAGGACTCATCACTCGACGTCTCAATAGCTCGAATCCTGCACGGCCGTACATTTGACGCTTTAACATCTTCAATCGATTTACATGTCCTTCAACAACACCATTACTCCAGCGGCTAACGACAGCTTCACTGACCGCAGCTAAGTCAGCCTCCATTCCTCTAGCAACTCGCTGAAGGTCGATAAGTTCGCTATCGCTTACATCATCGAACCATCGATTTAATGACTTTTTATTCTTTGTTTTAAGTATTTTGTAGAACTCTAAAGCGAGCTTTTGTGCTAATTTGAACTGAGGCTCTTTGGCACACATCAGATTAATAAATCGTGACGCATAGTTTTCTTCCCCTCGAATTATTCTCCAAGGTGTTAACCATCGACTGATACGAGATGCTGATGGAATGCGTGCTGGAATATTCATTGGGTAGCCCTTACCTTTACGAAGCTTGAAAACAGCATCCCTCACTGTACTAACACTACCTGTAAAACCAGCTTCGAGCATTTCTTGCCATAACTGGCTTGCATTACATTGGCCGCTTTGTATTTGTTTTTCTAGCCAGTCATGCCACGAATCGATGAGCTTAGGTCTCGGTGGTTTACTTGATATTTCAGGAAAAGTTTTCGACTGTATCCATCGTCGAACAGTTACTCGTGACAGCCCTGTGACCCTTGATATTTCTCTAATACCGCTCCCTTTTTTATAGAGGTCATTCACTTGACTCCATCGTTGATAACGCTTTTCTCTTTTCTGTTGCTTCAGTTGTATCGAACTCGAATTACTCGGAATTGATGGGGCTTTGTGGATCGCGGCTTGTGTTGTTACTTTGGGTGATAATTCATTCGCAACTTCTCGTATTAACGGCATATGTCTATGCATCATCCGTTCTAAAGCGTCACCTATATTTTTCAAAAGATGCCATCGATCGGCTACTTGCCTAGCTTGGGGAGCTCCCTCACGAGCCGCAACAGCATAGATACCCCCACGATCTCTAGAGACAACCTGTATTTCAGGATATTTCCTAAACCAGGTTGTTAATGCTCGCTTCTCTCGACCAGGAAGTAAGACTAAAGGTCGATGGGTATCAAGATCAACGATCAACGTCCCGTATGTGTGACCACGTTGCCACGCCCATTCATCAATACCTATGTGTGGAGTTTTAGGTTGAGGTGCCTCAGGTGCTTGCACTACTCTGCGAAGCAAAGTGTCCGCACTCGTTCGAATACCGACACTGCTTGCTGCTCGCTTCCCTGCATTACCACCAGCGATCAATCCAAATTGACGCTGCAAATTTTGGAGAGCAATAGAAGACTGTTGGCGAGGCTCAGCGAATGGTGACAATGATTCAGCAAAAATACGCTGTTTACAGAATCGGTTGCGGCAGTACCAATGTCGCACTGTAAATATCAAATATAGCGTCTGTCCAACATATGGCAGATGTTGTAGGCGACGCTTACGGTGACTATGTATAGAATTGCTGCGCTTCGAACAATCAGGACAACGAGCAGTCTTACTGGAAGCCTTTAGATAAACATTGAGTCCAGTTATAGAAGTGCTTTGTCGAGTTGGATGCCATCCTCGAGGAAGCTGTAATAAGGTCTTGAGCGAAGCCATTAAATTATCCCAACTTAAAATAGCTTAGATCGTTGTTAAATAAAAAGTTTCATTAAATTTTCACCACCTAAGTTGCGGAAGACCCATTTTTCAGGAGCGAACTACCTTGTTCAGCAAGAGATTCGTGAAGAAGGATTCCGTTACTCAAATCCATTTTTGGGTTTTCTTTCTTCAGTAGGAAGTGTGAGTAGTATATTACTCATGGTGGTGGCTTTTTATTTTATAGTCACTAGTGCAGGTAGTGGTATTTTAGAGGGCGTTTATTTTATATTCGCTTCTTTTGTTGGCATGTTTCTGTCAGGTTATTTTGAAAGGTTTGGACTTAACTCTCTTTTTAGTATTGTAACGCTATTTGTAAACCTGAGTTTGTTATTTTATATGTACTCGTTAACGCATTAAACTAGGTCTAAACATCGAGGGGTACTGTCAAGTTAACTAATGCTATGGCAGTATTTCCATATGAATATAAAAAGGTATCCATTCCCTCCTAAGTTCATTCAACATACCGTCCGGTTGTACTACCGCTTGAGGTTTAGGGACGGTGATGTTGTCGTTGATTTTTAACTAGTGATCTATCGATGTTGAGAATATGTTCATGACTAATACCCCAGCTATGATCAATATCATCCCAATGATTGCTGCTAAGTCTAACTTTTGATTGAATGTAACGGTTCCTACTATAGCAACAAGAACGACGCCAAGCCCCGCCCAAATAGCGTAAGCAACTCCAACAGGAATCACTTTTAGCACTAGTGATAAAAAATAAAAAGCGACTCCGTAACCAATTATTGCCACAAAGCTAGGTAATGTTTGAGTAAATCCTTCAGATGCTTTTAGCGCGCTTGTTCCTATTACTTCTGCAATTATCGCAATCGCAAGGTAAAAATATCCCATAATGTCTGTAACCTTAACTTTGAGGTGTGTTTTTTTTATAGCATGCTCAATAAACCAGAAAAATATATTGGTGTCTGTTATAAAAAATCAGTGGAACTTAATTTTAGAAGGCTTAACAGTCAATCGATTAACTCAAAATGACTAAAAAACGGTCAAAAGGAGTTTAGCACTAGAGATGAACGGTGGTCAAAATTCAGGATTGACATGCTCATAATGCATACGTTTTTCCAAGTTAGAGCAAGCTTCCAAATGGTAATTAATGGCTGAATTGGATTAGCAAATCTGACCTATCATTTTTAGGTCATTAACTTTGACTTAGTCGAAGTTATCCGAAAGAACAGATTCATGTGAAGTGGCCTCCCGCCTTGATGAATATTCGCGTAGAATAGAAACTAGGAAGATAATAAAAATTAAAACGATAATAAGAGCAAGGTCATTACTATGTTAAACATGGACTTTTCAAAGAAACGGGTTATTGAAACTGAATCACTAGATTGGATTGCGAGCCCAGCCAAAGGAGTATGGCGTAAGCCGTTAGAAAGAGAAGAAAAAGAGTCTGGTCACACGACTAGCGTAGTGAAGTATGATCCTCAATCTTCGTTTTCTGAGCACCCGCACCCACAAGGCGAAGAGATCTTCGTCTTAGATGGTATCTTCTCTGATGAAACCGGAGATTTTCCCGCGGGAACTTATATTCGTAACCCTCCCGGCAGTGCACACTCCCCATCGAGTAAAGGTGGCTGCACGATCTTGGTTAAGCTTAACCAGTTTGATGCGAGGGACTTAACTCAAGTCCGTATCAATACTCTGGAAACGGATTGGCTTCCAGGGATAGGTGGATTGCAAGTGATGCCACTGCATCAGTTCGAACATGAGCACGTTGCGTTGGTGAAATGGCCGATGGGTGAACGTTTTCAACCGCATCGCCATTTCGGTGGTGAAGAGATTTTTGTGCTATCTGGCACCTTTAAAGATGAATATGCAGAGTACCCAAAACACACTTGGATACGCAGTCCTCACATGAGCGAGCACTTTCCTTATGTGGAAGAAGAGACCATAATTTTAGTGAAAACAGGTCACCTTCCAATTGACTAGCCGTTTATTTAATTGCCACATATTTTTAAACAGTGCGTTGATGTTACTAGTAAGGAAATAAGTTTCTTTGATCATATACCTAAATAAAATACTTATATTTATTCACCCACTACAAAATAGGCAGCTTACTTCATGCGTAAATCAGATAAGAAGATCGAAAATCAAATTAGAGATGTATTAACTGAAGTTTGTGAAGAGACGTTAAAAGGCTACGATGGTTTTCTGTGGGTGACTCATACAGTCAATTTCTCTTCTTTTCCACAAAGCTTGAAGATCGTCTGCGTATTCGAAACGAATCAAGATAGAGCCAATTTTTTAGTAGGAGAAGGACCAAAGTACGTCTCAACAACCATTCAAAAAGCGTTTAATAAGGTTGGGGTCCAACTAAAGAACGCAGATAAGCAAATCTGTTACGATATACAGAAAAATTTTAAGCGTGACTATCAAGGGAAGTGAATTGAGGTTGTCGTGGGAATGTAAGGGTTCATATTATGAGTTTCGACATAAAGCCAGTGTTATTGCAAACACTGGCTTTATGTTACTGCTAGGCTAAATGTAGATCCATTGATGGTGAATGACGTTCGTCCAGTCGTGCTTTAATTTAACCAACACTACTCTGTCGTTTTCGTAACGTCGCAAAGTGCTTGTACTTGCTTACACTGCACAATTATCACGCACGTTAATCTATCTTCATTTAGATTAGACGTTTTTTGCTTCTAGGCGAGCAGATTTTAATTTTGTTTTAATTCGAGCAAAGAGACCACCGAGAATAACTATTCCACATAAAGCGTAGGTCACCATGAAGGATGAATCACCCGCAACCAAACCTAAGTTAGAGAAGGTAATGTATGCACCAAGCACCATGTAAAGAATCACCGCCGAAGCCTCAAAGCGAAATTCCCAAGGTTTAATATCCATTGCCTCATTAACGGGTAAAACATAATCTGTTTCGCGTGGTCGAACTTTACCTATGACAAACATAATCACACAACAAATTACAAATAGCACCGCTAGTTGATGAAAGAAATGTAACTCAGCTAATGGCTTAAGTGGACCAAGATAGTCATGCATTGATGCCGGAGTAAATTGAACAATACCATAAGCCAGTACGAAAACGCTCAAGGAAATTTTGGCAGCTATCGCTGGAACACGTTTAGTGATGTACCCCATAAACACGATAGTAAAAATAGGGACACTAAATAGGCCTGCAAGGCGTTGTAATAAATCAAACAGGCCATTTGGAGCAAACATAATAAATGGCGCGATACCAACTGATAAAATAGCAATGAACAGGCCAAATGAACGACCTTTATTAACCAATTGTTGATCAGAAAGTTTGTTCTCTTTATCAAAAATGGGTTTGTAAACATTAAGCGTAAATAACGTTGTTGAGGAGTTTAAGACCCCGTTAAATGTAGATAAAATCGCACCAAACATTGCCGCAAGGAAAAATCCCACCAATGGTTTAGGCAGCACTTCGTTAACCAGTCGAGTGTACATGGTATCAGCTTCATAACTTTGACCCGTCGCATCCACTGTACCGAACATATGATAAGCAATAATACCTGGAACAATTAAGAATAATGGTGTTAATACCTTGATTGCACCGGCAAGAATGACGCCTTTTTGACCTTCTTTAAGATTTTTCGCTCCTAATGCTCGTTGAATGATAGCTTGGTCAGTTCCCCAATAATAAAGATTAACTAATAGTAACCCAGTAAACATGGTTGAAAAGGGCACATTGGGATCATCTTCAGCACCTATCGCCTGTAACTTATCTGTCGCGTTGGTCGTGATAATGTCTAAGCCGTCCATAAAACTACCGTGCCCTAAAACGATTAAACCAAAAATAGGGATCATTAAGCCACCAACAATTAGACCGACACCGTTTAATGTATCAGCAATAACCACCGCTTTTAGGCCGCCATAAATGGCATAAAATAACCCTAAAAAACCAATAATAGAGGCGATTAATAAAATTGCTTGAAAGCGATTAATGCCTAGCATTGTTTCAATATCAAAGATACCGCCAATAACCATTGCACCTGCATATAGAGTGTTGGGTAGTAGATTGACAATATAGCTTAATAGAAATAGTCCCGTTACAAATTGCTTAACAGAAAGGTCGTAGCGAGATTCCAGAAAATCTGGAATAGTGGTAATACCTTGTTTAAGGTAACGGGGAACCAGAAACAGAGCGATGATGATCAAGGTAATCCCTGAGGCAACTTCGTACCCCATCACCGACATATTGCCCTTAAATGATAGGGCGCTCATCCCAACAAAGCTAGTTGCGGAAAGATTGGTGAGAATAAGCGAACTTGCAATAAGTCCACCAGTTAAGCTTCGCCCTCCAAGGAAAAAGCCGTCTTTTGAATCATTTTTTTGATTCTTCACACGTGACCAAGTGAAAAACACCACGAAGCCAGTAAAGAAGAAAAATGACAGTAGGATTGTCATTGGCATAATTTTGTCCTTAATCTATTAAAGTTTTTGGTTGTTATTCGTTTGTCAGGTACAGGTGCAGTGGTAACAATCACGGCACCTGTACCTGATATATATAGGGTTTATTGATGGTTCATTAGCGTTTTTGAAGATGAACGATAAGGGCCGATTCTGGGTCTAAAATCGGCAAGTTCAATCCAATCTCTTTCAAGTTGTCGCCACTTAACGTTAGTGTTTTATCTAGCCACTTAGGGCGCTGTTTCATTAACTGAAAACTAATTTGGGGCATCTCAACCAACGTAACTTGATATTGCGCATTGATATCTGCGTCACTAATACGCAGTGGAGAAGGCAGTGCGTACTCCGGCATTGCCAACTGACACACAATGATCAACATTTCATCTTCATTTTCTACACCATAAATATTTTGATTTTGATCAGCAGGATCAATTCGGAAACTACGACCACTATGCAGTAAATGTCGAAACTGTTTGTGTAAAGCAATGTAACGAGAAAACGCTTGTTTTTCTTCTTCTGGTTCTTTTACTGGATCTAATTCAACGCCCATGTGGCCAGTCAATGCCGTTACACCTCGCATATTAATGTTGTGACGACGATTGGTAGAGTGGCATTCAGCAGGACCGATGTGTGTGCCCATCACTTCAGGTGGAAAAAAGTAGCTCATTCCTTTTTGAATGGTTTGTCGCTCTAACGCATCATTGCAATCGGATGGCCAAAAGCGTTGAGTTCGTTTTAGGATTTCAAAATCGATACGGCCACCGCCAGAGGCACAAGATTCAATTTCTACTTCTGGGTGGGCTTTATTTAATTGGTCGACTAAATGATAGACGGCTTGAGTTTGACTATGGACCGAAGGACGGCCTTGGTGGCCAGGCTGGACGAGTTCACGGTTCATATCCCACTTTAGGTAACGAATGTTATAGCGGGTAAGTAGGTCATTTAAGCGCTCAAATAAATAGTTATAACAATCTTCATTTTGCAGATCTAACACATATTGCCAGCGACCAGAAGGTTGATGATAACCTTGTAAACCTAGTACCCAATCCGGGTGGTTACGGTAAAGGTTGGAATTTTTACTAACCATTTCCGGTTCAACCCAAAGTCCAAACTCCATGCCTTTGTTATTAACGTGCTCAATCACCGGCTCTAAACCATCTGGATATTTAATCGTATCGAGGTACCAATCACCTAACGCAGCACGTTCTCCATCGCGACCAATAAACCAGCCGTCATCAATGATAAAACGCTCAACCCCCATTTCGGCCGCTTCGGTTGCCATTTTTATAATGTATTTAGGCTTATGATCAAAATAGATCCCCTCCCAAGTATTCAAGTGGACTGGGCGAGGCTTATTGACAGGGAACGTGACAATGTTATCGCGCACAAATTGTTGAAAACGTTGCGAGATACCATTTAAACCAGCATGGCTATAGCATCCATATAACCAAGGGGTTTGATACTCTTTACCAACATCAAGAATGATTTCTCCTGCCAATAGAAGTTCCCCGGCTTGCACGAACCGGCGACCATCGCTACGTACATCTGCTCGAATTTGGTGATTTCCACTCCAACCAAGATGAAACCCCCAAACTTGACCAAGCTGCTCACTGAAACCATCCGTTCCGACAAATAATCCAGGGAAGTTTTCATGAGATGTACGACCACGGCGATTTTCTTGCATAAAACCACCATGTTTAAAGCATTGGCGCTGAGTTTGAAATTCATGGCACCAACGACCGTGGAACGTCATGAGTTCATTGGCATGATTTGGTAGCGGTAACGTTGAAGAGAGTTTGCCCAAATAGTATTGACTCGCGCCGATATTTTTAACACTCACCCGCTTTTGAACAACATCTGTCGCGTAATTCATTTTTAACTCAACCTTGAGCTCAAGTTTTGCAATGTCATCCACCAGCAAAAAGGTCGCTTGATTATCATCAGATTGAGAAGAAATTAATGTAAACACGGGCGCCCAATCGTAACCATCACGATGGCCTTCTATCCCTGGTGCATTAAAATGACCGCTGCCAAGTTCAGGGCATAAAGATAAAGGTACATCTACGTCTAAGCGAGCTTGAGAAATAGGTCGCTCGGTAGACAATAAAAGGTCATCGTCGATGTGCGAAATCTTCGATCCCCAATGAAGGATCTCAGGAACTTTATCGGTTTTAATAATTAAACTGTGATTTTTACTGTGTAGATGAACAAAATTACTCATAGCAGATCCAGTATTGTTTTCGTAAACATTTAATGGTTAATATCTTGCTCTGAATTTATTTTATCTGTAGTGATATAACGAAATTATGTGATCAAAAACGTATTTAAGTTTAATAAAATATGAGCAAGATCTATTGTTTTCGAAAACAATATTTAATGTTTTTTATGACAATTTTGAACAAAAACACAACGCTTAACTGATAAGTTCATTATAATGATTTCAATCTATCATTAATTTATGGACTAACTTGTGAGTGTCACGTTTAAAGATGTTGCCAAGCTTGCAGGCGTATCGACCCAAACCGTTTCTCGTGTAACAAACGGTTCAGATAATGTCGCCGAAAAAACTCGAATAAAAGTAAACCAAGCGATTAAACAGCTTGGTTACATACCCAACAAAGGCGCACAAATGTTGAGTCGCGCTAAGTCGACCAATATTGGACTAATCACACTTGATATGGCATTGCATGGTGCGGCACTCATTGCCAATGGGGTGAGAGACAAAGCGAATGAGTTAAATTTCGGTACCGCTTTCTCTGTCGTTAATCAGCCAGGACTAGAGTACGTTCAAGCTTCTGTGCGCGAGCTGATCGCCCAACAGGTTGATTGCATTATTCTTAATGTTCCCCTCACCTCCAGTGATGCGGTATCTTTGGACGAACAATTTCCAAGTTTGCATCTGATATTCGTTGATGTGCCAGAAGGCACTCCCGTTCACTATGTTCACGGTGAGCATGCACAGGGTTCACAGGATGTGGTAAACCACTTAATTCGAGGTGGACGTGAAACATTTTTACTCATTTCTGGCCCTAAAGAATCGAGCGCATCGGCCATTCGCCTTGAAACTTGGGTAGATGAAATTCATAACGCAGGTAAGACTATTAGCTATCAATATCAAGGTGATTGGCTTGCAAGTAGTGGATATTTAGCGGTGCGTGAGGCTGTTGGTCGACAAATTAAATTTGACGCGGTTATTGTTGCGAGTGACCAAATGGCTCTAGGTGCATTACGAGCCTTAGATGAATTACAAATAAGTGTGCCTGAACAAGTCGCTGTAGTGGGATTTGATGGCATTGCGGATAGTGCTTACTTTACGCCTCCACTAACAACGGTAAAACAAGACTTTACTGCGATTGGAAAACAGACCGTCATAGAAGCAATTAAATTAAAAGATCACAACTCAGCCGAGCATCAAGCATTAACACAGATCAACATACCGGTTGAACTTATCGTCCGCCACAGCAGTGGCAGTAAATGTGCCAAACAAAACAACCAACATAAAATCAAAATGCTATTAAGAAAAGTAGAAGCGCTGCTGGATGATTAATGATTGAGTGACCAAGAGTAACAGAACAGCAAATGCGAAAATTCAAAAGTAGCGTACACGCGTCGTGTTTTCTATGTATTTTTTCATTGTTTTACAATATGTTAAATTCATATTTATGCAGTGCCGATTTTTACAAAAGTCGTAGAATGGATGTCTTTACTACATGACGAAATATTACAACTAGTTAAAGAGGTATTCGATTGAGAAACAGCCAGTTAATTGAAGTTAGTTAAGTTGACAGTACCATTACGAGAGTAGGATCTGTTCAGATTGCTTGGTTTGACCGTATAGTAGTGAACAGCCCGTAATATGCAATTAGTACAACAATGACGACTTGAATCGAAGCGACATAGTTCTGAATTGCGATTAAATGTTGAAGTGACGCTAAGTTAGCAAAAACGTTTAAGCAGATGTATTTTCTTTGCGTCAAAAGCCCAAAAGAACAAGATATATAGCTGATAATGAAGATTGATACGGCTGCGATTGATGCGCAATTACCATCCCCTAAAATGTTGGCTACGATTGCTCCTAATACCAATAATATCAAAATTAAATAGAGCGCTGTGAGGGAGCTATTATCTTTTAAATTTTGATTTAAAAGGCTTTTTTTATTGTCGAGTAATCGCATTAATCCATACAAAGAGATCAAAAGCCAAAAAACATTGAAAATGAAAAAAGTCATAGAGTTTAGGCGATAAAACGCCACCAACATGAATATAGACCCTAAGATTGCTAAAAGGTAACCATAGACCTTATCGAGTTGTTGGATTGAGAAGGCAGACTGGCTACTAGTTAACAATAGTGTGCCGATTAAACTGTATATGTTTGAAATGACTACATCTACACTCACTCTGTTTCTCTTTCTCTTTGCCGTTGTGCTGAGTATACACTAATAGCCAAATAAATACATACTTGCGCATTAATGCATGTTATGGAGTTGTGTTCTTTTGACTTAAATTTAGAAATTTATTATGAATTCATACACGTAGCAAGTGCACTGATCTCTGTAACTGCAAGTCTCTCAAGAAATGCGCTTATCGATTAAGTTCATTTTTTGCTATGTGTTAACCTTTCGAAAATTTCAGGTGTGAGATCAACGGAATGACACAACGCCGTTATATCTACAAGGGTTATATGGTTTCCAGACTCTAGAATATGGCCATCGGTTTTGAGTTTTTTGATTGCCCTAGACAGAGTTTCAGGGGTCATGCCTAGCTGTGTTGCCAACAATTTCTTTGTAACAGGGATGGCGATCATTCCCTCTTTTGCTACTTGACTGCGGTAAATCTCGGCGAGTTTCATCACCAATCTTTGATTAGCATTTACCTGAGTAAGAATATTTAGATTATTCATAAGATGGCATACCTTGTTACTCATAAATGCCATTACCCTAACAGAAAGATCTGGTGAGCCAGAAAACAGATTTTAAATATCTTTGTACCCAAAAACCGACAGATTAGTGGCTTGATCTACTCTAGCACTCATCGGGTACTTCCTTGGATTCATAAACATAGCCTTCTGCAACTTTTAAAGTACCATTGTTGTAGCCAGTACCTATCGCTATTGGGTTTTTGTTATCTTCAACAATAATCGCGCGGCCGTAGAACTTACTGCCTTTCTTTCGCACATCAGCAAAAGTTTCGTGTCCACCTGTCGCACTGTTATACGATGTGCCCACAACGGCTGTTCTGGAACTTGAATGCACAACCGTATCTATTGCCCCTTGTATTGGTTCTGCCTGTGGTTGAACATAGGGTAACTCACCACCTGGCTGGTTGAGGTCATATAACGGCATAACTTCAAATGGTGAAGGCTTGCCATGTGCCTTAAGCTGGGGGATAAATTCGTCTGCCTGTGTCGGATTGACGACAAGTAATAACACTCCGGATATCGCTAACGATACCTTACTCCTCGATGCCTCTCTGATGGAAAAGATACACCCATTTTTATTTTTCATTTTCGTCCCTTTAACTACACTTTATGAGGAAATTTATTATTTGCTTAGAGACATACCACTGCTTAAAGTAAATAATAATCATTCTCATTTTAGTTGTAGTTGACAAATACTACCCTTGATAATAATCAAGGGTGTTATTTGGTTGATAAATTTCTAATTAGAGAGGAATGAAAAATGTCATTATTGTAGTGGCAACAATTTGTGTCGTGTTGAATTTAACAAAAATCGCAGAACGGATGTTTCATCGAGATTTTTTAACGAGTCTCTGTGTCTATGTCACAAATGGTCTATCATGATAATGGATTGTCAGACTTGTTTTATCGCTGATAGTAATAATATTTACATTTAATATTCTATTACTCTATAAAGCGAGCTTATAACAGCGTAGGATCAAACGACTTTAAACTTATGACTAGGTTTGCACTTCGGTGCACGAACAGATTAACAAATGAAACTAACAGCAAAACCATCACAGAATAACGCGCTACTTATTTCGATTACCACGCCTGAATTCAAAGGCGAAGAAGCAAAAGAATCTCTTGCTGAACTTGCTCGTTTAGTCACAACCCTAGGGTTTAAAGTGGTTGGAACGCAATCGCAAAAGCAAAGTTCGACCCAAAATCTTAACGCACTCGGGATAGGAAAACTGGCGGAAATTGCGCATCTGACTGGTTATCAAGGCTCAATTGAAGAGGCCGAATATGACGATCTTTTTGATGAAACTGATTTTTCAGATCTTCCCACAGAAGATTTGCCTTATGCATCGGCAGATGTAGTGGTATTTGATTGCGATTTAAGTCCATCTCAGCTTCGAAATGTCGAAAGCCATTTAGGTGTAGAAGTATTTGATCGCACCGGTATTATTATTGAAATATTCAGTCGCCATGCTCGTACTCGAACCGCACGCTTACAAGTCGAAATTGCGCGTCTTAATTACTTGGTTCCACGGCTTCGTGAATCTGCCAGTGGTGATAAAGAACGCCAAATGGGACAAGGTTCTGGTGAAACTTCACTCGAGCTTGATCGCCGCAAAGTACGTGATCAATTAGCCGATCTAAGGCGTGAATTAGTCAGTGTGCAAAATGAATTAAAAAATCGCCGTACACAGCGTTCAGAGCTATTTTGCGTGGCTCTAGTTGGCTATACCAATGCTGGCAAATCATCGATGATGCGCGCAATGACTGCCACTGAAGTGGTTGGTGAAGATAAGCTTTTCGCCACTCTTGATACCACCGTTCGTGTGTTACAGCCGATTACGCAACCTCGAATCTTAGTTTCAGATACGGTGGGTTTTATTAAAAAGCTCCCGCACGATTTAGTAGCGTCATTTCATTCAACCTTAGCAGAAGCGCATGATGCATCATTGCTGCTGTATGTAGTGGATGCATCCGATCCTTCTTTTCGTGCGCAGCTCGATGTTGTTCACGATGTTTTGGGACAAGTCGGCGTAGAAGATAGCGAAAAACTCTTAGTATTGAACAAGTCCGACCGTCTAAGTCCAGAACAACAGCAAGCGTTGCTGGAAGAGTTCCCAGATGCGATGCTCACATCAACTCATAACCCTCTCGATATCAAAAAACTGCACGCGTACATTGTTAATCTAGCGGAACAAGGAATGATCGAAGACGAGATTATGGTGCCATACACGGCAAACGGAGTGATCGGTGATATTCGTTCTAGCATGAGTGTTGTAAAAGAAGAGTATGGCTATGAACATGTGACATTAACTGTACGCTCAAGTGCAATCGATCTAGCAAGGTTAAAAAAACGCATGCAGTAGCGGTTACTCGTTGTATAAATAAAACCCCGATGAAGTGATGCTATTCACTCATCGGGGTTTTTCATTGTCGCTATTTGAAATTAAATTACCGCACTCTGAAGAATGGCCTATTGTTAATTAGCAGCTGATGTTAATTAGGAACTTAGCTTATTTGTTGGCAACATTTTAAGTGGATCGTTTCAATGTATGCGTTCGCGTGGATTTATTCGCAATTTGCGAAGTATTATGCGGCGCATTATGACGAAGGCTTATATTGGATGTGAGTATAAGAACGTATTGCTTTGTGCGAACAATATGTTCAGATGAAAAAAGTGGCTTAAGAACTCTCCAATATTAGTGGGTCATGACAAAGAAGTGACCAATGCTAATTTTTACAAAAGTTGGAGAGCTATGACCAAGGTATAGCTCAAAGGAGGTGACTATGACTACATTTTGCGTAACACAATATGAAGTGTGGGCATATCCCATTTTAAGTCGTGCTTCGTTCTAAACGAATAATAACCTTGTCGTTGTACTAAAATATCGTACCGACTCTCTCTTAACACCATACCATCTTGGTATTTTGGTACGATGTTCATTATTTTTACCGTGGCATCGGAAGGATACGTTTTAACCGTCAAGGGTACTTGATGTTTGTCTCGTTGGTTGGCGGTGACGGAAGGTGTACCCGAAATCATGACAGTTTCATCGGTTTTTGGAATATAACTGTAACGATAGGGGTAATCATTTCCCTCATTATCTAGAAATGTTAGAGCAATGAGTCCGGGAGGTAACCAGAGATCATTGTCATTAGTGAGATACACACCTCCTGAATCCATCACGAAAAGCCCAAGTTTGTATTCGCCTGGCTCGGTTAAAGAGACTCTAACGCTATTAGGGGCTTTCATTATCCTAACTTCATTGCGATCAATGATGCTCTCTAGCGATTTAAACATACCCATTGATTCAGATGTTACCGCACTTAAGGTTTCATCTTTAATCATCGATAATACGCTGTCACCAATGCGCGCGGAAGTTGGTAAGCTAATCAAGAGACAACTACTGATGATCCATTTTATGTTCATATTATGACTCCGATACAGAATTGGCTGCTGCCATGGCAATTTGCTCGAGAGCTCCGACTACAAGTTCGTTTAAGATTTCGTTTTGAATATCGAGTTCTGCAACCGAGCTTAGAATGTTGTCCGTTAAGGTTGCCACGGTGTCGGCATGTTCACTTAATAGATAGTCTACTGCGAGCCCCAACGCTTCGTCTGTTGCTTCGCCTTGGACTGCATCCTTAATTTCGTCTGCCAATTTAGCGTAGAAATCGTCGGTATCTTTTATTTCGGTTGCCTGTGTAATCTGGGTTTGTTTTTGTGCAGATACAGGAGCACCCATTACCATGTTTACTAACGATGTTACGACTTTTGCCTTCATAAATTCGTGCACGTATGCTGGCTTACCATCTATGGTTGCTCGACCTGAAATTTCACCGTTTTTGGCTAGAAATTGTTCAATCATTTCGTTGAGCTGAGGATAGCTTAATGGCGCATTTTTTAGCGAGGGGTTAATGGCGGCACCTTCAACGCTCATACTTGCTCTATATGCAGGACTGATAATGGCTTTTACACCATCTTTGTTGTTGAAAGCGTATTGATTTGATACATCATCTTCTTGATATTCAAAATCAACCGCATTGATGTAGAATTTAAGGCGCGTTTTACTTTGTTGGGAAAAAGTCACAAGGCCTGTAGGGATAATCGCAAGCAATGATTTCTCGATACTATCGCGGATTTTAGCTTCTAATAGGTTGCTTCTCGATGTCGAAGTCGCACTGTCAATCCAGTAATCTTTTGCAAAATTTATCGCTTTCAAGTTCTTAATTTTATTATTAAGTTTTGGATAATCTCCTGCTGCATGCACACTGACATCAATAGCGAAATCAAATACACCATGACGCATCATGCTTGCGACCCAAAGTGGCAGGAAGGCGCTTGGTCTTTTCGCTTCAGGTGAGTTTGCACGGTTAAACCTATTTTTGGCAAGCGCATAAAATGCAGAAGTTAACTCAGGAATTAGTGATGTTTTTCGCAGGTCATACGCTGCTAATGCCTTCTTTTTGTAGAGAAAACGATAAAATCTCACACTTTCTATTTGGTCTTTATATTGTTCTAAGCGAACTAAGGATGGGCATGTTAGAACATCGTTTATAGTCGGTTTTCCACGCTTTGTTGAGTTTGATTCTTTATCTGGAGATGGTTCTTGCTTAGTATCCAAGGTGTTGGATGACGATTTCTTACGTTTGAAGTATCGTCTGTATATAAAAAACCAAGCGAAAAGGAGATAATAAACCAAGTATTGCGTTACAACGCCTTCACTTTGATAGTTATCTTTTAAGGTTGCTTTAATCTCATCAGGTATTGCATAAACTGCGTTCTCTCCCGAGTGCGTGCTAGAGGTTCTGATCACACGGGGATAGGCTAAACTTTCGAAAGGTAATGCACGATTGATTGACCAGACTAAAAGATAGGATTTATTGTTTATTTTTATAGGGGACTGTTCTAAATCAACAGAATATTTAGCTGGCCCAAATGCTAGTGTCGCAATATAAATAAATACAAACGCGACAACGTTTAGTCCGAAGTTTCGTAACTTTAATCGTTTTTTAGTAAAGCCAATCAGCGAGAACAACATTCCCACCAATAGAATAAGCGATAAGTACTTCATCACACACCCGTAAATTTCTTAATAAATAGATAACGTGGCTCACGTGATAGCAATACCCGTTTTTAAAGGACAATATACAGTAAGTTACTTAAAGTAAACTAGGTAAGAAATGAAAACTAGTAAGAATGTGAGCTGATAATTATATTTATATAACTTATTGATTATTTCATCGGCACAAAGCACTAACTTAATTTTTCCTTATTTGTTGAAGAAACAGGAATTGGTTTTGTAACTGCATAGCTATTTGGTGGTATTCCCATATGGCATATATTAAAAAGCAAATGATAAATCTAGATTGCTAGCGTGCTTTGAGTTGGTAGTAATGTGTGCTCGTTCGATACTAAAATACTATAAAACTCGTATCAAAAAAGGATAGGTGATGTTTGAACCATTAGAAACAGAAGAGGATGAGTTGAAAATAGCGGTCTCACTTCCAGAGTTAGATGCAGTATCTCATAGCTGCTTCATATCGTTAGATAATTTGAATAAATCATCATTACAACGCTCGGATTTTGATGCTTTATTTGTATCAGGTATTCTGCCCGATCAAAGCAGAAACCTATCCGAATTATGCATGGAAATCGGAGTGGAACTTGTTATTTTTGAAAACCCATTGAATAACTTGGCAGCAATCCATGATGTTGTCATCAATATTACCGATAAGTTGTTTTCAAGTGAAATGCCGAACAATATCGATCTTGCTGATATTAGAAATATCAACCAGTCTTCGGATTACATGTTTGCTTTTAATGATAAACAGTTAGCTTTAGACTTCATGAAAGATCAAGGGTTAGGCGATGTAATTGGTGGCGTGTATCTTGCTCATGGATATACTGAATTAGAAGAGTACGAAGCGACGAACAAAGAGTTATTGAATTATTTCTCCGACAATGGTTTTCTGTGTTCTAGTTTTCATTCTTCTGGTCGTTCAAAATGTACAATTCTGTTGGGCATTAAAAAGCAGGGTGTTCGCTAATAGTACAAATAAGGATAGATATCGCCTAGCCGACACCTTACCGGGGTGTTGAATAAGTGTAGTGTAACCGTTATTTCAGCCAACTAGAGGTGATATGATTACCTTATAAATCAATAGGCAAAGCGCTTTCAATAGCTTTTGAAGTGCGAGATCAAACTGAAAATATACTATTCTGTCGTTTCTCTGATTGTTGCATGAAGTGAGCCGGGCTTGTGCTGTTCAACGAGCACTAAAATCTGGTGAACTGACGGAAAGAAGCTTGCATAGTTATCAAAAACTACTTAAAGAGCAAGCATTAAACGGTGCAACATTGGCAGAAAAGCGTTCTAAACATAAGGCTCTAGGGAAGCTAATAATAGTAGCCAAAATTCTTCAAGGAAATTTAAGAACGGATGCTGAGCTACGCTTGAATATACGAATACCTAGAACTAAGATCTTTAAAGGAATGGTGTCTGTAAATTGTAAGTAATTAATGGAGGGACTTTTATGACTGATTATTTAGGTTCTTGTTTGTGTGGTGCTGTGAGCTTTGCGATAAAAGGAGAGTTTGATAGTTTTTACTTGTGCCACTGTCATTATTGCCAAAAGGATACGGGATCGGCACACGCGGCAAATCTATTTTCACAGTCTGCTCAATTGGTTTGGCAGTCAGGTTTTGATGCTGTAACGTCCTTTACGCTTCCTGATACTCGTCATAGTAAAAGTTTTTGCAAGTTCTGTGGTTCAGCACTGCCAAATACTCAGAATGAAGGGTTGCTCGTTGTCCCTGCCGGATGTCTGGACACTGATATTTCCATGTTGCCAACTGCGCAGATTTTTTCGTCTTGCAAAGCTTCTTGGGCTGGTGAGTTAGACCGCGTGGTGCAATTTGAGGGATTGCCGGAATGATTTGCCATTAAGAGACAGATTTCCTCCTGATGTCATCCGGCAGACCATTTGGTTGTCCTGCCGAGAGATAAGGTGGTTGTTTGATTGATGTTGAGTCTAAGGTTTAACAATTTAAACAGCCGCTTGTAAAATTACGGTTACATCACGAGCCAAACGGTATGGTCAGTGATTTGGGCAGAATTACGCTAATCTACCTAACTTTAAAGAAAAATAGATCCATAACCTAAGCCAAATATGATGACCAGTGTTGGGTGCCATTTTAATTTTTCCAAGGTAATGGCTGCGAATATAAACAAAGCGATGAAGTGAAGTGGAAATTCAGTTACGCCATGAGCTAAAAGCTTAAAAGTTAACATAGCCATTAGAGTAGTTACGACAGGCAATACCCATTGACTCATTGCTTTAACTTTTGGTGAGTCGCGGAATTGATAAAGTAACCTTAGAGCAACTAACATGATGATAAGTGTTGGCGCAATAGTAGCGAAAAGGGCAATAATAGCACCTAGAATTCCACCAACCTGATAACCTATATATCCGGCCATTTTAGTTGCTATCGGACTTGGTAGCGCGTTGCCTAATGCTAAAATTTCAGAAAACTGGGTAGTTGTCATCCATTGATAATTACCAACAACCTGTTCTTCTATTAAAGGAATAATTGCTGGCCCACCACCATATCCGATGATGTTTGGGATAAAAAAGGCGAGAAAAATAGTTAAGTAAATCACGATTAGAACCCCATTTGTTAAACCGCTTTTTCAGGTTTAAATATTGCAGCAATTAGAAGGCTAAAGATAATGATGCCTGGATGTATATTTACGAAGTAAATCAGAACTAAAGCTATAATACTCATCGTAGAGGCTGTAGCGAGCCCAAGACATTTATAGCCTTTATTGAAGAAATCCAGCGTTAATTTGGTTAACATCCAACTGACAACAGGTATAACACCATTTGCCATGCCTGTAACCCAGGGCATATCGCGGTATTGATTTAGCAATGAGAGGCCCAATATCATAACAATTACTATTGGGATTGTTATCGCAATAACCGCCAGAAACATACCAGTATAACCTGAAATTTTGTATCCGATATAGCCAGCCATTTTGGTTGCTATGGGGCCAGGTAATGTGTTTCCTATCGCTAAGACGTTAGAAAACTCATCATCACTCATCCAGTTATAACGTTTGACGACTTCATTATGGACTAACGGGATCATTGTTGGACCACCACCAAAACCAAACAAGCCGATGCGAAAAAAAGCATTAAAAATATTGATAAAAGTTGTCATTGAGTTTTGACCATTAAGTTTGTCTTCAAGCTTACGAGTTAAGTTATTTAATCATTAACTGAAATTGCTTTTGCAGAGTGACGTATATGTTCCTCAAGTGTTTTTAGTGCAGCTGGAATATCACGTTCTAGCACTAAGTTCTTCAGTTTTAGATGATATTCAACACTGGTGTTTCGTGAAAATTGAAAGCTCACACTATATCGACGATAACGGTCAAACTGAGCGTTCAAGCTTTTGACGAAAAAAAGCAACCACTCAGACTCAGAGCCAGACAATAGCGCTTGATGGAACTTATCGTGGACCAAATCGAGTTTATCCCGGCTTTCCTGTGAAATATCACGGTCTTCGTGTACGGTTTTTTCTTGTTGGCTCAACATATGGTAAGCGGCAACAACTCGGCTTTCCCATTCCATATCACCTTTTTCGATGGCCATCTTTAAAGCCATACATTCAAGATTAATCCGAGTTTCAGTTATATCTTCAAACTGTTTACTCGACATCTCGGGTACTCTAAATCCACGCTGACCTGAGTTGATGAGTAATTGACTTTCAGCTAGGCGAGATAAAGCCTCTCTTAAAGGGCTATAACTTACGTTGTAGCGATCCTTAATACTTTCCAGCTTGATTTTTTCCCCACTTGGGTAAACTCCGCGGATAATATCTTGTTTAAGAGCCTGGTAGATCATTTCTGATGTGGTCAAAGGTTCTGAACTATTCGTCATAGGTTTACCTATTTATAAAAGAATACACCAACAATACGTATGGTTAATATATCATAAAATAAAAAATATATATAAAAATTTAAAATGTTGACTATTTGTAAAAATATCGATATTTTGGTTATGTCATCATTTAGCAAGGATATAGCGAGGAGACGACATGGACCAAGAACCACTTTTAGAAGTGCGCGATTTATGTTTGGGAGTGAAGACCCATCAAGGGCAGGCCAGTATTTTAGATGGCGTTAGCTTTCAGCTGCGAGAAGGTAAAGTAACTTGTTTAGTCGGTGAGAGTGGCTGCGGTAAAAGTGTTACGTCACTGACCATCATGGGGTTACAACATCCTTTGTCATCGACGAGCAAAAGCGCATTACAGGCAAGTGGTGAGATCCTTTTTCAAGGTGAAAACTTGCTAGAGTTAAACGACAAACAAATGGAAGCGAAGCGAGGCCATCAGCTAGCCATGGTCTTTCAGGAGCCAATGACATCATTGAATCCGGTTCTAACCATTGGAGAGCAACTTTCTGAAGCGGTACGTACGCATCATCCAGAACTATCAACACAACAAGTTACAGCTAAAATTCTTAATACTCTAGAAAAGGTAAATATTTCAGGCGAAGGCCGCTTAGACGAGTACCCGTTTCAGCTTTCAGGTGGTTTACGTCAACGAATTATGATTGCGATGGCTTTGATTAATGATCCTAAATTGTTAATAGCTGACGAGCCAACTACAGCACTGGACGTAACGGTTCAGGCACAAATTCTAAAACTGATGAAAGATCTTCAGGATTCCCATCAGGCTTCAATTTTGTTTATTACTCATGACCTTGGTGTGGTTGCCGAGATTGCCGATGATGTGATCGTGATGTACGGTGGTCGAGTCGTTGAAAGCGGTCCTGTTGAAGAAGTATTCCGTGATCCTCAGCATCCTTACCTAATTGGTTTATTGAATTCGATTCCTAGAATCGGTGAGAAGAGAGCGACCTTGCAAACCGTTAAAGGTATGGTGCCAGCGGTGACAGCTATGCCCAGTGGTTGCCGCTTTCGAACTCGCTGCCCATTTACCACGTCTCAATGCGAGCAAATTCCTCCCCTTGCCAATCACGATAAAGGGCATGTTAGTCACTGTTGGTTTACCCCTTTAGAGCAACATATATCATTACCTGCAGACTGTGAGGACGTTCGCCATGTCGGTTAATAGTAGTACTTCGTCTGTGATTTTATCGGCTAAACGTCTTGTAAAACAGTTCAAAAGTGGTGACGAGGTAGTTAACGCAGTTAATGATGTCAGCTTTGATGTCATTGAAGGTGAAACATTGGCGATTGTTGGTGAGTCGGGGTGTGGCAAATCAACCCTCGGACGCATGTTGTTGCGCCTTCATGAACCTACTTCTGGTGATGTGGTTTATAAAAATGAAAGCTTATTGCAGCTAAGTAATAAGCAGATGCGAGCTTGTCGTAAAGAGCTACAAATGATTTTTCAGGACCCATTTGCGTCTCTTAACCCTAGAATGACAGTTTATAAAACTTTGGCTGAGCCTCTGAAAATTCATCAGAATCTCAGTGGTAAGGCTTTAGACAGCGCTGTTGATGAACTTTTGGAACTGGTCGGTTTGGCAAGATCTCATGCTAATAGTTACCCGCAAGAGTTTAGTGGTGGCCAACGTCAGCGTATCGCGATTGCCAGAGCACTTGCTAGTAAACCGTCTTTAATCGTAGGCGATGAACCGGTGTCTGCTCTTGACGTTTCCGTGCAGGCTCAGGTGATCAATTTACTTAATGAATTGAAAGAAAAATTTGGACTGACGTTAGTACTCATATCGCATGATCTATCCGTTATCGAACATATGGCTGATAGAGTGATTGTTATGTACCTAGGCCAAGTTCTTGAAATGGGGACTACGGATGAAATCTTTAACAATCCAAGGCACCCGTACACTCAAGCTTTATTAAGTTCAATACCACAGCCTGTACCCGGGGCAAATCAATTAAAAATATTACAGGGAGAGATACCCAATCCCAAAAGGTTGCCAGAAGGATGTTACTTCCGTTCTCGTTGTCAATATGCGGGGGTGCGTTGTGAACAGGAACACCCGACAGTGAAAACAGTACAACAAGGCGACGAAATGCTAAGCCATAAAGTGGCTTGCTTTCAACACAAGCAAATTCCTGAATTTATTCCTGTCCAATTAGATGAATCGGAATCTGAGAGTTATCAGATTCGACGACGTCTTTACCAACACTATTCATAAAATAACGCCTTCCAAAGTGATATGGCATCACTGCGAAGGTTATAAATACCATTGATATAAGGATATAGATATGAAAATGAAAAAGGCAACGCTATTACTAATGGCTATATTAGCTCCGTTAGTCAATGCCAAAGATCTCACTATCGGGTTGAATTCGGATCCTGATGCACTGGATCCAGATTTAAGTCGGACTATGGTAGGCCGTGAAGTTTTTACTTCTTTGTTTGATAAGCTTATCGATATTGATCAGCAAATGAATCTAAAACCTATGCTTGCAACGAGCTGGGAATGGGTTGATGACAACAAAGCGCTTGTTATGAAGCTACGTGAAGGTGTCACTTTCCATGATGGCGCGGCGTTTAATGCCGAAGCTGTGAAATTCAATTTAAATCGATCAATGACTCTGGAAGGTTCTCGTCGTAAAGGTGAACTTAACATGGTGTCTAGTGTGGAAGCTATTGATGAATACACAGTTAAAATTTCTCTCAAACAACCTTTTATTCCGCTTCTGGCTGCATTAGCAGACCGTTCTGGAATGATGGTTTCACCAAAGGCTGCATCTAGTGATGGTAAAGAGTTCAGTCGTAATCCTGTAGGTAGTGGCCCGTTTAAATTTGATAGCCGAGTGGCACAAGATCGTATTGTGCTGAACAAATATTCAGATTATTGGGAAACAGACCATTACCACTTTGATAAGGTAACTTACTTACCGCTTCCAGATGCCACTATTCGACTTGCAAATTTGCAATCTGGTCAACTGGATATTGCTGAACGCCTTTCTCCAAGTGATGTTGCGACTGTTGTATCTGACTCTGACCTGGTTTTGGCTGAAGCAACAGGCATCGGCTATAACGGTATTACGTTTAACCTTGGATTCGGTGCAAACAAAGATAAAACTATGGCGGTTAAGAACCCATTGGTTCGTGAAGCATTTGAATACGCTATTGACCGTCAGGTTATCAATCAAGTGGTATTTGCAGACCAGTATTTGGTCGATAATCAATGGGTAAGTGATACTAGCCCTTTCCACGCCCCTGATTTACCGACTCCTACAAGAGATGTCGAAAAAGCAAAATCGTTACTGAAACAAGCAGGTTACGACTCTGTTGATATTGAGTTAATGATTGCAAACACGACTGAAGCAACACAAATCGGTCAGGTGATTCAAGCGATGACAGGCGAAGCTGGTATCAATGTGAAGCTTAAAACAATGGACTTCGCAACGTCATTACAAGCACAGAGTAAAGGCGAATATGAAGCATACATTGTTGGCTGGAGTGGACGTGTTGACCCTGATGGCAACATATACACATTCTATGGAAAAGATGGGGCGCTAAACGAAAATGGTTTCGCTGATGAAGAAGTTCAGAGTCTACTGGTTCAAGCTCGTGGTGAAGCGGATATAGAAAAACGGAAACAATTTTATGCTAGCGCAATGAGCAAAGTTTTGGATATTCGTCCTCAGCTCTACCTATATCATCCTAAGTGGCAGTGGGGTATTTCAACAAATATCGAAGGATTCAAACCGTACGGCGATGGTATGCCACGTCTGCGTGACGTTAAGTAACTGCGTCAAATAAGAGGGAGTTCACTCCCTCTTTGATAAGGATATCTTATGCTCAAATTTATTCGAAAACGAATCTATACGGCAATTCCAACTCTGTTTCTGATTTCGTTATTTATTTTTGGATTACAAAAACTGATCCCAGGTGACCCTGCGTTAATTTTAGCAGGTGAAGATCGTAGCCCAGAAGCCATCGCTTACATCAGGGATATGTATCATCTTAATGAGCCGTTGATAAATCAATATTTGTACTGGTTGGGTGATGCTTTACGTGGTGATTTAGGAACATCAATCAGAAGTGATGAACCAGTAATGTCGCTACTGTTATCAAAATTACCGGTGACGTTAGAGCTTAGTATTTTAGCGATGCTGTTTGCTATTGTTATCAGTATTCCAATGAGTGTGCTCGCTGCGACCAGAAAGAATTCTGGTTGGGATTTTACTTCAAGTCTAATTGCACTAGCAGGCCAGTCTATTCCTAATTTTTGGCTTGGTTTTATGATGATTTTGTTGGTGTCTGTTCGTTGGGGGCTTCTGCCTGCTTCTGGTTATGTAGGCCCGACAGAAAGTTTGATTCAAAATTTACAAACAATGGTGATGCCAGCTTTTGTTCTGGGCACTGGGCTTGCCGCAACTTTGTTCCGTCACTCCCGAGGCTCGATGCTCGAAGTATTAGCTCAAGATTTTATTCGAACTGCGCGCGCCAAAGGTGTGTCGAGAAAAGTGATCTATTTAAAACATGCTCTGCGTAATGCTTTGATTCCTGTTGTCACGATGGCAACAATCCAATTCGGTGAATTACTTGGTGGTGCGGTGTTAACCGAGCAAGTATTTACTATCCCTGGTTTAGGCAAGTTAATTGTTGATTCCGTTTATAACCGTGATTTTCCGGTTGTTCAGGGCGTCGTAATGTTTTCTGCACTGATGTTCATTTTGAGCAATATTTTGGCAGACGTTACTTATTATCTTCTCGATCCAAAATTACGCCACAGAGAGGTGCATTAATGGCTACTGCTATTTATTCAAAGCCTGCCGATCTAAGTTGGTGGGCAAAATGGTCAGAAAATCGAGCCTGGAAGAAATTTCGTTCTAACCCAATCGGTTGGATCGGTCTTAGTTTGATTGTGATTTTTGTTTTGTTAGCTTTGTTTGCACCTTTATTAGCACATTATGATCCGACGAAAACTGATTGGTTGGCAGTGAGAAAGCCACCATCAATTCAGTACTGGCTAGGCACTGATGAGATCGGACGCGATATATACAGCCGTCTTCTTTATGGTGCCAGAGCTTCTCTGATGGCGGGGTTTTTCTCTGTATTTATTGCTTTCATTATTGGTGTACCGCTAGGCATGATAGCGGGCTATTTTGGCGGATATTTTGAGCTGATTATATCTCGTTGTACCGAAGCTATTATGGCTATTCCATCGTTGATTCTGGCTATTGCATTAGCCGCTGCTCTTGGTGCAAGTTTGACCAATGCGATGATCGCGATAGGTATTGCAAACGTACCAATTTTTGTTCGTCTTACTCGTGGTCAGGTTCTATCTGTTAAGTACACCGAATATGTCGAAGCCGCTAATTCAGTGGGAGTTTCTCATTTTGGGATCCTTACGAAATATATTTTTCCGAATATTCTGCCACCTCTTTTCATACAAGTAACACTTTCATTAGCGAGTGCCATTATCGCTGAATCTAGCTTGTCATTTCTAGGATTAGGGCAACAGCCACCCGCAGCTAGTTGGGGAAGTATGTTAAATGCCGCAAAAGGGTTTCTTACTCAAGCTCCCTGGATGGCTATTTGGCCGGGTATAGCTATTTTCTTAATTGTTATGGCATTTAATCTGTTTGGCGACGCACTTCGTGATGCATTTGACCCAAAGTAATATAATACAAAGGATAATTTATGAATATTCATTCTACCTCATACCCATTCACATCACAGCGTAACGCCGTATACAGCGCTAATGGCATGGTAGCGACATCTCAACCTTTAGCGGCTCAAGTTGGTTTACGTATATTACAAAAAGGTGGTAATGCAGTTGATGCTGCTATTGCTATGGCTGCTGCGCTGACCGTTATTGAGCCAACATCGAACGGTATTGGTGGAGATGCTTACGCTCTAGTTTGGATGAAAGACAAGTTATACGGTTTGAACGCGAGTGGTTTATCACCCAAAAGCATTAGTGAGGAAAAAGTTCGAGAGCAAGGTCTAGAGGAAATGCCAACTTATGGTTGGACGCCAGTAACTGTACCAGGAGCGCCTTCTGCATGGGTAGCACTGAACGAACGTTGGGGTGAATTGTCATTATTGGAGTGTTTAACTCCCGCAATTGAATACGCAGAACAAGGTTATCCGCTAAGTCCTACTTTGTCCAAATACTGGGCGCAAGCGGCGACCAAATTTTCAAAATTGAAAGAAGAAGGTGAGTATGGGGCGGTATTTGATGAATGGCTAAAAATATTTACCATTGATGGTAAGGCTCCAGAGTTGGGGCAGGTTTGGCGTTCTCAAGACCATGCAGATACGTTACGTTCTATTGGCGAAACCAACGCAGAATCTTTCTACCGTGGAGAGCTGGCGAAGAAAATATCTGATGCGTCTCAAAAAGCGGGTGGTTATATTTCATTTGATGATTTGGCATCACATAAAGCGGAATGGGTTGAACCGGTAAAAGCCAATTATCGTGGCTACGATGTGTGGGAAATTCCACCAAATGGCCAAGGTATGATTGCTCTAATGGCGTTGAACATTATGAAAACCTTTGAACCTGTAAAGAATAATGATGCTCTGAATATACATAAGCAGATTGAAGCAATGAAGCTCTCTTTTGCTGATGGTTTGCATTACATTACTGATGAACGTGATATGAAAGTATCTACACAGTCATTACTATCTGACGAGTACGCTATTGAAAGAGCTGAGCTTATAAAATCATATGCTCAAAAACATTGTCCAGGAGAGCCAAAAGCAAGCGGAACCATTTATCTTTCTACCGCAGACAAAGACGGCAATATGGTTTCATTTATACAAAGTAACTATATGGGTTTTGGTTCCGGAGTAGTTGTGCCTGGCACGGGTATTGGACTACAAAACCGTGGCCACACTTTTTCTTTAGATAAGACGCATGTGAACTACCTGCAACCGAGTAAGAGAACGTTCCATACGATAATTCCTGGTTTTATTACTAAAGATGATCAAGCAGTAGGACCATTTGGCGTAATGGGTGGGTTTATGCAGCCTCAAGGACATTTGCAAGTTGCAATGAATTTAATCGACTTTGAATTCAACCCCCAAGTAGCGTTAGACGCACCACGTTGGCAGTGGCTGAAAGGCAATGAGGTTGTTGTTGAAAAAGAAATGCCTCAGCATATTATTCAAACACTTCAAGAACTTGGGCATGAAATTACCGTCGCTCCAGATAGAGGGAGTTTTGGTCGTGGTCAGGTCATTGTGCGTGATAATAACCGCTCTGTTTTCGTCGGCGGAACTGAGAGTCGTACCGATGGAGCCGTAATCGGTTACTAAACTGTCTTGTTAATATAAAAAATAGCCCTTTAATGTTATGCGTTAAAGGGCTATTTTTTTATATGTAAAAGGGGAGATTATAGCCACCTAATGGATTCATCGTTTTGCTATAAACATAAGTTCATAAATTATTTGGAAACAGTGGCCTCTGATAACTTGCTTAACACTCCCGATATTTTGCCAATGACTTCATCACAACCCTTTATATCATGGCGCTTCATCAAGTAATTAGGATTATTGTAGGTAAGCCACACCTTATTGTTTTCATCTTCATTTACCATTACCTTTTGTGGTAAATCAATAGCGACATTTTGAGCACATTGCATTAACGGCGTTCCAACATTTGGATTACCAAAAATGATAACTTCTGTTGGGCGTAACTTTAGATCTACGTTGCTGGCATTTTGTTGATGATCAATTCTTGTAAATACAGTTAACCCTTTGCTTTTCGCAATATTTTCAAAACGGTCAGCCGTTTCTTTTACCGAATAATCACTTTCATATTTGACTAAACCGTCAGAAGCCGCCACTGAAAATGATGCGAAAGATAGGATGATACTTAATGATACTAATTTTTTCATGTCTATACCTTTACTAGTTAACGTATTTGAATATATGTTTCGCCTAAAGCCGTAGGTACTAAGTGGACTAAAATAGTCGGCTATAAAGTACAGTGTAGCCAACCATTGTCGTTCTGTTTTGCAGTGCGTGTGATATTTTTAATTTCCGTAATATAAGCATCACTGTAAATATCAAAAATATACCTTGTTACTGTGCTAATAACTCGCGTCTCACAATGTCAGTTCCGGCTGTTAGTGCGTGCAGTTTCGCGCGTGCGATATCACGAGGGAGAGGAGCCATTCCACAGTTTGTACATGGGTAGATTTTGTCAGCATCTATATATTTAAGCGCTTCACGTAGTGTTTCTGCTACGGCTTCTGGTGTTTCGATAGTGTGGGTAGCGACATCAATTGCGCCGACCATTACTTTTTTGCCGCGTAATAGTTCCAGTATATTCATTGGTACGCGCGAGTTATGGCATTCCAGAGAGATGATGTCGATATTCGATTGTTGTAGTTTAGGAAACACTTGTTCGTATTGACGCCATTCATTCCCTAGTGTCTTTTTCCAATCAGTATTAGCTTTAATCCCATAGCCGTAACAAATGTGGACAGCAGTTTCGCATTTTAGACCCTCGATTGCTCGCTCAAGTGCAGCGATACCCCAATCATTAACGTCATCAAAAAATACGTTGAACGCTGGCTCATCAAATTGAATAATATCCACGCCCGCGGCCTCAAGCTCTTTCGCCTCTTGATTTAGAATTTTAGCGAACTCGAATGCTAATTGTTTACGGCATTTATAATGCGCATCATACAGAGTATCAACCATGGTCATAGGCCCAGGCAATGCCCACTTAATTTGCTTGTCTGTTTGTGAGCGTAGGAATTTTGCATCTTCAACAAATACGGCTTTTTGTCGAGATACCGGTCCGACAACGCTTGGTACACTGGCTTCGTATCGGTTGCGAATTGTTACTGTTTTGCGATTTTCAAAATCCACGCCATTTAAGTGCTCAATAAAAGTGGTGACAAAGTGTTGACGTGTCTGCTCTCCGTCACTCACGATGTCTGTTCCTGCGAGCAATTGCTCCTGTAGTGCAACGCGAAGCGCGTCATGCTTTCCATCAATAAGTTCTTGTCCTTGTAACTTCCAAGGAGACCAAAGCACCTCTGGTTGAGCTAGCCAAGTTGGTTTAGGTAAGCTGCCAGCGGTCGAAGTAGGGAATATTTTTTTCATAATTTAAGTCTTTGTATTATCTCGTGAAGGATTAAACGTTCTGAGTGGACCATTGTTCAAGAATTGATTGATAAGGCTTGATGAAAACTTGTTCAACAAACTTACCTTGTTCTATGGCCAGTCGAGCGCGCTCTTCACGGTCATAAACAATATCAGTTAGAGAATGGGAATCACTGTTCAAGTTTGCTTGATAACGTTCGCCTGCGATTGTGTTGGCAAAATAGATCTCAGGACGGTAGATTTTTTGGAATGTTTCCATTGTGCTAATGGTGCTGATCAGCTCCAAATTGGAGTAATCGTTTAGTAGATCACCAAAAAAGAAAAAGGCAAAGGGTGCGACGCTATTTTTGGGCATAAAGTAACGAACTTGCAAGCCCATTTTTTGAAAGTACTGCTCCGTTAACGATGATTCATTCGGTGTGTATTCAAAACCAAGAATAGGGTGCTGGTTTTGGGTGCGGTGGTACACTTTGCTGTCTGAAACGCTTAAACAAATGACAGGCGATTTAGTGAAATTTTGCTTGTAAGCTTCTGAGTTGATGAAAGACTTGAATATGTTGCCATGTAAAATGCCAAAGTTTTCCGGTACCGAGAAAGTCGGCTTGCCTGTATTGTGAGTCAGTAAGCGCACGCTAAAGTCGTAATCACGCACGTACGAAGAGAAGTTGTTACCTACGATACCTTCAATACGTTGATTTGTTTGATGATCAATGACCCAAGTCTTTAGTATTTCAATTGATGGAATCGCTTCACTCGCTTCGTTGATTTTGATGTCTGCCGAAACGATTTCAAGCTCTACCGCGTAACGATCGCCTGTTGGGTTATCCCAACAAGCTAATTCATTAAAACGGTTGTTAATCATATTTAATGCATTACGTAAGTTCTGCTTACGGTGCTGGCCACGTGCTAAATTTGCAAAATTAGTTGTGATACGGGTGTTGTCTGATGGGTGATAATTTTCATCGAGACAAGTCTTTTTAATTGTAAACGTAAAATTTTGAGTCATAGGTGTGCTACTCAGTTTGCGATAGATGAATTAAAACCATCTATTGTTAAATTCATAACTAATTTATAACTGGCGCACTACATGATTAACAATGGTATTACTTAATGCATATTATGAAATGAATTCATGATCAGAATAGTTAAATGAAAAAGCATCAATTACTAAAGGTGATAGATTTTCTGATAGTAAGTTTATTTGCCATGGTATTTTTGATTGAAATGCTGTTTTTTCATGCTGCGTGGTTGATGGACGAGGTTATATTAATATTGGTAGTGAGCGCCTCTACCCCTAAGTGAATGGTAGATCTGGAAAGTGACGTTTTGGTTGTTTATAGTATCTTCAATGTACAAAGGCACCAGTGTGGAATTTTATAAAAATCTACACTGGTGCCTTTGTTGCGTAGCGTAATATTACCGTTAGTAAATAAGTAATTTACTGGAAAACTGCTAGTTAATTTAGTTAAGTAGAGTGTACCCAGTCGCCTGTTTATGTAAATCTGTTACTTCAGGTTTGAAATCTCTTCAACAAACTCATTAAGTGTCAATGTAACGTGTTTTTTAAACAACTCACCGGTTAAGCGCAAACCATTGATGTTAGCAATTTCATAATCTGATTTTTCATGCTCGATACTATCGTTCACTTTGTATGTTTTGGAGAGTAATTCAGAACCTTGAGAATCAACTACTGTATAAGTAATCTCAAAATCGGCAACGATCTCTTGCTCATTTGAAGCGAAGCCAAGAGTTAGTGTTTCTTTTAGAAGTGTTTCGCCGAATAAATCATGGATAGTAACAGGACCTTCGCCATCAAATGCTTTGATATGAGCGACTACTTTATAGTCACCTTGGTCTGAATTTACAATTAAAGCATTGCTAGGTAACTGGCTTGCAAGAATTTGATTGAAATTATTTACTACCGTGCGAGTTGAACCATTTAGACGAGCTTCTGAAATTGGCATAGACGGTAGCATTTCACCATCAAAAAAAACGCCATATTCAGGTGCTTGGTAAGTAAGTTCATATGCAATCTTTTTTTCATTCATAGCCTGAACATCATGAGCTTTAACATAAGGCATATCAACTTGACCAGGTGTTGCACAACCTACAAGAGCAGCTACAGCTAAAATAGATGCTATCTTGTTAAATTTGTTCATTATTTATTCCTTAATAAATTTTATCGCCAATTGACGGCGGCATGATACATCATATGAATGAATTTTTTTGAAATCATACTTTTCATATATGCAATATTATGCTTATAGAAAGATGTTCCACAAGCAAACTACCAACTAATTCAATTTACCTAAGTGAGCAAGGCCTTAGCGCTTGGTTAGAAAACGGCTTACTGGTAAACCGTATTAAGTCTGGTTAAGTTTGACAGTACTGATAAAATACATTATAAATCAGTGATCTATTTTCATATTTGTGAAATACTGACATGTAATGGATTGTCGAAATGTAACCTAATAAGGAAAGCAAATGAAAAAAATCGGATCGCTTTTAGCACTGACGATGATAGTTCTACCTACTTATGCTAGTGGATCGGACGAGCATAGAACTTTGGTTGTGTCTACGTGGGACTACGATATTGAGGCTCTGCAAGAATTCGTCTTTACTCCTTTTGAAGAAGAACACAATGTGACGATAGAACTCGATCTAGGTCGCGATGGAGATCGATACACCAAGCTGAAGAATGAGATTGATATTACCGATATTGATGTATTTCTTGCTACCCAAGCGACAGCGCAGAAGGGTATAGAGGATGGTCTTTTTGCTAGTATGAATAAGGCTGACTTGAAAAATTATGACAGTTTGTTTGAACTGACTAAAAACCCCAACGGTGAGACTTATGGCCCTTCTTATACCGTAAATAGACTCAGAGTAGCGGGCAATTCAGACAACATTCCTTCAACTTGGGCAGAAATCCTTGCAGACCACGATAGCAAGGTTGCTATCCCTCATATGACATCAACCTTCGGCCCGATGGTTCTTTACGGAGCTGGCGAGGTTTCTGGTGATGCTTCAGAAAATATTGCTGCAATTGAAAGTTGGGTATCTAGCGGAAAGGTTCACGCTTATGTTAGTACTTTCAGTACTAGAAAAGCGGTTATCAATGGCGAATTTGATTACGCTTTGCTGGCTGACTTTGGATACACGCCTGACTTAAACTGGGGTGATCTGGATAAAGTTATGCTTAATAGCAATACGGTTAACATAGTGAAAGGAAGTAAGAATAGTGACCTTGCGATGGAATTTATCGACTTCTTACTTTCTGAACAAGTACAGAAAGAGTCGTTGGATCGTGGAATCGATTCTCCTGTAAATAAAAATGTTAAATTTGAAGAAAGTCAGGAAAATGTTAAAACCAACCTTGCTTCTTTCCCCAATGCGGTGATCACTGATATTGGCCTAGTTAATGAAAATAGAGCAACTTGGGTTGCTAAATGGAATGAGCTGTTTACAGAATAAACCATGAAAATACTAATCAAGAATATAACCATTATTACAATGAATGATAGTCTTGATATTTTAAAGAATGCGAATATCTCCATCGTAAATGATGAAATATCTCGCATTTTTTTTGATGAAATATCTGACGATTATGATCAAGTTATCGATGGAACGGATAAACTGCTGCTCCCCGGTTTTATCAATACTCACACGCATGTTCCCATGACTGTATTTAGAGGGCTCGGGGACGATATGAAAGATCGTCTTACCAAGCTGCTATTTCCTTTAGAAAATGCATGCCTGAATGACGACATTGTATATGCCTCATCACTTTTAAGTCTCTCTGAGATGTTACTGAGTGGAACGACATGTTTCGCTGATATGTATACTTTTACTGAGGCAACAGCAAAAGCATCAAATGAATTAGGGTTAAGAGCCTTTATTGGACAAGGGATCACAGACGAGCGATCAGGGGAACAGCTTAACGCTGATCACGGCTTTGAGTTATTTGAAAAATTTATCGAAAATCATCGCGATAATCCCCTTATAAATGGTGCTCTAGCACCTCACTCTGTTTACATGACCTCTGAGCCGCTATTGATAAAATGTAGAGAGCTGTCGGATAAGTATGAAGTACCTTTTCTGATTCACTTGGCAGAACAGCCGTGGGAAGCAGACCCTTATCTAGCAGAGCATGGATCAGTTATTAAGTATCTTGATAACATTGGTGCAATCAACAAGCGATTTATTGGTGCTCACGGCATACTTGTCGATGATGAAGATATGAAGGTTCTAGCCAATGCAGGGGCTTCTATTTCACACTGTCCAGCAGGTAACAGCAAGAGTGGCAGACCTATTGCTCCAGTTCGTGAATACCTTGAACAAGGCGTGAACATAACCTTAGCAACAGATGGTCCTATGAGTGGGAATCATATGGATATGATGAGTGTCATGAATTGTGCGCCAAAAATGCAGAAAGTGAAATATCTAAACAGGGAGTTATGTCCTGCTAAAGAGATCTTGAAAATGGCAACGATTAACGGAGCCAAGGCACTGAATATAGATCATCTCGTCGGTAGTATCGAGGTTGGCAAGAAAGCTGATTTTATGGTGATCAACCCTCAAACCATAAACATGCTTCCTCTCTACGATTACTATGCCGCCATCGTTTATGCTATGCAGCCACAAAATATACAACATGTGTTTGTTAATGGAGAACTGAAGGTTAAAGATTCAAAACTCGTTAAAACAAATGAAGATAAAGTTATTCAGAAGTTTATGTCTGCCTTTGACATTGTAGAGACAGAAAGCCGTGAGTTATTGAAAAAGGCAGCTCAAAATGAATAAAGAAAAATTGATAATTTTCATACCGAGTTTATGCTTGATTGCTGTGTTAGTTTTTATTCCTTTGTTGATGCTTACTCAAAAATCCTTATCGGTTGACGGTACAATTGGCCTTGCGAATTATCTAGAGTTATTCGAAGATTCAACATTCAAAAAAGCTTTGAGAAACACCTTTTCTATCTCTTTCTTTGTTGTCTTTGCCACTCTTTTAATCGGTTTACCAACGGCATATTTCATTTCTAGGACGCAGGGTAGGTTAAAAAATATTCTGCTTCTTTTAACGCTTTTTCCTCTTTTAACCAATGCGGTTGTAAGAAGTATTTCATGGATGATTATTCTCGGATACGATGGCATTTTAAGTAGGCTGATACATGACTTAGGCTTTATAAGTGAACCTATTAGTTTTATGTACTCAAAGCTCGCCGTTATTATTGGTTCGACTTATATATTTCTTCCGCTCATGATTGTCTCTCTAATAGGCGTGATGGATAACATCTCAGAAGAGATAGAAGATGCTTCAATAAGTCTAGGAGCATCTAGGCTTCAGACCTTTTTTAATGTGATTATTCCAAATTCCGTCGCTGGCATTATTGTCGGTATTGTTTTGGTGTTCACTGCAACTCTGACTGCATATACAACCCCTAATATACTCGGCGGAACAAGAACAGTGGTTCTTGCTACTTTGGTTCAACAGTATGGAACAACCCTTGGTCGTTGGGAATTGGTGTCTTCAATTTCTATTTTTCTGTTTGCTTTAACCGTTGTGGTTATAACCCTGGTTAATAAATCAGCGAGTTTGGTTGGAGGCAAAAATGAAGAAAAGTAAACTACTCACAGCGTTTGTCTGCCTTGTATTCTTTTATCTGCTTTTTCCTTTGTTTATCACGGTTGTCGCGTCCTTCAATAGTGAAGATATACTGACATATCCTATCGAAGGCTTTTCATTAAAGTGGTATGAAAATGCCTTTAATAGCAGCTATATATCGGGCTTTGCCATTAGTTTCCAAGTTGGGATTGTAGCAACAATCATTTCATTATGTTTTGGTGTGCCTGTCGCTTATGGATTAGCAAAATTTAAGGACCGATTTACCAAGTCGATAAAAAATGTTTTTTTCTCTCCAGTACTCATACCAGGTATTGTGCTGAGTTATTCCCTCTTTTTAGGTTGGGTTTTTATTGCGAAAGAGTTTGATATCAAGCTACCTAAATTACTGGTTCTGATGTCGGCTCACATTATAGTCTTGTTTCCTTATACCATTAGGGTTATTGGTGGTGCCTTTGACAAGTTTGATTTTACTATCGAAGATGCAGCTGAGAGCTTGGGTGCAACAAAGAAAGATTTTATTCTGCATATATTAGTGCCAAGTATTACTCCGGCCATAATATCGGCATCAGTCCTGTCTTTTATTACATCATTTAACGATATCCCTATATCCATTTTCTTGTATGGAAGAGGCTCGACACCACTCCCTATTATTATGATGCAAGATGTTGAAAAATATGGTGATCCCACTGTTGCAGCAGTGTCAGTGATCCTACTGATCATAACAATTGGAATAACATACCTAATTGAAAAGACTTTGGGTCTAAATAACTACGGAAGGTAGAAAAGTAATGGCAAGATTGGTACTTAATGATTTAAAGGTATCTTACGACGGTAAAGTTAATATATTGGAAGACTATAACCTTGAAATAGAAGATGGAAAATTAGTTTCTATTTTAGGCCCTTCTGGTTGTGGTAAAACGACTACCCTAAAAGCTGTTGCTGGATTTTTAGAGGCGGCTGGTGGAGAGATTCTTATTGATAATGAAGATTACTCCAAAGTACCTGTAAACAAGAGAAATTTCGGTATAGTTTTTCAATCTTACGCTTTGTTTCCAAATATGACAGTATTTGAAAACGTATCTTATGGGCTAAGATTAAGGAAAGTTCCGAAAGATGAAGCGAAGAAAATGGTTCTTGATATCCTTGAGACAGTAGAATTACTGTCATTAAAGGATCGAAAGCCTGAAAACTTGAGTGGTGGACAAAGGCAAAGGGTGGCTCTTGCTAGAGCATTGGTTATTTCTCCTAACTTGTTGCTATTAGATGAACCGCTTTCTAATTTGGATGCTAAGTTGCGAATTGAGATGAGATCTCAAATCAAAAGAATGCAGCAGAAGTTCAAAATAACAACCATCCTGATTACCCATGATCAGGAAGAATGTTTTTCTATCTCAGATAAAGTTGCCATTATGAATAATGGCAAGATAGAGCAGTACGATTCACCAGAAAATATTTACAGTAATCCCAAGTCTATTTTCGTTGCAGATTTTGTCGGCTTTAAGAATCTTTTCGATGTCACTAAAGTTGGTGATGGCGTATATAAACTGAGCAATGGCCAAGAGATAGAGGCCGAAGATGTTCAAAATGCCAAGAAAATTGCTATCAGACCTCAAAATATTGCAATAGGTCAGGGGAGCGGATCTTTCTTCGAAGGAGCCGTAACAGTGCGAACGTATTTAGGTGAAGACTATCAATATGAGGTCGCGACGGATTTGGGAGAGATTGTAGTGAACGCTGACAAGGAGGCCGCTTTCAATACTGGAGATATAATCAAACTGCATTTTCCTAAGGATAGTATTTGTGTATTAGCAAGTTAATAACAGTACTTACGTTTGGATCGAGAGATTGATATGGACATGTGGCAAAACGTATTCTAAAACATGGGTCACGAGTAATCACGGTGTTCGACCTTGGTTACTCGTGACAGATAAACCGCATCGTTTTCATATTATTCACAAAGAGATTATTGCATAATGAATTGATGCCAACAGCGAATACAGTAATAATCGATGTGCAAGCTCCGATAAATCCACAGAAGTACGTATTTAGCTAAAATAGTAATAGAACAGCAAAATTAAAATTCAAAACTAGGGTTTACCCAAAGCGCTTTGATATTTTAGTTTAACGGTTAACCGATAGATGTTTTTTGCCATTATCATAATAACGCTCCCATTCTTGCTTTGGCACCATTCTTCCTCCCGTAGCCCATACGATATGAGTAGAATTTTTCATTACTTTGGCAAGCTTTTCACTTGTTAAATAGTCGGAAGACTGCGTCGCTTTACAATAACCAAAAAAACCAGCGGTGGCAGAAGGTTCTAACTTAATGTTTTCAGTATCCCAAGCGAGAGCAAGATAAGGATGAAGCCTTGCATCATCGACTGTAACCACACCATCAATAAGTGGTCGCATTAATCTACAAACAAGACCAGACGGCCGACTAACTGCAAGGCCATCGGCGATGGTTTTGCCCTCTAAACCATAATCTTTTGCACTGACATGTTCATCCATACCAGATCCGAGTCCAACCAGCACCGCTGGTGCTTGTGTTGGTTCAACAAAGATACAACGAACAGCATCGCCAAAAACCAGTTTTAACCCAAATGACACACCGCCAGGCCCTCCGCCAACTCCACAAGGAAGATAAACAAACAGTGGATGGTCAGAATCAATTTGCACATTTTGTTCAGCGAGTTGCTGTTTCAAACGACGAGCTGCAACGGAATAACCTAAAAACAGATCAATAGAGTCTTCGTCGTCAACGAAGTGGCAGTTTGGGTTGTTCGAGGCTTCATTACGGCCCTCAATAACGGCACAACCGTAGTCATCTGAATGCTCTATTACAGTAACGCCTTTTGAACGTAGCAGATCTTTTTTCCATTGACGTGCATCCGCCGACATATGGACGGAAACATTCAAACCCAAGCACGCGCCCATGATCCCAATACTCATTCCCAAGTTGCCAGTCGACCCCACAACCAGAGAATAGTGACGGAAAAATTGACGATATTTCTCTGAGGCAAATATGGAATAATCGTCGTCATCAGACAATAAGCCGTTCTCTATAGCCAGTGTTTCAGCGTGCTTTAACACTTCATAAATACCGCCACGAGCTTTAATAGAACCGGAGATAGGCAAATCACAATCTAATTTTATCATTAAACGGCCAACCGCTGGGAAACCGAACAACGACTCGATGGCTGCTTGCATATCAGGAGCATCAACTACGGCGGATTCAATCCTACCGTGAGCAGCTTTAGTTTCAGGAAAAACAGTTGCAATATAAGGCGCAAAGCGATCGAGCCTTTGTGCGGCGTCTATTTCTTCTGCTGCGGTTAAATCGATTAACTGGCGCGCTTCTTCAAACGATATTTTTTCTGAATTCAGCCAAAAACATTCTTTCCCTGCCACGACGCTCTCTTGATTGGCAAAAACTTTTGCGTTTTTTAAACCTTCAGGTGTGTTAACACTCACTAATCAGCTCCATTTTATTCAACGTATTATGGTTTCTTTCATTTAAGAAAGAGAAGGTTGCTTCACAACCGTAATGCTATCTCAAGCCTAGCTGGTCGGCATAATTTCAATGCTTGTTAAGGTTGATGTAACTTGGTTATCAATTCAAAAGATGATATCGGCGATATCTTCCGGTTGAATAGAAAATGATCAACTCAATCCGCTGTTATGTCAATGGTGCGATACATTAATCCATATTCTAATTAACAAGTGGTTACCGTACCTTCTTTAGTTATTAAGAATAGATGGATCAATGTGTAAATTGCTGCCAAATATCGCTAATCACAGGTAGGACAGACACAACTAATAACAACGACATTGAGAGATTAAACCAACGTAAATACTGAGCATTTTGGAGGTGTTGGCGAAGCAATGAGCCAAACATTAACCAAATACCTACGCATGGAAATGAAATGACAAAAAAGGTAATCGCAATCGTGATATTTTGAAACGCATAGTGTTCTCCAACGCTGGTAAATGCGGTAATAGCGCCAATAGCAACCACCCAAGCCTTGGCATTTACCCACTGAAATAAAGCACCTTTCAAGAAACCCAGAGGTTTGATTCGTTGGCTCTCTTGGTCAATATTGCGACTTGTTGCAATAAGTAAAGCTAAATACAGTAAATAGGCGGTACCGGTTATCTTTATGAGCAAGTTGAGTTTAGGAAACACATTAAATAGATGACCAAATCCGAGTCCTACTAATAACAACATGATAGTAAAGCCGACACAAATACCTGCTAGTAAAGGTAGACTTTTACGTACGCCAAAATTAAGTCCGGATGTCATGACCATTATATTGTTCGGACCAGGAGTTACCGAACAAGAAATGGCAAATAGTGCCACGGACAAGATATATTCCAATTTTAGTTCCTCTAGATAGCCGTTATTTGATGTTGTGTATTCATTTATACGATTAACTGAATGTATTGATAAAGCCAAAAGTCACGATATTGAGTGTATATCAAGGTAACTGATCTCAATGTAATGATAAGAAAATAGCATTCGATTTTATATCATGGTGACAGCTAGTAGCCAACTAAGATAGAGAATATTGGATGGTGAAATAAGCTTTGGCTGTGATTACTAAGTGATGGTTTTATTTTATATCGCTTTATATCGCTTTATATCGCTTTATATCGCTTTATATCGCTTTATATCGCTTTATATAGCTTAGGATAGCGTTAGTAGCTCCTCTAAAAACATCGTATAATCAATTTGTTAATAAAAAATAATTCATACATTAAGATAGACGTCGATCTTTCTTTTATACCAATTGACGCAGATACTTACTAAGTGCGTTAACACTATTAGGACTAAACATGAATTTTAATCAAGATTTGGCATGGAACCAACGTCATATGCTACGCACTGAAAATGTCGTCTCACAGCTGCAAAATTGTGCAAACAAAAAGTTAGCCGTTAGTACGCACTTGGATATCAAAATGGTGTCGTTTTATGAAGGATATTTAAAGCAGGGTGGTCAACTATTTATCACAACCTGCAACCCAACTACTGTTCGAGATGAAGTTGTAGAGTATCTCGTTTCGATAGGAGCAGAGGCTAGCGCCTGGAAAAACATGAGTGAAAAAGACTGGCAAGCTTCTTTGCATATGGCTCTGGAATGGCAACCAACGCACTTATGTGAATTTGGTGCTCAACTCGGTGCTATTTATCACGGTAATTCACAATATAACGGTGTTCTGGCTAGCTTAGAAGGGACAGGGTCAGGAGTATCAGCACTAAATAAGCTACAATTAGAACATCCTGTGTTTAACTGGGATGATCTTGATGCAAAAGAGGGGTTACATAATCGTCATATGGTTGGATTGAGTGCATGGCAAGCCTTTATGGAACGTACTCATTTGTCACTTCACGAGAAAAAAGTCGTAATAATAGGTTATGGCTTAGTTGGCCAAGGGTGTGCTGCGTCGGCAAAATCTTTTGGTGGACAGGTAATTGTGGCAGAAAATGATCCATCTCGTTCTCTTTTAGCCGCCTATGACGGATGGCATACTGCAGCACTGAGTGACGTGATTGATCAAGCTGATGTGATAGTCACTGCAACCGGAGTATCTGGGGTATTGAATGAAGCGATGTTAAAGCAGTTGAAACCTGGTACGTTTTTAATGAATGTTGGACACGTGAACCACGAGATTAGGCTCGATACTTTAACGCAATACCAAGTTGAAGAAATCATGCCCGAAATTTATGAATATCGTTATGGCGAGCATTATTTCTATGCGTTATCGAATGGTGCAATGTTTAATTTAACCGCTGGCTATGGTGACAGTTTGAATGCTTTTGATGTTTCTTTAGCATTGATGGGCGCTGGTGTTAAACACATGTTCGAACATAGTGATGATTTTACAAATGGTATTCATATGCTGCCAGAGAAAGCTTGGAAACCAGTTCTATAATAGACTTAAAAGCAGAACAAGTTGGTCTGTTTATGGTACTGCCAGGTTACGTGATGCTTTGGCAGTACTTTTTATAGTAATCTTTAAAAATACCGATTCTCTCCTTACATTATAAATGTCCGTCAGTTTCTAAAATAGAGAATGATTTCATGGTGTTTATAATCAAGCTTATTGAAATATGGCATGACCAGCCTAGCGATTGGGCGACTAAAACACAGCACAGCCGATGACATGCCGGATTTATATTGTGGAACGTTGTAATCAATAACGCTGAGCCGTTGTTCGCAGCGTCATTGAGTCTTTACGGGGTAGCCAATTATCACAATGATTAATATGCGAGGTTTATAGGGTGCGTATCGTCAATACTTCCTACTAATCCATCAAGGGAAGATAGTTGATTTTGCTGCATATATAATTCGAGTTGTTGAGTAATTTTAAGCATAGCTAAAGGATTAATAAAGGTTTCGGATCCTATTTGAACTGCAGATGCGCCAGCTATTAAATATTCAATAACATCTTCAACATTACTGATTCCACCGCAACCAATAACGGGAATATCGACGACATTAGCACATTGATAAGCCATTCTTAAACTAATTGGCTTTAGGCTGGGACCAGATAACCCTCCCATAAGGTTGCCTAGTTTCGGTTTGCCTGTTTTTATGTCGATAGCCATTGCCAGCAACGTGTTCGAAACGACTAAAGCATCGGCTCCAGATGCTTGTGCGGCTAATGCTACTTCAACTATTTCACCAGTATTTGGCGTGAGTTTTGCCCACAACGGTAAGTCTGTCGCTGCGCGCATTTTTGCCATTACTGCAGCCGTTGAAGAGGCTCGCATGGCAAAAGCTTTGCCATCGGCTTCGATATTTGGGCAAGAAATGTTAACCTCAATCGCCGCCACACCAGGAACCGTTATTTCTTCGCATATACGTGCAAATTCATCTACCGTTCCGGCTGAAACGCTCACGACCAAGGGGGTTTCATACTGTTGATAAAAAGGAATGACGTTTTTCTTGAATTCGTTCACGCCTTTACTTGGAATTCCGATAGAGTTCAACATACTGCCACGGACTTCGCATACTCTTGGAGTAGGATTGCCACCACGAACTTCTCGTGTAATGGTTTTGGTGACATGGGCTCCCAATTCATCAATATTAAATAGGTCGGCAAGATCTTCTGAAAAAGTGCCAGATGCAGGCATTATAGGGCTTTTAAGCTTAAGTTTGCCGATGTTTACAGATAAATCGATCATAAAATAACTCCTTGTAAATCGAATACTGGCCCTTCTTTACATACACGCTTGGATACAATTTCATTACCTTGTTTAAACGGTTTTACGCAACAAAAACACATACCAATGCCACAAGCCATTTGTTGTTCTAGCGCAACTTGCCCTGGAATCGTAAAAATTTGTGAGAGTTTTTGAAGTAAATGCTGAATTCGTTTTGAGCCACAAGTATAAAAGCAGTCGACTTGTTCGTTTTCAATCACTTGTTGTATGACCGATTGCATATTATCCATATCTGACGTGCCTTCGCTGTCAGTCAATGTGATCACATTGACGCCTTTTGATCGAAAATAATCGATAGACATTAGAAGTTCTGGTGAACGTGCACTACAAATAGCGGTGACTTTGCAGCCCTTTTGTTGTGCTAAATCAGCTAACGGCGCCAGCGTGGCTAAGCCGACTCCTCTGGCAACCAAAACGATGTGCCGATACGTTGGTAAAATATCAAACCCACGCCCGAGTGGACCAACGACACTGATCTCTTGGCCTTGGTTTAACTCAGACATTGCATTGGTTCCTTCTCCTTGAACTTTGTAGAGAAAGTGCAATTCGCCATTGTGTTTGTTGGCAGCATAAATGCTCATTGGGCGTCTTAAATAAGGTTGTAGAGTACCAATCGTTGGACATAGAATTTGGAAAAATTGCCCGGGTTGTATATCTAAAATTTCTTTAGGAGCATCTAGTATCAAATGTCGATAATCGCTATTAACCGATAGATTTTGTTTTACCTTGCAAGATGCTTGGTGAATATGGAACTTATTTTCGATTTCTTCTCTAATTGGAATATTCATAATATTTCACTACAACATTAATTGGGGTAAAAAGGTTGAAAAACCTGGAATATATGTAACTAACGCAAGTACTAGTAAGTTAATTAAAATAAACGGCCACAACCCTTTAATTATTTCTACAACAGGCACTTCTAAGGTAGAAGACGTAACAAAGATATCTAAACCAAAGGGTGGAGTAATCATGCCGATACAAATGTTTAAAGTAACAATTAAGCCAAAATGAACTGGGTCAATTCCCAGGCTCATGGCAACAGGATAGAGTGGTGGAACCAAAATTAATAAAGCCGAATTAGGGTCAATAAACATACCTGCAATTAGGAAGACAATATTGACAATAAATAAGAACAAAATGGCACTTGCACCAATGCTTTCAACCCAAAGACTAATGCTAGTCGGGATTTGCGCTAGTGTGACAAAGAACGACAACATACCGCCAAAGGCGAGAAGAATAAAAATGACCGCGGTGGAGATTGCGCTCATTTCAGTGATTTTGAGTAATTTTTTTAAACTCAGATTTTTATAAATTACACTTTCAACAAAAATAGCATAAATAACACTCACTGCTGCCGATTCGGTTGCAGTAAATAATCCAGAATAAATACCGCCTAATATAAGTACTGGCATTCCTAGCGCCCAAAATGAATTTTTAAATTCAGTAATTAATTCATGTTTAGGTGGTTTGTTTTGTTTGGTTACGTTGGCTATTTTTGCTTCTAATAAGACCAATAAGAAAAACGCAAAACCTAAAGTGAAACCAACTGATATTCCGCCAACAAATAACTCGGTAATTGAGGTGCCAGTCATCCAACCATAGACAATTAGCGTAATGCTCGGTGGGATTAATAGTGCGGTTTCGGCACTAGATACGATTAAACCTAAACTAAATGATTTACGATAGCCTGTTCGTAATAGCTCAGGATAGATAAGCTTACCAAGTGCTGCGACAGTAGCTGGTGCTGATCCAGAAACCGAACCAAATGCCATTGAGCTACCAATAGCCGTAAGACCGACACCACCAGTTTTATGACCAACCGATAGTTTGATTAATGACATTAGTTTTTTGGCAATTTCGCCAGATGACATAATGTGAGCAGCAAATACAAAAAAAGGAATGGCTAATAAGGTTGTATGGTCAATGCCCGCAACAAGTTTTTGTATTAGTGAAATATCGGGGATGCCACTAAAATAGGCTTCTTTAGTCAAAAAGGTAGGAATACCAAGCACTAAAAACATTTCGAAACCAAATATTAATAGGACTAACGCGACTAGGATAATTAAAAAAATCATATGTAAACCTTAGAATTATGATGGCTGATTATTAGTTGGAAACCGATTAATGAACCCCATCAAACTAAATAGGTATCTACAGGAAAGAGAGAGAAAGCCAACAGCTGGTGCTAAATAGATAATGGCCATAGAAATGTTCAATGTTGAACTCATTTGCCCACTATTAAAAACCATAATCATCAGCTGAACGCTAATGAAAAATAAATATGCTGAAAAAACAAGGCCAACAGTATCAATTATTTTCATTAAGATTAATCCGTTTTTTTCACCAAGTTTTTCTAAAATCAAAGGGATTCTTACGTGTTTACCTTTCTCTAAGGCTAAGCCGAGAGTCATAAAAACAAGAAAGATATTCATTATTCCTACAACTTCTTCTATCCAAGAAAATTTATTTGATAATTCACTTGGAAGTTCACGCACTACAATGCCAAAAAAGAAGATTGAAACCATAAGTAAAAATATGATTGAAATAATCAGCCGTTCTATTTGTTTTATATTTTTGAACGTTTTTTTTATATTGCTCTTCATAATCCATCTCGAAATAACAGATGGTTTGGCTTAATAAAACCAAACCACCTAACGGTTTATTTTAATTCGTTGTAGGTTTTTTCATATAACGACAGTATTTCTTTACCTTTTTCGCCAGAGAACGAAAGGTACGCTTTTTTAGCAGCAGGATACATAACATCACGTATTTGGCTGCGTTCTTCTTCACTTAATACTTTGATCGCGATATCAGATTTTTTGATTTCAGCTAGCGCATGTTCAATTGCTTCATCCTTACTGATTTCTAGAGCAGGAATTGCTTCGTTAAAAGCAGTAACAATGATTTGTTGGTAGTTCTTTGGTAGCGAATTCCACCATGCTTCATTGAATAATACGATGTCTTCCATCGCACCATGTTCCGATATCACCAAGTTGTCTTGAACTTGATAGAACTTCATTCTATAAATCGTATCGAGAGGGTTTTCTTCTCCGTCGACAACACCAGTTTGCAGTGATGTATAAAGTTCACCGAAAGGCAGGGGTAACGCGGATGCACCAAGCGCATTAAATTGAGAAATTAAAACCTTAGAGTTCATCACGCGGAACTTTTGTCCATCAAAGTCGGTTATGTTGTCTAGAGACTTATTTGAAGTGAAGTTTTTGCGCCCATTAGGCCATAGTGCAATCGCTTTAACACCTAACCCTGTAAAGCTATCCAAAATAGCCGTGCCAAATTCACTGCTACGAATCTTTGTTGATAGTTCTCTATCTGTTGGATATAAATAAGGTATATCTAATACAGAAACTACTTTATTGAAACCACCCAAAAAGGCAGCAGGTGACACCGTTCCTTGAATCACACCAAACTGAGTACTTTCCGTCATTTGTCTTTGATTTCCCAACTGAGCAGAAGGGAAAAACTGCAAACTTACTTCACCAGAGGTTCGTTCATCAACTAATGATGCCACTTTTAGTAGCGCTTGATGGCGTGGTTGTTGAGCGGATTCCAAATGTCCTATACGAGCTTCAAATTGCGCTGAGAAAACTTGAGATGAAAGCAAAGCTAAACCTAATGTCGCTAGTACTGAACTTTTTTCAAACACCTTACGTACACTTGTTTTACCTACACTGGTTTTACATACACAGGCTTTACGTACATTATCCTTACGTACATTTTTGTTCATTGTTGATCACCTTATATTTTAATTTAAAACACACTATTATTGGTAGAAATAGGTGCGCACATACAAAATGTTAAAGCTCAATTTCATCGTCATATAACAAAATAAGGTTTATTGTTTGTCTTTAGGTTCACTAGCGAAAATTAAGACAATAAAGAATGATTATTTTGTGTATATCAGATTTCAATCATCGCTTACATTGCTTAAAGCAATATAAGTGCCATGAAGTATATAAAATGATATTTGTATCATAAAATAGACGAAAAAGGTTAACTTGTTAACTAAAAATCGAGAAATAAGACAGGATGTAATGTTTTTTTTTATTTTTGTTTTTTATTAGTGTTTGATTATAAAGAATATTTTTGGTTTAAAAGATGGTTGGTATAGTATGAGAATAATATGATGATATGTCATTTTATTAAGTTAAATTTATCGACAACATTCTTTATCTGAGCATGTTCAATCAGTAATCCTCACTTGTAATGCACCATTTTCGTGCCACTGCACAAAAATGGTGCCAAAAACGCAAGCGGATAGCTTTATCTTACTATCAGGAAAAATTAGCCTAATCTTAACTTTTATTAGAGTATATTGTTGATTCTATTAGTTACGAATAATAATTTGAGGGGCTACCACAATATTTCTTCCAACCATTATTTTAGTTTCAATAGCTGAATTCATTATAGAGCTTGCATGCTCGGCAATCGATTTAGCATCTTGTTGAACGGAAATAACGGTATTAGGTAAAAATTCTAACATGGTATGATCATCAAAGGTTCCAATCACAAGATTATGTGGAATAACACCGTACCGCTGTTTTATAAAATGAAGGCCACCTTCTAAAATAGGTAATGAAGAGAATACTATAGATTCAGGAAGCCGATTTAATTCATTAATTAACTGGCTCATTCCCTCATAACCATCTTGAAAGCGATTATGAGGCACGGCATGCAACCAATTAGAAGTTAGTGGTTGTTGTAATTTATGGTGGCCATCAACAAAACCTTGTAGCCTATCTTTAATACTAGGCAACTCTGTATCACCACAAATCATATATATTTCGTGAACAGACTTTTTTAAAATAGTTCTTGATAGCTCAAAAAAACCAAAATAATTATCGCTAACAACAGTTGATTGTCCGTCAATTTTGAAATCTCGGTCTAAAAATAAAATAGGCTTATCCACGATATTACGTGCTGTGACACGCTGTTGTTCTTTTGTACTAGAGACAATAAATAGACCGTCAACTCCTCTTTCTACTAATTTTTTGATCACTTTCTGTTCTCTAACTGGATCACTATCTGTACAGACGGTTATAAGTTGATAACCTTTTTGTACACATTGGTATTCAAGCCATTCAGTCATCAAAGAGAAGAAAATATTAGTGAGTCTAGGAACAACAAGACCTAATGTGTTGGTTTTCTTCAACTTAAGGCTACGAGCTGTATGATTAATGATTATTCCATATTCATCTATATATTTTTTAATTTTATCTTGTGTTCTTTTTGCAATGCGATATCGAGTCGCTTGCCCGTTTACGACTAGTTTCACAGTGGTAGTCGAAACTCCCATCTCATTTGCAATTTCACTGATCGTTTTGCCGATTTTTTTTTCATTCATAATAATAATTTACTATTTTAGCCCTAGCTACTTTAGTCATAACTATTGTATCTAAACAAAACCATATTGTCGGTGATATATCGCTAAAAACCTTGCTAATAATGGCGTTAAAAATGACAAATAAGTCAAATAATAAGTTTGTACTTATATGTATAGATAAACGGTTAAAAAACATTCACAGATCACATATTAAACAACAAAGTTAATACTTCGTCACATTATGATATTAGTTTATTGAACTCATTAATCAACGATGCTACACCTAGCTAATACGAGTTAGCAAGTCCTTATACATACTGAGATAGGATTAGAGGTGAGTAATGAATGAATATTTCGTAGGCGTTGATGTAGGCTCAGGAAGTGCAAGAGCAGCTGTTTTCAATAGCCGTGGACAAAAAATAGCGATGGCTATCAGTCCAATAAAACAGTTTCGACCCAAAGCTAATCATGTAGAACAATCTTCCTCTGATATCTGGTTACAAGTCTGCAGCGTAGTAAAAACAGCTGTATCAGATAGCGAAATCGATATAGAAAATATTAAAGGTATTGGTTTTGATGCAACTTGCTCACTCGTTGCTGTTGATAAAGATCAACAACCCGTATCGGTTTCAGTCAGTGGTCGTGATGATCAGAACATTATTATGTGGATGGATCACAGAGCAATAGATGAATCTATTGAGATTAACAGGACCGAAGATCAGTCATTAAAATATGTGGGGGGGGAAGTTAGCCCTGAGATGGAACTGCCTAAAATACTTTGGCTTAAAAAACATCTCCCGAATCAATACAAAAAAATAAATCTACTATTTGATCTTGCGGATTTTCTTGTTTTTCAAGCTACTGGGCAGCCAGTAAGAAGTGTCTGTACGAAAAGCTGCAAGTGGAACTATTTGGCACATGAAGCACAGTGGGCTAATTCCTTACTTATGAAAATTGGATTAACTGACTTGATTGAAAGTGGCAGAGTTTCAGGACCTATTTATGATTTAGGTACCTCTGCAGGCCAATTGACAGAACAATCTGCTCTGGAATTAGGTCTATCGGTCAATACAGTTGTTTCTACAGGTATTATTGATGCCCATGCAGGTGGATTAGCAATAATAGGCAATGAGCCAGAAACCACATTAGCTATTATTGGCGGGACCTCATCTTGTCATATGGCAATTACAAATACGAAAACATTTATCAATGGCATATGGGGGCCTTATTGGGGAGCAATGCTTCCGGATTATTGGTTATTAGAAGGAGGACAAAGTGCTTCTGGAGCCTTGATTGATCATGTCATTCGGAGTTCTTCTGAATATCATGTTTTAAGGCAAAGAGCGGAGGTTGAACAGCGTACGATATACGAAATTTTGAATGAAAGAATTTTAGAGCTGGAAGCTGAAGATCCAAGCTTCATGAGGGATTTTCATATGTTGGGTTATCACCATGGAAATAGATCACCTAGAGCAGACCCAACATTAACAGGAATGGTCACTGGACTTACTCTCAACGAGAACCTAGATGAGTTAGCAGTACACTATTTAGCCGCAATCCAATCCATCGCTTATGGCACAAGGCATATTATTCAAGAAATGGGTAATAACGGACATCATATAAAACAAATCAATATGTGTGGTGGAGGAACCAAAAACCCAATTTGGCTTCGAGAACATGCCGACATTACTGGTTGTGATGTTGTTTTATCTAAAGAACCAGAAGCAGTTATTTTGGGCGCTGCTATCTTAGGTGCAGCAGCAAGTGGAACCTACCAATCAATAGACGATGCGATCAAAAATATGACCAACGAGGGCAGTCGTATTTTACCTAATTCAACTAGAAAGCCATTTCATGACGCCAAATACGAAGTGTTCATAGAGATGTATCACGACCAAATAAAATATAGAAACATAATGAGCCAATAATCATCTTGGCAAATACTTAAAAATAAATAAAGAGGAAAACAGGATGGAACTCACCCTGGAATTACCCGAATCTTGTACCAAGTTGGTAGCTGGGAAAAATGAACTTGTTTTAGTGACCAGCGGAGATTTACGAGATAGTGCAAACCAAAAATGTTGGCCTGTACAAGATGAATTTGAGCAAAAATTTTCAAATGTCATGAAGCACACCTTCGATTATAACGTTATCCGAGGCCACTCATTTGATAAAACTAGAGGTCACGGATTCATTGCTAGCCAAAGAGAAGGTTGCGATGTTTTTGAAGGGATAGATGAAAACGCTCCTGTTGTTGTATTACTCACTGCATGGCAATATTCTCATCACTTAGCACCTGCTTTAATGACACATAAAGGCCCTATATTAGTACTAGCTAATTTTGATGGGACATGGCCTGGTTTGGTCGGAGCACTTTGTTTAGAAGGGACACTGACAAGCCTTGGACGTGAATATTCTCGATTGTGGTCAGAGCATTTAGATGATGAATTCTTTCTAACTAATATGAAACATTGGTTAGCTAATAAAACCATTTCACATGACACGTCTTACCTAAAAAAAGTACAGCCAGATAATGATCTATTGACAACGCCTGCGGCACAATTAGGTAAGAAAGTTGGACAATATATTCTAGAACATAAAGACATTATGGGGCTTTTTGATAGTTTTTGTATGGGAATGATGAATGGCGTTTTTCCTCAAAAATGTCTGGTGGATATAGGTATGCCAATGGAGAGTTTATCTCAATCGGCATTGCTTCATGAAATGAGCTTAGTACCACAAGATCTTAGAGAAGCTTGCTTATCTTGGTATGAAGAGAAAGGAATGACCTTCCAATTTGGTCAAAATGAAGAAACCGAACTCACTCGTAACCAAGTTTTAGAGCAGTGTGCCATGATGATTGCCATGGCAAGATTCGCCGAAAGATTTGGTTTAGCAAGTATTGGTGTGCAGTATCAACAAGGCTTGAAAGATAGCTGCGCAGCATCCGATTTTGCCGAAGGAGCAATAGGCTCCAGCTTACGTTTTCCAATTCCAGATGAAAACGGGCAGATTATTCGTCCGAACAAACCAATCCCTTGTATAAATGAAGTCGATATGGGAACCGCTATCCCACAAACGATGTTGTTTCGCCTTCTTGACTCATTAGGCTTGCCATCCGAGACAACATTGCATGATATTCGCTGGGGAAGTGAATTTGAAGGAGTCTTTTACTGGGATTTTGAAATTTCTGGTTCGGTGCCATTCGAGCACCTACGCGGAGGTATCTCTGGTGCCCAAGGTAATCGTCAACCAGCAATGTTTTTCCCTAAAGGTGGCTCTACTATATCTGGGCAGTGTAAAGCTGGAAGTTTTATATGGGCAAGAGCTCACTATGAAGAAAACACAGTTTATATGCACATAGGAACAGGAGAAGCAGTGGAACTTCCTGAACAAGAATTTCAACGTAGACTAAACAGTACAACAAAAGAATGGCCACTGATGAATTGCACATTAGATGGTGTCTCCAAAAATGATTTAATGGCAGGACATCAAAGTAACCACATAACTATCGCTTATGTTGACAAAGCGCACTTAAATACCGTTTTCGAAGCATTTGTGGCTCAATCTATTGTTCAAAACATTAATGTATCTATTGCAAATAAGGAATTTAAGCTGTGAATATTAAAAATATACCAAATGGCGTGATTCCCGTCATGCTTACCCCATTTAATGAAGATTTAAGCATTGACTATCCAAGCTTAGAAAAACTTATTGAATGGTATCTTTCTAATGGAGCGGTTGCACTTTTTGCAGCTTGTCAATCAAGTGAAATCATGTACTTGGATGACAATGAAATTCAAAACCTAGTTAAGTTCATTGTTCAAAAAACCAATGGACGAGTTCCGGTATTAGCATCTGGCCACACTGCCGATTCTACAGACGAACAAATAAAACAATTACAAGGAATGGTCGATGCTGGTGCTGATGGTATTGTACTAATTACTAATCGATTAGGTGATAAAAACGCATCTGACGAAGACGTAATCAATAATATTACTCATCTAGCAAATAATTTACCTGAAGATACATTACTTGGATTATATGAATGTCCAACGCCATGGAAGCGATTACTTACTGATAAAGTGATTCAATGGTGCGTAGATAGTGGAAAATTTGGCTTTTTAAAAGATACATGCTGTGCAGAAGACATACTCGAAACACGGCTAGAAATAACAAAAGGAACAGACTTCAAAATTTATAATGCCAATGGTCCGACTTTGCTGTTTTCATTACAACATGGTGCGGCAGGATACAGTGGAATTATGGCAAATTATTTTTGTGAACCTTATGTATGGTTGTGTAAAAATTACGACACACCAGAAGCAGAAACCGTCAGTAATGCGTTAGCAACAGCCTCTTTAATTGAGTTTGTCAGCTATCCTGTATCGGCAAAATACGCCCAGAAAAAAATGGGGAATTTCACCACTACTAAATCTCGTGTCTTAGATGAACAAGAGTTTTTCAAAGATGCAAATAAACTGGTTGTTGACCAGACTATTAGCTTAATAAAAAACAAATAATTATAAATAATGACTACCAACGTGAATAAAGGAAACACTATGAAAATTAGAACAGCACTTTCTACGGCGATTATTGCTACCACTTTAAGCTTTACTGCATCAGCAAAAACATTTGTATTTTCTGATGAAGGAGTACCGAGTGATCCTCACATTAAAGGGATGGAAGTATTCTCTGAGGAACTGTCAAAACTTACCAATGGTGAAAGTGATGTGAAGGTTTATCACTCAGCTCAGTTAATGAACAAAATATCAAGCTTGGCTTCTATCAAGCGAGGACGATCGGTTGATTTTGTTTACACTGGGCCAAACTGGATAGCAGAATACGTACCATACATGTCTATGTTTGCATCGTCTTACTTATTCTCTGATTATCAATCTATGACCGATACTTTAAATGGCCCTATCGGAAAAGATATGTTTGATGATATTGCCGAGAAGACAGGTATTAGACCGTTAAGCGCTTTGTATTTAGGTACGCGTCAATTAAACCTGCGTGATAACTCAAAAATAATCAAAGAACCAAAAGATCTAGAAGGCGTAACACTTCGAATGCCTAATGCTACAACTTGGATGGAAATGGCCAGATCATTAGGAGGAAACCCTACACCATTAGCATTCCCAGAAGTCTATATGGCATTAAAAACAGGTGCAATTGATGGACAAGATAACCCTCTGCCAACTGATAAAAACGCTAAATTTTATGAAGTAACGAAAACCATCGTATTAACAGATCATTATATTAACCCTGTTTTTCTTTCAGTAAACGATGATAATTGGCAAGCAATGTCAGAAAATGAAAGAGATACGATACTCGCTGCATTAGAAAAAGCTAGAGAATATGTCGACCAATATGTATTACAGCAAGAAGGTGAGTTAGTAGATTTCTTTGTTTCTGAAGGTTTAGATGTTTATAAACCTAACAAAGATGCATTCATCGAACATGCTCGTTCTTATTACAAATCTTCAGATATATCGAAAGATTGGGATATGGATTTATATAATAAAATAACGAACAACCAGTAATATTCTCTGAGGGCAAGTTTATCTTGCCCTTTTAAGGATCTTTAATATGAAAATAATAAAAAACATTATCGATATTATAGAAGTTTATTTACCTTCATTAACCTTCTTTTTAATGTTTATCTGTTTTGTGATTCAAATCGTCTCAAGGTATTTTTTTAATCTACCAACCATTTGGACGATGGAAGTATCATTAATTATGTTCCTATGGACCACACTTATTGGTGCCTGTTATGCCTTGCGTGAAAAATCTCATGTCGAATTCACAGCACTTTATGATTTGTATCCCGCTAAAATTCAATTTCTCTGCAGAGTGACCGGAAATATACTGATTATATTTGCATTAGGGTATGCATTGTTACCTAATGTGGAATTTATAGATTTCATGTCTTTCCAAAAAACAACTGCATTGAAAATTAATTTTTCACTTATTTATTCGTCTTACATCATATTTTCAATAATTGTAATTACTAGATTATTAATATCAACGTTTAAAGATTTTAAAATGACTTATAAGAGAGACGAAAAATGTCAATAGGATTGATTTCATTTTTAATTTGTTTTGTCCTTATCTTTGTGATCCGCTTGCCAATAGCGCTGGGAATGATCGCTGCTTCTACATATTATATGATTGCGGCAGGTATGGATGTAACCATGGTCGCTGATCAAATTTTATCAAACCTCATGTCTCAATATTTACTGATTGCAGTACCGTTGTTTGTCTTCACTGCAAATGTCATGAATTCCGGAGTAGTGACGGATAAAATATTCTCATTTGCTTCTGCATGTATCGGCAGACGCAGAGGTGGAATGGGTCATGTAAATGTGTTAGCAAGTATCATTTTTTCTGGGATGACAGGTTCAGCAGTAGCAGATGCTTCTGGACTTGGCGCAATGGAAATTAAGGCGATGAGAAAAGCAGGTTTCGATGATGGCTTCAGCTGTGCAATAACTGCCGCTTCGTCAACAATAGGCCCTATTTTTCCACCTAGCATACCAATGATTTTGTATGCGATGTTATCGGGTGCATCCATAGGTAAACTATTTATAGGTGGAATGCTACCCGGTTTAATGCTTGGAGGAGCATTAATGATGTACATTTCGTATATTTCTACGAAACGTAATTATCCTCGCGGACAGTCATACACACTGAAACAATTCCTATCTATGTCCTGGAGTGCCATTCCTGCTTTATTTACAATGGTAGTATTATTAGGTGGAATTTATAGCGGTATTGTTACACCAACCGAAGCGGCTGCATTAGCAGCACTTTATGCACTGGTTATTTCATTTTTTGTTTATAGATGTTTAAGCTTTTCTGACCTATTAAACATAATTAAAGAAACAGCAAAAACGACCGGAGTATTGACCAGTATTGTTGCTTCAGCTTATGCATTTTCATTTATTGTATCTATAGAAAACATACCAGAAATGATAGGTAATCAATTATTAGGAATTACAGATAATCCACTTGTTTTATTGTTAATAATTAACTTGATTTTCTTAATATTAGGTATGTTTTTAGATACAACAGTAATCTTATTAGTATTTATACCTATGGTTCTTCCCGTTGTTGGAGAATTAGGCATTGATCTGGTTCACTTTGGTGTCGTCGTCGTTATGAATATGATGATAGGGTTATCTACTCCTCCATTTGGAATACTGCTTTTTATTGTATCAGGTATTTCAGGGACCAAGTTGCAAAGTGTTATAAAAGAAATTGCTCCTATGTTTGTAGCAATGTTAGTGGTTTTACTACTCATTACTTTTTTTCCGAGTTTAACACTTTGGCTACCTAATTTAATCGGATAAATGTCATTATCGATAGAAAAGGTTTCTACTATTAATTAAAATTTACCATTTATGGTTTCACCCTTAATAGGAACTATAAATGGTAATGGTTTTTTATATTGTCCACCGTTATAATTCATCAGAAGTCTAGTTTATTTAAATTAATTTAAACTTCATGAGTTGACTTGTAAAAATAACAACCATTACCATTTTAATTGTTATCGATATTAAATAATTACAAATATTAACGCTTAGTAATTTTACAATAATTCTATGGTTAATGTACCCTTCTGTTATAAATTCCAACGATTGTTAAATATTAAGCCTAGTTACTCAATCTTGCACTCCGATCGATAAGCGTTGAAGGAATAATATTATTAATAGATATATTTTTTAATATAAAATATCAGCATTCTACGTTATGATATGCGACACCGAGCACGTATTGTGCCTAAGTGATTATAACTACAACACTATTACGCACCGTTAGATATTAATTATTATGTTTATAGAACTATTTTTTGTGTTTATTTATTCGTTTTTGTTGCTGTTCATTTTACGTAAAGCCGCTAAAAAGGTAGGGCTTGTTGATAAACCAGGCCCACGAAAACACCATCAAGGCGCAGTTCCTCTGGTAGGAGGGCTTTCTATATGCATCTCGATAACGCAGTTTTTGGTATTTAAACCTGAACTTATTCCTCATAGCGATCTCTTTTTGAGCTGTATTATTTTGCTAGCTATTTTAGGTGCGTTTGATGATAAGTTTGATCTCAGTGTAAAGATTCGATTGTTGGTCCAAACTGTTCTTGCGATTCTAATGTTTAGCTTAGCCGATATCGAATTGTTAGACGTTGGTAATATAGTTGGAGATGGGAACATACATTTAGGGCTAATAGCGCCGATTGCCACTATTGCAGCCGTTATCGGTGCAATTAATGCGTTCAATATGGTCGATGGTATTGATGGCTTGCTTGGTGGGTTATCGATCACCGTATTTATGGGTTTATCTTTTTTACTTTATCAGGGTGGACAGGGGGGTTTAGCTTACCTTGCAATGGCGGTTATTGTTGCGATGGTCCCATATGTTTGTATGAACCTCGGTGTACTAGGACGACAGCGAAAAGTTTTTATGGGCGATGCCGGTAGCATGGTGATTGGTTTTACCGTTATTTGGTTGTTACTTGAAGCCAGTCAAAGTTCGCATCAAGACCGAGGTCCTATTATGCGCCCAATTACGGCCTTATGGCTGATTGCTGTACCACTAATGGATATGGCAGCGATTATGATTCGTAGGATCCGTCGTGGTGTGTCGCCATTTAAACCCGATAGGGAACACCTTCATCATATCTTCCAACGTTTGGGATTTTCCTCAAGAGGAACATTATTTATAATATGCTTTATATCAAGTCTTTATGTTTGTTTTGGTATTTATGGCGAGATCATGGCTATCGATGAGTCGGTTATGTTTATGCTATTTATGATCTGTTTTATTATCTATGCTGTTTCACTAAGTTATGTTTGGAGGATCACCCATTTTTTACGCAAGTTACGTAAAACTCCATTTGAAACCAACCGTTTATGACAATGACAGGATTTAGAACGGTGCCGATTACATAACTCTGTGTAACAATGAAGTGTATGGTGAGGCATATTGATAACGATAATTTGGTAACTAAAATGTATCTTGAAGAACTCAATCTGTTTAACCGTACTCTTTCTCAACAGACATGGCTTTTAGTCGCTGTCTTCTCGTCTGATAATTCATGGCAATTTGATATTTCTCCAATAGAGAAACAGGGGTCATCAGTAAAAATATGGCAGACGTTAACCCTTAGCTATATAAACGAGCAGTGGCGAAGTTTTAGTCACGGTATCAATGAAGACTTAACAGTTAGCACGCCAAATGTGCCAGTTAAACAGTGGCCATTATTAGGTGGTGAATGTTGGGTGAAGCATATTGATATTCAAGCGAATCAGTTAGTTATCAATCTTGTTGTGAATGGCGAGTATATTAGCTTCATCTGTAGTCGTAGTGGAACGTTAGTTCAAAAGTAAGTTCTTTATTTTCTTTTCCATAAGCTATTTCTTTTTTTGTATTCCTTAACCCTTCCTTAACCACCTGGTTAGTATCATTTGCTTTATCAGAGCAAAGATGAATTTTTGCTATTGAGATTTTGATTATCTCACCAAGAATTTTATTAACAATTATTAATTGGAAGCTAACTATGAATACTGAAACAATGTCTTTGGTTCAGAATACAAAAAACTTACGGCGTTCTAAATGGCATATTAGGAATGGTAAGCTTTTGGCCGGTTATGCGGTTTTATTAAGCTTACCGTTTATAGCGGCACAAACGTTAGATATGGATAACAAAGGGCTTTATTTTAGCTTGTTAAGTATTTTTAATGTCGTTGCTATGATGGCATTTTTTGTTCAATTTCCACTTGGCAGCCGCGTAAAACAAGTTCCGCTATTTGCCAATATTGACTGGAGTATTTCCAAACATAAGAAAATAGGCCAGTGGATTGGTTTCTTTTTTTTGCTCCATCCGGTTTTTATTCTAGCGCCAAAATTTATCCAATCATTCGATGATGGTATTCGAAGTGTAATTAATGTCATTACCGCCCCACAAATGTTGACAGGTTTAATTGCTTGGGTAGCGATGATTGTTTGGACCTTAATGGCGGTGTTTAAGAATAGACTCAAACTTAGCTACGAGATGTGGCGTCTGACTCATGTCGTTGGGTTTGTCATTATAGCGATATTAGCCACTCTACATATTACTAGCGTGGGAAGCCACGGTCAGTTTGAAGCTGAGTTCAATACAGGATGGTGGGCGCTTTGTACTGCCTCTGTTCTGATGGTTGCTTACAATTATCTAGCTAAGAAATGGGTTATGAAAGCTAAGCCATTTACTTTAGTAGAGGTAAAAAAAGTGAGTAGCCGAGATTGGCAGGTAACGTTAGAGAAAAATAGCCAAGATGATTTTGTTTTTAAAGCCGGCCAGTTTGTGTGGCTAAATACGGATAAATCCGTATTTAGTATGAACGAGCATCCATTCTCTATCGCTTCTTGCACCAATGATCTTCCACGTTTCTCGCTGTTGATTCGAGAACTAGGCGATTACACCTCACAACTCGATAAACTTTCAATTGGTCAGAAGGTATTTGTTGATGGGCCATATGGAAGTATGAGTTTAGACAGTAGTAAAAATGCTGAATCGGTTGTTCTTATTGCCGGTGGTGCTGGTATTGGTCCAATGCTGAGTCTATTGAGAGAATTAGCTGTACAAAATGATAAGCGTCCGGTGCGATTAATTTATGGCAATGGTGATTACCAACAGATGGTGTTGCAAACGGAAATTACGCAATTAGAAAAGGATATGCCGGATTTTCGTCAGCAATTGGTTTGTATAAATCCAAGTAATGAAGCTGACGTTCGACAAGGCGTTATCGACAAAAATTGTATTGAGAATGTCTTGCAGCATATGAATGCGAGTCATTGCAATGTTTATCTATGTGGCCCCCAAGGGATGATTTCTTCGGTAAAAACCAGTCTCAATTCACTCAATATTGCTTCATCAGATATCCATTACGAACAAATTTCATTTTAACGACAAGTTTTAGAGGTAAACGTATGCCAATAAGTCAAATATCCGGTTGTATAGGCTGTAAAGCTTGTATTGAGAGTTGTCCGACCGATGTGATTCAGTTTGATGAAAAAAAACAGAAAGCGGTGATTACTTATCCAGAGGATTGTCAGATCTGCCATTTATGTCGGCTTTACTGCCCTGTTGGGGCGATAACCATTACGCCTGAAAAAACATTACCTGTTATGGTTTCTTGGAGGTAGTCATTATGAGTAAGAAAATAGATCTATCTAGACGTCAATTCATTGGTGTCGCGGGAGGAGTAATTGGTGCATCTATGTTCGCTTCTGCCGCTTTTGGTGCTGAAGCTCCAATAGAGAATAAGCCGAAAATTGATGCAGATGAATTCACTCAAGAGTCTCACGAGACCGATGTGCTGGTTATTGGATCAGGATTTGCTGGTTTGTTTGCTGCGGTAAAAGCGCATGATGCTGGTGCTAAAGTGACGATGGTGTCGAAAGGACGCTTAGGCAGTTCAGGATTGACGCCATTTGCTAAGGGTGTTTTTAGTTACGATAAAAACAATGCATCAATGAGCATCGATGAGTTCGTAGCAAAGGTATCAGAATCGGCTATCGGAACCAATAACCCAGTATTTACTCGTCAACTTGCAGAACATTCCTATGATCGAGTCGAAGAGCTCAAATCTTGGGGTTTTTTTGATTCGCCTTTGTGTAATAAATCTTTTATGCGTCCGATGGAACAACGTAATATTCCATTGCATGAGCGAGTAATGGTGACGCATTTAATGAAAGAAGATGGCCGTGTCGTCGGAGCGGCTGGTTTTAGTCTTAATGAAAATAAAGTTGTGTTTTTTAACGCCAAAACCGTTGTGCTTTGCACGGGCTCTGGCGGTTTCAAACCTAATGGTTTTCCAATGTGTGACGTAACTCATGACGGGACTATCATGGCCTATGATATTGGTGCGGTTGTGACCGGTAAAGAATGGAATGATGGGCATCCAGGCTCTGCAGTAAACTCAGGCTCTTGCTATGATAACTGGCATGGGCAAATCGAAGAAAAGCCATCGGTTAATGGCATCATGGTTAATCATCACCTTGGTGTCGACTTAAACTATAAAGCTTATACTCAAGGCGGACCTATCACCATGGGCCCTCCACCGGGTCCCGGTCAGAGTAAGGAGGGCAGTGAGAAAAACACATCGGGAGGACCTTATGTACCCGAAGCATTTAGGCAAACTGATATGCCACCAAAACCTGATCAAGACAAAGGTATATTTTCTCTCTTTAGTAGCAAAGGCCATTCAGGTCCTCCTGGTATGGGAGGAGAGCAGGTTGGTGGTTCAACTGCGGGAATGGCTATTCATAAATCAGAAGGTATTGTTCCAATTGATGAAACAGGCCTAAGTTCTATACCTGGCTTGTATGCAGCGGGTGATGCTTTAGGTTCATATATGTCGGGTGGCATTTATACTCAGATCGGTGGTTCAGCTGCGGGCTCTTGTGTTCAAGGCGCATTTGCTGGAGAAGCTGCAGCGAAAGCCAGTAAATTGGTAGCGATGATACAGGTTAACACGTCTACACAGGAACAGATTCAACAAGAGATATTAGCTCCATTGAAGCGAACTCATGGTTATAGTCCTGCGTGGGTTACTCAGGTTCTGCAAGGTGTCATGATCCCTAATTTTGTACTTTATATTAAGAAAGATCGCATGATGCAAGGTGCTTTAGCTTATGTGGAAGAGTTAAAAGAACACCATGCAGAAATGCTGCTAGCAGAAGATCGTCATCAGTTGCGCTTAGCGCATGAAACGAAAAATATGATCATTACTGCTGAGATGAAACTTAAGGCTTCCATGATGAGAACTGAGAGCCGATGCAGCCACTATCGTTTAGATTACCCAGAAGTAGACTATGAAAATTGGCAAGCTTGGATCAATATTCAGAAAGGCGATAACGGTGAAATGGTGTTTAGCAAACAACAATTTGATAAATGGCCAGAACTGGCTTAGTTGTTAGAAATTGTTAAGTGTCTTCGCTTCTTCTTTTTTCAATGTAAAAGAAGAAGCGTAGCTAAACTTATTAAGCTTTATTACAGTGTATTAAAGAATGCCCTAATCCGATGTTATCTTGAACAGAGAGTATTTTTAATCCTGCTAGTTCAATCAAAGGTAGGAAGTCGTAACTCATGTAGAATCGGCTATTGCCATTGGCCATTGCTGTAAAATACAAGCTTGTGCCATTTAAAGTATAACTGGCTGATTCGTATTGTTGACGGTCAGGGAATAGCTCTAAAATGTAGACATCAGAGTCATCATTCATCGCATCGACGACACGAGTTAATATACTCACTATCTCTGCTTGACTGAAACAATCTAGGAATTGACTCATCCAATATATATCGTGTTTTTGAGGCAGTTTGGTTTTGATATCCAGTAAGTTGCAAGGGTGGGTAGTGACGCGAGAAGAATACCCGTTGGATGCTACGTTCTTTTGGGCGACAGCTAATTGTTGTGGTAAGTCGACCATAGTTACTGTGATATCGGGGTTAAATTCACAACATTTGACAGTCCATTTACCAGTATTGGCGCCAATATCACAGATAGATTTACCTTGTCCGTTAAATACTGTATTTAAAATAGTAGGGAAGCTTCTATCAGAATAGTAATGGTCAAAATTAAACCAGCTTGCTTTCTCTTTGTCTGTTAGTTGAGATAAACCTTCATAAATTGTGGGCCATTCACCAAGAGATGTTAAACCTGCAGGTCGATTCTCAAGTATTGATTGTGTTAAATGTGCCATTCCTTGATAGCAAATATCAGACACAAAATCCATATTGACTTTGGTCATTTCGTCATGGTTGACAAAGTGGCCCAACTTTGTAATTTTGTAAATTTCGCCATTCCAAGTAACAAGACCAATCGATAATCCCATATCTAATAAGACCTTAATGCCATAACTGTCAATACTATTGAGTTGATCGGCCAATTGATCAATAGTAGCTCCTTGAGTCTTAAACTTGGAGAGCGTATCAAGGATACCAAGATCACGTAATGATTTAGATGCTTGAAAGGCGATAGGTGCGAAAGCAAGTCGTTGTGCTTCTTCTTTTGCTTGTACAGCAGAAAGATTGTCGTTTAAATAAAAGTCCATTTACGGCTAATTTGTCTTTAATAATAATTTATTAGCCTATGCAAAATCGAATATAAGTGCAAGCTAGAAATAAGTAAAATGTATGATGTTGCATATATGTATTCGGTTGTGTTTTTATTTTGTTATTTATTAATACTAGCGGGCTAATTTTTATGATTAAACGAGTATTTTGATGTTGATATGTCAAAATAGTGAAGTTAGGTGCATATTTGTCTTTACTCACTCAAATGCACTGTTATAGGATTGGCTCGTTTTTTTGAAAGGTATATAATTTTTATATGTATTTAAATATTGAGATTTGCATTACTGATGAGCTTTTTAGTAAATACTCAGTAAACGATAGAATTGTAGCCGGAAATTTGGCGAAAGGGGCCTTTAAATCGATTTTACGCAGAAGCAGTAATTTAACTAAGCAAGTATTGTCATTTTCTGATTTTATTTTTGCTACTGATCCAGGTTATCTGGTTTTTGCTACACAACATGGGGAGTTGCAGAGAACGTTGAAACTTCTCTATTCTGTCGCAGAACAGACGGAGTTGTCGCCAACCCAATTTGCACAGTCAGTACACAGTACGGCTCCAGGTCTTTTGACGATAGCGAATGAGAAACAAGTACCTTTTACAACTATTTGTGCGGGCGACGAAACATTCTGTATGGCAATGATAGAAGCTATCGCGCATTTACGTAATAATCATCAATCAGAAGTGTGCGTGATTTTTGCTGACGATAAAGTGCCGGATGACTTGATTGATGGTATTGACGATACTGATCAATATTCACTCGCTGTAAAACTTCGTTGTGATGGACCATATACTGTTGAAATTAGTAAAAATGAGGTTAAGGATGTAGCAGAACGCTTACAGAACAAAAGAAACGTAAGACAAATGTTAGAAAGTGTATCTACGTTGTCAGAATTTAACTTAATCTCATCATCATTGAACTTAAAATGGAAGCTAAGTAGTAATGATATCAAGACGTCTTAGGCAAATAGGATTTGGAATATCGTTTATAATATTCGGCCTGGGTGGGTTGATGTTGTCATATATCATCTTTCCTATTATCTTTTTGTGCTTTAGAGATAAATCTAAAAGGCAAGATATTTGCCAATTTTGGATCTCATATTGTTTCGAACTTTTTATCAGGATGTTATCTGGACTTCAAATCGTGCCGGTTAAGATTGTTGATAAATATCAATTGAATATAAATCAAGGGGTAGTGGTTGTTGCTAATCATCCAACTCTAATTGATGTTGTTATCATTATTTCCCAGTTACGCCAGTGTGACTGTATTGTTAAATCGGAGTTGTGGCGTAATCCCTTTATTCGTCATGTTATTCAGATGGCCGGATATATACCTAATGAGTCACCGAAAATATTAGATATTTGTCAGGAAAAGTTATCGTCGGGGAGAAAGTTATTAGTTTTTCCTGAAGGTACTCGAACTCAACCAGGTAAAAAAATCAAGTGTCAACGAGGTGCTGCTCAATTGGCTATTCGTTGTAAAGCAGATATTCAACGAATTCTGATAACAAGTAATCCACCTATTCTATATAAGGGTGTGCCATGGTACAGCGTGCCGAAGCGTAAACCTATTATTGAAGTTAAAATTATGGCTTGTGAATCTGTGTCCTCTTTAATTGAAGGATCTCGGTCTACACCTATTGCTGCAAGAAAATTGACAACTTATCTTGAATCAGCGCTTGAGCCAAGTAATGTTTTTGAACCATTAAATATTGAGGAATTTTCAGTTGGAACCTTTAGAAATTAAAATTAAACAATTAATTATTAATGCATTAAATCTTGAAGACTTTTCTGTAGCAGATATTGATTCTGATGAACCATTATTTGGTGACGAAGGAGGCCTTAACCTTGATTCAATAGATGCTCTAGAGCTTGGTCTTGCGATTAAGCAGGAGTTTGGTGTAGTGATTAATGGTGATGACCCTCAGGCTCGCGAGTACTTCCATTCGGTAAACACATTAAGTCGCTTGATTGAGCAACAGAATGTGGCAACGGGGGAACTAAATCATGAATGAGTCACAAGTATTTGAAATTATTAAAGAAGCAATGGTAGAGCTTTTTGAGCTGAACCCAAATGATATAACAATGAATGCACATATTGTAGATGATCTTGAACTGGACAGTATTGATGCTGTTGATCTGATTGTGTACTTGCAACGTCAAACGAACATAAAAATTAAACCAGAGGAATTTAAATCTGTGCGTCATGTGAAGGATGTAGTCAACGTAGTCTTACGTTTAGTTGAAACAACGGAAGTCTAATTTTTGTTTCGTATTATAAAACTGTTAGTAGTCATTTTTTCTGTTTGCTACCCTTTTTTTGTCTACTGGGGTTTAAGTTCGGGGAATTTGTTTGGTGTTGGTTTGTTAATGGTGACCTTATTTTTATTTAGGTTAGCAATGCAACTATATAAAAAATCAGCAGGTTTTAGTGAGGTACTTGTAACAATTATTGGTGTTGGAGCTATAGTTGTTGCGATGGTTTATCAAGATGTACGCGGGTTTTTGTATTATCCGGTATTAGTTAACATCACTTTGCTATTAACTTTTGTCTTATCTCTTTTTTATGGACAACCGATAATTACTCGTATGGCTCAATTGACCACGGAACTAGACGATGATGGACTACATTATACTCGTCAACTTACTGTCGTATGGGCAGTGTTTTTTGTGATTAATGGTATTGCTGCGTTGATTACTACTCAGCTAAGTCTCCACATTTGGACTGTTTACAATGGCGTAATTAGCTACATTATGATTGGTTTGCTCGCAGGAAGTGAGTGGTTATACAGAAAAAGGAAACTGGGTTAGTGAACGTTATTTCAACTCTTCATCAGCTTTTATTATCAGATCAAGATGAATTAGTCATTGCTTATGATAATAATGGAGTAAAAACCATTGCCGATCTGAAACAAGAAGTTGCGTTTATTTACCATCAGCGTGCTTTAGCTAGTGAGCCACGTTGGGTTATTTCGTGTAGTGATCCATGGTTTCATTTGGTTGCTCTACTAACTGCTCAGCAATTAGGTAAGACAGTGGTTTTTCCACATAATCAAGCACCTGCAACGCTTGTTCATTATCGCGACAATGCCGCACTTATTTCTGATGATGCGGATATCTCTCCTGAAATACTGATTGAAACGCCACTTTTAGGTGACTTGATGGTATCGAGTGAGCTCAACCAGTTAATTATGTCGTTTAAACCGACCGAGATCGATGCACTTAATTGTAAAATTGAACTGTTTACCTCAGGGTCTACCGCTGAACCTAAGTTAATTGTTAAGTCGTTAGCCGTTTTTGAGCGTGAAGCCCGTATGTTGCAACAACAATTTGAATCGATGGATTCGATTCGAAATATTATCGGGAGTGTTGCGCATTTTCATATTTATGGCTTTTTATTTCGCATCGTTTGGCCTGCAATGTTTGGTCGATGTTTTGATCGTCGTCTGGCTGTGGATATCGATTTTATCGCGGAGATTGATGCACAAGATACGGCCTTGATTGCAAGTCCTGTGATGTTAGAACATTTAGCAACGTACGGACAATCGTTAAGATTAGGCCAAGTCTTTAGTTCTGGTGGTCCCCTCAATTTCGACACCGCTAATGTTATTAAACAATTATTAGGGCAATACGCTGTAGAAGTGTTTGGTAGTTCAGAAACTGGAGGGATTGCGTGGCGACGCCAACAGCAACCCGATAGCGCGTGGCAGCTTTTCGATGGTGTGAGTTATCGTGCGGTTAACGATCAGTTAGTCATTACTTCTTTATTTATCGATGAGATAGGCGAGTACTACACAGATGATTTGATTAAACCGTTGGATGAGCGGCATTTTCAGCTGCTAGGGCGTAGGGATAGGGTGGTCAAATTAGCAGAGAAACGAATTTCTCTAACTGCAATTGAACATGCACTCATTGATTTAGATGAAATAGAAACCGCGATAGCAGTGGTGACTGACAACAGTACACGTAAAGTGATTAATTTAGCACTGACATTATCTGATGCAGGACAGAAAAATAGTCAATTATCGGAGACTGACTGGTGGAAGAAAGTTCGACGACATCTTGCGAAAGGGACGGAGTCTGTAGCTTTACCCAGAAAGGTTCGTATTTTAACGGCTATTCCTCGTAATTCACAAGGAAAGGTTGATATGCATCAGCTTCAGGAGTTATTTCGTTAATATGGTTAGGCAATTACCCCGCATACAAGATGTGCAGATCTCTAATAATAAGGTTGTTTTAACTCTGTTTGTCCAATCAGAGCTTGAGTATTTCAAAGGACATTTTGAGCATTTTCCAATTTTGCCCGGAGTAGTTCAACTTGATTGGGCGCTGCATTTCGCGTCAATGTATTTCAATTCTCGTTTTGAACTGGCAGGGATGGAATTAGTAAAGTATCAACAGCCTATAACACCAGAAAGTGAAGTGAAACTGGAAATCGAGTGGTTGCAAGACATTAATAAGCTGCAATTTAAATATCTTGATCTCCACAATATCTATTCTCAAGGTAAGGTGAAATTGCGATGAAATGCGCTATTTTGATCCCTTGTTATAATCACGGTTCGGCTCTGGTTGATGTGATTGATTTTCTGCAATCTATTCAGTTACCGATATTGATCGTTAATGATGGCAGTGACAAAATTACCAGCGATACAATTGACCAGCTAGAGCATAGATATGCAGCGGTAAGTCAATTACATCTCACCGTTAATTCCGGCAAAGGCGGAGCGGTAATAGCTGGGTTAAAACTACTTTACAAACAAGGTTATTCTCATGCCTTACAAGTAGATGCTGACGGTCAGCATGATTTGACGGCAATTCCCAAATTACTTAGTGCAGCGCGTCAAACACCACATAAACTTGTTTCTGGTGAACCAGTATATAGTGACTCTGTACCTAAAGCTCGACTTTATGGTCGATATGCAACTCATGTTTCTGTATGGGTTGAAACGCTTTCTCTACAAATAAAAGACTCAATGATCGGGTTTCGTGTTTACCCAGTAACTAAATGTTGTGAGTTGTTTTCCCAATATCAATTAGGGACACGCATGGATTTTGATATTGAAGTTTTAGTGCGCTTGTATTGGAAAGGAGTAGAGGTTGAGTATATTCCGGTACAAGTTACGTATCCGGAAGATGGCCTCAGTCATTTCTCTGGTGTGAAGGATAATCTTCGTATTAGCTGGTTACATACTCGATTAATCATAGGGATGCTACCTCGACTTCCTTATTTGCTTAAGCGTAATTGGAATCGCCATATTCATTGGTCAACTCGTAAAGAGAATGGATCGGTGTTTGGTATGAAATTGCTTTTATGGAGCTACAAGTTTTTCGGCCGTTCTCTATTTCGGTGGTTGTTATATCCAGTCATTTTGTACTATTACCTTGTTGATCATAAATCTAGAAAGGCGTCGAAACAGTTCCAATCGGCCGTTGCAGAAGTGAATCAACAACCAGCTAAAAGTAGTTATCGTCACTTGTATTGCTTCGCTGAATCAATGCTCGATAAACTTGCGGCATGGATGGGGGAGTATTCAATAGACCAAGTTTCTATTAATGATCCACAATTACTCCAAGAGGCAACAGAACAAAAACGTGGTTGCTTAATTATTGGCAGTCATCTTGGTAACCTTGAAGCCTGCAGAGCGTTGAGTAAACGTTTTACCGGACTAAAAATGAACGCGATTGTTTTCACTAAGCATGCTGAAAAATTTAATCAAGTTATGCAGTCAGTTAATAATGATAGTGCACTTAATCTTATTCAAGTGACGGAACTGGGGCCAGATACCGCTATTATACTAGAGCAAAAATTAGCCGCTGGAGAATGGGTAGTTATTGTTGGTGATAGAACACCTGTATCTCAGAATCAGAGAGTTGCTTGGAGTGAATTTTTGGGGGAGAAAGCCCCATTTCCTCTCGGACCATTTATCCTCGCTTCTATATTGAAGCATCCTACTTATGTCATGTTTGGTTTTTGTGAAAAAAATAGAATTGACGTGTATTTAGAAGCTCTACCTCTTAAAACGTTAAACCGAAAACAGCGAGAAGCAGATTTGCAACACAATGTTGCATTATATGTGTCGCGTCTTGAATATTATGCACTTCGTCATCCATTGCATTGGTTTAACTTTTACGACTTTTGGAAATTAGATAATGACTAGTTTAAAAACAATTATATTTGGACAGAAACCGATCACGATTGAAGATATTAGTGCTATTGCTCACTATAAAGCTAAAGCAAGTCTAAATGATGATCTTGCTTATGTTGATTTGATCGATAATTCCGTTGCTTTTCTAGAACGTTTACTCAAAGAAGATGGCGATATTTATGGAGTGACAACAGGGTATGGCGATAGTTGTACTGTAAAAATTCCTAGCCATCTGGTTGAAGCGTTACCGCTTCAACTGACGCGTTTTCATGGTTGTGGTTTGGGCCAATATTTTTCGCATCAAGAATCTCGAGCGATTGTGGCAGCACGTCTTGCTTCTTTATCTATTGGTAAGTCAGGCGTCTCAAGTGAGCTGCTTACTGGTTTAATTCATCTACTCGAATACGATATTATGCCGCAAATCCCTGAAGAAGGTTCTGTAGGGGCATCTGGTGATCTTACACCACTTTCTTACGTTGCTGCTGCATTGATTGGTGAGCGAGAAGTGAGCTATCAAGGTCAACGAATGATCGCAAAGCAAGCATTAGAAATGACAGGGCTACAACCAATCACTTTACGCCCTAAAGAAGGTTTAGCTCTAATGAACGGAACAGCGGTTATGACGGCTGTAGCCTGTTTAAATTGGCAACGCGCCAATTATCTAGCTGAACTTGCGACGCGCATTACTGCCATGGTAACCCTGGCAATGAAAGGTAACGCGTTTCATTATGATGAAAGACTGCATGCAGTTAAACCACATCAAGGCCAAGTGAGATGTGCACGTCGTTTGCGTAACGATCTTGCCACAGAATGTCCTCCTCGTAATTCTGATCGGTTACAAGACAGGTACTCGTTGCGTTGTGCTCCGCATGTTATTGGTGTTTTAGAAGATACACTTACGTGGACGCGACAGCTTATTGAAACTGAACTTAATTCGGCTAATGATAACCCTATTATAGATGGTGAAGCAGAATTGGTGCTCCATGGTGGACATTTTTATGGTGGACACATTGCGATGGCGATGGACACGTTGAAGACCGCAGTTGCTAACGTGGCTGATCTTTTAGATCGTCAACTAGCCCAGTTATGCGATTATAAGTTTAACAACGGATTACCTTATAATTTAACGGGTGCAAGTGAAGATATTCTACCGATTAACCATGGCTTTAAGGCGGTGCAAATTGGAGTTTCATCATGGACGGCCGAAGCGCTTAAAAATACTATGCCAGCATCGGTTTTTTCTAGATCAACGGAAAGCCACAATCAGGACAAGGTTAGTATGGGTACGATTGCATCACGAGATTGTCGTCGTGTGATAGAACTCACCGAGCAAGTAACGGCCGCCTGCTTGTTTGCCAGTGTTCAGGGCGTGGAAATTCGTCTTAATACAGGTCAATTAGAGCGTGCATCGATGAGTGAGAGCGTGTTAAAAACGATGGAAGAAATACGTGAAGTGTCACCATTTTTACGTGAAGATCGGCCACTTGAACGAGAATTGCGCCAGTGTGTTGATATGATTGGTCAACGTCAGTTTACAGGATATATTGATGATTAGTGCGAATGCGTTTGTTACCGTTGCTTTTCAGGATTGCGACCCAATGCAGGTTGTTTGGCATGGTAATTATTATCGTTATTTAGAAGAGGCACGTCGTGCCTTACTGGATAAGTTGAAATTTCCTTACCAAGAGATGGCAGAGCAAGGTTTAGCCTTTCCTGTAGTGGATACAAGAATGAAGTTTGTTTCTCCTGCTCAACATGCTAATAGACTTGAAATATCAGTGACATTAACAGAATGGGAAAATCGACTGAAAATGGATTTCATTGTGTTTAATCATTCAACAAATAAAATTTGTGTTAAAGCACATACTATACAATGTGCAGTTGACCTCCACACTAATGATATGCTGTTTGCATCACCACAATGCCTATTGGATAAGGTTGCAGCATGGGCCGATTAATTCTCGTATTTGCGTTGATTTTTTCCACTAGTAACCATATAGCTCTTTCTGCTGAAGCTGAATTACCAGTAGGACCGTTGGCGGAAGTGGTTAACTTGATGAGCCAAAATAAAGTTCAAGCTGGTCAGTTTACTCAAGAGCGAACAATTTCCGGTTTGAGTCAAGTTTTAACATCATCAGGGCAATATTATATCCAAGCTGATATGGGGATTGTTTGGCAACAAATACTTCCGTTCGAAGATTTATTGGTGGTTAAAGAGAATAAACTTTACAGTCAAGTCGGTATGGAATTGGTTGCTCAAGAGGTGCCGTCCAATGTAGTGGCATTAATGACAGATATTTTTTCTGGTTTGATGACTGGTGACCCGTCAACATTACAACGTCAGTTTGAATTAAATGTTGTAAAAGAACAGGCTGGTATCAATCCAACTCATGATTGGTCTGTGGTTTTGAGGCCTAAATTTTCTCCACTTGATTCTATTTTTGATCATATTGATCTCGTTGGGAAAGGTTCATCTCTTAAGCAGATAGGATTGATCGAACTATCAGGAGACAGTACTAAAATTGAATTGACATCTTCGAGTGAAAATCAATCGTCGACAATTAAGCATTGGTTAGATCTATCTTGGTCAGGGAGTCAAGACTAATGTTTGAAACCACGCTTCGTCGAAGCTGGGTGATTTTGTTACTGTTGTCCTGTGCTTTTATATCTACAAAATTGATAAATGGAAATAGTATTCAAACCAGTCTATTTGCCATGTTTCCTTCAAATACTCAAACAGAAGCATTGGATATTGCATTGAAGTACGCATCAGGCGTTTTTGAGCACGACTTAGTAGTGGTGGTTGAAAGTGAATCAAATAGTGCTGCGATTGATGTAGCAAAGAAATTAGTGTTAAAAATAAGTAGGTTACCTCACATTAGTTTTATAGATAGCCAGCAGCGATTAGCATTTGTGTCTGAATTGTTCCAACATAGACAGCAGCTTTTAACTGAGCAAGATCGTTTATCAATCGATAATGGTGATACGGCACAGTTGACCCAATCTTCGTTGCGGCGTTTATACTCTCCTGCTGGTTTGAATGGAAAAAGTTTCATTAACGATCCTTGGCAAACTTTTGAACATTATGTGTTGAGCTTAATTGGTAGCAACAATTTTCAATATCAAGATGGTTTGTTAGTAGCGAATCAAAACGGCCGTACTCAAATTTTACTACAACTCTATTTGACTGAAAGTGCTTTTAATAGCAACACAATTGAAGGTATTGACCAATTAAATGAGGTACTAAAACAGTTTGAAGTCGAAGAACAGATTCAGCTCTATCGTACGGGTGCTGGATTTTATTCGGCCGATGCGATGCAGTTAGCAAAAAATGAAGTGTCAATAATTGGCGGCGGGGCTTTGTCGTTAATTGTTGTGATCGTTTTGTGGCTTTTTGCCCACCCTAAGCCTTTGTTAATGACAATATTTTCATTATGTAGTGGAGTGTTGTTTGGACTTGCGGCAACTCTTTTCTGGTTTGGTGAAGTACATGTTTTAGCGCTGGTAATGGGCAGTAGTTTGATAGGTTTGTCATTTGATTATGCGTTCCATTATTTGAGTTATCGTTTGTGTACTACTGGTGATCTTAATGAGCGGGCCATTTCTGCTCACTTACGTCCAGCATTGATGATGGGAATGCTTAGTTCCGTGCTCGCTTATAGCTGTTTGTTTTTGGCTAATTTACCCATACTTAATCAAATGGCATTATTTTCAGTTTTTGGATTAATAGGGGCTCTTGCGACAGTGCTGCTTTGCTATCCGAGTATGAATATTGCACCGAATACCAATCGTACCTTGGTTGTTGCTGATTTCTTGAGTGAATTTATTCGCCGATGGTTTAAGCCTCAAGTTATGTTCTGGGTAGTGTCCACTTATTTATTGGTTGTGATTTTAGCGATATTAGTTGGTCATACTGACGATGATGTACGTATTTTACAATCTCCTGATGCACAACTTGTTCAACAAGAGAACTATATTAAGCAATTGCTTGATAATAACGGTGGCTCAGATTGGGTGATTACATTAGGTGAGAGTGCTGAGCAGGTTGCAGTGCGAGAAGAAGCTTTGACTGAACAACTAGATAAATTAGTTATTCAACACCAACTTAATAATTACACTGCTTCCACTCGCTGGGTTCCATCGCAACGTAAGCAAAAGCAGAATTGGCACTCATATCAAAGGTTAATGGATCAAGAAAGTAAACGGATTGCGAATGCTGCAGGTATGGAAGGATTACCCGTAAGTTTACCATTTGAATCATTTGATTCTTTAGGTTCTTATCAAGGTATTCCGCAGTTAACAGGACAGCTAAAGGATGGTCGTCACTTTGCATTGTTGCTTCTAAACGGTTGGGATGGTGATTGGGATACAAGTTTGCTTGGAGAGTATCAATATTATTTGAACTACGTTGATGATATTGGTGGAATGCTCGGAGGTTACCGTCAACATGTTACTAAATTGTTGTTTTTGGCGATTGGTTCGGTGATTATTCTTATGGCTGTGTATTTCGGGTGGAGGAATATGTTGCGATTGATGACAGCACCTATACTTGCTGTATTAATCGCCGCCGCGCTGCCTGCTGCCCTAGGTTTACCAATTACTCTATTTCATGTTCTAGGTTTGTTTCTAATCTTTGGTATTGGAATTGATTATAGTGTGTTTCTTCTTTGTCATGGGCAGGCGCGACATACTATCTTAGCCGTATTCGTGGCGGGTATTAGTTCATTGTTGTCTTTCGGTTTAATGGCGTTGTCTACTAATTATGCGATTGCTAGTTTCGGGATGACCGTCGGTATTGGTGTTTTATCTAGTTGGTTGTTTGCGCCAATGATATTACTTAGTGGGAAAATAGATGAGTAGAGTGTTGATTATCCGTTGGTTTTTTATCATTGTTTCTCTTGGTTTAGTTGGTTGTGTTAGTGTTTCTCCGAAGGTAGAGGTAGGTCCGGTTTCTTCTACTGTGCATTTACTCCAACCTAGCTCTTATGGCGGCAAACTTGTAGCTCAGCAATTGATGAGCGTGGAGTATCAACAACAACAGCATCGGTTGCGCATGATTTTGGACATCACTCCTCAAAAGGTGACTCTAGTTGGACTGACCAGTTTATCTGTACCCGTATTTAGAGTGTCATGGGACGGAGTACAGCTGCAGAGCCAATCTAATATACCGAATGATGCTGGGATTATTAATGCTCAGCAAGTTATGGAAGATATCATGTTAGCTTTGTGGCCTAAATCTTCGTTACAACCATTACTTTCTCAGAAAGGTTGGATCTTACATGTAGAGGAACAGAACCGATATTTTACTGACGTTAATCAATCTATTATGATGACAATTACTTATACCAATCATCGCCAGGCTAATGGTGAAATTCGTGTCCATTATGAGGATGTTGATATGGGTTATCGATTAAAAACGTTGCAATGGGATACAGCTGATGAGTAAAAAAATATATATTGAAGATATCGCTGTAAGTTGCACGTTAGGTAATAGCAGTGCTGAAATCTTGGAAAATCTCCGTTTAGGGAAATCTCCAGGTATGGGGCGTTGGCAGCAGACGTTGTTTTCAGGGCGTGATGCTTATGTTGGATGTCTAACACATTCCTTAGAGAACATAGATGATCTAGGCATTCCAGATAATCGCAATAATCGTTTAGCAAAATTTTTATGCCAGCAGTTGTCTTCAAGTCTTGCTCGATTGCATCAACGATATCGACCGGAACGAATTGGTGTTGTGATAGGTTCGAGTACGTCGGGCATAGAGACAACGGAAAAACATATTGCTTATAAAGTAGCTCATGGTGACTTTGCTGATGATTATAGTTATCAGCATCAAGATATGGGTAATGTTGCTCAAATTGTGGCAAAGGTCGCCAATGCTCAAGGCGTCGCATATACAGTGTCGACAGCGTGTACTTCGTCATCTCGAGCTTTAATGAGTGCCTCAAAACTTATCAAAGCAGGTATTTGTGATGCTGTAATTTGTGGTGGAGTGGATACGCTTTGTAATTTAACGATTAATGGGTTCGATTCTCTTGAGCAAGTGTCGGATCAGCCTTGTCGACCTTTTGATCTACATCGTAATGGAATTAACGTTGCTGAAGGTGGTGCGTTAATGTTAGTAACTGGACAAGCTAGTGATACAGAGCTTGTTGGTTATGGAGAATCTTCTGACGCTTATCATTTGTCCAGTCCAATGCCGTGTGGTTCAGGGGCGCATAAAGCGATGCAAAGCGCTCTAGCTATGTCGGATATTGAGATAGAAAAAATTGATTATATTAATGCGCATGGAACCTCTACTCAGCAAAACGATGCAATGGAAAGCCAAGCTATTTCGAATCTTTTTTCGTCGGCAGTAGCGGTCAGTTCGACAAAAGCATTGACGGGACATTGTCTAGGAGCATCTGGTGCGATAGAAGCTGCGATTTGTTGTCTATTATTGCGCGATCCAACGCAACCATTACCTCGACAATGGCCAGAATCGCGAACAAATGATCCTGCATTGGCACCTATCCAGCTTGTTGTAACAGAAAAAATAACTAGGCCAGAAGTGATCATGTCAAATTCTTTCGCGTTTGGTGGTAATAACGCTGTACTGATTTTTAAGAAGAACTAATATCTGAATGAAACAAATTTATCCTGAGATAGAGACATTATTACCTCACCGTCAACCGATGATTCTACTTAATCGTGTCATAACGCATGACGCTAGTTTTATTGTGTGTGAACTTGATGTAACGCCTGAAAGTTTCTTATTCGAGTCAGAAATAAACGGTGTTCCAGCACAAGTTGGTTTGGAATATATGGCGCAAACCATTGCTACTCTAGGTGGGTTGGAAGCGGCTAATGTCGGTGAAAAACCGCCGATTGGTTTTTTACTTGGTACACGACGGTATCAACATATAGGTGGGTGTTTTGCCAATGGGCAGACTTATCAAATTCAAGCCAAAGAGTTAGTGAGGGATGACAATATGGCGGTTTATCAATGTGAAATAATTGGGGAAGATCAATCGATTATTGCGCTTGGTCAAGTAAACACAGTGATTGCTTCCGATACTATGTTAAAAGCGATGACAAATAATGATTAGCATTAAGTTGAATAAATTAACACTAAGTCGAAAAATATGAGAAATGTATTGGTAACAGGTGCAAGTAAAGGAATTGGTCGTGCTATTGCTGTACGTCTAGCAGAAGATGATTATGTTGTGACGATTCACTACGGGCAAGATAAAGCTGGCGCCGAAGCCACAGCACAACAAATTTCAAAAAATAACGGGCATTGTAGAATTGTCCAGTTTGATATTCGTGATCAAGCCCAATGTAAGGCTGTGATTGAAGAACAAATTGAACAACATGGTGGTTACTATGGAGTCGTGAATAATGCTGGAGTGACCAACGATAGTGCATTTCCTTCCATGACAAATGAAGACTGGCAAGGCGTAGTACACACTAACTTAGATGCCTTTTATAATGTTATTCATCCATTGATCATGCCAATGATCGCTCTTAAAAAAGGACGTGTTATCACTTTATCATCAGTCAGTGGCCAAATAGGTAATCGTGGACAGGTTAATTATTCAGCAGCTAAAGCTGGAATTATTGGGGCGACGAAGGCACTTGCATTAGAGTTGAGTAACAAGCGCCGTCAAATTACAGCAAACTGTATTGCTCCTGGTTTGATCGATACTGGAATGGTTGAACCCCACGTGCTTGAACGAGTAATGCCGCAAATACCAGTTCAACGAATGGGTTTGCCGGAAGAAGTTGCTGATTTAGCCGCCTTTTTAATGTCAGACAAAGCGAGCTATATAAACCGTCAAGTTATTGGTATTAATGGAGGTTTGTACTAATGAGCAATCGAGTTGTAGTAACAGGAATGGCTGGTATAACGTCTTTGGGTGAAAACCTAGAGAGTGTGTGGCAGCAACTGCACAAGTTTAATAATGGTGTGGTCACAATGGATGAGTGGGATAAATATGATGGCCTTCAAACTCGTTTAGCTGCTCCTATTCAGAATTTTGAACTGCCAAAGTACTATACACGAAAGCGTATCCGTTCTATGGGGCGAGTTTCCCTGTTGTCCACGCGAGCAACAGAAATAGCACTTGAGCAAACAGGCTTGTTAGATGACCGTTCATTAACCGATGGTTCGGCAGGTATTGCCTACGGTTCTTCAACTGGAAGCACTGGGCCAGTATCAGCTTTTGCGACTATGTTGTTAGATCATAGTACGCGAAATATTAATGCCAATACATACGTAGCCATGATGCCACATACAACAGCAGTTAATACGGGATTATTTTTTGGCTTGCGTGGGCGCGTTATTCCGACGTCATCGGCATGTACTTCTGGCTCCCAAGCTATTGGCTATTCGTATGAAGCGATTAAATACGGTATGCAAAAAATAATGGTTGCTGGTGGGGCTGAAGAACTTTGTCCGACAGAAGCGGCAGTATTTGATACACTTTTTGCTACTAGTCAATTTAATGATAAGCCTCATTTAAGTCCAAGACCATATGATTGTGATCGTGATGGTTTAGTTATTGGTGAAGGTGCAGGGACGCTCATTCTAGAGGATCACGACCATGCACTAGCTCGAGGTGTAAAACCGGTAGCTGAAATGGTTGGTTTTGCCACAAACTGCGATGCAGCCCATGTTACTCAACCTCGTATCGAAACGATGCAACGCTGTATGGAATTAGCGTTGAAAGAGGCGAATTTACGTCCAGAACAGATAGGTTATGTTAATGGTCATGGAACAGCTACTGAACTAGGTGATATCGCAGAAACCCAAGCGACTTATAATGTCTTTGGTAGTCGTATGCCTATCTCTAGTTTGAAAAGTTATTTTGGTCATACCTTGGGTGCATGTGGTGGGATTGAAGCGTGGTTGACTATCAATATGATGAATCAAGAGTGGTTTGCGCCAACTTTAAATTTAGAAAATATTGACGACCGTTGTGGCGATCTTGACTATATCCATTCTGAAGGACGACCGCTGTCTTGTGAGTATGTCATGACCAATAATTTTGCATTTGGTGGGATCAATACTTCAATGATTTTCAAACGATATTAGTTGTCTAGTGTTGGATGCATATTAACGTTTAAACCAAGGAAGGAAAAATATGTTTATTCGTACAAGGTTGAGTCTACGCTTTGTTGTATTGCTCATAACGTTAATTATCAAGAGTAGCCCAGTAGCAGCGAATGGTGAGATGGTCGACGTAACTTCGCTATTTAACCACCATCAAGTGAAACGATGTTCTAGCGATACTGGGCCACTATATTTATATCCAGATCAACCTTTAGTATTGGTGGTTCATGGTTGTCGCTCCTCTGCGGGGCAATTCAAGGCATTATCTGAGGTATACAATCACCTTGGAGAACAGACCGCCTGTTTTGAATATGATGACCGAGTTAGTTTAGAGACAGTATCAGGGGAGTTAGTTGATGCAATCAATGCATTAAGCCCAATTATTGGTGAAGAACGAATAGTGGTACTAGGTCATAGCCAAGGAGGCTTGATTGCTCGACGAGCTCATACTCAACGACGTTCGGATAATAAATCTCTAACGCACAAGAATATTGACTTAGTAACCATTTCTGCCCCTTTTAATGGGATTAATGCTTCTTCTCATTGCGGAATAGATTGGTTGCGGATTGCGTCTCTTGGTCTAGTTGATACTATTTGTTATTTAGTGACCGGCTCCAAATATCTTGAGATCCCTCCGCAGGCAGAATTTATTGAATTACCTGGCAAATTAGCTAAGCAAGTCCAATCGCACTTGGTTATTAAAACTGATGAGGTGGATACTTGTCGACAATATGAAGCCTCAGGAGAATGTTTAAAGGAAGATTATGTTTTTTCTCTTGATGAACAAAAACAAAATTTAGTTGGAATTAGTGAACCTATTATTGTTAAGGCGGGTCATGTTGAAATAGTTGGAAACGAAATGACTACACCATGGAAGCTTATTAATATTCTTCAAGAGCATGGATTGATGATGAACCCTGATGATGCTGAACTTGAACGGTTTACTCAAGTGGTAAATAAAATTTATCATAATTAAATATACAAACTTAAAGGGAAATAGTTATGTCAAAAAAACTGATAGTTTCAATTCTATTAGCAAGTGTTTTTTCAACATCTGCGTTAGCTCGTGATGATGTAAGTGATTATAACGTTGCTGAAGTTTTAGCTAGTGCTGATGGTAAATCTGTTTTAGGGGATAGCATTCAGTTCTATTTTGGTGAGCAAGCTCACTCAAAAATAGTGAATGATTTTGGCGAATTTAAAACTAACAAGAAAACTAATGCATTGAATAAGTCGGATGAAGAAGCGTGTGCATGGGTATTTTTATCGGCTATGAAAACGTTAAAAGAGCGAGCAGTAAAAGAAGGTGGAAATGCCGTAGTTAATATTAAATCTAACTACAAAAATAACCTGAGTTCAAGCGAAACAACTTTTAAATGCGGTGCAGGGACGTTTGTCGCTGGAGTAGCATTAACAGGTAAAGTTGTTCGCCTGTAGTATTTTGTGTTCTAGTAATGTGGCGACTAAACCTACTGACGTTGGACATACTATAATGACGCTCAGTTGCTAGTTAAACAAAAATTTTTAATGCATTATCGTTAACTAGCAACGTGTATACTCTAGAGCGAAAATTTATTGCAAAGTAACGTTAAAGAAACCATATAAGCACTGAGTGTTTGAAGGCTACTGGACCAATATCATGCCTAACTGTTGAGATTGTTGGTATGAGATTTTCTCTGAAATTACGTTGCTTAATGCAAACTCAGACGTTACCAATACCCGTTCATTATTCTCAGGCATAAGAGAGTGTACCTTTAATTCTCCAGACTCAGAGAAGCTGCTCCATAAATGACTATCTGCCAAATAAATATAACCATCCTGTGGTAAGTATTGTTTATTTTGTTTGACGAATAATTTTAGCCACCAAACTGCACGTTGAAGCCCTTGCGGGCCTTCTAGTACTTCAGGTTTATTTATATGTTGATTTAACACGGCTTTTTGCGTGGCAATTACGACATCAAGAGAGCCGGGATAACTTTCCATAAATGGATTAACAACTTGCCCTTCATAAGAGCAAGCCCAGCTAGGGTTTGCTCCGATAATCAAAAATGCAACTAACGTCGATTTTAATATCTTCATGTTAATTTCCTTTAAGGCGTGACAATGTTGAACCAGAACTCGAACGTATCTAACATGCCGATAAAGTCTTTAAATTTACTCGCATCGCCATCAATGATTATGTCGCCATTGGCAATAGCTTTTTCTAGCGTATTGGTACCAATTTGAATATCGTCCAGCGTTGCTTTAGACATCTTAAGGCTGACACTTGGTTCATCTGTTAGAACTTTAGAGTAATTTAATACCGAGTTTTCAATGTAGAGTGTGTATTGCTCATCTAAATCGGTGAAATCAATATTCATTGAAAACGCCATTCCAGCCGCTTTTTCTGGCAGGATTTTTACTGATAGATAGTCGAACAACATTTCAGGAGGCATATTTTTAATAATATCTGCTGAGGCGGTAGCGAGTCCACCTGACGCAGCAACACCGTTACGAAGTTCAAATGCGCCTTGTAAGTAGACAGAACGCCAAGGCCCTGATTCGGCTTGATAACCTAATTGCTCGTATGCATCCGCTAACAATTCTTTACCTTTGGTATTAGGGTTTGCAAATACCACATGTTTTAATACTTCAGCAACCCAACGGTAGTGACCTTGAGCGAAATCTTCTCTTGCTCGGTCTAACACGGCTTTTTCACCGCCCATATACTCTACGTATTTAATCGCAGCATTGGTGGGGGGTAGATTATTTAGATCAGAAGGGTTACCTGTGTACCATCCCATATAACGTTGATATACCGCTCGGCTATTGTGACGTAAAGTACCGTAGTAGCCTCGAGTTGCCCAGTTGTTTTCTAATTCAGGAGGGAGTGTGATAATTTCAGAAATCTCTTCACCTGTATATCCTTGGTTCATTAGACGTACTGATTGGTCGTGAGTAAACTTGTAAATATCACGTTGTTTTTTAAAATAAGTTATGATGTCTTGTTGACCCCAAAGTGGCCAGTGGTGACTTTGAAATTTAACTTCTACATCGTCCCCCCACATTTCTATTGTTTCATTCAAATAAGTCGACCATTTTAATGCATCTCGGACTTGGGCACCGCGAAGGGTTAGAATGTTATGCATGGTGTTAGTGGTGTTTTCTGCCATCCACAATGCTTTTTTGTCTGGGAACCACGTGTTCATTTCCGTTGGTGCTTCAGTTCCTGGGGTATATTGGAATATCATTTTAATTCCGTCTACTGTTCGCTCATCTCCAGTTTTGGTTATGGTATCTGTTGGAGCAATTAGCGTTGGCTCACCAGTTGATGTTGTTTGGCCTAGTCCTCCATTAATCCCACCAAATTCATTTCTTGGCAACATTGCGCCGTACATGTAGATTGCTCGACGACCCATTGCATTACCAGCAATGACATTTTCAGATACAGCATGTTCAACGAAGCCATTAGATGCAATAATTTGTACGTCACCAGAAAGAACATCTTTTTCGTCGATAAGTCCTCGAACACCACCGAAGTGATCTATGTGACTATGGCTATAGATTACCGCTTTGACAGGACGTTCACCGAGCTCTTGATTAACAAATTTTAACGCGGCGCTCGCGACTTCTTTAGTTATAAGTGGGTCGAAAACTATCCAACCTGTTTTACCTTCTATGAAGGTTATATTGGATAAATCATATCCACGTACTTGGTAAATTCCATCGGTTACTTTAAACAAACCGTTGATCATATTTAGTTGTGCATTTCGCCAAAGACTTGGGTTGACGCTATCTGGCGATTCTTTATCTAACGAGATGTATTGCTTGTAAGACTCTAAATCCCAAATGACATCACCATTGGCATTTTTAATTGTTACCGTATCTTGTGACGCGATAAGACCACGTTGAGCATCCTCAAAATCTTTTTTATCATTAAAAGGCAGTGAGGCGAATACTTCTTTATTGGCATCTATCGTTGCTTGTGTAGCGGGTTTCGCATCAATGGCCATAGCGTTAGCTGAAGTGGCTATTGTTATCAGGAAGGCAATACCTTTTCTCATATCCAGATCCTTGAATGAAATGACGGTCAATTGGTCAACCAGTGGTGGGTATCCATTAATTTATGCTGTGCTCTATGCATACTCAGTCAATTTGGTCATTGGTTAGCAACTCAAAATTGTGCTGAACGTTTACATAGTAGCAACATATTGATGGTTTTATATGCAACTAGTACGGGTATTTGATGATGTCGCATTTATAAGACGGATCATGTTGACAAAGTGTTGTTGAACGCAGATGAGAAAATTATATTTGTAATCGTGTATTCAGGGGCGAGTCGCTGTGTAATCGTTGATATTGCTACTAATATAATGTAGTGACACTAAATGTAGTGAATGGTTATTTACAAACTACGTGAGCTATTTATTAAGTGGATCGTTACGGTAACTGATGCATTGGTTACGACCGTTAACTTTTGCTTCATATAGAGCCATATCGGCTTCATTTAGTAGTTTTTCGTAATGATTTTTTTGATCACTAGATGAGCAACTTAATCCAGCACTGATTGAAATAAATAGTTCTGCAGAATCGTAATAAAATGGTTGGTCACAGATTTTTTTTCTCAGTTTTTCCGCCACTAACTTGGTTTGTTCAATATTGGTTTCGGGCAAAAAAATCGTAAACTCTTCTCCGCCATAACGACCAATAACATCTACCGAGCGTAGGGCGTCGACACACCGTTTAGAGACTTGTCTCAGTATTTCGTCTCCGCATAAATGCCCATTTTGGTCATTGATTTGTTTAAAATGATCAATGTCGAACATGATGACAGAAACGGTTCCACCATATCTGTCAATTCGTTCAACTTCATTAACAAAACGTTGTTCCCAATGAGTACGGCTTAAAAGTTGCGTGAGCCCATCAATGCTGCTAACTCGTTCTAATTCGGCATACGCTCTTTTGAGGCGCATAGTCGATATAGCGTTGTCGGTGACATCCTTAATGGTTATGCAAACATATTTCACTTTATTGTTTTCATCACAAATAGGAGTAAAGCAACAATTTTGGTACATATGGTCCAAACCACTAGTCACAGAACGACCATTAGAAAATTTGAACAAATATGGCCGCTGTTCCCATGAAGTATAAGATTGATGGTTGAGTAAAAAAACGCTGTTAATTTTTCGTTTAAACCAGGTACTCGATAATTCACTAAAATAATCTAAGATACTCGAACCAATAATCTCGCTTGCGGCAAAGTTACTGTGAATTTCCATAAACTGATTCCATAATTGAACAGTCAAGTTTTTATCCACAACAAAAACACCGCTATCTAGGCAGCCTAATACATTATCGGTATACGAAAATTGTTCGCTTGGCATAACGTTAGAGTTCATCAAGAAGCTTATTTAAGATAATTTGCAGATGTTTTATGGAACTATCAGGTAGCAGCAATAGTAGATCACATTGAAACGAATATTTTTCTACACGATATTCAATTTTGATGGAGAGTGCGTGATCCCAAGAAATTTCTTGTTTATTTAGTAAGCTGTCGACAGGAATAGATTGCCCAATCAGCGAGGGAGGCGTATGAAAAAAGTGTTCAGACAGCTGTTCTGCAATGCCATTCAAACATGCACCGTTAATGATATTTGAAATTTCTAACAGTGTTTCTTGTTCAAAAGAAGGGGTGATTTCTTCGTCAAAAGCCAACAGTTGTGCCAAATCACTAAAGCTTGTATTACTAAAAATGGTTAGTGATTCACCACTAAATTTGGATGTTGTTGCATGGGTGAAAAAACCTTGTCTAACCGCCGATATCTCACTTTCTGGGATTAATTTACGCAAAGCGGATGCTAAATCATTCGAATGAATCACTTCAATCGCAGGTATTGATAAGGTTACGTACTGCTCAAAAAGTACCGAAAGTGACTTTCCAGCTTGGCCCATGCCAATATTACAAATTTCTTGTAAATAATCGCGTTGGTCTTCCGTGAAATGTAAACTACTAATCATAATAAGTTATGTTTGTTCAGAACGTCGAGTATTGTTGTTGCCGAAGCCGGTTTTGTAATAAAGTCGAGAGCACCATTGGCTTCAACTCTTCGTTTTGCTTCTGCTTGAAGATCGGCAGATACGACAAATGTTTTAACTTGTATTCCTTCAGATTGCATGCGTATTAATACTTCAAAGCCATCTAATACTGGCATGGTCAAATCTAAAAATAATACGTCGAAACTACCTGCTTTGAGAGCATCGAGAGCTTCTTCTCCATTCGTCACCAAAGTGACATCACTTTGCCATGAATCAGGCAAGGCTTTTTTTAATTGCTTTCTCGCAATATTTGAATCATCACAAATTAGAACTGAAACCGTCATTTAAATCCTTCAATAGTCATTTCATGACATTACAATATGTTAGTGACAGAATACATTCTAAATTATGATTAGTCACATGATTAGTCTATAGGGAACTGTTTTTTTTTGTATCTGGTACAAATTTGACCTAATCTGGTTTGTTTTCCGACTATTAAGTAAGGAATTTAGGCTGAAATAAGGTACATTTTGTTTTTTGGTCGCCATACATTCTTTTTGGTACCGATATAATAATTGAGGACATGATGTCTAATAATCTGAAAGGGAGCCTGTTTATGATGTTTTCGATGGTGGCTTTTGCTATTGAAGACATGTTTATAAAAGCCGCGGCTAAAACTGTTCCTATTGGGGTCGTACTGGTTTTTTTTGGTGTCGGTGGAACGATATTATTTGTTTTACTCACGTGGAAAAATAAGCAAAAAGTGTTTCATCCTGCCATACTTTCTCGTCCAATCTTGATTCGCGCTAGCTGTGAAATTGTTGGTCGGCTTACTTTTGCTTTAGCGATTACCTTAACTGCATTATCAAGTGCTTCAGCTATATTACAAGCCACACCATTAGTGGTGGCGGTTGGAGCGGCGCTGTTTTTTAAAGAACACGTTGGTATAAAGCGTTGGATGGCGATTATTGTCGGTTTTGTCGGGGTCTTATTTATTATTCGACCCAGTGTTGATGGATTTGATGTTTTGTCGATATTTGCGGTTATCGCAACACTCGGCTTTGCTGGCAGAGATCTTGCCACACGAGCTGCTCCTATGGTGCTATCTAACTTACAGTTAGGTGTTTATGGTTTTTTTGTATTGATACCTGCAGGACTTAGTATAATGCTATATCAAGACGATCATTTTACCATTAACTTTTCAGCTGGTATGCAAATCGCTAGTGCTACAGTAATTGGAGTGATCGCTTACTATTCATTGACAATCGCCATGAGAACTGGAGATGTTTCAGTTGTGTCGCCCTTTCGCTACACACGGCTCGTGTTTGCTATCATCATTGGAATGACGGTTTTTGGCGAGACACCCGATTTAATGACCATTATAGGAAGTATGCTTATTGTGTTGAGTGGGGGGTATTTTTTGATACAACATCAAGATGTTGCCAATCGTCTAGCAGAAAAAGAATACGTAGAAGACGCAAATGTCGATAAGCAAGCAGTAAAAATTGACAGTAAGTAAATGATAGCGACAAGAAAAGTACCTTTCAGGTTAGAAAAGTGGAATTTTCTTGTCGTTCTAAAATGTCCGTTATCGTGTTAATCAGTGCACTATTTAACGTCGGTATTATTGAACTTTAGTTTGATTGGAATACTTCTCCAGTAGCAATACTCCACCTATGGCAATGAGTACCATGGCGATAGATAGCGCCAACTGATGTGGCTCTGACGTTAGTGTTTCATACTGAAAGGGCGTTAAATTGTGTTGGATCAGTGGTACTTGTTCACCGTGAGAGTTCATTCTCCAACTGATGGTCTCTTTCCAAGGCCAGATTTTTGGCAAAGTACCAATCATTAACCCGGTTAAAAACATTAAGGTTGAATCTCTAAATGATTTTAGTAACCAAGAAAGTAAATGAGAGAAAGTAAGCAAACCCAAGCCACAGCCACCTGCAAATAGCAAAAGTACATCGATTTGTATTGACTTGGCGGCGGTTAATATTGGCGCATACATGCCTAATAATAAAAGAATAAAGCTTCCTGAAATGCCCGGTAAAATCATAGCGCAGATTGCAATTGCTCCTGCGATAACAAAATTGAGCGTGGTCGGCTCCATTTCCAGAGGCTGTAATACCGTAATAACATAGGCTACGGCAATCCCAACAAGCAGGCAAAGTCCTCTAACGAAATCTCTATGCTTAATCTGTTTACCAATATGAACAACAGAAACAAGAATCAGACCAAAGAAAAATGACCAAAGAGGGATAGGATGAGTAATTAATAACCATGAAATTACTTTTGCTAAAGTCAGTATACTGGTAATAATGCCGCTAAAAAGACTGATTAAAAATAAGCCGTTTACATGAGTAAACACGGCTTTAAAGCCTTTCTCTTTCCACAAAGTAATTAGGGTTGGATTGATTCGTTGGATGCTTTGTAAAAGCGTGTCATATATGCCAGTGATAAAAGCAATGGTTCCGCCCGATACACCAGGTACAACATCTGCAGCCCCCATTGCGAGGCCTTTAATAAAAGTGATTAAGTAATTCATTGAGAAACGGTTTGATTAGTTAAGCGCTGAGTATACAAGAAATTGGTCAGCATAGAAAAGACTCAAATTAATAAATAATGCAACTGTTAGCATAGCAAATTGCGTCTAATTTGCAATTTGCAATTTGCATAATGCAATAAAAAAGTAAATATGGCTAAATAATAGCCGTATAGACGAAGAAATCGAATTATATAAGTTGGCATGTATGCTGCATTACTATAAATGACCCTTCTTAAAGCCGAGGGTCACCTAGCCAACTGACGTTGTTAGTGAATAAGCATTGTTCACACTATCTATTAACCAATCGCATTGTTTGCGGTTGGTTTTTTTTTGATTAAAATCTCTTTCAATATGGTCATATAGCTTGGCTTATTTTGATTCACATTATTTTCAATAATTCATCAAGTTAAGTAATTTTTCTGCAGTTTCAATTGCATTTTTTCGGTTAGTTATATTCAGTTTCTGATAGAGATTTCGAATGTGTGTTTTTATTGTGGTTCCTGCTACGTCGAGCTCTTGCGCAATTTGTTCATTGCTAAAACCAGAATAAATTAAACCAAGTACTTGCCACTCTCTTTGGGTTAAAGGGCTGGTTCTGACTAGCTCGGGAATATCGGGGTGATGGACTAATTTGTTTATAAACTCTTCATCAAAATGTACCGATCGATTACGCTGTTTAATGGCGATATCTTTTATAAGTTGTTGCGCCCGGTGTTTTTCTAATTCACCTAGCATCGCTTTGTTAACCAACGTTTGTAATAAATGATCAATCAGTGCGCCATCAATGAGAAAATCGCCAATTATCCCGGTTTGGTTGGTCATTTTTAACGCTTGCTCAAGCTTGTCACTGGCGAGTACTTCATTTTGTTTTTTAATGGCCAATATCGCCTCAATAATCAAGTTTCGATTAATGTCGGCAATTAAGTTTGCTTCTTGTGCTTGTAAGGAAAGAAAGCATAAGCTCGTTGCGGCATCATCGTAATGGCCGACATAGATCTGCGCTCTTATTATATTGCGCCATTGCAGCTGTAAAAAATGATTGTTAGCGTTTGTAGGTCGACTAGCTGAGGCTAACCATCGTTTTATTGATTCACTGTTATTACGTGCTTGCCAGTAAAGAATTAGTGAGAGAGACGCATTTGCTGTCCAATCTAGGTGATAGCTTGATTGTTCCAGTAATTGCTCTATTTTTGCAATAAATTTAGCGGCTTTGTCTAGTTCACCCCTGCCAACGGCTATTCGCGCTAACATTGAATAACTGTGTAGATGTTTGCTTTGGTCAGTGGCACCTAATACTTCAATGCCTTTATATGCATGCTGTTCTGCCTCGTCCAATCGATTCCAACACCATAAAATTTGGGCTCTCGATCGCAATGCAAATTCATGCAGTGGAAGTCGTTGCAATTTTTGATCTTCAATTAATTTGAAAGCATGATCTAGCATTTCAAATGCTGGCTGTACAAAACCTTGCGCGACTAGAATTTCACTTTGCTGCAAGATGGCCCATAAAGCTTGGTGATATAGCTGATGCTGGCGAGCTAACTTTTCAGTTTGTTGCATTAGAGGTAAAGCTCGATTAAGTTGACCAAAAACATGGTTAACCTCTCCAACAATTGACGTTGCCACAATACGGCTGCGGTATATCGTAGTATCTATTTGACTTAATGCTAGTTCCGCAAATTCTAGTGCTCGCTGAGGGTCATTTTTATTGATGGAGACTTGCGCAAGTAACGCATTGACTTGTCCTTGGTCTGAGGTGGTTAATGATATTTTTTGCTGTTTCATTTCAGCTAACGATTCGGTTAACATATCTTCTACTTCATCGTATCTATGTTGACTCTGGGACAACCACGCTCGCAATAGCGGCAACTTCATATTGCTGTATAGTAAATCATTATCAAGTGTATTTAGTGCATTATCGAGTACTTTTAGATCGCCTCGATTGAACATTTTCCAGCCCGAATCGGTAATTATTTTTCCTATAAGTGCGCTGTCTTGCGCTTTTTGGGCGTGAAAGAGAGCTTGATAAGGTACATCCAACTTTAGCCATGTTTTAGCCGCTGTTTGGTGTAATATGGCTTCTTCATTGGCGATATTGGTTTTTCTTTGATGGGTAAGAAATTCGGCAAATAAATGATGAAAACGGTACCAGTGTTGTTCTCCTTCTAAGTGATAAATAAATAAACCAAATCGATTTAAAGATTCGATCATAGCCAGTGAATCGGTTCGATCGGTGAGGTCGTTAACTAAGGTATCATTGAAGGTCTCTAAGATGGAGCAGCGCATCAAAAAGTTTTTGGTTTCTGAATCGAGTAAATCAAACACTTCTTCAACCAAGTAATCCCACAGATGAGCATGATTGAATTTTGCTACCGATTCAGCGGATTGTGCTAAGGTTTTTTGTTGGTGTTGGGCTTGTAACGCAATTAGTTGTAATGCTGAAGGCCAACCTTCTACATAAGATTGTAAATTGCACGCTGTTGTATCATCAATACCTTCGGAGATACGTTGATTAAAAAATCGCGTAGTTTCTTCTGTATCGAATGCTAGCAATTGATTGTCAATTTCTATCATCAAATCTCGAACTCGTAGATTGGCGGTACCTAAAGGAGGTGAACTTCTACTGGTAACCACCAGAGTCATATTATCCGGCATGTTTTTTATAAAGAAGCGCATCGCTTCGTGGATTTCGTCTGAATTTATAAGGTGATAGTCGTCGAGCGCGACATAAAATTCATCAAAAAAATCGGATAATTCTACAAATATTTCTTCAAATAATGTGATGAGCGAAGAGAACTGTCGTCTCTTCGCTAATGTTTCTGAAATGAGACATTTTCCATTGGTTGCTTTATTTATTGCATGAATAAAATAGTCTGCAAACCGGTAGGAGTCATTATCACTATCATCGATGCTAAACCAACCTACGGCACTTTTATCGGCAAGCCATTGAGTCGCCATGGTTGTCTTACCATAACCGGCGGGCGATCGAAAAAGAACCAGTTTATAAAAGGGGGCTTGTTGCAATAAATCGAGTACTCTTGGTCTCAAGATTGCGTTATGCAATCGACTCGGTCTAGTCAATTTCGATGGTATTAACATAATTCGTTTCAATAAGTGATTGTGTGACAGAGGAATAACTATCGTTGTATTTCATTATAACAATGTATGCTAAATAATTACGTTAGCATTTGTTAATCATAATTACCGATCCACAACGGCTTAAAGCTCATCCTACGTTAAGCATTGCCCTTGCGTACATGCCTATTCTCAAATATGTATGACACAGCGCATATTACTGATCATCTACGCCCCATAATTGAGTTACTCGTCACATAATGTTTAGGTGGGGGATGTAATTAGTAGGCTGACTTGTACATATTAGTGTCACTGAAACAATTCTGAGCTTTAATTATTTTGTGACCAGACCTATTCTTTTAACAGTATGTTGCTTTTCACAGTAAGCTGCTTTTAATAGTAAGTTGTTCGTAGGTTACTTTTAGTCTTCAAGGACTAATCGAGGTAAAGAGATGTACACGTGATCTTTGTCACTTGAATTTGCCTTATCGGCAGCAACAATGTGACTTTGATCTTTAAATGTGCGGGAGGTGAGTTTCTACGCCCTAGATACTCCTCCTCCTTCTCCTGATGAATGGGAGGATGTTCTGCTTAATGATTCGATGCAGGATAAGCAAAAGATGAATGAAAACTATGAGATATCGTTATGAAACCAACTCAACAAGCTAAATTCGATAAAGCCTCTTTTCAGGCTAATGTTAAGAAGCACTTAACCGCAACCTACGCTACAACAGTAGAGAATGCCGATTCGCGAGCATGGTATCTAGCGATGGGACGTGCTTTAGCAGAATTAACCACATTTGATTTGCTTGAAACAGAAAATGATCCAGCCATTAAAAATGCCAAAAGTGTTAACTACCTATCTCTGGAATTTTTAATTGGACGTTTGACCGGAAACAATTTAATCAGCATGGGTTTGTATAGCCAAATTACAGATGCAATGAACGAATTAGGTCAAAGCCTTTCTGATTTACTGGAAGAAGAACGAGATCCTTCATTAGGAAATGGCGGTTTAGGCCGTTTGGCTGCTTGTTTTATGGATTCTTGTGCAGCACAGGAATATCCGACCATTGGGTATGGACTGCATTATGAATATGGTCTATTTAAGCAATCTTTTGAACAAGGTCATCAAAAAGAAGCGCCGGATGCATGGCGTGGTGTAGAAGGCTACCCATGGGAAGTTGCTCGTCCGGAATATGCGCAGCAAATTGGTTTTTATGGCCATGTAGAATCTGAATATATTGATGGAGTTGAGAAGCGCCGTTGGGTTCCAGGAATGCAAGTGCAAGGTATGCCATGGGATTTACCTATCGTTGGTTATGAAAGTGATACAGTTTATCCATTACGCTTATGGGAATGTCGAGCTATTGCGCCGTTCTCATTAGAAAGTTTCAATAATGGGGACTACTTTGAAGCACAACATGCTCTTATAGATTCAGGCAATATTACAAAAGTACTTTACCCAAATGACAACCATGAAAAAGGCAAAACTCTTCGTTTAATGCAGCAATATTTTCATAGTGCGGCTTCTATCGCTGATATTCTTCGTCGTCACGATGCAGCAGGGCACGACATTATGGATTTGCCTAAATATGAAGCAATCCAACTTAACGACACGCATCCAACGATCTCTATTCCTGAGTTAATGCGTATCCTTATTGATGAGCGTGACCTTTCTTGGGAAGATGCATGGGCTATTTGTTCTAAAACGTTCGCCTATACTAATCATACTTTGTTACCAGAAGCGCTAGAAACGTGGAGTGAGTCTCTGATTCAACGTTTACTGCCGCGTCATATGGAGATAATTTATCAAATTAACCATTTATTCTTGATTGAAGTGCGAGCTAAGTGGCCGGGGGATGTAGATAAACAGCGTAAGCTTTCTATTATTCAAGAAGGTTTCCATCGTATGGTACGTATGGCCAATTTATGCGTAGTGGGTTCATACGCGGTCAATGGTGTAGCCGCTCTTCACTCTGAATTAGTGAAACGCGACTTATTCCCTGAATTTAATGAGTTATATCCAAACAAACTGCAAAATGTTACTAATGGCGTAACACCTCGTCGTTGGTTGAAGTTCTGTAACCCTGGTCTTTCTGATTTAATTTCGGACAAAATTGGTACCGACTGGCCTGCCGACCTCGATCAATTAACTCAAATCGCTAAATTTGCCGATGATAAAGAATTTCAACAACAATATATGGCGGTTAAGAAAGAAAACAAGCAGCGCCTTGCCGATTGGGTTAAAGACAATATGGCGATTGAGTTAGATACTAACGCTATTTTTGATGTGCAAATCAAACGTTTACATGAATATAAGCGTCAACATTTAAACTTGTTACATATCTTGTCGTTATATTATCGTCTACTTAATGACCCTTCGTTTGATATGGCGCCTCGTGTGGTGTTTTTTGCAGCCAAAGCCGCGCCGGGTTACCACTTGGCAAAAGAGATTATCTACGCAACTAATAAAGTGGCGGAAAAAATCAATAACGATGAGCGTGTTAATAACAAGCTTAAAGTGGTCTTTATTCCCGATTACCGTGTCAGCATGGCCGAAATAATTATTCCGGCAGCAGACGTGTCAGAACAGATCTCTACTGCAGGTAAAGAAGCGTCCGGTACCGGTAATATGAAGTTAGCGTTAAATGGTGCATTAACGATTGGCACAATGGATGGTGCTAATGTAGAAATCCGTGAAGAAGTGGGCGATGAAAATATTTATATATTTGGCCTGGATGTTGACGGTGTAGAAACACTGCGAGCGAGTGGGTATAACCCGTTTGACTACTACAATTCAGATTCATTGCTTAAAGCATCCATGGACTTATTATTGAGTGATGAGTTTACGCCAGGTCAACCTGGAAAATTGCGTGCAACATTTGATAGTTTGCTTGATGGTGGTGACCCATATTTATGTCTTGCAGATTTTGCTTCTTACGTGAAAGCACATGAAGATATGGATGCGCAATATCGAGATCAAGAAGGTTGGGCGCACAAAGCCATTCTTAATACTGCGTTAGTTGGTAAGTTCAGTTCAGACCGTTCTATTCGGGATTATGTGAACAACATATGGAAGTTAGAAACGGTTAAACGTTAATTTATGTGTAAGTAATGATTAAAGATAAGTTAGGGACAGGTGCCTTGGCTTATCTTAATTTACGTTACCTTACCTATTGTCAATAAATGACAATGCCAATAAGCGATAATGGCAATAAATGATAATAGAGATGCTCAGGCAGTTTCGGAGAAAATAATGCAACAACAATCAGCACTAAAAAAAGTGGCCGAGATGGCAAGGATCGCAGATAATTATATTAGTGCTTGGGGGGAACCAGCAACGGTTAAAGATGAAACGATTCGTCGTCTATTATCCGCCTTAGGCTATGACACATCTAGCGATGATAAGCTGCTCAAATCTGCTGAGAAAATTCATAAAAAACCAGTATTAGATTCTGTTCAGGTTGTCCGTGATAATGAACAACCTATCGAAGTGAGTTTGCATTTAGGTATTAGTGCTCGTGAAAGTGAGTTTAATTGGCGTTTGGAAACCGAGCAAGGTGACATTTTAGAAGGGTATCTACAGTCTCAAATAGTAAGAGATGATCGAGCTGAGGGCGGGGATTTAGTCTTTCAACTACCCAACTTAGCATGGGGCTATCATAAGCTTATTATCACTCGTAAGCGACGCAAGGCTCCTTATGAAATGATGCTTATAGTGACCCCTAAGTCGTGTTTTAAGCAGGAAAAAATAGAAGAAGGTAAAAAAATGTGGGGGCCAAGTGTTCAGCTTTATACACTTCGTACTCAACATAATTGGGGTATTGGTGATTTTGGTGATTTAAAACAGTTGGTCGCTGAAGTGGCTTCCCGTGGTGGTGATTTTGTGGGTTTAAACCCAATCCACTCTTTGTTTCCTGCTAACCCTGAAGGCGCCAGTCCTTATAGCCCATCTTCTCGTCGCTGGTTAAATTTGTTTTATATCGACGTTAGTTCGGTTCCCGAATTTGTGTTAAGTGCGCAAGCGCAGCAAAAGGTCGGTAGCTCCGAATTTCAATACAGATTACAAAGAGTTCGTGATGCTCATTGGGTAAATTATACCGAAGTCGCTGAACTTAAAATGAGCGTGTTGCCATTACTTTACGATGAATTTAAAACTCGCCACTTGCAGAACATGACTGATAGAGCGATTGAGTTTTTAGATTTTGTTGAACAAGGTGGTGACAGTTTATTGCATCAAGCTGCGTTTGACGCTATGCATACCACTTTTCATAAAGAAGATTCATCGATTTGGGGCTGGCCAGTTTTTCCAGAACAGTACCGTCGTTTTCAAAATCCTGCTGTCAAAAAATTTATCGAAGACAACCAAGATTTAGTGCAACTCTATCTCTATTTACAATGGGTAGCCGACAATCAGATAAATGAAGCTCAAGTTCTAGCAGAAGAAAAAGGCATGGCGATAGGGCTTTACCGCGATCTCGCTGTCGGTGTGGCAGATTCAGGTTCAGAAACATGGGCAGATGATAAGGTATTAGTTCATGGCGCGAGTATCGGTGCGCCGCCAGATATTTTAGGTCCATTAGGACAGAACTGGGGCTTACCACCGCTTAATCCGCTCGTTCTAAAACAGACCAATTATGATGCCTTTATTAAGTTGCTTCGTGCCAACATGAAACATTGTGGTTCTTTGCGAATTGATCATATTTTAGGGCTTTTACGTCTTTGGTTAATACCAAAAGGTGAAGGCGCGACGGAAGGCGCTTACATTTACTATCCTGTAGAAGATATGCTGGCTATTTTGGCATTAGAATCTCATCGCCATCAATGTTCTGTTATTGGTGAAGATCTTGGTACAGTACCTGATGAAATTGTTGATGTTCTTGCAGATGCAGGAGTGCACTCTTACAAAGTCTTTTTCTTTGAAGTGGCAGAAGACGGTGGTTACTATTCACCAAAACATTATGCAGAGCAATCGATGTCAGCATTATGTACCCATGATATGCCGACACTTCGTGGCTTTTGGCACTGTGATGATCTGAAAATGGGTAAAGAGCTAGGACTCTACCCAGATGAAAAGCAGTTGAAAATTCTTTTTGATAATAGATTACAGTGCAAACAAGAAATATTAAACAGTGTGGCTTGGCATGGTTTCCTGCCAGAATGTGTGGGTCGAGACGCAACCATGGTTCCTATGGATCAACATCTGAGTGAAGCGTTACAACTTCATCTCGCCGCCGGATCGTCTACGTTACTTAGTGTGCAACTAGAAGACTGGTTAGAAATGGATAAACCGGTCAATATTCCAGGAACAGTGGATGAATATCCCAACTGGCGACGTAAGCTTTCTATGAGCCTAGATGACATTTTTTCTCGTGAAGAAGTGAACCGGATTGCCAGAAGACTAACAGAAGTGAGGCAACAAGCGAAAAGATAGGGTAATTTCTATTACAAAATATCGGATAAGTCACTCCACATTTGCTAATAGTCCGATAGAATGAAAGGTAGCTAATACCCGCTCTTAGCGGGTATTTTTTGGTAAGTAGCCGTAGCTTATGGTCGTTAGCGCTTTCTCTATTTAAGTTTTCCTTATTTAGGGGATATTGCACGCTACTATTTATCTATGAGGCATTAGCTATTGAGGCATTAGCTATTGAGGCATTAGTTATTGATGCATAAGTTATTGAGATATTAGTGACTGAGACAATAGCGACTGGAATAGAAGCTGGTAGGATTAACTAAAGCGTGAAAATTAAAAAAATTTTATAGGGAGACGTCAGTTGAAAAAAACAGAGATTTCTAAAGAAGTACAAACGTTTGCTCTGCTTTCTAAAGCATCATTTTCCGACCCGTTTTCTTTTTTGGGGCCGTATCAACAAGACGAAGATATAGCCTTACGTGTTTGGCTCCCGGGTGCCAGAAAAGTTGAATTAGTGGTAGACAATGAACCTAGAGTCGAATTGGAGCGAATCAACGGCGATGGTTTCGAGCTAAAGCAAGCGAGAGATCTGAGGTTCACACATTATAAACTGGCTATCGACTGGGATGGTACTGAGCAAATCATGGATGATCCATATCAGTATCACGCTTTGTACCAAGAATTTGAAGAACTACATACTCCAATACAAATGTACCATCATATGGGGGCGCACTTTGTTGAAATGGAACGTGATGGTAAACAGATATGTGGTACTCGCTTTCTAGTTTATGCGCCACATGCTTCTGCTGTGAGTTTGATTGGTGGATTTAACCAATGGGATGGACGCCGTAATCCTATGCAAAAGTTAGATTACGGAATTTGGGGGATTTTTGTTCCTGATTTGCCAGAAGGCACCCAATATAAGTACGAAATTAAAGGTCCACATGGGGAAGGATTGCCACATAAAGCTGACCCATGGGGTTTTTATGCAGAGCAACATCCCTCTTTTGCTTCCATAACGTACAACCACGATCGTTATCAATGGCAAGATAAAGCATGGCAAGCAAGAGCAGTAACGGAAAAACGTAAGGAAGCCTTATCTTTTTATGAATTACATGTAGGATCATGGAAAAGAGATAAAGAAGGTAACTTTTTAACTTACCGTGAATTAGCGGCTGAGCTCGTACCTTATTTAAGTGATCTTGGCTACACCCACGTTGAACTGATGCCTATTTCAGAATATCCATTTTATGGTTCATGGGGCTATCAACCGGTTGGGCTATTTGCTCCAACTAGTCGTTTTGGTTCTCCAGATGATTTTAAATTCTTCGTGGACGCGTGCCATGAAGCCGGAATTGGCGTGGTATTAGACTGGGTTCCTGCACATTATCCTGCTGATAGCCATGGCTTGGCTAATTTTGATGGTACGCCTTTATATCATGATCCCGATCCTCGTCGAGGTTGGCACCAAGATTGGAACTCTTACATTTATGATGTAGGTAAAGAACATGTTCGTCGCTTTTTAGTGTCTAATGCGCTTTATTGGTTTGAGCAGTTCCACATTGACGGTATTCGAGTCGATGCGGTTGCGTCTATGTTGTATTTAGATTATTCACGTAGTCATGACCAATGGTTGCCAAACCAAGACGGTGGTAATGAAAATTATGATGCTATCGCAATGTTTAAATGGGTAAATGAAGAAGTTTACAAGCATTTCCCTAATGCCATGACTATTGCAGAAGAATCAACTGCTTTTCCGGGCGTTTCTGCGCCAACCTTTATGGGAGGCTTAGGCTTCGGCTTTAAATGGAATATGGGCTGGATGCACGATAGTTTATCTTATGTACAAGAAGATCCTGTCCATCGTAAATATCACCATAACACCATTACCTTTCCACTTATCTATGCGCACAGTGAAAATTATGTTTTGTCACTGTCTCATGATGAAGTGGTTTATGGTAAGCGTTCTATTCACAGTAAAATGCCTGGAGATGAGTGGCAGCAAACCGCTAACTTAAGAGCTTATTTAGGGTATATGTACGGTCAGCCAGGTAAGAAACTGAACTTCATGGGGACGGAGTTTGGTCAAACTGGCGAATGGAATCACGATGAACAGTTAGAGTGGTATTTACTTGAATATAAACGGCATCAAGGAGTACAAGCGCTTACTCGGGATTTAAATACGGTTTATCGCAATGAAATTGCACTGCATGAACAAGATTGTGATCCAAAAGGATTTGAGTGGCGTTTACAAGATGCCGATGATGCGAGTATTTTAGCTCATGAACGGATTAGTGAATCAGGAGAGCGAATCTTGGTTATAACCAACTTTACACCCGTTCCTCATGAAGCGTTTCGTTTAGGCGTGCCGAACCCAGGCAAATACACCTTGTTGATCAATACCGATGATGAAAAATATGCAGGTAGCGGTTTTAAAGTCGCTAAGACAATAAAAACAGAAAAAGTACCAAGTGAAGGGTTGGATCATTCTCTGAAAATGAGTTTACCGCCTTTGTCGACCTTGTATTATAAATTGACTTAAATGTAGATGACTTAAGTTTAGATAACAAAAATAGGGCCTGTTACTGGTAAAGTAACAGGCCCTATTTTTGTGTTATTGAAAGAGTGATCATCAAAATGACTCTTAACAAAGAGTGGCAATCAGTGGCGATTATTCGATTAACTACAATAGTTAGCCGATATTACTTGGTTACATCAGCCCTAAAGTAGAGAGAATAAATATACCTGCCGTACAACTCAATAAAGAGCCGACGGTGGTGAGGGCGATAATGTTGGCCGCTAAAGTGGCATTACCTCCTATAGCTCTTGCCATCACGTAGCTTGCGGCTGCTGTAGGTGCAGCGCTCATGAAAAAGATAATTCCTAATTCAATTCCTCTGAATCCAAGACTGATTGCGATTAAGGTAATAGCAACTGGCGCTAGAATGAGTTTATTAAATGTGGCAAACCAAGTTGAATTTTTATCGTGCTTGAGCGATTTAATATCCAGCGAACCGCCTGTACAAAGCAAGGCTAGAGGTAATGTCATACGAGCAAAATACTCACCGGCATCCGTTACCATTTCTGGTACTGGGATAGTTAAAGCATAAAAAATCATACCCAACATAATCGAAATAACTAATGGATTTTTAGTAATCGTCTTGACTATTACTCCAAGTGCTTTAAATCCGCTCCCTTTTTCTTGTTTCGGACTTAATGCGATAACGGCCAAAATATTATACAAAATAGTCATTGGTGCGACGTAAATTGCCGCCAATGCCACACCGGAGTCACCGTAAGCATTGGCAATATATGCTAAGCCGATAATGGCGGTATTAGCCCGGTAGCTTCCTTGAATCGATACACCGTTATCACTAGAGTTAGGAAACATTCGATTGGTAACGACAGTGATAAAAACAAAGAACACTAAATTGGCAGCAATACCATAGCCAATAAACGCAGTGCTATTGGAAAAGTCGTGTTCAGAACCAATGATGCTTAAAAAAAGCAGGGCAGGTAAGGTAACTTGGAAAACGAGTTTAGAGGCAACGTCAATAAACTCGTCATTGATAAGGCCTATACGTTTTAATATGACGCCTAATAGCAGCATTAAGCAGATTGGCCCTGTAATCGAGGCGGAAAATAGCAACTGGTCGATAAAATTGCCCATGAAGTTCCTTTTCTGGCAGTGAGTAAATAAACTAAATGAAGTTAATACTGTAAGTGAGTAAACAAAGTAATACGTTAATCGGATAAAAATTAACTTATAACGAAGACAACATGCCGACAAAAATGGGCATGTTGATGAGTATTGTGTCACATCAATTTAAAAATGAAAACTAATCAAAAAGTTGGTTATGTTTCAGCAATGTTACTACCACTTTTTATTTGAACTGATATAGTGCATTTAATCTAAAAATAGCATACTTAATGGGATAATCGTGAGCGAGAAAATATATTTTAATACCGCAGGAAAATTTAGCCTTAAAAAGCAGTTGGTTAACTTAGTTACTCGTTTACATCATTCCATTGCGCCAAAGCATGCTAAAAAAACAGCTAGGCAACTTCTTCTTACTCCAGTTAGAACTAAACCATTTAATACAGAGCCAGCAGGATTGCTTCATGGCCATATAGAAACATCGGAAGGACGCATAAAAACCTACTCATTAGGTAGTGGTCCGTTATGGATTTTGACTCATGGTTGGTCTGGTTCATCTAGCCAGTTTTACCCACTGATGGAACATATTGCCTCGAAAGGTTTTACCGCTTTTGCTTATGATCAACCAGCACATGGTAAAAGTGGCGGGGCTTATGGACACATTCCTGCGTTTGTTTTTTGTTTAGAACAAATATTAGATAGTGTCGAACAACAGGTCGTTGGTCTTGTTGGTCACAGTATGGGGACTGCATCGGCCCTAGAGTGTAAGCACAGCAAAATAGCTGACTGTCCGATGCTATTAATTGCGCCTGTTTTAGACTATCTGGATAATCTGTTTGATAGTATTGAACGTTCAGGCTATTCGCTTAAATTATTCAAAGAAGTGGTTGGGGAGGTTGAGTTGCAATACCATTACCCGATTCACGTAATCGATCCGTACCAGCATTTAATGCAACGTATTTCACCAACCATGATTGTGCATGATGAAGATGATAAATTTACTAAATTTACGGTTTCTCAACAGGCTGCTAAGCAGAGCGAAAATGTGTCTTTAGTTGCAACACAAGGGCAGGGGCATGGTAGGGTAATGAAATGTCAGCAAGTAATGGACAGCTTCGATCGATTAGCCAGTCAATTGTGATAAGAGTAACGTGTTAACGGTCATTATTTTGGTCGATTTCTATGAGCTGTAAGGTATTAACAACTCTGTGATATTAGGCAAACAATAACGATGAAAATTGTTCTATAAATAACTATGTAGCACGTAAGTTATTATTTATTATTTGCTACCGTTTCTCATTTATCGATGTTTCTAGTTCACGCATGTTTCACGTAAATAATAGATGACCTTGTATGATTGAATATGGTAGTGCCGCTTATAAAAAAGTCAGCTTTACGATGGCATTAGGTTCGTTTTTGATTTTTTGTAATCTTTATTTTTTTCAACCTATTCTTCCACAGTTGGCTAAAGAACTTGCCATTAGTGCCACTCAAGTAAATTGGATCTTTGCCTCCACTACATTAACCCTGTCGATATTTTTAGTTCCTTGGGCATTGGTGTCTGAATCGTTTGGTCGGAAAAAGGTGATGTTAATCGGTTTATTTTCCCCTCCGATTATCAACTTATTTATGCTGGCCGATTCGAGTTTTTATAGCATGGTCATTGCCAGAGCGTGCATGGGCATTTCTTTGGCTGCTTTTGCGTCTGTAGCCGTTGCTTATATGGCCGAGGAAATGTCTCCCGCAGCGCTTACTCAAGCGGTTGGTGGTTATATTGCCGCTAATTCTTTAGGCGGGATTACGGGACGAATTGTTGGTGGGGTTGTGACCGATTTCTTTAGTTGGCAAGTGGCCGCGATTATCATTTCGGTAGCAACGCTTATTGGCGGTGCCGTGGTTTTCAAAAACTTACCACAACAAAAATACTTTAAGCCACAACGTGGTGTGTTTTTTCACCATAACCGTCAATTAGTTCAACACCTCAAGAATAAAGAAGTCTGGTTTGCCATGTTGATTGGTGGTTTTAATTTCGCTCTGTTTGTTAATCTATTTTCTGTTATTGGTTTTCGGTTAGCAGATGAACCGTATAGCTTACCATCAAGCCTTACTTCTCTTACCTTTTTGTGTTATTTATCTGGAACGTTAAGCTCTCGATACAGTGGGCGCTGGGCGCAAAAATACCATTCTATTTCGGGTATGGTTCTTGGCACGATGATTACCGCAACCGGCATGTTTATCGCTTATCTTGACGACATTGGTACTATGTTAATCGGTTTGCTTTTGATTAGTAGTGGTGCTTTTTTTACGCATGCTTTAGCCTATGGTTGGGTCAGTCAAAAAGCGATCAGAGCCAAAGCAACGGCGACGGCTTTATACTTGGTGCATTATTATATTGGTGGTAGTTTAGGCGGCTTTATACTTATCTATTGTTGGCAAAATGGTGCATGGGAAGCGGTAATGGCTGGTGGAACCCTATTTTGCGTAATGATATTTATTCTGTGTTATTTACTTAAAACTCACGAGCTTGGTTCTGTAAAAAAGGAAAATTTGTGACCGATAATCAAATAATTGCTCAAACTCAACAATGGCTAGAACAGGTGGTTATAGGCCTTAATCTGTGCCCTTTTGCTCATAAGCCGAATATAAATAAGCAGATTAAAATAGCACTATCAAATGCTACGACAGAAGAAGCGTTACTGGAGTTTATTCTTCTACAGTTGAAGGAATTGGATAACACCGAGCCTAAAGAGCTTGAGACCACATTAGTTGTTGTGCCAAATATGCTCGAAGATTTTATGGACTATAATTTTTTTCTAGATTGGGTGGATGCGCTTTTAAAGCAAGAAAACTACCAGGGTATTTATCAAGTTGCTACTTTTCATCCTAATTATTGTTTTGGTGGAACCGAACCAGAAGACGATGAAAACTTAACCAATCGTTCTCCGTTTCCTATTTTGCATCTAATACGTGAAAAGAGCATGGAACGAGTGTTAAAACATTACCCTGACCCAGAATTGATACCAGAACGAAATATCGAACGAGTTCAATCTTTGACCAATGAAGAGAAGCAAAAACTCTATCCTTATTTGTTTAGCGGTTAATCTAGACCAGATAATCTATAATTTTCCACTACTAAACATTGCACAAAAAAACCTTGCTGATTAACGCAAGGTTTTTTGTGTGTTGCTCTGCTTTTAGTTAAAGTCGACACCATTCTCTTGATAAAGTCGACGACATGCTCGGCCATCGTTATGAAATAAGTGACATCGGTGCGCTGCCAAGCCGATAGCAAATTTGTCGCCCACTTCTACCGGTAGGGTATCGGGAGCACGATAAATAACATTCGCATCAGCACTGTCTAGGTGTAAATATATTTGTGTTTCATTACCCAGTTTTTCCACTATTTGAATATTTCCCTCTATAGTTGCATCCGCTTGCTCTGCGTTCAATAAATGCTCAGGACGAATACCTAAAGACATGCGTTCTCCCTTGGTAACGCTTGATCCTTCAACTGGGATCCAAAGTATATTGCCATTAGAAAGTTTAACTTGAACGCGTTCTTCTTCTACTTGCTCAATCTGAACACTGATAAAATTCATTTTTGGCGAACCAATAAACCCAGCGACAAAACGATTTTTGGGATAGTGATAGAGTTCTAACGGTTTACCCACTTGTGATACAAACCCCTCGTCCAAAACTACAATTTTATCTGCCATGGTCATGGCTTCTACTTGATCATGAGTAACATAGATCATGGTACAGCCGAGTTGACGTTGAAGCTTAGTTATTTCGCTGCGCATGTTGACTCGAAGCGCTGCATCTAAGTTGGAAAGCGGTTCATCCAGTAAAAATAAATTGGGTTGAGAGACCAGAGTGCGCCCAATAGCAACACGTTGACGTTGACCACCTGACAATGCTTTTGGTTGCCTTTCTAGAAGGTGACCCAGTTGTAAAATCTCAGCCGCGTGTGAGACGCGTTTATCTATTTCAGCTTTGTCTGCTTTAGCGAGTTTTAGACCAAACGACATATTGTCATAAAGATTTAAGTGCGGATAAAGTGCATAAGATTGAAAAACCATTCCAACCCCACGTTTAGAGGGTTCAACGTCATTCATTCGTTCACCATCAATATATAAGTCACCAGATGTAATGTCTTCTAATCCTGCGATACAACGTAATAACGTGGATTTACCACAACCAGATGGTCCAACAAAAACGACAAATTCCCCTTCTTGTATCTCTAAATCAATATTTTTGGAGATCATTAGGTCGCCGTACGCTTTACATACATTTTTTAAAGTGACACTTGCCATGTGGTCTATCCTCGATTGGTTTGATACCGCTAGTCATTCATGTATTGGTGATTATTTTTTAATAGACAGTCAATAGTGTGAATATCGGTCTAGTTTGTGTTGTTTTGGACGGTTTTACATCCTCCACCACAAGCCGATATCAGGGGGGAGTAATTAGGGATGAGGCTGAAAAGATAGCTAAATAAAAAATTAGATCTGGCTCTAAAAAATGCTGATACAAAATGTGCTTACAATCACATTTAATATCCTTTGTGTGATTTAGATCGGTAGGCCACTCTGATACGGATCACGAAAGTGGTTCTTTTCAACAAGGGCGTAGAATGCAGGATGATGATACTTAGCCAATATTTTTACATCATGAGCGGAGAAATTTGGCACGTTGTTGTTACTGAATCGCCTTAATTTATTCAAAAAGGATATAAATATGAAAAACGCCCTAAGCACAGTTGCTATTTGTACGTTAACTGCATTTTGTTCATTGAATGTGAACGCTGCAATTGAAGAAGGCCAACTTACTATTTGGATTAATGGTGATAAAGGTTATAACGGTCTTGCGCAAGTCGGGAAAAAATTTGAGGAAGATACCGGTATTACAGTAACAGTAGCGCATCCAGATGGTCTGCAAGATAAATTTCCTCAGACGGCGGCAACTGGCGATGGCCCTGATATTGTATTTTGGGCTCATGACCGATTTGGTGGTTATGCTGAAGCTGGGCTATTAGCGGAAGTCAATCCATCTAAAGAGATCAAAGACGCTATCGTCGATTTTGCATGGGACGCAGTGCAATATAATGGCAAGTTAATTGGTTATCCTGTTGCTGTTGAATCTTTATCATTAATTTATAACAAAGATCTTGTTGCAACCCCACCTACGAGTTGGCAAGAGATAGAAGCGTTAAGTGCAAAACTTAATCAACAAGGCAAAACTGCCATCATGTGGAACCTAAAAGAACCGTATTTTACTTGGCCTTTAATGGCAGCAGATGGCGGCTATGCGTTTAAGTACACAGGTTCAGGTTATGATGTAAAAGATGCAGGTATCGCTACTGATGGAGTGAAAGAAGCGATGCATTTTGTTAAGAGTCTGGTAGATAAAGGCATTATTTCCGCTGATATGGACTATTCGGTTTCTGAATCTGAATTTAACAAAGGCAACACAGCAATGACCATTAATGGTCCATGGGCGTGGGGAAATATTGAAAAATCAGGGATTAATTATGGCGTCGCGACTTTGCCAACATTTAACGGGCAATCTTCTAAACCATTTGTTGGGGTGTTAACTGCTGGGATTAGTACGGCCTCACCGAACCAAGATCTAGCGGTTGAGTTTATTGAAAACTACTTGCTTACCAATGACGCGTTACACGAGGTAAATAATGACAAGCCACTTGGTGCTGTCGCGTTGAATTCTTTCCAAAAAGAGCTAAATAGTGATAAGCGCATTTCGGCAACGATGGATAATGCAATGAATGGTGAAATTATGCCCAATATCCCACAAATGGGCGCGTTTTGGGTTGCGGCTAGAAATGCCATTATTAATATTGTCGATGGTCGTCAAGGCGTTGATGAAGCACTTGAAGATGCTGAAAAACAGATGGTTAAGTAATGGGTTAATTGCCTAATTAATTTTAGGTCGCATTATAGGAGAGTGATTTCTCTCCTGATTTTTCTCCCTTTCATTGCCAATGGGTTTTCATATGCAGTCAACGAAAAATAAAGATCTGGGCACATCTTCCTCATTTTCTTCTAGTGAGGAACGGTCTTCTAGTAAAAAAATAACTTCGAATCAGAAAATAGTTATCAAATGGGCCTTATTGGCAATGATTGGTGTTGTTAATGGTTATGCCACTATTATTATGTATGTACGTGGTGAGGTTGCATTTGCTTTGCTTACGGTAATATTAACTGCGTTAGCCTTGTATATTTTTGCAAGCAAAAAGACGTATGCTCATCGTTATATTTATCCGGGTATCGCAGGGATGATCTTGTTCATTCTGTTTCCATTAGCCTATACCGTTGGTTTAGCTTTTACCAATTACAGCGCCAGTAATCAATTATCTTTAGAGCGGGCTCAGGCCGTATTATTGGATCAAACTTATCAAAGTGGAGAGAGTTATCCATTTTATCTGTATAAAACAGCTGACGGTCACCGACTTGTGGTTAAAGATGCAGACCAATTGCTTGCCACTGAGCCGTTTATATTGCAAGGGTTTGCCAAAAGTGAACTTGATTTATTGGCTATCGATCAAGTTGTTGGTGAAAAAGAAAAAATAAAGACCATTATCCAAAATAAAGTCGCTTTAGCCAACGTTGATCTGCATTTGCCAAACGGAGCAGATATTCGTATGAGTGGGTTAAGAAAATTTGCGTCTGTTATGCCACTTTATACCTTGGCTGATGATAGTCAGTCGATGACGAATAATAAAACCGGTCAGAATTTATATCCAAATATGGATAATGGGTACTATCAGGTAGTCGATGACGCGGGACAGTTTATTGGTGCGGCAATCTCTCCAGGGTTTGTGGTTAATATTGGTACCGATAATTTTGAACGCGTTTGGCAAGACGATGGAATAAAAGAACCTTTCATTAGTATTTTTATTTGGACGGTCGCATTTGCCGCGATAACGGTGGGTCTGACACTGATTATTGGTCTTGTTTTAGCCAGTATTGTTCAATGGGAATATCTTAGAGGCCGAGCTATTTATCGCGTGTTATTGATTCTTCCTTATGCTGTTCCTGCGTTTATTTCTATCCTTATTTTTAAAGGTCTATTTAACCAGAGTTTCGGAGAGATAAATATGGTTCTAGAGGCGATGTTTGGTATTAGTCCAAACTGGTTTTCTGATCCTATTTTGGCGCGAACCATGGTGATCATTGTAAATACATGGTTAGGCTTTCCTTATATGATGATCCTTTGTATGGGGTTGCTTAAAGCAATACCGGACGATTTATATGAAGCATCAGCGATTGACGGTGCCGGTCCTTTTAAGAATTTCACCCAGATTACTTTGCCAATGATGGTCAAGCCACTAACGCCTTTGCTGATTGCGTGTTTCGCTTTTAATTTCAATAACTTTGTGATGATTTACCTACTTACCAGCGGTGGCCCCAATATGATTGGAACGTCCGAACCTGCAGGTTATACCGATTTGTTAGTGAGCTATACCTACCGCATTGCTTTCGAAGGCGGTGGTGGTCAAGATTTCGGTTTGGCGAGTGCTATCGCGACACTGATATTTTTACTCGTGGGTGGTTTAGCTTTACTAAACTTACGATTTACCAAACTGTCACAGGATTAAGGCGAAATATTATGGCGATAGTACAAAGTAAAAATTTAAAATACCGAGTGTGGGCAACGCATATAGCTTTGTGGACTTTTTTATCGATGATTATTTTCCCTATGTTAATGATTATTGCGATATCTTTTCGAGAAGGAAATTTTGCTACAGGCAGCTTGATCCCTGACAATCCATCGTTAGAACATTGGAAGTTAGCTTTAGGCTTTTCAGTAACCAATGCCGATGGTTCGATTACACCACCACCGTTTCCTGTTTTATCCTGGCTGTGGAATTCGGTTAAAATAGCTGCTATTTCATCAGTGTTTATTGTCGCGTTATCAACGACATCTGCTTACGCGTTTGCTCGAATGAGATTCACTGGTAAAAACACAATTCTAAAAGCAATGATGATTTTTCAAATGTTTCCTGCGGTACTGGCATTAGTCGCAATGTACGCGCTGTTTGATAAGTTGGGGCAATACATACCATTTTTAGGCTTAAATACCCATGGTGGTTTGATTTTCTCTTACCTTGGTGGTATCGCGTTACATGTATGGACTATTAAAGGTTACTTCGAAACGATAGATAATTCCCTAGAAGAAGCGGCTGCGCTGGATGGTGCAACACCATGGCAGGCATTCCGTTTGGTGCTTTTACCTTTATCGGTGCCAATTCTTGCTGTGGTGTTTATTTTGTCGTTTATTACAGTTGTTGGTGAAGTACCAGTAGCTTCATTATTACTCTCCGATGTCGACAAATATACCCTTGCGGTAGGAATGCAACAGTACCTTTATCCTCAAAATTATCTGTGGGGTGATTTTGCCGCCGCTGCGGTGCTTTCAGCCGTACCCATTACTGTCGTATTTTTACTCGCGCAGCGCTGGTTAGTCGGAGGTTTGACCGCCGGTGGTGTGAAAGGATAAGAAGATAAAAGATAAAAGATAAAAGATAAGCGACCGATTATGGTCGCTTATTTATTTAGAAAAATTGTTAGTAGCCATTTAATTTAGTTCTTTATTTGAAGGCGCGCAGCCAACGTACTGCATCAATACGTAGATACTCTCTTCATGCAGCGCAACTTTTCGAAATAGATCTGCAAATATGTTGTCGCCACCGAAACAAGTTTGAATGTAATGGTTAATATCTTGGCTTTTATACCCTTCTACATACATGGTACGTACCCATTGATACTCAACCGCTCGTGGGTTAGCGATGGTATCATCGCTTAGTGTAATAAGGGTGCGATCTTCTATCAATGTAAAGCCTACTGTTTTAATTTTGAAGTAAAGGTGACGGTTGAGATTGACGGTTAAACTATTTATTTAATGGTATAGCCATATCAAAATACAGACATATCAAAACGTCGCTATACGAAAACTAGCCACCGGAATTAAAACAGAAACATATTAAAGAAAAATGACAAATTGATGCAAAATAACGGTTCATACTTATTTTAGTATGCTAGAAGAGTAACGTTAAATACGTCAAATGGTATGAATTAAACACACAACGTGGCCGAAGGTTTTGGTTACTAACCTTGCGAAAGAAGCCAATCCTACTTTCGCAGAGTCTTGATTGGCTATAGTGCTGAATATGAGTCTATTTTAGCATTTTGACATGCATTTCCATTTCTTCACCAATCTGTTTACGCATATTCATTAGCTTTATTGCTGAATCACGCAGATTGATGTCTTCCTCGGTTACTGGGGTCCATTCTGGTATTTTGGTTGGTTTTCCGTCGGCATCAACCGCAACCATGATAACAATACAGTGCGTGGTCAGTGTTTTGTCTAACTGTTTGGGATCGCTGGCTTGCACATCAATAGCCACGTGCATAGAGCTTGTTCCGGTATAAATAATTTTGGCACTGACTTCGACGAGATTACCCACATGAATCGGTGCAACAAAGCGAATTCCGCCAGCGTAAGCGGTGATGCAATATTTACCACTCCAGCCAGCTGAGCATGCGTAAGCGGCTAAATCGACCCATTTCATCACGGCCCCGCCGTGTACTTTGCCACCAAAATTCACATCGCCAGGTTCTGCTAAAAATCTAAGTGTTATTTCCCTTTGTCGTTTGGCCATTTCCATTTCCTAATTATTTTGACATCCCTTTCAGTATCAAACAAAAATAAGCGAGATAAAAGGGCTATTCGTTGTATGAAAGTAACTTAATTGGCACAATCAGACAATCACTAGCAGATTACATGACAACATAAGAAAACCTCAATGCGAATTCTTCACACATCAGACTGGCATCTTGGACAGTCGTTTTTTACCAAGAGCAGAAAAAATGAACATCAAGCCTTTATTGAATGGCTGCTTAATTTGGTGCAAGAACAGCAGATTGATGCGGTGATTATTGCTGGTGATGTATTTGATTCTGGCACACCGCCAAGCTATGCACGTGAATTATATAACCGCTTTGTAGTGCAGATGAATGCTCTAAACTGTACCTTAGTTGTGCTCGGAGGGAATCATGATTCAGTATCCATGCTTAATGAATCCAAGCCATTAGTGGAATGTTTAAATACCCATGTTGTAGCGAACACATCGGATGATTATTCTAGTCAAATTATTGAGTTATCATCAAATGGACAGATAGGGGCCCTACTATGTGCCGTGCCTTTTGTTCGTGCACGAGATGTTATGCACAGTATGGCCGGTTCTTCTGGTACGCAAAAACAGCAGCAACTTGGTGATGCGATTAAGGCTCATTATTTTGCTTTATATAACCAAGCCAAGACAATACGTGAACAGAAAAACTTAGCTGTACCGATTATCACTACTGGCCATTTAACCGCGATGGGAGTAACCAAAGCCGATTCTGAACGCGACATATATATAGGTTCGCTAGATGCTTTTGCCGCAGATGGCTTTCCTCCGGCGGATTATATTGCACTTGGACATATTCACCGACCACAAATAGTCGCTAAGTCAGAGCATATTCGTTATTGCGGGTCACCGATTCCATTAAGCTTTGATGAGCTTAAATCCACTAAACAAGTCGTATTAGTTGAATTTGACCATGAGACACGTACTAAGATACAGATTATTGAGGTGCCTACCTTTCAGAGAATGGCAATAATAAAAGGCGATTTACCATCAATAGAAAAACAACTGCAAACCTTTCGAGATGTTACCGAACAATCACCGGTTTGGTTGGCTGTTGAAGTAGAAGTGCAAGATTTTCTATCTGATTTACAGCAGCGTATCCAATCTTTAACCGAAGATCTTAATGTGGAAGTATTACAACTGCGTCGTGCCCGAAGCCAACAGAAGCAGAGTTTACAACAAGAACAGTTAGAAACACTCTCTGAGTTAACGCCTATCGATGTGTTCGAAAAAAGAGTCGGGCATGAATCGTTGCAATCTGAAGATGAAACAGCAAGGTTAACTAGAATAACAACACGTTTTGAGCAAATCGTAGCAGAAGTAGAAAGCGGAGAGCAAAGCGAATGAAAATTTTAAGTCTACGGTTTCAAAACTTAAATTCTTTAAAAGGTGAATGGAAGATAGATTTTACTCAACCTCCTTTTTCTGAATACGGTTTATTTGCGATTACTGGCCCAACAGGAGCAGGTAAAACCACTATTTTAGATGCCATTTGTGTTGGACTTTATCATTCGACGCCAAGACTGGGCGGTATTACCAATTCAAACAATGAATTGATGACCAGAGGGTGCACAGAATGCTTGTCTGAAGTTGAGTTTGAAGTAAAGGGCAAAGCGTATCGTGCATTTTGGAGTATGAAGCGAGCGCGAGGAAAAGTGGATGGAAATCTTCAACCTGCCACGGTCGAATTAGCCGAAGTACAAACAGGCAAAGTGTTAGCAAACAAAGCGACGATCAAAAATGATTTAATAGAATCCATTACCGGTTTGGACTTTGGACGATTCACCAAATCGATGTTGCTTTCTCAAGGGCAGTTTGCGGCATTCTTAAATGCGAAAGAATCCGAACGAGCGGAATTATTAGAAGAACTGACCGGAACAGAAATTTACAGCCAAATCTCCCAGAAAGTGCACCAGCATTATAGTGAAGCGAAAAACACCCTAGCCAATTTAGAAGCGCAAGCCAAAGGCGTGCAACTTCTTAGTCAAGAAGTAAAAACTGAATTGATTTCACAACAAACACAGCTAAATAAACAACAGCAAGATCGTAAAGCAGAGTTGTCCAAGTTAGAAGAAAAGGCCAATTGGTTTGGCAGCTTAGACAAATACTCTCACCAGAAGGCACAGGCCGAGCTACAGTTAAGCCAAGCAAGCCAGCAGTTAAAGCAAGCCGAACCAGAATTAGAAAAACTCGCGGCGAGTGAACCTGCAGAAAAAATTCGCTCGCCTTATTTGCTTTTGCAGCAAGCCAATCAGCATCGACAACGATTAGAAGCTCAGTTAAGCGATAAGCAAAAAGCCATTCAAGGGTTAGATGATAAGGTAAAGCAGCTTGAGTTAATCACCATTCAAGTAACCGAAAAACAAAGAATCGCTAAACAGAATAACAACCAATTGGAAGATTTAATTAATCAGAAAATTATTCCGTTGGATAACCAGATAAAACTGGAAAACAGTCAATGTGAAACATTACAAAAGCGGTTGACTGAACAGCAACAACAATACGCTGGCTTTCAAACCTTGCAACAGAGGGTAACAAAAGATTTACAACAAGTTGACAAGGCGATTAGCACCATTAGTCAATTTCAACAAACACACCAAGCGGATGCCTCCCTAAGCCAACATATGGCCAAATGGCAAGAACAACTTAAACAGATAGAGCGTCAATCTGAAGATATCCGACAACAAAGAACGAGTCTTGCTGAACTGGAACAACAAATAAACCAATTAGTTGGCCAAGAGAAATTAGCTCAGCAGCAGCAAACAGAAAGTTTCAATCAGTTAGAGCACAGTCAACAACGCGTTATTCAAATAGAAAATGATAAATCGACGTTACAAGCAACGTTTAATATTGCCGACTCTTTGCCAGAAGTAGAAAGCCAATTAGATTCACTGAATAGTCAGTTAACGGTTTTGCAAACCTTGCAACATCTACAAACCCAGTGGCTTGGTTTTGATGAAGAAAAGCAAGAAAAATTAAAAACGATAAAACAACTTGAACAGAAAAAACACACCCAAGAGGCAACACGCGTTCATTTGAGAGAACAGTATCGGTTGCATGAAAATCTGTTTAAATCACTCGAGCAGCAAGTAAAACAAGAACAAGCCTTGCTAGAGCAAGAAAAAGTTTTAGCTAACTACCGTCGCCAATTAGAACAAAATAGCCCTTGTCCTTTGTGTGGCTCCACGGAGCACCCACTAGCTGATCATAACCAAAAATACGATGTACCAGCAAAACAAGCTGAATTAGATTCGGCAAAGATAGCGCTTGATGATACTCGCAGCCGTGGTTTGGAATGTAGGGGCAATATTGAATTAATTGATGGGCAATTACAAGAAGCCTTCAAGCGTATTAATTGGCTTGAACAGGAACAAAATAAGCTTCTTGAACAGTGGCAACAAGTGGCGAATAGTATCGCTTATTCGCATGGGATTACTGACGATTGGTTAAGCAAGTTTTCTCAGCAGCAACAAGAAAAACGCAGCAATTTGGCCGATTTTATGGTTAAGTTTCGTCATATTGATGGGCAATTACAACGAGCGAAAGAACAAGTAGTACAGGCTCAACAAGTGTATTTTCAGCAAGAATCTGCTACAAAATTACAGCAGCAGCAACGAGAAAATGAACAAAAAAATAAGCACGATGTAATACAACGATTAGAAAATATGAATTCGTCTTTGGCTTTGCAGCAAACCCAACTGATCGCCAGCATTACTGAATGTGGTTACGATTTAGCTACAGATACCGACCTATCGCTGTGGGTCGAACAAAAACGTGAAGATATGCAAAACTGGCAACTGAACGAGCAACGGTTTACTGAGCTTCATACGGAAAGAACCGCATTACAGTCCAATTTGGAAGTACATTTGTCCCGTCTTGCAGAAATCGAGCAAATTATTGAACAAGAACATCAGCGTTTGCTCGATCAACAGAATAAACGCGATCAATTAGTTGAAAGTCGAACCGAACTATTTGGTGCAAAAGTGGTTGAACAAGAGCGACAAACTAGCCGCCGCGATTTAGCACAAGCCGATGAAACACAGCTGGAAGCAGTGAAACATAGCCAACAAGCGGAACAAGATCTGAAAACAGCCCAAGGTGAATTGACATTATTAACCAGCAACTTAGAGACGGCACAACAGACATGCCACGAACAACAGCAAAATTGGCTTACATTGCTTGAGCAAAGCCCGTTTAGTTCGACAGAATCATTTGAAAGTGCTTTGTTAGATTATGAACAACGGCAGCATTTAATCGACTTGAAGACCAGATTAACCTCTGATTTTGAACGGGCGCAAGCTGTCGCCGATACCGCTAACAAACAAGTTGAAGAATTGCTAAGTCACCAATATGCCAGCCAATATCAGCAGCAAGATAAAAGCGCAGTTGAGCAAGAATTACAACAGCTGAAAGAACAGATTTCACAGACGTCTAAGCGAGAAGGGGAGTTGCAAAACGAACTTCAATCCGATCAACGTAGACGAGAGCAACAGCAAGGTTTGTTGGACGAAATACAAAGGCTGCGCAATGAGTATGATGATATTCAATATTTACATTCGCTTATTGGATCGCAAAAAGGTGATAAATTCCGCAAATTTGCACAAGGGTTAACTTTGGACAACTTGGTTCATTTGGCGAACCGTCAATTAGGCCGTTTACATGGTCGTTACCAATTACAACGTAGGCAAGATGAAGGTTTGGAGTTGTCTGTGGTCGATACGTGGCAAGGTGATGTAGTAAGGGATACTAAAACCTTATCTGGTGGAGAAAGTTTTTTGGTTAGTTTGGCGTTAGCACTTGGTTTATCTGATTTAGTCAGCCATAAAACCAGTATTGATTCTTTGTTTTTAGATGAAGGTTTTGGCACTTTAGATGCAGAGACCTTAGACCTAGCCTTAGATGCATTGGATAGCTTAAATGCTTCTGGCAAAATGATTGGTGTGATTAGCCACGTTGAAGCGATGAAAGAACGTATACCAGTTCAGCTAAAAGTGAGTAAAAAAAGTGGCTTGGGAGTCAGTGAATTGAATTCGGTTTACCGGGTTACTACTTAATATAACGTGGATGTATCAATGAAAAATAAACGACTATTTATTTTCGATATGGATGGCGTGTTACTCGATTCGGAGCCCTATTGGCGAGCCGCTCAGATTGATTTGCTTGATCAATTTGGTGTGCGAATTTCAAGCGAAGATTGTATTCGAAATACGATGGGTAAGCGAATTGATGATATTGCTACTTTTTGGATTGATGAATTTTGTTTGAATGTCGAACCAGAATATTTTGCCACTTTATTACTGAAAACTACCGCCGGTCTGATTCGACAAAATGCTAAGGCCAATCCTGGTCTTTATTCATTAATTGAATTTTTACAGCAACATAGCTTTGTTATTGCGTTGGCTACGTCGTCGAGTAAGGAGATTATCACCGCTGTGCTACAAAAACTTCAGCTTGAAGATGTATTTGCAGTAACAGTGAGCGCCGATTCGGTAAAAAGAGGCAAACCGGCCCCAGATGTATATTTAAACGTTTGTGCTCGGTTGAACATTTCTACCGAATATGCATTAGCGTTAGAAGATAGTTTAACTGGGGTAAAATCTGCGCTCGCTGCCAATATAACCACCATCGCTATACCTGAGACTGGTAATGCAAATGTTGATCTTGCTGATTTCAGCTCCGCAGATTTTATTGTGAGTAGAATCGACGATGTGATTAAGTTACTTGAAAGAGATTAAATCCGGGTTAATTTATTTTGGTAACTAACTGTTCATTAACCAACAATCTCCAAGTCTTACTAACTTGAGCAAGTGATTAATTTTGACTATTTTCGAGCCAGTTTATGATGTGCTTTTGCGAAATGCCCCGCACAAAAAGCACCGACAATTGACAGTTCACCTGCTAAACAAAGTGCTGCACAAACTTCAGCAAGTGCTTGAGATTTACCAGTTCCATGTAACCCCATTAATTCTAAGCAGGCTTTTTGACTGGGTAAATTAGTGCCTCCTCCTACGGTGCCTACCATCAAATTAGGCAGTGTGACACTGGCATACAAGTCGCCATTCTTATCTATTTCCATCCGTGTCATACCGATAGCTGATTCAGCCACACAAGCAGCATCTTGGCCGCAAGCGATGTACAGTGCCGCCAAAGCGTTAGCATAATGGGCATTGATGCCTATTGTGCCACTCAACGCGCCACCTACCGTGGTCATTTGACCGAATTGCATCATTTTTTGCGGTGTCGTATGCAGATGTTTTTTGATCAATTCAGCCGATATGTGCGCTTCTGCGGTGACTTTTTTGCCTCTAACGCTGCGCAAGGTTTGGCTATTGGCTTTTTTGTCACCAGATAAATTGCCATCTAGAAAAGCATATTCGGGAGTAACAGGCGTATTGTCTAAAATAAACTCAAACACAGCATTGGTAGCAATCGTCACCATGTTTTGACCGGAAGCGTCGCCAGTTAAATATTCAAATACTAAGTAAACATGATTACCTTCGATGTTAATATTTATATCGGTCAGGGTGCCATGAGACGTGGTCGCTTCAGCAATCGATTTGAATTGTTGGTATTGTGTTGTCGCCCAAGCAACAAATTGTCCCGCTTGTGCTAGACCGTAAAAAGCGAAACCTGGAGTACGCGTGACACCTTCATTAAGTAGCATTGCACTGACGCCACCAGACGCCGTCAATAGCTTAGAACCTCGATGATACGATGCAACTAACGCTGCTTCTGTAGTGGCTAAAGGCACCAAATAATCACCTTTGGCAAATAGACCGTTAATTCTCAGAGGGCCAGTGACGCCAACGGGCACTTTTACGGTACCAATAAAATGTTCGATATTTCTATGGTAAGCCATGGCTTGTTGTTCGCTATGAGAATCCAACAGTTCGGCTTTAATTTGAGGACGTGCTAATTTGTCCCAACGACGTTGTAAACTTTTTTCAGTTAAATATGGGCTCGGAGTCAACGCTGTTGTGGATTTCTCATAATGTGGAGATAACGTTTGTTGCAACTCTTCTGCTGAAATATCGTCACCGAGAATAGAGACATAGTCACGACGATGCAGTTTGAGGTTAGGCATAATTTTACCGTATTAAAACTTTTGGATGATTCTACGGATTTATTAAGAGGACACAAGGTTTGCTTGCTTGAGGTTTGCATGTAAAGTGTGATGTTCTAATTTTTGGTATGAGATATACTTACGAAAAAGACACTTAACATGCGGTGTGCATTTTTATGAGTAAAACAGCCAAGTTATCGCTATTCGTTTGGCTAGTATTTGTTTTGTAGGGAATAATTAAGAGAGCGTTTAATGGATAAAATTATTATCTTACATGGTTTGTTTATGCATGGATTGATAATGAAGCCTTTAGCAAATAGGTTGCGCAAGGAAGGCTTTGATGTTGAAATCATAAGTTATAATAGCCGAAACATAAATATTGAATCAGTTTTTGACAAAATTGAACAGGCTTTGCATTTATCAAAGTCTAATATTCTTGTTGGCCACTCGTTAGGGGGGCTGTTGGCATTGTCATTTTTAGAGTGTAAAAAACCGAGTATTGATGTTGTTTCTCATTTGGTCACACTGGCTAGCCCACTAAACGGATCTTCTATCGCTCAGCGATTAGTTGAACTAAAGTGCAGCAAGATATTAGGTAATTCGTTTTTATATGGTTTGAAGCCTGAATACAGAACGTGGAACGGCGAACAAAAAATAGGATCAATTGCGGGTCACCTTCCCTTAGGGTTGCGTCCGGTATTATTGGCTGATAACGAAATGTCTGATGGTACGGTTAGTCTTAGAGAAACAAAATTAAAAGGAATGACTGACCATATAATGCTGAATTGCAGCCATACAAGTATTATTTATAGTTCGAAAACCGTGCAGCAAATAAAGGCGTTCGTTTTAAATGATAAATTTGTTCATCATTTAAACTAATACTGCACATTGAGTCTTATTGTGAAATACAAACAGTATTTTTACCCTTTTTTTTAGCTTGATACAATGCTTTGTCAGCTTTGGCATAGGCTTGTTTAAACGAAGCATTTTGTTTGGATATTGAATAAATGCCGATACTGATCGTGATTTGAAAATGTGTACCTTCCGCATCAAAAATATGTTGACTTACTTCTTGTCTAAATCTATCCATTATTTTATGAGCTTCTTTAGCCGATGTCTGTGGAATTAAAGCGGCGAACTCTTCGCCTCCTAAGCGACAAGCAATGTCCGATTTTCTTAGTGATTGAGTAAGCAGCTGGGAAACATATTTTATGACTTCATCACCAGTTGGATGACCGTAAGTGTCATTGACGGCCTTGAAGTTGTCTATATCCATAACTGCAAATGATAATTCGGTGTCGTGTTGTTTAGTTCTATGGATTTCCTGATTAGCAAGTTTCCACATAGAGCTACGATTATAAAGATTAGTCAAGCCGTCTTTTTCGGCCAAAATAGTTAGTTGCTCTTCTAGTTTTATTCTTCTAGTAATTTCATCTTGTAATGAATTTGTGTGCCGACTCCTGCCGTACTCTAACCATGCCGTTATCCAAACAATAACAAGATAGGTTAAGTAAAAACGTAATCTAAATGCTTCTAAGTAATGAGGAATGTCAGCATGTAAAATCTCCAAACATCCTACTATTGAGCATATTAAAGCAATACTCCACGTTATGCCTAATTTATAGCCAAACACAAATATAGTAAATAAAGGGTAAGTGTAAATCCATAAAACACGGCCTTCACTATTTGGCTCTAAATAGGTAACAACAACTAACAACATGAAAAACAGAAAACTACAGAAGTGATAGATAACGTGTAAGTTGTAGCATTTTTTCAACATCAATAAATTAACTGCTATAGAGCTAGAAAATACCCCAATCGTGCAAGCAATTTCCGTATTTCCAGCGAGTAAATTTAATATTATAAAAATAATACCGAGAGGTATCATGGTTAAACAAAGCCATATAAAGTGAGAAAGCTTCATTTTTTCTGCAGGGGTAAGAGTTTCTTCGGTCTGATTAGATCGACACATGACAAAGCTTTCCACCCAAAGCTTAGGACTTATTTTCGAATTAATCATTCGCACTCTCGATAATTAGAACGGGATTTATCCATAGTGTCAATTTTAGCCTATTTGAGCATATTTTTCTTTGATGACTAGCGGTTTATTGCTAGTTGTTATCAATTGTTGTTAATTGCTACGAAATGTCGCCAATTGGTATTAAATGTTAGTCAATTGGGTCTATTTGTAAATTTAAATGGCGATATATTTATTAATTGTGTTTTTTGTTATTAGTAAATATAAGACGTATTTCTATTGACGTCTTTTAAAGTGAGGAGTAATTTTCTCACGAGTTTTACGTAGAAACTCACATTTTCTCGTTAATGTCCTCCAAATTCTGTCATGAAATGTCGTGTTTTGTAGTACTTACTTTCACAGGATACTACTGACTCCATTTGATATTTTGGAGTGATTTTTACTTATTCTCAAAATATCCAAGAATGGTGTGATGCAATCAGATAAAGTTAATCAACTGAAAACTGACCAATCAGTTTATTTAAAACACGTTAATCGAAAACGTTATGTTAACGGTCAAGGCTACCATTTTAGTCGTGATGCTCTTACGGTTGAAGAACCGTTGCAGATTAGTATTGAATGGCAAGTTGATGGCACTACGCAATGTGAGTTGTGGAGTATGACGATGCGTACGCCTGGCGACGATGAAAACTTGGTGTATGGGTTACTTATTGGCCAAAGTGTTGTGAATAGCTGGCTTGATATCGAAGCTATTCGCTGTTTTGACTCTCACACGAGTAATGCAATGAACCATATTGTGGTGATATTAAAGCCGGGAATTGAGCCTCGTTTGTCTTCATCCACTCGTCGTACTATCAGCACATCTAGCTGTGGAGTTTGCGGTGCAACGTCAATTCGTGCGTTGCAATTCTCTCAATCTAGAGAGATAGATCAATCTGAGCATTGGTTGTCGGCTCAAGATGTCCTTAACTATCCGTCTCTACTCAATCAAAGTCAGTCTCAATTCCACCAAACGGGATCTGTTCATGGTGCCGCTTATATGGTTGATGGTGAGTTGGTCGCGGTAGCAGAAGATATTGGTCGACATAATGCACTAGATAAACTGCTTGGTTTTGTATCACGCCAACAAATATGGCATCGGCAAGGTGTGGTGGTTTTAACCAGTAGAGTAAGTTTTGAGTTAATGCAAAAAGCGGTTATTTCCGGTATTGCCGCTATCGTCTCAGTTGGAGCGCCTTCAAAAATTGCACTGGATATCGCTCGTCAGTTCGATATCACGCTGATTGGGTTTACCAAAGCGGAACAATTTAATTTGTACAATGGACACTGGCGAATGAAGCCAGAGTAAAAATAAGAAGATAATGGCATGAGTTATAAAGAGTATTCTGGGTCAGCTGGTGGTTGGGCTGCGTTAAAATCGACCACACAACATCTGTTTAAAAGTGAAAATGTTGCCAAAAACATCGTCAATTTATTTCGTACTAATCAAGATAGTGGCTTTGATTGTCCTGGGTGTGCTTGGGGAGAGAAAGGCGTTCCGGGACGTTTTCGCTTTTGTGAAAATGGTGCCAAAGCGGTCAACTGGGAAGCAACGACTCGTCGTGTAAATCGTGATTTTTTCGCTAAATATTCGGTGTCTTGGCTTAATAAGCAAACCGATTACTATTTAGAGTATCAAGGGCGGTTAAGTGAACCGATGCGCTATAATTCCGAGACAGATCATTATGAACCGATCAGTTGGGATGAGGCTTTTGACCTTGTAGCAAGCCATTTAAATCGACTTAAAAATCCTAACCAAGCTGAATTCTATACTTCTGGTCGTGCTAGTAATGAAGCTGCGTTTGTGTATCAACTCTTTGCTCGCCGTTTCGGAACCAATAATTTTCCAGACTGTTCGAATATGTGTCACGAAGCGACTGGGCATGCTCTTATTGAGTCAATTGGTATCGGTAAAGGTACGGTAACCATGGACGATTTTGAAGTTGCTGATGCGATTTTCTTGTTTGGTCAAAACCCGGGAACCAATCATCCTAGAATGCTTGAAACCCTAGCTTCTGCTAATAAACGTGGTGCTCAGGTTGTCGCGTTCAATAATCTAAAAGAACGAGGATTAGAACGATTTACCAATCCTCAGCATCCGCTAGAAATGCTGAGTAACGGATCGACTCCAACCACTAGTCACTATTTTATGCCTAAATTAGGCGGGGATATGGCAGTGGTTCGAGGCATCGTTAAAGTGCTACTTGATTTACATAAGCAAGCAGTATCGCAAGGTGATAGCGTCTTTGATTTGGATTTTATTGCTGAACAAACGCAAGGGTTAGATGACTACCTTGCGATTGTTGAAACCACGCCATGGCAACAAATTCTACAACAATCAGGTCTAACTAAAGATGAAATAGTGCAGGCAGCTGATATTTATCATAATGCCAAAACACGCATCGTTACTTGGGCTATGGGCGTTACTCAGCACAAACATTCTGTCGCGACAATTCAAGAGTTAACCAATTTACAGCTGTTGTTTGGCCAAATAGGCAAACCTGGAGCAGGTTTATGCCCAGTACGAGGTCATTCAAACGTTCAAGGTGACCGTACGGTAGGAATAAACGAAAAACCATCGGTTGCCTTTCTAGACAGTTTAGAAAAAGTATTTGGTTTTAAACCACCGCATGAACATGGTCATAATGTGTCTAACGCACTGCAAGCGTTGAGTAAAGGTGAAAGTAAAGTATTTATCGGCTTAGGTGGCAACCTAGTCGCGGCTGCACCTGATACAGAAAGAGTGATGGCCGCAATGCGTCAGGCTGAATTAACTGTGAATATTGCTACCAAACTTAATCGTAGCCACGTTAATCCGGGCAAAGATTCTTTGATTTTACCCTGCTATGGACGTACCGATATCGATATTCAATCCAGTGGCGAGCAAAAAATCACCGTAGAAGATTCATTTTCTATGGTGCATGCTTCGTCCGGAAAAATGGATGTATCTGCAGAGAAAATGCGCTCAGAAGTCGCTGTTTTAGCCGGTATGGCAAAGGCTACGTTAGGCGAAAATAATCCAGTTCACTGGCAATCATTGATTGATGACTATGATAATATTCGTAATTATATTGAAAAAACCATTCCAGGTTTTTCCCAATTTAATCAACGTTTGGATGTGCCGGGTGGTTTTTATTTAGGTAACAGTGCGCGAGATTTAGTATGGAACACCCCACAAGGTAAGGCTCAAATTTGCGCTCACGCTCTACCTGAAAGCATCCTTATTTATGATGCGCCTAGTTCAAGCAAACGGCCTGTATTTGTATTGCAGACCATGCGTTCTCACGACCAATACAATACAACTATTTATGGTTATGATGACCGTTATAGAGGAGTATTTGGTGAAAGGAATGTTATTTTTATCAATCAAGCGGATATTGATGCTCTAGGTTTACAAGCGGAAGATTTAGTTGACATTGAAACACTGTGGACTGATGACAATAAGCGTAAAATTTATGGGTTTAAAGTGATCCCTTACCAGATACCAAAGGGAAATGTGGCCGCATATTTTCCAGAAGCGAATGCGCTTATTCCACTTGAGAGCACCGGCGATTTTAGTGATACCCCAACATCCAAATCAATAGCGGTGGTTATTACGCCAACTGAACAGAGTAGTTTGGCGTAATAAGGCTGTTTCTTTAAAGGGACAGGCACCACATGTTACGATTTTTACGGGACAGGCACTAAATTAGCAACAAAAAGCGATAAGAAATAAAGAAAGGGGTAGGTTTTGATATTTGCATCATTAAGCAAAACGAAAACTGCCCCTTTTGATTTAATTTATTCGCTTCAATAGAAAAATAATTCAGTCAGCATGGAGGCATTGGTTATGCAGAATAGAACGATCAACATAGGTATTGTGGGTATCGGTATGATGGGTAGCGAACATGCTGCTAGCCTCAAGATGATACCGGAAGCAAATCTTACTGCGATTTGTGGGTTGAGGAAAAATAAAGCCGATCAATTTGCTAACAAATTTGATGCCAAACCGTATTATGATGTTGATGAGATGATTAACTCCGGTAATATTGACGCTATTATTATTGCTACCCCACACTACGATCATCCAAGCATAGCCATAAAAGCACTTGCAGCTGGGCTGCACGTATTAACAGAAAAACCAATTGCTGTACATAAAGCCGATGGTTTGAAGATGATTGCTGCTCATCGCGAACATAGAGATCTTCGCTTTGCTGCCATGTTTAATCAGAGGACGATACCCGCTCACCAAAAAATCAAACAATTGATTGATGATGGTGAACTGGGTGAAATTCGTCGAATTAATTGGATCATTACTGATTGGTTCCGAACGCAACAATATTATGACTCTTGTGATTGGAGAGGAACGTGGAAAGGAGAGGGAGGAGGCGTACTTCTTAATCAATGCGTCCATCAACTCGATCTTTTTCAGTGGTTCTTTGGACTTCCAACAAAAGTTAGATCGTTTAGCCAGATTGGTAAATACCACAACATCGAAGTTGAAGATGACATAACAACGTATTGTGAATTCGAAAATGGATCGACAGGTGTGTTTATTGCCTCTACTGGTGAAGCTCCTGGAACTAATCGTTTAGAGATAACTGGTGAACTAGGTCGACTAGTGTTTGAAAATCACCAGTTGCTCTTTACTCGCAATATGCAAAGCTTGAGCGAATTTAGTCGTGAAGCGGAACAAGGGTTTGCTAAGCCAGAAGCTCAGGATATAACCATCCCTTTAGGTGAACCGACAATTCAGGAGCATCAGGCCATTTTAGACAATTTTTGTCGATGTATTTTAGATGAAAACGTCCAACTTATTGCTCCAGCAGAAGAAGGAATTAAGTCTTTAGAGTTGGCTAATAGCATGACATTTTCCTTTCTCACCGACACATCAGTAGAAATGCCTCTTGATGAAGTGGCGTATCAAAACCTGCTGCAAGATCAAATTAACCGCTCCAACTCATAAAGGCTAATACAAGTAATAGCAGTTAATTCAAGTAATAAAAGCCAGTAATAAAAGGACAGGCACCAAATAACTGGTGCCGTTTTTTTGTTTGCAACGAATAAAGGGACATACACCTCATCCTTCATTACTTATAAATGTATAAAAGGACACACACCTAAAGGTATAAAGGGACACACACCTAATTAAAGGTTATTTACCTATCTTTGCTAGCATTTCTGGACTAATGAATTTATTGATTATAAATATGAATAATATTGACGGAATCAATAAAATAAGCGCAGTTATCGATGCAATTTGGTAGTTCCCTTCCATACTTGCCGTGTACAAAAGCAGAGGCAGTGTTGTGATATCTGGTGCACCCACGAAAAATGTTCCGGTAAATTCATCCAACGATTCTAAAAAGACAAAAATCCCACTGGCTATTATTCCGGGTGTTGCTTGGGGTAGAGTGACATGGAAAAAAGTATAGATTGGACCTGCGCCTAAGTTTCTTGATGCTCTAGCCATGAGAGGGTCAATTCCAGAAAAAGCGGCTACGCTTATCCAAACGGAAAACATTAAACCATGTACACTGTGAACTAATACCACGCCGAGAAAAGACCCGTTTAATCCAAAATCATAAAATATTCGTGCGATATTCATATATACCGTCAGGTTCGGAAACGCTTGAGGGATCAGAAATAGCAGCATCCACAACACTCGAAAGGGCATCTTCTGTTGGGACAACGCATAACCTGCTGGAATAGAGACAGCAAGACAGACTATAACGGTTGTCAGCGCTATCCAGATACTAGTTGTTAATGACCCAGAAATATTGCTGTAAGGGCTAAATACTTGATTCCAGTATTTAAAACCCCATTCAGAAGGCAATGAATGCGGGAAATACCATACTTCTGTTACTGTCCATATGAGTAAATTGATAATCGGACCAAACATCACTAACCCAAGACATAGTACAAAAATGAACTGTGGGAAGGCATCTAAACGTAACCAGTTGGTAAGTGGCAAGCGATTCATGCTAGGTAATGGTTTCATTGTTTGTTCAACATTCATTATAAACCAGCCTTATCTTTAAGATTTTGACGAAGATAGAACCACGCAAAAAAGGCACATATACAATAAGAGATAAGCCCTAGTGCGTTTGCAGTGTGATAGTCGCCATAAGAATTAATTCGAAATGCCATATCAGCAGTCATCATTGTTGGTGTGCCGGTACCAATCATTAGAGGTACAGATAGTGCGGACATCATTGTTACCACTGACAGCACCATGGCAACGCCAATGGATGGGATAATTTGCGGCAGAATGATTGTAAATAGAATGCGGATTCTCGAACCACCTAAGTTTCTTGCTGCACTTATCTGAGTTTCATCCACTGCTGACATGGAACCAGAAATAAGCAGTGTGGAAAAAGCAATTTGTTTCCATACAAACGTAATGATTATTCCACTCCAACCAAGAAAAGAGATGGTTTCCAACGGAGTAAATAGTCCAATTTCAATCAAGGCGTTGTTCATCAAACCATTTTTAGCTAGAAAGGTCCTCATCATCTGGGCCGTGACAATTAGAGGGATGAACAAGGGCAGTCGATACAGAATACCGAGTAATTTCACGACAGTAGTAAACGGAGAAAGACGCAATATAGCTGAAATTAGAATGGATAATACCGCTAAAATAACGACAGAAAAAAAGACAATAACTATCGTAAATAGAATGTCATTTGAGTACAGCTCTATCGCATTTTGCAAATGCTCAAAGGTGAAGTGACCTTGATCGGTGAATAAGGCCGAAAAAAGAGAAAAGGCTAATGGATAGAGAAAAAAGAGCGCGACCATGGAAGCCGCAGGTAAAACTAGCCAGATATTTTTTATTGGATTGTAATGCATAACATTTCCAGTGGACGTTACCGTGATAAATAATGCTCAGGAAGTGTATGTCCTCCTGAGCATAAGGTGTTTATTCGCTTTTAGTTTGAAACTTTACGCTCGTAACCTTCTTTAATGTCATCAAAGTAGGGAGCGATAGGGAAGCTTTTGCCGAAGTTGGCAAGGTCGTCAGGTGTGATTTCGGCAAACAGTTTTTGCCAAACTTTTTGGTCTAAGTGTTTTTTGACGTGATTCGCATCAATACCTGGATACCAATTAAAGCGCTCGACAATACCTTCGGCTTGTATATTTGGGCTCGTGGCTAATTGGATAAATTCACGAGCCAGTTTTTCATTGGCGGCTTTTTCTGGAACAACGTAATACATAGGTTGACCAGGCATACCCGGTGCAATAAGAGACAGTTTCATTGATGGTGGAAGTTTTCCTTGTTCTTTCCAGCTATAGAACATATCTACCCAAACAGGCCCCATAAAAATCTCACCACGGTTTAGCATGTCTAATGTACCGGCGTTGCCCGGAGTGAAGGTGATTTTTTGGTTAAATTGTTTCAATTTATCAAATGCAGGGTTCCATTCTGACTGTACATTGCTGTCGTAAGGTTGACTGGAAAGTTTGTCGGCATCGGTACCGTAGGCATAAATCCAACCAGTTACAAAACTTACGCCCGACATCCCATTTTTAATACCATTGTAGCCAAACGCTTTAGGGTTTTTCTCAACCCACTGAACCAATTCGTCGTATGATTTCGGTGGAGTTTGAACGAGGTCACTGTTGTAAGCAATCGCAGTTTGGCTATGGAACATTGGCATTACGTATCCATCAACATTAGTGCCTAATGCGTTTTTTGCACTATCACGAGTGACCATTGCTCCGGTAGTTACGTCGTTTCGGTATTGGCTCAATAATCCTTGTTGAACCATTTCACCACCGATTTTTTGGTGCACTACAGCGACATCTATATCCCAAGTGTCTAGGTTACTTTTACTTTGAGCAGAAAGTTTCTCAAGAATCTTATGAGAACCTGCATCACCAGGACCTGTACCAATCACGTTGATTTTAACGCCAGGGTGGGTGGCCTCAAACTTTGGTGCTAAATAGGTTTTTACATACTCAACCATATTTTGACTTCCTGCAGAAGCAACGTTTAATGTTGTTTCCGCTTGGCTCATCCCAGAAAAAAGTACTGCACCCATTGCTGAAAGCAAAGTCATATTGGGTTTTACAAACATAGCTAATCCTTAATTTATGTAGATACTGTTGGTTAGTTAAATAGATACTGCTTGGTTATTGGTGGATCGTTATTACTTAAATTGTTGGTACTTAGTGTTCTGCGTAATAAATATGCAACGAACGATGAGGTACCTGTAATGAAACGTGTAAACCGTGTTCGAGATGAGTCGGATGAACCGCGTGAATAATTTGGCCGTCACATTCCACGCTGACACGATAATTGTGGCCAAAAAAGGCACTTTGGATAACCTTTCCTGATAGCTCAAGGCCACTTGCTTGATCAAGGGAACGACAATATTTATTGCTCTGTTGATGTATGAGTTGTGCTTTCTCACTTCGGAAATAGATTTGACATTCTTGGTTTTCTTTATGCCAAATAATCTGGTTGTCAGCGCCCATAAAGTCAGCAACAAAAGGTGTTTTTGGCTGATGATAAATCTGTTCGCATGTTCCTAATTGTTCCACTTTACCTTGATTTAAAACCGCTATTCTGTCTGCCATTACTAGTGCTTCTTCTTGGTCGTGCGTGACGATTAACGAAGTAAAGCCAAACTGTTTTTGTAAAGTTTTAAGCTCGTGACGAACTTGAAGTCGAACTTTTGCATCTAGATTTGACAATGGTTCATCCAGCACCAAAATATCCGGTTGGATAACCAGTGCTCTAGCTAATGCAACTCGTTGACGTTGACCGCCGGATAAATCGGTGACTTTTTGATCTTTTAACCCATCTAGGTTGACGATTTTAATAAACTCATCCACCTTCTTATCAATTTGATCTGCCGAGATTTTTCTAACTTTTAGACCATAACCGATATTTTGTGCCACGGTCATGTGAGGCCAAAGCGCATAACTTTGGAATACCATGGTTATGTTTCTTTTCTCTGCTGGTAGTTGAGTTATATCTTTACTGCCTAGCTTAATGTGTCCGTTAGAAACAGGATGAAAACCGCAGAGTGCATTCAATAATGTGGTTTTACCACAGCCAGAAGGACCTAGTAGTGCGATCATTTCACCTTGTTTAACCGATAAATTAATATCTGATAGTATCTGTTTGTCTCCGTATCCTGCACTTAAACCCTGAATGTCCAAACTGGTCATTGCTTTCTCCAAATCCGCTCTGTATAAAACTTAATCTGTGATGTTTGACTGTTTTTTTACACATTAATGAACACGTGTTCATTAATGTGTAAAAAAAATGTAAAACTTAACAGACATCATATGAATGTACTTTGAGCTCACTTTGTGACAATTACATTAACGAAAAAAGAAAGTTTGGTGTAAACAATGAAAATTGAAGTTATTGGTTGTGGTAGTGCTTTTTCGAAAGTGAATAATACATCGTCGTTGCTTGTAGAGGATAATTCAGGAAAACAATGGCTTATCGATTGTGGTCCGACTGTACCGCGTGCGTTATTTAACCGAGATATGGCTGTTAACGATATACAGGTAATCTATTTTACTCATATTCATCCGGATCATTGCACTGGATTGTCGGCCCTTGTGAATTACTGGAAAAGTTTTAATCGCACCGAACCGGTGACGATTTTTTGTCAGCCCGAACAGCTAGCACCACTAAAGTTTTTAGCTGAATTTGCAAACTGGCCATCTAATGATCTGTGTTTTGATATTGATTGGCAAATGATTAGCGACCACTTTTCGTGGCAAGAATGGCAAATAGCGACCGCAAACACGCAACATGAAGTATCTAACAAAGCGATACAGATATCGGTAGATGGCCATCGGCTATTCTATAGCGGTGATGGTAGGCCGACAGCTGCTAGTATTAATTTGATGAAACATGCTGATTTATCGTTTCAAGAATGCGCGTCGTTTATCTCTCTTGATGACAGTTCGTCACATGGTGACTTCTCAAGTTGTTTAGCTTTACTTGAGCAAACCGCGACACGTTATCTTGGCCTTTATCATTGTTGGGATGAATCCTTGTCCGAAATAATAAAAAGTACCACTGGTATTGAATCATTGTTTGTAAGCCGAGATGGCCTGTTTATCGATTTATCAGATATCGCGCGCTGTTTAAAACCGTCATCAACAGGCGAAAATCCAGCAGTGACGGCTTAACAGTATGATTGTTCGAAAATATAAAGAATGGTGGACACGACATTGAGCAGCAAAAAAAAATACAGCGTGGTTACTGCGCAAGACGTAGCTAATTTGGCGGGAGTCTCTCGATCTGCGGTGTCTAGAACATTTACCGAAAATGGCAGTGTCTCCGAAGTAACCAAACAAAAAGTGTTAAAAGCAGCACAGAAGTTAGGTTATCAAGTCAACTTTCTAGCACAAGGATTAAATCGGCGTCGAAGTCAGTTAATTGGTGTTGTTGTCGCACATGTAAACAATCCTTTTAGAAGTCATTTATTGGAAGCACTATTGTCAGAAATACAGCTGCGAGGATATCAAGCTTTGGTTGCTGAAGTCCGCCCAGGGGATGAGCTTGATGAAACCATGCGTCGTTTCACTCAATATCGAGTCTCTGGTGTGATCGTATCATCTGGCCAGCCTCCGGAAGAATTGGTGAAAGAGTGTTTGCAATTTGGCATTCCTGTCGTTGGTATTAATCGAAAAATTGATTTACCGAGAGTTGATGTTGTCTGTTCTGACAATGATACGGGAGCCGAACTCGCCGCAGAACAATTAATAGAAGCCGGCTGTAAAACCATTGGTTGGCTTAACTATAAACATTCTACTTGGTCAGGTTTGGATAGAGGGCGTGCGTTTAGACAATCACTTTGTGACTGGTTAACAAATGAACATCATCACTATATGGATATTCAATCTGAAGGAAATGAATATGAAGGCGGTTTTAGTGCGGCAAATAAACTCATTATGTCTGGTCAGAAACCGGATGGTGTTTTCTGTGCTACCGATTTATTAGCCTGCGGTTTTCTTGATGGTATGCGTAAAAATGGATTAGATGCACCTAAAGATTTTCATCTTATAGGCTTCGACAATACATTACTGGCCGACCAATACAGTTATCGGTTGAGTAGTATTAATCACGATGTTCAAAAAACAGCGAAAAAAGCACTATGGTGTTTAGAGACCCGAGCATGTAATGAAGAACTCGAACAACGAATTGAATATATCCCAGTAAATTTGGTAGTAAGAATCACTTCTCCATTTATAGATAAAGAGTAGTAAATAATATGAAAATAGCCGACAAACTTGAGGTTTTAGAAAAAGCAATTAGAGCCGCGGGCAATAAAGCGCGTGCTTTGCGTAAACAAGGTTTATCCATTGAAACGAAAGGAAAAAATGATTTTGTTACGCAAGCTGATCTGGCTGTGGAAACAGAAATAAAAAATGTTCTCACAGAATTGTTTCCCAGAAGTGGCTTTTTAGGTGAAGAAAGTGGACTTACAGAAGGTAATGAAGGAGTTTGGGTTATTGACCCAATAGACGGCACGACTAATTATATGCAAGGTATGGATTATTGGTGTATTTCAGTGGCTTATGTACATAATGAACAAATTGAGTTGGGTTATATTTACGCACCGGACAGAGATGAATTTTTTTCTGCTAAAAAAGGACAAGGTGCTTGGCTTAATGGCAAACGTTTAGTCATGCATAATGAAGAGCAAGGCCAAGCTATTATTGGGCTTGGTCATTCTAACCGCAGACCACTTTCTGAGTTAGTGCAATTATTAAAAATATTGGACGAGAATAGCATTGATCACCGACGATTTGGAGCAGGAGCACTAATGCTTGCTCATGTTGCATCTAGTTTAGTTCATGGATATTTTGAAGCCCATTTAAATAGCTGGGATGCATTAGCAGGTTTGTTGTTGGTTGAAGAAGCTGGCGGCTACGTACCTGATTTTTTAGAAAATAATGGCTTAATGAATGGCAACCCTGTTTGGGTTAGTACGCCGAGTTTGTGGCCTGTACTCAGTTTGTATAGTAAACAATTAAGCATCCAGTAGATAACGTTTTTATTAGAATATAAAAAGAGACAATGCTAGTGGAAATAGAATTGTCTCTTTTGTTAGTTTATGAGCTTTTGTTTCTAATGTGACGACACACCTAGAGCTTCTACTGTCGATATATTTAAATATTCATCAATAGGCAAATTGTTGTCACGTTGAAAGGCATTGACCGCTTTCATCGTATTTACGCCAATTACGCCATCTATTTTACCAGGATTATATCCTTTCGCAGCAAGAGTACGTTGGATGTCACTGATACGTGTAGTGGTCATATTGGTATCACAAAGAATTGAACGCCATTCCATATTGCGGTCTTGCACAAGAACTTGACGTTTAACCATTTTGTATTCTGCTGGCGTTACTTTTTGTTCTACTTTAGCCGGACTAACTAATTTTTGAACGTTTATGATTTCATACTTAGCTGGTACTTCCGTTTTCTTGACACTTGCTTCTTGAGTTACTACTTGTTTATTAATCGTTTTATAAGTAGCAGGTGTATCGATTAAGCAGATTTTATGCCCAGTACGAGTTTCTCTCGTTAGAGACTGGTTGGTCGTCTCATGCCATACATATTGAATGTCGCTAACTTTATTTTTTTTGCTGATGTAATCATACTTAGGCCCAACTGGAATACGCTTAGCTTTTGTTGGGGTAACAACTTCTTTAACTGAGACCATTTTGTATTCTGCTGGAATATCAACTGTTTCGGTTCTTGCTGGGGTTTTAAGAATCCTTTTTGAAACGGTTTTATACGTTGCAGGAATATCCACTAAACACATTATTTCTCCAGTAGATTCGTTTATTTTCTGCACCGCGCCAGTGCCTTTTTTCCAAGCTTGATGTGCAGGTTTATCAATGATCTGTTCGGTTATCGTTTCATAAACAGCAGGCACATTAACTAACTTGGTTGATGCTTCTTTAATCAAAGTCTTTTTTTCAACGGTTCGATAAGTTGCAGGAACAATTTCTAATTTTTCTGACTTTTCGCCAACGATTACACTTTCTTTTACTGTTTCGTATTTTTCCGGCAACAAATGTTCGTGGAAGCACATATTTGGTTGAGCCGAGTCAAGATCTACGCCGTTCGCCCCTGCACGTTTCAATATCTCTTCTGAAGCCAGTGGAGCGGTTGGGGATAGTTCGGTTCTCCAATTGCGATCCGCTTTACTGATTAATATCTTTTCCTGTTTAGTTGTGTAGACCGCAGGTGTAGGGACCATCATGATTGTTGCTTCAGAAACAAGAACACGTTCTGGTTTAAAGGTATATTGTGCAGGTGTAGTGAGTAATTTTTCAGTTTCTTCTCGAACCAACACTTTCTCTTCTATAGTTTTATACTGTGGCTCATTCCAGACACGAGCATAACATTCGCCCGCTTTTGCGTTTGGAGGTAAATGTGAGATGTTTGAGTTCTTTAGCTCTGCTTCGGATTGTGATTGATGTGTGAGCTGCTCTTCTAAGCGAGTTAATTCAATCTCTTTTTGCCTTAACTGTGCTTCTTTTTCTCGCTGCATATCCATCGTGGCGGAGATTTGATCTGTATTGTCAATTTGTGGCGCTTGATTTTCCTTAGGTGTGGTATTCGTACAACCTACCGTAACTAGTATTGACGTAATTAATAGTGGGAAGCGTAAATTATTATTTATTTTCTTACACATAAACTTATGCCTTTTTAAACTTAAAAGTTAATTATTGAAACTATGTTTGTAACTTTTCATTTTATGCAATAAATAACTAAACAAGAATGAAGATATCTTTAATGTTAGGTTTTGATCCAAATAATAATAATGCTCTGATACTTTACAGTATGTTGTCCGTTAAATTGTTTTTTATTTATTGTTTTTATGGATTCAATTTCAATATGTTATATATTATTTTTATAGATAATTATCTATTATAAATCTTTGTTTTTTTATATTAATGACCTTGATTTTATTTGTTGTATTTATAATATGTGGAGTTTATAAAGGACATGCACCAGTTTATAAGAGTTCATAAGGGACATGCACTATATATATGATTATTTTTATTTAAAAATAGGGTGGGAATTTAAAAGATAAGTAATTTTTTTGTATAAATACATGGTGAGAATAAAATAATCATTCACTAAAAGAAAAACTATTGATATAACGAAGTAAAGAGGAAATGTTATTGACCAACATTATATTGGCATGAGATAAGTTGTTAATATTGAGTGTTAGTGTTTATTCAAGCTTATAAGTATGGATCTTTTTTCTATCAAATACAGCCTTTGCTCGAATAAGGCTGCTCGCAGAGCCAATGGCTGTTGAGCGTTTTTGCTCCAGTCGAGTGCAAGCATGCAACCAGTTTTTCTGGTTAAAACTCAACCTTTGTAAAATAGATGGTAACGTCTTATCCATTGATGCTTTTTTCTCTCGGAATTGCCTCGCTGTCCAGTCAACTAATTCGAGGTAATCGATGAGCCGGAAAGGCAGACCACTCATCATTTTGTTGTTAGAATTGCCAATAAAAGGATGCAAACACGGTGCGGTATACCGGTTCTTACTCAATGCCTCTAACCGACATTTGATGGAAGTGTATTCCGATGTTTCAACTGTTTTTGCTAAGCCAGAACGAATTGGATTTAAGTCGACATACGCCATTGCAGCTGCGAGGGCTTTTTCATCCAGCAAAGCTTGGCTTTTGAACCGACTTTCCCAAAAGTGGCCGGTACACTGGTCTTCTTGATTCGCTTTACAGGCGATATGGTAGTTGAGCTCTTTCATGAACCAACTTAAGGACCATAATCGTTCACGCCATACTTCAATTATTTGGTCACATTTTTTCTGCTCCGCTTGGCAGGTTAACTGATTTTTCAACCAACGTTGAATTAACACGGGCACTTTATGTTGATGCTGCCATCGTTGAACAATGTCTCCCTGAGACAACGCTTTCGCTTTGTTTTGATTAATATGCGCGACTAAATGATAGTGATTATGCATCACGGCATAAGCACAAATATCAACGCAATAAGTATAAGTCAGCGCTTGTATTTTATGCTCAACCCACTCTCGCCGATACTCATAGTTGATATTGGAGACGGTATCAAAACCGCATAAGAAGCTGTGCCTAACACACCGAGAGACGCAATGGTAATAAGGCGTAGCTTCCAAAGAAATGAGTTGTTTTCGTGCAGTGGTCATGGTGGTCCTTATGTGTTTTGTACCACAATAACAAGCTGAGTATTTAAGGGAAATTGAGTGTGTAGAAATTGAACAAGCTTGACAGAAACTCAGTCGTTTTCTCATACTATTTGGTGTGTGTCCTTGTTCTAAAGCTTTGTTTTATCTAGGCTAGGGGGTTTGGCTCGACATCGCATGGGATATCCGATATAAATATCAACTATATCAATGAGCATTTACTCTAGGTTGATTTTTCGTGTTCTTGGGCTGTTTTTCAATCGGTACTGAAGTGGTTGGTGAAATAATTAACTCAGGCAGAACGTTGAGTAGCAAATAATTATTAGAGTAAATAACGTACTATAAACTATCAGGTTATTATGGAATCAGACTATCTCGCTATCAACCTTCGGCTTTTATGCAGTTATGTCGGAAGCGTTGCAGAGTGTTGCCGTAAGATAGAAATTAATCGGCAGCAATTTTCTAAGTATCTTAATGGTAATACTCAACCTTCAATGCAGAGTTTACGCAAAATTTGTCACTATTTTGGTGTCGACACTGAAGAAATTTATCTTGAGCCTGAACAGTTTAAAGCCCTGATATCGAGTAAAAGAAGCGCGCTTCTTCCTCATGGTATTGTTGATAATTCTCCGCAAGGCGAACGATATTCTCAGCATTTGAAGAACATGATTCATCAATCTAGCGATTCTTTGCAACGCTACCTTGGCGATTACTACTACTATTATATGTCGCCTTCCTATGATGGATATATCAGTAAAGGTTTTGCTCGTATAAGCATGAAAGATGGTATTGGTTATTCTCATTTCTATGAAAGAGCCAGTCCTGAGCAAGCGATGTTGGAAAGTTATGAAATTGGCAAATTCGTTGGTATGGTTTTTTTACTTGGTGAGCGGATTCAAATAGTAGATTACAGTGTTCATTGTCAACGAGCTGTGTCGCAAACGATTCTTTACGGAGCAACTAAGGGTAATGTTGAGCTGTTATCTGGTTTAACAATGGGTATTCAAGGTAGAAGCTCGAGGATACCGTTTACTTCTAGAGTCGTATTTGAAAAGCTAAACGATCGAACTTCATTAAGGCATAAGCTGAAAGGTGTGAAACTGCTAAAAATTGACAGTAAAGATGTTTCTTCGGCTGTATTATCTCGACTCACTTCAGATAGCAGTATCCATAATGCCCATATTTTTACCGCGGCTGAGAATTTTTAACTTATAACTTATAACTTATAGCCATTAAGGTGCGAGTAAATAACCACTGCGGATAGCATTGTTACCTGCAATATTTCCAACTAACATTCCTGCTGTTGCTGTACGACGGTTGGTTCGTGAATACACTCGCCCTGCTTGTGTTACTTTAATTAACTCGATCTGATCAGTGATCGGGTTAATCACTTCAGCAAAAACTTGGCCGGCTTCTACCCATTGGCCTGGTTGTACTTTCAATACCAGTAAACCGCCTTGAGAGGTAGTAGGAGTTTCAACAGATGAAAGGTCGCTACTTGGCGCTTGGTCTTTTGGCAGTTGCACATCATTGCCAGAAAGAATACCGAGTGTTTGCAGATACTGTAAAATAGCCGAGCTGTCTGTGTCTGCATAGTCATCAGTGACGTCACCTTGGCCTCGTAATTCAATCGTCGCTCCAATAGCTCCTTGAGGTACTTGGTTGCCAAACTGGTTGTGTAGGCGTTGCCAAACTCTATCAAGGCTAGAATCAAATGGTTCGCCACCTGTATCATCGGCCAACAAGTTAACATTACAGTCCATAAGTCGAGCTAAGGGTTCAATCGCTGGCCAAGAGTAATACGTGCTGTAAATGTGTAGCATGGCTTCAAAATCGCAATGTAAATCGAGCACAACGTCAGCGTCGCAGCTTAAAGATTGCAGCGTTTTTTGCAGTGAATGCAACTCGGTCTTAACTGGCCACTGCTCTAACGCATTGTTAATTTCTTGGCGAATAAGATGTTTATTTGCTTCGAGATCATCGCTTAATTTGTTTTCTACAGCTGTGCTTACTGTGGAAAAGGTATCGTAATAACCTCGATTAAAATTTTGACCGTGTTCTAGTTCATATCGACCTAGCTGTACATCCATCAAATGTTGGTTCTGGCCAATAGGATTCGCTACTGGAACCAGAACCACTTCACCAACGAGCAATTGTTGAGATTCGAGTCTTTTCAATTGTTGTTTTAGTTTCCAAACAACTAGCATACCGGGTAGTTCATCCGCATGGAGCGAAGCTTGAATATAGGCTTTCTTCCCTTGTCCTGCAGGTCCAAAATGGAAGCTATCCAGATAGCGCTGTGTCCCAATAACAGGTGAAATTAGAGGGGTTTGTTTATGTTGCATGGGCAATCTCGTTGTATGTTCAGTATTTGATCTAAAAAGAGCGTTATTTTTTGTACAACACTAAATCGCCAAAGTACTTACGCTGAATTTTGTCGAATGTTCCATTGGCTCGAATTCTTGCTAATCCTTCATTCATAAAGTTTTCCATTTCTTTATCATTTTTACGAATAGCCACAGCTGAATCCGCAGGTAATAGCGCATCTTCGACTTTTAGGTTGGTAAAATCGCTGTGTTTGCCATCTTGGATAAAGGTGAATTGTGCTTGAATCATGTCTTGGAAAGAGGCATCGATACGGCCGTTAAGAAGATCGATGTAGATTGAATCTTGATCTTGATAGGTTTTTACTTCAACGCCATGGCTACCAAAACGTTCGCTAACGTATTCTTCTTGCATGGTACCCATTTGGACACCGACAACTTTTCCTTTCAATGCTTCAACTGTCGCGTCAAGGTTTGCGTCTGTGCGGCTTAGCATTGAAGAGTACCCTGTCCAAACAATGTCGGAAAAGTTAACTTGTTTACGACGCTTTTCGGTAATACCGAGTGATGAAAATACTATATCAAATTTACGACCTTTCAGTCCGAGAATTAAGCCGTCAAAATTGAAAGATTCCCACTCACATTTTCTATTCATTTCTGCGCAGATAGCATTACCAATATCAACCTCAAACCCTACGATTTCACCGTCAGCAGTTACTGATTCGAAAGGAGGATAAGTTGCGTCGGTAGCAATTCTGATAGGTTTGTTATTGGCCAATGCTGTTGTTGATAACAAAGAGGACAACACAACAAGTAATAAACTAGTTCGTTTCATTATTTCTTCCATGATTAAGTAAATGGTCAGTTAAGTATGCACTTTCACTTTATCGTACAGCCGATGATGAAGTCTATGCGTGGCCTGCATACAAAATGCAGCTAGTTGTTCTTTTCTAGCATCAACTAGCGTCACATTGATGCAGAGGCGCGAGTTTTTATGTAATGAACGCATTGAATTTGTGTTTGAAAACAAAGGGCGATGCCCTTTGTTCGAGATTGGATATTGTGTTGGAAGCAGATTATTACAATGAACGGAAGTTAGAATGGCACTGAATCAGGGTCTTTTGCTAAACCGCATTGTCCAGTTAAATTGGTCAGTAAAGTTACGTCATTACTGTCTAATTCAAAGTCGAAAATATCCATATTGGAGTGCATTCGCTCAACCGTTACACTTTTAGGAAGAGGCAAGAAGCCCATTTGTATACTCCATTTTAGTGCTATTTGAGCTGGGTTTTTCTGATATTTATCAGCAATCTGTTTTATGACTTCATTTTCAAAGATTAAGCCTTGAGCTAACGGACTATAGGCTTCTAACAACATGTCATGTTTACGGCAAACTTCAACGGTTTCATTATCAACGTCGCCTGGACACAGTCTTATTTGATTAACTGAGGGTAAAATAGTTGCGGTTTTTAGTAGTTCAGCAATATGATGAGACCGAAAATTACTGATACCGATCGCTTTGATCTTTCCTTGGGCATAATAGGATTCTAGCGCTCTCCATACTTCACTATTCCTATGTTGCCATTGATCTCTAAATCTTTGGGGGCTTGGCCAGTGGATCAGCACCAAATCAAGATAATCGAGACCGAGATGAGATAGTGATTCATCTAACGAGTTGATAGTGTTGTCAAATCCATTAATTGAATTCGCTATTTTAGTGGTAATAAATAACTCTTCACGTGCTACGTTGGCAAGTTTAATCGCTGTGCCAACGCTTTTTTCATTTCGGTAGCTTTGCGCGGTGTCGATATGTCGATAACCTAATTGAATTGCCTTGGTTATGGCTTGAGCGCCAGATTCATCATCAGGTGTTTGAAAGGTTCCATATCCCAATTTTGGTATTTCGATATGGTTGTTTAACGTGTAAGTTTTACTCATGTAACCAATACCTCTATTTGTGCTCATTAACGATTTTAGTTGATATCACGTTAACATATTATCCGTTTAGAAGTGAGTTGTTTGGTACAGTTATAGAAGTGGATCATGAAAGTAAACCACGTAAGGCGCAACTAAATCGTAATCATATAAACAACTGAATATTATATATTATTGTTCATTTAGAAACTGAATAGCACTTTTGCTATCAATAACTCCCACATAGTTACCTTCGTCATCAATCACTGTCCATGGAAAAGCCAGATTGTTGCGTATTTTCTCATGGATCTCGCCATCATTAATGCTTTCATGTACTAGTTTTAACTTCGTATCCATCATTGCACTGGCACTTTTGGTTAGTGAACGATAATCTTGCATGGTTTCTCTCTCCGTTCCAAGTGATGGTGTGGCGTGCAAATTGTATTGTTCGCGGGTTACAATCCCTACGCATTTTTTATCGACCACGACAGGTAAGACAGTAAAATCGCTAGTATCGAACAGCTCTTTAATCTCGTGCAAAGTGTTACGTGGAGATAACATTGGAGGGTAACTAATCAATTCTACCTCGACGACATCTAGGTCGACTAAGTCTTTGATTTTGCTTTTCATATTGATATCTGAAGATAATTGCTCGATTGGCATCGGTTTTTCAAAGTAAAACCCTTGTAAATAATCTACTCGAAGTTCTTTTAATATATTCACTTCTTGAATGCTTTCGACACCTTCAGCCACGACTTTAACGTCAAGAGTATGAGCAAGGTGGGTGATCATTTTCACAATATAATAGTTATTCGAACCAATAGTCAGGTTGGTAATAAAGTCTCTATCTATTTTAAGTAAATCGAAGTTACCATCTTTAAGATAAGAAAATGAAGAATAGCCTGTCCCAAAATCATCTATGGCGACATTTAACCCTTTTTTCCTTAATTTAAACAGTAAATTACTGTCTTTTTGCTCACTATTAAAATAGGCGCTTTCTGTTAACTCGACCGTTACGAAAGGAAGATGATGAATATATTTTTTAAACACGAACATTAAATCGTTGAATAATCCTTTAATAGGTTTATCAGAGTTTAATGACACGTTAATGGTAATTTCGACATCCGGACCAAATAGCTTGACTAATTGATCTCGGCTGCTTAGTGCTTTATCTGCCATGGTGAGATCTAAAGCGGAAATAAGGCCAAGATCTTCCGCTACCTGAATCATATCTTGCGTATTCAGTATTTGATCATCTTGTCCTTTAAATCGACACAGGGCTTCTAGTTTTTTTACTTCCCAAGATTGGGTGCAAATGATTGGCTGAAAGTACACTTCAATTGTTTTATTTTCTACCGCGTCTCGAATTATCTGCTCTTGGATTTCTCGAGTTTTGGCTTTTTCATGCAACGCGCGGTTAAAAAAGCAAATATTGGTGTTGTTAGACGAATGCTTTTCATACATTGCTTGCAGTGAATGCGATAATAGTCTTCGTTCATTATTTGCGTCCATACCAAGTACCGAAACGCCAATGGTACACTCACCCATTTTTTTAAATACAGCTCCATCAACTCTTTGCTTTATAGTGTTAAATTGCTTACGAATTGCTTCAAAAATAGAAAGAGAGTGTGGCTTTTCTTCGCTTCGAACATAGGTAATGGCAATAGTGAATACCGATTTTTTTAAAAAACCTGCTGAATAATCATTCTCATGGTAGGCCAACACGCTAGCTAACTGTTTTTTATGCTCGAATTCATTCGATTTCTCAAAGTTTGGCACCAATGAAACAACCATTAATCCTTGATTTTCATCTAAATTTTTCAAGGTGTCTTGCAAATTTACAGAAAACTCTTCTTCGCCAGGTAATTGTGTTAATAACTCAATACCTCCATGTTCCATACCTGCAACACGATACAATTTATTGGATAGATCTTGCGTCATACTTAGGTAATATGTGTTGTTTCTTATAGAGACAATTTTTTGTATAAGTAACTCTTGCGGTGAGATATTGCCTGATTTTGATTTGCTTAAAATTAATCCGGACCAAGAGCCTTGACTGTGGATTTTTTCCCACATGTCTTGGAAGAAAGCGGTGCCATGTTTATTAGCGTTGAAAATAGATGTTTTTTTACCGACTAATTCGTCGATTCGATAGCCAGAAATTTTTTCAAATAACGTGTTACAAGCAATAATCCGTGTTTCGTCATCGGTAATGAGAACGCCATGATGTTTATTTTCGAATAGCTGATGAAAAAATGACGATAAGTCTTCTTGTGTTGGGGACAAAAACAGAGGCATCAGCACGCCTGCTATAAGGTTGCCTGACATTTGTTTTATAGTGAGGACACTTAAGCTAACGGAAGCGTTATCGGTAGAGATAAATACTTTAATTGGTTCTGGATCTTGTCCACCTAATATCTTTTTTAACATGCCGACAATGGACTTTTTATCTTGTTCTGAAAACAAATCTAGAAATTCGTCAATGTTGCTTATATCGTTAGCCATCATAAGCACATCTTTCAATAAGTCGTTGTCGATACTGAATACATTGGAGCCAGTATGCCAAGTAAAAGAAATTTCTCTTTTATGACGAAAACCTACAAGTTTGTCGATAGTAAGGTTAGTGTTTGACACCTTTCGGCTCCATTCAAGTTATTGATACACGGTATGTTGTATATTATATAACTATTTAATATACAAGGAATAATATAAGTTCTATAGAACTATTTTAATAAACAAGGACCCAGTGTTAAGTGTAGAGCGTTGGTTACAATCTTGTAAAGTACAGGTAAAAACAATATTCAAGTTGATGCTTTTTTAATCGTTATACACCTAGCAAAAATGTGGTTTTATCTATAATGATCTGCTAACTATTGATCTTACACAATATTGAACAATAACAAATTAGTAACCTTACTTTGACAACAATAAAATAATGTCAAAAGGAAGCTCATATGAATAAAAAACACCTTCTTGTACCATTACTGTCACTGGTCTGTTTTTCAGCCTTAGCAGACCGGCAGTCAACCGAAATGATAAAAGTGATCGAACCCGCTCAAGGTCTCGATGCAAAACAAGTTGAACTCGGAAAAATGCTGTTTTTTGACCCACGTTTATCGAGTTCTAATTACATCAGTTGTAACTCGTGCCACAATTTAGCTACCGGTGGGGTGGATAATCTGGAATCCAGTGTTGGGCACAAATGGGTGCTCGGTCCAATAAACTCACCAACCGTACTGAATGCAGAATTGAATTTTGTGCAATTCTGGGATGGTCGAGCTGCAGATTTGCAAGAACAAGCAGCGGGTCCTATAGAAAATCCTAAAGAGATGGCATTCAGTCATAATTTAGCGGTTGAAACGTTGGGTACGATCCCTCAATACCGGGCGATGTTTAAGCAAGCCTATGGTAGTGAGGAGCCAACGATTGAAAATGTAACGCATGCTATTGCCGAGTTTGAAAAAACGCTACGTACGCCGAATTCACGTTTTGATAAATGGCTAAAAGGAGAAGATTCAGCAATAACTAATCATGAAAAAACGGGTTATTTAACCTTTAAGCGTAAAGGGTGTACCGCTTGTCACTCGGGTGCGTTGCTCGGTGGTAATATGTATCAGAAAATGGGTATCGTTAAACAGTACATTACTGATAACCCAAAGGTGGGACGTTATGCGGTAACCAATAATGAAGCGGATAAGTTTGTCTTTAAGGTACCGACGTTGCGTAATGTTGAATTAACTTACCCGTACTTCCATGATGGCGCAGAGTGGGACCTCACTCAGGCTATTATTACTATGGCAGATGTGCAGTTAGGGCAAGAAATGACTCAATCTGAGGCAGAATCCATTACCGCATTCTTGAAGACGCTTACTGGCGAATTACCGCAAGTGACCTTACCGCATCTTCCACCTTCTACCCCTGAAACACCAAGACCGTTAGTAAAATAATTGGCTAATCAGTCACTCTCTCTTTAGTTAAGGAGAGAGTGATTGAATGATCTAAGGAAAGCGTTATCCAAGAAAAGGAGCACTGAGTTCGGTTTTGCGCTTCGTAAATGAAGTTAAAAGTCAATCAACCTGACAATTAAGTGAGGTGAGTAATGTTTGGCGAGCATGGGCCACACGAACTTGGTTTAGCGCACTCGGCAACCAAATGAGATGATGATGAATATCGTGGGTAGCAACCGGAGAAGGTATCTCAACAATCTCTTTTTTGGCCATTGACTCTCGGCATAAAAATTCAGGGATAACCGACCAACCAAAACCTTGAATTAATAACTTACGAAGGGCGCGTAAATCTTTACTGACCAGTGACGGAACAAGATGCTCCGCGCTTATTTTATTTTTTACCAACCAACGTTCGATTAAAGTAAGCTCTAAATTGTAAGCCAACATCGGCTCAGCTCTTATCGCTTTGGCAAAATTGCTGGCCGAAGTCAGTCGCTCAGCGACAGCAGGAGAAGCAACTGGTAGCACTCGGCTAGTGTATATTTTTTCGCTTTTTAAGCGGCTATCTACAATCGGATGTGCCGATACACCTAAATCACAATGTCCTTCGAGCAACATGCTCGTGACTAAGTCAACATCGCCAGAATGCATTCGAACTTTCAATCCTGATTGGAATAGAGGTAATAATTTTTCAGTCAGTACCTCAGAAAGAAAACCTGCGTCACCAACAATTTGCAATACACCCGAAATATTCATCGATCGCGCTCTAATTGATGCTAGTGCTGCTTCGGCTGCATCCAGTTTGTCCCCGATATCCGTAGCTAATTCGTTAGCAATAGCAGTGGGTTTTACCCCAGATGGCGAGCGTAAAAATAGTGGACGACCAATGACGACTTCAAGACCTGAAATATGTTGAGATACAGCAGGTTGAGTTAAGTTTAATGAACGAGCCGCACTGCTTATAGAACGTTGACGATATACTTCAATAAAAGTTCGTAATCGAGATAGGGACATACGCTAACCATAAAATTATTTATACCCTATGCAAATTAGCATTATTACCCTTTAAAATCTAACTACATCATTATGTTGCCGAAAATAACATATTGTGAGTTTTATAAATTACAAGTTTGCTACCTGCCTTGCTTATAAACTATTCGAATCTCAATACCCAACACTGTAAACATAATGAGCCTGACTGGCGGTAGTAATTAAGGTGTTTGGTTTGAATTGGTGTTAGTAAGCTTTTTAATAGACAAACCTTTTTATAACCCTACGATTTGTTATGAGTGGATTGATAATGAATTTCTGGGTATGAGTGATTCTATAAAGTCGTTATTGAATGAAATTGTCGAGAACAGATCGTAATAATTAGATTATCGAGAACAGATAGTTATGAACAAATTGATAAAGGGCTTCTATGAAACGTGATATATACGCGTATTTCACCACGATTGTATTGATTGCAGCGGTTGGTTTTAGTGTTTTTTTGGTGGTAAGTGATAACCGCATTCCATTCACTACCCAAGCAACGTTGAAAACGACCGCTATTGAAGTAACGCCAGAAGTGAGTGGCTACATTAAAACTATTTTTGTCGCCGAAGGGGATAAAGTGTCTGCTGGTACGCCATTGATACAGCTTGATCCAACGGACTATGAGATAAACAAGCAAAAAATGGATGCTGGAGTATTAAAATCGAAAGCGCAGTGGCAGTTAGCTAAGCGGCATTTAACAAGACTGCAAGCGTTGTATAAGTCTAAATCGGTGAGTAAAGAAGTACTCGATGATGCAGAGAGCGCAGTGCAAGATGCATACAGTTCTTTACTTATTCAACAAGCAGAACAAAAGAAAGCCCAGCGAGATCTAGATAAAACGCTTATTGTCGCAAAACAAGCAGGAACAGTAACCAATTTGTCTTATCGAGTCGGAATGTATGTTACTTCAACCTCGCCTGTGATTTATGTGATTGATCAAAACAGTTTTTGGTTGGCGGCTGATTTTACTGAGAAGGGACTGTCCTCGTTAAGTGCCAATCGGCAAGTGAATATAGTTTTCGATGCCGATCCAATGACAGTACATCAGGGCCATATAGTTTCGGTTGATTCAGCCATTCTCTCGGGCGTATCGCAGACTAACCAGTTAGCTCAGGTTGACGATGAAACTCGATGGATCAGACCACAACAAAAGATACGTGTACGAATTTCGCCCGATATAGAACCAGGTACATTTGTTGCGGGTAGCAGAGCCAGTGTTATGGTTCGCGATAACTATGCGATCTCCGATACTTGGATGACGATGTTAAGCTGGATGAGATATATCTACTAATGTATGAATTGAGCCGCAAGACACTGATTATTGTATCGTGTCTCATGTTGAGTAAGATCTTACATTTAAGCATTGGTGTTTATATTGTGCTGTTCGCTATTATTTTAGCGAACATGAGTTACTCCAAGCATATTCCAGATTTAATTAAACTGCTTATACCATCGATAACCGCAGCAATTGGCGCCGCGTTTTTCAATGAGTTTTTTTCCACTCATCCGTTTATTATTTGGACGGGATGTATGCTCTATTTTGATCACGTTCGTCGACGTGCAATAACGAATATGCATATCCGTCAAGCTACGTTACCGTTGTTTATGATTATCTTTGTGACCACGTATCACAATAGTAGTGATTATAGCTTGTTGGTGCCTACTTTTATCAGGGACATATTGGTTAATACTTTGGTTGCGGTTTTAATAACCAGTTTTATCAATCACATCATGCCTATAAGAGCCAAGGTGATTAAACCGACAATTGTTTTCCAACCTGTTACTGGGTCCGATAGATTAAAACTGTTGTTACTGGTCGGGGGCGGTTTGGCGTTTATTATGATCAACGAAGTGACGAGTGCGGTATTTTGTTTAGTGCCATTAGTAACGTCTGCTATGCAGTCTACCCATAGAGAAATGAAGAACCACTCGCTAGAAAAAATATTGTCACAAACTGGCGGATGTAGTTTGGCGATGATAGTGTCTATGATCTATTCAGGTACAGAAATTAGTTTGTTTAACTACTTTATTATTTCGTTTGTATTGGTTTATGTGCTGCTGTTTTTGGCCCATTACTCAGAAGTAAAAGAACGCGCTATTCATGCCGACGCCCTAATGGGTTTTCTTATTCCATACCAATTATATGTAGCGGGTAATTCCAGCACGTTTGGATTGAATTCTATTGCTCTGCGAGCAGTGGAACTGTTCATTGTATTAGTTATTATCTATGTTGTAGCGCATTGGCTTGATTTATTAGGAAAAACACCATCAGCTGAAAGTCAATAATCTCTGCTATATGAACCCCACTTACTGCCTGATATAAGGTAGTATGTTATCCATTGGTGAAAAAGTCATTTTCACAGTAATAAACGACACCTCAAAACATAAAGGGAGCATATGTTAGATAAACGCAAATTTTTTATTGGTGGTGAATGGGTAGAACCACTAAAACCGAATGATTACGATGTCATTGACCCAACCACCGAGCAGCCTTGTGCGGTCATTTCTATGGGCAGTAGTGAGGATATTCATCGCGCAGTTTCCGCGGCCAAAGATGCCTTTCGTGACTATAGCCAATCGAGCGTTGCTGATCGTTTGTTATTGCTTGAACGTTTGCTTAGTATCTATCAGCGTCGTTATGACGAGATGGTGCACATCATCACTCTTGAGCTTGGCGCGCCTACTACTATGTGTGCAGAACAACAAGCGCATACGGGTATTGGTCATTTACAAGGTTTTATCGATGGGTTGCGTCAGTTAAAAAGCAGAGAGAACCTAGCGAATGGCGATATATTATGCCGAGAACCCATTGGAGTTTGTGGTTTGATTACACCGTGGAACTGGCCTGTAAATCAAATGGCTCTTAAAATTCTGCCAGCATTGGCCACCGGCTGCACCTGTGTGTTAAAGCCGAGTGAATTAACGCCTCTCAGTGCTATGCTTTATGCAGAAATGATCGATGAAGCAGGGTTTCCATCCGGTAGCTTTAATTTGGTCAACGGTGATGGGATCAATGTAGGCTCGGCTCTTACTGGGCACAAAGATGTTGATATGATCTCTTTCACTGGTTCAACGAGGGCTGGGGTAGCAATTAGCAAAAATGCAGCCAATACGGTTAAGAGAGTGACATTAGAATTAGGTGGAAAATCGCCTAACGTGCTGTTTGAAGATGCCGACCTTGAGACCAGTGTAACAAGAGGCGTGTTAACTTGTTTTAACAACACCGGTCAATCTTGCGATGCCCCAACTCGCATGTTGATTCAACGTTCAGTTTACCAACAGGCGGTTGCTATAGCCAAAGCGGTGGCGGCCGAAGTAGCAGTCGGAGACCCGAAACAAGAGGGCGACCATATTGGACCGTTAGTTAGTCAAACGCAATTTGATCAAGTACAAAGCATGATTGAAGTGGGGGTAGCTGAAGGTGCGACTCTTTTGGTTGGAGGAGTAGGAAAACCCGAAGGTTATGAAACAGGGTATTTTGTTAAACCGACCGTTTTCGCAGATGTAAACAACAGTATGCGCATTGCGCGTGAAGAAATTTTTGGACCAGTACTGGTTTTAATTCCGTTTGATGATGAACCACAAGCTATTGATCTTGCGAATGATAGCGATTATGGATTGGCAGCTTACATAGAAACACAAGATAAACAGCGTGCAGAAAGAGTGGCCGCGCGTTTACGAGCAGGAATGGTCCATATTAATGGTGGCGAGTTACATTATGGCAGTCCATTTGGTGGCTATAAGCAGTCTGGAATTGGCAGAGAAGGTGGCTTGATTGGCCTTGAGGATTTCATGCAAGTGAAAACTCTGCATTACCCTGACTAAAAGCCAGAAGTAAAGTCAACAGAACACATGGTATTTTCAAATCATTTATCAGAGACAATTATTATGACAAACGACTGTCCGGAAATGTCCTTTCCAAATAAAATTTTCCGAGGTTCTCAATCGTTGGACCAATTAAAAAGTATTGCTGAGAAATTAGGCAAACGGGCGTTTATTCTTGGTGGTAATAGAGCATTGCAAGCAGCACTACCGTTGATGAATAAAGGCTTAGAAACGATTGATGTTGTTCAAAGTGTGAATTATGGTGGGGAATGCAGTCAAAATAATATCGATGTACTGACCGGCTTAATTGAGCAACATGAGGTTGACTTTATTATTGCAGTCGGTGGAGGAAAAGCGTTAGATACCGGCAAATTAGTGGCCGAACAAGTTGGGCTTCCCATTGTCACTATTCCTACCATTGCAGCGACTTGCGCAGCAATCGCCACGGTGTCGATCTTGTATGATAATGATGGACAGTATCTGGATTTTTGCATGCTAAAAAATGCGCCAGATTGTGTCATTCTTGACCCTCAACTTATCGCCAAAGCCCCTGTAAAATGGTTATCGGCTGGGTTAGGGGATACGTTGGCCAAGTTGTATGAATATAGAGTGGTATCGAGCAATAATCCGGCGTCCAGTTTAAACATGTCAGCATTTAGCAATAGCCAATTGTGTTTCGATGTAATTTCTCGATTTGGTCCAGATGCGTATCGCAGTGTGCTAGAAGGTGAGGCTTCTTTTGCTCTGGAACAAGCCATGGATGCGATTTTTATTTATGCAGGGTTTACTTCTATCATGGGTGTGGGCAGCCATGTGGCGGCGGCACATGGTTTGTATAATGGTTTTACCATCAATGATAAAACGCGTCACTTTGGCCATGGTTTGTTAGTTGGTTATGGCAATCTGTGCTTGTTAGCACTGGAAAATAGGGACGATAGTGAGATACTTAAAGCTATCCAACTAGCGAAAACCTGTGGTGTTCCAGTGACCCTATCAGAAATCGCAGAGTTAAGTGAGACTGAACTGAATCAGATTATTGATGCCGCAATTGAGACGTCAGATATACAAGACATGCCTTTTGTTGTCACCAGGCAAGATATGTTGCTGGCAATGAAACGTGTCGATACGCTTGCTTACAGCGTATCGATGGCTGAGTAAAAGCGATATTTAGAATAAAAAACCAGCAGGAATAGTTACTCCTGCTGGTTTTTTTGAATAAACGTTTGGTAGCCAAATCTTTCTAGAGTTAATAGTTAATAGTTAATAGTTAATAGTTAAAAGCTAAGCCTGGTTTCTTCAGAAATATAAATGAGAGAAGGACCATCAATAGATTTTGCTTTTAGCAGAGCGTCAGCCATATTGTCGGCATTAGGCTGATAAACCACCCAACCACATGCTTTGGCGACTTGTGCTAGATCCGGCGTGTAGATATCAACTCCACTCAAGGGAATATCCTTATCTTGCATATAGTCTTTTATTTCGCCGTAGCCATTATTATCATGTAGCAGCATAACCACTTTCGCTTTGCTTTCCATGGCCGACGCCAGTTCACCCAGACAGAACTGTAACCCTCCGTCACCGGTAATTGCGATAACATGTTCTTCGCTCGCAATACTCGCGCCAATTGCCGCTGGTAAACCATAGCCTAAGGTACCAAATCCGGTAGCAGAGCAAAAATAACCGCCAGGACGACTTGCTTCGTAGCCCATAATGGCGGAATAGGTAATTTGAGTAGAGTCACCCACTACTGGCGAGTTAGGAAAGTGTTCGCGTACGATTTCCAGTAGCCGTAAATCACCTTGAGCCGAGGCAGGAAAAGCGTCCCTATCTCCACGAGCTTGTGCGGCTCGATGTTGGCCGTTATTTGGTTTTCGTTCCGATAATGTTTCTATTAGACTAATGACAGTCTCTGCTGCATCAGCGGTAATTCCGACATCGGAGGTTAGGTTTCTATTTAGCTGCGTAGGGTCAATATCGACTCGAATTAACGGGCCTGTTATTTGAAATCCACCATCATCACACCAATCATAATCTGTCGGGCCCATTTCGGTACCTAACGCTAATACCACGTCGGCGTTACGCACCAATTCACGTGTTTGCGGGTAAGATGGAGAGATAGGCACCGCTAATGGATGCTTGATAGGCATCAAACCTCTTGCATTGGTGGTCATAACAACGGGTGCATCCAATTTTTCGGCTAACAGACGTAAATTAGATTGTTTCGCTCCTCCTCCGGCTAAAATAACAGGTGAACTGGCTTGATGTAAAAGTTCTATCGCCTTGTTAAGTGGAGCTTTGGCTGGAGCGGGAGGCATTAATAGTGGCTTTGTTGCCAGAGGTAAGTCGGCTACTTCTTCGAGTAAAACATCCAATGGAATCTCAATATGAACTGGACGCGGACGGCCACATTGAAAAATGGCAAAGGCATCGTCGAGTGCTTTTTCCAACTCGGCTGGATGATGCACTGTTCGGCTAAATGCAGCAACGCCGGAAACCAATTCACTTTGATTAGGCAGCTCATGTAGCCAACCTTCCCCCGAGCCCATTTTTCCATGTGCGTTTACGCTTGATATAACCAGCATTGGAATCGAATCGGCGTACGCTTGTCCCATGGCGGTAAGAATATTGGTCATGCCAGGTCCTGAAATAATAAAGCAAGCCGCGGGTTTTCCGCTCGCACGCGCATATCCATCGGCCATAAATCCAGCCCCCTGTTCATGACGTGGCGTAATATGACGAAGTCCACTCTGTGGTAATCCTCTATACATCTCGACCGTATGAACGCCAGGAATCCCAAATACGCTGTCGATACCCCGCTCAACCAATAGTGCGGGTAAGCGTGCGCCTAATGTTACATATTTTTTTGCCATTTTTTTCCCTTTAAAAGAAGCGAAACGACTCGTAAATAAGCGTATACGAATCAGTTCTACCTATTATTAGAATTGAAATGATTTTATTTACAAAACCAGTTTAATTACCTTGAGCCTAATTTTATTTTTATAAACGCTATTTTAAAAAGCACCCTACTATACATCAATCTAAAAAGTAAAAGCAGATAAGTTGCTTGAGCCGAACAATAAATTTAGTTTGAGTAAAAATAATTTGAACTCTAACATTCTGCTCTGTAATATAGCCGAGAAATTGTAATATACGGATATAAAAAGGAATACCTATGAAAAGGACAGTACCTATACTTGCGCTGTTAACCAGTTTTGGCGTTCAAGCAGAAGAATGTGGCAGTGTGACCATTGCAGATATGAACTGGAACTCAGCCAGTTTAATTGCCAATATTGACCGCTTTATACTTGAACATGGTTTTGATTGTGATGCTGAGATCATCCCGGGTGATAATGTACCAACTACCACTTCTATGATTGAAAAAGGTAAGCCCGATATCGCACCAGAAGCATGGACAAATGCGATAAAAGATTCAATTGATGCTGGCGTAGAAGAAGGTCGTATTAAGCTTGTGGGTAAAGCGTTATTGGAAGGGGGACAAGAAGGTTTTTGGGTTCCCGGTTTCTTAGTTGAACAATACCCAGAATTAAGCACGATTGAAGGTGTTAAGCAGCACCCTGAATTATTCCCTCACCCAGAAAAACCAGACGTTGGTGCGTTATACGGTTGTCCTGCAGGTTGGCGGTGTCAGACAACTAATAGCCAATTGTTTATTGCTCTTGGTTTAGAAGAGGCCGGGTTTGAACTTGTTGATCCAGGATCAAGTGCGGGCTTATCAGGTTCACTGACCAAAGCACTTGAAAGAGAACAAGGTTGGTTTGGTTACTATTGGACACCAACGCCAGTGATGGGTAAGTACAATATGGTCAATGTTGATTTTGGTACTGGTATTGATGAAGACGAATACTTTAACTGTTTGACTCAAGAAGATTGTGAAAACCCTAAAGCATCTATGTATCCTAGATCACCTGCTTATACCATCGTGACAACGTCATTTTCTCAGAGTCATCCTACGGTAGAAAAGTATTTGGCTAAGCGTGGTTTTACCACCAAGGATTTGAGTAAATTACTGGCATGGATGGAAGATGAACAAGCGGGTGCAGAAGATGCCATGTACTATTTCTTCAACAATTATCCGGAAATATGGAAACAGTGGTTATCTGAATCGGTAGCAGAAAAAGTGTCCAACCAGCTATAATTGTTATTGGTAATTAGCGTGACATATTGTTTGCTAATGTTAAATATTGCTTGTTAACTCTAAATATTTGTTTGTTAACGCTAAATATTTAAAAACAAACCGTTCAGATGAAATAAAAAGGGTAATGTTTCCATTACCCTTTTTTAGTTCTCTACGATTATCTTTTGTAGCCAAAAGACTTACATAGCGGCTTTCTTCGCTTCTTGGATCCACGCATTAAACTGTGCTTGGTGGGCTTTAATCCAACCATTGGCGTGCGATTCAATATCACTACTTGAATTATGTCCTTTGCTCATCATCAAGTTTTGCGCACTCACATCATTGATGTTCATTTTCATAATTTCAAACAGTTTTGCTGCCGCAGGGTTTTCTTCAGCAAATTTCTTATTAGCAACAATCCGCATGGTATTCATTTCAAAACCATAGTTCTTGCCATTTGAAAGCGTTGTATCCACGTCTTTACGATCGCCTGGTAATGAAGAGTATGGAACTTCAAGCCATACCACGTCTTTGCCTGGGACTAATACACCACTAACCCAGTAAGGTGTCCAAGTGTAGTATAAGATCGACTCGCCTTTTCTATAGCGAGAAATGGTATCGGCGATAATCGCCGCGTAGTTACCTTGATTGTGTGTGATGCTGCCTTCTAGATCAAATTCAGCAAGTTGATGCTCGATGACACCTTCACAACCCCAGCCAGGGTTACAGCCAGTTAAGTCCGCTTTACCGTCATCGTTGGCATCGAATAATTTGGCTAACTTAGGATCTTTGAGTTGGCCGATGTTCGTTATGCCGTATTGATCCGCGGTCTTTTTATCAATTAGATACCCTTGAGCGGCACCACTGATATAAGTACCTTTACGATAGAACTTATCATCACCACCGGCTGCTACGTATTTGTCTTCGTGCAATGGAGCCCAGTTAACTGCTAGATAGGTTGCATCGCCGGCAGCGATAGAGGTGTAACCAACGTTATAATCAACTTCTTTGGTTGGGTTAACATCGTAACCCAATTGTTCCAATGCCTTGTTAACGACAAGGGTTTGGAACGTTTCTTCTGCTACAGTAGACTGAATAGGTTGAATTGAAATACCTTCTCCAGGAAGTTTTTCTGCTAAAACTTGTGATGAAAATAACGTACTCATCACTATCCCTGTAACCAGTTTCTTCCGCGAAAGGTTCATTGTTTTTCTCCTGTGTTGTTCAGTTGAGATGTATTTGATTTAGGTTTAAGACGTAATAATAGCGAGACAGGTCCGTGCTGATACCAATGAGTTTTATTGTCTGCTAACTTATCTCCGAGTGCTTGAGTGACTCGGTCTAGTAGAATGGCTAAAATAACAATGCCAACACCACCAATAGCAGCGAGCCCCATGTCTAGGCGACCAATCCCTCGTAATACCATTTGGCCTAAGCCACCTACCGCGATCATCGAGGCGATTACCACCATAGAAAGTGACAGCATAAGCGTTTGGTTTACCCCTGCCATAATGGTTGGCATCGCCAACGGCAGTTGAATTCGATACAGCATTTGCTTTGAACTTGCGCCGAACGAGTGTCCTGCCTCGATAAGTTCTTCCGGTACTTGCTGAATACCTAAAATTGTTAAACGAACAACGGGAGGAAGCGCAAATATAATGGTCACGACTACACCGGGAACATTACCAATACCGAATAACATTACAATTGGAACTAAATAAACAAAGGCTGGCGTGGTTTGCATGGCATCGAGCATTGGCCGTACGATTCTGGCGGCATTTCTACTGCGTGCAAGCCAAATACCCATGGGGAGACCAATCAGTAAACAGAAAAATACTGAGGTCATGACTAGAGCAAGAGTGGTCATCGCTTGTGACCACGCGCCGATTAAACCGATGACGAGCATAGAGACAAAGGCGGAGATGCCTAATTTTAACCCGGCAAACTGCCAAACGATAAGGAACAACAGCATTAACATGAATGGGGCCGGAGTAGACACAAGTGTTGTTTCAAATGACGTCAAAATAAGATCAACAGGGACGCGAATTGCCTGAAAAATAGGACGTCCGTGCTCGACCAACCAATTTAGGCTTGATTCAACCCAATTATCTAATGGAATAACGGCATCATTAAAAGGTGACATCCAATCAAAGCTGGCGGCTTCAACTGGTGCATCGTTCAGCCATGCTGAACCAGAATCAACGGTTTCTGGGGTGGCGGTGGCCCATGGATCACTGGCTGGTTGTTCTGTTGTAGCCCATGGGTCGCTATCCGCTTGTTCTGAACTAGCCCAAGGGTCGTTACTTGATGTTTCTGAAGACATGTTTTATTCCCTGTCGAGTACTTGTAGTAAACGTGTTTTTGAAATTACGCCGTAGTAGTTATTCTGATCATCAATGACCGGAACCGGACAAGGGCTGTCCGCGACGTTAGAAATGAGATCATTGACTAACATTTCTGGGTTAATAGAGGTGACGCCCTCTAATTGAGCACTGATCAGGGAGCGTTTTTCTTTATAAGCCTGTTGTAATGATTCTATAGAAACCACACCGGAGAATTTGTTCGCCTTATCCACAACAACGCCATATTCATAGTCGGTGTCGATAAGCATTTGTAACGCTGAAGCGGGGCCGTCATGTTCAGACTTTTTAAACACCACTCCTGGACGTTTTTTGGCCACATCTTTTGCTGACAAGACGGTAGATACATCAACGCCTTTAAAAAATGAACTGACATAATCGTTAGCAGGCTTATGTAATATTTCGTCAGGAGTGCCTACTTGAACAACATTCCCCCCTTGCATTATGGCAATGCGATCGCCAATACGCATGGCTTCATCTAAATCATGAGAAATGAAAACAATGGTCCGTTTATCATCATTTTGCAGACGAATAAGTTCGTCTTGCATCTCTGTTCTTATTAACGGATCTAACGCCGAAAATGCTTCGTCCATTAACAAAATATCAGGGTCACAGGCTAAGGCTCTAGCTAATCCAACACGCTGCTTCATTCCTCCAGACAGTTCATCCGGAAAAGAGTCACTGTGTGTGCCTAAGCCTACGCGTTCTAGCGCAGATAATGCGGTTGCAGAGCGCTGCTCTTTTTCGACATGAGCAAGTTCTAAACCAAAAGCGGCATTCTCCAGTACCGTCATATGCGGCATCAATGCGAAGTTCTGGAAAACCATGGAAATATTATCTCGGCGAACTTGGCGAAGTTCAGTGTCGGATATGCTCGCAATGTCGTTACCACGTAATAACACACTGCCTCTTGTGGGTTCAATCAAGCGGTTTAGTAACCTGACTAAGGTTGATTTTCCTGAGCCAGATAAGCCCATAATAACGAATATTTCGCCTTCATTAATGGTGAGAGAGACATCGTTAACCCCTACAGTTAACCCTGTTTTCTCAAAAATTTGGTCTTTATCAAAATTTTTTTCTAGTAGGGGAAACGCCATATCTGGCTTCTCTCCAAAAACCTTGTAGAGATTTTTTACTTCTAATATTGGTGACATCCAACGCTTCCTTATGCGTACTTATTTCACATATTGATTTGATGTGTAATTATTCGTACTCTAACGATATTTGTTTGAATGTTCAAGCTGTGAATTGTCGTTTAAGTATGTCGTTCTATATAATTTTATTTAAATACAATTAGTTACTGTTAGTATTTTAAGTGGAGTTTTTACGTAATATTTATACTAATTAATATTATGGTTAGATATCAAACAGATTTATATGACTAGTAAGTGACGTTAGAGTGAACGTTTAAGGAATTAATTGTTAGAAAAAAATAACGCTAGCAATATAATTTAGCGGCTAGCGTTATGGAGGACAAAATGTTTTATGTGGAGGTTAATTTGAGAAAAATTTTACAAAAATTTAGACTTTAGGTAATTAACATAAGGAGTGATGTCTTCTGAATCTATTCCCATTGATGTTAATAGTTGCTTTCTCGTTTTGCTGCGGCCATGAGTCCATATTTGTTGAGTGAGTTCATCCTTCAGCGGATGGATATTTCCTTGTTTGACGGCTTGAGTTATATCTGGCTGACGGTTATTGATCGAATTCATTACTTGAGCTGCGGTAATATTACCGATGGTATAAGTTGGGAATGAACCGATATAGCCTGTTGACCAATGTATATCTTGCAACACACCAAGCCCGTCGTTAGGGACTTGAATACCTAAGTCACTTTCTATCGATTCGTTCCATAGTGCAGGTAAATCGGCAACCTCTATACTGCCTTCCATTAACGCCATTTCTAGTCGAACTCTCAGCATAATATGCAAATCGTAGGTTAATTCATCCGATTCGACACGAATTAGGCTAGGCTTGGAATGGTTAATCGCTTTGACAAACTCCTCTTTGGATACATCGCCTAGTTGGCTAGAGAAATAGCTTTGCAACAGATCATAATGATTGTCCCAAAAGCCTTGTGAGCGTCCAACGTGGTTTTCAATTAGGCGAGATTGACTTTCATGCATGCTGAAACTGGTCCCACCAACGGCATAAAGGCCGCGTAAATCAGTTGTAAAGATACTGCGCGTGAAGTCAGGAGAAATGCCCATTTCATACATAGCATGACCGATTTCATGCAAGGTACCGAAAATCGATGATGGTAGAAAATTCTCAGACCAGCGTGACGTTACTCGAACATCTTCACGGGTAAAACTTATTTCAAATGGATGATTGGCGGTATCAATGCGTCCGTGGTTTAGGTCGTAGCCCAGAATATTGGCCAATTCGTGAGAGAAGGCTTTTTGAGATTCAACGGGAAAATTTCGAGTTAGAAAATCGGTTCTAGGTGCTTCTGCGGCATGATTTTTTTCAATGATTGGTAATAACGCTGCTCGCAAATGGTCAAATTTTTTACTGATACTTGCTGAAGTTTCTTCCGGCTCATATAGTGATAGCATGGGATCATACGGGTGCGCGGCGTCAAATTGTGCCGATAGCTCTCGGCTCATTTTTACCGTATTTTGCAAGTGGGGTTGAAAATGCGCAAAATCGGATTTTTGTCGGGCTTCTTGCCACGCTTGGCCACTAATTGCGGATTGTTCCGCCTGCTTCATAAGCAATTCAAGAGGAATTCGTTTGTGGTATTCGATAGCATCTACCACTTCTTGTGCTGCTTTGGTCTCTAGTTCAGAAGCCGAAGTAGCAAGGATATTATGAGCTTGTTCTTCCAAATAAGGGTCGATGATTTTTTCTCGGGCTATCGCTTGTAAGCTAGCGATTTGGTTGCCGCGAGTTGCAGCGCCTCCCTTGGGCATTATCACACGACTATCCCAAGTCAGTAAGTTGACACTACATAAAATATCGTTAATCGTGGCGACGCGTTGGGTAAAATTGTTCATGTTCATCCTGATTATTTATTAAGTACGTGACATGCGAATCGACGGCCATCAACCGTCGTGGTTTCTGGGTACTGTTTCGAGCATATAGGTTGCGCAATTGGGCAACGTGGGTGAAACGCACAACCGCTTGGCGGAGAAAGAGGAGATGGGATTTCTCCTGTGACCGGATTAAAGTCACCTTTTTCTTTGCCTAATTCTGGAATTGCACTGTAAAGTGCTTGAGAATAAGGATGATAACGTTGTTTGTGCAGATCTTCTGAGTCCGCAAGTTCCACCATTCTACCTAGATACATAATGGCTACACGGTCGCAAATATGCCGCACCACCGACAGATCGTGACTAATAAAAATTGCGGTTAAATTCAGTTTCTTGCGCAAGTCCATAAACAGATTCAGTACCTGTGCTTGAATCGACACATCTAAAGAAGCCACTGCTTCATCAAATACTAAAATATCGGGTTCCATAGCCAAAGCACGAGCAATGGCGATCCGCTGTCTTTGCCCACCAGAAAATTGATGAGGGAATCGATTGGCATAGGATGGATCTAAACCAACCTGTTGCAATAATTCTTGAACTCGGTTTGCAGCCTCACTTTTATGTATGATGCCATTTTTTACTGGACCTTCACTGATTTGCTCACCAATACGCATTCTAGGGTTTAAGCTGGCAAAGGGATCTTGATGAATCATTTGCACTTTGGTGGTGGCTTTTACCACGCGGCCATCGCGAAATTGAGCCACTGGCTGGCCATTTAACGTTACGTTGCCATCAGAAGGCGTGTAAATACCGGAAATAATACGGCCAAGCGTTGACTTACCGCAGCCTGATTCGCCAACGATACCGAGAACCTCGCCTTTTTTAACTTCGACTGATATTTGCGATACCGCATGAACCGTGTCATTTAATGGTTGTTTGGTGATTCGACTGATTAATCTGTCGATAGCATTACTGGGCAATGTAAATCGTTTCGATACGTTATCAATTTTTAATATGATGTCTTCCATGATATCTCTCCTGACTCAGTTAATGACGTGATGGCAGCGAATATAGCCCTGTGCAGAAGTCTGTGCTGCAGGCTGAGTATTACACTGATCAGAAGCCAGATGGCATCGTGGTTTAAAGGCACACCCTTTAGGTAAATTGGCTAAAGAAGGCGCAGAACCTGGAATTTGCGGTATGTTGCTGCCAGGTTCATGCAGGCTAGGAACAGATGCTAACAGCCCTTGAGTGTATGGATGTTGAGGGTTATTGATAATATCGCGTGTATCGCCAGATTCGACAATTTGACCTGCATACATTACTGATACTTTATCTGCTAGCGAAGACACAACAGAAAGATCGTGCGATACCCATACAATGGCCGTATTGGTTTCATCGGCTAAGCGACGTACTTCCGATAGAATTTGACCCTGAATCGACACATCTAATGCGGTAGTTGGTTCATCAGCAATAATCACTGCAGGTTCGTGCAATAAAGCGATAGCGATGGCTACTCGTTGTCGCATGCCGCCCGATAGTTCATGAGGGTAGGCGTCTAGCCGCTCTTTTGCTGCAGGAATACCTACAATTTCAAGGACTTCTTGTGCCCGCGCCAAAGCTTGTTTTTTTGACATTTTTTTGTGAACTTGAATCGCCATGGTCATCTGTTTACCAATTTTTAAAACTGGGTTTAACGTCATCATGGGATCTTGGAAAACCATCGAAATGTGTTTTCCTCGCATTTTTCGTACTTCTGACGCCGACATAGCAAGCAAATCAATGCCATTGACTAGAACCTGTCCGTGAGTAATTTCACCCGGCGATTCAATAAGGTTTAATATCGAAAAACCAGTAACGCTTTTACCTGAACCACTTTCGCCAACCAAGCCCATAATTTCACCTGGTTGAACGGAAAAGCTGACATTATTTACTGCTGTGACGTTCCCTTCCGAGGTATTAAAGCAGGTGGTCAATTCTTTTACTTCTAATGCGTGTTGCATTACTTTGCTCTCCTTGGGTCAAGAATATGTCTAACATGATCGGCAACCAAATTGATTGCTATGATAATTATCATTAGCGCAATACCAGGGAAAATAGATAACCAGTAGCGGTTGGTATGAATATATTTAAAGCCATTTGATATCAATGAACCAAGAGAAGGTTCAGTGATAGGGAGACCGACACCTAAAAACGAGAGTGTTGCTTCCAAAGCAATCGCGCCAGCAATTTGTACCGTCGCTACCACAATTAACGGAGGTAGGATATTAGGCAGCATGTGCTTGAACAAAATATAGTTGTCAGGTAGCGGTGTAGAACGCGCCGCTTCAATGTAATCTTTGCCTCTTTCTGCTTTGGCTGCACCATGAGTTGTTCGCGCAAAATAGGCGTACTGAGCGATAACAAGTGCGGTTATAATTTGGAAAATTCCTTGTCCTAATGCAGAAACCAAAACCAAGGCGAGTAACATAGCAGGCAAGGCCAACTGCAGATCAACAATACGCATCAAAATGGCTTCAACGCGACCGCCGAAATAGGCAGCAGTTAAACCAATTAATATTCCAATACTTAATGCAATGATCCCAGAAGTTAGTCCGATAGAAAAACTGGTTTTTAGGCCGTAAAAAATAGCCGAAAGCATGTCTCTACCGACGTTGTCAGTGCCTAAAACATGGTAATAACCACCCGTACCTATTTTTCCTGGTTGCAGAAAAGCATCGAACCAATTTAAGTTGGCCAAATCATAGGGGTTTTGAGGTGCAATAAAAGATGAGCCAAAGGCAAGAACCATTAATATAACGATTAATACCAGTGCACTTACCGCTAGTTTTGATTTGGCAAATTCTTTCCAAAAGGCTTTAAGCTGTTTAGTTCTTGATGATTCAGCTGCGGCGTCACTTGAATCCGTATTATTTTGAGCGTCAATTTTAGTGGCATTCATGATTAACTTTTCCCTTTTAATCTAATTCTTGGGTCTAATTGCGCCTGAATGATGTCTACAATCAAATTGATTATGACAAATAAGATAACGACAAAAACAAGGTAAGAAACCATAACGGGTCTATCGAGTTGTTGAATTGAATCAATAATTAACTTACCGACACCAGGCCAAGTAAATACGCTTTCAGTCACAACCGCGAAGGCCAATGTAGAGCCGAGTTCTAAGCCGAAAACGGTAACAATAGGCACGGAGATATTTTTAAGAATATGCTGCGAAACGATTTGAAAATCGGATAAGCCTTGAGCACGGGCGAATTTGACATAATCGGAACGCATTGCCTCAATCATGCCTGTCCTTGCAAGTCGAATAAGCAGGCCTGTTTTAAATAATGAGAGATTGATTGCAGGCAAAATTACATGTGACCAGCCATTGCCAGTAAACAACGATGAAGAAAAGCCTAGAAACTCACCAATTTCACCTCTGCCTCCAGAGGGCAAAATACCTAAACTAACAGCAAAGGTCATGATTAAAAGCATGCCTATCCAGAAAGTAGGTACAGAGAAGCCAATAACAGAAAACGCCATAATACATTGAGCTGATTTGGAATCTGGTTTGTAACCTGCCCATAGTCCAGCAGGAATGCCGATAAATACCGCAATAAGAACCGAAACAAATACCAGTTCAACGGTTGCACCTAGGCGAGAAAAAACCAGATCAGTCACAGGAATGTTATAGATCATGGAAGAACCGAGATCACCATTAAATACATTACCGACGAAAATAAAATATTGATGCCAAAGAGGTAAATCAAAGCCATATTGTTTAATCAGTTGCTCTCTGATTTCTTGTGTAGCGCCAGGATCAATCATAACGTCAATTGGGTTACCAATAGCGTAAACACCAACAAATACGATGACGGACATTGTAAATACAACACCGATAGCTTGAAACAGACGCATGATTAAAAAGCTAAACATATTTAAATCACTCCATTGAATATGTTAAAGCCATACAACAATTGAGCTGTATGGCTTTGGCTTATAATAATTACTTAGAGGTAATATCGTATGCCAATGTTTCTTGGTCTATACGTGGAGCAAAAGAAAACTTATCTTTTTTCGCTGCCCATACCACTTGTAAGTTGATGGTTGGAATAAGCGCACGATCTTCCATCGCCACAAAAGAAGCTTGTTCATACAAAGCTTGACGCTTATCGCTATCTAACTCGTTTGCACCTTGGGTGAATAAGTCATCAAACTCTGGATTTGAATAACCAGTTCGGTTGAAGTTACCGAACCCTTGTTCTGGATCTTTGGTATGCACCAGTGCGCCATAGGTATAAGCCGCTTCGCCTGTAATTGTGCCCCAAGCAGACATTTGCATGGTGTATTCTTCTCTCGCAGCAGCAGGGAAGAAAACCGTACCATTTAATGCTTGTGCATTAACCGTCAAACCAAGTCGAGACCACATTTGTGCTAATGCTTCACAAATAACCGCATCGCCAGGAACTCGGTTATTGGTACATGTGAAATCAACCTCGAAACCATTGGGATAACCAGCCTCAGCAAGCAATTGTTTTGCTTGGTCGATATCGTATTGCTTTTCACCTAATTCATCAGAATAGCCAAAGAAACCTTCTGGCATCAGCTGATTAGCTGGGCGACCGAGTCCTTCCATTACAATATCAACCAGAATGTCGCGACTGATCGCTAGATCAAGTGCTTTTCTAACACGTAGATCTTGCAGTGGGTTACCTTCTACTTCTTTACCATCCACTTTAATTGGTTGTGGTTCTTCATCTTTTACTGATGGCGCAATATTTAAAATATAAACAGAATCACCAACAACGGTATCCCATTTTGGTTGTCCTTTAAGTGCCAGGTAATCAGAAGCAGGTACGTAGTTAATAAGGTCAACTGAACCTGATTGAAGTGCCGCTACACGCGCAGCGTCGTCTGGTATCTCTTTACGGATAACAGTTTTCCATTCAGGTGCTTTACCCCAATAATCGTCATTTCTTTCTAAAACTAATGACCCTTTTGGCTGCCAAGAAACAAATTTGTAAGGGCCTGTGCCAATTGCTTTCTCTCCGCTATTAAAATCAGCGTTACGAGCTTTATCACCTGTTTCAGAAGGGACAACAAAAAGACGAGTGAAATCGTTAGGTAGGGAAGGTGCAATGACCTTAGTAGTGATATGAATTGTGTAATCATCAATGATATCAACTTTGTCGACGTACTTAGTGTAAAGCGTCATCGACATCGGGCCAGTCGCATAAGAAATCCTCTCTATAGAGAATTTTATATCTTCAGCGGTTAAATCGGTTCCATCATGAAACTTAACGCCTTGACGTATTTTAAATTCCCATACTTTCGGACTGATTACCTGCCAACTTTCTGCTAACCCTGGTTGTAATTGTAACTTGCCATCAACACTGACAACCGTTTCATAAATGTGTTTTAGTGCCTCAGCTTGGGTACCCAATGTTGACCAATGGGGATCAATAGAATCAGGTCCAGCGCGAAGTCCCAATACTAACTCACTGTCTGCTGCGTAAGCACTGGTACCAGCTAAAGACAAAGCACACAAGATGCTAGCTGAGACTAATTTCAAGCTTTTGTTACATATCATATTACACTTCCTTTTGATTATTGATAATTAAGTCCATATATCGTCATATGACATGTAACAATATTCTTCCCAATTGAGCAAGTGCCTGTAAATTTATTAAAATTTGTTTTTGTTTAAATGTTTAGTTTTAAATTCTTATTATTGTTGTATATATAAATTTAACGGTATTTTTATCTAATTATTTCTGATTTATTGGATTTATTATTGTTATTTTATTGTTTTTAAAAATTAATTTTATGTTAAATTTTTGCGTATTTGTTTGATTTTTGCGCTGGTCATTAGTAATAATGTTACTGTTAGGGTAACAATTTGGTTTGTTGAGTAACAATATAACGTGCGAATGTTGATTTGCTTCATGGTGACGTCACTCTGTTATTGTATACTTCATGATAACAATTTGGATTTTTCGACATCTATTAGACGCGCTGTTATTTATTAGATTAATCGGCATCGATTAGACGAAATGGAAAATAACAGTCGTAATAGCCAATGTCGTACTCAAGAGTAAATGTGAGACTCAAGGGTAAATGTAGAACTCAAAGATAAGTGTGAGACTCAAAAATAAATGTGGGATTCAAAGATAAGTGTGAGACGAAATCATACATTAAACAATGTGGCTATATTTATCAGAGATAAGCTCGATCCAAACGACATCAACCGATACATGCAACAGAACCACATTTATGTGACTTAGGATTCATATGAAACATTTAGAAAATACAATGGATTTAATTGACTCGATTGACTCGCAATTAGAAGTTCCGTTATCCGTTCAGCTCCGAGGTGTAATTGAATACGGGATTACTTCCGGTGAATTAAAACCAGGATGCAAGTTACCCACCATCCGTATGATCGCCAGTCGAACTGGTATGTCGCCAGTTACGGTGAGCAACGTTTTTGCCAAGTTAAAGAAAATTGGTTTACTCGAATCTAAAGTAGGCGCTGGTACTTATGTGGCGAATTACAAAATAGAGGCCGATCAGAACGCGTTATTTGAGATAGATAAAAAAATTGAAGAATTACTCAAATTAGCCAAGAAAGCGGATATTGAACCGCATGTTATTTCGACTCGATTGTTTTTAATGATGAAGGCTAACCCTAAAATAAAAATCATGATCCTGGGCATCTTTGCCAAGCAAACGCAATATTACTTAGATGTAATTAAAGACCATATTTGCAATGACCAGATCGTATTTCAAAGCAGTACGGTTGATCAAGCGAAAAATAATCAAGACAGCTGCATTAACTACGTTCTTGGCCCTATTAATGTCAATCAGCAAGCAAAAGATATTTGGCCAAATGCAGAGTTTATTGCATTTAACTTGATACCCAACCAACAAACTCGCATTGCTTTAGCATCGATTGACAGCAATGCAAAAGTGACCGTGGTTTCGTATTTTTCAGGGTTTATTAGCTTCTTAAAAACCAATATGAAAAAATTTGCCCCTCACGTTAATGACATCAATTTCGTGCATCACGTTCCGGGAGAGCTCACCAATAAATCTCACGGTTGTGACGTGCTTATTTATTCTACGGGTGTTGATATCACTCAAGAAAAGCTACCTAAAAATGTTGTTCATTTTGAATATCAATATGTACCAGACATGAATGATTTAAATAAACAACTCCACTCAAGAATGATTTTATAAAAATATAGTAAAGGACTCTTATATGCTAGTTTCGCAATCGAATTGGATGCAAATTGAACAATATTTAAAAAATAATGATGTGTGCGTATTACCGCTTGGTAGTACCGAGCAGCATGCTTATTTAAGCTTGTCGGTCGATTCTATTCTGTCAGAAAAAGTGGCCCAAGATGCTGCTGAACCTTTAGGTATTCCAGTTTTTCCCGCCATACCTTATGGAATTACGCCCTATTTTATGGATTTTCCAGGCACTATTTCTCTCAAATTGCAAACCTATGCGGCACTAGTTAATGACGTGTTAGAAAGCCTGTATAAAGTCGGCTTTAGAAAAATTCTTATCATAAACGGTCATGGTGGCAACACTCCAGTTATGCCGGTAACAATGGAATTTATGGAAAGTCACAGCGACGTCACTATTCGATTCCATGATTGGTGGAAAGCACCAAAAGCACTCGCGTGCATTAAAGAAATTGACCCAATCGCCAGTCACGCCAGTTGGATGGAAAACTTTCCATGGACACGGTTAGAGGGCGTAGAAATGCCTGATGAACAAAAACCTTACGTAGATTTTTCTAGGTTGCGCGACCGAGACTCAGCAGGAGTACGTAAACTTATTGGCGATGGTAATTACGGCGGATATTATCAACTTAGTGATGAAAATATGGACAAACTTTGGGCAGTCGCCGTGGATGAAGCACGCGAATTATTAACCGGAGATTGGAAATGAACAACCAACAACCGATATTAATTTGGGGGGCTGGCGCAATTGGTGGGGTACTTGCCGCGTATTTGGCTCGTGCTGGTAAAGAAGTTCATGTAGTTGATATTGTTGAAGAACATGTAGAAAAAATAAACGCACAAGGGCTTGATATCCAAGGGCCAGTTGACGCATTTAATCAACCATTAAAGGCGTTTTTACCTTCACAGCTTACCCAGCAATACGATTGCATTATTTTGGCGGTTAAAGCCCATCATACTGACGGTGCTGTTGATATGTTAACGCCTTTTTTGTCAGAAAACGGCTTTGTCGTGTCGGCGCAAAATGGTCTAAATGAGCATGTTATTGCCAAAAAAATCGGCGCAGAAAAGACAGTAGGCTGCTTTGTTAATTTTGGTGCTGATTGGCTAGAACCGGGCGTTATTTTGTATGGTAATCGAGCGGCGATTGCGATAGGTGAGCTAGATGGTTCGATTAGCCAACGCGCAACAGATGTACACGCTTTATTCTCGATTTTAGAACCTGACTCTGTCTTAACCGACAATATCTGGGGCTATTTGTGGGGCAAGTTAGGCTATGGATCGCTGCTAATTTGTACCGCTTTGACACCCGATTCGATGTCAGATGCTATGGCGAAAGAGGCACATTATGAAGCGTATGCGTCACTGGGCCATGAAGTTATGGTACTCGCCAAAGCACTTGGTATTAAACCAATGAGTTTTAATGGTTTTGAGTGTGATGCATTTCTAAGCAAGGATCCCATCGCAGTTCAACAATCGTTAGACATGATGGTTGCTCACAATCGTAAAACGGCAAAGACACACTCAGGTATTTGGCGTGATTTGGCAATAAGAAAGCGTAAAACAGAGGTGGATGCGCAAATACAGTCCGTCATCGACCAAGGCGAACGTTTGAACATCGAGACCCCTGCTTTAACGAGTTTAGTCTCTTTAATTAATGCTATAGAAAACGGCCATCGTGAACAAAAGTCTGAGTTAGTCGATGAACTGATTTTGACTCTAAATCGCTAAGGAATAGTGAAATGATTTTTGATTTTTCAGGGAAGACGTACATCGTCTCCGGAGCCGCCCAAGGTATTGGTGCTGCGACCGCGCGGAGTTTACAGCAGGCAGGCGCAACGGTTATTTGTTTAGATAGAGACAGCAAAGGATTGCAGCAATATGCAGAGCATTCATTTGCAACTCAAGCCTCTAGAGCCTCTTTATCGGCAACTTCTTTATCTGCGGGCCCCAAATTCGATTGTTACACTGCTGAATTAAGTGATCAAAGCGAAGTGCAAAAATTGGTTAAAGGACTGTATGAAAAATACGCCACAATTGATGGCTTTGTTAATGCAGCCGGAGGCGTGTGTGGTCAAGTAGGCCAACCACTAGAGCATATTGAAGTGGAAGCATGGCAAGATATTTTTGATGCAAATTTACATACTGCACTGTGGATGTGTCAGGCATTAACGCCTCAAATGAAAGCGGCGGGCAAAGGCGCAATAGTGACGATTTCTTCTGGGGCAGGTTTGAGGCCAAGTTTGACTGGTATTCAAGCGTATACCTCGGCAAAACATGCGCTTATTGGTTTTACCAAACAGTTAGCTCAAGAGCTTGGGCCTCATGGAATTTGGGTGAACTGCATTGCACCAGGTTTTGTGTTATCTAATCCTTCTACATTAAAGCAATGGCAAGCATTAGGGACAGAAAAACAACAAGATATGATAGACAATATCAATATGCGTCGTTTAGGTTCGGGACAAGATATTGCCAACTCAGTTTTGTTTCTCCTTTCCGAACAAGCAAATTGGATCAGTGGCCAAGTGTTATCTGTTGACGGAGGCCATCGATGAGTGAAGCACATGAATGGGACGATCCAACATGGCAAGGTTTAGTTAATCAAGTTCGTGCTGGTCGTTCATTATTGCCAAAAAAATGGCCGAATGGTGCCAAATGTGCGGTGGCAATAAGTTTTGATAGTGACCATGAAACCAATGAATTGAGAGACGGAGCAAAATCGGTGTCTCGTTTAAGTTGGGGAGAATACGGCTCAAGAAAAGGCATTCCTCGTATTCGTTCTGTATTGCAGCAATACCACGCCAAAGCGACATTTTTTGTTCCTGCTGTGTCAGCTTTAATCCATCCGCAAGAACAGATTGAATTGCATGCAGAAGGGCATGAAATCGCGCTGCATGGTTGGATTCACGAAAAAAACACCGAACTCGACTATGTAACCGAAAAGGCGTTACTTATGAGGGCGTCAGATACCCTCACCGATCTGATTGGTAAAAGGCCTGTTGGAATGAGAACGCCATCATGGGATTACAGCAAAAATACCTTACAAATTGCCCGTGAAATGGGGTTGCTGTATGACAGTTCTTTATTTGCAGACGATGATCCATACGAAATTGTACAAAACGGTGAAAACACCGGGATCGTCGAATTACCTGTCGAATGGATAAGAGATGATGCACCGTATTTTTTGATGAATCGTTTTGGCGCACAACGTCCTTATACTGCACCTGCTGATGTATTAGATATTTTCACGCGAGAGTTTGAAGGCGCTTATGCTGAAGGCGGATTATTCTTACTCACCATGCATCCTCATATCATTGGCTATCGTTCTCGTATTTTTATCTTGCAGCAACTACTGGACAACATCACATCCAAAGGCGATTGCTGGATAGCAACGCATGAAGACATTGCGAATTACTGTTTAAACGAGCATAAATAAAGGAATAATAATGACATACGCATTAGCGATTCATGGTGGTGCAGGCACCATTGATAGAGCACAGTTAACACCGGAACTTGAAAAACAATATATTGAAGGGCTACAACAGGCGCTAGCAGCAGGAGAAACGATTCTAAAAAATAATGGAACGGCAATGGACGCCGTATGTGCTTCTGTTTGTGCATTAGAAGATCACCCTCTGTTTAATGCGGGTAGAGGGGCGGTATTTACCAGCGATGGGACCCATGAAATGGACGCGGCCGTGATGGACGGAAAAGAGCAAAATGTTGGCGCTATCGCCGGTGTTTGTGGTCCGAAAAATCCTGTTTTATTGGCTAGAAAAGTGATGGAAAAAACAGATCACGCGTTTATTATTGGCGATTCATTAAATGATATAGCGCATAGTAACCAGCTAGTGATCAAACCTAGCGACTATTTTTTTACCCAAAAGCGTTGGGATGCACTGCAAGAAACCTTAATACTACAAAAACAGGGTAAGGTCTCCGATGATCCTGCGGTACGTCATGGAACCGTCGGTGCTGTTGCATTAGATAAAGATGGCAATGTAGCAGCAGCAACATCAACCGGTGGAATGACCGGTAAACTGCCGGGTCGAGTAGGCGACAGTCCAATTATTGGTGGAGGTACATTTGCAAGTAATACTACCTGCGCGGTTTCGGCGACAGGTTATGGTGAGATTTTTATGCGCTTTACTGCGGCGGCGGATGTTTCATCACGCATGCGCTTTTTGGGTGAAGACCTAGCTTCAGCAGCAACCCATGTGGTAATGGAAGAATTGCTACCCAATGACGGTACTGGTGGTCTAATTGCCGTAGATAACAAAGGTAATATTTCTATGCCATTCAATTCTTCTGGAATGTACCGAGGCTCAGTGAGTTCAAAAAGTGACATGATGGTTGCTATATTCTGATAATTTGTGGTTGGACTTAAAATAATAACGATTAAAAAAACTTCACTTTAACAAGGGTGAGTAATACTCTATAGGATTAGGAAAACGATGATTGAAAAAGTATGCAAGGTTGCCGCAACGACATTGTAATTTTTAAACCGTCAGTTATCGTTAACTACTTATTTTTTCTATATTTATAATTAATTTAAATAGCTAATCCGTAAACAGAGAATCTCTATGTCAGACCACAAGCACCTTTCCAACGTTTTTGTTCAAACCTTAGAACAATCGATAGACGGCGTTGTTGTCATCAATGCGCAAAATATCATTATTCTATACAACGCTTCTGCGGAACGTCTGTGGGGATTCTCTAAACAGGAAGTGATTGGCCAAAATGTAAAGGTGCTGGTTCCCGATCATATTAAACCGAATCACGATAATTTTGTTAACGCTAATAGAAATACTGGCGAGAATAAAATTGTCGGTACTAGCCGAGATATTCAAATAGTACGAAAAGATGGCTCTGTGCGTTGGGGAGCCTTTTCTATTTCAAAAGTAGAAGTAGACGGAGAAGTGCTTTATACCTCCTTTGTGAAAGATGTTACCGAGTTAGTTGAGCAAAGGAAACAAATAGAATTACTCTCGCTTGTAACTGATAAAACTGACAACGCTATTTTTATTACTGATCATGACTGGAAACTTACTTACATTAACCAAGGATTTAAAAACATCTTTGGTTACGATGAAAATGAAGTACTAGGATGTTCTCCCATTGATGTCCTTGCTTACCACTTTGAACCAAACAAAGTGGTCAAGATAAGAGAAAACCTTATTCTGGGTAAAGCAATCAATACTGAAGAACGGATTACCACCAAAGATGGAAGAGAATTGTGGTGTTCAGTTATGGCTAATGCAGTATTTGATAGCTCCGGTAAATTCTCTCATGTAGTGACTATTTTATCCGATATTACCGCAACAAAATTATATGAAGTTCTTCATGCTCATATTTTAAACGCCATTGCTCAGGATGAAGCATTAACTGTAATAATGGAAGCTGCCTGTCAAGAAGCAGAAAAAATAAGCAATGGCATTATTCCAGTCATTTTTAAGGTCGATGAAGAAGGAAAATTGCAACTGCTCGCGTGCTCAGGACTTGCAACAGAACACAAAAAAGAACTTTATAATATCAATATGACTGATGACACGACATCAGCCATAGAAAAAGGGCGACTTCAAAACCATACGTTTATTTCTGAAATGAAACAAGGAGCGTTGTGGAACGAATTTAATCAAGTGAAATATTCCTCCGGGATTGCAAGCTGTTGGTCTACTCCCATTAAAGGAAAAAACGGTGAAACGATCGGTGTTATTGCTTTTTATCGTAGAGACAAGCAAAAACCAAGCGATATTGATTATACCCTTGCGAATGTTCTTGCGCCTGTTTGTGGGCTTGCTATTGAGCGAGAAAGCCACCGACAAAGCATACGACAATTAGCGTATTACGACAGCTTAACTCATTTACCAAATCGAAGTTTATTGCATGCTGAAGCAGAACAAGCAATAAGCGCAGCTGAGCAGAATAATTCGAGACTGGCGGTCTTATTTCTCGACCTTGATCGATTGAAATTCATAAATGATACTTTTGGTCATCCTGCTGGCGATGCATTCTTACAAGAGATAGCTTCACGAATAAATCACAAATGTGACAATGGAGATTTCTGCGGCAGGCTGTCTGGTGACGAATTTGTTATTGTTTCACAAAATAAAACCATGGATGCCTTAAACAATTTTATCGAAGAGTTAAGATTAGCCATTACGGCACCTTATAAGGTTGAAAATACCCAAATTTATCCGTCAACCAGTATTGGTGTAAGTGTTTATCCTGATGATGGTAGCGATATTGGAACACTTATCCATCGTGCTGATATGGCAATGTATCAAGCTAAAGCTTTAGGCAAAGGGCGCTTTGCTTTCTTCAGCCATGAATTGAATAAATTAGCTCAAGATCGACAAGAATTAGAAGAAGAATTAGAAAAAGCAATACAAGGCAATCAACTAGAATTTGTATATCAACCACAAGTTAAAATGCAAGATGGCAGCTTGCATGGTGTGGAAGCGCTTGCCAGATGGGTACACCCTAAGCTTGGTTTTGTCTCTCCGGCAAAGTTTATTCCACTGGCAGAAGAGTGTGGACTGATTGGAGACTTAACCTATTGGGCATTAAAGTCCGCTTGTAAACAGATGTCTATTTGGAGAAGTAAAGGCGTTCAAGTACCGTCCGTATCCGTTAATTTATCACCATTAAACTTTCACAATAAAGAATTGTGTCATTTAATTATGGCTGAATTAGAGATTAATAATTTGCAACCTTCTGATTTGATTCTAGAACTGACAGAAGGCGTGTTTTTAGACACTAATCCCAACACAATGAAAACATTGTATGAAATTCATGACAAAGGTGTCTGTTTTTCCATTGATGATTTTGGTACAGGCTATTCCAGTTTGAGTTACTTAAGAAGCATCCCGATTAAAGAACTGAAATTAGATAAGAGTTTTGTTACAGAGATAGAATCTAGCACGACTAGCCAAGCTCTTAGTCAGGCGGTTATTCAGATAGGTGAAAGTCTTAATTTAGACGTGGTTGCAGAAGGTATTGAAACGGAATCTCAGTATAAAATCTTAAAAGAGCAGGGGTACCATGTCGCGCAAGGTTATCTCTTTTCTAAACCACTTAAGCCACTAGAAATTGAGCAGTGGTTAAATAATAGAGGTTAGTATCAATAGTGGTTTAATCTTAATAATGATTTAACATCGACAGTTAAAATTAATTATCACACGCTGATTCAAATCGCTATTTAGCTAAAAAAAAGCGGTAAAGATAGAATTCTCTAAGCTATTATTTTGTCTTTTTCTAACCATTCGATTTAATTCTATGTGGCTCCAAAAAAAACGCCAATTATTAACAAAACTAACGATAGCGATCTTGTCTAATTAATTGTAACTTATTGTTAATTAATTAGACTTTAGTCTGAGATATAAAGCCACTTTTTTGAAATTTTTTACCATTATCTTAGATGCCAAAGTAGTTAAATAAGCAAACTGCATGTATATTAAATTTAAGATATTCGTATATTACTAGAATTTTTATAATAATTAGTCAGTGGCGAGGTTTTTATGGAAGATAGTTGTCTCTTTATATCCGAGTCAGCGTTCAGTGATAGTAAGGATAAATCTGGTACCTCTTGGAAAGTATTAAGCGTTGAAGATGATCTGAACTATCAACAATCTTTATTGTATGGGTTAAGTGATTTGGTTGTGCAAGGACAACCAGTTGAAATATTAACGGCAAACTCCGCCGTTGCTGCGGCAGAAATGTTAGTAAAGCATGATGATATTGCGGTTATTTTACTTGATGTTGTTATGGAAAGAGACGATGCAGGATTACGGTTAGTGGATACTATTCGTAATGTACAAGGTAATGAAGCGGTTCGAATTATTTTATTAACCGGACAACCAGGATCTGCACCACGTCAATCTGTGATGCAAGAATACGACATCGATGAATATTGGAATAAGTCCGAAGTTAATCATGACCAGTTGAGTACGGTGATCTCGGCTCATTTGCGAACGTGGCAGACGTTGAGAGAATTAAAGCAGGGTTACCTTGGATTACAAATGGTGGTGGACGCAGCACGTAGTTTAAGCAGTAAATATGATTTTGATTCTTTTACCCAAGTTGTTTTATCTGAAATTGGCCGGGTGGTTGGTGTTAATACCAAAGGAATAGTCTGCGTTATTCAACATGTTAACGACAATCCTAGTGAAATAAAGCAGGCTAAAATTGTCGCGGCTAGCGGCAGTTCGATTAACTTGATTGGGCAAGATTTTAATATAGAGTCGCAAGGTTTATTCGGTAAAATTTGTAAACAAGCACTGGAGAGCCAAACTCATCAATTCGACCAAAATTTCTCTGCACTTTATTTTAAAGGTGACGGAAAATTGGCTGACCACTTTCTTATCTTAGTGAACAACGATACCCCACTTTCTGGCTTTCATATCAATCTATTGAATTTATTTAGTGAAAACATTAATAGTGGTTTTACTAAAATCTCCCTTATTAGTCGGCTTAATCAGCTTGCATACCAAGATAGTGTATTGAAAATACACAATCAAAATTGGTTGCAGCGCGAGTTAGCTAATATGACTGAAGAAGATAAGAAAAATAGCGAATTATTGATTTTAAATGTTAATCATTTCGCCTCTAATGTTCTTATTTTTGGCGAAGAACATGCAATGGATATCATTAAGCAGCTCTATTTCACGATTAAAAGTATGAGCTCAGACAATAGCTTTATCGCCCGTGTTGGCACAGATGCGTTTGTGATATTGTGTGTTAAAGGTGACGCTCTTGATAAACAGTCGCTTTACTCTTTAATCGATCAGCCAGTGATGGTCAGAGATATTCCTCACAGTTTAGAACTGACCATTGCTCGAATGGATATGCAGTTACTGATCGGTATCCCTCACGAAAAAATTCTTTACCTTGGGCTGAGTCTATTGCAAATAGCTCACCAAGAATGCCACTCTATTATTGAATACAATCCAGATCATTTTATTGATATTACAGCTGAATCAATATTAATGAATCAATTGCGAGAAGCTATTAGCAACAATGAACTATCTATCGTTTTACAGCCTAAAATCGATATGATCAATGATGTTGTTGTTGGATTTGAATCGTTACTGCGTTGGAAAAAACAAGGTCAATTCATTTCTCCGCAAGTGTTTATTCCTATTGCAGAGCAATCTGGACTAATCAATCAACTGGATAGTTTTGTCTTTGAGCAAACATTGAACGCGATTGAAGTATTGAATGTGGCCGGTTATAAACTTCCCATTTCATTTAATGCAACCTGTACCGACCTCAAAAACCAGACTTATCTTGATATGATTGTTCACGCTATAACGGAAAGAAATATTGACCCCGAGTTACTTGAACTTGAAATTACCGAGTCTCAAGCAATGTTAGATTATGATCAAATGAATCCGATATTAATGAAACTCAGACAGTTAGGGCTGAATATTGCACTTGATGATTTTGGTACGGGGTATTCTTCACTGTCGCATGTTTCTCGCTTGGCCGCTACATGCATAAAAATAGACCGTAGTTTCGTGATGAATATTGAAAATGATAAAGCCAGTTCTCATGTGGTAGATATGATCATGAAGTTAGCAGATCAATTTAGTTTTACGGTTATTGCAGAAGGAATAGAAACCACTAAACAGAAAGAAATCGTGTTGCAGCGAGGATGTCGGTATGGGCAAGGATACTTATTTTCTAAGCCGATGCCTTTAGCCGATATTATTAGTTGGCTTAATAAGAAAGCAAGTCGTAACTAAGTAGTCGTGTATGAAAAACTTATTGGAACTTCCGACAATATGGCTTGGTAAGTTTAGTATTATGTTAACTGCATTAGTTATCGTTGCTCTGGTTTCTGGAAGCGTATTTTATAAGTATAGATTAAATTTATTACTCACTCCGATCAAATATCAGCACGAATCAATACTTAGCGATAGCTTAGCGATCTTTAATAGGACGTTAGGCGATATGAATAACAGTATTAATTGGTTATATAAAACGCCGTCTGTTGCAAAAACACTGCAACAAGGCGTCGCTTTTGATGCAGAAAATCTGGGTAAGGTTTTTTCACTATACGGAAAGAGTGTTGGTTCGTTGCTGCAAGTTCGCTGGCTAGATAGTGAGGGACAAGAGCAAGTAAGGGTCGATGTTAAAAATGGTCAAAGTACAATCGTTTCTAAGCCATTATTGCAAAATAAGTTAGCTCGTTATTATTTTGCAGAAACGATGAGTACCCCGTATCCAATGGTTTATTTCTCACCTATTGATCTTAATATAGAAAACGAAGTGATTCAGATGCCTTACCAGCCAACTATCCGAGTAGGTTTACAAACCGGCAAGGATGATTCTATGCGTAAAGGAGCACTCATTCTCAATTATGACCTTATGCATTTATTCAACACTTTCCGTACGATTAACCGTGGTCATACTCGGTTGGAAATTATAGATCAATCTGGTTTTTGGCTACTGCATACCGATGAGAGTAAAGAATGGGGGGCGGATAAAGATCAACACCAGAATAATTTTGCGTTAAATAATTCTGAGTTATGGCAACGCACACAGAAAATAAAGGAATCTAATGCTGTTCTTATCGATGATCAATTAATAAGTTATCGACATACTGACATTATTAATAATAGCAGTCAAGAAAATGCTATTTTATTTTTGGCGGTAACGCCATCCACAATAATAAAAGAATTAATGTACACGGCTTTTTATCAAGCATTGATATTTGTTGGTTGTATTACCTCGATTGGTGGTTTCTTACTTTATCGTGATATTATCTTTCAACTGACCTTATATCGCTTAAATCAGCAACTAATAGCCGATAAAAATGAATTAAAAATTAATAATCAACGAGTCATAGGATTATTAGAACAACAGCACCAACTACAGGCCGATTTAGTCAAATCGGGGAAACTATCGGCGTTAGGTATGATGGTTGCTGGTGTTGCGCATGAGTTAAATACACCTATCGGTGCCTCAATATTGGTTGTATCTAAACAGAGTAGCGAACTTAGTAAGCTAAAAAATTCGTTGGCTAAAGGTTTGAAGAAATCTAGCTTAGAATACTATATACAAAACAATGATATTGGACTGGATTTACTCGAAACAAACCTAAAACGTGCCGCTCAACTTATTCGCAGTTTCAAACGTTTAGCGATTGACCGAGCTAAGGACGATTTAGTTACATTTGAGCTTAAACAAGTGATTGATGATTTGGTCCGATCTTTGTTTCATCAAGCAAAAACCGAACAAGTCAAAATTGTCTCACAAATAGATGATGATTTAATTCTACATAGTTATCCTGGTGTTTTATCGCAAGTACTGCAGAATTTGATTGTTAATTCATTGACCCATGCATTTAAACCTAATGTGGGTGGTGTGATCACAATAAAGGCAAGCAAGAACAAGGAAGGTTTGTTGGAAATACAATTTATGGATAATGGCTGTGGTATTTCTGAACAGGTTTTGCCTACTATATTTGAGCCATTTGTCACCACAAGTCGATCAAATGGTAATACTGGCTTAGGGTTGCACTTTGTAGCTCAATGGACAGACAAATCATTGCAAGGTACAGTGGATGTTGAGTCAACGCTAAATCATGGAACTGAATTTAAGTTGGTAATTCCAATAGATATTACACCAATATTACCGTGCGATTAAAATGAAAAAATTATAACGACGTTATTCTATTAATGTTAACATGAAATTAAAGTTTCATATTTTAAGATCGTGGTTAATGCACTATATGGAAATGATATCAAAAGCAACAAGGAATCATGATAATTAAAAAACACGCAAAAAAAAATCGCTTTAATTATTGGCCTGCTATGTTGATAGGTCTTGTCTGTACATTGTTAGTAGCATGGGTGCTTAATTTTCAAAACGAATATCAAATAAAGTTATATACCAATACCCTAGCTGACAACACTGAAAAATTAATAGCTGAACGCTTCCAACACTTTGAATATGGTTTACGAGGCGCTCGTGGCACTATTGTCGCGGTAGGGACAGAAAATGTTACCCGAAAGCAGTTCGAAAATTATATCTATAGTCGTAATATTGAACAAGAATTTCCCGGAGCTATAGGGTTCGGTTTCATACGACGTGTTTCTCCAAGTCAACAATCTACGTTCTTAGAAAATGCCCGTAAAGATGGTGCGCCTGATTTCAATATTCGATTTTTAGCCCCGCACGACAACGACCGATTTGTAATACAGTATATTTATCCTCTTGATAAGAATCGGCAAGCAGTGGGGCTGGATATTGGTTCTGAGATAAATCGACGTTCGGCCGCTATATCGGCGGCTCGAGATGATGCTCCATACTTAACCGCACCGATTACATTAGTTCAAGCCAACAGGAAACCTCGTAAAGGCGCTTTAGTGCTTTTACCCATTTACGCTGATGGTGCTCTTCTCAATACTGATGATGCTAGGGAAAAAGCAGTAGTTGGTTGGTCTTATGCTCCTCTGGTTATTGATGAGGTGCTCGATGGTCTTGGCATCTTAAATGACCACGCTTATATTTCATTGACCAACAAAACCGAAAATGAACCTTTTTATCGTTCAACCAGTACAGTGTTAGGTCACTCAGCTACCCATAGAGTGGTTCGTGATATTTTTATATTAGGGCAACACTGGAAGATGGAGATTTCACCTTCTAATCAAATGCTCAATAAAACAAAGCATTGGAATATTGGGTTAGCGATAATTATCTGTTTGGTCATCACTTTGATTACCCTAGCCACAATAAATATGTTTAGGGTGAATCGATTAACGGAAGACCAAAGTCGATACGAAAAAATTTATCAGTTGAGCTCACAGAGCTTATTTATTTTTTTTGCTACTCCTAGATTAAAACAAACCCACAAATTAATTTTAATCCTTTTCATCTTGATATTCTCAGTGTCAAGTTGGTTAATCGTTAAAAATAGCTTCACCGAAATTAATAGTGAATTATCAGAGACTCGTGAATCGGTTCTTTCCGAATTACAGAATGTAGTTAATAAGTATCGTCAAGATGTACTTTTTCTCGCCAGTTCATCAGCGATACGTACTTTAGAAAAGCTAGAAACGAATATTAGACCAGAAGCGTTAGAACAACACAGTGATTCAGTACAGCATTGGAACGAACGTCTGGCCGATATTTTTGAGGCCTACATGCTATCCAATGAGGATGTTTATCAAGTCCGGTTTATAGAAGCTAAAGATAACTGGAGAGAAAGGGTTAAAATACAGCGTTTTGCTGATGAGTTGACGGTGATGGATGATGACTTTCTCCAGTCAAAAGCCAATGAAACATATATTGAACAAACTCTGCAAGTAGGTGAAGGAAATGTGTTTGTATCTGATATGACGTTGAACCGAGAGTATGGCAAAATTGAACGACCTCATCGTCCAATGTGGCGTTTTTCTTCGCCGGTATTTTTTGCCAATGGTGATCTGTTTGGTATAGTCATTATTAATGTTGACGCCAATAACATTTTACAGTTCTTCAAAAACAATATATCGACAAAAACAGATTTATATATCACCAATAATGAAGGGCAATTTTTACTTCATCCGAATAAATCAAAGACCTTTACTTTTGAATACGGCAACATACACCGTTGGCAGGATGAGTTTCATTCACTGCCTTTTTTTGAATATATAAGAGTGGCCGATGTTATTAGCTATTCTGGTATTACCGGTAATGTGTTTGCCAAACAAGGCGTGTTTGCTTTACAAGATAAAGCTGACGGGCGACTATTCAATATTTACAGTGCAACTTCTCAATTCCCGGTATTTAAAAAAATTGCAATACAAATGGGTATTACGATCGGGATATTGCTTTTGGTTAGTTTACTGAATATAGCAATTCAGTATTGGCTTTGGTTAAACGATATTATTACCCAAAAAGAGACATTGAACACGCAAAGAGAAGAGCAAAGAAGTAAAGAATCGCAACGATTCAAAGGGCTATTAGAATCTGCACCCGATGCCACTATTGTGATCGATGAACAGGCAATTATTCAAATGGTCAATGTACAAGCCGAACAGCTTTTTGGCTATAAGCGTGCAGAACTCGAAAATCAATCAATAGAAAAACTCATTCCAAGGCAAAAGAGAGAAACCTACACAACTCAGTTGATGAATTATATACAGCAGCCGGAAAGAGATATAGTTTCAAGTAGAGTTAAGGTCTTAGCGCGTGATATTTATGGGCGAGCATTTCCCGCAGAAGTTAACTTTAGCTATGCCGATTTAGATGGCACGCTTTTAGTTAATATTTCGGTTTGCGATATCACGGAACGATTGGAGCAAGAAGAGAAACTTAATATCGCATTGCGCGATGCCGAATCTGCCACGGAAGCGAAAAGCGCATTTTTAGCCAATACAAGCCACGAAATTCGAACACCGTTAAATGCAATTATTGGCTTAGGTTATTTGTTAGCAGAAGAACAATTAACCGAGGAACAACAGCAATTAGTGGCAAAAATTCAAATTTCAGGTAAGTCTTTGTTAGGCATTGTAAACGATGTTTTAGACCTTGCTAAAATAGAAGCTAAAGAAATGCAACTTGATCTTCGGCCTATTGATATGTGGGACTTTTTTGAAGAAATCGCATTAGTCTTTACCAGTCAAGCTGAGGAAAAAGGCTTAGTATTTAACTTGCAGATAGACACTGACCTACCTGAAAGAGTGATCGCTGATAGTACTAGGCTACAACAAATAGTGGCGAATTTACTGAGTAATGCACTCAAATTTACAACCCAAGGTACCGTCTCTCTCAATGTACAACGAACCCCAATTACTGCTCTACCTATAACCGACCTTCAAAATGTTTCAGACGAGTACATAGGAATACGCTTGTCGGTGACGGATACAGGTATTGGCATACCACAAGAGGTGCAGGCACGGTTGTTTAAGCCTTTTGTTCAAGCTGATTCTGGTACTGCGCGCCAATATGGTGGCACTGGGTTAGGGCTTTCCATTGTTTATCAGTTAGTGGATTTGATGGGTGGTAGACTTGGCGTTGAAAGTGGTAAGAATAGCAACAACAGTGCAAGTATTGGCAGTAAATTCTGGGTTGAGTTACCGCTGAAAATGCAAACATCGCAAGATATGGTAGAGCAAGCGGCGCACACGCAGAAATTATTTGTATTGATAGCAGAAGATAAAACGGCCAATAAAAGTTCATTGCAACAGATGACACAGGCGCTTGGTTGGCGTTCGCAGATTGTCAGTAACACTGATGAATTAGCTGATGTTTATATTTCAAGAAAAAACAATAAGTTAAGGCCGCCTGATGTTATGATCCTCAATTGGGAATTGTCTCAGTCAGATAGTCTAACAGCTATTCGGTCTGTGGCTACTCAAATTGGGTCAGAGAATCTATCCGCAATTTTGCTGGTTTCTTCTAATCCTCAAGATCATAGTTTTCTAGACTCAAATCTTAAAGGTGATTATTTACAAGGTACTCACTTGCAAAGTACTCACTTTCAAGAAAAATATGCTCAAGGCCAGGTGATTCAAGGGAAGTCAATGGTAGATGACCCAGAACAATTTATAACCGGTTTTCTATTAGAGCCCATTAATTCATCTTCTTTATTTAATGCTGTTAACGATGCCGTTACCTACTATTCAGGTAACTCCAAACGGGTATTAGAATCGACTCGTACTGAAGCGGTCGATGCTAAATGGTTGCCTGATATGCAGATATTAGTTGTTGATGACCACGCCATTAATTTAATGGTCATTAGTAATATTTTGGAGAAAAACGGTGCGCATGTTCAAAAAGCCAGTAGCGGTGAAGAAGCTTTGTCCATATTGGAACAAGCACCAAATGAGTTTGATGCAGTGTTGATGGATATTCAGATGCCAGGTATTGATGGTTTAGAGACAACCAGGCGTATTCGAAATAACCTTGGTTTGATTTCGTTGCCGGTTATTGCATTAACGGCTGGTGCATTAGTAGAAGAAAGAAACCGTGCTTTTGAAGCGGGTATGAACGACTTTATTACTAAACCTATTACACCATCAGAAGTTATCAATGTATTACGCGAATTGGTTGCCGTATACCGAAATAAGCAAGTTTCAATTCTCTCGCCTACTACAGAACCCATGCCCGAATTGGATGTTTGGCCAAAGATTACTGATCTGGATATTGATAGAGCAAAAGAGATGTTGCTTGATGACAAGTCATTATTTTTTAGAACGTTAGACACTTTGTTATCTGATTACACTGATTTAGCGACCGCTCCCAAACCTGAGATTGATCGAGACAATTCAGTCGATTTACGTTCAGAAATAGCCTCACAGGTTCATAAGTTACGCAGTGTTTCCGGTACCGTAGGCGCACAAAAAATACAAAAACTTGCCGAACAAGCCGAAAATGCGTTACGAACAGAGACTAAACCGGCCTATGAAATACTGGTTGAACTGTCTACCGAACTGAAAAAATTATACGAGAACAGTGCAGAAGCTTTAGAAATGTGGGCTGATGAGCAACGTGATATGGAAGATATATTAGCCAAAAATGATGTCGTTCCACTACATATTGAAACGGTATCGCATATTTTGACTTTATTAGAGATGCAAGATATGGGCGCTTTGGAAGAGTTCAATCAACACAGTGCCTCGTTCCGAGATGCTTTAGATGATGACAACTTTTTTGAACTCCAAGATAGCTTAATAAAACTCAATTACAAAAAAGCGATCGCTATTCTTGCTTCTCTCCAAAAAAACATGATGGCAATATAATCGTATGATAGATATTAATAATGAGTTAGCCGATATTCTAATCGTCGATGATGATCGAACCGTTGTCATGGTACTCAATCACACATTAAAACAAGTCGGGCGTATTCGCTTTGCAATGGACGCTCAACAAGCATTCGAAATGATCGCTCAAAAAGCACCTGATCTTATCTTACTTGATGTTGAACTGCCTGACATCAATGGACTAGAGGTGTGTGCAAGGTTGAAAAGCCGTCCAGGTACACGAGATATTCCTGTGCTCTTTATTACTAGTCACGGTGAAATCCATTTTGAAGAAAAAGTCTTTGATGTAGGGGCGGCAGATTATATTTTAAAACCACTTAATCCTGTTGTCGTGTTAGCTCGAGTGAAAACTCACTTAGACTATAAGCGAGTTATTGATTTACTTACTAATCTTGCGCATACCGATAGTATGACCGGACTGGCTAATAGACGGACGTTTGATGAACGGTTATGTTTAGAATTCAAACGTTGTCGACGCGAAAAAAGCCCTTTAACAGTGGCATTAATAGATATTGATGAGTTTAAAAAATACAACGATCACTTTGGTCATCTCGAAGGCGATGAGTGTATTCGACGCATAGCATCAGCGTTGAAGACCAATGCTCGTCGACCAGCAGATGTTGTAGCAAGGTACGGAGGTGAAGAATTTGCCTTAATTTTGCCGAATATTGACGCTGACGGGGCATCTATTTTTCTTGCTGATTTGCTTAAAAATATCATTAATCTGAATATTGCTCATGCACCAGAGGCTATCCATGATGTTGTTACGGTATCGATGGGCTTTTGCACTGGCCTTTGTTTTAGTGATCAAACCGAGGTAGCTTCATTTAACGAATGGGCGTTGGTTGAAACAGCCGATTCTGCTTTATACGAATCTAAGCAGAAAGGTCGTAATCAAATCAGTTATAAAGCAATTTGATTGTTAATCAATTTTTCTAATCAAAGATTAAAATTATTAATTTTACTTATGTGATGCGGCATTTTATCGTAGCCATCACCTTAACGATAAAATAATTGAATAACAGGATAACAAATATGGCTGCGATTACCGACTTAGATATTTTATTAAAATCTATGTCACCAGAACTTATTGAAGGAAACTATGTTTTTTGCACAGTTAATGGGCCACTATCCAATTACTTAGCAATGGAACCGATTGCCACGTTTTGTGAACAAGAGGGATTAACATTGGTTGTTAAAAAAGAGATCGCGATTGCGAATAAATTAGATTTTGACGCAGTGTTCAGTTTAATTACTCTTTCAGTACATTCAAGTTTGGAAGCGGTGGGGCTCACCGCTGCATTTGCTAACAAACTTTCTTCATATGGTATTAGTGCCAATGTTATTGCAGGTTATTACCATGACCATATTTTTGTACAACAAGACAAAACAGAACAAGCTATGAATGCACTAAAAGAGTTTGCTTAGTTTTTGATTGCCGATTTTTGTCAAGTTTAACCAAGTAAGATACTCGACCAAAAAATAATTAGTTATTTATAATCAATGAGTTACTTTCAGGTAGTTAGTTGCTTTCAGACAATTAGTTACTTGCAGGTAGTTAGTTGCTTTCAGACAATTAGTTACTTACAACCAATTAGTTACTTGCAATCAATTAGTTATTTACAATAGTGCGTTGCCCTTTTCAGATGCGATGATTTCTAACCAGTGATCTTTTGATGTTTTTACACATTTTGCCAAATGAATACAAATCATCAAAGGTTGGTGGAATACCTCTGTTTATTTGATGTTGCCAATAGCCGATTTCAGAATCGACCATTTCCATCAGTTTTTTTGGGCAACCGATGCAAGTATTGTCTGGACCGCATTTGAAGGTATCTTCTCGGTAAAGTGGGAATTCTTGCTTTACCGCATCAATTATCTGTTGCATTGCGGTGATCCTATCTGGCTTTTTAGACATCACGACTCCTCTAAGCGACCGATCTTGATATATTAATGTTCGTTATTATATTCGCCATTAAAGAAAAAAATCTATCCCTCCAAAGAGTTAGCTGAGTTTTACTGAGTAATCACACTATAATTGGTTTCATACGTTGCCTTATCGTATTTTTTAGATTAATCAGGTTAGTGCTTTAGTTTTAGAGTAACGCCATCGTTATTTTTCACTTATATTGATATAAAGTAAATAAATCTGCATTTAAATCAGTGATATGAATGACTCTAATCCAGTTAAAGGTATAATATATTTCTAACAGTTATAATATAGCGGCATTTATTACTATACGATTATGAATGCATACTAGATGAGACTGCTATGTTGGGCAAAATTTAGCTTGTGAAATAATACACTCGATGACAGCTTGGAGTACGATGAGTAAAGTATCACAGAGATTTATAATAATTTTTATTCCAACAATGATCTTGTTGCTATTGTGCTCTCTAGCCTATGAACGATCACATTACCAAGCTAAAAAATTGCACATTCTTGAGCAAGAAAATACTTATGTTAACGAGCAAAGCGCTCAAGTAGACAAAATATTTCCGCTGATTGTTTCTGATATTAACGTTTTACGTGATCTTGAAGAAATAAGAGCTTTTGCTGAAGGAGCAAGCACAACGAGTTCTATTGCTTCGTTAGAACAGAAGCTATTGTCTTTCCTAACCTTTAAAAGAGTTTTCGACCAGATCCGAGTTATCGATTCCCAAGGGGTAGAAAGAGTTCGCGTTAATGGAAATGGCCAGAATGCGACAGTTGTACCTCAAAACAAACTGCAAGATAAAAGTGGTCGTTTTTATTTCTCTAAAGCAATGACATTAAAGCCAAACGATATCTATGTTTCACCTTTTGATCTCAATATTGAGCAAGGACAAATTGAGAAACCACTTAAACCTATTATTCGTTTTGCTGTTCCGATTGTTGATAGTCAGCAACAAAATAAAGGCATACTGATTGTAAATTACCTTGGTGTGAATTTACTTGCAGATATTCAACGGACACCTATTTCGGGATCTCATGGAAAATTAATGCTCGTCAATAAAGAAGGCTATTGGCTTAAAGGTCTTCAAGAAAAGAATGAGTGGGGCTTTATGATAAGCAGTCGCTCAAAGCAAACCATGGCACAACAATTTCCCGACGCTTGGAAAGACATATCTAGTCACAACTCTGGCCAGCTAGAGACCGATGCTGGACTTTTTTCGTATATCACTATCCATCCATTACACAAAAAACACAATGGATCCTACGGTATTAATTGGGTTAAAGATGATGGCGATTGGATATTAATATCATTTGTTGATCAAAGTACGCTTACCAAACAATTGTTACCGGATAGCATATTGTTTTTAGTGCGTAACTTAGCCGCTTTGGTTCTTCTTATTATCGGGGTGTGGTGGCTAGTTCGTATTCAAACCGACTATAAGGTGAGTCAGAAAAACTTACTTGAAGCCGAGAAAATGATTAACCAATTGCGAGAAAGTTTGAATAACGGCTTTGTGAGATACAACCTTGATGGAGAAATCCTAGATTACAACGAAGCCTATCGAAAAATGTTCGGTTTTGAAGCAGATGAGCTGAAAGGAACCTTCTTACAGCAATTAACAGAACAAAGGTCTCTATCGATAGAAAATGATGTCATTGATAACCAATTAATGATGCGTGGGTATTCTGATGTCTACGAAAAAGAAAGCGTTAGAAAAGATGGCAGTCATTTTCCAGTCGAAAAACGTAGTTTTGTTAGTTTAAATGAAGATAAACAAGTTGAAAGCATCTGGGCGATAGTTAGTGATATTAGTCAACGTAAGAAATATGAGGAAAAGCTCCGTCTGTTGGCGTCGGTTTTTGAAAACACGATTGAAGGGATTATTATTACTGACTTTAATGGTGTTATCCAAGAGGTTAATCCTGGTTTTTCTACCATCACAGGATATTCATCGGATGAAGTCATAGGTAAAAAACCATCTATTCTTAGGTCAGAACACCATGGGCCCGATTTTTATGCGGAAATGTGGCGAACTATTTCTGAAAAAGGTCATTGGAGCGGAGAGATCTGGAACCGTCGTAAAGGAGGGGAGACATTTCCTGAGAGGCTTTCGATTAGTGCTGTAAGTGATTACAAAGGCAATGTTTCTCATTATATCTCTGTTTTTTATGATATTTCAGATATTAAACATGGAGAAAAACAATTACAACATCAAGCCTACCATGATGCGCTTACTGGTTTACCGAATCGTCTACTGTTTCTTGATAGATTGACGAATGCATTACTTCGCGCTCGGCGTAAAAATGGTCAAGTTGGCGTGCTTTTTCTAGATATGGATAACTTTAAGACCATTAATGATAGCTTAGGGCATAATGTTGGTGATCGCTTGTTAAAAGAAGTTGCTAGGATTTTAGTTGAGCTCTTAAGGGAAGAAGATACTGTGTCTCGATTTGGAGGCGATGAATTTGTTGTTCTTGCTTCAGCCACTGAGTCAGAATGGAATGTTTGTGAAATCGCTAATCGAATCTCAGCCGCGTTTACTCAGCCTATATCCATCGACAGCCAAGAATTTTATGTTAGCTTTAGTATTGGAATTAGTCTGTTCCCTAACGATGGCGTAGACGCAGAAAGTTTGATTAAAAATGCAGATTTGGCAATGTATCAAGCTAAAACTCTAGGTAAAAATTGCTATCATTTGTATACCGAAAGTATGAATGTCGCCGTCAGTCGGCGACTTGAATTACAAAATAATTTGCGTCGAGCGCTTGATAAAGAAGAGTTTGAGGTTTTTTATCAACCTAAAGTTGATATTACCAATGGCTCTATTGTTGGATGCGAAGCTTTGATTCGCTGGCGACGAGAAGGCGAAATTATTTCCCCTGCCGAATTTATTCCTCTTGCTGAAGAAACAGGGCTGATTGTTCCTATTGGTGAATGGGTGTTGCGAAAAGCGTGTACAGATGCACAATGCTGGCAACAGAGTGGTTATCCCTTAACCGTGGCAGTTAATCTTTCACCACGCCAGTTCCACCAAAAAGATTTGGTGCCGATGGTTTTGTCAGTGCTGCAAGACACAGGTCTATCGCCCTTACTGCTGGAACTTGAGATAACTGAAGGCATTGTGATGGATGACGTTAATGAAGCTATCGATACATTAAATCAACTCAGAACAAAGGGTATTCATTTCGCAATAGACGATTTTGGAACTGGGTATTCATCACTTCAATATCTGCGGCAACTACCATTAGATACGTTGAAAATAGATCGCGCATTTATTAAAGATCTACCAGAGAATAAAGAAGACGCAGCGATAGCGATTGCAACTATTTCTATGGCACATGCATTAAGGCTTAATGTCGTTGCTGAAGGTGTAGAAAGCCAAGCACAACTTGAGTTTTTAAAATTGAATGCTTGTGAACAATATCAAGGTTATTTGTTCAGTAAACCACTGGAAAAATCAGAATTTTTCCAGTTATTATCTCGCTCATCGTAAGCTAACTCGCTCATCGTAAGCTATAGTGGGCAACTTATTTCACAATATTATAAAAGTTGACAAACGGTGCATTAACTCAGTCAACTTGATAACTTAGTTGGTAACTCATTATGGTAAAAACGCGCATTTTAATCTCTGATTCGACCAATCCATGGTTTAATCTAGCAGTTGAAGACACTATTTTTCGATCTATGCCTGCAGATCAACGCGTGCTGTTTTTGTGGCGTAATGCTGATACGGTTGTCATTGGTCGCGCTCAGAATCCATGGCGTGAATGTAAAACCGAACAGATGGAACAAGATCAAGTTAAACTTGCACGCCGTCAAACTGGCGGTGGCGCCGTATTTCATGATTTAGGTAACACTAATTTTACTTTTATGGCAGGCAAGCCAGAGTATGACAAGGTTATTTCTACCGATATTGTGTTACGAGGTTTAGCCAAACTAGGTATTAACGGTGTCGCTAATGGACGCAATGACTTAGTGTTGGAAGACGAGGCCGGTATTCGCAAATTTTCAGGGTCTGCTTATCGGGAAACACTTGATCGTGGTTTCCATCATGGAACCTTACTACTTAGTGCTGATTTAAATCGTCTTGGTGATTATTTGAATCCAGATGAAAAAAAATTAAAAGCAAAAGGGATCACATCAGTTAAATCACGCGTCATTAACCTAGATACAGTTAAGCCAGATATCAACCATTCTCAAGTATGCGAGGCGATCATGGCTGCGTATCTTGAGCATTATCAAGCCTCTGTTGAAATTGAACATATTTCTCCAGAACATTTTTATGATCTGCCAGGGTTTGAAGCGAAATTTGCCTCGCAAAGTAGCTGGGATTGGAATTTTGGCCAAACACCACCGTTTACTCACAAGATTGATGAACGGTTTACTTGGGGGGGAGTGGAGATATTGCTGGATGTTAAAAAAGGCACAATTGAACAAGCCAATATTTTCAGTGATATGCTTGACCCTTATCCTATGGAGCAGTTAGCTGAACAATTAATTAGCACTCAATATAAGAAAAATGAAATTGAATCTTGCATCGATAAGTTAGCTGAAACACTGCCTCAGTATCAAGAGCAGCTTGGTGATGTTAAGCATTGGTTTATTGGGCAAGTTGATTAGCAAGGCAAGTTTGATCAGTAAGACAAGTGATTAACAGGTAAGTCGATTAACAACATATGGTGAGTTTTTATAATTAATGCCTATGAAAGCAAATTATTCTCTTGATGATTTACGTTGTTTTTGCGCCATAGCGAAATTTGGAAGTTTTAAAAAAGCCGCAATAAGTCTAAATATGCCGTTGTCGACGTTGAGTCGTCGAATACAGCAATTAGAGAGTGATTTGCAACTGAGATTACTCAATAGAGATGCACATAGAGTGACTCTCACGCATATTGGTAACCAGTATTACCACCGCTCTTTTGCTTTATTCGATGAACTAGGAAAAATAGGCCAGCAGCTGCATCATGAAAAACATCAACTGAAAGGTAAAATTAGAATAACGGCACCGATATATTTTGGTCAGCAATTCCTAAAATCTATTTTTTACGATTTCTTATTACAATATCCAGAAATACAATTGGATTTACGTTTTTCCAATAACCTAATAGATATTGAAGAGCAAGAAATTGATATCGCGTTCAGAATCAGGAATCGAAAGTTAGAGAATTGGGTTATTCGCCAACTGAAGTACACCCGAAACATATTATGTAGCCATCCCGATCTATGTTTAGACCATGTACAGCACCCTAACCAGTTGCACGGTGTTGAAAAAGTCGTTTGTGAGAAACTACTACCCTGGCAATTAGAAAATTGTGCCACCGGAGAAACTTATAATTACCAGCCGCAGCAGCATATTAGGTTAGAGATCGATGAAGTTCAAATGATGACTCAAGCCGTTGCAACAGGGATTGGCATTAGTTACATACCCGATTACTTAGCTTTACCCATGATTGAAGAAGGGGAGCTTAAACGCGTTTTGCCTGAATGGCAAAGTGCTGAACAGTCGTTTGCAATGCTTTATCGAGACCGAGAAAACCTGCCACTTCGAGTAAAATTGTTAGTTGAATATGTACTGCAGAGATTATCCTAACCCACTGCAGTACCTATTTATTGCTATCATGACGTTTATTGCTATCATAACGTTTATAGCTAATCTTCAGTTTATAATTAACAACTTTGTTTCGAGTTAATTAGTGGAATTACTGGCTTAAACGTAATATGACGATACCGGCTAAGGCGGCCGTTAAGCCAATAATTTCTTGTCGACTAAATGAATCTTTCAGAACAACTCGGGTATACAATAAAATAATTAGAATATTCATTGCCGAAATAGCAGACACTAAACCTGTTGTACCAAGTGAAAACGCCGATAGGATAGCGACCATACCTGCGACATTGGAAAGCCCTACAACCATTCCACAACCAAATGTCTTAGTATCAGACCAACGAGGGCGGGAATCGTGAATATTGCTGGTGTTTAATTTCCTTTTTTGTAACCAGTTAATTGCAAATAATAGACTACCAAAACCAAACATAAGCGTTAACGTAGCAAAAGTATCGGCCTCAAGTCGTGTCGATTGCTTGCCCAATAAGTCATTAAACGCAAAGAAAAGTGCCGCAAGTAATCCCCATTGAGCGCCCTGTAAATTACGAAACGAAATGTCATTGGAATAACGTATTGTGTATAGCCCAACAAAAATAATACTAAAGCCTAGTAGTTGTTGAGTGGTGAGAGTTTCGTCCCAAAACATAAAGGCCAATAATACGACAAATAATGGCGGTAATCCGGATAGAATACTAATAACGGAGGCTTTACCAACAGAGAAACCTTTGTGTAAAGCAGAGTTCGCCGAAAAAGAAGCGAAGCCCATGGCGAGCCCAACAATAACATCGGACCATGTATACCATTGTTGATTGAGCAGATACATTCCAATGGCACTACAAATAAAGCCGACAAAAAACACACCAAATAACATCAGATTACGGTCCAGATTTTTTTGTGATGTCCATTGATACATTATTCCTCTTGCACCAAAGAACAAAGCAGCTAACAGAGCATATACAATCCACATAATTAATCACTATTCCTTATATTAACGTTGCAGTTGAATCAATAGCTTAGATGATTAGTACTATTATTCTGCAAAACAGAACCGCTAGTATATTTTATTTAACAACATAAGAAACCGCCGTAAGTGGGATAACTAATACCAATAATGGAATTAATGTTAGTTTCTGTAAAAAATGAATCGCAGTGCTGAGAAATAGTCACGGTTTGAAGAGTTTTCTCACTTCGTCAATAGCGAGGGTAATGTTATAGTACGGCGATGTAAAAAGAATAAATTTAAACAGTTCGCAGATGGAATTTAATAGACGCGATTTATTTGGTTGAGACTAGGATTCGAATAATGAAATATTTAGTAACAGGAGCCGCAGGCTTTATTGGTAGTGCGGTTGTTGAACAGTTAACAGCAAAAAATCATGACGTTGTCGGCATTGATAATTTAAATGATTATTATGATGTAAACCTAAAAACCGCTAGGTTAGCAAGAATAGAACACGCAAATTTTCGTTTTATTCAAACCGATATTGCTGATAGACAAGCGATGGAAGCCTTGTTTAGCGACGAGAAATTTGATCGTGTTATTCACTTGGCTGCTCAGGCTGGTGTACGTTATTCGATAGAAAACCCACATGCTTATGCCGATTCCAATCTGGTTGGTCATCTGAATATACTGGAAGGCTGTCGTCAAAATAAAGTGGGTCATTTAGTTTATGCCTCATCCAGTTCAGTTTATGGTTTGAATGGTAAGACGCCATTTGCGACCACAGATACGGTTGATCACCCTGTTTCTCTTTATGCCGCTACTAAGAAATCTAATGAACTCATGGCGCATAGCTATGCTCATTTGTATGATATCCCGACTACTGGTTTAAGATTCTTTACTGTTTATGGTTCTTGGGGACGTCCAGATATGGCTCCATTTATCTTTACTAAGAAAATACTGGATGGTGACACGATTGATATCAACAACAATGGCGATATGTGGCGAGACTTCACTCATGTTGATGATATTGTGCAGGGCGTAGTTCGTATAGCGGATGTCTTACCTACTCGCGATTCGTCATGGACAGTCGAAACAGGTTCACCAGCAACCAGTTCTGCTCCCTATGCGGTATACAATATTGGTCACGGTTCGCCTATTCGATTAATGGACTTTGTTAAAGCTATCGAAGATGAGTTAGGTATTGAAGCGAAAAAGAACTTCCGCGAAATGCAACCCGGTGATGTTTACCAAACGTATGCCGATACAGATGATTTGTTTCAAGCATGCGGCTACAAGCCTAGCGTGACAGTCAGTGAAGGTGTAGCAGAGTTTATTTCATGGTATCGAGATTTTTATAACAAGTAATGCTTTAGTCCACGTCGTAATCCATTAGGTTATACCTTGTGGACAATATAAAAACGTCATAAAGTATCAAGTTCAGCTATGCTTATTAATGCTCATAAGAGTTAATTAAGTTGCGTATAAGGATATAAATTATGAAAAAAACGTTATTAGTTATGGCTGTTCTTGCTGCTGCTCCTTTTTCTAACGTAGCGCTAGCTGATCAAGATATTGGTTGTGGTCTAGGTTCTATGGTGTTTGCTGGTCAAGAAGGTAAAGTATTTAAAGTACTTGGGGCAACCACTAACGGCACATCTGGTAACCAAACCTTTGGTATCACATTTGGTACTCTAGGTTGTGATGGCACAGGTCCAGTGACCTCTTCAGAAAAACTAGCGATGTTTATCGATGGCAACATGGATAATTTAGCTCGTGATATGGCAAAAGGTGAAGGCGAAACACTGTCTACGTTAGCTGCTGTATGGGGTATTGAAGAAGCGGATAAATCTGAATTCAACGCTGTTGTTCAACAAAATTTCTCTGAAGTGTTTAAATCAGAAAATGTTACTTCTGATGAAGTTCTTGTTAACTTAAACACACTGATCGCTAACGATTCAGTACTTGCTGACTACCGTATTTAATAAAAGATTTTAGTTTAGTACTTTTAATCTTTGCTGATCACATCAGTATGTTAAGTGCTCCAACGGAGCACTTTTTCTTTTGTTTATTTTTGATATAAATGAACATAATATGGAAAACTTCAATAAACCATTACGGTATATCATGATATCTTCGCTTTTTGGTCGCCTTGTTTCATTGTGTTTTTTACTATCATTTTCTGTTTCTGCTTTTAGTGCGTCTGCCGCTATTATTTCTGCCACTACTATTTCTGGTTCGAATACGTCTGAGATTAACGCGCCTAAGGTATTTGCTCACAACAAACAAAACCTTGAACAGTTAGCTAATCACTCTTATTGGTTGAAGTTAAATCATTACTTGGATAAACCGATTCGTGGGCCAGTAAGTACCGTTCAACAAGGCGACTTTTTTCTTGCAGCGGATGGGAAAACGGCACCTTATTCTGAACTTGTTGCCAGCATAGAAGCGTTATACCACCCCGATATTGACATCGCGACTGCAGCACAGTGTAAATATCCTGCCCGTTATACTTGGCTAGAATCACTACAGGGCAGGCAAGCGCAACTTAACTGTCCCGAATTAGAAGAGTGGCGTGATGTGATTGATCCTGAAGGATTAACACTGGTGTTTCCTACTGCTTTTATGAATAACCCTTCTTCTATGTTTGGCCATACATTATTACGTATTGACGCCAGAGATCAAACTCGTCATAAAGAGTTGGTCGCCTTTGCCATTAATTTTGCTGCCGAACCCGAAACACAAGATAACCCCGCTTTATTTGCAATAAAAGGCTTAATCGGCAGCTATCCGGGTCGGTTTTCCGTTGTACCATATTATCGAAAAGTTCGTGAATATAACGATATGGAATCGAGAGATATTTGGGAATACAAACTCAACTTGTCTCAAGAGGAGGTAACTCGAATATTGCTGCATTTGTGGGAGTTACAAAGCGCTGAGTTTGATTACTATTTTCTTGATGAAAACTGTTCTTATCAACTGCTTGCGTTACTAGAATTAGCCAATGATGACTTATCACTTATCAGTGACTTTCCTTTGCAAGCAATACCGTCTGATACGGTAGACACGTTAGCCAATAATAATCTTTTACATGTGCCGAAGTACCGAGCTGCATTTGGTACACGTTTATTACATCAAGCAAATGAAATTGAACCAAGCCTTTTTGATGCGGTAGTGCAGGCAAAAACAGGTGAGTATCCAAAAGCTGAAAAGTATACACCGATCGAACAAGCCGCAATTCTTGAATTAGCGTACGAATGGCTCAATTTTGAATTGTACGACCAAGCATTAGCACGAGATCCTGCAGCCAAACAACTGACACAGTTGTTGATACAACGTAGTAAAATTAATGTCCCATCTCCATTTTCATCGGTGCCGGTTCCGGAAGTCTCTCCCGAAAAAGGGCACGGTTCCGCTCGGGTTGGTCTGGGCTTGCAAACGAATAAACAGATAGCAGACAAAGCGACATTTGAATGGCGCGCGGCTTACCATGATCTTTTTGATTCACAAGCCGGCTTTATTCCCGGAGCGCAAATTAGCTTCCTAGATACTCAGTTGAGTCTTGATAAGAATGATGAAACTCGTCTTGATAAGCTTTATCTATTGGATGCAATGGCACTTGCACCCAGCAATCAGGTGTTCGATAGTTTGGCGTGGAATATACGTACTGGATTTGATCGCCGTCTTACCGATGATAAACAAGCCGGGCGAATCTTTGTCCAAGGTGGCACCGGAAAAGCTTGGGGGCGTTCTGATGGCCTACACCTTTACACCTTGTTCTCAAGTGAGATCAGCCATGGTGAACTCACAGATTATGATATTACGCTGGGCCTAGGTGTAGAAGCGGGAATACTGTACCAAATGACTCATGATCATCGTATTGGGTTGCAAGCAAATTATTTATCTTTATTCGATTCAAAAGCAAAGCAGGACACGACAGTAACTGCAACTTGGCAATGGACTCTGAATCGACAGGTCGCGATTCGCAATCAAGTTCAATACCAAGATTGGTATAAAGAGGATATTTCCGCCAAATTCACCGCTTATTTCTATTATTAAGTGGCCCGTTCGTGCTTTCATAACAAATTATCTTGTCGGTGAGCATTTTAAATCTGCGTTAACTAGATTTAAAATGTGATTAAAATCACATAAGTATTAGGTTTGGTCAATTGATGCCTCATACATGCATTAAGATACATAAATTCAATTGTAATATTAATTTTATCAATGACTCATACTCGACTTACCTGGCTACTTGTTAGCTTAATTCTATGTGGTTTTATTATTACCAGTTTTGTGAGTTATCAGGTTGCACACGAAACATTAGAAGAGCAAATAAAGCAAGATTCTCTGCCTCTCACTAGCGATAATATCTATTCAGAAATACAACAAGATCTTATACGGCCAATTTTTATTTCTTCCTTGATGGCTCAGGATACGTTTGTCCGAGATTGGACGTTATCAGGTGAAGTCACCACCGACAAAATTGTTCAATATCTCAACGAAATAAAGCAACAATACGGAACCGTAACCAGCTTTTTTGTGTCGGATAAAACCCGAAATTATTATCATTATAGTGGTATTTTGAAGCAAGTTTCACAAGACGACCCTGACGATGCTTGGTACTTCCGAGTAAAGTCACAGGATCCTGGAATAGAATACGAAGTTAATATTGATCAAGATACCGCCAACAGAAATGATATTGTGGTTTTTGTGAACTATCGAGTATACGATTTTCAGCGTCGATTTATGGGAGTAATTGGTGTCGGTCTTAGTTCAAATGCTGTTGCGGGGATTATTGAAAAATATAAGAAACGCTACAATAGAGAAATTTATTTTATCAATGAATTAGGCGAAGTGACGCTGCATGGCTCACAACCACTCGGTTTTAACACTATTCAAGACAAAGAGGGATTGCAATCGCTGGCAACACAGATTCTTACTACACCCAGTATGAGTAGTTCTTATTCTGCTGAAGGCGACGAGTTTTATATTAGTAGCCGGTGGGTAGAAGAGTTTCAGTGGTACATTATGGTTCAGCAAAAAGATACCTTCGATAAACGGAGCTTTATTACCACGTTGTTAAAAGATTTTTCTTTAAGTATTGCGGTCGCATTTCTTGTTTTATTGGTGATCCATTATAGTGTCAAAGGCTATCAGACTCGGTTAGTTAAGATGGCTCATACCGATAAATTGACAGGTATAGCTAATCGTCAAGCATTTGATGATATTGTGGTTAAAGAATCTAAATTGAGCAACCAATCGGGTAAACCACTGTCAATTGCGCTGCTGGATATAGACCATTTTAAATCGGTTAATGATAGTTACGGTCACCAAATTGGTGATCATGTCTTACAGCGTGTTGCTCACGCTTGTCAATCACAACTAGAAGGTCTTGGCCATATTTGTCGCTGGGGAGGAGAAGAGTTTATTATTCTTTTGCCTGATTGTAATGTAGAGCAAGCTATCGCAAGCTTAGAAAAACTCAGACTAACAATAGAAAATCAATTGGTTAAGCCAAAGGTTACCGTGAGTATTGGAGTGGTAGAGCGGCTAGGAAATGAAAATATAGATTCATTAGTGCATCGGGCAGATATTGCCATGTATCAAGCGAAAAAGAATGGACGTAATCAGATTTTCAGTGACAATGGATAAGTGTATCTTAAATATCGACCAACAGCAGGGTGAGGAAAATTATGTTAAAAGTGTTAGCGCTTGATTTAGATGGAACAGTATTAAATAGCGATCATAAGATCCACCCTGACGTTAAAGCCGCGATCATCGAAGTAAAACAATCTTGCCATGTTGTACTAGTGACAGGACGCCATCACACCGCGGTTAAGCCGTATCATGCAGAATTGAATTTAGATACGCCGGTAATCTGCTGTAATGGCACCTATATTTATGATTTCGTTAACGATGAAATTGTTTCTCAAAACGCTGTACCACATAACATAGCCAAACAGTTTCTAGAATTAGCTGAACGTAATCAAATGAAAGTGGTGCTATATGATACACATTCTATGGTGTATTCACGTATTAATTCACCGGATTATATTGGTGCCATGCAACGTTGGGCAGAGAATTTTGCGACGCAAATGCAACCCATGATCCGACCAGCCGAATCGCTACAGCAACAAATTGACGCCGCTGAGTATGTTTGGAAATTCGTGATTGAAGGCGAACCAGAAGCGATAGAGCTTATGCAGCAGTCCGAGCTCGTTACTGAGCATTTTTCGGGTGAAAAATCATGGTCAAATAGAGTGGATTTTGCTTTAAAGGGCAATAATAAAGGAATACGTTTAGCTGAATACATCGGTCAAATTGGTTATCAACCGAATCAAGTTATGGCGGTAGGCGATAATCACAATGATATTTCGATGCTAAAGCTCGCTGGATTAGGTGTCGCAATGAAAAACGCGGATGACACAGTAAAAAATATCGCTGATTTAGTCTGTGATAGTGATAATAATCAAGGTGGTTTGGCGGATCTTATCCGTGACAGACTCAAGTGATTTTTGGAAGAATTAAGGATGAGTTCAACCGAAATTACTGATCAACAACATGAACATACAAGCAAGGAGCTAAGTTATGCGTGATTCAATTTGTGATGTGCCCGGAATTAAGATTGGACACGCTCAAGACGACATAGGTGGAACAGGATGCACCGTTATTCTGCCAGATAATGCCGCCGTTTGTGGCGAGGATGTCGCTGGTGGAGGTCCCGGAACGCGAGAAACCGATGCACTCAACCCCGTCAATTTAATTCAAGGAGTGCATGCCGTGTATCTTGGTGGTGGCAGCGCTTATGGGCTGGCCGGGGCAGACGGTGTAATGACATGGTGTGAAGAAAACGGCAGAGGTTATGATGTGGGCGTGGGGGTTGTTCCCATTGTTCCTAGTGCCGTGCTTTTTGATTTGCCAGTTGCGGATTATCACGCTAGACCAGATAAGAGCATGGGGTATCAAGCCTGTGTAAATGCTAAAACTGACGAAACTCGTTGTGGCAATGTAGGAGCAGGCACGGGGGCGTCGGTCGGTAAAACGAAAGGCATGGATCTGGCGATGAAAGGTGGGTTAGGGACCGCGAGTATGACCTGTAATGGCATTGTTATCGGCGCGATTGTGGCAGTAAATAGTGTAGGTGATGTTATTAACCCTGTGTCTGGAGAGATTATTGCCGGTGTATTGAACGACGATAAATCAGGGTTTGCAGGAGCAATGAATGTTTATAAACAATTGCTCGGTAGTGGCGATGAATCTAAGGTCACTGCATCTAATACAACCATCGGTGCCATCGCAACCAATGCTTCTTTGACCAAAGCTCAAGCCACCAAAGTATCTATGATGGCGCATGATGGTTTTGCTCGTGTGATTAATCCTATCCATACGTTACACGATGGCGACACCATATTTACTTTGTCGACTGGGGATAAAAAAGCTGATGTTTCTATGCTAGGCGCATTGGCTGCTGAAGTCATGGCTACTGCGGTCATTAGAGCGGTAAAAGCGGCAGAAACACGCTATGGAATTAAAGGCTTAGGCTAGGGTTTTATAGTTGGAAAATGAATTTTTAACCTTGTCGCATTCAATTCAGGCTTTGTTACGAATTCAGTTTCCACTTTATTTTCGTATCAGTATTTTTACGTTGCTATTCTCAGATTTTTAAATCTGGTAGATTTGTCGGCAATAAGATACACAAACCAATATTGGAGGCTATAAGGGGCAATCACCGACCAAAGTAGGATAAATAGGCCAAAACCGATTAACCCTTTTTTTAAGGTTGATTTATTTATCATGGTGGTGTCCCTTTATGGGGCGCTTCAAACTATTTAAACTTTGGGGCATTTTTTGATTCAAATGATTTAGCACCATCAAACATGTATCTCATATCAGTCACATTGGAAGTATCCCAATCACCTATTGGTTGATTGAAAGTGGTTGCGTCACGAAACATATATCCCATCTCAGTCACGTTGGAAGTATCCCAATTACCTATTGGTTGATTGAAGGAGGTTGCTTTATTAAACATAGCTCCCATATAGGACACATTGGAAGTATCCCAATCACCTATTGGTTGATTGAAGGAGGTTGCGTCACGAAACATGCCTATCATATTAGTTACATTGGAAGTGTTCCAGTTGCCTATGGGTTGATTAAACGAGGTTGCACTACCAAATATCATGATCATATTGGTCACACTGGAAGTGTTCCAGTTGCCTATGGGTTGATTAAAGGAGGTTGCATAATTAAGCATCATTGACATATTAGTTACATTGGCGGTGTTCCAATTACCAATAGGCTGATTAAAGGAGGCTGCAAGACTAAACATCAAGCTCATATTAGTCACATTGGAAGTATCCCAGCCACTTATTGGTTGATTAAAGGAACTTGCTCTACGAAACATGCCATACATATTCTCTACTTTAGAGGTGTCCCAATCACCTATGGACTGATTAAATAAGTCTGACTCATTAAACATATTGTTCATATTGGTAACCTTGGAAGTATCCCAATCACCTATTGGTTGATTGAATGATTTTGCCTTACCAAACATGCTTTCCATAGTGGTCACATTGGAAGTGTCCCAGTTACCTATGGGTTGATTAAAGGAGGTTGCATTAATAAACACCCCGTTCATACTTATCACATTAGAAGTATTGTGAGCGCCCCATAAACCCACAGGCGCATTATTAGTGAAGGAAGTTCCAAGGAAGAAGTGAATCGATATCTGGCTCTGGTTTGGCCAACTCTTTCATGCACTGAACCAGATAATCGTAAAGGATAAGCCCATTCGCTTTCGCAGTTTCGATGATGCTGTAAAGCATCGCGCTAGCACCTGCACCTTTCGGTGTATCGGAGAATAACCAATTTTTTCTCCCAATAACCAGAGACTTAATTGCACGTTCCGCTCGGTTATTATCGATAGATAAGTGGCCATCTTCCACATACCGAACAAGTTTAGGCCACTGACCAACCGTGTATTTTATCGCTTTACCTAACTGGCTCGATTCTATTACCTTTTGCGATGTCAGCCATTTATGTAAGTCATCCAGCATTGGCTTCGCCAACTTTTGCCGCTCAGTTAATCGCTGCTCTGCGGTTTGGCCTTTCAGGCGAGTTTCCAGTGCATACAGCTTTTGGATTTTCGCCAGCGCGATATCCGCTTTGCCCGCCTTTCCTTTGCCTTGCAGTTTTTTGGCATCCATAAATTTGCGACGTGCGTGAGCAAGGCAGCCAAGGTGTTTCACCTTTGGCAGCCCGTCATAAGCTTTGTAGCCATCCGTTTGTAAATAACCATCGTACTCACCAAGGAAGGCGATAGGACATGCCCTTGAACGACCATTTTGATAATCGAACAAGACGATATTTTTGACCCCTTTCAGACTCGCATCGGGTGAATCCGCACCTGATGCGTAAACCCACATGTAGCATTTCTTGTCTTCTTTAAGGACATTGAGCGGCGTTTCATCCGCTTGCACCACTACTTGCTCCAGAAGGTGTTTTTGCAGAGCTTGATAGAGCGGAGTAAAGTGCTCGCTGACCTGCATGACCCAACGTGCCATGGTCGTTCGGGACAGTTCAATGCCTGATTGCTCGAACAGGCTTTCCTGACGATAAAGTGGCAGTGCGTACTGATATTTGCCTAAAATGATGTTGCTTAGCAGGCTTTCTGTGGCAAAGCTTTTTGGGATAAGACTGGCAGGGGCAGGCTTTTGAACGATGCTGACTTTATCTGCGTCTTTTTCGCACTGGCGACAGCCGTACTTAGGGCGAACATATTCCAGCACCTTCAATACCGCAGGGGTAAACTCAAGCTTTTCGCTGCTGTCTTCACCGATTTTATGCAACGGGTGCTGGCAACACGAGCAGACTTTCTCTTTATCATCCAAGTCCAGCACGATTTGCTCACGCGGTAGGTCTTTAGGAAGAGGTTTGCGTTTACCACGCACTTTTTTGATTGTAGTGGTCGTAACCACTTCTTCTTGCTCATCAGCAGGGGCTTCACATTCCACCTCATTGAACAGGTCACCCTGCGCTTCATCATAAGGTTTGAGTGTTTCGGCACGTTTGGCGAACTGGCGGTCGATAGCCAGTTTGAACTGCTCAAGAAGGGATTCTTTTTCAGCCATCAGGGCTTTCACCATCGCTTGAAGCTCGGCGACATCTTGGCTGTCAGGGTTAATATCAGGCGTCTTTTTCATGGCATTTATTATACTAAAAAGACCATAGGAATACCTGATATATCTGACTTTTATCGTGATTAACTCATTGTAAAATCGTGTATTTCAACCGATTTATGGCCGATTATCGTAAAGCCTGCAAGGAGTCTTTCTAACTCAAATTGGCTTAAAGTAAACACTTGGTTTTTCTCCTTGGACGGCCATTTGAACTTGGCTTTTTCAAGGCGTTTGTACCAAAGAGCAAAGCCCGTTTTATCCCAATAGAGCACCTTCATTTTATCGCGCTGCTTATTGGTAAACAGGAAGAGCGCACCAGAGTTCAGGGACAAATCCGTTTCAGACTCAACCAATGCCGCAAGACCGTTAATGGATTTTCTAAAGTCGACGAACTCACGATAAAGGTAAATCGTAGGGGGATTCACTAACCCTTTCATGATTGAAGCGCACAGATGAGTTTTGCCAAATACTGGGTTGGTGTTCCTTGCGGAACGCTCAACTCGACATCATTAAAACTGAGCGTCATATTCGCCAGTTCAGGTTGAGCCACTTGATAACGGGTAGTTTGCTCAACCACTTCTGCGCGAACAAAGCTACTCTGATGGCTTTCACCTGTCAATTGCAGCGAGCGTCGTTTAGTAAAGAAAGTGGAAAGTGCGAGCTTATTCTGTCGGCAAAATTCTTTCTGGGTTAAAGCGCTGCTTTCGTATTGCTGTAAAAGTCCCAACCATTCCTGGTCACTACGTCGATTAACCATGCTCTTATCTCCTTAATTGTTGGAGTTAAGAGCATAAATTGCCAGTCAGCTTATTTGAATGTGGGGTTTATGGGGCGGATACATTAAGCTGCCAAAAATGAAGCCAATAGAGGCAAATATCCATCGTGAGATCATTGGTAAGGTTAAAAGCATTACTCTCAGTTTGAGGAAAACAGGTAAGTTTTATGCGTCCATTCTTATGGATGATGGCGTTGAAACGCCTAGCTTGATTCACTCAATCGATAAAATCACTGGTATTGATTTGGGGTTATCACACTTTGTTATTCAATCGAACGGTAAGAAAGAAGCTAACCCGCGATTCGTAAAGCGTGCTGAGAAGAATCTTAGACGCAAACAGAAGCAGCTTTCGCGCAAGGCCAAAGGTAGCGCAAACAGAGCTAAAGCTCGTTTGCTTGTTGCAAAAAGCCACGAAAAGACAGCGAACGCTCGCGCTGATTTCCAACATAAACTATCTCGAACACTCGTAGACAAAAACCACGCTGTGATTGTAGAGACATTGAAATCGGCCAATATGATGAAAAACCGCAAACTAGCGAAACACATAGCAGATGCTTCATGGCATAGCTTTGTTGTTAAGCTGGAGTACAAATTGAAAGAGCAAGGCAAACATCTTGTTAAACTCGATCAGTGGTACGCCAGCTCTAAAACATGCCACAGTTGCGGTCATAAAATGAAGGAAATGGATTTATCGGTTCGCAAGTGGGATTGCCCCTCTTGTGGTACTACAGATATAGATCGGGATCTAAATGCGGCTCTTAATATTCGTGATAAAGGTATTCTAGAATTAAAAGCGGCTGGACAGTCGTTTCTGCTTATGGAAGCCGCATAAGCCTCGATACTATCGAGCACTGGCTAACGAAATAAGAAGCATCGCCCAACGGGCGGTGAGTAGTCACCTAGAAAAGTGTTCTTTTATAACCAAATTTACATTTATAGGCCATTAAGACAATGGTCTATTTTCTTTGTATAATTATTGATTATATTGTAAGTACCTAGACAAAATCGATGGAAACTGCATTATAGTACTTTTAGAAGAATTTAAACCTAACCAATTAAATACATTGGTCCATAATTCCGTGTCTAATGTTATCTCATTTAACGCCGTATTTTGAAACGGTTCTTGGTATAAATAAGAGTCACTCATTAAACCTAACGTTTGATATTGTTTAAATAAGCTGAGCAGCTTAGTAATTTTTTCTACTTGCGGATTGTGTTCAGTACATCGATTTATCACAAAGCCTATTTGTACTTTTTTATTGCTAATGGTAGCAAGGTTAGCTATGACCTTTTCAATAAAAGGCAGAGAAGTATGCAGATCTACTGGTGAGGGTTGAAGAGGAATTAAAACAAAATCTGCGACCATCAGATATTTTTTTATCTGACTGTCATCCATATTCGCTGGCGAATCAATAATAATATATTGAGCATCTTTATCGACTTTCACTGATGAAGCAATATGCGAATAACTACGAAAGTTAAAATTAATATGTTGAGCACTTATTTGCTCTATATTTTTTGCCCAAGAATAAGATGAGCCTTGTTTATCACTATCAATAAGCTCTACTCTTTGACGTGCTAAACATAACTTTGATGTGAGATTGACTGCTAGCGTTGACTTACCGACTCCACCTTTGAGGTTGAGTATTAAGATGTTTTTTGATTTTGCGTGAACGATGCTAATTTTACGCCTGAGCATACTAACTACCCCAAACTATACTAAAATACTTAGTGACTGGCAGTCATCAGTATATTGGGATTTAGTGTGTTCAAAAATAGCATAGCGTATTGAAAAAAAAACAATGCATGCAAATTTTCAATAAATAGCAAAAAAATATCGTTATTAATAAATAGCCATTAACATCAACTGTTGTCAAATTGAGCTAAAAGTATTAGCCAATTGAACGGACAGTTGTACACATAGCTTTTTAAACATTTACATCATGTAGGTTGATTGCTTTTATGCAATCCAAGTTAAGCTAAGTGATACGACAACCGTTGCAGTAACAGCAAACATTGTAAGTACAGCTGCTAATTCACGAAGAATTGATGTTGCTTTGCTATCTGATTTTTCTGTTTCTGAGATGATTTGTGAACTTAAAATAGAACTCATAGTATTTACCTTGTGTTTGATTATGTTTGAGTTCACATTATTGCTTAAAGTGTGACCTAAATCAACTTATTTCGTAATTTAATTACCAAATCTTGTTTCTTATTGTAAATAAAGCCTGCTATTACTGAATTTTTTATTCATATAGGCTTTGTTAGATTGTGATTAGTAGTAATTAATATCAATTAGCGTCTAATCGGCAGAACCATTACCATTTAGGTTTTATGCAATACCATTAGCGGATTAGTGCTAATTCACTTATTATTGCTCTACCAAATATTAGGTCGAAACTTATATGTCCAATCACTCCCCCGTTTTAGGTGCAAGCTGGATGCTAACTGCTGGGTTAGCATTTGCCATTGTTAATAGCCTTGCGCAATACGTTAGTATTCACTTTTCTCTTTCCTCAACTTCTGTTGCGTTAATTCAGTATGCGGTTGCGCTGATAGTTATTCTTCCTTATTTAAAAACACTTGGTATAAGGCAATCATTAACAACCCGTCATTTGAAAATGCATATATTTAGGGTCTTTTTGTCTGTTATCGGTATCCAATTATGGATGTGGGCACTCGCTTACCCTGTTCCTATTTGGCAGGGGATCGCTCTATTGATGACATCACCACTGTTTGCGACAGTTGGCTCTGGGTTGTTCCTTAAAGAAAAAGTGGGTCTTGTTCGTTGGGGTGCGACATTGACCGGATTTGCAGGCGCTATGATTATTCTAGAGCCGTGGAGCGAAAATTTTAATCTGGCTTCTTTGTTGCCGATTGGAGCGGCATTTTTTTGGGCCTGTTATTCATTAATGGTAAAAAAACTGTCTACTGACGACTCACCTTCTACTATGGTGGTTTATCTATTGGTACTTATCACGCCATTTAATATTCTATTGGCTGTGCCGGATTGGACCATGCCTAGCAGTGCAACATCGTGGCTATTTTTGGTTGCAGCTGGAGCCATGACAGCGTTGGCTCAATGGGCGATAGTAAAAGCCTATGCGGTTGCAGACGCCTCATTTGTGCAACCTTTCGATCACGCTAAGTTGCCATTGAATGTATTGTTGGGGTGGATTGTATTTGGTTGGGTGCCTCCGGGACGATTATGGTTAGGTGCAGCGATTATTATCGCTGCCGTTGCCTTTATTACTCATTGGGAAAGTAGTGGCCGACGAGTTCTGACTAAAGTTAGTTAAATTTTCTGATTATAATGGTAGATGGTAAATATGATTTACCACCTACCACCTACCACTAAAGAGGCGTTTTAAGCAAAGTTTGTCCTGAATCAATTCTCTGGTGATGTATAAATGACATCGTGTTGCTCTGTAACAAAACTCAGAGCGTAAAATGAAACCATCTCTTGATACCGTCTTATTACAAATAGCTTTAGATTTAAGTCGTTCACAACCTAAAGAACAGCATTATCAAAAACTTATTGACGCTGTAAACCAAGTTTTACCTTGTGATGCGAGTGCTCTATTTATTTTGGATAAAAAAAACTTCTTAGTTCCAGTCGCCGTTAGTGGTTTATCTACATCGGTTTTGGGGAGAAAATTTTTTCCTGACAATCATCCTCGTCTACAACAAATCCTCAATAGTAAGCAACCTATTCGATTTAACGCTTCCTCTGAATTGCCTGATCCATTTGATGGTTTGTTATTAGCCATGCCTGATGAACATATTGATGTACACGATTGTATGGGGTGCAGTTTGTATGTAGAGGACAAAATAGTGGGTATTTTGACCTTAGATGCTCTTGAAGTGGGGGCATTTGAACAAATAGACTCCATAACTATCGAGACCTTTGCCGCCTTGGCTGCTGCAACCTTGCGCAACATTTCATTATTCGAATCCTTGCAAGAATCTAATCGTCAGCAAAAGTCAATTAATCAACAGTTAATCGAGCAAGCAAGAGACAAGCAGGGTAAGTTGGTTGGTGTGAGTTCACAAATGACCTACCTAAAGAATAGTATTGCAATGGTGGCGAAATCTAACTTCTCAGTATTAATTTCCGGCGAAACCGGTACAGGCAAAGAGTTAGTTGCTCACGCGGTACATGAACAATCGGATCGTAGTGACAAGGCGATGATCTATGTTAATTGTGCGGCTTTGCCTGAATCGATAGCAGAAAGCGAACTATTTGGTCATGTTAAAGGGGCTTTTACCGGTGCAAATAACCATCGTGCTGGTAAGTTCGAGTTAGCCAATGAAGGAACGATCTTTCTTGATGAAATCGGTGAATTACCCATTCAACTTCAAGCTAAACTGCTTAGAGTCATACAGCAGGGTGAAGTGCAAAGAGTTGGTGCAGATAAAAATAGCTTTGTTGATGTGCGTATTATTGCGGCAACCAATAGAGATTTGGAAAAAGAAGTGAGTGAAGGGCGCTTTCGATCGGATTTGTTTCATCGATTGAATGTTTTTCCTATTTATATTCCACCTTTACGGGAAAGAGAAGGTGATATTCCTGTTTTAGCCGGCTATTTGTTGGAGAAAGTGCGAACGCAATTCAATATTCCTAACCTACATATTCATCCAAGGTGTATTGAATATATGGAAACTCAGTCTTGGTTAGGCAACGTACGTGAGTTGGAGCATACCTTAATGCGAGTAAGCTTACGAGCGATACAACAAGGGGAGTATATTATTAAACGCAGTCATTTTGGTATGGAAGACAAACCGTTAAAAGAGCCGAATAAACAGGTTAATTTAGCGCTTCAGTCAAAGTCAATGCGTGAAAGTATATTAGATTTCCAAAAGCAGCTTATAGAAAATGCGCTTCAGCAGTCGGATGGAATTTGGGCTAAAGCTGCAGAACGTCTGCAAATGGACCGAGGCAATCTGTATCGAATGGGTAAAAAATTAGGAATCGAATAATGGATATTTTTATCGAGTGGATTCTGCAACGAGTTTATTTATACTGAGTTAGAGATAGATAGGATGTATAAATGACATCAATCGAGATGTTTAAATGACATCATTACAAATGTTACCTTATAATAAAGTCATGAAAAACAATGGGTTAATGGTTGGCACGAATAGTGCTTTAGTTAGTGGAAATCAATTAGCTACCAGCATATAAAAATTGAATAGCTGGTAGCGATAGTAGACTAACTGGAGCTTTATAATGTTTTGTATTCAATGTGAACAAACGATTCAAACCCCTGTCAGTAAAGGTTGTTCTTACACTCAAGGTATGTGTGGTAAGACAGCGGAAGTATCCGATCTTCAAGATGTATTAGTATATTCATTACAAGGTGTCTCTTTTTGGGCCGAAGTCGGCCGTTCAGTCAATGTAATTGATGATGAAATTGATCAATGGGCTCCTAAAGCATTTTTCTCTACTTTAACCAATGTTAACTTTGACCCAGCACGCGTAATTGAATTTGCTCAGCAATCGAATGCCTTTAAAAAACGTTTAGAAGAAAAAGTTCGCGCGGCTGCCTTGGTTACTGGCTTTGATATTCCGACTCTTTCTCCTGCTGCTAAATTTGACCTTCCAAATGATCCTGAAGAGCTTATTAAGCTGGCTCCTCAAGCGGCAGTTAATCGCGGTCATGAAAGTCAACATGAAGATGTTATCGGGCTTCGTTTGTTGTGTTTATACGGTTTAAAAGGAGCGGCAGCTTATCTTGAACACGCACGTGTTTTATCTCAAACCGACGTAGAAGTGTATGGTGAATATCACAAAATAATGGCGTGGTTAGGAACCGATCCTACCGATCTTAAAGCGCTACTCGATATGTCAATGAAGATTGGTTTAGTCAATTATCGCATCATGGAAATGTTGGACAAAGGAGAAACGGATACCTTTGGCCATCCAGAGCCGTCACAAGTTAACGTTAAAACGGTTAAAGGCAAGGCTATTCTAGTCTCTGGTCATGACTTACATGATTTAGAGAAAATACTGCAGCAAACTGAAGGCCAAGGCATTAATGTTTACACCAATGGTGAAATGCTCCCTGGTCACTCATATCCGGAGCTGAAAAAATATCCTCACTTAGTTGGAAATTACGGCAGTGCATGGCAAAACCAGCAAAAAGAATTTGCCAATTTCCCTGGCGCTATTGTGATGACCTCTAACTGTCTACTCAATCCAAATGTAGGCCAATATGCAGACCGTTTGTTTACTCGTAGTATTGTCGGGTGGCCAGGTGTTAGTCATGTTGAAGGTGATGATTTCTCAGCAGTAATAGATTGTGCACTAGCACAAGAAGGTTTCAAACATGATGAAATAGAACAAATGATCACCGTTGGATTTGGTCGCAATGCATTAATGGCTGCAGCTCCTGCTGTAGTGGACCAAGTGAAACAAGGAAACATTCGCCATTTCTTCCTCGTTGGCGGCTGTGATGGCGATAAAGCCGAGAGAAGCTATTACACTGATTTTACCGCACAAGCGCCGGAAGACAGTGTTATTTTGACTTTAGCATGCGGTAAATTCCGTTTTAATAAGGGTGAATTTGGAGACATTAACGGTATTCCGCGTTTGCTTGATGTTGGCCAATGTAACGATGCTTATTCTGCTATTCAGCTGGCTATTGCGTTATCTAAAGAGTTTGATTGCGATATTAACGAGTTGCCACTCACATTGGTTTTATCTTGGTTTGAACAAAAAGCGATTGTTATCTTACTGACGCTATTTGCTCTTGGTTTGAAAGGTATTTATACCGGACCAACAGCGCCTGCTTTCCTAACTGATAATTTGCTCGCTATTATGCAAAAAGAGTTCGATATGCGCAGTATTGGTAACGTAGAAGATGATCTAAAAACCATCTTAGCCGCTTAATTATTGTTTTTGCCGGTAATGATTATTCATTACCGGTTTTTTAATTTTTGTTCGATGGAGATTTTGGAATGTTAGCTTGGCAGCATAGCGATGCGATAGACCTTATTTGTACTGATAAATGGAATGAAACTCCAGACACTATTAGCTTTTCTCTAGCAAGTATAAACCGCGACACACTATTCGATTTTAAACCGGGTCAATTTGTCACACTGGGTTTTTCGTTGTCGGATAAAACCGTCTATCGTGCTTATTCGATTAGTTCTTTACCAATGCACAATCAATTAAAGATGACGGTAAAACGAGTCAATAAAGGATTGGTTTCAAATTATATCGTTGACCAATTAGCGGTTGGCGACCAAGTTACCGCTTTAAAACCGGCAGGAAGTTTTAACAGTATTGATTGCGCACCAAGCAAAAAAGTTCTGATGCTCAGTGCCGGGTGCGGCATAACACCGGTAATTTCAATGGTGAAACAATGGTTGTCAAACAACATTGATATTGATATCGATTTTATCCATCAAGCGAAAAATACAGAAAATACGATCTATTTTTCTGAGCTTGAAGCTATCGCCCAACAACACAAAAATTTTCATTTAAAACTGTTGTTGAAAGACAGCAAGGGGAGTTCCTATCAACAGGGACGTTTTGATCAACAATGGTTAGAAAAACTTTGCCCAGACGTTTTACAACGTACGGTTTATTTGTGTGGGCCTGTTGGATTTATGCAGGATGCGCGTTGCTATCTTGAGCAACTTGATTTTGATATGACTCAGTTTTTTGAGGAGAGTTTTACGCCAGAAGCAAAAAATGTTGTACCAGAGAATGAACCATATGCGCTTGATACGGAGTTAATCAATAGTAGTAAATTAGTCACTGGATCGGTTTCGGTGTCTGTCCCTACATTTGCGGCTCAAGTGGATGTTGAGGTTGATTCCATACTTATTGATGCACTAGAACAGGCCGGAGTGCCGGTTATTGCAGCTTGCCGTAGCGGGATTTGTGGTTCATGTAAGTGTAAGGTTAAAGTAGGAGAAGTAGAGCGCACCAGTACAGAAACATTGACCGACCAAGAAGTGGATCAAGGATTTGTTCTAGCTTGTTCATGTAAAATCAAATCAGATCTAGAAATCAGTTTAAATTAAGTGTGCCTGTTAGTTTAAGCGTTAGTCGTTTACATTCGGGTGGGTCAAATTGAGATCGTATCGGTATCAATGTTTGATAAAAAGCGTAAGTTATTAAGTAGGCGTAAGACAATAATAGGGGAGCAGTAAAATGAAAACCAAAGTGAACGAAAGAATCGTAATTTTAGGTATATCCGATAAGCCAGAACGCTACAGCTTCAAAGCACATCAAAAGCTACTCGATAATGGCTTTATTAATCAAGTTGGAGTGTCCCCTAAAAACTTGTCGCTAACCGATATTGAATTGGTTGATCAGTTAGATAAGGTAACGAACGAGGTGCATACCTTGACTCTATATATTGGAATTGAACGTTTAGAACCGATGATAGAACAAATATTGGCATTATCACCAAAACGTATCATTACCAATCCTGGTACAGAGAATCCAAATTTGATTGATAGAGCAACTAAGCAAGGAATAGAAGTGGTGCAAGGGTGTACACTAGTCATGCTCGATAATGATCAGTTTTAGCCCTAAGTAAAGATTTCAATATCACCTTTGGCTATTCCCGTTTCATCTTGATGTGCTCACAATAACATTTAGCTGCTACCTATCGTTTCACCCTAATCTCATATTTATATAAGTCTATGACTAAATATAACTTCGAAAAAGTTATGGTAATGTTATAGACTCGTTAGTCATTTGAGTTTTTGCTGTAGCGACATTGTAGAATGTGGCCGTATTATAAATACCATGGTTATTGTGAGATTAGCTTTTATGGAAGAAAGTAAACTAGAAGAATATGAAACGATTATCGCCTCCTTACCTGATTTAGTTTTTATTCTCACTGAATCTGGGCGTTATGCTGCGGTGCTAGGAGGAAAAAGTGCCGAGCAGTATCATGATGGATCTTCGCTAGAAGATTCGAAACTAATGGATGTGTTACCTCTTTCAAAAGCCGCTTGGTTTATTGACAGGATTAAACAGACGCTTTCAGCGAACAAATTAATGATTTTTGAATATTCACTCGCGGCTAGCGATGTTGAGAGTATTCGGTCCAGCTCTGGTCCTATAGGAGAGTTGCGCTTTGAAGGCCGAGTCACTCCGCTAAAATCTCTACGATACGGTGAACGTGCTGTTGTTTGGGTGGCACGAAATATAACCAAGCGTTATCAGTTGGAGCAGAAATTAGTTTATCAGGCAGAAGTTGATCCTGTTTCTAATGCGTTCAATCGAAGAAAATTGTTTAAATGTATCGACGAGGCGTTTGAGGATTTTCAAACAGATAAAGAAAATATTAGTTTTCTGCTGCTTGATATTGATGATTTTAAGCAAATTAATGACGAATTCGGCCACCAAGCTGGCGATAGAGTCATACGTCGGCTTGCTAAGTTGTGCAATCTGGAGATTGGAGCGAATGATATCTTTGGACGTATTGGTGGAGACGAATTTGGTATAATTTATAGACGTACAATCGAAGCTTCATTAGCTTTGGGGGAACGATTAAACCAGCTTCTAGTTTCAACTTCTTCCGATATAGGGATTTCTCTTAGTATAGGCGTGAGTCAGTTTGAAGATAGTGATACGAGTATCGAACAAATTTACCATAGAGCTGATCTCGCGTTATATCAATCCAAAAAAGCAGGAAAAAATATATGTTCAAGTTATTGATTTTTATAGATTATAATTGAATGTTAGTGAGTGGATGATAGAAAGCCAATTAAAAAATACGATTATTTTTTAATCAATATCAGTACAAGGTAGCACAATGAATATAGGTATCTACATTTATAAAGACGCTGAAGTGCTAGATTTTTCGGGGCCGTTTGAAGTGTTTAGTACTGCCAAACGATTGGTCACTCATGATTGGAATGTGTTTCTAGTGGCTGAGACAACAGAACCTGTTAGCGCTCGAGGAGGCTTTAAAGTACTACCTCATTACTCATTCGAGAATCATCCGTGTATCGATGTTCTAGTTGTTGTGGGTGGGGTTCATACCGAAGAGATGAATAAGACCCAGGTTCTTAATTGGTTAACGTCGGTTGATCAAAAAGCCAATCGCGTTGTTTCTGTTTGTACTGGTGTATTTTTGCTTGCAAATGCAGGATTAATTGATGGCTTATCGGTAACCACTCATTGGGAAGATATACCGGATTTAATCACGTCCTTTCCTAATTTAGATGTCATTGACGATAAGCGATGGGTTGATTGTGAAAAATACACCACATCCGGTGGAATATCAGCAGGCATAGATATGAGTTTACACATGGTTTCACAACTCCACAGTTTATCATTGGCCAAAACAGTGGCTAGACAAATGGAATATCATTGGCAGGACACCGTATAAAGTTCTGTTATCAAAAGGGCCAGCCTTGTTTTTATCTGACCCTTTAACTATTTTAATCAATTAAAGCGCGATACCATCTATCTCTTTTTCAGCAGCTGCAAAACGTTGCTCTCGTCCTGGCATATTGAGCCCCTCTGCGTAAATAAATGTTACGTCAGTAATGCCAATAAAAGCCAGCACGTCTTTTAAATACTGAGTTTGCGAATCATGAGCGGTATCTTGGTAAATTCCGCCTCGTGCCGCGAGCACAATCGCCTTTTTGTTTTCCATTAAACCAACGGGCTCCGTTTCGGTGTAACGAAATGTCACGCCTGCTCTGGCTACCCTATCTATCCATGCCTTAAAAGTCGAAGGGATACCAAAGTTATACATCGGCATAGCAATCACAAGCGTGTCACTGAGCTTTAATTCGTCGATTAAATTGTCAGAAATGGCTGCTAAATCCGCTTGCTCTTGAGTGCGATCTTTTGCTTCCGTCATCCATGCTGTCATTTCCGGCTGAGTTAAATGAGGTAAAGTATTTTGTGCTAAATCACGTTCAACAATATTAACCGGTGCTTCTGTTGCAAGTTTAGAGACTAACGTTTGCGCAAGAATATTGGACTGGCCTTGATTACCATTTAAAGATGATTTAATGACTAAAATGTTGCTCATACTAATAACTCCTAACAATTTCAATGAATTGGCTTAACGTAATGACGGTATTATTGAGTAAAACAGCCCAGATGAAAATATCTTAATTTAGTATGAATCATTCTATTAAATCGAATGTTCTATGTTAAATTGAGAGAGGTTCAAGATTTACTATGATGTTTGTTTCCATTCATCTTTTCAGTTGCCATTAATAATCATGTCGTTATAAAACGATAACGTATTGAAGTGAGGAAATAATGCTACGAATATCTTTAGAGCAATGGCGTATGTTCCATGCTGTCGTAAAATATGGTGGTTTTAATCAAGCCTCTCAGCAAGTGCACAAAAGCCAATCGAGTATTCATCATGCAGTGAGTAAAATTGAAGAGTCTCTAGGTATTAAATTATTTTCGATTGAAGGACGAAAAACGGTCCTAACCGAAGCCGGTAAAATGATCCTTAGGCGTTCCAGTTATTTACTTGAAGAAGCCAAAAATGTTGAAGATATTGGTATCACCTTAAGTCAAGGTATTGAAACTCATTTGAAAATTGCAGTTGATGAGGTGTTTCCTCGTCAACTGCTTTATAAAGCGCTAGAACAGGTTTCGACAAAATTTCCATTGGTGCAAATTGAATTATTTGAGTCCATATTAAGTGGAGCAAATGAGATGCTTGAGCATGGTGATGCTGAAATAGCGATCTGTGGAAAACCGTTAGAGGGTGGCGTATCCCAAGGCCTTTATCGCATTAAATTTGCCGCTGTTGCTAGTCCGCTTCATCCTTTGCATAGTCTTGGTCGAACTCTGACTTTGGAAGATTTGAAAAGCTATCGACAAATAGTCGTAAGAGACTCGTCTCAGTTGAATAAAAAAGAGAGGGCTAGCGATGGCTGGCTTGAAGCGAATCAACGTTGGACCGTTAGTCACATGCAAAGCTCTATAGACATTATTACCAAAGGGTTAGGATTCGCGTGGCTACCGCTGAGTTTGATTGAAGAGCAATTAAAAAATGGCGATCTTCAATCGCTGCAACTCGGTACCAATAGTGAACGTATGGCACAAGTTTATTTAACGTTCAAAGATGAAGATAGTTTGGGCCCGGTTGCTCGATACTTTTTAGCAGAACTAACAACGCTCTGCCATGACTCATCTGAAGAACATTCTAATTTATAGAATAATAAACTCGAAATTAACTAATTTTAACGGTTCAAAAGAAAGATTAGCATTAATCCCATCAACTTAATTGGAGGGATTTACTTATGAAATATATTAGAAAAGCACAAGACAGAGGCGTTGTGGATTTCGGTTGGTTACAGAGTAAACACAGTTTTTCATTTGGCAGTTATTATGATCCGAGCCATGTTGGCGTATCTGTTTTACGCGTTATTAATGACGATACGGTGATGCCGGGTAAAGGATTTGGTGAGCACGGCCACAATGACATGGAAATCCTATCTTATGTTATTGAGGGGACGTTACAGCATAAAGATAGCACAGGAAATAGTTACGTAGTGCCTGCTGGAGACGTGCAACGAATGAGCGCTGGTCGAGGCGTCACCCATTCTGAATTTAATGCTTCAAATACAGATAAAGTGAAATTTCTTCAGATTTGGATTGAACCGAATGTTAGCGGCATTGAACCCAGTTATGAGCAGAAAAGTTTTCCTAAAAAAGACAATTTGACTTTGCTGGTCAGCCAAAATGGTGACGACGGCTCACTATCGATTAATCAGAACGTAATGATTTCTCGTTTAGTTTTAGAGAAAAACCAAAATATCAGGTTATGTTCTGAATTAGGTATGGGCTATTTACATCTTATTAAAGGACAAATTATGGTTGACGAACAGGTATTTAACCAAGGTGATGCCTTTACTATTGAACCTGATAAGACACTGGTGGTGAAAGCTGATACCTCTATTGAAGCGCTTTGGTTTGATTTACCTTTAGTGTAAATCAATAGTGTAAATCAATAATAACTCGGACTTTATATCGCGCCATATAAGAAGTCTATTTGAATTCTTCAGGATGAGAAAGTAAGGTCTTTTCAGCATAAGTTTTGGCGCGAATGTCCTGTGGATTATAGATAGCACAAGAGTCCATAGATAGACACCCGCAGCCAATACACCCACCGAGATCGTCTTTTAATGCTTGTAATTGCTGAATACGGTGATCGAGCATAGCACTCCAATTTGATGCCATTTGTTGCCAATGTTGACGATTTGGAGCCTGATGCTCTGGTAAGTCCGCCAGAGATAAGGCTATTTCTTCTAGTGTAAGGCCAACCATTTGTGCCGCTTTAATGACGGCGATTCTACGTAACACATTTCTGTGATATCGACGCTGATTACCTTGATTTCTCCAGCTAGAGATAAGTCCCTTTTGTTCATAAAAATGTAAGGTAGAAACCTTCACACCTGATCTTTTTGCTACTTCACCTACCGTCATTTCCATGTTGTACTCCAGTTTGTTTGGTTTTTCTTTCTATTTGTAAAAAAGTGCTTTACCTAAAGTTAACTTGAGGTATTAACCTAGCATTAAATATAAAGTAGATGGAACTAGAAAATGCAGTTACAAGCAAAAACCAGCACTCGGTATTATTTAACCGGTCGATTCTTTGATGGAATTTCATCAGGGTTGTTTATGATGGCATTGCCTTGGATCATGCTCGAAACACCCAATATGGGTGGGTTTGTTGCCATGGTTGCTCTTGGTTGTACCGCTATTTCTTTTGTCATGACACCACTATTTTCAACCTTTATTGACCGCTGCTCGAGAAAAAAAATATTAGTTTGGGTTCAGTGTATACAAGCGAGCGTTGCGGCTATAACTGCTCTGTTTTATGGTTTTGGATATGGATCTGAATGGGTTCTTGCCGCGGTTCAGTTAATTTTTTGGACATCGAGCAATTTGGCATGGTCTACTAATAATGCTTTTACCCAAGAAAACTTTGAACAGGATGAATATGCGGCGATTTCTGGCAAACAAGAGATAATTATGCAGGCAACCACGCTAGGTGCTGGGGCATTAGGTGTTGTGCTACTTGATATTTGGAGTATGGTTGGTTTTTCCTGTTTCGCTGCATTTGCTTCGTTAATTGCGAGTCTTAGCTACTTATTGACACCTTATCGCCGAAAATTAGCTACGGTAAGTTCGGTTAATTTTGTGGCACAGATGAAGGAAAGCAAACAGATTTTTACTCAGCGGCCTCATTTTTATGCTTTTCTTATGTTGTCTGCATTGAGCTATCCAGTATTAACTTTTCTGACTAAGTTGGTTCCAATTTGGTTTTCAGAGGCAGAAATCTCAGGTGAATGGTTTGCTGGTTATAATATCGCTTTTGGGATGGGATCATTAGTCACGGGTTTATTTGTACAAAAATTACTTAAGTTAGCTTCATATCGAATTATCATGATTGTTTCCATGGGGTCGGCTTCAATCATGCTTATAGGGATGAGTGTATCTTTTCTCCCTCATTTATTACTTTTGTTCACTTTGTTCTTTGGCACATTTAATGCGTTAAATCGAATTGCACGCACAAACCTGATGCACCACAGTATAAGTATTGATCAACGTGGTCGAGCGGATGGTGGATTGCAGATGTTTGCTACGTTGGCGCAAAGTATCAGTTATGTGGCGATTGCTGGTTTAAGTTATTACGATATTACTCAACTTGGTTTTCTTCTTGCGGCAGGCGTTATGGTTTGTGCCGTCATTTTAATGCTGCACTTAAATAAACAGACTGGGCTTATAATGGAAATAGCTTAAACCAGTTTGTGGTTGTTAGCAGCTATGGTTGTCATAACAATATTATTAATTGTTTAATAAAACCTACCGAGAATAATTCTGTAAAAAACAAGACCTACGGGCTTTAATTCTTTAAACTTGGTGTGAGCAACCATTCAATTTAAGAGACAATAAATGACTAAAGCTAAAATTGGTATTGTTACGGTTAGTGACCGAGCAAGTGCAGGTGTGTATGACGATCTTTCTGGCCAAGCAATAATTGACACTTTAAATATGTATTTGGTGTCTGACTGGGAACCGATATATCAAGTGATCCCAGATGAGCAAGATATTATCGAAGCGACTTTAATTAATATGGCGGATGAGCAGAATTGCAGCTTGATCGTGACGACGGGAGGAACGGGACCGGCAAAGCGTGATGTTACCCCAGAAGCGACAGAAGCAGTGTGTGACCGTATGATGCCAGGCTTTGGTGAACTGATGCGTGCTGAATCGCTAAAATTTGTTCCAACCGCTATTTTGTCACGTCAAACAGCTGGTCTTCGTGCCGATACCTTAATTGTGAATTTACCGGGTAAGCCTAAATCTATCCGTGAATGTTTAGGTGCTGTTTTTCCTGCTATACCTTATTGTATCGATCTAATGGAAGGACCGTTCTTAGTCTGTAACGAAGATGTGATTAAGCCGTTTCGTCCGAAACAGAAATGACTGTTCATTTTAAGGAGGTCAACGTTTGACCTCTTACGTCGCCTCTCTCAATTTTTATATCAAACACTCATGATTTAGTTTCATTGGTCGATAAAATAGCATTAATACAAAATGACCCAAAGCATAGTGAGTATGTTTTAGAGTGGAAAATTTTTGTTCATTAGTGTGAATAAAACTATATAAATATTTTACCAGGCCCCCTTTTATCTCAGGGGAAATGCTGGATATTTGAAGGAATTACTATGAAATTTAGCCACAAAATAGTTACTGTCTCTTCAGTATTATTGTTAATAACAATTTCACTTCTCTCTTTTAAACAACATGTTACAGTGAATGATGAACTAAACAGTACGATAACAAGCAGCATAGATGATATTGTCGGTAGCGTTTCAAATAATGTTGCTGCAGAACTAGAGGGTAAGAAAAAACTTGCACGTTATATTTCTGATTTAATTAATAGTGATCCAACCACAGAAGAAATACAAAATGTGCTTCAGCAACCAGCATTAGCTGAAGCATTTCTTTTAGTTGGTGGAGGTATGGAAACGGATGGTAAAGCATTTACATCTGATATTAGTTGGGATCCGGGTCCCACATGGGATGCTCGCACCCGTCCATGGTATAAAGACGCCAAAGTAAAAAATGATTTGATAGTCACGGCACCATACGCAGACTCTGTTACCAAAGAGATTGTTATTTCTTTGGCTACACCCATTACTGATAATAATAAATTTATTGGTGCGACATTTTATGATGTCAGTCTTGCTAGCTTAGCCGATATAGTCAATCGAGTTGAGCTATTTGATGCCGGACAGTTATTTATTATAGATACTAAAGGTACAACTATTGCCCATCCAGATCAGGATAAAAATGGTAAATTATTTTCGTCTTATGAGCCTGATGTCCAGATAAAAGAAGGAAGACAAAAAGTCACGATTGAGGGTAAAGAATACGGTTTTGATTTTGTGAGAATAGCCGGAAGTGATTGGTATGTTGGGGCAAAAGTTGATTTTGATATTGCTATGAAAACCGTTGATAATGTGCAAAATTCGTCGATCATGTACACATTCATTGCCGTTATTGTGTCCACAATAGTATTGCTCATCAGTATCACTAAGTTGATGGCACCACTCAGGACATTAAATATGGCTATTAAGGATGTTGCATCAGGTCAAGGCGACCTTACAAAACGCTTAGATACCAATACCGATCCAGAGTTTTCTGAACTTGCAGAAAATTTCAACCAGTTTACTGACATTTTGCATGGGCAAATTACGCAATTAAAAAATATTAGTAGTAATGTTATGCAAGGTGTATCCCAAACGGCAAAAAATGCAGAACAGTCGTCAGGTGCAATGACAGAACAGCTAGAAGAATTAGAGCAACTAGCCACTGCAATGAATGAAATGACGGCTACGTCTAATGATGTTGCTGGCAATGCTCAGAGCGCAGCGTCTATCGCGAAAGACGCCGATGAGGCTACGCAAAAAGGCGTACAAGAAGTCAGCTTAACGACGCAAGCTATTGATCAACTATCGGATAAAATTGATTTGGCGGTGACGGAAGTTAAAGTTCTTGAAGATGCTACAAGCAGTATAGAAACGGTTCTACAAGTGATTAATGATATTGCTGATCAGACTAATCTATTAGCGTTAAATGCTGCGATTGAAGCCGCGAGGGCTGGTGAGCAAGGACGTGGATTTGCAGTAGTAGCCGATGAGGTTCGTTCTCTTGCTCAAAGAACGCAAGAATCGACTACTGAAATCCATTCAATGATTGAACATCTTCAGAATGGAACGACGTCTGTTGCTGCAGCTATGAATCAAAGTAAATCTAGCGCTGACAATACCGTTTCTAAAGCTCAGGAAGCCGATGAGGCATTGCAAAATATTCGCAATGCGATTCAACAAATATCGGATCTTAACTTACAAATAGCATCTGCCGCGGAAGAACAAAGCTTAGTATCTGAAGAAATTAATACCAATACGTTAAAAATTAAAGATCTTTCACTAGAGGTATCTAATGGGGCAGGACAAGCTAATTTAGCCATGCAGGAACAAGTTGGAAATATCAAACAGCAGAGTGCAATTTTAGACAAATTTACCGTTTAGAATAGCCCATAATTAAAATTACAGTCTTTAAGCATAAAAAAGCACGAACCGTAAATCATAAATTTACACCGTTCGTGCTTTAATATTTTAATAACCAAATAGTTAAGATATATTATTTTGGCTTATTTTTTTACGTTACGCTTACGGTAACCAGCAAAGCCTAATAACCCTACCGCAAAAATAGCTAATGAACTTGGCTCTGGAATTTCAGTGGTTGATACAGCTTGTTGGGTAACGCTTGAATAAATAGTATTATCTTGACTAAGGTTATAGAAACCGAACGAGCCGTCGCTGAAAGAGCCACTAACACTCAGTTCCAATATATCATTTACGTAGACTTCAATTAATGAAGAGGTAAACAGTAAGTCAAATGAGTAGGTAGTGTAGTCTGACCAACCTGTTAAACCTAAATTTGTTGCTCGAGCAAGCTCCTCAACAATACCTCCATCAACGTGAGTCCAGAAGTCCGAGTTTACAATTTCTGACGATGCCGATGGAGCAGTAAATGCGCCAGTTACTCGTGAAATAGCAAGGCCCGCTTCAGCAGTATTCTGCTCCGCTTGTCTCCAATCGATTAGCAGGTAATCAGCAGCGTCGTTATTTAGGTCACCAGTGTTATAACCAAGTACAAAACCGATGAAGTCATCATCACCTGATGTATTAACCGTAATTTCACCTGATAGCTGTTGATTTTGGCTATCTTCACCATTAAAGAATACGGTTGGGTAGCTGTTGATGGTTTGAACGACGCTATTGTTATCTGCCGAGATATCCCAAGTCCCTTTTCCTTCTGAAGTCCATGTCGACAAATCAATTAGTGCAGCGTTAGCACTACCGATAAAACAAACAGACGCTAACGTTGCAACCGAAAATAGATTTTTTTTCACTTTTTATCTCTCTTTATAATTGTATTATTTGTATCACTTTCTTGTGATTAGAGTGATATAAGCAAATTTTATGCCGTCCATATAAATCAATGACTTACATTGTAATCTGAATTTATTGTAAATAATACTGACACTTATGCTGGCATTCAGTGTTACATTTTTAATGCGATATTGGTTCCAAATTGGTTGTTGATAGTAAAGATGATGTAAGATATTGATATAAAGAAATATTTTATTTATTTTTAATGGATTTAGTGGTTAAGTACGTCATTTATACAGTGTAAAAAAACCTGACAAGTAGTCACAGTTTGACAATTTAGATGGTGAATGCCGTATATAACTTGATTGCGTAAGATTAATACGGTGAAAAATATAGATTAAAAGTGTAGTGACTAGTCACCGCCCGTTGGGCGATGCTTCTTATTTCGTTAGCCAGTGCTTGATAGTATCGAGTCTTATGCGGCTTCCATAAGCAGAAACGACTGTCCAGCCGCTTTTAATTCTAGAATACCTTTATCACGAATATTAAGAGCGGCATTTAGATCCCGATCTATATCTGTTGTACCACAAGAGGGGCAATCCCACTTGCGAACTGATAAGGGCATGTCTTCCATTTTATGACCGCAACCGTGGCATGTTTTAGAGCTGGCGTACCACTGGTCGAGTTTAACAAAATGTTTGCCTTGCTCTTTCAACTTGTACTCCAACTTAACAACAAAGCTATGCCATGAAGCATCTGCTATGTGTTTCGCTAGTTTGCGGTTTTTCATCATATTGGCCGATTTCAATGTCTCTACAATCACAGCGTGGTTTTTGTCTACGAGTGTTCGAGATAGTTTATGTTGAAAATCAGCGCGAGCGTTTGCTGTCTTCTCGTGGCATTTTGCTACAAGCAAACGAGCTTTAGCTCTGTTTGCGCTACCTTTGGCCTTGCGCGACAGCTGCTTCTGTTTACGTCTAAGATTCTTCTCAGCACGCTTTACGAATCGCGGGTTAGCTTCTTTTTTACCGTTCGATTGAATAACAAAGTGTGATAACCCCAAATCAATACCAGTGACTTTATCGATTGAGTGAATCAAGCTAGGCGTTTCAACGCCATCATCCATAAGAATGGACGCATAAAACTTACCTGTTTTACTCAAACTGAGAGTAATGCTTTTAACCTTACCAATGATCTCACGATGGATGTTGGCTTTAACTGGGGTCACCTTGGGGAGTTTAATCGCACCATCAAGAACCTTAACACCAACACAGTGATAGCTAGATTGCTTGCCGTGTCTGCGTTTAAAGTTTGGGTATTTAGCTCTTAATTTTGGATTAAAGAAGTTATCAAAAGCAGAGTGCAGATTAATGACTGATTGCTGTAAGGCAATCGAGTCATATTGTTTAAGCCAGTGGTACTTTCGTGATTTCTTGGCAACGGAAAGTAATGGCTTTATATCCTTTTTAGGATTCAGTGTTACGCTATGTTTGCGGTACATGTGAGACTTTAAGTGCAGAGCTTTATTATACGCAAAACGCACAGCGCCAAACTGAGCTATTAAAAACTCAGCTTGTTCTTGCGTAGGGTAAATGCGTACTTTAGTAGCTCTTAACATTTTCAGTGCTCATGTGTAGAGTGACTATATTATATTGCTCTAATAAGGTGTTGTAAAGTGAGTGCGTTTGATAATGGTCAGCTAGATGGCTACCTCAGAAAAAGACATAGCGTTAGCAAATTGGTCGTGCATTTGGTGTTCACAACCAAGTACCGACGTAATTTGTTTACTGGAGTGATGATTGAGCAATTAAGAGAGGCTTTTGAGTCCGCTTGTGTAAAGCTTGAGTGTGAATTGATAGAAATGCATGGCGAACAGGATCATGTTCATTTATTAATAACCTACCCACCAAAACTATCGGTTAGCGTCATGGTGAACAACCTTAAATCCATTTCATCAAGAATGTTGAGGCTGCAAAATACACACCTTACAAGGCAAAGCAAAAGTGTCGCTTTGTGGTCACGTTCTTATTTTGCCTGTACAGCAGGAGGGGCAACAATCGAAACACTCAAGGCATATGTCGAAAGCCAATCACCACCAGATTAAAGTTCTACGAACTTTACGCCTTATATCCCCGCTCTATTGGGCGAGGGTTTACGGCGAAATTGCTAAGCTGATTAGTTGGTGTTGAGCTGCTTAAAGTATTCCTGCATCATCAATGCTAACAGCGGATGTTTCTCATCTGAAAATATTCGGTATTTCTACTCAATAATGGATCATCTATATGAGAATAGTAAAAGTAAATTTAAAAAATTTAGAGCTAATTACGCCTCTTTTCGATTCATATCGAGTTTTTTATGGCCAAGTAAGTGATTTGTCAGTGGCACGCGAATTTATTAAAGCTCGGGTTGAGAATGAGCAGTCAATCATTTTTTTGGCTATCGATAATAACGATAAAAGTGTTGGTTTTACTCAACTGTATCCTAGTTTTTCGTCTGTTTCAGTAGCAAGAACTTGGATTCTTAATGATCTTTACGTAGTCGAAGAAGCACGAAAGCAAGGGGTAGCTAAAATGTTAATGAATGCCGCCAGAGAACTTGCTGTTAATGATAAAGTGAAAGGATTAGTGTTAGAGACTGCCGCGGATAATATAACGGCTCAATGTTTGTATGAGTCTTTAGGATATGAAAAGGAATTAGGGATATACCATTATTTTTTGAATTTGAAATAAGACCGCCTCAAAACTACTTAAGTGGTTTTGAGGAGACAAATGAATGAGATCGGAGTCATGTTCTGCTGTGAAATTTGCACAATCTATATTTTTTTCTCAAGTAAAATCAAAAATGACCGATTATATAGTTAATAGTAATAAATCAATCGTCATCGATATTTAGCTTCTATTAATTTAAGCTTTTTTTATTTAAGTATTAGCGCAAGGAACTCTAATGATTAAAGTCGCAACCTCACCGGTGGAAATTACCTTCATGACTGACGAGCTTATTGTCAGCAAGACTGACCGTAATGGTAATATAACTTACGCTAATAGAACATTTATGAAAGTGTCTAATTTTTCAGAACAAAAAATTCTTGGTAACCCACACAATATTATTCGACATCCAGATATGCCAAAAGGGGTGTTTTATGGGCTATGGAAAACACTCAAATCAGAGAGAGAATTTTTTGGCTTTGTTAAAAATATTACCGCAGATGGAAACTACTATTGGGTTTTTGCCAATATTACGCCTGATTATCTTGATGGTAACGTGGTTGGATATTACTCGGTTCGCCGTAAAGCCTCTCAACAGGCCGTTGCCACAATAGAGCCTTTCTATCAACAAATGCTGGCTCTCGAAAAAAATAACAAATCATCAAATGTAGCGGAACATTCATGGCAATGGCTAACTCAACAACTGCAAGACACTATGGATATGAACTATGAGCATGCAGTGTTATCGGTTTATCAAAATAACCAAGAACAAGGATGATCATGAAAACAAGTAATGTAAGTAAAGGCATTCCCCTGATAAATAAGAAATTTCTGCTAGTGTGTCTAGTGTTTATCAGTGTTATTTTGACGTTAGTATTTTTTAATTCTTATATTTATGGATTTAATTATCTTTCGGTATCAATGCTAGTGCTCTCTGTGTTCTTTTCTATCTATGCTTATTACGATCATAAAACCTATATTCAAGCACTGCATCGATTAAAAGAAGTATTAGATTCTGCTTGTGAAGGTGATACACATATTAGAATTACCAATACCAAAGGGCTAGGTGAAATTGGTCATGTTGCATGGGCATTGAATGACTTTCTCGATATTGTGGAAACCAACTTTAAAGAGCTATCAAACAGTTTTCAATCTGCTAGCCGTAGAGAGTTTTATCGTAAAGGCTTAAAAGCAGGTTTACCAGGCGAGTTTGGTGTGATGATGGATAACGTTAATATTGCTTTGGAGGGAATGCACAACGCGGATGTTTTTTCTCGCCAAAACCGTTTATTGAGTGAATTGCATCATGTAAACACGTCTAATCTGTTAACTAATTTAAAAAATAACCAACAAGATTTATCTTCATTATCAGATAAAATGGATGGTGTGTTGAGTATTGCTGGCGATAGTCGTGATGGCGCAAATAATAGCCGAGAGTCCGCAGCAGAATTGCGCCAATCATTAGTGGAAGTGAATAAAAGAATGCAGAGTATGGAGCAAACAGCGCATATTCTAGGGAAAGAAAGTGTCAGAATTTCAGACACAATTAAATTAATTACAGGTATTGCAGAACAAACTAACCTATTGGCACTTAATGCGGCCATCGAAGCGGCTCGAGCGGGAGAGGTAGGAAGAGGGTTTGCAGTTGTAGCAGATGAAATACGTAATCTAGCTGATAGGACTCGAATATCCTCAGCTGAAATTAATGACATTATTAGCCACTTGACAGAGCAAATAGAAAAGATGGTTTCTCAAACTTTACTGGTCGGTGAAAATACAAAAATTATCGGTAATAAAGTAGACAGTTTTTATGAGAACTTTGATCAAGTTGTAAACTCATCAACCACAACAATCGATTTGATGAATCAAACTAAAGATCGAGCATTTGCCACTTTGATTAAACTTGATCATGTGATCTATATGCAAAATGCTTATATTGCTATCGAAAAGGGTGGGGAAGGAACAGAAGCAGATGCTGTTAAAGTTGACCACTTTAATTGTCGTCTAGGTGATTGGTTCTATCAAGGCGCTGGCCACACTAGCTTTAGTCAATATTCAGCTTATCCTAAGCTTGAAGTACATCATAAAAAGGTACATTCAAATATTCATAAAGCGGTTGAACTGGTTAAGAATGATTGGTTAAACGATGATTCTACCTTGAAAAATTTGGTTGGTTGTCTGCAATTGGCAGAAGATGAAAGCAAAGGTGTAGTGAGTAAGATCAATGAGTTATTAGATCAAAAAGAAAGTTAACGTTTACAAGTAACGAAAACTAATAAGGGCTAGTTTTGCTAGACTTAGCCCTTTAATAGTAGAAATGCAAATATACTAATGCGAATTTGTGTCGATTGTATCGATTAACAATCGTTGAGCCATAGATGTGCATCGAACTCACAATCAATGATAATACCGTAGTCTATTTTTAGTTTTTTCTCGATTACTGCCATTTCTCTCCAATCTGCTTTGTCCAATGCTTCGGACAGCATCAGCAGTAAACCAAGTACTCCTTCTCTTTGTAATATGGCGTTTTCAATTGTTTTTGATAAATGCAGCGAAACCAGTATTTGGTTCAATTCGCAGTCTAAAATCCCATCGATAAGAGATAATAAACCACATAAATAAGCCTCATTGGCCATTTTTTTATATGATGTTTTTGCAAGTAAAAGTTCAAAGAACTTCGCTCTGTGTAGAGACATATAAAACAGCTGTTTGGGTTTTGTAGGGTTAATAGCCAAGAGTGCAGTATAGGAAACAAATTTTCTTATCTGATTTGCACCAAGGTAAGCTAAAGCTTGGCGAAATGAGTTAATCGGCGCACTAATATGGGCGCTAGAGTTAACGAAATTTAATAATTGCAGTGAAAAAACCGCATCTTGAGAAATAATGTCTTCTATCTGTTTGAAATCTATTTCTTCATCTGCAATCGCTTTACAGAGTTGTATACTCGTGTTGAGAGAGGAGGTGATTTTGTTATTAGTGATGATTTCTGGTTTATTAAAAAAGTAGCCTTGAAACAAGTCAAACCCTGCTTCTTTAGCAAGGTGAAATTCTTCATAGGTTTCCACTTTTTCGGCAATATATGTGATACCAAATTCGCGGTGTTTTTCAACAAAAACTTTTGCTTTGTCTAGCGAATAAACTTGCAAATCAAACTTAATAATATCAATAAATGGGTAAAACACTTGCCATCTTTCATCCGGCACAAAGTCATCAAGTGCAATTTGATAGCCTATTGATTTAAGTTCCTTTAAGGTATCTAAAAGTTCCTTATTAGGTTCACAGGTCTCTAGTACTTCGATAATGAAGTTGGGCTCTACAAAATCAAGCGGAATTTTTTTGAGTAGTGAGACACTGTCAAAATTGATGAAACCTAATTTACCATTCAGAATTTGTTGCTGTCGGGTAATAAATTGCTCAATTAGGATACGACGAGTTGCAAGATCTGAGTCAATGTCAGGAAAGGCATTTCTCACGCTATTACGATACAACAATTCGTAACCAATTATATTTATATTTCGATCAACGATAGGTTGTCTAGCGGTATAAGTATACTGGTTAGTTTCTGCGCTTTTGTTTGTTTTTTTCTTCATAATCGCTTGTTTACTCATAGAGATAGCGTGTTCACAATACTATATGATAACTGTTATAAAATTTTTATCTTTAGACTTCAATCAATACAAATGACTTATTTGTCATTAATGTTCAGTTATTACTAGTTTATCGTCTCTTTTTCATTTAATTTGTCATTAATGTTCAGTTATTACTAGTTTATCGTCTCTTTTTCATTTAATTTGTTACTGTTCATGCTTTGTTGCGTCAATGTACTGTTAGTGTTCAGTTTACAAATATGCAGCAAAACATATTGTACTAAACAATATTAGTTTATGCTAATTAAGTTATTTTGTTATTCAGGAGTTTATAAATCGTGCAAGTTGATTATTTTGTCAACCGTTCAATTACTGCTGAGCAATTTGTTGAGCTACTGCAACAAACCACATTAGGTGTTAGGCGTCCACTTGATGATAAAGATTGCATTAATAGCATGTTGAGCAATGCCGACCTATTAGTTTCAGCCTGGGTGGATGAGCGACTAGTTGGAGTCGCACGTTCTGTGACCGATTTTTCCTTTTGTTGTTATCTATCTGATTTGGCTGTATCTCAAAATGTTCAAGCCAGTGGCATTGGGAAAGAATTGATTCGGCATACTTTTGGTGCCTTACAAGACGGCTGTAAATTAATATTGTTATCAGCGCCACAGGCAACGGAATACTATCCAAAAATAGGTTTTACGCAACATAATAGTTGTTGGTTGATGTCGGATGTGAGCGAGTTGCGTTAGAGAAAAATGCCCTTACGTGGATTTTCCATCTAATCGTTAGCCAAAAGATAGGTGTTGCAATGATCCTATCACCCCAAATGACCGTATAATACCCGATAAGTTTTCTATCGTTATGTAATCCGCTAAAGGCAGTGTTAACTGATTACGCCAATTTAATTCGATAATTTTTATTTTTAGCACAATGTGGAGGTCTGTTATCTTTTTCAATAAGAAAAAAGCCGAGATTATACCTGATCCAAATTTAGAGCTTATTCATGCGTTGAACCAATCTTTAGCCATGATTTCGTTTGATACTAAAGGGAATGTCTTGGACGCGAGTGAACCATTTTTATCTCTAATGGGTTATTCCATTGATGAAATTCAAGGTAAACATCATTCGCTATTTTGTGCAAAAAAATTGGTTAACTCCGCTGAATACACGCGATTTTGGCGCGATCTTTCTTCCGGAATAAAGAAAGGTGGAGTTTTCTCTCGCTACGCCAAAGGAAATAAAAAGGTCTATATTGAAGCAACCTATTGCCCAGTGTATGTCAATGGCGAGATCGAAAAAATTGTCAAAATTGCATCAGATGTGACCGAAGCTCATATAAAAAATATCCTTAATCGAGAACTGTTGGAAGCGTTAGATCAAACATTTGCGACTATTTCATTTTCTCCAGATGGTACGGTTCTAGATGTAAATAATATTTTCTTAAAGGCTTTGGGTTATTCAAAGGATCAAGTTGTCTCACATCATCATCGAATTTTTTGTTTTGATGATTTTTATAAAGAAAATCCAGATTTTTGGAAGAAACTACAATCTGGTCAGTCGTTTACTGGTCGTTTTCTAAGAAAAAGCCGCCATGGTGATAAGGTTTGGATTCAAGCCTCTTATACGCCTATCGAGAATGAACGTGGTGAAATTTATAAAGTGGTAAAATTTGCTTCCGATATTACCAACGAAGTGATGAAAGAAGAAGCAACGGTACAAGCAACCTCTATCGCTTACAGCACCGCAATTGAAACTGCTCAGGTAGCCGCTGATGGTCAATCTTCGCTTGCTTCAACAAGAGAGTTATCAAAAAATGTGGTTAAAGATATCGATAATTCTGAGCACTTGATCAGTCGATTAAAAGAGTTATCTGGAAGTATTGAAAATATCGTTCAAGTTATTGGTAACATTGCAGATCAAACTAATCTCCTGGCATTAAACGCAGCTATTGAGGCGGCGAGAGCCGGTGAGTATGGACGAGGTTTTGCAGTTGTTGCTGATGAAGTACGAGTGCTAGCTTCTCGTACTTCAGATTCCACAGAAGAAATTAGCCGAGTGGTATTGGAAAATTTATCTCTTACTAATGAGATATCTCAGTCGATGGAGAAGATTAGTCAGTCATCAACAGAAACTAATGACAGATTAGAAAATGTATCCTCTCTTATTGAAGATATACAACAAGGTGCTAAAGATGTTGCTAAGTCGGTTTCTAATTTGACCTAAGTTTAAATCAGAATTAAAGACGCTGTGTATTGCTTGTATTTGGCATTGAACAACGAGTATTAAGCAACCAGAAAGCCGAAGTTTAGGGTATGTATTTTTCAGATTAACTCATAGAGATTAAAAATTATGCAACAAGCGAGTCAGCTATATTTAGATGAATATTTGGCTTCATTGCCTAGTAACCTTGCACAGCAATACACCTCTTTTAGTGCCGATTATTTTTGTGCTGATGAGCACAATGCTAATCTTTGTGCTGATTTAATCCTACGCGGAGAAAAGAAGGCATCATGTAGTATGGCGTATTGGTATCGTCACGAAGGTGAAATTATGCCAGAGATTGGTCACCTTCAAGTTGTGACCAATTGGGATGGAAAACCAATTTGTATTATAGAGTTAACCTCTGTTAGTTTATGTCAATTTGACGAGGTAACGGCTCAGTTTGCTGCTGAAGAAGGTGAAGGTGATAAATCGTTGCAGTGGTGGCGTGAAGCACATTGGCGCTTTTTTAGCCTTGAATGCGAAGAATTAGGCATTGCACCGAGCGAAGATATGTTGTTAGTTTTGGAACAATTCAAGGTCGTCTACCAATGAAGTAATAAGGTTTTATTTGGGTAATAAACACTAAGTCTTAAAAACTTTCATTTTATTGATGCTAAATATTCCATAATGAATTGCATTTTTATGTGATGTAAGTCACATCAGAATAGTTAATAATCCTTCCATCGAGTGAGAGCGGAGGTTACTCCACCAAGTTGTCACTCATTATTAACAGACACTTTAAAGGGTAAAAAAATGAAAAAATTAACTATTCTAGCCGCTACCGCTCTTCTTAGCACAACTGCATTTGCTGGCAACCAAACGGTATACAGCGAAGCAAACCTACATACAGATAGCTTTAACTCTAAAGCAGCAGCATATCAAGCTGGCTTCGATTATGTTGACGCATTGCACACTGCAAGTGGTTCTGAACTACGCTTTAAGTTAGCACCTATCGGTCAGAATGTTATTTCTAACATTACGCTTGATGATACTGCTGTTACTATCAAAGAGTTCTCAGAAACGCGTGGCGAAATTTCTTATCGTGCTATCGTAAATGTTGATTATCACTTTGATGCTCGTGACAGCAGCAATGACTAATTGAGTTGAGTCTGACCTATATTTTTATCTTTGCCAATTTCAGTGGTACAGATAATAAGTTGGGTAGAATATAACTGACTTGACTATAAAAAAGCCAACAGATTTAATTCTGTTGGCTTTTTGCTTGTTAAACTATCCTCAGTATTAATTTTCAACAGCTAAAAGCTGTTCCTACCTTTCTAATAGGTGTGAACTACTCAGCGACAGTAGAGCTGATCACTGGTTTTTCGTCCACATGCTATAAATTAGAAGCGATAGTTAACGCCTAAACGTACATCTCGTCCCGCAGCATAAACGCCGGCAACGCTTTCAAACCCAGGGAATTGTGTGAAATCGCCTATACTTGAGTGGTCACGATAGTATTCATTAAACAGGTTGGTAACCGTGAAATTAACATCAAGATCATGATTGTTTAGTGGATACCACTGCAAATAAATGTCGTGAACTTGATATCCTGGTTTATCAATCGTCGAGCCATCGTCCACATAATCGTTGTCAACTTCTAGATTATTTAGATCGGCAACGTAGGTATAGTTCCAGCCGATCTCTACAGCAGGATTGACACTATATGTAAGGTTCAAACCAAAAGTATCGCCTCTCGAATTACCAATACCAATATGATCATACCCATTTAGTTCTTGTCCGTTTAACTCTGAATCAACCGAGCTGAAACTGGCAGTTGCAGTCAGGCTTTGGTACCAGTATATAGCTTTGAGTTCATAACCTTGAGTTTTGAGTTGACCTACGTTTTCATATTGGCGGTTTTCTACGTCAATAACATCATCGATGGTACTTTGGAATATGGTTGCAGATGCTAACCAATCGCCTTGGTAATATTCGACGCCTACTTCCGTATTTTCAGCGGTTTCTTCTTGTAGATCAGGATTTATTGAATATGAATCCAGGGTGAAGGTATCGCCAACTTGTTTACCACGTAAAGCTTGAGCGTACCCGGCATTGAGTTTTAGTGCATCGGTGATTTGGTAATTAAAACCGATATTTGAGCTGATACCATCACTGTCTAATTTTGTATCTGTAGACAGTTGATCCATTTGATATTTGTCATATCTGAGACCAAAACTCAACAGCAAATCTTGAGTAGCTTGCCAGTGGTCTTGAGTATATAAACCGAATACGGTTCCTTCCTCAGTTACAGCAGGCGCAGCGCCAGATTCTAGAGATTTTGCGGATGCTTCGTCTAAGCGATATTCAATGCCGTAAGTTATCGAATGTTGTTTGATATTACTCGTATTGCGTATATCGAAACCGAGTGTGTTTACTTCACCATTATATTTTCCATAAACTGCATCTTGCGTTACTTCCGCTTGAGTGTAATAAATGGAATTTTCTAGGTTAATCAGCTCGTTATAATCAAGAGTATGATTAACTGTAAACGTGTGACGCTCGGTTTCTAATGGATAAAGCGGATCATCTGCCAATGTTGGCCAGTTGGGACGCTGACCGAATTCACCATCTTCATTACGATTTTCGTAGCTCAGAGATAGTGTTTGATTATTTGTGATATTGCCATCAATTTTAATAAACGCTAGCGTTCTGTCCGATGACGTACCATAAATCTCATCATCGTTTCCATCTTGCATATTATCGTTACTGGTTGTAACAAATGATCCGAGTAATCCCCAGTTTTCATTGATTTCACCATATAAGCTAGCGCTTGTTTTGTGGCCATTGTTGCTAAAGTAGTTTGCGCTTACTGTCCCACCAAAGCTGTCACCGGGTTCTAACAGATCATGAGCACTCTTAGTTTTAAATCTAATCGCTCCTCCTAGTGCACCAAAACCACTTGTGGCTTCACCTGCTCCTGCTTGTACTTCCACTGTTTTAAGTAAATAAGGATCAATTGATAAGCGTCCAATATGGTGAAATAAAGTACTTGTTTGTGGGGCGCCATCTACGGTGACATTAAGATAAGTATCTTCTAGTCCTCTCACGTAAACTTTTTGTGCAACACTGACTGAACCACCAACTGATACGGATGGGTCGGTGCGAAAGATGTCTTCGATATCTTGGGCCTGATAACTTTTTAACTCGGAATCTGTCACTGAAAAATTAGTAAGTTCACCAACTACAACTACCACGTCAGAAGTCTGATGGTTGGTTTCTAAAGTCGATTCAGTCTCGTTCGCTAAAATGACGGGTGAGGCTAGAGAACTCGCAATGCTTATTGCAAGTAATGATACTTTGGAGTCCATATTTATATTGTTCCATTGTTATTATTTGATTTTATTAATCTGATTTTTGTTTCTATACTCAGATACCACTCAAATGCGAATGATATAACTTATCATTCGCATTGTGTTTTTAGCATACAAAATTGAAAATGTATACTTGGTAGGCGGTTTATGTGGACTGGAACAACAAACTATTTGAGATAAAGTATATAAATATGTACGCACCATTTTTGCAAAAAAAACAATATATTGGTGCAATAAAAGAATTGGTTTAGCCTGAAAGTGTATAAAAATAGACAATGTTTACTTGGCACATGTTTTGCTGGGTTAGTTTGGCTAGTCATGTTGTTGGTAACTCATTTTGCCAAAACGATCTTATTTATTATGAATTTTGATACAGCGTCAAATTACAAAGAGGTTCCAATGAAAAAAATATTTTTGCTGCTATGTGCTTGTTTTTGGTTTTCATCTAGTGTCATGGCGAAAGAATGGAAGGAAATACGATTTAGCGTAGAAGGGGCTTATCCACCTTTCAATTGGACAACAGAAACCGGTGAACTAACGGGTTTTGATGTTGATTTAGCTAACGCTATCTGTGATGAATTACAAGTTAAGTGTGTTATAGGCAAGCAAGATTGGGATGGGATCATTCCCGCATTACTGGCTAGAAAACACGATGCGATTATTGCTGCAATGACGATAACAGCAGCTCGTGAGAAAAAAGTCAGCTTTTCTAGACCTTACGCGTTTGTTCCTCAGCGATTTATTATGGCTAAAGAGCGTGAAATTGACCTGAGTGAAGAAAGTATGGATGGTCTAGTTATTGGTACGCAACGTGCCACAATTGGCGACCAATATTTAACTCAAGCATATCCAAACATTGATCTTAGAAGATACAATACTTTTGACGAAGCGTTTGCCGATTTAATCAATGGTCGATTAGATACAGTCTTTGGCGGTGCGCTTGGACTAAAAACGGGTTTATTAGATACCGAAGAGGGTAAAAATTTCCATTTTACCGGCCCTTCTTATACTGAAGAAAAGTGGTTTGGCAAAGGTATTGGTATCGCGGTACGTAAAGAAAACAAAGATCTTATTAAATTGCTTAACAAAGGCTTAGATGCTTTGATCGCGAATGGAAAACATGAAGCGATAGCAAAGAAATATTTCTCGTTTGATATATCCGGCGCAGAATTAAAGTAATTTTGGTTATTAACATTTGGTTATTGACAACCGCTAGTTTTGATCAAAGCTAACTGCTGCGTATGTTGATGTTATTCAAAGTGATAAGGTGCTCAAGTTAACTATTATGATTTAGCTTGAGCATTGTTCCCTTAGGTTTGTTCCCTCGATGGGTAAATAGAGCATCGTTTATTAGCCAACGGATATATTTTATCTGGTTAATAACGTCCTCGGTACTAACTCAAGACCTGCTTGGTAGCGTTTAGCTGATGCATTAAGAGCTGAAGTGAGGGCACTGTCCGCAATAATTTCAAATTGTTGTGGAAGCGAATTAATTTTCAAAGGCAGAAAATCGAGTAAGCGGTTATCACCAAACGTGCCTATTTTAAGATGTTGCATTAAATTTGGGTGTTCTAATAGTACGTCAAGTACCCCTTCTAACAAGGTATAAGAGGTCGTTATTATCGCATCTGGAACGGTTTTTTCTTCTATCCATTTTTCAAAGATTAGCTTTCCTTGTTGGCGATTAAAGTGTTCACCGTAACCAATAACTGAACGTTTATTTTCGGCTTTGGTAACGGATTCGAAGCCAAGTTGCCGCTCTTTAGATATATTCAGTTCTGGTAGTGCACCAATCAATCCGATGGTTTTAACGTGTTCCGACAGTATTGAACGCGTTAGCTCTAAAGCTGCATTGAAATCTTCACTAATTACACAAGCAAAACATTCGTCATCTAAAGGGCGGTCAATCGCAATAATGGGTGTGCCGTTCTGTTGAATTTTTAAATAGTGTTGACTGGCGTTGGGTAAGCAACTGGCGACAAATAATGCTTCAATCCTGCGACTAACTAATGCATCTACTAAGTTTTCTTCTGTTTCAGGATCATCATCAGAACAGCCAATTAAGATCTGATAACCGGCTTTACGTGAATTCTGTTCAAGTAATTTGGCGAGTTTGGCGTAACTGCTGTTTTCTAAATCAGGAATGATTAAACCGAACGAACGACTGTTGCCGGCGCGTAATGACGAAGCGGTATGATCTGGGCGATAGCGGTATTCTTCAACTACAGCCATTACTTTTTGCTGTGTTTTTTCACTGATGCGGTATTGTTTTGCTTTACCATTAATTACGTAACTTGCAGTCGTTTTTGAGACTCCCGCTAACTTAGCTACTTCATCTAATGTCATCTTGTTAACCTTTTAATGTGCGCAGGATCATAAATTCACAGCCTAATCTCTTTTCTGGGTTGAATTATACGCTGAACCGATTCAGTATTAAAGCTGAAAGGATTCAGCAAAGTTTATATTTTGACAAATTACACGGATTTTTATCTTTGGATTATGTCAAAAATAGAGATAAGGCATTTGCTGAATTTTTTTACATCATTGCTGAATCGATTCAGCAATGAGTTTAGCAAATAGACAGATGTACATACCACTGCTCTACATGAGAGTAAAAAAGGCGGAAGACAATGCTTAAACTAACCACTACAGACATTAAACTTCAGCAAGCAGCGAGTGCAAAAAAACAGGCAATTCGTGGACTGGCAGCTGACTTAACCACAAAAGGTTTAGTCGATACCGGTTATGTTGATGGAATGCTTGATCGCGAAACACAAAATTCAACTTATCTGGGTAATGGGATTGCGATCCCTCATGGCACAACTGAGACACGAGGCTTAGTAAAAAATACAGGCGTCGCTGTTCACCATTTTCCGCAAGGGGTGGATTGGGGGGATAACAACACAGTATATGTTGCCATCGGTATTGCTGCGAAATCAGATGAACATCTTGGCATTTTAAAACAGCTGACTAAGGTCCTTTCCGCTGATGGCGTTGAACAGAAGTTAAAAATAGCCAGCTCCAAAGACGAGATTATGGCGCTTTTGAATGGTGACGTTCAATTGCAAGCTGATTTCGATCTCCCCTTAGTACAAAAAGATTTTCCGGCTAGCGATATGATCCAGATGAGCGCAGTTGCTGGCGGTTTAATTAAAAATACAGATGCAGCAAGTTCCGATTTTGTTGCTGAACTAGTCACCAAACAACCGACTCATCTTGGCGGAGGGCTTTGGTTGGTGAGCAGCAATATTGGCGTTTCTCGTACTGCTATGTCTTTTGTCACTACCAGTAGCCAATGTGAGTATGAAGGTAAAACTGTAAAAGCACTTATTGCGCTTTCAGTATGTAACGCTTCGCATCAAACAATATTGGATAGGATCAGCCAATGTGTATACCAACAGCGACAAGCTGAACTTATACAAGCACCTGCGGCAACCCTCGTCGCGGTGTTCACTGGTGAAGATGATATGAGTGCTTTGTCAGCAAACCGTTCTTTGTCAGAAAGCGATACGTTGTCAGAAGAAAACCGCAACGTAGCGGTATTTAAAATAATCAATGCACATGGCTTGCATGCTCGTCCGGGGGCCATGTTGGTGGCTGAAGCTAAGAAGTTTGAATCCACTATTAAAGTAGCCAACCTTAGCGGCAATGGAAAACACGTTAATGCTAAAAGTTTGATGAAGGTAATTGGTATGGGCGTCAGTTGTGGTCACGAGTTGGAATTTGTTGCCGATGGGATAGATGCTCAGCAAGCACTCGAGGCGATTGGTGCAGCAATTGAAGCTGGCTTAGGTGAAAGTTAAGGAATAAGTATGTCTACTAAAAAAGTGGTTACCGTTACGCTTAATCCTGCTTTGGATTTAACGGGACATTTAAATAGTTTAAATGTAGGGACGGTCAGTTTAGTTAATCAAGGTGACTTTCACGCAGCAGGCAAAGGCGTCAATGTGGCGCAAGTATTATGTGATTTAGGCGCAGAGGTAACCGTAACCGGCTTTTTAGGTACGGATAATCAAGAAATGTTCTGTCAATTGTTCCAGAAACTTGGGGTGAATGATCGGTTTGTTCGGGTCAATGGCGCGACACGTATTAATGTAAAACTGGTTGAGCAATCTGGTGAAACTAGCGATATAAACTTCCCTGGAGTACAGGTCACAGCTAGTGATGTGCAGCAGTTTGAAACAGAGCTTTTTGCTCTTGCATTAGATCATGATTATTTTGTCATTGCTGGAAGTCTTCCAAATGGGGTGTCTGCGAGTCAATGCGCCGTATGGATCCAGAGACTTCATGGCATGGGTAAAAAAGTCTTTTTTGACAGCAGCCGCGCGGCATTAAAAGCGGGTCTTGATGCTAATCCTTGGTTAGTAAAACCTAATGACGAAGAATTATCCGAATTGGTTGGTCGTGAGCTTAAAACGGCAGAACAGTGTCAGGAAGCGGCGCAAGAATTGGCAGATAAAGGCATCGAAAACATTGTTGTATCGATGGGTTCAGAGGGTGTGATGTGGCTAAACAATAATAAGTGGTTTCGTTCACAACCTCCGCGTATGCAAGTGGTGAGCACTGTTGGAGCCGGCGATACATTAGTAGCAGGTCTGTGCTGGGGTCATATGCAGCAGATGGATAAGCCTAGCCTACTTACGTTTGCCACTGCGTTATCAGCATTAGCTGTTTCGCAAGTGGGGGTTGGTGTTAAGAGCCATCAAGAGCTTGAACGATTACAACAGCAAGTTCAATTTCAGCAACTTAATTAATACGAATCGAGTTTAAAAATAAGTTAACTCGATACTATAACTAGACAAAAAGGTCGATAATTATGAATATTGCAATTATTACTGCTTGCCCTAGCGGAGTAGCCAATAGCATTATCGCTGCTGGGTTACTTTCTCAAGCAGCAAAATCTCTTAATTGGAATGCAAAAGTTGAATGTCAGTCATCGGTTATAGCCGGTGAGCAACTTTCTGCCGATGATATTAGCGCAGCAGATGTTGTGATCATCGCTACCAACACGCCTATTGATACAAACCGTTTTGTTGGGAAAAAGGTGTACCAAGCGAGTATTTCAGAAGTGACCGAAGATACAAAAGCATTTCTACAAAAAGCGGTGGATAGTGCAACTGAGCTAAGCGTGGCGAAAGTAAGCACTATCTCTGCTGCTGCAAGCGCAGAGATTAGCAATAAAAAAATTGTTGCTATAACGGCTTGTCCCACAGGTGTTGCACATACTTTTATGGCCGCAGAAGCGTTAGAGAATGAAGGTAAAAGTCGTGGCCATCAGATAAAAGTAGAAACTCGTGGTTCTGTTGGAGCGAAAAACCAACTCACTGATCAGGATATCTCTGAGGCAGATTTAGTTATTATTGCAGCCGATATTGACGTTCCACTGGACCGGTTTAATGGCAAAAAGCTGTATAAGACAAAGACAGGACCTGCGCTTAAAAAAACAGCAGAAGAGATGGACAAAGCTTTTGTCGAAGCCACTATTTACACTCATTCTGGCGGTAGCAGATCTACAGCGAAGGATGAAAAAAAAGGGGTATATAAACACCTAATGACTGGTGTATCTCATATGCTTCCCGTTGTGGTTGCTGGCGGTCTTATTATTGCACTTTCATTTGTATTTGGTATCGAAGCATTTAAAGAAGAAGGCACTTTGGCTGCCGCGTTAATGACCATTGGTGGTGGTTCAGCGTTTGCGTTGATGATACCGGTTCTTGCCGGCTATATAGCTTTTTCTATTGCTGATCGGCCGGGTCTCGCTCCTGGTCTAGTCGGTGGTAGTTTAGCCGCCTCTATCGGCGCAGGTTTTCTTGGTGGCATAGCAGCAGGCTTTATAGCAGGTTATGCAGCGAAGTATATTGCAGATAAAGTGCAACTACCGCAAACACTTGAAGCGCTTAAACCCATTCTTATTATTCCATTGGTGTCGACTCTGTTTACCGGTTTGGTCATGATCTATATTGTCGGCGGTCCAGTGTCTACCATCATGTCAGCGATGACCGATTTTCTTGCTAACATGGGCTCAGCTAATGCAGTTTTACTTGGTATTATTCTTGGCGCAATGATGTGTTTCGATCTTGGTGGTCCGGTAAACAAAGCGGCTTACACATTTGGTGTGGGGCTTTTAGCGTCTGAAACATACTTGCCGATGGCTGCTATTATGGCAGCAGGTATGGTTCCTGCTCTGGGTATGGGGCTGGCTACTTTCCTTGCTAAGAAGAAATTTAATTCCGATGAGCGTGAGGGTGGTGTTGCTTCCTTTGTACTAGGTTTGTGCTTTATCTCAGAAGGGGCAATTCCATTTGCAGCTCGAGATCCAATGCGTGTGCTACCTTGTACAATGGCTGGTGGTGCACTTACTGGAGCGTTATCAATGTTATTCGGTTGTGAATTACTTGCACCGCATGGCGGCTTGTTTGTACTACTTATTCCAAACGCGATTACTTCTGTCTTTATGTATCTCATCGCGATTGCAGCGGGTACTGCTGTGACTGGGTTTGGTTACGCATTTCTTAAAAAAAGTGACAAAGCTCAGCTAGCAACAGGTTAATTTTTCTCTATCTCCGTAGAGTTTCTAGGACGCTTGAAAGAGCGTCCTTTTTTTGTAGTTATCACTTCGGTATTGATACGAACTTAAAGTGCAGGTATTTCCTTTGTTTGGTCTCGAAAAATAGCTGAGAATTCAAAAATAATACCTGCGGCTTATTGCGTATTCTAGAGTAGGTATTCACCTTCTCGTTCTGGCTGATAAGTCACGTCGGTAATGGTAACGTCAATCAAAAGGCCGTCTGGCTTAGGCCATTTAATAGAGTCGCCTACGGAAAGCCCAAGTAGTGCACTGCCAATCGGTGCGAGGATAGAAACCTTATTGCCAGAATCATCCATGTCCTTTGGATAAGATAGTACCAGTTCAAATTCTTTCTTGGTCGCTTCAATTACAAATTTCACTTTTGAATTCATTGTCACCACATTAGGCGGTAGCTTTTCTGGCGCCACAATTGTTGCACGTTCAAGCTCCTCTTCTAGTTCCTCGGTAGAAAGGCTATTACGAGGTAATGATTCAATCAGTTTGTAAATTCGGTCTACATCTAAAGATGAAAGAATAATGTCTGGTTTAGTGTTCACGCGTGTCCTCACATAATTAAAAAATCATTTATCGAACCCAGTTACTTAATGGATTCGAGATAACTAAAAATATTGCTTATTACAATTAAGCACATTACCAAGCTATTTGCATAGCCATGAGTTATAGCCACGAATATGCCTAGGTTAGTAGTAATAATCAAGTTATGACTTGTTTCCTGCGTCACAAAATAGAACCTCATCATTTTTGAAAATTAAAACGCTAGTTCAATAATAATTACGATCTAGGTCATAAATATTGTTGAGATAGTGCGGAATTTAGTGTGGATAGTCACATTTATTTTTATTCATATAAGAACGACATTGATCATATTTGTAGTTTGTTTACTATAAATGCATAATTTATGAGCAAGGAACATTATGTTAACCAAGTATTCCGCTAATCCACGAGATGTGAAGTCGTACTCAACATCACAATTGAGAGACGAATTTTTGAGTGAAAATTTATTCGAAAGATCAAAAATTAATGTGGTGTACAGCCATATTGATAGAGCCGTGGCCTTAGGAATTTGTCCTGATGGATCACCGTTGGTTGTTGAAGATTGGATAGATAATGATTCGTTTGGTACGGAGTTTTTCCTTGAACGTCGTGAGCTTGGTTTAGCGTGTTTAAGTGGAAAGGTTACTGTGACGGTTGATTCGCACGTTTTCACGCTGGATTCGTTAGATGTGCTCTATGTTGGAATGGGCGCAAAAAATATTGAGATTCAATCAGTAGAAGGTGAGGCGATTGTCTATGGATTGAGTGCCCCTGCCCACAGAACGTTACCGACAAAAATAATCTCTCAGAGCCAAGCTCGTGTTGTCGAACTTGGTTCACAACAGACAGCTAATCTTCGAGTTATCAATCAATACCTTCATCCCGATGTTATTGAAACATGTCAATTATGTCTTGGCATTACGCATTTAGCGCCTGGTAGCGTTTGGAACACGATGCCTGCTCATACTCACGAGCGAAGAATGGAAGCGTATCTCTATTTTAATATACAACCGGAGCAATGCGTATTTCACATGATGGGAGAAGCAACGGAAACCCGTCATCTGATTGTTAGAGATAAGCAATTGGTTCTGTCGCCGAGTTGGTCTATTCATTCGGGGTGCGGTACACAAAACTATAGCTTTGTATGGGGAATGTTGGGCGAAAATCAGACATTCGATGATATGGACTTTATTCCAATGAGTTCATTGTCTTAAATGATAATAATAGGAAATAACATGAACAAAACGCTGAAAAATGTACTTTTTACCACAGTAACGGGTGCGGCCATAACTGTGTCATCAATGACGTTTGCTGCCACCGAAATCAAGGCTGCGTTTAATCAGTCTGATCAACATCCACAATATTTGGCTCTCGAAGAGTTTGGTAAACAGCTAGAGTCAGCTACAGATGGGCGCTATAAAGTCACCATATATCCAAACGCACTATTGGGCGACCAACGTGCTTCTTTGGAATTGGTTCAAAGTGGCGCGGTTCAAATGGCTGTGGTGGCAAATCCATTAGTGGAAAACTATGACAATACCTTTACTGCAATCGGTATGCCTTTTGCTTACACGGGTATCGAGCACCAGGAGAAAGTGTTCACCTCAGGGATATTGGATGAGCTGTTTGCTTCAACTAAAAAATTTGGTTTTGAAGTGCTTACTGCTTATACCGCAGGTTCAAGAAACGTTTACACCAAAGGGAGTAACGTTAAATCAGTGGCTGATATGAAAGGCCAAAAAATCCGCGTTATGCAATCAAACACAATGGTAGAGATGTTGGGTTGTATGGGAGGAACGGGCGTTCCTATGAGCCAAGGTGAAGTTTATACCGCTGTGCAACAAGGTGTACTTGATGGAGGTGAGAATAATGAAGTCACTTATGCCGATATGAAGCATTATGAAGTGGCGCCTTACTTTAGCAAAACATCCCACCTTATGGTGCCAGATTTGGTTGTGATCAGTGATGATTTCATGGGTTCTGTTGCGGATAAAGATCAAGCCATAATTCGCAAATTAGCCAAAGAATCAACAATTGATGAGTTTCAAAAATGGAACAAAAAAATTGGTGAAGCACGTGCACTTGCGGAAGAAAATGGCGCGACATTTGTCGATGTTGACGTGAAACAGTTTCAAGATAGCTGTAAGTCGCTTCAGAAAACACTAATTAAAACTGATGCGCAAAAAGAACTCTCAAAAGCCATCAATGAAATGAGCTAATTATGCTGGAGCTAGGCATTTCGCCTAGCTCCACTAGGTGTAAGGAAAAGTCTAGTGGATAAATTGTTAATCTGGACAGATAAAGCTAAATCAACTATCGATTGGATCGTTGAGCGAGCCTGCATTGGTATCATGGGGTTTATTACCATTCTTGTGACTTATCAAGTGGTGACACGTTATGTCTTTAATAGTCCGAGTGCAGTGAGTGAAGTGTTGTCTCGCTATATGTTTGTTTGGTTAATACTAATAGGTGGAGCTTATGTATTTGGTCTTCGAGAGCATATGGCTATCACTTATATTCGAGATAAATTATCGCCTAAAGTTGGGGTGATCGTTGATATATTTACTGAATGGACTATTGCGATTTTTGCCTTCATTGTGATGTGGCAAGGTGGCTACAAAGCGTCGGTTCGTCAAATGTGGCAGCTTGATTCTGCCTTGGAAATTCCTATGGGGGTGATTTATGCTGCGCTACCCATTGCCGGTGTCTTAATTCTCATCTATTTCATTATTAATCAATTAAAACTCATTCATCAATTTCATAAACTTAGTATAAAAGGATAATATCATATGGATGCTGCGACTCTTGCTGCGTTGATTATGTTCGGCGGTGCCATTTTTCTTTTGGTTTTGGGTGCACCAATCGGTATTAGTATCGGTTTGCCATCCTTTGTGGCGATGGTTAGCATATTGCCTTTAGCTGGAGCAACAACAACGGCTGCTCAACGCATGTTTACTGGACTAGATAGCTTCGCTCTGCTCGCCATCCCTTTTTTCATATTAGCGGGTAATATTATGAACAATGGTGGGATTGCGATACGGCTTATTAATTGTTCACGTATTATAACCGGTTATTTTCCTGGTGCGTTGGCTCAGACTAACGTGGTATCAAACATGCTGTTTGGGTCCATTAGTGGATCTGGTGTTGCTTCTGCAGCGGCGATTGGTGGCATAATGAATCCCATTCAAGAAAAAGAAGGGTATGACGCTTCATTTAGAACGGCGGTTAATATTGCCTCTGCACCAACTGGTATGCTGATTCCTCCAAGTAATACACTTATCGTCTACGCAACGGTTGCTGGGTCGGTGTCGGTTTCTGCTTTATTTATGGGCGGTTATTTACCTGGAATGCTTTGGGGTGGTGCGGTTATGTTGATCACTGGTTTCATGGCACATCGCAGAGGTTATCTGTCTAAGCATGAAATGACGGCTTCAGAACGTGTAAAACTTTTTCTTGATGCTATCCCAAGCCTTTCATTGGTCGTGGTTGTTATTGGCGGCATTCTGGCGGGAATATTCACGCCAACAGAGGCCTCGGCAATAGCGGTTGTTTATTCTCTTGCTCTTGGGTTTATCTATAAGGCTTTAAAAGTACAACAACTACCGAGTATTTTTCTAGCTACGGCTAAACTCTCTGCCATTGTTATTTTTATGATTGCGGCGTCATCTATTATGTCATGGGTGATGGCGTTTACCCAAATACCAAGTGTTATAGCGGATACGTTGCTGTCTTTGACCGACAACCCTATTATTATTTTGTTAATCATTAACGTTGTGCTGCTTTTTGTGGGCACGTTTATGGATCCAACGCCTGCTGTTTTAATTTTTACGCCCATATTTTTACCAATTTGTATGAATTTAGGGATGGATCCTGTCCAGTTTGGCATTTTGCTTGTTTTTAATTTATCGTTAGGCACAATTACTCCACCGGTTGGACCGATATTATTTACCGGATGTCAGGTCAGTGGGATAAAAATTGATCAGGTAATAAGAACGTTGTTACCATTTTTTGCAGCAATATTTTTGGTGTTGATGGCGGTTACCTATATTCCTGCCATATCTATGACACTGCCGCAATGGATGGGATTAGTTAAATAAGGGGTAACTATTTGGAAAAAGTCTCTCGGCAAGAATATAACGCACCTGCTCTAGAAAAAGGGTTGGATATTTTAGAGTTATTAGCAAGCTCAGGAGTGCCGTTGTCAAAGAAGCAGATTGCCGAGATGATGGGGCGAAGTGTAGGTGAAATTTTCCGAGTTTTGTCTGTATTGGTACGTCGTGGCTATGTGACGTTTAATGAAAAAACCGGTAAATATATGTTTTCTATGCAGATGTTTACGGTTGCAAATCAATACCCGCCACAGTTGCAGTTACTCAACATTGCTAAACCTTTAATGAAAGTGCTAAGTGAAAAGATAAACCAATCTTGTCATATATCCTGGTACGATAATCAACACTTAGTGGTGATAGGCCGAGAAGAAAGCCCGTATAAAATGGGTTTCAGTCTTAAAATAGGGGCGAAATTAGATGTTTGTTCATCTGGTTCTGGTATTGTTTTGTTGAGTTTTTGTGGTACTTCGAAAAGAGAGCAAATCTTACAACACAGTGGTGCTACCGCCAGTGAAATACAACAAGCTCAAGCACCAATAAAAGAAACAAGTAAACAAGGCTATTTTATTGGACCTAGTCCACAAATTTCTGGAATAACCAACGTAAGTGTGCCTATTTTTACTGGTACAGAGCTGTTAGCGGTCCTAACGGTTCCTTATGTCACTCTTGATTCTGATGCGGTCCATCATGCCGTAGATAGTATCGAAACCACTAAAAATGAATTAATTAAAGTGTGCGATTCAATTTCTATTCAACTTACACCGCAACATAAAGATTATTAGCAACTTCGGGGTGGATAACCCCGATTGTTTAAAAATTCGCAAGGTATTGTTGTAGTTCTTTATAGGTTGGCAGTGCTGTCATTGCTCCTTTGGCGGTGGTGGCTAATGCTCCACAAGCGTTGGCTTGAACGATAATTGATTCGATACTTTCTAAGTCGTGCCAATTCGTTGTATTTGCAAGGCCAGCCAGTAACCCACCAACAAAGGCATCACCTGCTCCGGTAGTATCAATAGGCTTGATTGCTTTACCAGCAATCAGCTTTTTCTCACCGTTTAATGTAATTAATGCGCCTTTTTTACCTTGAGTAACAATGGTTAATGGAAGCGTAAAATGAAGACTTAGCCACGACAATGCCGAATCAACATCATCTTGGTCGGTTAAATAGAGTAATTCATCATCAGAAAACTTTGCAACATCTGCTAAAGCAATCGCTTCTAACACGACTGGCTTCATTTCATTAATGTTCTGCCAAACATCATCACGTAAATTAGGATCAAATGAAACATACCCACCTACTGCTTTTATTGCTTTCATCGCATTTAAAGTAGTGGAACGAGAAGGTTCGTTAGCTAGAGCGATAGAACATACATGTAGCCATTCGCCTTTATTGAAAGAAGGAACATCATTAGGTTGCAAAAACTGGTCTGCGCTAGGGAGAACCATAAAAGTGAAACTCCGTTCGCCATCATCATCAAGATCGACGATAACGGTTGATGTTCTATGTTGCTCATCCAATAACATGTATTGAGTGTCAACGCCTTCTTGATGTAACACCTGTTTTATGAACTTACCGAGTGGGTCATGACCGACACGACCGAAAAAAGCGCTGTCGCCACCAAGCCTAGCGATACCGACTGCAACATTGGCAGGTGCACCTCCTGGGCATTTTAAGTAAGTGTTTTCATCATTCGGAATGAGATCAATTACGGCATCTCCGGTGACCCACACTTTAGTCATTTTATTTACCTTTTGTCAGATGAGTTTTGTTGTTTTTGTAGTGTGGCGTTTTCTTTGACCACACTACAGACTTAGCTTACTGATAAATATAGAACAGAACGTCGAGATGTAATGTTATTTATTTTGCCGCTAATTTAGCTTGCTTCATTTGCTGGTGTTTGCCCAATACAATGGTTACCGAGAAGGCTACCGCAAATGAAATTGCCATACCTGCGATATATAAGCCAACTTTATCAGGTGTAATAGAGATAATACCCGGCAGTCCTGCCGCTCCTAACGCTTGAGCTTTCACTTGGAAGAAGCTAATGAACGCACTGCTTATAGCTGCACCAGTAATCGCGGCAATAAAGGGATAACGTAATTTTAAGTTAACACCAAATAACGCAGGTTCGGTGATACCTAACAAAGCGGTTACGCCGGATGGCATTGCTACGCCTTTCATTTTAATATCTTTTGTTGTTAGGCCTACCGCGAGCGCCGACGCACCTTGAGCAATATTAGACATAGCCGCGATAGGGAAAATAAAGCTACCACCGGTTACGGCAATATTGGTCAGCAATTGAGTTTCGATAGCAATAAAGCTGTGATGCATACCGGTAATAACAAATGGAGCATAAATAAATCCAAACACTGCGCCACCTATAAAGCCAGCGGACTCATATAACCAAGTTAATCCATCGCCTAGCAAGAAGCCAATATCACGAGTGAAAGGACCAACAACAGTGAAAGTAATAACGCCGGTAATAAAAATAGCTAACATTGGGGTTAACAAGTTATCCAAAATAGATGGGATAACCTTGCGTAGATTCTGTTCTACCTTAGCCAATATAAATGCAGAGACTAAAACTGGTAATACTGACCCTTGATAGCCAACTTTTTGAATTTCAAAACCCAATATGTTCCAAACTGGGATATCTCCGGTTATAGATGCGCTGCCGAACCCCCAACCATTGAGTAGATCTGGGTGAACCATCAACATACCCAAAGCGGCACCAAGATAAGGGTTACCTCCAAATTGTTTAGAAGCCGAAAAAGCCAACAAAATCGGAAGATAGACAAAAGGTGCGTTAGCAAAGGTGTTGATCATTGAAGCTAGATCCGCCAATCCTGGATTAGCATCAATAAGAGATTGACCTTCAATGAATAGACCGTTGGCGGTGAGAAGATTGAACACCCCCATTAAAAGACCACCGGCTACAATAGCAGGAATAATTGGTACAAAAATGTCAGAGAGACCTTTTACTGCACGTTGAACAATGTTCTGTTTACTGGCACCAGCCGAAGCGACTTGCTTGGTCGACATCTCTTGCATATTAGTCAATTTAGCGAGTTCTGCGTGCACTTGGTTGACAATTCCTGAGCCAAAAATAATTTGGTATTGGCCTGCCACTTTAAATTGACCTTTCACGCCATCTAATGAATCAATCGTTTTTTCGTCCACTAGAGATTCGTCGTTTAAGGCTAAACGTAATCGTGTCGCGCAATGCGCCAACGCTTGAATATTTTCTTTACCACCCAAGGCGGCAAGTAGTTTTGTAGCAACAGCGGGGTAGTTCATATCCTGCTCCATTTATTAATATGTGTATTTTTGGGAACGTTTGCAATTGTGATTGTTTATAAATTCATAGATAAAGTCAAAATAGTAACGCTTTTATTGTGAATTAGATCAAATTTAACGAGTTATTAGAACAATCAGAGCTAGCAGTAACAGTATTATAATCTTTATAATGATTATTTTTCGCAAACCATCCCAATAAGGAATGAGTATGGCTAGCTTGCACGATGTAGCAAAACTCGCAGGCGTCTCTAAATCGACGGTTTCAAGAGTTATTAACAATGAGTATGGTGTGAAATCCAGTACGAAGCTTAAGGTAGAGAAAGCAGTTCAAGAATGTGGCTATGTCGTTAACCAAGTGGCTAAAGATTTAAAGTCACAGAAGACTAATTTGGTTGGCATTATTGTTCCTCGTATGGCATCCAATGCAACCGCACAAGGGGTTGATGGACTTAGCCTCGTTTTTGAACATAATCAAAAACATGTGTTACTTGCGAATAGTCAAAGAGAGCACAGAAAAGAGGTTGAATTTATTAACCTTTTTAATCAAAAAAGAGTGGAAGGGATTATTCTATATGCGACCCATCTTGATGAAGATATTTTGGGTGCGATTGCACAATCTAATGCACCGGTTGTTCTCGTTGGACAAGACGGTTCATTGCATAATATTCCCAGTGTGATTCATGATGATTTTCGCGTGGGCTATGAAGCAGGAAATAGATTACTGAAAGCGGGTTGTAAGCACATTGGATTTATTGGGGTTGAAAACCATGATTTAGCAGTGGATGGCTTACGTTCTCAAGGTTTAGAACAAGCATTAACGCAAAATAAACAAGCGATGACGTTTCATGTTCATGGGGATTTCTCTATCGAGTCAGGTTACCAGCAAATGCGCCGGATTTTTGAACAAAATATCAAGGTTGATGGTGTTTTTGCTGCGACGGACCGTATGGCACTGGGCGCAATAAAAGCAATTAAAGAACAAGGTCAAACTGTTGGCGTTGATATTAAAGTACTTGGAGTAGGTAACGATGAACTTGGAAAAATTGCCAGTCCAGGCTTATCTACTTTTAATTATGCATTTGATTATGCAGGAGAAAGTGCAGCAACACTTTTACTTGAAGTCATCGAAGGAAAAACCAATATTATGAGTAAAATGGTACTTGGCTTCCAAAGTGTAGAGCGGGAAACCTGTTAACTTTAGATTGATTGAGTGCAAAAAATAGATTGGTTGGATTAAAAAAATAAATTAGTCGGGTTCAAAAAAGAGAAAGTTATAAATTGTCATTTTCATCTTTATCTACTAGTATTGCAATCGTTCCCAATTTTAATGATGATAATTCACAGTGAGACGATGATGTTGGACCATATATTTAAATGTTGCGGTGGAAAAAGAAATCTTGCGCGAGTTCTGGTGGCTAACGAACAGCTTATTTTAGAAGTGAACGATGATACGCTATTGAACCTTGATAATTCAGAGATTTCCTGTACTGAAGTGACTGGGAAAATACAGATTGCGTATCCTCTTAGCCAAGAGATTGATCCGAGTTTTTTATCAGCGATAGCTGCTGAGATTAGCCTCAGTCAACGCGATTTATTAACCCAAGTGCAACAGCCTGTTGAATGTATACATCGTCCTAATTGGCATATCTCGCCTCCTCAAGGGTTACTTAACGATCCAAATGGTTTCATTTTTCATAATGGTCAATATCATCTCTTTTATCAATGGTCACCGTTTACTTGCTCGCATAAGGATAAATACTGGGCACATTTAGTCAGTACTGATTTAATTAATTGGCAATGGTTGCCTGTTGCATTAACACCATCGGATTGGTTTGATTCTCACGGTGTATTTTCTGGTCATGCGTTAAGTGTTGCGGATGAACTGTGGGTGTATTACACAGGTAATACTCGTATTGGTTCGGAGCGGATACGACAAACTACGCAATGCCTAGCCATTTCAAAAGATGGAGTGAATTTTGAAAAGCTTGGGCCAGTAATAGACTGTCCGGCACCAAATGTTACTGAACACATGCGAGATCCTAAAATTATTCGTCAGCAGGATGAGTGGCTAATGTTACTCGGCGCACAACGCAACGATATGACTGGAAGATTGGCTGTTTATACGTCAACAGATTTACGTAATTGGCAATTTGATAAGTTATACGGTGATGAATTAGGCCAATTGGGTTACATGTGGGAGTGTCCTGATATGTTTGAGCTTGGTGGCCAATCTTGGGTCGTGATTGGTCCGCAAGGCATAGCGTCAGAGAGCCCTTACCATACAGTCCCTCACCATAATAGAATTGCTAAAGCGACAAAGTCTGATACCAATCGGCTGATTCTAGAACAACCGCAGCCATTAGATCATGGTTTCGATTTTTATGCGCCACAAACATTGCAAACCCCCGATGGGCGAAGAGTAATGTCTGGGTGGATGGGACTACCCGATGAAATAGAGCACCCTAGTCAAGGTTGGGTTCATCAATTGACCGCGTTACGAGAATTAAGCCTAGTTGATGGGTGTTTGAAACAATGGCCAATTGCAGAAATAGCGCAACTTCATGGTGTTGAGCAAAATGTATCATTGAGCTCTGAGGGTATTGACTTAGGTACCAAGTCATTTGATCTATCTATTACAATGCAGTGGGGACAAACGCTGTGTTTATTTGAAAATAGCCACCAATCTTGCCAAATAGATCTGGATGAAAACAAACGTATCTTGCGTTTAGATAGAACTGAAACTCTGATTAAACAAGGGGATGTTATTCGCGAATTACCGTTAATGAGTGAGCAAGTGTCATTGCGTATTCTTGCCGATAGTTCATCAATTGAAATCTTTGTTAATGGCGGAGAACAGGTGCTATCTGCGCGTATATTTACCGATAATGACGCGACAAATCTATCACTACATGGCGGAGTCACTCAGGTTACCATGTATCCAATTCAGCGAGCCACTCCACCGTTTATTCAACCGTAGCTAAAGTTGTCACGCGCATATGATTATTGGTTTCACTCTAGTCATCTTTGCTAAGCAGAAACAGCCACTGAAATAGTGGCTGTTTTTCCATACGGGATTGGTAAGTGATTTTAATTTTATTCGTGTAAGTAAGTGCTGTGAAAGGCTAGATGATCATCGATAAAACTAGCAATAAAGAAGTAGCTGTGGTCGTAGCCGGGCTGCATTCTTAATTGCAATTGTGTTTGATGCTTATTTGCCGCTTCTATAAGAAATTCAGGCTGCAACTGCTCAATTAAAAAGTTATCTGCTTCTCCTTGGTCGACCAAAATAGGCAGAGCTGAGTAGGTGGAATTGAGTAATTCTGTTGCATCATATTGTTTCCACTCTTGTCTATTTGAACCCAGATAGGCATTGAAGGCCTTTTGTCCCCAAGGGCAAGCAGAAGGGTGGCTGATTGGGCTAAATGCAGAAATAGAACGGTATAAATCGGGATTTTTTAATCCGATGGTTAACGCGCCATGACCTCCCATACTATGGCCTGAGATAGATTTTATCGAACTAATAGGAAAAGTATTTTCAATTAATTGAGGCAGTTCTTGCGTTATGTAGTCATACATATGGTAATGATCTGACCATGGTTGCTCAGTCGCATTTAAGTAAAAACCTGCTCCTTGGCCTAAATCATAGTTCTCATCATCAGCTACGTCATCGCCACGAGGGCTTGTATCTGGTGCGACAATTGCGATACCCAGTTCTGCTGCCTTTTTAAAAGCCCCTGCTTTTTGCATAAAATTTTCATCGGTGCAGGTGAGCCCTGATAACCAATATAAAACAGGAACTGGATTGGCTTTTGATGCGTTTGGAGGCAAAAATAACGCAAAACGCATGGTGCAATTTAACGTGTGAGACGGGTGAGTAAATTGCTTGTGCCAGCCTCCGGCAACTTTAGTTTGGCTTATATTTTCGATAGTCATAACCGTTTCCAAAAAGTACCAATTTACAATCACGGTTTTAGCATTTGTAAAACCGTGATTGGGTCCATTAAGCTTTTTCTATTTATCTGTCCATGTGCAAAACAGTGCGAATAGATTCCCCTCTGTGCATTAAGTCAAATGCTTCATTGGCATCATCAAGGCTCATCGTGTGAGTGATAAACTCTTGTAGACCAAATTCTCCCGCCATATAACGGTTAACTATTTCTGGTAATTCAGAGCGACCTTTAACTCCGCCGAATGCGCTGCCACGCCATACTCGTCCTGTGACTAACTGGAATGGACGTGTTGATATTTCTTGACCAGCTCCAGCAACACCAATAATAACTGACTCGCCCCATCCTTTGTGGCAACACTCAAGTGCTTGACGCATAACATCGACGTTGCCGATACACTCGAAGGAATATTCCACTCCACCATCTGTCATTTCGACAATGACGTCTTGAATAGGTCGGTCAAATTTCTGAGGGTTAATACAATCGGTTGCACCCAATTGTTTCGCTAATTCAAATTTACTTTCGTTGATATCGATGCCGATAATGCGATTAGCACCAGCCATTCGCGCACCAATAATGGCCGAAAGGCCAATGCCACCAAGACCGAATACAGCAACGTTATCGCCTTTTTCAACTTTAGCCGTATTCATTACTGCGCCCATTCCAGTGGTTACGCCACAACCTAGTAGACAGACTTCTTCAAGTGGGGCAGCTTTGTTTACTTTTGCCAGTGATATTTCTGGTAGCACCGTATATTCAGAGAATGTCGAGCAGCCCATATAATGGTAGATTGTTTCGCCATTAATAGAAAAACGACTGGTGCCATCTGGCATCAAGCCTTTACCTTGGGTTTCACGTACCGCTTGGCATAAATTGGTTTTACCAGATGTACAGAATTTACATTCACCACATTCCGCGGTATAGAGTGGAATAACATGATCACCGACTTCAACGCTGGTGACACCTTCGCCAACCATTTCGACAATACCGCCACCTTCATGACCTAAAATCGATGGAAAAACGCCTTCTGGATCGTCACCTGAAAGGGTAAATGCATCAGTGTGGCAAACTCCTGTAGCAACGATTCTAACCAGTACTTCGCCTGCTTTAGGTAATTCAACGTCTACTTCTTCTCTTTTAAGCGGCTCTCCAGCTGCCCATGCGACCATTGCTTTAGATTTAATTGATGTTTGACCCGGTTTGATTTCGATAGCCATAGTAATTTCCTAATTATCCAATACCTTTAGTCAATCAGTATAGTCAGTTTTAGAATTAAAGATAATTGCCGTAAAATAGAAAACATTATTACCTATATGTAATAATATTGCATGAAATGGTGACTTTAAGGAAATTAACATGGCCAATTGGGAAGGAGTAAGTGAATTTGTGGCGGTAGCCCAAGCCGAAAGTTTTACCGCTGCTGCGAAAAGGTTAAATACTTCGGTTGCACAAGTGAGCCGTAGAGTCTCTGCTTTGGAAGGACGCCTGGCGGTTAAGCTTCTTCATCGGACTACACGACAGGTTACGTTGTCAGAAGCGGGGCAAATTTATTATCAACAATGTCGACATTTAATTGAAGGATTAGAGGTTGCAGAGCTTTCTGTTATGCAAATGCAGAGTTCTCCCAAAGGAGTATTGAAAGTCACCGCGCCAGTCACGTACGGCGAAACACGTATTGCTCCACTGATTTATCAGTTTTTGACTCTTCACCCGTTGATTGATCTTGACTTAGTTTTGAGCAACCAAAAGTTAGATCTTATTGAACAGGGGATGGATGTCGCGATACGTTTAGGCCGGTTAGAAGACTCTAGTTTGGTGGCAAAACGTCTCTCTGAGCGCCAATTATACGTTTGTGCCAGCCCTAAGTATTTAGAACACAACGGAGAGCCTCATACGCTTTCAGAGTTAAATCAGCATAGTTGTCTGGTTGGGTCTCTAGAGTATTGGCGTTTTAACGAACAAGGTAGAGAGCGAAGTTTGAGAGTTTCCGGGAGAGTAAGATGTAATAGCGGATTGTCACTTTTAGATGCGGCTAAACGTCATTTTGGTTTGGTTCAGCTCCCTGACTATTATGTAAAAGAGGCACTAGAACAAGGTGAGTTGAAGGAAGTGCTCAGTGACTATCGAAATGATAAGGAAGGTATTTGGGCGGTTTACCCACAAAATAAAAATTTATCGCCCAAAGTTCGACTGTTAATTGATTTTTTAAGTGAAAGATTGTCTTAATCCACTCAAACAAACTACTCACTGAAAAATAGCTATTTACTCGACAGAAGCATTAACTCTAGGGACTTGCTGAGTGATGCAGTGAATATTGCCGCCACCGAGTACGATTTCTCGAGTGTTGACCCCACGAACAGTGTAGCCGGGAAAAGCCTCTGCTAAGATTGATTGTGCGACAGCATCGGTCGGTTGGTCGAATAGTGGAAAAATGATCTGGCCATTACTAATAAGAAAATTTGCATACGAAGCGGCAAGGCGTTCACCAGCCCCTCGTTCCATTCCTTCACTTTGATCGATCCCTGCCGCTTCATCCGCTGTCATGAATAAAGGCCCTGGCATTGGCAGTTTATGTACCTTAATTGAACGACCCTTAGCATCGGTTTGCGTGGTTAAAATATCGTACGCTTGCTGACTAATTTGATATTGAGGATCCTGTTTGTCTTCACAATACGTGAGCGCCACTTCAGCTGGCTTTATCACATGCATAATATTGTCCACATGACCGTTGGTCTCATCGTTATATAATCCGCGTGGCAACCAGATTATTTTTTTTACACCTAATAACATTTTAAGCTGTTGTTCAATTTGCTTTTTTGATAAATCAGGGTTTCGGCTTGGGTGCAATAAACATTCTTCGGTAGTATATAAAGTGCCATCGCCATCGGTATGAATAGAACCACCTTCTAAAACCAATGAGGTTGGGTAAATGTCATCTTGAGTTAAATTTAACATCTTTTCTGCAACGGCATTGTCTAAGTCCCAAGGGAAATAGAGCCCATCGAGCAAACCACCCCATGCGTTAAACGTCCAATTTATACCTCTACGTTCACCGTTTTGATTCACTACATAGGTTGCGCCGATATCTCGCATCCAACAGTCATTATACGACATTTCTACTACGGTGATTTCAGAAGGTAAGTGTTTGCGAGCATTAGCAAATTGTGAATGAGGGACTAGCATAATGACAGGAGTGTGCTTGGAAATGGCTATAGCGACTTCGACAAATGCATGCTGCGCTGGCTTTCCACCGTGACGCCAGTTATCACTTCTGGTTGGCCAAGCCATCCATATTTCACTTTGTGGTTCGTGTTCGCCTGGCATGCGAAAATTATCACTTGCTGGTTGTGAGGTTAATTTTTTACTCATACCAATGTCCTTTGTCGTTGAGTCTCATTGCTATTTCAATTGTCCATCGAGGGTCAGTAGATGTTGATAATGTTCTGGTCGTCTATCTCTGAATGTTCCCCATGCACTGCGTTGGAAAGCAATATCATCTAGATCGAACTCATGCACTAACACACATTCGCTTGTTCTGTCGGCGTTTACGACAATTTCACCATTATAGTTGGCAATAAATGAGCTGCCATAAAAGGTTATGGTTAGATCTCTTGATTTGGCTTTTTCCACACCTATACGGTTAGATGCAATAACGGGTAGTTGATTTGCAGCCGCGTGCCCTTGCATAACACATTGCCAGTGTGGTTGACTGTCCATCATTGGTTGGCTTGGTTCACTGCCAATAGCGGTTGGAAAAAATAGGAGTTCTGCTCCTTGAAGTGCCATACTACGAGCCGTTTCGGGAAACCATTGATCCCAGCATATGCCAACACCTATTTTGGCGTAGCGAGTGTCCCAAACTTTGAAGCCCGTATCTCCCGGACTAAAATAGTATTTTTCAAGATAGCCATCGCTGTCAGGAATGTGTGTTTTTCTGTAGACACCTAGAAAAGAACCGTCGGCGTCAATCATTGCTAATGAATTAAATTTAACGTTACCTGCTTTTTCGAACCAACTAAACGGTAACACCACTTCTAACTCTTTAGCTAACGAAGAAAAACGCTGATAAGCTTGGTTTTCATTTAATACTGTTGCCAAGTTATGGTATGACTCATTAATTTCTATACAAAAATAAGGGGTTTCGAATAATTCTTGAATAAGAATGATTTGTGCGCCTTTATTAGCGGCTTCACGTATCAATCTTTCTGCTTTTTCGATGTTTTGCTCTACGTTCCATGAGCATGCCATTTGGGTGGCTGCAACTGTCACTTTTCTCATTGTAGTCCTCGTATCCTTGTTGCCTTTTTATCATTTTCATAGAATCTAGGTTATTATGGAAATGCATTATTTTTATTCTAATATGAAGGATTTCGATAACCTATGGACATGGATATCAGTCAGCTTCGTCTTTTGGTTGTGTTGGAAAAGGAAAGAAATTTATCCCAAGCAGCTAAAAAACTTTTTATTAGTCAATCTGCTGCAAGTCATGTGCTTGCTAAACTGCGTGATCGTTTTGATAATCCACTGTTTATTAAAACCAGAACAGGTATGGAGCCTACCCCTTTAGTTAAAGCGCTTTTGCCAGATATACAAAAAGGATTGAATGCTATTGATATGGCGTTCGATAAAGTAAAACCATTTAATCCTATGTTGGATGCCAAAACATTTTATATTGGCGCAATTGATTACTTTGAATTTTATGCGTTACCTAAGTTGGCCAAAAGATTCGAGTCATCTGCGCCTAATGTGCGGATTGCGATAGATATTTTGACAGAAAATATGCAAATGGAACGTGTAGAGCAAGGCCACATTGATGTTATTCTTGCCGTTGATGAACTTCAGCTTATGCCTCGCTATTACAATCGATACCATTGGTTAACCGATAGTTATGTGGGAATTGTGGCTAACAACGTCAATATTGCGGATAAGTTAACGCTAAAATCCTTTGTAGAGATCCCCCAAATACATCTGCCTTTGATTAATTCTGGTGCCGACCCTATTGATCGGTGGTTACATCAACAGCATCAGTCGCGTCAGATAACCATGATTGTGCAAAGTTTTGCGGTTGGTGGAATGGTGGCAGCACAAACTCGCAGTTTGATGTGTGTGCCTTTGAAGATCGCGCTTGAATTACAACAGATGTTGCCTATTAGAATTGTTGAACTACCGCAGGACATTCCACCGCTGTCATTGAGTATGTTTACTCATCAGTTGTATGACAGCCAAGATAGTATCCAATGGCTGTTAAAAGAGATCATGCGTTGCACCTAGCGATTTCAACGCATAGCATTTTTGATGGTTAGTCGTTGTTGGAGCCCAGTATTTGCTGAACTTCAGCTTTTGATAAAGCGTATTTGCTGCGAACATATAGCTTCTAAGTAAACTAGCTTCTAAGCAACCATAGTTTATAAGTAACCATAGTTTATAAGTAACTATAGTTTATAAATAAGCATCGTTTATAAGTAAGCACAGTAGAGTCTGGGCTGCACTAAAAAAAGCGTCGAGTGGTTATGTCGGCTTTTGAGAAACACGACCAACATGGATCAAGCTGGTGAGTTTGATTAATGGTTTAATGATTAACTGAGCACTTCCTACTATAAATAACCAGGTGCCACTTTCAATTAGTGATTCATTTAAAAAGAAAAAACTGCCAATTAAAAACCAAATAGCAATCAATAAGTCATTTAGTGCGCCTAAAGCTTCATATCGACGTTGAATTACTATGTGTTGATTACCGATGTCTACATCCAATTCAAACCCTTGAGCCACAATATTCTCCTATTGTTATAATTTTTCAACGAACCAGACAGACTTACCAAGTAACCTACTATTTTGTCAATGAAAATACCGAGGTTCAATGTTGCTTACTGATATGAGTCTGTTGGCATTTGGATTTTATATGTGATTTTGCCAAAGAATGTCGTTTTATTATCAATGATTACCAGCAAAGCCTAAGTGAAATCAAAGTCGTGTAATCATACCGCTACCTTATGACACACGACTTGTACATACGCGGATAAAAACGGCCAACGGGCCTCTATAATATCGTTGGAATTTTCTTCGCTAATGCTTCAGCAAATTTACTATGTTGATCTTGCTGCCAATGGAGACCTTCTTTGGCACATGGTTGAACAAATTCCGCTGCATCGATGAAATGGCATCCTAATTCTTCCGCTCGAAGTTTATAGTAATGAGCAAATTCCTTCGATTTCGCTTCCGCATGGGTAAAGCCTTCTTTGGCCGGGGTGACTTCAAAAACGTGCGCCGGTGAGACAAGTAAAACTTCTGCTGGCTTAAGCATGAAATCGTGATGAAAGCTTTGAACGACTTGTACTAATCTAGCAGCACCTTTGGATATATCACTTGCACTAAGGTTAAAACGTGATTTTAGATCGTTAGTGCCAAGCATAATCACAACTAGATCGGGATGGTGACTTTGCAAGCATGGCAAAAGATAATCGAGCCCTTTTTTACCCGGTTCAAAAGGGTCCTCAAATACTGTGGTTCGGCTATTCAGCCCTTCTTCAATTATTCGATATTCAGTGGCTAACTTGTCTTGCAGAAGCATTGTCCATCGTTCTGTACTGTTGTATCGACGTGGTAAATCAGGTGAGTAGCCCCAAGTGTTTGAGTCCCCAAAGCATAAGATAGTTTTCATTACATAAGCATCCAGTTGTTTAATGTTAGCGTGATTATACGATAAATAAACAGAGGTGGAGGGCAAGTCTTGTGCTTTTTTCATGACTTGTTTTTTTGTTAAGTTGATCCAACTTACGATCTTGACATCTTACAGCATGAGTTTAGTATTTGTTAGTAAATCGGTTTACTGGAACGATTTACTAACTTGACTTAAGTTAAGTTAAGTTAAGTTAAGTTAACTTAAATTAAGTTAAAGGCTCAGTTAATCGACCCAACTCACAAATGAATGATGGCTTTAAGCCATAGAGGTAAAGAATGAAGATCAGAGATCTACAAGTGTTTGTAACCAATCCGGGTCGTAACTTTGTTACGGTTAAGATTACGACTGAATCTGGTGTCTACGGCGTGGGTGATGCAACGGTAAATGGCAGAGAGCTGGCCGTTGTGACTTATTTAGAAGAACACGTTGCCCCTTGTATTATTGGACGTGATGCTCATAACATTGAAGATATTTGGCAGTATTTGTATCGCGGCGTTTATTGGCGACGTGGGCCGATTAACATGGCAGCTATTGCCGCGATTGATATGGCGCTTTGGGATATTAAAGGCAAAGTTGCCGGAATGCCGTTATATCAATTATTGGGTGGTAAAAGCCGAAAAGCGGTGACGTTATATGCACATGCCAATGGTGATAATATTGAAGATACGCTAGATAAAGTAGCGGAGTATATTGATCAAGGCTTTAAAGCGGTACGTTTACAAACGGCTATTCCAGGCTTGAGTGAAACGTACGGTATTCTTGGCGATAAAAAAGATTATTTTGAGATGCAAGGAGAACGTCCACTTCCTCCAGAGCAAGAGTGGTCTACCACTAAATATTTTAAACTGGTCCCTGAATTAATGGCCAAAGCGCGTGAACGCTTTGGTGATTCGATAGAACTTTGCCATGATGTTCACAGCCGTTTAACACCAATCGAGTCGGCTAAGTTAGGTAAAATACTTGAACCGTATAACCTTTTGTTTTTGGAAGATGCAAGTATTGCTGAAAATCAGCAGAACTATCAATTAATTCGTCAGCATACTACGACGCCATTAGCTCTAGGCGAAACTTACAATACGATTTGGGATTGTAAAGAGTTACTGGAAAACCAATTAATTGACTATATTCGTGCGGCGGCTACTCATGCGGGTGGTATTACTGCAATGCGCCGTATTGCCGATTTTGCGTCGCTTTATAATGTACGTACGGCCCCTCATGGTGCACCCGATCTATCTCCAATCTGTTTTGCTGCTCACATGCACCTAAACATCTCAACCCCTAATTTTGGGATCCAAGAGTTTGTGGGTTTTGGCAATGAAAAATCACAACAAATATTTAAACATGAGATGCGCTTAGAAAATGGCATGATTTATGTCAGTGATAAACCGGGTCTTGGTGTTGAGTTTGATGAAACAGAAGCGAAGAAATATCCATATAAACGTTCATACCTTCCAGTCAGTCGCCTAGAAGACGGTACATTGTGGCATTGGTAATCGGGTAACTTTGAATTAACGCATTTAAAATAGTAGGAGAAAAATACAATGGTAAAAGTTTTAATTTATGGAACTGGGTTTGCGGGTCAAGGCCATGCAGAAGCCTTTCGTTACCATGATGCTGAAGTCGTAGGCATTGTTGGTCGTACTGAATCAGTGGTGCACCAAGTAGCCAAAGAGTTGAATATTCCGTACGCGGGTACCGATTGGCTTGCGGCGCTGAAAGCATGTCGTCCTGATATTGTTTCTATTGCTACGCCAGGTGGTGCTCATGTAGAGGCCATTACTCAAGCCATTGAATTCGGTTGTCATATTTTCTGTGATAAACCGCTGTGCGAAAGTGGCGAAAAAGCATTGGAATTGAACCGATTGGCCAAAGAAAAAGGGGTAAAAACCGCTTTTGCTGCTAGCTTCCGATACATGCCAGAAATCATCCATGCTAAACGTTTAGTGGATGCGGGTATGATAGGTGAACCACGAGAAGTTGAATGCATGTCTCACTTTAACTTAGATCCAAACATCCCATTTGGTTGGTCACATAGTGCGGATGCTGGTGGTGGTCGTTTAAACAATAACTTTACCCATTTATTGTCTATTGTGACTTCTGTTGTAGGTGAAAATATTTTAGCCATTAATGGCGAAGTTCGTAACGATATGCCCAAAGCACCTGTAGTAGAAGGGGTTCACAATTTTATCCAACGTCGTAACTTCATTCCTAAAGATCTTAATGATCCAAACCTAGAATGGAAAGAAACCGATGTTGAATGGTCTTATACCGTACTGGCCCAGTTAGAAAGTCGAGTTCCAGCAGAGCGTCCTGTCTCTGTATTGTTTAAGCATGGCGGTTTAGTGCCTAATTTTAATGATGACCATATCGTTTTCCATGGTTCTAAAGGGTCGATTTACATTAAAGGACACTATGGCGGGGGTCCATTATCCTATTTCTCTCAACAAGATGACAAATCGTGGCGTGAAATAGAGTTGCCACAAGATATTAGCGCCAGTTTGCCAGCTATTAAAGACGACACTTTGCGTAGTTGGACACATTTAGCTGGGTTATTAGTGAAAGATGTGCAAGGTGAAAATGTTGAAACTTATCAAACTTTCGAACAAGGCGCTGAGTATCAAGTCCTGATTGATATTATTCGTCGAAATGATCGTTGGCTCGATGTGAGTAAATAAAATAGGACAAACTTATGTTTTATGAATATCTAGTTATTGCCGGCTATTTCTCCCTGATTGTTGGAGTAAGTGTCGTATTTAAAAAGATGGCAAACCGTTCTACCAGTGATTATTTTCGTGGCGGCGGTCGTATGTTGTGGTGGATGGTAGGTGCCACTGCATTTATGACTCAGTTTTCTGCGTGGACTTTTACAGGAGCAGCCGGTAAGGCGTTTAACGATGGCTTTGCTGTTGCGTTAGTTTTTTTAGCCAATACTTTTGCTTATTTTTGTGGTTATGTCTATTTCTCGCATCGTTTTCGTCAGATGCGGGTAGATACCCCAACAGAAGGTGTTCGTCGTCGTTTTGGTTCTGAAAATGAACAGTTTTTCTCTTGGGCACTGATTATTTTTAGCTTTATTGGTGCGGGTGTATGGTTGAATGCATTGGGTGTGTTTGCCAGTGCGGTATTTAACGCCGATATTACGTTAACTATTGTGATCACAGGCTTAGCGGTTATTTTAGTTTCTGTTATTTCTGGCGCGTGGGGTGTGGTTGCCTCCGATTTTGTACAAACGTTAGTGGTAGCAGTTGTGTCTGTTGCCTGTGCGATTGTTGCTTTGGTGATGGTTGGTGGCCCAACTAATTTGGTCACTCAATTCCCAAGCGATTTTATCATGGGACCAGACATGAATTACAGCTTGCTTTTAGTCTGTTCATTTGTGTTCTTTTTGGTGAAACAGCTGCAAAGTATCAATAACTTGCAGGATTCTTATCGCTTTTTGAATGCTAGAGATACCGACCACGCACGTAAAGCTGCTTTGTTTGCCATGGTCTTGATGGGAGTCGGTAGTTTTGTGTGGTTTATTCCACCGTGGGCTTCGGCTATTTTGTACCCAGATGCGGCGTCCGCTTATCCTGAGTTAGGTCGTAAAGCTGCTGATGCCGTGTATTTGGTGTTTGCGCGAAATGCGATGCCAGTTGGTACTGTAGGTCTCTTGTTAGCAGGGTTGTTTGCTGCAACGATGTCTTCTATGGATTCAGCACTTAATCGTAACTCTGGTATTTTCGTTAAAAGTATTTACCTACCAATTATTAAGAAAGGCTTAGCAACCGATACAGAAATGCTCAAAGTGGGCAAGTTTGTCAGCTTACTGAGTGGCACATTAGTTATCGTGGTTGCTTTGTTTTTCAATTCATTGAAAGAGCTTAGTTTATTTGAACTAATGATGTCTGTGTCTACTATGATTCAAGTACCGTTACTTGTGCCACTGTTCTTTGGCTTGTTAGTAAAACGTACTCCTCAATGGGCTCCTTGGGCGACTGTTTTTGTTGGAGCAGGGGTGACTTGGATGGTAACCAATGTTGTGACGGCCGATATTGTGGCTTCTTGGTTTGGCATCGAAGAGTTAACTCGTCGTGAGTTTAGCGAAACGCGTGTAATGTGGACTATTGCTGCGCATCTATTCTTTACTGCGGGCTTCTTCTGTTCAACCACTTTCTTCTACCGAGAAAGTGCTGATAAACACCGCGTCGAAACGGATAAATTTTTCAAAGATGTTGAAACGCCAATTATTGCCGATGAACAACAAGATACCTATGATTTAGAGCAGCGCGAGAAACTGGGCTCTATGGTGCTATGTATGGGGGCCGGTCTATTCTTAATGGTATTAATTCCAAACCCACTTTGGGGCCGAGTGACCTTTGCCCTCTGTGCGGCAACTATTGTGTTTATTGGTTGGTTGTTAAAAAGGACCGCCAAAGTTAGTCAGACAGTAAACGTGCAAAAAGCCACTTAGATCGCGGCTGATAATTCGCGGATATTAATTCATTTATACTACTGACAACGAATAAGGTGAAATAGTATCAATGGTGTTAGGAAAAGAAGGGCAAAGATGCCCTAATGCCGATCAGTTAAGACAATAATCGGCAGATCAGTTGAATGATCCTACCAACATGTAAAAATCCGATAGACCCTGTTTATCGGATTTTTTTTATGCACGTTTCTCAAGCCCTCGACATCATCAATAACTATAAACCAAATCAAGTCGAAACTCTCTCTGACCTCCTACCGATTGAGTTAATAAAAGATGCCTATGAGCTGACAGATACTGTCACCCTGAGAAAGCGTAAACTGACTTTGGAGTCGATGGCGTGGCTATTAGTTGGAATGGCTATTTATAACGACAAGTCTATGGCTGATATCGTCAACATGCTCGACATTGTTGACCGCTCAGGTAAGCCATTCGTTGCTCCCAGTGCATTAACACAGCGTAGAAAAAATCTCGGTGAAGCAGCGGCTAAAGCCCTTTTCCAATGTACGCAACAGCATTGGTTTAAGCATGCAAATTTACCAAACTGGAATGGGCTCACATTGCTTGGTGTTGATGGGGTTGTGTGGCGAACAGAAGATTCAAAAGATAACGCAGAAGCTTTTGCAAAGCCGACCAATCATGGTGGTAAAGAAACACAGTATCCTCAAGTGCGTATGGTGTGTCAGATGGAGCTAAGTAGCCATTTAATCACAGGTAGCGCTTTTGACTGCTATACCGTGAATGAAATGAAGTTGGCCGAGCAACTGATAGAAACGACTCCCGATAACAGCCTAACCCTTTTCGATAAAGGCTTTTACTCTCTTGGATTGCTTCAAGAGTGGAGCTCTACAGGCGTAAATCGACATTGGCTTATTCCAATGAAAAAGGGGCTAAACTACGAAGTTGTTCAGTCCCTTGGTCGACAAGACAAACTCATTAAACTGAAAAGTAATCCACAAGCTCGGAAGAAGTGGCCAACGCTAGAACAAGAAGTGGTTGTACGTCTAATCACAAGGGTCAAAAATGGGAAGTCATACGACGTCCTGACCTCAATGACCGACCCAATGCTTTACCCTAAATCTGACATAGTTGGCTTGTATGGATATCGCTGGGAGATTGAACTTGGATATAGAGAGCAAAAGCAATATATGCTTGGTAACCGTCTTACACTCAGAAGTCGACTTCCAGAATTAGTGAAACAAGAGCTTTGGGGAGTCCTACTCACATATAACTTGGTTAGGTATCAAATGGTACAAATGTGTAATACGTTAAATGGAGATTACTTGCCATACCAGCTAAGCTTCAACGGTGCATTAGCCCATATTATGCGTTTAATAGTCGGTCTTCCATATTCATCACCGGGAGCAATCCCGCGGCAACTCCAGAACTTTTACTCGATGAGTGAGAGTTTAATATTAGAGCCAAGGCGAGACAGATCTTTCCCTAGAGTCGTGAAGAAAAAGCCAAGCCGATATCCTAGAAAAAACAATGCCGCTCACCTTAAGTGAACGGCACTAGGGCAAGGACGCCCTTCTTTTTTATTTGTTCGATAAAAACATTTTTATAGCGTTCTACGAAATATAACAACGAAATCATTCGATTTACTATTATCAATACTACTAACAATTGTCACTTGATAAGGCGTCATTTGTCGCCTAAAATTGAAGTGCTATTTACAATAAAGGGCTGCATTATGTATGCAAATGCTTATCAAATGCTTAGTGGCACAAAAGTAAAAATAGGTTCTGCATCAGAAATATTGTCTATTATTCGTTCGGGATTACCCGTTTCTATCCTTGATAATGGAACAGAATTACTTGGTGTAAATAAAACTGAGTATGCTCAGTTGATTGGTGCGAATTTGCGAAGTATTCAGCGAAAACAGCGAACCAGTGGCAAACTTAGCCCAACATCCAGTGAACATGCTTTAATGCTTGCTGAGTTAGTGAGAGTTGCAGATGAATATTTTAATGATAGAGAGGCAACATTAAGATGGTTGAATCGTCCTACGTTGGCTTTCGCCAACGCTTCTCCGTTGTCTGTTTGTGACACAGTGATCGGCATCAATATGGCGATGGAAGAAATTAACAAAATGAAATACGGGCTAACAGCATAACAATGGAGATATTTAGGCTCTGCCACGCTGGTTATACTGATTTGACTGGAGTTGGTGGCCTGTATGGCGCTGGCCGCTGGCATGAACGAGGTTGCTTGTCTTGTTATTTGGCATCCACCAGATCATTAGCGGTTTTAGAGCGAATGGTGCATGAATCTTTGTCAGATATGCCTAATCTTGTGATGTTGACCCTCTGGATTCCAGATGATGTTAGCATTGAACGATATTCTATCGATCAATTACCTCAAGGATGGGATACGATTCCAGATGCAGGAATTTCTCGACCACTTGGTCAGGAATTCTTCACTAGAGGTGAATCGCTTCTTATGCAAATTCCCAGTGCGATTGTTGCCGAAGAGTATAATTTTGTACTCAATCCTCGTCATCAAGATGTCGAAAAAATTAAAGTGGTAGAATCACGCGACTATTTCTATGATTCACGTTTAGAAAAAATGATCAGGTAACCCTTTCAATAATTAATAGAAAAAATATTAATATATCAATATGTTGCTTAGTTCGAATTATTCGACATTCTTGAGCAATATCTAAGCTCTTACTCTCTTTTTCGCATTTTCGTACACTTTGCATGTAGCTAAAGGTTATTTAATCATGTCTCATTTATGAATATGAAACTTAGACTTAATACTCAATTTATAGCCATCACATGTATTAATATATATGCATATTTTGTAGTATAACTACAGGAAATGGTTGTTTATTCACATGGAAAAGAAAAGATGAAAAAAATAATATTAATATCATCTCTGCTTCTTTTTGGTGCTTCGTCAGTAAATAGCACTCAAAATTGGTATGCAGAGGGTTTAAGAGCAGAAACTGCTGGCAATATTGCTCTCGCAGTTAAATATTACGATAAGTCTGCAAATGAACAAAATTTGTCAGATTCGATGTATGCATTGGGTAGGCTGTATAGGGATGCCTACTCTGATTCTGAGACTAGTTTAGAGTGGTTTATCAAGTCTGCAGAGCTTGGTAATCCATTCGCACAATTGGAACTAGGGCTTTTTTACTCGAATGCAAATAATATTGGAGTAGATAAGGAGTTAGCACAATACTGGCTTAAGAAATCATTTACTAATGGGGCTAAAAAGGAAGCGGCGTGGTCTTTGTATGATTTGTCTGATACCGAATCAGAAAAGCTGAATTGGTTGAAGGAAGCTGCGGTATCAGGTCACCAAAAAGCAATGTATTTGTTATCGGATGCGTACTCTTCAGGATTGTTGGGGTTGGATATAGACCAAGATCAATCTTCTTATTGGTTACAATCAGCAACAAGACTTGAAGAATAGGGGACTACCGATATGAAAATTATTAATAAAATATGCATTGTGTTTTTGTGCCTGCTTTCATTTTCTCTTCGTGCAGACCCTCGAATTGCGGTTTCTTTTGTTATGGATGAATCGGGAAGCGTTTCTAGTTCTAATTTCCATTTGGAGCAGGATGGGTTTTTATCGGCTTTAGATAATTTACCACTAGACAGCAGCATTGAACTTTCTATTTTAGGTTTTTCTAGCTATGTTAAGGTAATTGTAGACCCTACAGTGTTAAATGCAAACACGATTGATAGCGTGAAGTCACAACTTTCATCAAACAGCCAGAAAAATGGCGGTACAAATATGTCTGATGCAATCAGCTCTGCTGCTCAATACGTTAGTAGCTCTGTGGCACAAAGTCGCATTATTTGCCTTGCTACTGATGGCGCTCCTAATAGTAGAACGAGTACTACCTCAGAAGCAGAAATTGTAAGAGATGCGGGTATATATCTGAATCCTGTAGGAATAGGTTTAAGTTCTTATAATAAAACGTTTCTCGATAGTATTTCATCAAATCCACCAGTACCTAATCCAGCTGACTTTATCGAGTTTGCTACAGTAGTAACAAACGATTGTCTTGGAACGGTTCAAAGTGCGTTAAATATTGAGGTTTCTCCATCAATTGTTGACTTTGGGTCTTTTAATCGCTCGACGGTGATTGAAGATGCTCAAATTTGTGCAAACGATGGGGAGTTACTTACTATTAGAAATGATAGTAATCAGAGAGCTTTTGTTGATTCTTTGCAAATTTCAGGTGCTGACGAAGAGCACTTTGAAATAATATCAGTTGGTGGTAAACCATCCGATACGTTAAGTTATCCGTTAACAATTGCACCTATGTCTTCTATAGATGTTTTTGTTCGTTTTACTCCTACCTCAACACCTGAAGATGGTTCTACGTATATTGCTTCTTTGTCTGCTAGTACGACTGACAGCTTGGGTTCACAAGGTATATACACTTCTATGCTATCAAGTAAGGTGGATTCCAGCGTACCAGCTTGTTTAGCTATTTCAGCTTATGATGCTTACCCAGCTGTATCTGATATTAGTGACAGCGGTGCGTTAATGGCGAATGAGCAGCCAGTAGATGAGAGTTATCTCGAAACGTTTTTCGATAACAATGAACAATATCTTAGAATAGGACTTGTGGCTGATGGGAATTCTCGCTTGATTTTAAGAGCAAGGACCAGATTAACTGAAGGTAAAATTAGATTCAAAATTAACGATCCATCCATTACCGAAGCTCGTTTATTTACGTTGGATAATGCTCCAACTTATATAGGCGACACTAGAAATTATCAAGCTGGCAGTGAAAGTATCGATATTGATGTTTTTGCTAGTAATGATGGATATGGCCAAGCGTCTGTTGTATTGAGAGCAGGTGAGCGCTTTTTAGGAAAAGATGCCGCATATTCTGAATTTGAAGTTGATACTTGCATTCTAGATGATCAAGATGAATGTGAGACGACGACAAGTGAAACCACTTCTCTTATAGACACGAAAGCACCGGTTGTACTAAATCATGGGTTGTGGGCTATGCCAAACTCGTTTGGTAAAATTGGCCCTGGTGTTGAAAGTGATTCATCTTCAGGTCTTTTTGAATACTTGAAAGCTAAAAATTATCTGGTTAGTTTTGTAGAATATTCTTCTGATGCAGATAACTATCCAAACTATAAAGGCCCATCTGAACTCAGTAACCCTATTTCTCCTTATATTGAAAATCCGATTAATAACTTGTGTGCAAAATTGCGAAATGAAACGCGAGTTGCTTGTACGCGAGCTGATATTATTGGGCATAGCATGGGAGGATTGATGGCTAGATCCTATATTCTGCGACATTTGAAATATAAGGAAGCGTCTAACTTCAATCAAGGCTCAATTCGTAGACTTGTTACGTTAGGTACACCTCATACAGGTAGTGGACTCGCTAACCTTCTTACGCACAATGACACAGAAATTGGTAGTTGTATTCGAGATGAAGAAAAAACTTATTTTGATGGTCCATTTGGGTTAGATGTTAAAAAAACTGGACATGAAATGGTTGATTTGATCGTTACTCTATTAGAGTCGGTAGGTAATCATAAGGTGGATTCCGCAATTGATGATCTGAAAGTAGGGGATCAAAACACCTTTTTATCTCAAGATGTTATGACTGAAGATCTTGATGTTCCTATTTTTGCTGTCTACGGTAACATTGGTAGCAATCTTGGTTTAGATCTTAATGGTTTTGCGCATTATGCACCTAGCTCGATTAAAGATAGCTGTCCGGATTTGAATGACTGTGCGGATGAAGTCTTGGAATATTTAACAGGTTGTACGGTGTCTGATTTGTTTCAAGGAGAGGAATCAGATGGCATTGTTCCATTATCGAGTGGTAAATGGAGTTCCTATATTGCCGCAAGTTCAGATGAGGATGACTACATAAAAGAAATGCCTAATGAACCTCATCTAGGAATGGGAACATCTGATGATATTGCTACCGCTGCCGAAAGCTTATTAAATGAAACTAAGCTGGTGCATTTTTATAGCACTCAAAACTAAGGAGAAGTACGAATGACTATGTTAAAAAAGTGTTTTGGGTTGCTACTTTTATCGTTGGTGAGCTTTTTAGCTTGTGCAAGCTATGAATTACCGACATTGCAGCTTACAGCAGATAAAACCGAGATAGCCCCAGGTGATTCGGTAATTTTGACCGCTTCTTTAGAAGGATGGGATGAAGCTAGTACAGGTGTAGCCGTAAGTGAACTATATTCGGGTATAAGTTTAAAATCTAAATATAGTGCAGATACGTTGTTTGATAATTCAGCACCTTATCAGTGGACTATTGATAGCGAGTTAGAAGATTCAGGCGAAACGACTTATCAGGCAGTTGTTTTATTTCTTGATCAAGTTATCGTTTCATCAGAAGTTACAATAACAGTGAGTCCTTCAGAGCAAGATATTAAATCGGTTAGTTTTTCTGATGGTGAAGCGCTCTATCTAACTTCAGGTGATAGCCGGACTATTCGAGTATCTGGTTTGTTCAATGATGGTTATCAGCGAGATATTACGGATGTTGGTGTTTCTTATTCGACTCAGACTCCTGATGGTGGTGATGGATCGTTAATTGCTGACATTTCCTCAAAAGGTACGCTGAATGCTAACAGGCATGGAGTTGTGGATGTTGTTGCTTCTTATGGTACAGCGCAAGCTTATCGAAGAATAACCGTTGCAAAAACGGCGAATAATAATCCTATTGCAGGGGAATATACTCTTTTAATAAAAGCAAATCAGCCCGGAAATACTATCGACGTATTGTCTTTAGCATCAGACATTGATGGGGATACACTTGATATTATTCAATTTGATCAAACCTCATTAAATGGCGGTAATATCACTTATGATGGAAATGGTATATTTTCTTATAGCCCAGTAAATGGCTTCGTTGGAACTGATTCTTTTAGTTACTATATTGGTGATGGCGATGATGGGTATACTGAGGGTGTTATTAATATAGAAGTTGCTCAATCCACTGATGATAGTTTGGATGTTGAAGCAAGTACTTCGAGTTCCGGTGGTGGTAGTTTTGGGCCATTTACACTGCTGTGCTTGATGGTATTCTCTTTTATAAGATTTAAAAAGTAACATTATTTCTAACTAGACTATTTCCTTTAATTAAAACCACCGCTGATCGGCGGTGGTTTATTTATATACAAAAGGTAAATATGAAAGGTTAGTTTATAAAGTTTTTTGAAGTTCTACACTTCACCGAATACAAGATACATAAATTTACCACTAAGGGTTGTTGAGTATGAGTTTGACTAAAATGACGTTTTTTGAACGATTTGAAGCGGATATTTTATCGGGGAAAAAGGTCATTACTATTCGAGATGAAGCAGAAAAGGATTACCAGCCAGGAGCGGTGGTTGAGGTTTCTACCTTCGAAACTAGCCGATGGTTTTGTGATTTAATGATTAAATCAGTAGCACCTATCCAGTTTGATGAACTCACCGAGTTTCATGCCAATCAAGAGAACATGACTTTACCGGAGTTACGCGAAGTGATTAGAAGTATCTATCCCAATGTAAATGAGTTGTATGTTATCTCTTATGAATTGGTAGCCTAGTACTGTTTCCCCTATTTATTAGTTATTGTGGTTTCTAGCGATAACTGTTTAGCGGTCTCAAATAGTTTATCTAAGAATGGATGTGGATTTCTGGCGTGTTGCAAGCGTATCAAGGTAATTTCTAATGGGATCTTATAATCGCACCAAATGTGAATTAACCGCCCATCTTCTATATAAGGTAATGCGACTGTTTTAGGGATGCAGGCTACGCCATGTCCATGGATTGCCATAGGTAATAACGATTCAGAGATTGTAGATTGAAAGTAAGCTGATAGTTGTTGCGATTGCGGAGTGATAGAAATAAGAGGAGCGGATAATTCTAATAATTGCGATGAAGCTGCATAGGTTAGATGCGGAATATCATTTTGTTCTAAGCGAGCTTGAGAGAAATGCGCCCCACAGACCCAAATCAATTCATCATCTGCTAATTTAAGCACCTCGAAATCGTCCGATTCGAAATAATTTGCAACAAATGCATTTTGATAAAACAGTAAGCAATCGGCTCTCTGAGATTGTAATGCCGCTTGGTACCCAGATACAGAACGAACTCCTGAATCAATGCTAGTTAACAGTGGAGAATCCACTCTATTTAATATATGGGTATACCATTGTGGAAAAAAATTACACGCTAGCGTATGCAAAGAAGCGATAACAATGGGGTTGTCTTTTGTTGTGATCATTTCTTCACAACGCTCTGATATATGGACCATTTCTGATGCTATTGGATAAAGCCGCTTACCTTCAATTGTCATTTTTATTGGTGTGCTAGAACGGTCGAATAATTCAACTTTTAAATGTTGTTCTAATTGCTGGATCCTTCGACTAAAAGCCGCTTGAGATGAGGCATTTAATCGTGCTGCCACAGAAAATTTTTGGCAGTCAGCTAATGTGATAAAATCTTTTAACCAGCGAATGTTCATTATTTCCCTTACTTCACATCATCGAAATTTTGCATAATGCATGCAAAATACAAGACATAAATACTTTCCATCTTTGCAGATAAACGCATAAATTATATTGAAAGGCGATATTGGATTTCGAATTTATATTACACCAAAACACCATATATAGGGATTTATTATGAAGGTTAAAGCAATAGGTTTAGTGCTTTCTGGTTTATTGGCCAGCACACTTGCTACACACAGTTATGCAGATACAAAAGAGGATGTTATCAAACGCGGTACATTAAAGTGTGGCGTTTCCAGCGATAAAATGGGTTTTTCATATATCAATGATGATGGCGAATGGTCTGGCATGGATGTGGATTACTGTCGTGCTGTTGCCGCGGCTGTTTTAGGTTCACCAGACAAAGTTGAATATATAACCACGACATCAAAAAATCGTTTCACTTCACTTGCTTCTGGCGAAATTGATATATTGTCACGTTCGACTACATGGACGGTATCACGTGATGCAAAATTAGGTGCGGATTTTACTACAATCTGGTTTTATGATGGTCAAGGGTTCATGACGCGTAAATCATTGGGTATTAAATCTGTAGACGAATTAGATGGCGCAACATTTTGTTTGTCACCAGGAACCACTTCAGAACATAACCTCGCTGATTATTTCAGTGCAAGAGGATTGACGTATCGTTCTGTTGTGTTTGAAAAAACTGAAGAACTGTACGCTGCTTATCAAAAAGGACGTTGCGACGCATTGACTAACGATGTTACTGGCCTTGCTGCTCGTCGTACTTTGTTCAAATCTCCTGATGAGCATATGATTTTACCTGAAGTTATCTCAAAAGAACCTTTAGGCGCTTATGTTAAGCAGGGTGATAACGATTGGAGAGACATCGTTAGCATGGTCGGTTATGCATTAATTGAAGCGGAAGAGCTAAATGTAACTAAAGACACGGCGAAAAACTTAGCTAAAGAAACTAACAATATCGCGGTACAACGTTTATTAGGAACCAGTGGTGATTTAGGTACCGCACTTGGTTTAGGTAATGATTGGGCACTTAAAGCGATTGAAGCAACAGGTAATTATGGTGAAATTTACGCCAACCATGTAGGTGCGAATTCTCCGCTTAAGTTTGAGCGTGGTGCTAATGCTCTTTATGCCGATGGTGGCCTAATGTACGCTCCCCCTTTCCGTTAATCTTTTCGTATACATCTCCAAGCCTGCCTTTTAGGCAGGCTTACTTCACATGGACAAGTGGATACTCTCATGAACATCACAAAAGGGACCCTGATCGACTGGGGTCAACAAGCCTTATTACTGATCGTTGTTTCTAGCTTATTTTTGTACCTTGGCACTAATATGTCAGAAAACATTGATAGTTTGGGCATTACGACCGGCTTTGATTTTTTAGACGATCGAGCAGGCTATGACATTACATTTAGCCTTATTGACTATGACCAAAATGACACTTATTTACGAGCCTATTGGGTTGGTGTGGCCAATACTCTACTTGTGTCTTTTATGAGTATTATTTTGGCTACACTTATTGGTTTTATTGTGGGTGTTGGCCGTGTCTCGAAAAACTGGGTAGTTAATAAACTTAGCCGATCGTATGTGGAACTTATTCGAAATGTCCCTTTGGTTATACAGCTTGTTTGGTGGTATGCGCTGTTCTTAAGTTTACCATCGGTACGAAACAGTATTGCATTGACTGACAGCGTTTTTCTATCTAACCGTGGGCTTGCTATACCTCATGTTTCTTTTGGTGGTTGGGGTGAATATTTTATCCTATCCCTTGTTATATCTATCTTTTGTGCATTCACCTACCGTAATGTCATTCGTAGACGGTCAAAATGGCAAGGATTCCACCCGGTTCTTTGGCCAAAGATGATAGTTATTGTAGTCTCAATCCCGCTAGTTTTGACGGTTATCGCATTCACTAATGGGCATATTTCAATTAGCGATCCTAAACTGACTGGATTTAACTTTCAAGGCGGTATGATTGTCATCCCTGAATTGGTTGCATTGTGCTTGGCACTGTCTGTCTATAGCGCCAGCTACATAGCTGAAATTGTTCGTGGCTGCATCCAGTCGGTATCGTCTGGACAAGATGAAGCAGGCAAAGCGCTTGGCTTTACCGAATCAAAAATCATGTGGAAGCTGATTGTTCCTCAAGCGGTTTACCCAATGGTGCCACAAATTACTAGCGTGTATCTTAACATTATTAAAAACTCCTCGTTGGGTGTAGTGATTGGTTTTATGGAGTTGGTTTCCTCGACAGGTGGCACCACACTTAACAATACAGGGCAAGCTATTGAATGCATTTTGATAGTGATGGGAACGTATTGTATTTTCAGCTTGATCACCAGCGTGTTAATGAACTGGTATAACTCACATATCGAGATAGGGAAATAATAATGAGTAATGACAATACTATCTCTGCAACAACATCGCATACCATGATAGAGCCGAAACCAGCAATTCAAATTAAAACAGATTGGGTAGACTGGAGTAAGAAAAATCTTTTTTCGACCCCGTTTAATATTTTTTTAACGTTAGTCGGTGCACTGTTTGTCGCATGGTTTGTTCCAACCATGCTGAACTGGCTGCTGTTTGATGCCACGTTTATTGGTGAAACTCAAGCCGATTGTGTCTCGGGAGGCGCATGCTGGTTGCCTGTAGTGAATCGAATTGAATTGTTTACCTACGGTATGTATCCAGACGAGCAACAATGGCGAGTAGATGTTGCTTTTGGTTTAGCGGCATTAGCGATTCCCATGTTGTATTTTAAACGTGTTAACAAACCGTTCATTTTGTTCTATTTAGTCGTCCTCCCTTTTGCCATGTGGATGATTCTAAAAGGTGGACATTTTGGTTTAGAGACGATCTCTACTACTAAGTTTGCCGGTATGATGCTGACCCTATTTTTAGCTATTTTTGGTATGGTGTTCGCGCTTCCTTTAGGTATATTGCTCGCGTTAGGCAGACGCTCCAATAAGCCGGTTATTCATTGGTTAAGTGTCGCGTATATCGAATTAATTCGCTCTGTACCTGTTATTACCCTTTTATTTATGGCGTCGTTGATGATTCAGTTATTCTTACCTCCGGGCCAAGAATTTGATGTATTACTTCGCGTTGTGGCTGTGCTTATTTTATTTACAGCGGCTTACATGGCAGAAACCATAAGAGGTGGATTGCAATCTATTCCTCAGGGTCAGTTTGAAGCGGCAAAAGCACTGGGTTTTGGTTATTGGAAAATGATGGGGCAAATTATTTTGCCACAAGTGTTAAAAAATTCTATCCCTTCTTTATTGAATCAATTTGTTGGTATTTTAAAAGAAACCACACTTGTGATGATCGTCGGTGTATTAGATATCGTTGGTGTCGCATCAAGCACTTTGTCAAATGCTAAATGGGTTGGATTGGAAAATGAGATGTATGCCTTTTTAGGCCTTTTCTTCTTCGTGTGTTGTTTCTCTTTATCTCAGTATGCTGCTCATCTTGAGCGTCGCCTAAAATAATTCAAGGAAATAGTTCAATGGATGTTATTAATATAAAAAAACTTAATAAATGGTACGACGCCTATCATGCACTCAGAGATATTAACCTGACAATCAAAAAGGGTGAACGTATTGTTATTTGTGGCCCTTCGGGATCAGGAAAATCGACCTTGATTCGTTGTATTAATCAATTGGAAAAACATCAATCCGGATCGCTTGTTGTTTTTGGTGATGAAGTTAAAGATTCACCAAGTGATTTAATCGAACTTAGAAAACAAGTTGGAATGTGTTTCCAGTCATTTAATCTTTTTCCTCATTTAACGGTACTCGAAAATTGTGTTTTGCCGCAAACGTCAAATCTAAAAATCGATGAGCAACAAGCCATCGAAACGGCTTTGACTCTGTTGGAAAAAGTAAAGATACAAGAACAAGCTAATAAGTACCCTAATCAATTATCTGGTGGGCAACAGCAACGTGTGGCTATTGCCCGTGCGCTTTGTATGAGACCAGATGTGATGTTATTTGATGAGCCTACATCGGCATTAGATCCTGAAATGATCTCTGAAGTTTTGGATGTAATGACTGATCTTGCTCAAGACGGTATGACCATGATTTGTGTGACTCACGAAATGGGATTTGCTCGTAAAGTGGCGGACAGAGTGATTTTTATGGATCAAGGTCAAATCATCGAACAAAACAATCCCGAAGATTTTTTCTCCAACCCGCAATCGCCAAGAACACAGTTGTTCTTAAATCAATTAATTCAGCATTAAGGATGTGAAATGTCTCACGAATATTCAATAGCAATACATGGCGGCGCGGGTGCGATGTCAAAAGGAAAATTATCTTTAGAGCAAGAAAGTGAAATTAAAACGGTATTGCAGCAGATTATTACCCAAGGATTGGCCAGCTTACAAGAGGGACAGAGTGCCTTGGATGTAGTGCAAAAAGCAGTGAATCAACTGGAAGATTGTCCTTGGTTTAATGCGGGTAAAGGTGCGGTATTTAATCATGAAGGGAAGCATGAACTCGACGCCGCTATTATGTGCGGGAAAGATTTAGAGGCAGGTGCGATTTCTGGCATTAGGTACAGTGCAAACCCGATTGATGTAGCAAGAGCGGTAATGGATAGCTCACCACATGTTTACCTAGGCGGGGTAGGGGCAGAGCAATTTGTCCGCGATCAGGGTTTGCCGGAAGTTGACAACGACTACTTTTCTACCGACATGCGTTACCAACAATTACAGTCGGCTTTAAAAGCACAGAGTGTCATTTTAGAACCAACCTCTAATGACTATAAGTTTGGTACAGTTGGTGCTGTTGCAAAAGATAAGAATGGTAATCTTGCTGCTGCGACATCGACGGGTGGTATTACTAATAAAGAATATGGTCGTATCGGTGACACGCCTGTTGTTGGTTCGGGGACATACGCTAATAACAGAACATGCGCGGTTTCTGCTACCGGCCATGGAGAACACTTTCTAAGGCATGTAGTGGGCTATAATGTCTCTTCGCGTATGGCGTTGGCTAAAGAAAGCTTACAGTCTGCTGCCCAACACGTAGTTTTTACTGATTTATTATCGACCGGCGGTAGTGGGGGATTGATTGCTGTCGACAGTGATGGCAACGTAACGTTGCCATTTAATACTGAAGGTATGTATCGTGGTTGGGGCGCGGATACGATCCCCGCTCAATCATTAATATATGATGAATGATTATTTAGCGTGAAATGGATGGTGCATTATACATCCGCATAAGACATTATTTTCCAAGCCGAGCAACGTTGATGCTCGGCTTTTTTGATCAAATTCTAGTGAAGTGATTGAGGTTAATAACGTCAAGGAGAGAGTGAAAAATGATCAGATAGCTAAAGCACAGTCAAGAAAAGGCTATAACGGTGGCTCGGTTGGGATTGTTTGAATAGATATTTATGAAAAGTGATATTTCTGAAAAGTGATATTGCTGCCACCGCTTATATCTGGTTTGACCTCGACGATTATGAAACGTGAAGTTTACCCAAACGTTCTTAAAATCAGATAGCGAAGTAGTTACCGAAAGCTTAGATTGAGGCTGAGTATTTTTAATATTCCATTTAAACATTGCACGTTATGACAGGTGATATTAGGCGCATGTCGTGGCGAACTGGTGATCATTACAATGCTGCTAGACCGCGTTAAAAACGAATAGATAATATTATGTTTGTAGAACTATTTTTTGTATTTTTATATTCTTTTTTGTCGCTATTTATTCTGCGCAAATTGGCTAGAAAAGTAGGCTTAGTTGATAAACCAGATAGCCGTAAACTTCATGACGGAGCGATTCCTCTTGTTGGTGGAATTTCGATCTGCATTTCTATTACTCTATTTTTAGTCTTTAAGCCTGAACTTATTCCTCATAGTAACGTCTTTTTGGGTTGTATCATTTTATTAGCGGTACTCGGTGCTTTTGATGACAAGTTTGATATTAGTGTAAAGATCCGGTTATGTATTCAAACTGTGCTGGCGATTCTGATGTTGAGTTTAGCCGATATCGAATTGATAGATATTGGCAACTTAGTGGGAGAAGGCAACATACATTTAGGCTTAATTGGGCCCGTTGCCACTATTACTGCGGTTATTGGAGCAATCAACGCGTTTAATATGGTCGATGGTATTGATGGGTTGTTGGGTGGCTTGTCGATAACCACCTTCGCTGGTCTCTCTTTTTTACTTTTTAGGGGCGGGCAAAATGGCTTGGCTTATTTTGCCGTGGTAATTATTGTTGCGATGATCCCTTATATTTGTATGAACCTTGGGATATTAGGACGGAAGCGAAAAATATTCATGGGTGATGCAGGTAGTATGGTGATTGGTTTTACTGTCATTTGGTTGTTACTTGAAGCGAGCCAAAATATCTCTCAAAGTACTCCTCTAATGCGTCCAGTAACCGCTTTATGGCTTATCGCTGTCCCATTGATGGATATGGCAGCGATTATGATCCGAAGAATACGTCGTGGTGCTTCACCTTTTAAACCCGATAGAGAGCATCTTCACCACACCTTCCAACGCCTAGGATGCTCCTCAGGTCAAACACTACTTATAATATGCCTAATTTCAAGCTGTCATGTTGGTTTTGGTATTTATGGTGAAATAGCGGCGATCAATGAATCAATCATGTTCCTGTTATTTATGATCTGTTTTATGATTTACGCTGTTTCACTAAGTTACGTTTGGAGGATCACTCATTTCTTGCGTAAATTGAGGATCGGTAAAGTAGAAACTTCAATCTGAAGCGATCACTTTTCTTAAAAATGCCATACATTGCTCTAATTGTTCATGTTCCACATATTCATTGGCTTTGTGTGCTACGTCGATAGAACCTGGTCCGCAGACCACGGTAGGTATTCCAGCTTGTTGGAATAAGCCTGCTTCAGTGCCAAATGATAAAGAACAAAATGAGGTAGCGCCGACCGCGTTTGAACAAATCGTTTTTAACTCTGCAAGACTGTCGTCATCGACTAAACCCGGATAGTTCACTTGTTCCTTTAGTTTTATATCTGACTGCGGGTTTTGGCTTTGGATGGCTGGTTTTAATGTGTTGTTGACTAGCGAATTAAATGGTTGCAATAGTTTTTCTGTTGAGGTGGTAGGTAACGGACGAACTTCAAAGTCAAATTGGCAATAATCAGGCACTACGTTTACCGCTGTTCCGCCTTTTATTGTACCAACCTGTATAGTTGAAAAAGGCGGTGAATAGCGATTATCATTTTCCGTAGTTTGCCATTCACGAGCACTTTTTTGCAAAAAAGTGACAAGTTCAGCGGTGTATTCAATAGCGTTAATGCCTAAATGTGGTTGAGAAGAATGAGCCGCGACACCATGAACAGAGCAACGCCATGCGCTTTTTCCTTTATGAGCGGTAGCGACTTGCATCATGGTCGGTTCACCTATGATGCAAGCAATGGGCTTGTTTTCCTGTTCGGCAAGCTGATCAATTAATCTTCTTACTCCGACGCATCCCACCTCCTCATCATAACTAATGGCAATATGAATTGGAGTGGCATTGCTAGAACGCGTCGCGGCAATGAATTCGGGTACCAATGAAAGGACACACGCTAAGTATCCTTTCATATCCGCGGTTCCACGGCCGTAATATTTATCGCCATTCTTATATAAACTAAATGGATCGCTACTCCAAGGTTGATTTTCAACAGGTACGACATCTGAGTGGCCAGAAAAGCAAATTCCACCCTTTTCTGAGTTTCCTATTGTGGCAAACAAATTGGCTTGTAACTTATCTTCGCTGTAGACGCGTTTTGAAGTAATTGCAAAACTGTTTAAGTAAGATTCTATATAGTCGATCAGCTCTAAGTTTGACTGCAAGCTTACGGTTTTAAATGCGATTAATTTTTGCAAAATGTCGATAGTGGCTTGCATTGACAGGTTCCTTAAAACGGTCTAACGATACTATTAGTTAACAAAATAAGCTGGTTAGCAAAATAAACTGGTGAGTAAAATTAAGCGTATGACTTAATGGGTTTGTAAGTAGTGATATAACACATCGATTGCTAATATCATGTCATCTAATTCCATTGCTTCGTGAGGATTATGAGAACCGTGCTGGTTTCTGATAAATAGCATTCCAGTAGAAATACCTTCATTAGCAAAAATCGCAGCGTCATGACCCGCACCACTTGGTGTTAAAAATGGATCTAAGCCACATTTTTCAGCAGAGTGCTGGAATCCTTTAATAATATTCTTATCCAACAACGCAGGTTTAGATGAAATCTGAGAGCCAAATTCAAATTTAACATTTCGTTCGCGTTCTATTGATTGAGCTTCTGATTTCAAAATACTCTCAACCGTCTCAAGAACATCAGGATATTCACTTCTCGCTTCAAAGCTAAAAGAAACATCGCCGGGAATGCGTGATATGGCATGTTCGTGTTGGTTGGTTGACATAATGCCACTGGTTAGTACTAGGTCGGAGTTATGATCATTTAATGTTCTCCAGTGGTCATCTAATCGCACTAATAAATTTGCTACTGAGAATACTGAGTCATGACGATATTCTCTTGGCACTGCGCCTGAATGACCTGCCTCGCCAATACAATGGATGGATTGATAGCGGATATTACCGCGAATTCCTGAAACGATAGCAACAGGTTTATTTTTTTCTACTAATACTGGGCCTTGTTCGATATGCACTTCTAAGTATTGCTTGATTCTTTTTTTATCAATCAGTACTTTTTTCTCTCGTAATGCTGCAACTTCAACACCAACATTTTCCATATGAGTAGAGAGCTTTTGTTGTGTTTCCCGATGCTCTGCTTGAAGAATGGTTTCGTTGATATGACCAAATAGAGCTTTAGAACCTAAGTAACAATGACCAAACCAAGCACTTTCCTCCCCTCTTAATGCAATCACTTTAACTGGGGTAGCAAACGTTATGCCTTGTTTTTTTGCTTTAACTAAACATAAAATTCCTGCAACAATCCCTGCTGCCCCATCGTAATTGCCTCCTTCAGGTACACTATCTATATGCGACCCAATCAGTGTGTAATCTTGATCTTCTGCTACTTCCTCTAAGGAAAAAATATAATTTTGTGCTGGATCGATTTGCACAACTAACCCATGGCGTTGTGCAAAGGTTTTTAGCATTTGTAAAGCTTGAGTTTCTGTTTCACTGTAAGACGGGCGAGTGATTCCTATACCGTCACTTGAGATTCGTTCTAATTGGTTAAATAACTCTTGGGCATATTCAAAAGTTTGATCAATGTGCACATTGTTAAGTGCTTTATTTTGTGTTGTTTTAATCGTCATAATCATATCCTTTAAATATGTTTGAAAAAAATTTACATTCGAAATGGTGTTAAGTCAATTTAAATCGTCTCAATTTTTAGATTTGAATAACAAATCATTTTATAAATATTTATTGCCCTTAAATAGTGCGTTTCGCTCGATTTTAGGGCGTTAAAAGCAAGTTTTCATCATAATGAAATAAAGTAATCTCATGTTATTGACATTTAATTAACATGAGTCTAATTTTAGAGACTCATGTTTTTATTAACTAAAAAAGTAAAAAAAGGACTTATTTATGTCGCTGAAAAAAAATGGATTTAAATTAAAAAAGAACCTCGTAAGCTTTGCTATCCCGACTTTACTTGCGTTATCTAGTGTTTCCGCAGTTAATGCAAAAGAGTTTATTTCAATTGGTGGTGGTGGTGCTGGTGGTACCTTTAATACAATGGCAAGCGGTGTTGGTTCTCTAGTTTCAAAAAGTATTCCCGATGCTAAATTTACCGTTGAAGGGTCTGCAGGTTCGGTAGAAAACTTACGTAGAATCGGTGGTGGCGATTTGCAAATGGGGGTTGCTTTTTCTGGCGACTCATACCTTGCTTATAATGGTTTAGAAGCATTTGAATCAACAGGCAAAGTAGACAATATTCGAGTAATCGGATTTTTATACAGTGCCATTTCTCAAGTTGTGACGGCGGATGATTCAGGAATCAAATCTATTTATGATCTTGAAGGCAAAAAAATGTCCGTTGGTAGTGCTGGCTCAGGTACGCAAAAAACCATGATGCGTTTGCTTGACCATCTTGGTCTGACCGAAAAAATGGATCTTATTAACATGGGGGGCTCAGGTTCTTCTGACCAACTTAAAAATGGTCAAATTGACGCATACCACGGTATGTGGGGCGCACCTGCTGGTGCCATTGTTGATAGCACCAGTTCAATGAACGCTACGCTAATTGATTTATGGAAAGATGTAGACGCGAGTGGATTCTTCGACAAATACCCGTTCTATTCCGAAGCCACAATCAAAGCGGGAACGTATGCAAATATAGATCATGATGTACATACTTTTAGAGATACTGCGATTTTAGTGGCAAGTGCCGATTTAAGCGATGATATTGTCTATGAGATTGCGAAGAAATTGTACAGCGAAGAAGGTTTGGCTTATATGTTGCAAGTGAGTAATGCAACACGTGAAATGTCGTTAGAAAATGGTTTAGCTGGAATGTCTATCCCTTTACATAAAGGCGCAGAGCGTTTTTGGAAAGAAGCTGGTATCGAAATCCCTAATCAATAAGATCCGCGCTTAATCGTCATTACGTATGGCAAACATGCGTAATGACAACATCAAAAATTATGAGTATTCATTATGATTAAAGAAGTAGCTTCTTCAAGTACAGATAGCCAGAATCAGGATATTGAGCCAGGTTCAACGTCAGAGATTAATTTGCTCGGCTTGTCTCGTCGTATTGCTGAAATTATTGCGGTTATTATGGCTGTTTTTTATCTGGGAAGTGCCGCATTTGGCGGCCAGGCACTGCAGTATCATCTTGGTGTTTATGTTGGCATTACTTTAATTCTGATTTTTTTAATATACCCCATAAAAATAGGTGAAAAGAAGCTAAATCCGACGTTATTAGATTATAGCTTAGTGGTATTATCCGCCTCATCTACTTTGTATTTTGTATTAAATTATGGCGCTATCATTGATCGTTTAGGGGCTGAAACCACTACCGATCTTGCTTTTAGTGCCATTATGCTTGTTTTATCTATTGAGGCAGGCAGAAGAGTACTTGGCTGGACCATGCCTATTATTGGAGCGGTTTTTTTGCTCTATGCTATTTTTGGTCGTTATATGCCAGACCTCATCTCTCATAGAGGCTTTTCATTAGAGAGAATCTCACTATTTTTCTATCTATCGGAAGATGGCGTATTTGGCTTGATGGCCAGAGTGTTAGTTGACTATGTTATTTTATTTGTATTTTTAGGCGCATTTCTTGGTAAGTCAGGTGTCGGCGGGTTTTTTATTGATATCGCGTTATCTTTAGCGGGCAGAATGTCGGGAGGACCAGCTAAAGTGGCGGTGGTTGCATCGGCTATGATGGGCTCCATTTCTGGGAGTGCAATTGCGAACACGGTGTCGACCGGTTCTTTAACCATTCCATTGATGAAAAAAGTGGGTTTTTCTCGTGAATCCTCTGGTGCTATTGAAGCATCAGCATCTATCGGGGGCATGTTTTTACCTCCAGTAATGGGGGCTGGTGTCTTCATTATGGTCGAACTTACTGGGGTTCCATATCAAACCTTGGTGATGGTTTCCATTGTTCCTGCTTTGTTATATTTTGCTAGCGTGTGGTCAGTTGTTCATTATGAAGCCAAATCACTAGGATTAGGTGGATTAACCGATGATGATGTGCCGAAATTTAAAGATGTTATTCGTGAACGCTGGTTTTTAAGTATCCCTTTGATTATTATGGTTACCTTATTAGTAAGTGGTTTCACGCCTGGATACTCAGCTTTTTGGGGGATCTTAGCAACTATTCCTTGTTCTTGGTTTAACCCTCGAACTCGAATGAATCTAAAAAGCGTTTTTGAGGCTTTGTCGGAAGGTGGCCTTAATACACTCATTATTGGTGCCAATGTTGGTGTTATTTCGTTGATTCTAGGCATGATTAGCCTTACTGGTTTAGCTCAAGAATTTACTAATATTATGCTTCAAGCATCGAATGATTCGGTTTTAATTGCAATAGCGTTAATAGCGATTGCGAGTTTGATTGTAGGTATGGGATTACCCGTTACCGCTTCTTATATTGTTGTTGCGGTGTTAGCTGTGCCGACATTATCGGAAATGGGCGTGGCTTTGATATCTGCACATATGATTGTGTATTGGTTGAGTCAAGACTCCAACATTACACCGCCAGTTTGTGTCGCCGCGTATGCGGGGGCGGCGATAGCGAAAGCAGACCCATGGAAAACGGGTTGGAAAGCGGTTGGCTATGCGAAAATGTTGTATATCATGCCGCTATTGTTTGCTTTTACACCTATGTTAATGAATGGCGAACCAATTGACATCGCGATAACTTGGATTTCAACAGCTATTGGTGTTGTATTTCAAGGTGCATTGATGGCTGGTTTTTTCAGAACTAAAACCACTAAGTTAGAGCGATTCTTGCTACTTGCAACGACGGTTTTGTGTTTCTGGCCCGGTTTAGAAACCTTGATTATGGGTGTGGGATTAGGCGGTATCGTTTATTATATGCAGGGCATGAACAGGGAAGTAGTAGAGGTTCAAGGTTAAAACATTAAGTTAGTGGGGTAGATGTTTGACTGTATTCTTTTGGTCAATGATTTGCCCGCTGATGTTGATTTTATAAATAGAGCACTTTAGGATTAAAATGTCAGATTTATTTTCAGGTATTGGTGATCGATTAAAAGCATATCGGTTGGGACGCAATCTATCACCGGAGGTGGTTGCCGATCTAATTGGTGTATCTCGCGCAGCTTTATATCGATATGAAAAAGGCGTTCCTCCAAAGCTTGAAACACTGGAGAAAATATCAGAAGTGCTCGAAGTTTCTCTTCCAACACTGCTTGGTGTTGGTGTTGAGTATATTGCATCATGTTTGAGTTTTATGGAAAGAATGCGGCAAATAGAGTCAGAAACGCATCATATTTCTGCATTATTTGGTCCGATTTCTTATCTCTTGACGACCGACACTTATGACACCATGCTGCATGAGGTGTTGATAGAAAGTTTGCCAGACGAATTTAAGCGAAATTCAGAAGCGTTAAATGAAATTTCTACCATTACTGATATATTGAAAGAGAGAAAGAAAAATTATAGTCAAAATAAACCTAGTATATTAAGTTTGGTTTCAATTTCTGAATTGGAACGATTTATCCATAATGGTTTTATTGGCCACTATAATTTGAGCGATACTGTCAAAAAATATCGAGAAGAGGTTGCTAGGAAAGAAGTTCAAAATATCGTAAACCTCCTCGAAGAACAGCCAATTGGTGTTCAGTTAGGAGTATTGATCGATACTATTCCTAACTCTAATTTCCAAATATTTCGACAAAAAAGCAAGGATATCGTTGCAATCAGTCCTTTTTCATTAGGTGATCTACCTAATATTAGGTTGGGTGTAGCGATGATTACTAATGCTCCCGATGCTGTAAAATTTCATTCGAACATCACAAATAACTTGTGGGATAGGTCGTTGAAGGGAATTAAAGCAATTGATTATATTAATAAAAATCTTATTTAGTATAGAGTGATAATGTTCATAAAGGATTTAATATGAATTTTAATGATGCGATAAAAAAATTTGAAGAAGAATTGGCCTGTACGGATGCTTTCGTTATTTTAAAAAAGGATATGGGAGAATTGATAAAAGAAAACTCTAATTTTTCTGCTGTTTACTTGATTATTTATAAGATCTCTAGAAGTCATCATTTATTATACGAAGATCAAGCCGTTTCTCCAGAGAACTCTTCGGCCGCTAAAGAACAGATGTTGGGCTATTTGCAAGCGCTAAAACAACCAATAAATGATGGTGATGTAGCGAAAGCATATAAAGTATTAAGTGATATTTCATACGACTATTTTGTTACTGACAAAATATTAGGAATATAAATTCTTATTAGCCCACTCTCTCCTATAACTTTTTCATATTTAAACACGTTTAGTTTTAAATAGGTTTTGTTACTTAATTCAGAGAGAAGGCAGTCATTCTTCATTGTGCTTGATTCTTAAATTATACACTGAGTTTCAGGCATACCTAGCCCCATGAATCTTGTTCCGCGTTTCGCCCACGGCGTAAATTTCGTCAACCTCTGCTTTGTAATTTCTCCGATATTTTATTATGAAATAGGGTTATATTATTGATTAAAAATAACAAGTTAGAATTGGATCTCTATCTATAAGCACCTCACATTCAACATTAAGGTTTAGCAATGACGCTCAAAAGCTTAGCAAGCACTATTAGTGCCGTTTTACTCTCAGGCTGTGGTTCAATAGCCGCGACTCAAACATACAACGCCGATCTCATCATTACAAATGGACAGGTTCTGACCATTAATTCAGCAATGGATGTGATTGAAGATGGGGTTGTTGTTGTTAAAAATGACCAGATTATTGCCGTTGGTAATGAGGATTTAATCACTCAGTATCGCGCCAAAACCACGATCGATGCGCAAGATGGAATCGTTATGCCCGGCATGGTTAACGCGCACAACCATCTACCAATGATTGCGTTTCGCGGTTTAGGTGAAGAAGGGATTTCGAATCGTTTGTTCGCGTATTTCTTTCCATTAGAAGCAGAAAAATTAAGCCGAGAACTGATTTACAATGCGACTAAGCTAGGCAGTATCGAACTGGCGCAAAGTGGTGTAACGACTTATGCCGATATGTACTACCACATGGATGAAATGGCCAAAGCGACCAAAGAAGTCGGTTTGCGTGCTGTGTTAGGTGAAACCGTCATTAAGTTTCCAGTTGTCGACGCTAAAGAACCTTATGGCGGAATTGATTATGCCAAAGGCTTTATTGAAGAATATCAAAACGATGAATTAATCACGCCTGCTTATGCGCCACATGCCGTGTATACAGTCAGTAAGGATAAGCTGCAAGAAATTAATAAGTTATCTTCCCAATACGATGTGCCCGTGTTAATTCATGTGGCGGAATTTCCCAATGAAGAAAAGCGCATAAAAGATGCAACAAAAGCGACGTCGCCAATTGAATTTATGGATGAAATTGGTGTGCTGGATGAGCGAGTTGTCATAGCTCACGGTATTCATCTTTCAGAGAATGATCAAAAGTTACTGAAACAAGCTGATGCTGGTATTTCATACAACCCAATGGCGAACGCCAAAGGTGCAACAGGAATCGCACCAGCATGGGATATGTATCGCGCCGACATGAGAATAGGTTTAGGGACTGATGGCCCAATGAGTTCAAACCAAGTCGACATTATGCGTACGCTAAGTTACGCAGCTAACATGCAACGCTTGAAATATTCCGATCGTACTATCATGATTCCTGAACAGGTTATTGAGATGGCTACGTTAGGTGGTGCAAAAGCACTGCACATGGAAGATGAGATAGGGTCTCTTGAAGTGGGTAAAAAAGCGGATATCGTGATTGTAGAGACACAATCAGCTAACATGCTTCCAAGTTATAATCCTTACGCAACGCTAGTCTATCAGGCAAATCCAAGTAATATTGACACCACTATCGTTAATGGTCAGATCGTGATGGAAAACCGTGTAATGCAAACGGTTCAACTGGATGAAATTCGTCAAAGTGTCGAAGAGTTTGAAGCCGATATTAAAGTGTTTGCCAAAGAGTTAGCGAAGAAAGCGATTAAGTCAAAGAGCTTGATGGATTAACTAAAAATAACAATTACTTATTAATAAGTTAATATAAAAAAGTAAAAGGCCAACGTTATGGGGTTACTTCACTTCATTATGTTGGCCTTTTTTTCTAACTCTAAACCACTAACCATGTGGTGTTAACTTTTATGAATTAGGCGATATTCTGTGTTGGATAAAATCGCTTCTTCTAGTGAACCTAAGCCTAAGGTACTGTAACCGTAGAAATTTGGTTTTACATTGAGGCGTAAAGAATGGACACTCTTTTGAATGTTTTTATTCATGGTTAGAGAGTCAACTACTTCAGCAAGCAATTTTTTATCGTTCTCTGTCATTGGTGCAATGAATTCACTCACGCCACTGATTGAAGAATATAGGTAACGAAACTCGCCGCCATTATTTTCTTCGATGTAATAGTTTCCTGTCTTGGCGAACGATGCACGAATTTCATTTACACTCTCTATTGCATTAAAAGGCTGATGGAAATAGTCACTACCACCTGCGTGTTCTAATGTTTCTGGTGTAAAGGTTTTATCTGGGAACACAAGATAAGCAGCAATGGCATTGTCTCTGGTAATAGCTGAAAGAATAAAGTTATCGTCTTGGTAGTATTTGATAACGTCATTGCTTGACGAACGTTTGATGTACACGGGGGCACCAAATGTTTGATCCAAAATTTCAGCCGATGAACGGATGTATATTTTCTCAAGTTTCTTGTGCGATGGGATATCGGTCATTTGCGACAGACCAAAATCAGCGATCTTTGTTAAAGCATCAAAGCTGTCATTAAAACCACCTAAAGCGATTGAGATAACCGATACTAAACCTATAGTACGCGCTAAACCGCCTTTTTTTTGCGCATTTAATAATGATTCTTGCGTCTCTTGTAATTCTTGTAGCTCGTCTTGAATTTCTTTTTGAACGCCAGTATTTTGTTCTTCAGACATCATGTACCTTTAATCTCGTCAATCTTATCCATCAATGAATTTTTGCCTTCTTCAACATGTTGGCGTACTTGCTCAAAAATATCGCTATCTATGATACTCATCATTTCATTACTGTAATTAAGGCCTAGATAGACACCAATACTAAGGAAAAATAACGCGAAAATTTTATACATTTTGCTCTTAATTATGTTAAAGGTGGATGAAGTTTATGCCTTTCGACAAGTCTTATTTATATAGCTGGATACGACTGTTCACTTTTTTCAAGTAATTTTTTGTTTCGTCGTACGGCAAGTTAGTAGTTAATTGGTTGTACACTTCTTTTGGTGTAAGTTTATTGATTACTGCAGAAGCTTTAGCGATGTTAGTTGAACCATCTTTGTTAAATGCACGAGCAACGTTACCTGCACCCGTGTTATAAGCAGCAATCATACAGTACAAGCGACTTTCATCGTTGTCTATTTTACGTAGATATTTGTTATTTAGAATATTGAGATAAGCAGTACCTGTTTCAACATTAATGACTGGCTGATACAAATCTGCAGCCTTCATTGGCGCATCAATATTGCGAACCTGCTTGTTTACATCATGGCCCGCACTTGTCGGAACAATTTGCATAAGACCAAATGCTGGGACGTGTGATTTTGCGTCTGGTCGGAAAGCCGACTCAGAGTGCATGATGGCCATAATCAATGCTGCATCTATTGCCCATTGTTCACTTTCTTTCTCTGCAAGAGAGGTGTATTGGCTTGCCCGCGATTTTAAGCTGTTCTCAGGAAGTTTTACTTTGTAGCTGACAACTTTTTTCAACTGAGTTGGAGTGGTCGAGATATCGGTAGCGGATTCTGGCGTTTTTTGTTCTGATGCGAGTTCAATGTCTGCAATATCTTGATTGGTTTTATTTGATTGTTCGACAGAATCAGATTGCTTAACTTTTATACCATGTTTCGCCCGCATTTCTTTATATAAAATAGCTTGAGCTGTAATACGTTCTTGTGCCTGAGCGAGTAATGCCATTTTTTTGGTATGAGCTCGTTGGTAGATGAACGAATCAGGGATCCCTGTGTTTGATTGAACTAATCGTTCTGCTTGGACATCAAGTTCATTCATCTGGCTTTGTGTTTGTTCAATAACGAAGTTTTTCTCTTCTTGTTCCTTGTCAAAGGAGTACAATACTGTATGATCTGCAGCTTTCAGATCTGTCAGTGCAACAGTTTGACCTGCAACCTCAACCGGTATTTTATTTATAAATTCTTCAAGTTCTTGATCACTGCTGTTTTTATCAACGAGAACCGATACCGTGGCAGTGTTATTTTCGTAATCAACGGCGACTTTAACTTGATCGTCTTGCGAGTAATCGACTTGTTTCGTTTTAGAAGAAACCTCTCCTTCCCCCCAAGTCTTAATAAGACTTGTACGACGCTCATCAAGGTTATTGATGTACTCATCACGCCATGCTTCATATTCATCTAAGTAAGCATTTACATAAGTGTGAAATTCTTGAATTTTCTCGTCTTGAGACTGGTTTGTTTTTGCAATTGCATTATCCAGCTGCTGTTGTTGGTCTGTGGATACTGCAAGTACTGAGAAACTAACCGTTGCAGAGATTGCAACAGCTAATGCTGTTTTAGTGATTGTTTTATACATAGGGTACCCTGGGTGTGTATAGAGAAAAGACTATATTCGCGGTCTTTTCTCTATGACCAATCGTCAAACCGTGATTATTTTTTTAAAGCATCGAAGGCTGCAGCAAGGTCGGCAGCGGCTTTTTCATTATTAAACTGATCCCATAATGCAGAATCATCACTCACTCCGTCGATAACTTTGTTTATGTTCGCATCGTAAGCCGCTTGGTCCATACCAACTAGCACGTATAAGCCACCTGTTGGGCTTGTTTGACTGACTACTATACGGCTGTTTGTTAGTGTTTTACTTACTACAGATTTAGTAATATTTTCAAACGTTTCTTGTACTTCTTCAGTCACAAGTAATACCCCTTCTGCAGCAGAAGTGGATGTGGTTCCTTCAGTCGCAGCTTGGAATAGATTACTCACGTCAGTTTCAAGTTCAGCGGCAAGGTTTACACGAGCGTCGTTTACAGCAATTTTGCGCATAACGGTCATACCTGCTGCGCTTTTCTTCGCATATCCTTTAGCGCCTGCTGCGAGATCAGTAGGCATTACATCACATATCCAACCAGGCGCTTTAACGGTTGGTGCGTCAGGGAACGTACATTCGGCAAAGTTTTGTGTTTGTTCAACTGTTGAGCCGGTGCTTTGACAACCTGCTAATGCAGTGGCAACCACTACTGTCATTATTACTTTTTTCATTATCGATAATCCTATCTTCGAATTTATTTCATGAGACACTCAAGATTACTCCAGTGGCAATCTTCTGGAACGATCTTACCCAGAGAACCTATTTGAATTTTTGATGCGGTTTCATCATCAATGGATACCCAAGAATTCTGTGAGGTAACCGCGTTATATTCATTGTCTACGACATAACCAGTGCCAATAGGAAAAATTTCAACATCACCTTCCATAGATTGCATTCCTTTGGTGAATATTATTTCAGAGCCTGGTGTCACCTTTTTATTTTTTCCCATGTTAAGTTTAACCATGTTGCCATGTTCACATTGACGGAACTCTGAAACTGGTGCACTTGCCGCTAACATCTGTTTAAGTTCGTAAGTATACTCAACGGCTTCCATTGCGGCTTTACTTGCAAGACTTTGGTACTGCCCAACACTGATTGGACAACTAGATTTGCTTTCTTCAATCGTAACGGTTTTATCACCTTGCATCTCAATTCGCTTAAGTAATTCCATACTCGGAATAGCAACCACTTTTGCAACGGCTTCGACATTGACCTTAAAGTCACACTCTGCTGGGAAACGAACTGTTTCACCGTTACTTTTTTTGTAACTGCCCGCTTTTGTGTATTTATATGTAAGATCAGAAGCTGTAATTTCAGTAATCACTGCAATGTCAGCAATCGAGGCTCCTTGAGTGCTGTAACGGCCACTTTGTTCAGCAAACATAACTTCTTTTTTTAGCTTGTTTGCTAAGCTGCGATCAACCAGTTCAGCGCCCGAGTGAGATATTTGCGTCTCAAGTTCATTACGCATAGAAGAAATTAATTTTGTTTTTGCTTCATCATCAAAAGTAATATTGGGTGCAAGAACAACGACCTTAACATCTTCTGTTGATGGGATTTTTACGTCAGCTTGTTCTATCTCGACTCGTGTATCTGGCGTACAAACCTCATCCGAAGGAAGGCTGGAGCAGCCGGCTAAAGCGATTAATACAGTACTAGCAATCAACGTTTTTTGTAACATCTATTCATCTCCGAACATTTTAAGCGAAATTTATTATTTTGGGACACGCATTATGCTTGCTATTTAATCAAGCCTAATGCTGTCCATATTCCTTTTTCTTCTATTTGCTCATTAAAATGGCGAGCCGCCCCTTCATCTGCGTACTGATAACTGGTCACTGAATTGCCTGTTGATATGATTTCACTACGAGAGATGGTTTTTGCTTTAATATTCGTTATTTTTACACTGGAAACTAATGTTGAAATGAACGCACCAGCCACTTTATTTCGTCGGCGTTCAGATTCAACGCGTAGTACGTGCGTTTGATTATTTTTCTTTGAAGTAGAGGTAGCAATGTTGAACTTGGATAACTGGTTACCGAGTAACTGTGTTGCTTTTTTCGACTCTTTGTCATAAGCCAGACGAATATTAATTTGACTGCTTAGTTTTTGATGGGTTTCAACAAGCGTTTGAACAGAACGGATGTCGGCTTTATATTCTGGAATTAAAGGTGTGAGCATTGCAATACGTACAGATACATCGTGCAACATTTGGTCAGCATCTCGATTGTCTAACCACCAGAGTAATTTGTCTTCATGCTCAAGAGCCGCAAGCTCTGTTACAGACTTATGGTTTATCTCATTGATTTCGCGAGTTAATTGTTGTATGACCAATGATTTTTTAACTTTAACTTCAACAAATGCGCCGAGATCATTCTCTTCCATTGAGACATATTCTACGCCGCTTAAGGTAAGAGACTCGGTTTTGGTATTAACTTTGTTGTCAACTAAGCTATTTGAAATTGCAGTTTGATTGGTTTCTCGTGCAGTTTCACGTAGATAAAAAGAGGATTCTACTTGTGTCCAAAGCTTTTCGTTGATGTTATTTAATGCACTTTTTTTAGCGGAAGGGAGAGTTCTTGCTTGTGCTACCGCGTAAATATACTCATTGGTATCGGCTTGGGGCTTAGAGTACCACTGTGGTTTAGTTGCTTGACAGCCAGCGATAAAAAGTAGGCTAATTATCATACAGAGAGTATGAAAAACTTTTTTATTTTCAATCATTTGCAACCTAATTTAATGAATTATCCATATTCTATTTTCATTTGATTGCATTCAAATGACGACTTCAATGGGTGGTGTTTTTTATCCAAAAACTTCTCAAGAGATAAGACTATTTGATAAATCTATTAAGCAATCAGATGCATTTAAAGGAAGTCTAAATTTGCCTCTCATGCTATTGATGCTGTGTCTTTACTCGAGAGGTTCATTTATTTACATGGCTCGATTTTTGTGTCCGACCATTCTATTCTTATTCATTGGTTAGAGATTCCATTCAAAACCAAGATCACTAAGAATCAATTCATCTATTTAGATAAACATATCTAATAGCGTGAATTAATAGATGGGACTTATATCATACTAATAAATATATGAAATTATTTCAAATTGTAATTGTCTGCGTTGATTAATTTATTGCTGGGCTCATTATTTTTATATTAGTAACTGCTAATGTTTATTTAAAGATAAAAATAATGAAATTTTTATGCAGTGGTAACGCCGGTGGTAACAATAAAACGTTCAAGTATTCACGAGCTAACGCTATGAGTATTTCCTTTAATTTACCAGGATTAAGTTCGATTTTTCGAATCTGGTTGGTGTAATTCTTATACTCAAACTCAATACCTATAAAATCAATCGACACTAAGTAGTTTAGTCAATGTATATGAAACATTGAGAGGGCAGTGAGATTGAGTTCACATACGCCTCTGTCAGTACAGTTATCAACACGTTCTATTGTCGCATTAGTTCCGCATTATAGCTGGGCTAAATAGCCGAGTTGCAAGTTACGTCGCCGTGCCCTTTGTCCCCTTTGTCTAAAGTTGGTTAAAAACGAGCAATCCAAGGTTTGAGCTAAATTGCAATTTATAAAATTAGATAATAAATTATAAAAACATAATTCGTAAATTCCATAAAATAATTCTTTAGAATGAATTAAAAATTTTATTTTGATTTTTATAAAAACTATCTGATTGTGAATTTAATATTTATGAGATGTCGTAAGTAGATGATTGATGAAATATTTTAAATATCACGCCCATTAACGTGCAGTTAAGCACTAAAATAGTGCAAACTAAAAAGCACTTGTCATACAAATCCCTTACTAAATAAGGGGTTTTGGTTTTGGCCTACTTTTTGCTTAGTGTGTTAGTGCAAAAACTCTAAAGTAGGGTTTTTCTATAATTTGCCTAAAAAATATCACTTAATAACAGCATCTTATAGATAAAGTTGCATTATGTAATACAAATAAAAAAAGGAAAAAATCTAGGATGAATACCATAAAAACAAAAACGCTAGCAGCATTATTAGTTAGCTTGCCATTGACAAGTACTAGTGTTTTTGCAGGAGAATTAAACTCATTTTCTCACCAAGTTAAGGTGAATGATTATGACCAAGGATACCAAAAAACAGAATGGACACTGGGTCTTGGATCATATCAGTTGAATGATGATTATAAATTTCTATTCGATGTAGATAAAGATTTTGTCGAAAAATCGGATGGTACAAGTCAACAAGGATGGGATACACAATTTGGTATTTCTCACGACCTGACCACACTAGCTGGATTCGATGTTTCTCTTTCATATTTAATAAGATACGACGCTAGTTGGAACACAAAAGATGGCAGTGACTCTAGTAACGCACAGCAATATATTATCACTCCTTGGTTAAGTAAAGGAGTGGAAATAGCAGAAAAAGACTTCGCTCTAGGTATTGAATTGTGGGCTCAGGTAGGGACAAGTAATGAAGGTAGTTTGCAAGATATCAGTGGTGTAGAGACGAACTTTTATTTAGATGGTGCGTTAACTGATAACTGGGAACTAAATTTATCTTGGTATAATTTTAATTATTATGATTCAGAAGACGACGAGTATGATTATCAGATCGGAACGGAAGATTATTTGACATATTCATTACCACTGAATGAAAACTTTACATTTAATGTAGAAAGTTATGTAGAGGCTTATCATACGATAGACGAAAAATCTACTGAGGTTTATGCTCATATTGCTCCAGAGTTGAAGTATACTCTGAAACTAAATGAAAGCGTAAATGGCTATGCTGCAGTTTCTTATGATGTTGTAAAATATGAATATTTTAAATCTGAAGGTAGTGCAGGAACACATAGTTGGAAAGATAACGAATTAGAAATCACTCTAGGTGCTAAATTTTAATCTTTTTTCTTTTTAATTATAAAAATACCGCTGAAAAAATCAGCGGTATTTTTTTTGTCTATATAGTCACTAAGATAATTCTTATTGAAATAGCAAAGTTTAATATTATTTGTTGGTGATTATAAAATCAGTTAATTTAAAAATCTATAGTTAATTAATTTTGTTTTTAATTGGGATTTTATTTTTTAAATTTAAGTTTTCATTGTTTTTATTGATTAATTGTTGCATTAATTTATTTTTTAATGCAATGGATTTTTTCTCACTGATCGATATGTAAAATTGACGTTTTTTATATATTTGTAGATTGTTTTATTTTGTTAAAATAAATTATGTTGATTTTTATATTAACTAAAATGTTAATTAATATAATTAAATGTTGGTTTTTTTGAGCTAAATAACAAACTGAGTGATTTAGTGTATAAATGATGTTGAGTCAAAGACTCTAGGAGGATGGGTTATCTATCAGTTAGTAGAATAATCAAGCTAGTGAACAGCATAAAGAGAGCTTACAACATAAAGGCCTACTTAAAAGTAGGCCTTTATGTTGCTAATGTAACGTTCTTATCGATAAAGGTGACAGGCTACTAGGTGTTCTTTGTCATTTTCACCGGTATTATAGGTAAGAGGAACGGCTTCTTTGCATCGTACCGTTGCTTGAGGACAGCGGGTTCTAAAAGTGCAACCACTTGGTGGATTTAGTTGTGATGGAACATCACCCTGAAGATGGATTTTATCTGATGTAATAGTAGGGTCAGGTATTGGAATAGCAGACAATAGTGCCTTAGTGTAGGGATGCTTAGGGTTTTTATAGAGTAGTTCAGCTGGCGCTTTCTCAACTAAGCGGCCTAAGTACATTACTCCAACGTCGTCGCAAATATGTTGTACAACGGCTAAATCGTGAGCAATAAAGAGAAATGAAATGCCTCTCTTTTCTTGTAATTCAGCGATTAAGTTTAATACTTGCGCCTGTACTGATACATCGAGTGCAGAGACAGGTTCATCTGCAACAATAAATTTAGGATCTAAAACTAGTGCACGTGCTATACCCACTCGCTGACGTTGACCGCCGGAAAACTCATGGGGATAACGATTTAGCGCCTGTGGTCTTAACCCAACAATATCCATTACTTCGGCTATTTTTGCTTCACGATCTGCGATGGTTCCTATTTTATGAACATCTAGAGGTTCACGTAAAATATCATGTATGGTCATTCTAGGACTCAACGATGCAAATGGGTCTTGAAATATAATTTGCATATCTCGGCGTAGTTTTTTTAAATCTTTTGCCTCTAAATCGAACAGGTCAACACCTTCAAATTTGACTTCACCTGCTGTTATGTCAAATAACCTTAATACACACCGACCTAACGTTGATTTACCACATCCTGATTCGCCGACAAGACCGAGGGTTTTCCCCTTATCGATGGTAAAACTAACATTATCAACTGCTTTACAAACTTGGCGGTGGCGTTTAAGAAAATTTTTTCCAACCACAAAATGTTTTTTAACCCCTTTTACTTCAATTAGTGGCTTATTCATTACATTCTCCTAATGGGGTAAAACATGCAACTTGATGAGATTTCGGTCCAGATAATATTGGAGTTTCCTGCATACATTTATTTGTAGCGTACTCACAACGGTCGGCAAAACGACACCCTGATGGTAAGTTGTGTAAGTCTGGAACCATACCATTGATCGTTTCTAATCTTGGGATTTTCTGTTCGCGAACAATGGGAATGGACTTAAGTAATCCTTTTGTGTAAGGGTGTCTTGGGTTAGCAAAAAGTGCAGTGACTGAGGCTTGCTCGATGATTTGGCCGCAGTACATGACCACAACGCGCTGACAAGATTCAGCAACCACTCCTAAGTCATGAGTGACTAAAATCACTGCCATCCCTAGCTCTTTTTGGAGACGGATCAATTCTTTCATCACTTGAGCTTGAATGGTTACATCAAGAGCGGTAGTCGGTTCATCCGCGAGTAGTAAATCCGGACCACAAGAGAGTGCCATTGCAATCATAACTCGCTGACGCATCCCCCCTGACAGTTGATGTGGATATTCATTAATACGTAATTCTGGTGAGGGAATGCCGACGGTTTCCAGCATTTTAATCGCTCTGGTTTTAGCTTCAGATTTACTCACATTGTTATGTAAACGAATAACATCAATCATCTGTGTACTTATTTTCAATACAGGGTTAAGTGCGGTCATTGGCTCTTGGAAAATCATAGAAATATCGTTACCACGTACTTTTCTATATTCTTTTTCGCTTAAACCCACTAATTCCCGGTCGTTAAATTTGATGCTGCCGTCAACAATTTTTCCAGGAGGCGATGGAACTAATCCAATGATTGATAGTGAACTAACGGATTTACCACAACCAGATTCACCCACGATTGCTAATGTTTCACCGGGTAGCACATCAAAACTGATACCATCAATAGCTCTAACGGTTCCTTTATCTGTCGAAAAATCGACAGTCAGGTTATTAACAGTTAGCAATGGTTCAATTTTCTTTGTGTTTAAATTATTCATGATTACAGTTTCCTTGGATCAAGCGCATCTTGCAGTGAGTCTGAAAACATACTGAAAGCGAGTACCAATACAAATAACATTCCTGATGCAGCAAAGAAGTTGCAAAAATGTCCTGCTGCTACTTCGCCACTGGCTTCGGATATCATGACACCCCAACTGATGCTATCTTTGATTCCCAACCCTAGAAAACTTAAAATCACTTCACTTTTAATTGCGGTAATAAATAATAGGGTCATATCAATGAGAATAATATGCGCCGTATTTGGTAAAAGGTGCTTAAAAATCACACGGTAAGTTGGAACGCCTAGAGAGTGTGCGGCTTCTACAAATTCCATGCTTTTGAGTTTTATAACTTCGCCACGAACTACTCGTGCAGTGCCGGTCCAAAAAGCAACCATCATTGCTATATGCATGGCATAAGGACTTTCATTAAGTGAAACTGAAATTGCCGCGACCATTAAAATGTATGGGATACAATCGAGACTGTTCATTATCCATAGGATCAATTCGTCGATCCATGAACCTGAAAAGTATCCGATGAGCGCACCAGATAACGCGCCGATAGCAGTAGCAAATATTGCTACTACTAAACCTACTTCAAACGCCGTTTTGGTACTGAAAATGGCTCGTTGAAATATGTCTTGGCCATTGATAGTGGTACCAAACCAGTAAGTTGAAGATGGGCTAGAGTATCCGTTAGCTAACAATGTATCCCAATTCTGTCCAATAACGCCTAGCCATACTAAAATGGCAATAAAGAAAAATAATAGTACGATAGCAAAGCTGATCATGCCGGTTTTATCATGAATAAATTTGGCAACCCCTTTACTCCACAATGACTCTCGTTTTAAAGGTTGCTTAACGTCATTAAGCGTTTCATATACTGTTTCTGACATCATGCGTCCTTATTTTAAAGAAATTCGTGGATCTATCATTTGGTAAATAACATCGACAATACTAATTACCGCGATAAATAAGAGTGTAACGAGTACAGTCACTGCTTTTAACACAGGTAAATCCCCTGTTGTGATTGCATCGTAGGTTACTAATCCGATCCCTGGTATACCGAAAAAACTTTCGAGTAGCAGCGATCCACCAACTATTACAAATGGAATAGAGAATATAATCCGGGTAATAATTGGGATCATCGCGTTCTTCAGTACATGTTTTAGCAATATAGTGCTAGGTTTGTGACCAAATGCTTTAGCTGTACGAATATGATCTTTATTGGTTTCTTCTACCAAAACCGCTCGATAAAAACGTGTACTGTAGCCGACCGAAACAAACACAGAGCAGAATGTCGGTACCGTTGTGTAATAGAGATAATCTGAAAAGGAATTTATATCCCAACCGTACACTGGAAATAAATTTAATCCGTAGCTTGAACAGAATATTAATTGCGCCAAGATCAGTACAATCAGGTAAGAAATACTCATCCCAACTACCGATGATGACATCACTAATTTATCGATGAATGTGCCACGATGATGGGCGGCAAATAAGCCTAACCCAACAGCGAGAAGGTGCCCGATTATAAAACCGGGCAACTGTAATATAAACGAGACTGGGATAGTCTTGCTTAAAATACTTGTGACTTTTTCACCAGTTGAATCGGAGTAACCGAAATCAAAGGTGAAAATCTGATGCATGTACTCCATGTACCGTACTAAAAATGACTGATCATAGCCAAGTTGATGACGAATCTCATTGATTTCCTCTATGGTAGGATTACGACCAAGTAAGCTATAGGTTTGATCCGGACCGAAATAAACCATGAGAACAAAACTGATCAAGGTAACGCCAAACAATAGTGGCATGCTATAAATCAGTTTCTTAATACAATATCTTATAGTTTCCATGTAGCTAGACCTACTTCACATCAACATATTTAAAGTAATTACCAATAACGCTTTCCTGTGGCCACATTATGGCGTTTTTATGCCACAAACTAACACTTGTTCTAGAAAAGCTACCTATCCCGACGCAATCATCGACTAAGATTTGATTCATCTGTTTGTAAATAGCTGTTCTTTCAGGGCTTGGCTGCATAACAGACGATTTTTCATAGAGTGCGTTATAGTCAGGGTTATTGTAATTTGAGCTGTTTGAGCCTGGTGAACGGTTTGGACCGTAAAACAGTTGTAGTGTATTTTCAGCATCTGGATAATCTAACCCCCAAGCCATCCCCATCATTTGGGTCTTGCTTTGTTTTAGATCTTTATTGAAGTCGCCGAAAGTTGCGTAAGTCTTAAATTTGATTTTGTTTTTTGGATAGCCGATTTTAGTTAAATTACCACGGAATTGCTCAAAGAACTGTTTAGCCGTTGTACTTGAGACACTTGGGTAATAAAGTACTGGCAGATTTTTAGCTGTCCAGCCATTATCTTTTAATAGCTTTTTGGCTCCTTCAATATCTTGCGTGATTGATGTCTTATCCATATCTGGGTCAAAACCATCAGTTCCAGGGACAATAAATCCTGGATAAGCTTTACCTAATCCAAGGTAAAAGCGGTCAATACGTTGTGGCCAGTCAAATGACTTAATAATGGAACAACGTAACGCTTTATTTTGCGCATTTGTTTTAGGGTCATCAGAGTAACCAAAATAATCATCGTCAAAATTAAACAAGTTATAGACAAAACCGGCTTCTGTTGAGACTTTAAAATTATATTTTTCCGCATATTCAGGTTTCAATTGAACGGGATCTTTCGAAAGCAATACCGTTTCCATTTCTTCGTTGCGCAAACTAGTATTGACAATCTCGTTATCTTTAGTGAATGAGTTCCAACGCGCTGAACCTTGTTTTATCCAGTTGGCTTCGATTCGATCAACGATTGGTAGGGTTTTTCCGTCTAGTTCTGCAAGGCCGGTCTCTCCTTGCAACTCTGGATCATATCCCGATGCAGCTAGATCAAACGTTTCATGGCGATAATTTGGATTTTTAACCAAAACTGTTTTGGTATTATTATGTGAAATGAGTTTGAATGGACCCGAACCCACAGGATGAATCGAAAGCTCACGTCCGTATTTTGCCACCGCTTCTTTTGGTACAATGCCTGCGTAACCCATGGTCAGTGTATAAATTAATTGTGGGTAAGGCTTCGTTAACGTGATTTGAATGGTATATTTATCTAACGCTTTTAATCCTGAAACCTCTTTATTGTAGTCAGAACCTGAAGCTTTCCATTCATCTAAGCCCACGATTTTACCAGCCCATAGCCATGCACCTTGAGAACGATTTTCCGGATCAAAATGACGCTTCAATGAGTAAACAAAATCGTCTGCAACTACTTCACGACCTTTTCCAGATGGAAAGGCTGGATCATCTGCATACTTTACTCCCTGTTTAATTTTGATCGTATAAATTAGACCATCATCAGAAATTACTGGAAATGTGGTTGCTAGGTTCGTTTTTAGTTTGAAAGGTGTTGCTAAATATTCATACTCATAAAGTGTGTCATATACAGAAGTGGCTATTGTATTTGAATAGGTCGTACCTACTTGTGTTGTATCAAAGGTAGTTGGTGTGCCATTGCTTGAGTATTTGAATACTTTTGCATTGTCAGCGTACGATAAACCTGAGGCCATCATTAATGTTAATGATAGTAATGTGATTTTTTTCATTTAATGTCCTTAAATAATACAAATAATGAACGTCATAAAATTATCTCTATTTATTTCAACAGAGATAATTTAATAACGATCATTGATTAGTAATATAGAAATGAACTTAACAAAAGTTAGCTTTTTATATTACATTTTCTTATTTACGTATTGAGCTTATTTACATGGTCAGCTTAGGTACGTAGTCAGCTTAGTTACTTCAACTTATTTGATGTATGAATGTAACGTAAGCTTAAATTAGAGTAATAACTCCATTTGCTTTATGAAGCATATATCATACCAAGTGCTTGATTTGTATTATTATTGTTCAATTTGGTCATTTGTTAGGCGCTTTCAAGATAAGGTAGCACTATCATGGTGATAACTGGTGGGTGGATTGCACCAAAAATGGGATTTATGCATTTTTACACGGCTAAATAGTTGTTTATCTATTGTTGATCAAGCTGCTTTACGGAAAATTACTGCAAAAATATAGGATAATAGCGTTATTTTGGGTTACTTTTAGTTGCATGCGTTACTTTCAAAAATGAAATGTTAGCTTACCGATTTTAGATTGATTTAATATTGACGCTTGCATTTGAGAGGCGCATTCTTTTTTATCCGCATAGAACTCATATCTGTTTTCGTTAAGAAGTCAATCTACCGATAGTTTGTTCTATATAACGCACTTACTTCAATAGCCGGATATATGAATAAAATTGTTATGTCAGTTATGGCACTGTTTTTTACCAGTCGTTTGTTCGCCAGTATCGTGCCGCATGTAACTCAACTAGAACATGATGCGCCTATTCTTATTCGGTCCTTTCTCATTGTCGGTATTTCCTGTTATGTTATTTGGCTAGGGTTGAAGTACTTTAAAAAGAAAAAATCTCCCATCAAAATGGATTCGGATAAAAATCTCTAATTTAAAAAAGAAGCCCATCTCTTTTTTATGTACAAAAAGCAGATGTGAGGCTTCCGATTGTTAATATTTAGGGCAAGGACTATTCAGTTTTTAACCAGCCTTTTTCAGTTGCAAACTCAATCTGTTCCAATACGAATGACCAAAGTTTAGGTGCGGACTTTTCAAGATGTTTATTACGGTTGATGACTTGCTGTTTAAGAACATGATGTTGTGACCAACTGCCACCTTCATTTTGTACATTTTGAATTAATGGCAAAATTCTATCCATTGCTTTAGCAAAGCACGCATCAGGTGTTTTTGCTTGCTCGAATTCGTGCCATAAGTTTATGAATTGTTTACTCTGACCTTCAGGTAATAATCCAAAAATACGCTTTGCTGCTGCAACTTCTTTATCTGATTGTTGATCAAGAATGGCTTTTGTGTCGAAAGCAAACGTATCACCTGCATCAATTTCGACAATATCATGTAGCAATAGCATCAAGGTAACACGCGATATATCAATAGGACCTTCAGCGTATGGAGCCAAAACATGAGCCATAAGTGAGATATGCCAACTATGTTCAGCGCTATTTTCAAACCTGTTTTTATCGTCTTTGATCAAGGCGCGGCGATAGACCGCTTTCAATTTATCCATTTCTAGGATGAAATCTAATTGTTTTGTTAGTTCTTTCATAAATACTCCATAGATGAAAGGTGATTTTGAATATCTAAACTATTCTGAATATCTAACCTATATAGCAGTGCGCTACAATATTGACGGTATGCATGATGCATAAAATATTCTTCATTGTGAATTCAATTTTGGACTCATTGTGAAATATAAACAAACACCATAAGTCTTAAGCAAAACTTAAGACTTATGGTGCAATATAATATCAATAGGATTTTAGGAATCGGTATCGGATGAAGTTACTGTTGGTTGAAGACTCTCTTTCACTCAGAAATAGCTTGAAAATTGGCTTAGAAAATCTAGGTTTTACGGTGGATGAGACTGGAGATGGCGCAGAAGGGTTAACAATGGCGTTAATGGAAGAGTATGACCTTATGATCTTAGATTTGATGTTACCTAATGTTGATGGGCTTACTGTCCTAAAAACAATCCGACGCAGTAAGAGTGCTATTAAAGTGCTTATTCTTTCAGCAAAAGGAGAAGCTGAGGATCGTGTTCAAGGGCTTATGACTGGTGCTGACGACTATTTAGCAAAGCCATTTTCTTTTGATGAACTGCATGCTCGCCTGTTAGCATTATCTAGGCGTGGAGGATTATTAACCAGTGATAACGTTATTAAAATTAATGATTTTGTTTTAAATACTTATTTGGTCACGCTGTCTTATCAAGAGAAACAGATCAACTTAACTCCTAATGAATACAAATTGATTGAATGTATTTTTAAACAAAAACATGTGGTGATGTCTCCTGAAAAATTAAGTGAACATATTGCTGGTCAATATGACACGATATCGAAAAATGCAATAGAAGCGCATTTGTCTTCCGCTAGAAAAAAAGCAAGGGCCGCGGGAGGAACGCTACCTATCATAAATAAACGTGGTTTTGGCTATATGGTCGCTTTAGAATCATGAATTCGATAAGAACCAATCTAGTCCGTAGTCTTTCTGTATCTTTATCTCTAATTCTTGCTTTGGTTATGTTAACCATTGATGTTGTGATTGATAGATGGGTCGATAATGAATTTGAGACAGTATTATTAAATAAAGCCTCTCTTCTTGTTACTTTAGTCGAAGAATACAAACACGGTTTGGAATTTGAGTTCTCAGGAGAGTTTATGCCTGAATTTGAAAGGAGCGAGAATCCTGAATATTTTCAGGTTTGGATTGAAGACCGTGTTTTTGAGCGTTCTCATTCGTTGTCTTATTTTCAACAAAAAGACCTGCCATTTAAAGACGTGAACGGCAACAAAAAAAATATCTTTGACATTGTTTTACCTGATGGTCGCGACGGTCGAATTATCTACTACTCTTTTAAACCACAAGTTGATACTTCTTACCGTAAAGAATTTTATTCTAATCTAGAGCAAAAAGGTATCGAGCAAAAGACGATGACACTTGCGTATGCGGCTTCTATTCAAAAAACAGAGAATATTCTACTTTTTCTCGATGCATTATTTGTATTCGCGACCATATTTGTTGTATTTATTGTGGTTCACGTGGTCAAACGTAAGGTTGATAAAGGTTTAAATCCTCTAAATAAGCTCAATAGTGAACTGAAAAAAATCAGTATCAGCGATACAAATTTAAAACTATCTCATCATGATTTGTCTACTGAACTACTGCCTGTCATGGATAGTATCAATAGTTTTATTGACAAGAATAAAGCGTTGTACCAAAAAGAAAAAAGATTAACTTCAGATATCGCTCATGAGCTAAAAACACCGATTACTGAATTGATCAGTTTGACCGAAGTAACAATGAAGTTTCCTAAAGATAATTTTGATCGTTTAAATTACCAACATGAAGTATTGTCGATTTCATACCGTCTCAAAAATATTATCTCCAATATTTTACTCCTCAATAAAGTAAACGATACAGGTTTACCCAAAAACGATATTTTTGATTATGGACAAGTGACGACAGCTATTTGCGATAGATACGCAAACGAGAACATACAAACCGCTATCTATTGTGAGTTAGATCCTGTTGAAAATAATTTATTTGCTATCGAAATGGTTTTAACCAATTTAATCAATAACGCGTTAGAGCACAGCCCCAAAGGTTCCGCCGTGAATGTCTCGTTTAATGAGATTGACGGGGGCGCTGTTATATCTATTTCCAATCAACTTGTCGACGTTTTGTTACCTGAAGATTTAGAAAGAATGTTTGAGCCTATGTGGCAAAAAGATTCTTCGCGAACTTCTACTGAACATTTCGGTCTTGGCCTCACTATTGTTGCGTCACTTTGCAAAGCCATTGATGCCGATATTACCGTGTCAGCTATTGGTCATATTATTACGTTTAAAGTCACGTTTAATTGACGGTTTTAAATAATAAATAAACAGTAATGACTGAACATTAAGTTTACTTTAAGTAAACCTTAAGTCTTTGATGCGATTGTTCTTCTTATCTTTTAGAGGAAATCATTATGCCATCGAAAAACCGAATGTTTTTTAATCAAAACTCACCGATTATGTCGGTCGTTGTCCCTCTGTACAACGAAGAAAAAGTAATACATCAATTTCATTCAAGACTTAACCAAGTCATTAAAACGTTAGGTATTAAAACAGAGGTCATTTATGTAAACGATGGAAGTAAAGATAGTACCGCGGAGCAAATAGGTAACCTTAAAAATTTAGAATACAGCATAGTATTGATTAACCTTAGTCGTAATTTTGGTAAGGAAGCAGCAATGTGTGCTGGTCTAGAAAGAGTTACTGGCGATGCAACGATAATTATAGATGCCGACCTACAAGACCCTCCTGAGCTAATCCCTAAGATGATTTCAGCATGGCAAGAAGGGGCTGATGTTGTTGCTATGCAACGTAGTGAAAGACATGGTGAATCGTGGTTTAAAAAAACATCAGCGTTGTTATTTTATAAGATTCTCAATCAATTAGCAGATTGTGATATCCCTGAAAATGTTGGTGACTTTCGTTTGTTAGACCGAAAGGTTGTGATTGAATTGATACAATTGCGTGAGAAAAATATTTACATGAAAGGGCTACTTGCTTGGCCAGGTTTTAACCATGTTTTACTACCTTTTGAAAGAGATGAGCGTTTTTCTGGTGACTCAAAATGGCCACTAAAAAAACTCATTGGTTTAGCCATGGATGGAATCACTTCGTTTAGCACTAAGCCACTACAAATCGCGACTTATCTTGGTAGTGCTATTGCCATTTTTGCTTTCGTTTATGGAATTGGCATCATATTGAAAACATTAGTGTTTGGAGAGATGGTGTCAGGTTTTCCAACGATCATGGTTGCTATACTAGCGTTAGGTGGGTTCCAGTTACTGTCAATTGGTTTAATAGGTTCTTATATAGGTAGAATATATAACGAGGTTAAAAATCGACCTCGATTTATCGTCGCTTCTCAATTACAAAAGTCGGCTTTAGATAGTGAAAAAGTAGTTTCAATAATCGCCAATAGGAAAGAAAACTAATGATTAACCGGTTATCTTATCAGCTATTTTTTGCGATTATTGTTGTGGTTTTAATTCGAGTTCTTTCGCTTCAGTTGTATCCATTAATGGATACAACTGAAGCGAGATACGGCGAAATGGCTCGAATTATGGTTGAAACCAATAATTGGATAACTCCCCAGTTCGATTACAATGTTCCTTTTTGGGGCAAGCCACCAATGCAAACTTGGGTGAGTGCTATATCTGGAAAAGCATTAGGGATCAGCGAATTTTCTTTGAGGCTTCCGCATCTTTTAAGTGGTGTATTGACGTTAGCTTTCGTTGGCTACTTTGCCAAAGTCAAAAGGGTTTCGATCCTATTAACCATGCTGACGCTCGTTACCACCGTAGGTTTCTATATCGCAAGCGGTGCAATTATGACTGATTCACTGCTGACATTATCCATGACAATATCTATGCTAGGATTTTATCAAGCTTGGGAAAATGAAAATCGTTATTTTGCCTATTTAGGGTTTGTTGGTATTGGTTTAGGGTTACTGATTAAAGGTCCTATAATCATAGTATTGGTTGGTCTCACTGTATTGCCATGGATAATTGTTAACGAAGGGCTGTTCAGTGGTATAGCAAAACTATGGAAACGTATCCCACTTATTTCTGGTTTCGTTGTATCTGCACTTATCGCTGTTCCATGGTATCTATTGGCCGAGCAGACGACGCCTGGATTTTTAGATTATTTTTTGATTGGAGAACATTGGTCACGTTTTACCGTTAGTGGTTGGACTGGCGATTTATACGGAAGCGCTCATGATGAAGTCCGAGGTACCATATGGCTATTTTGGCTCTATACGGCGTTTCCATGGTCTCTATTGATTATCTACATGTTAGTAAGACCGTCTAAGCGACGTGCAGCGTTTAAAAATAAATCGGACAAACGTTGGCATTCCTTTTTGCTTTTTTGGCTTGTGTCACCGATGGCTTTATTCTCTTTTGCAGGCAACATATTACCCATGTATGTATTGCCTGGCGTACCTGCTTTAGCCTTGTATATTGCCTCTGTACAGAAAAACTATGGCCGTGTTGAATATGTGCTCAGCAGCATTGCACCACTTGCAGTATGTTTACTTATTATTTTTGGTTCAGCTTCATTAGAAGCTAAAAGTGACAAGTCTTTATTATTGAACATCGATAATGCTATTCCGGTTTACTATTTAAATAAACGTTCTTTTTCTGGGCGATTCTATACAAAAGGGCAAGCTCAGTTGTGGAACAACGATACTCACTCTGACCTGTATCCTTACTTTATGGTTGTGACTAATCATCAATTGAAAGCCTCTGTTATTGAAATGGAAGGATGCGCATTACAGAAAAAAACAAGCAAAAGGTCTCTTTATCTATGTTTAGATTAATAAGATGCCACCAACAATTTAGTTTTTTACTCGTCGGTGGAAGCGCCTTTTTAGTTGATAGCTTGGTGTTTTGGTTATTGTTTACGCTGGCAGAGGTTGGGATATATATTGCTCGTATTGTCGCGTTTAGCGTTGCGGTGCTGATTACTTGGTATGGTAACCGCACATTTACTTTCAAAGCACGTCAGAAAACTAAAGCAAAACAACAAATTATACGAGCGTTTGTTGGTGCGCTGATTTCTCTTATACCTAATCTAGCCGTATTTGCTGCCTTAGTCCCATTTTTCCCGTTTGGACTGCTGACCTACATTCCTTTTTGTGCAGGTATTATTGCAGGCACTGTAAGCAATTTTATTTTGAGTGATAAATTTGTGTTTACCTAATGTTATGTATTAATCCACTAAACGGTTTGCTCCCTAGTAATCTCAATGTCATATTATCGAATAGGGAGCGGAAATTTTGTTCTTCATAGACACTATCGAGTTCTTAATACCGAGCAGCAATTTATTTACCAATCAGCCGGTGTTTTTCTATGCTTTAAATTTATCAATCGCACTAGCAAGTTCGTCTGATTGTACCGCTACAATCGAAGCTGATTGGGTGTTGTTTGTTACTGATTGCACATTAATTGATGTTAAATCTCTTATGTTATTGACGTTTCTGGAAATTTCTCCGGATACTTGACTTTGCTCTTCCACCGCAGAAGAAATTTGAGTGCTATTATCTAAAATGTGTTGCATCTCATTCATTATTTCTTGAATTTTTTGGTAGGCAGAATTTGAAGATTCGACACTTTTTTCGCCATTTCCGCTACAACGTTTCATTGTTGAAACCACAGTTTTGGTTTGCTCCTGAACTGAATCAATAATGGTTGATATTTCTTCTGTTGAGTTTTGAGTGCGGCTAGCAAGGGTTCTAACTTCATCTGCTACGACAGCAAAACCTCTACCTTGTTCACCAGCACGTGCTGCCTCTATCGCAGCGTTGAGTGCCAATAAGTTTGTTTGTTCGGCGATGCCTACGATCACTTCTAATACTGAACTAATTTGTTCGGATAAGGTTGAGAGTTGATCGACTTCATTACTCGCAGTATGTAGATCAGTAGATAAGCCTGAAATTACATTTCGTGTATTTTCGATTTCTGATAATCCTAACTGAGCAATCTCGTAACTTTTTTGTGTGTTTGTAGCGGCATTTTCTGTTGTTGCAGCAACTTCTTTGATTGTTTCTCCCATTTCCGTTACTGCGGTTGCTACGCTGTCTGTTTCTAACAGTTGTTGATTTAAAGATTGTTGTGTATCGCGGCTACAATTTTGCAGTTGAGTTGATACCGAACCAAGCTGATGAATGCTACCTTGAACTTGGATAATTAATTTCTGCAGGCTTATGAAAACAGCATTGAGCTGCTTTCCAATGTCTGCAATTTCATCATTGGATTCAACATTGGCTCGAATCGTTAAGTCATGGTTTTGTGACACAACTGACATAACTTGGCTGAGTTGCAAAATACTAGACTGTATATTTCTAATGATAAAATAAGAAAGGCTTGTAAGGACAGCACCGACAACGATAAGAGAGATAAAAATGAAGGTTTCAATATCGTTTTGTGTTCTTTCCATTTCGTTGTCCATTTGAGCTTCAACTTTATGGAAAATAGAGAAAATATCTTCGAATAAAAGCTTCATTTCTGCCTGGATAGCATGATCTTGAGTGTTGTCGTCACCGAAAGTACGTACTAACTTGTGGAAGTCTTTATCATACTGAATGATTTCACGGCTGAGTTTAGGTAACTCTTTAACAATTATATCCAGTTCATCTAAACGATTATTTAGATGAGAGAACATATCTTGGAAGTGCTCATATTCCTGCGAAAATTCATCTAATATCGACGTGTTGTGCTCATTCAAAAACTCAAGTTCAAGTCGGTTAAGATCGAGTAAAGATATCTCTAAACTTTTAACTTCAATAAGAGTTTTTTCTAGCTTAATTAATTTTAGGTTACTAATTTCTGTAATGGTTACAACAACAATAAGCGCAAGGAAGGAAAAGGTAGTGAGGCCAATAAGTTTGTGTTTAATTTTCATATAGCTTATCCAATGAGACTAAATATAGTTAAAAGCCTAATTGTTACGCCAACTACTCATTCTTCGTGAGTTTTATGAACATGACTATAGACCATCAATACCAAGTGTACATTTAAATTTTACCTGGATAGACCAGTGATTGTACTGGCAATGATTCATTTCGGAAGGTTAATGGGGGTGAGAAACTCAATTTGATGCATATTAGATGAGTTCTTTATCAGCATTCTATCCTGTCTAAGTTTCTCCTTTGTTTCCAGAAAAATTGAAACTCGTGAATTGAAAAGCAACGCGCTTATTTCGATGGATACAATAATATTTTAATTATTTCATTCGTATGATGGATAAATAATTCCCATGAAAATTAATGAAAAATATTTTCTGCTTTATGTCTCATTTTTTAATAAAATAACCAAAAAATTAAAATCTTATTGGTATATTAGCCTTAGATGTCGATTTTACTTGAGTTTTAGGTTGATACTGATTGAAAAATAATTTTCAACTTGCCTCATTTATCATCGTTTATTATTTGATTAAGGAGCTGTTATGTTTAATGTTGCACTATTTGGTACCGGTCGCATCGGTAAAGTTCATGCGGCAATTATTAATAATCACCCTGAAATAAATTTGTATTCTGTGATTGACCCATATTTAACAGGAGCAGAAAGTATTGCTAATAAGTATCAGGCTACCATTCAGTCTGTAGAAGAAGCTATGGATGATGAAAATGTTCATGCAGTATGTATTGCTTCTGCTACTGACACACACGCTGATCTTATCGAGCAAGCGGCTAGGAAAGGCAAAGCTATCTTTTGTGAAAAGCCGATAGATTTGTCTTTGACGAGAATTCAAGAATGTCTTGCTGTTGTCAATGACTATAAAGTTCCATTTTTAGTTGGTTTTAATCGCCGTTTCGATCCGAACTTTCGTTATGTAAAAGATAAATTTACTGAAGGAAAAATTGGTAAAGCTGAATCTCTTGTCATTATCTCTCGAGATCCTTTACCGCCACCAGCAGAATACTGCAAGGTGTCAGGTGGTATGTTTAGAGATATGAGTGTTCATGATCTGGATATGGCAAGATTTATGATTGGTGAAGAACCCACTTCAATCACAGTACATGCATCTTGCGTTGTTGATCCTGCGATCGGAGATGCAGGTGATGTGGATACAGCAACGATCGTACTCGGATTTCCTTCAGGTGCAAGTGCAACTATCATTAATAGTCGTCGCTCAGGTTATGGTTACGATCAACGTTTAGAACTGCATGGTGAAAAAGGTTTACTTAAAGTTGATAATCAAACAGAAAATTTGGTTCAACATTGGGGTGAACACGGTTGTACAGGGACAAATCCTGAGTTCTTTTTCTTAGAACGTTACAACAACGCCTATATTGCAGAATGGGATCATTTTGCTGAGATTCTAGCAGGAAAAGTAGAGCCTTGTTGTAGCGGTATCGATGGTCAGATTGCTCTGCAATTAGCGGAGGCTGCTGGTGAATCGGCACGTTCCCAAAAAGCGGTGTTACTGGATTTGGCAAACTGATAATAGCTTAAAATATGTGTAAAAGGGTTTTTGCAATCAACCCTTTTTATCGTTCATTTAAGCTCGTTACTGCCTTCATTGTCAGAGATAACATTCTTTAATGTTTTAACTTGTTTCATTCTTCACCCATTTACTGATTGGGTGTTGAGATTAAAAAAATACAATATCAATGGTGTAACCAATGGTATTTATACTGTAAAGCGGAGCTAATTGAATTATGAGTACAATCCATCTAACGACCTCACAAGCTTTGGTGAAATTTTTAAACCAACAATATATTGAAGTGGATGGCAAAGAAGAAAAATTTGTCCATGGTGTGTTTACTATTTTTGGTCATGGAAATGTGGTCGGGCTAGGGCAAGCTCTTGAGCAAGATGCAGGTGACCTGATAGTACACCAAGGCTGTAATGAGCAAGGAATGGCTCAGATTGCAGTTGGATTTGCTAAGCAACAAAAACGTAAGAAAATTTATGCAGTAACTTCATCTGTAGGACCTGGTGCTGCCAATATGGTGACTGCAGCAGCAACGGCAACAGCAAATCGTATTCCAGTGTTATTACTACCTGGCGATGTTTTTGCAACTCGTCAACCTGACCCTGTAATTCAGCAGGTTGAACAGTTTCACGATTATTCGATAACAACTAATGATTGTTTTAGACCTGTATCTAAGTTTTTTGACCGAATTTTACGACCAGAACAGCTCATGAGTGCGATGATCCATGCAATGCGAGTTCTTACTGATCCAGCAGATACTGGTGCGGTAACTATTTCTCTACCACAAGATGTACAAGGTGAAGCTCACGACTATCCGGAAAGTTTCTTTGCTAAACGCGTCCACAGAATTGAGCGTCGCCCAGCGACCACTGCGATGATTGAAGATGCAGTAAAAGTTCTCAAGAATAAAAAGAAACCGCTGCTTGTTTGTGGTGGTGGCGTACGATATTCAGAAGCTCACCAAGCATTTGCGGCATTTGCGGAAAAATTCAATATCCCATTTGGTGAAACTCAAGCCGGCAAATCAGCAGTTGTTTATGATCATCATTTAAACTGTGGTGGAATCGGTGCGACAGGTGCGCTTGCTGCGAATTTATTGGCAAAAGAAGCCGATGTCATTATTGGCGTTGGTACAAGAATGACCGACTTTACTACGGCGTCAAAGTCGCAATACCAACATAAAGATGTTGAGTTTATTAATATTAATGTTGCATCTTACGACGCTTACAAACTTGATGGAACTCGTATCGTTGCAGATGCACGTGAAGGGTTAAACGCATTATCGGATGCGCTTGATGAGATAGGCTACCAATCAGAATATACTGATGAAATTAGTAGTGCTAGAAGTGAATGGGCTGCTGAACTTGAACGTATCGACAACGTTACTTATGACGATGATAGTTTTATTCCTGAAATATCAAATCATGTAGAAAACAAGGTGCTAGATGAATACTCTGAAATTTTAAAATCTAAGCTATTACAAACTCGTGTATTAGGTATTTTAAATCAAGAGCTTGAAGATGATGCTATTGTTGTCGGTGCAGCGGGTTCATTACCTGCAGATTTACAACGTGTTTGGCGTCCGAAGCAAGTTGATACTTATCATATGGAGTTTGGTTATTCATGTATGGGCTATGAGGTTGCAGCGGCGGTTGGTTCTAAAATAGCAAGACCAGATCAACCTGTGTATGCGTTTTTAGGTGATGGTTCATACATGATGCTACATTCAGAGATTCATACCGCAATTCAAGAAGGTATTAAGATCAATATTGTGTTGCTAGACAACATGAGTTTTGGATGTATTAATAATCTACAGATGAGTCAAGGGATGGGAAGCTTCGGTACAGAAAACCGTCGTCGTGATCCTAAAACTGGCAAATTAACTGGTTCACCGGTTCCTGTTGATTTTGCTAAGAACGCTGAAAGTTACGGTTGTGTTACCTATACTGCTAGAACAGAAGCAGAGCTAATCGCTGCACTGGCCGACGCTAAAAAACAAACTGTATCAACATTGATTGACGTGAAAATTCTGCCAAAAACTATGACCCATGGCTATGAAGCATGGTGGCGTACTGGTACGGCCCAAGTCGCACACAAGCCTGAAATCGAAGCTGCTGCAGCTGATATTAAAGAAAAGTTAAAAACCATTGCTAGACAATATTAATTTCAAAGTATATTAATTTCAAAATATATTTTGAAACCATTGTTTTTCGATAACTAAGAACATTTCTAAATTCGTTGGCTAATAAAAAAACCTATCTTTGATAGGTTTTTTTATATATGACGTATTTTTTCTTTATTATTGAATAATCGTATTTTGACACATTAAACTTACAGCTAAACTTTGTGCCAAATAAATCGAAGAACTTAATGAGCGAAAGCCCATAAGGTTGCCTTCTTCAACGACAAAACAAACATCGGTATTTTTTCCTATGTCGGTAATTTGCGAGTCGCTAATTACTACAGAGGAGACTTTTTTATTTCTGGCTATCTCAATTATTTCTGTTGTTTCAGGGGCGTATGGAGTAAAAGTCACTGAAAATAAAGCATCATTACTACTCATCGCACGCGTTAATGGCTTTAACATACCTCCTGCATCATCCAATAGCACGGCATTTTTGTCTGACTTCATAAGTGCATACCAAAAATAAAAAGCGACAGGATAAGCGCGTCGAGTGCCGTGTATATAAATAGTATCGGCGTTGTTTAAAATATGTAGTGCCCTATTTAATTTATCAGGGGAGACAGAATGCTGAAGGTTTTTCATTGCTTCTAAATTTGCGTCACCAAAACTTTGGAATATATCTAATGAACTTTTGCTGGATAGATCGTTGTATATATGTGCTTTCTTTATCCTATTTTCATATTCGATAGGTGTATTGAAAAAATGATCTTTAAACAGTAGTTGCATTTCACTAAAGCCAGAAAATCCCATAGTGTTGGAGAATCGACTTAATGTTGATAAAGGAACATTCGCTCTTTCTGCAATCACGGTCATTTTTTCTATAGCAATAACCATTGGTTCCGAGATAACAAAGTCAGCGGTTTGTTGCAATCTACTACTTAAACCATCGTATCTTTTAGCAATGAGTTCTTTTAAAGAATCTAAATCTCGTGGTTGCGTATTATTAGTCATTATTGCATTTTCCTACTACATGTTACTTAATTTTTAATATGATAAAGATTTATCATTGTTACTTCCGATTGTACCATAAATGATAACTGTTTGTACTTAATAGAAAAAGTGATCAAAAGCACTTTTAAAACAAAGAAAGGTAAATATATAAGAGCTGAAAATAAACTTTAGTATAAAAAATACTTTTCACATTAAGGCCCTGGAAATATTGTGGGTAAATCAGAGTAAGTTTTTGGAGCCAGTAGGGGATATTATAATGCGTAGTTTTAAAGAAGGTGGTCAAGAGGTGCTTATGTACATATTTTTGTGCTGCTTAACTTTCGTATTAAATTAAGCAGCACACATTTACTCACTAATCGGTATTCATTCTCGTACTTTCAATTAAGATACCTAATTATTTTTATGTGATTAGATTTCAGCTGTCATACCTTTAGCTTCCATTTCTTTCATCATGCCAGTGTATGTTTTATCTAATTTATATCTCCACATAAAGATTGCAATTACTAGCCAAGATAGAGTGATACCCCAGATATACATGTCATTTGTCATTTTAATCGCACTAGGGATTTCATTTTCTAACCCTGTAAAACCAGAGCTACCCATTAGCCAACCAATAGCAGCAGACGAGAAGCCACCACCTACTTTTTGACCTATTGTGAAGGCCGAAAATACCACAGCCTGGAGGCGTATACCGGTTTTCCAATGTCCATAGTTAACAACGTCTGCCATCATAGTAAACATAAGGCCAAATAGTGGAGCCTGACCCAAACCGCGAATAGCCGCAATAATACAAGCCGTAGTAGGATCTGGATCTGTAATTAAAAAAGTTAATTGAGCTAAAACGATAAGAATAGCGCCTAATAATACCAAATCTCTTTTACTTACATTATATTTAACAATTAATGGCGTAATTGCGATTATACCAATTATTTTAGGGATAGTTTCAGAAATAGTCAGTGAACCAAAGTATTCGTTATTGCCCAATATATATTGAGCGTAGTAAGTTGCTCCTGTTCCACTAAAGTTTTGATAAAAACCGAGTGCAATTGATGCTAGAGTTAAATTAATGAAATATTTATTTTGGAATAGTAGTTTAAGCTTTTCTTTAACAGGAAGTTTTTCTGCTTCAGTTGCTGCAACCATATTTACGCGTTCTTTTGTTCCCCAGAAGCACCACGCTAAACAAGCTATTGCAATAATTGAATATAAAGTAATTGCTTGAATCCAAGCTGCTTGTCCACCCCCAAGCCAATTAATTAGAGGGAAAGAACAAGCGGATACAATCATAAAGGCAATAGGAGACATTGACATTCTGAAAATATTTATAGTCGCTATATCTTTTTCATTAGTTGTCATTAATGGGGCCATAAGACCATAAGGCAAGTTTAAAGCAGTATACACAACGGTTGTACAAAGATTGTAGGTGATAAATATATATATTGCTTGAACTAATGTAGAGGACTCTGCAGGAATCGAAAACAATAATATAGCAGATACTGCGTATGGAATAGCCATCCATAATACCCAAGCTCGTGCTCTACCATGTTTAGAATGTACCTTATCGACAATAAACCCAATTGCAAAATCAGTAAATCCGTCAAATAATTTCGAACACATAATGATTGTACCAACCATTGCTGCCGAAATACCCATGACATTTGTATAAAAATAAACAACTAATCCTGATGTTAATGCAAAAACAACATTACATGCAACATCTCCCATTCCGTAAGAAATTTTCTCAGAAATCGAAGTCTTAATATTCGATTTACTTGAGTTATTAACGGTATTATCCATAAAGAACACCTCTAGAGTTTAAAATTAAAAAATTACAACACAACATTCGATTATTCACACGATAAAAATCGTAATATGAACCTTGGATTGAAATTTTTACGAAAAGCAATTCATTACATTGAAAACATAATGAATAAAAAATATTTTTCATTTTTGTTGCTGAGAATATTAAAACGTACATTTTATGATAGCTACACCTGTATTGTTTTTTGTTTCCAGAATGATAACTTCATCACGCTTCATTGGGTTTTAACGTTATTTTATCTATTTATGTTTGATAAGTTATTGTATTTTAATAATTAAAAATATTTCCATGACTCGGATCTTATTTTTAATATCAACAAAATATATTTAAACGTAAATGTATTAGCGTGTACAACATCGACTTTGATGTAGAAAATAATTTTCATTTGTAGGTATACTTGTGTCTGGTCGATTTTTTATACTTGTAAAACACGAAAGGGGAATGAGGTTTTTATCGCTGTAATATTGAGCAACCATGAATGGAGTGGAGGTTGACTATTGATAATTTTAAGGCGTTTCCTATGGAAAAAATGAGCGCTAAGAGTTGAAGCGATTTGTTGATTGTTGGTAATGATGCAGAATTAAAATAGACTGATCATATTAAAACTATCAAGTTGATTAAGGCAGATTTTAGGTTGATTTTTTTTAGCTATATTCGACGTTCATGGTGGTCTTTTATCAATTTAGTTTCCATTTTTTTATCTGAGCTTTATTCATATTAGTATCACGAGATGTGATTTTTACTAAAGTTTTAATGAATTTAATTGTAGTTAAGATAAATTATTTAGCATGATGAATGCCTCAATAACTTAATAATTACCAGTGCTAACTTATCCTTTTTATAATTAATATTTTAATTACTTTGAGTTGATAAATATTATCATTCAAGCATGAGAATTTAGCTATCTATAATGAATTCTCATATTAGATATGAACCTATGGGATTAATGTTTTGGTTGATATGACTCTTTTTGATATGTCGGATAACAGGCCCGAGCTTTAATTTTCTACTATATAGCTAGATCAAATGGCTATAAGGCTACTACATGATTACTGATATTTGGTTTTATTTAACTGCTGTTCCTGCTGTTTTAGTTTATGGCTTAGGAAAAGGTGGTTTTGGTGGAGCACTTGGAGTTATAGCGGTGCCACTTATGTCGTTAACTGCGTCTCCTTTTCAGGCTGCGTCAATCCTTTTACCAATACTTGTTGTTATGGATGTTTTTGCAGTGAAGTATCATCTTAAAAACTGTAACTATTCAGAAGTAAAATTAATGCTACCGTCCGCTGTACTAGGCATTATAGTGGCTGCTTTTATTATGGGAGTGGTTTCTGGCGAGGTAGTAGAATTATTTATTGGTGCATTGTCGTTGCTGTTCTGCGCACAATATTACTTAAAAGGTAATGGTAAACAAATTAATCCATATAGTGGGTATTTTTGGGGTTTTTTGTCCGGTATATCCAGCACGATGATACACGCCGGCGGTGGGCCAATTAGTATTTATCTATTACCTAAGAAGCTCGATAAAAAAGTGATGGTAGGAACGATGGCGGTGTTCTTCGGTATTTTGAACCTTCTTAAGTTGATACCGTATGCATACTTTGGTCAGTTCGACAGTCAAAATTTATCAACTTCATTAGTGCTGATCCCGCTTGCACCAATTGGAGTTAAGCTTGGTATTTATCTCCTTCAAGTTGCTACACAAGAACAAGTTTACCGAATCTGTTATTTTTTGTTGCTGTTGTCTGGTGGTAAATTGTTTTTTTCTGGTTTTATGGGGGTAGTGTAGTCAGTTTATAGATATGAGTGTGTGGCTTGCGGCTTTCCTTCTTAGCATTATTTCGTTATGCAGATAAATAGATTCGATAGTGTTAATTTTCTACTTTGTAGAGACTGTCATGTAACCATTGTTTTGTGAAAAATATTTTTCGACAAACGTCTTTGAAAATAATGTTTCAAAATAACAGTTGCTCTAGGTTTCATCCTAGAATGTTACTCCCATCACATTAGAGTTTACTCTATTATAATTTTTATAATATAAGTTATTGTTTTTTGGTGTTAATTTATCATATCGCATCGTATATCATATTTTTAACTATCGTGGCATACAATTTTCAACAATGAGATCTATAGAACATTTAATGAAAAATATTTTTTATTAAATAGTATTTATATTGTATATTAGTTTCAGAATTAATTTTTGATTAGCCGTATTGGAGTATAAAAATGAGTAACGTTGAATTTGGTATCAGCCCATTAACTTGGACAAATGATGACATGCCTGAATTAGGCGGCGATATCCCTCTAGAAACTTGTTTAAGTGAAATGTCACAAGCAGGTTTTACTGGCACAGAACTTGGCACAAAATATCCACGTGATCCTGAGACACTAATTCCAATGTTGGAAAGTTATGGCTTGAGTTTAGCATCAGGTTGGTTCAGTGGTAATTTGATAAAAAACACGCCAGAACAAGAAATCGCGGCATTGCAAGATCACATTGCCTTGTTAAAAGCAGCGAATTGCAAAGCGATGGTTTATGGCGAGGTAAGTAATTCGGTACATGGTGACATTAACACATCGCTTTCTCAACGCGTCATCTTAACTATGGATGAGTGGAAATCTTACGGAGAAAAACTGACCAAAGTTGCTGATTACTTATTGAACGAGCATGGTATCAAATTATCGTACCACCATCATGTAGGAACAATCGTTGAAACTGAAAATGACATCAATTTGTTAATGGAAATGACAGGGCCATCGGTTTTCCTAACCTTAGATACTGGACACATCACTTATGGTGGTGGTAACCCTGTTACGATGATCCAACGTTGGGGACACCGTATTGGTCATATGCATTTTAAAGATTTACGCCTTGAAATAATGGAAAAAGCGCGTTTGGCTGAAAAATCATTTTTGAATGCGGTTTTGGACGGAGTGTTTACTGTTCCAGGTACCGGTGATGTTAATTATGACGATGTTTTCCAAGCCTTAAAAGAACGCGATTATAAAGGTTGGCTTTTAGTTGAGGCAGAACAAGATCCAGCAAAAGCAAATCCTCTTGAATACGCAACGATTGCACACAAAAACATTAAAGCTTACGCAGAAAAATACGAACTCTAAATACTAGGTTGATATAGCCACTTTGTCCTAGGGACAAGTGGTTTATTGTTCGAATAAGTATTAGTAGAGAGTTAAGGATTAATAATGACAAAAATTATTTTACAAGAAAATAGAAAGTTTGATGCGATTGTTCTTGGGCGTTCAGGTGTAGATCTCTACGCTCGAGAAGCCAATACTGATATCGCCGATATTTCCGGTTTCGACAAGTTCGTTGGTGGTTCTGCCGCTAATATTGCTGTAGCAATTAATCGATTAGGCGCAAATGTTGGCTTCATTGGCTGTGTTGCGGATGATTCATTTGGCCGTTATGTACAAGGTTATATGTCAGACCAAGGGATTAACCTTGATGGCATGATGGTAGATAGTTCTGGATCACGTACATCCGTTGCATTTACAGAGATGAAACCTTCTAAGTGCGACGTTCTTATTTATCGTAATAAAGCATCTGATCTTACGTTAAAAACAGAACAAATTAACGAAGATTATATTGCAAGCAGCAAGATTCTCATTGTAACGGGGACCGCCCTTTCTGAAAGTCCAAGTCGTGAAGCGACATTATTAGCGATGCAATATGCACGAAATAATAATGTGCTTGTGGTCCTTGACGTGGATTATCGTCCATATTCTTGGCGTACCGATGTCGATGCGTCTATCTACTACGGTATTGCTGCTGATTTATCAGACATTGTCATTGGTAATCGCGAAGAGTTTGACATGATGGAGACAGTATTTGCTCCAGGTAATAAAGATGATGACCAAACCGCTGAGCGTTTCTTAGGTGGAAATACTAAAGTTGTGATTATTAAAGCGGGCGAGTTTGGTTCTCGAGTTTATTGTGCTGATGGTACAAGCTTTACACAAGGTATTTTTCGAGTTGAAGCGAAAAAACCGTTTGGTTCTGGTGATTCATTTGCAGGTGCTTTGATTTGGACTCTTATCAATGGCGGAACATTAGAGCAAGGAGCATCTAATGGATCGGCTGCTGCTGCTATTAATGTAAGTGGCACAACTTGTACGGAAGCCATGCCAACAAAAGATCAATTAGAAGACTTTATGGCGACATTCACACAAATGAATCGTGACGATTAAAAATTAGATAAGTAGGGATTTAAAATGGGTAAACATATAGCTCCTTTTGACAATAAGAATAAAGCAATTGTTGATGTAAATGATGACACAACACCACTATGTTACTTCAATCCTGTGAAGTTAACTCAAGGTGAATGTTTTACTCATCAAATTGATGGATACGAGAGTGTGGTGGTTCTTGCGGGTGGAACATGCTCTATCGAAGTGAACGGCGAAACATTTGGCAATATTGGTAAGCGTGCAAGTATTTGGGATGGTGATCCTGAAGCTGTTTACGTACCAGTTGGTATGAAAGCTGTTATCACCTGTGTTAGTGATAAAGCCGACGTGATGATAGCAGGCGGTAAATATGATGAAGTTCTTGAGCCTTTCGCTGTTGTACAAGAAAATGTCGATAAAATTCAATACGGCTCTGATGATACTAAAACGCATCGTAAAATAAAGCACGTTCTTGGTCAGGCGAACTCTGACAAACGTGGACGTTTATTGGTTAGCGAGTTATTTACTGTTGGTGCTGGTGGATGGTCTGGTTTTCCTGCGCATAAACATGATAGTGAGCGTCCGCCAATGGAAACGAATTATCAAGAAGTGTATCAATTTCAATTCAATCCAGGGCAAGGTTTTGGTGCTCAGTTTTTATACGAGCATGAAGACGATTGCGGTCCTGTTTATCATGTTAAATCAGGTAGCGTTATTGCTATTGACAAAGGGTATCACCCAAGCGTCGCGGCACCTGGCTATGAAATGTACTACTTCACTATTATTGTTGGTGAAAAATCCAAGTCATTAATTCAATACTTTGACCCTCATCATGAATACCAAGTTCATACAATACCAGGCATCAAAGACATGGTTAGTAAATTTAAATAGCGTTATTTTGAGGAGTATACATATACATGTTAGTTAATTTAAACGAAATTTTACCAGATGCAGCAGACGGTGATTATGCGATACCTTGTTTCAATGTATTTGGATATGAAGATGGACGCGCTATTGTAGAGGCCGCAGAGGAATCGAAGAAACCAGTTATTCTTGCGTGTAATAAAGATGTAATCGATTTTTATGGTACCAAAGACGCCGTAAGTTTGTTTAAAGGGTTGGCAGAAGCGAGTTCTCAAAAAATAGTATTGCACTTAGATCATACTTATGAAGAAGATATTATTTATAGAGCAATATCAGCTGGATTTAGTTCTGTTATGTATGATGGTTCTCAGCTTCCTTTAGAAGAGAATATCAGACGAACAAGAAATGTGGCACAAGTTGCCCATGCTTGTAATGTATCTGTTGAAGGTGAAATCGGTTCAGTACCATACCAAGAAGGTCGCGATCACATAAAATCTATTTTGACTGATGCGAAAGAGGCACAAAGGTACGCTGAAGAAAGTGAATTAGATTGTATGGCTTTGTCTGTAGGTAATGTCCACCGTTTAACAGAAGCAACGAGTGTTATTGATTTTAGTTTATTAGAGCAAGTGGAATTATTAGTATCAAAACCTTTAGTGATCCATGGTACTAGTGGTATTAAAGATGAAGATATTCTTAAATTAAAAACAACTCGAGTGTCTAAGTTCAATATCGGTACGTGTTTAAGACAAGCTTTAGGTAATAACTTGAGACGCTATATGAATGAAGAAGTAAATAAATTTGACCGCATATATTTTATGCAAAAAGCAATGCCTCATGTTAGAGCTGAAGCATTAAGAAATATTGAGTTGCTTTCTTAATATCTAAAATGGCACCGTTAGTTTTTAAATTAAAGAAGTGGCAGAGATGTCATTTCTTTATTTTTATGCGTTATATATTTTTTAATAGGCTGAAGCATGGAAAAAAACTCATATAAAATTATTGCGTTACTGTCATCGGTATTCATGGCTTGGGGGATAATTACTTCAGCAAACTCTGTGTTAGTACCGTACTTTAAAGAATTATTTTCATTAAATTACCAGCAGTCGATGTTAGTACAAGTGGCTTTTTATATTGCTCCTTTCGTTTCTTGTATTCCTACATCTATGATAATGAGCTCAAAAGGTTACAAAAAAACGTTACTCTATTCTTTAAGTATCACCACTTTTGGATTGGTATTGTTTTATTTGATGATTGAAGTACATTCATATGTAGGTGTACTACTATCAGTTTTTTTTATTGCGGTTGGTGTCGCGTCAATGCAAGTGGTGGCCTGCCCATACATAATTAGGTTAACTCCTAATATATCTTCACTGAAGATTTTCTCTTTTACGTCATCTATTAATTCATTAGGTACGGTTGTTGCCCCTATTGGTATTGGCGCGACTATCGCTATATTAGGCATTGCCAATATATATCTTATATTGGCATTATTTATTTTAATATTAATAATGTGTATCTATCGCGCGTCTATCACAAACTTCAAAAACAAAGAGACGCTATCATTTATTACTCAGATGAAAGCAATACGTTACCATTATGAGTTTATTGCTGGTGCCATTGCTATATTTGTTTATGTTGGTATAGAGGTTGCGATAGGAACGATAACGATTAGTTATCTGCATCATCCAGATATTGGCAATGTGTCAATGAATTACGCAACGACTTTAATTGGATTATATTGGGCGTGCGCTATGGTCGGTCGTTTTCTGTATAGTGCCATTGCTGACAAAGTAAATCCGTCAATTTCTTTGATGTTGAGTGGTGTGACAGCTATTTGCTTATTAATATTTTCTATGTATGTACAAAATTTTTATGGGGGTATTGCCCTAATTTGTATTGGTTTATGTAATTCGTTTCTTCATCCTATTATTTTTTCTAGTTCGATAAAAAAACTAGGTGAATTAACCGGCTTAGGCTCTGCAATATTAATAATGTGCAATATTGGTGGTGGGGTTGTGCCATTAATGCAAGCTGCTGTTATCGATATGTTTAATATTGCAACCAGCTATATAGTACCGCTTATCGGGTATATTGTGATTATTGGTTATGCTGTTATTTATGCTACGGTATTTTCTAAATCAGAGCGGGTTATTCAGTAATATTGGCGAGTATAGTGGTACTGAAATAACGCTGGATAATAATTAGAGACTTTCCGGTCAAGGAAGATTAGAAAAAAGGCGACTCGATATAATCGAGTCGCCTTTTTATCTCAGTGCTATAAAACTAATAAACGACTAACTGAACAAAACAGTAAAATCGCAGGTTGTTAACTTTCAATAGGAAGTTGCATAGTTTTGAGGTTTGAGTCGACTATGAGTGGTGCTTCGGTCGCATTTTGTATTTCTTCAATGGAATATTCGGGTGCAATTTCGGTTATAACCATACCTTGCTCATTGATTTTAAATACTCCCATTTCAGTGACAATAAGGTCTACTTGTCCAACTGCAGTCAGAGGCAAGGTGCATTCTTTTAGTAGTTTTGGCTTGCCTTTAACGGTGTGTTCCATCGCAACGATTACTTTTTTGGCACCAACCACAAGGTCCATAGCACCACCCATACCTGGAACCATTTTCCCAGGGATGATCCAATTAGCTAGATTCCCATGTGCATCAACCTGCAATGCTCCAAGTACTGTGGCGTCAACATGGCCACCGCGAATAATAGCGAAAGAATCGGCGCTATTGAAATAACAAGAACCTGAAATTGCAGTGATATTTTGGCCTCCGGCGTTGACCAAATCTGCATCAACATTGTCATTGTCAGCGAGCTTATCAATTCCGAGTAAACCATTTTCAGCTTGTAGAAGAAGCTCGACATCACTGTTAACTTCGTTTGCAACCAAAGTAGGTAAACCTATACCTAGATTGACAATATCACCATCATTCATTTCTTGAGCGACACGCCAAGCAATTCGGCGGCGGGTTGTATGCTTATCTAATTGAACTGTCATTGTTATTCCTCCACCAAAATATAGTCGACGTAAAGGCTCGGAGTATGGATTGCTTCCGGTTGGATCTCGCCCAATTCCACAATAGATTCCGCTTCTACAACCACGGTTTCAGCTGCAGTTGCCATAAGTGGGTTGAAGTTTTGAGTTGTTTTATTGTAAAAAACATTTCCTCTTTTATCGACGATTGACCCACGAATAAAAGCGAGATCAGCTTTGAGTGGTGTGTCGAGCAGGTAATCTTTTTCATTAACCGTTACGATTTGTTTTGTTTCTGCGACAATAGTACCAAGTCCTGTTGGGGTTAAGACACCTCCTAATCCAGCACCAGCGCAACGAATACGCTCGGCTAATGTGCCTTGAGGAACGAGTTCAACTTCAAGTGTCCCGTCATTCATTTGCTGACCGGTTTCTGGGTTAGTTCCGATGTGAGATGCAAATAATTTTGATACTCGTTTTTCTGCAATTAATCTACTTGCTCCTTTGCCCGGAGATCCTGTATCTGTTGAAATAAGTGTGATGTCTTTGATATCTTTCGAGATAAGTAAATCGATCAGCTTTTCTGGCGCGCCTGTTGCCATAAAACCGCCGATCATAATGGTCATGCCATCATGTAGGAGGTGTTCCAGTTGTTGAGCCGTTGCTGCTTTTTTCATGGTCTTCCCCCTATTAACAACGTTTTAGTAGTACGGCTGTTCCCATGCCACCACCAATACATAGTGATGCTAGGCCATAAGTCGCTTGGGTGCGTTGAAGTTGGTGAATTAATGTTGTTACGATACGGTTGCCAGAGCCACCGATTGGGTGTCCGAGTGCAATTGCACCACCACTTAAATTGCAACGTTCAAGTAACCAGTTTTCGTCTACGCCATGTTGTTCTGTGAGCCCTTTAATTACACCAATAGCTTGAGATGCAAAGGCTTCATTGAGCTCAAATACATCGATATCACTTAATGCGATATCGGCTTTTGTTAGCGTATTAGCAATCGCAGGTATAGGGCCTAACCCCATAACCTCCGGTGACACGCCACCTTGACCATATTCAATCAATTCTGCGAGAGGAGTTAGGTTGTAGCGTTGAACTGTACTTTCAGAAACTAACAAGATGGCTGATGCTCCGTCATTTATTCCAGAGGCGTTACCGGCGGTGACAGTACCTTCTTTATCAAATGCCGGTCTAAGTTTTTGTAACGCCTCTATAGTACAATCTGTTTTTGGATATTCATCTTGATGAACTTCAACGGTTGCACGGCGCCCTACAATAGAAATAGGTGCGATTTCATTTTCAAAGTCACCATTTTGGAGAGCCAAGGTCGCCTTTTTTTGACTTTGAAGCGCAAATTCGTCCTGTTCTTCGCGAGTGATATTGAGTTTCTTAGCGATATTCTCAGCGGTAACACCCATATGATAATTATGGAATGCATCGGTAAGACCATCTTTTATGATGGTATCTTCCATGCTTTGGTGGCCCATTCGATAACCTCTTCGAATTTGTCCACTCGAGGTATAAGCAGCGTTAGACATACTTTCCATACCGCAAGCTAGAACGGCTTCGGCGTCCCCTGAACGGATATGGCTAGCGCCTTCCATAATGGCTTTCATACCACTGCCACAAATCATATTAATGGTATAAGCTGGGACTGAATCTGGTATCCCTGCTTTAATCGCCGCTTGACGACCGGGTCCCATTCCTGTACCGCCAGTTAATACGTTGCCTACGATAACTTCATCAATTTGATCGACGGGAAGTTCTACTTGTTCAAGGGTAGATTTAATGGCATGCACACCAAGCTCAACAGCCGATAAAGATGACAGTGCACCGTTAAAACTGCCGATAGGGGTACGTTTTGCTGCGACGATAAATACACGTTTCATTTCATTTTGCTCCAACTCTGTTTTTCTGTTGGATTTAGTTTAGAGGGCATGATGAAACGACGATATAGACATAAAATCAAAGTCGCTTTGCGTAAATGCAAGGACCAAATTAAACATAGATCACAGATTAATAGGTGATAAAAATATGTGATTTTTACGGATAGTAGTTACTGTCATAGCCTCTTTCCTACGCCAATAATACTTACGTATTTTAAGTTATGTTTGTGTTTGAATGTTGTTATTTTGCAGGAAACTCGTTTCTTAATGAGAGATGTTCTTGGTTTAAACGTTCGCATTCTTTGAGTAGGAACTCTTTAAATTTAGTTGCCACAGGTGACGCACTTTTTAATGAATGATAATAGATATTAAGGCTCCACATACTGGTTTCGTAGTCTTCAAATAATGGTGTTAAGGTGCCATTTGATATTGCATTTTCAGCGACAAAATTAGGTAAATAGGCTATTCCTGCACTATTAAGAGCACTATTTAACAGGAGATCACTGTCATTAACTTCAATCGTTTTTGGAATTTTTAAAATAAGATGGTCTATCCCTTGTCGAAATATCCAGTCATTGCTACCCGTTAAAGTGGTGGCAACTAAACATGAATGATTTTTTAGTTCTTGAGGATGAGAAATAGGAGAGTGGAGTGCTAAATAATCGGGTGATGCAACAACCACAAAAGGGCATTGCATTAATTCTCTTTTAACAAGTAGTAGATCTTTTTCTCGATAACCTTGAAAGTTGGCATTCGCCGTAATCATAATATCACTAGTGCTAGCATGATCTAATCCCCAAGGGGTTACGTTAATATTGAACGTGACCTGTGGGTTTAGTTTTGTGTATTTTGCTACTTGTGCTATTAAAAAATGGTTAGCGTAAACAGGCGTACAAGCAATGTTAATTTGGCCTTTTTCGTGGTCTTGAAAATCTTCTAACTTACGGCTAATACGTTCAGCGTTGTCAACCAAAGGTGAAAATTCTTCATATAATGTTTGACCTGCTTGGGTTGCTTCTAATAGACGATTAGAACGACGACATAACGTAGTACTAAAATGCTGTTCTAAGTCTTGTAACCATCGACTACCCGCAGATACAGAAATATTAAACTTTCTCGCGGCTGATGAAATAGAGCCTGTACGGATAACGTAAACAAAAAAAGCCATTTTATCGAGCATGTGAACCCTTTTTTAATTATTATGTTGTTCTCTATCATACACTCTCGTTGTAAAATAAAAGGTTGAATGAGTTCACCTAATAAAATTTGAATAGTCAGAGATATACACATAGACAAATTGAAATTGCGTTTCTATATTACCGCTTTTTATTGTAAATTGAGAGGTGTTATTTCGTGTGTTTTTAATCGGCCTCACATTCTGATTTTAAATATCAGTTTTATTATTTTAGCTACTTATTCTAGATGCTGTTAGTCGAATGTTTTTATTAAATCACGTAGTGAAAGTCAGCGTATTGTCTCGTTTTTTGTTCTTTTTATGAATATCCCATAGCACTATTTCATCATATCCATCAATACTACGATCAACCTCATTATTGTTAATAGCATGATTAAATGTGATCTTAAGCATGATGCCCCTCTGTTTTGGAAAATAATTTTCATATTTTCTCTATATTTTTGAATGGTTTCTAATGATTTATTGCATTTTTATTTGATTTTTTCAAAATTGAGATCTAAATCAGAAAATATTTTTCATTAAATTGTATGCTACTTCTTAACGAAATAACTCTATTTTAAAAGGAATCATTATGAAATTTGCATTGCATGGTATGTGCTCGCTTCACGGGAATATAATTAGTGATATTCGATTAGCAAAAGAAACAGGCTATACGGGTTTAGAGATCCACACAGAAAAACTATGGCGTTATATCAATGCTGGCCTTACAGCCGAAGCTTTTAAAACTCATATGGATGCTGCGGGTATAGCTCCTTCTGCGATTGATATTATTGGTCACTGTGAAGCTCCAGATAAAGAGATGCAAAAACGTGTTTTCAAAGAAGTTGAGGTATTATCTAAATTTGCTAAAGAAATCGGCTGCCCAACAATTCAATTGAATGCGTTTGAAGCACTTAATGGCTTTTCAAAAGAAGATAATATTCGACTTACTGCACAAAATATTCGCCATATGGCAGATATAGGCGCTGAACATGGTATCCGCTTCCAATATGAGGGGGCAGCATGGTGTCCGATTGCATCGCTGGATGATTATTATCGTTTACATGATGCGGTAGGCCGAGATAACTTTGGCTTTATTTTAGATACATGGCATTTTTGGGCTTGTCGTGGTGCCACACCTGAAGATATGGCGACTATTGATAAAGAGTTAATTTATAATGTGCATATTGCAGATGGCTCTCGTCCGGATGAAGGTCAACCTTGGGTTGATGAGAAAGAGTTACGAGACGTTATTATCGGTGAAGGTGATATTCCATTAAAAGAATGGGTTGACGCTATCAGAAGTACTGGTTATGACGGTTTTTATTCAGGTGAGTTTTTAAATGATCAACTTTGGGAAGCCGATCATTATACGATCGCTGGAGATATGCTCAAAGGCATGAAGGCTTTATTTTAATTCTTGGTTTACCCCTGCTTAATAATGATGTTCTTGGTAAGGCAGAGCACAACTAGTGTTTTGCTTTATCAAGGAAAGCTCCTTATCCTGATGATAGTAACGATTAATCCGAGATCGTACAGAAAGTTCTAATTCTGACTAACAACTAGCATCGGCAATTGTATATTTTCTCCATTACTGTAATTCTTCATTAGTCACACCCATCTAGAGTCAACCACACTGTCGCAATCAAAGCTAATACATGTCATTAAAATATACGTAAGAAACGTTCTTGTTCGCGAAGTACGTTAAATAGCTCGCGAAGCACGTTAAATAGATTGAAGCATGAGATCAAGTAAAGTCTATCTGCTGATTTGATAGTTGATTGTCTCAAGGCTGATTTATGCATACTGAAATTTAATTTATGTAATAAAAATACTAAAAATTAATCTTCTCGCCTTGAATTTTGATAAAAATGTGATTAGAATCACATTTGTCAGGTAATTAAAATACAAAAAAGTGAGAAAATTATGAATTATGATATTAGTGCTATGTATGTTTCGACTCTTATTTTAGATGAAAAATTTAAGAAAATGTCACGCGAAGCCGCTGAAGAAACAGCAGAAAAGCAGTCTATTTTAGCGAGATTTTTCCGCAAACTATGCTTAAGCTAATGGAAAATAATAGCCAACATGCAATAAGATAGAGCCTTGACATTTTGCTTCAAGGCTCTTATTTTTTTTAAAATTTTCGTCAATTTTAGTCTAAATATTGATGGTCTAAATTCCCTCTTTTTATCTGCACTAACCTATGATTTTAGGCAGGTAGAATCTCAGTAATCGCCGCATTATTTAATATTGTTTAGTTTGATATTTACTTAGTACCTCAGTAACTACAACCTTACTGTCGTTTGACTATCAAACAGAGAGCATTTCTCTGCATCAATACTTAAATTTACACTGTCTTGAACGGTGACAACTTGTTCACTTGATATTCGATGAGAAAGTAAGTGCCCAGATGGTAATCGAGTCCACAACAAAGTGTCGGAACCCATTGGCTCACTAAGTTCAACATTACCTTGATGTGAAGAGTGCTTTATATCTTCTAAATCTATTTGGCAAGTTAAATGCTCTGGTCGCACTCCTAATGTTACTTTTTGATTGTTAGTGGTTTTATCTATAAATGGATAGTTTGTAACATCAACTCGTAAATCTCCTGAAACAAAATAGATCATGTTGCTTTCATGTTCTAGTTTTCCTTCAATACAGTTCATAGCAGGGGAGCCTAAAAACGTTGCCACAAACAAATTGGTAGGTTTGTTATACACAGCATGTGGAGTATCTAATTGTTGGATAATTCCGTCTTTCATTACCGCAATACGGTCGGCTAGTGTTAATGCCTCTATTTGATCATGAGTAACGTATATCATGGTAGACGATAATTTTTTATGCAGTTTTTTAATCTCTAACCTTAATTCAGATCGTAATTTTGCATCTAAATTAGATAAAGGTTCATCGAATAGATAAATATCAGCATCTCTTACTAAAGCTCGACCAATAGCAACTCGTTGCCTTTGTCCACCAGATAAAGCCGAAGGTTTGCGGTCAAGATAAGGTTCAAGTTGCAATAACTTAGCTGCCCAAGCAACGGTTTTATCTATAGTCTTTTTATCAACTCCAGCAATGCTGAGTCCGAATGACATATTTTTGTAAACTGTCATGGTTGGATAAAGGGCATAGGACTGAAAAACCATACCGATACCTCTATCTTTTGGATCCAACCATGTTACATCGGTATTATCGAAGTGTATGCTTCCACCACTAGTGTCAATCAGTCCACCAATGGCATTAAGTAAGGTTGATTTTCCACATCCAGAAGGGCCTAACAATACTAAAAACTCACCATCTTTGATTTCTAAATCTAATTGTTTAACAACCTTGGTATTTTCATAACTAATATCAAGTTTATTTATATTAACTACACCCATGATTTATCCTTTTACTGCACCAGAGGCGATGCCTCTAACAAACCAACGCCCAGAGGCAACATATATGACCAGTGGCACTAGCGAAGTTAATATGGTTGCTGCCATATTAACGTTGTACGCACGCTCACCAGTGGTGGTATTTACGATATTATTAAGTTGAACTGTCATTGGAAGGTTGTTGTTGCCTCCAAATACCAGACCAATTAAAAAGTCATTCCAAATATTTGTCACTTGCATGATAACTGCGACAATAATAATGGGGACCGACATAGGGAAAATAATAGAGAAAAATACCTTAAAGAACCCAGCGCCATCGATCCTGGCCGCGTTGAATAACTCCATTGGTAAGCCACTGTAATAATTTCGAAACAGCAAAGTCATTATCGGCATACCAAATATAACGTGAGAAAGCACTACACCACTTAACGTTCCATAAATACCAATACTGGCGTACACACGAATAAGAGGATAGATAAAAACTTGATAGGGAATAAAAGCACCAAGTAACAGGCAAGCAAAAAGTAGGTTTGCTCCTTTAATTTTCCAAAAAGAGAGTGCATATCCATTTATCGCACCAAACATAACGGAAATAATGACACTAGGAATTAATATTTGCACTGAGTTCCAAAAACCAATTTGTAACCCTGTACATTCCAGACCAGTGCACGCACTGCTCCAAGCTATTTTCCATGCATCCATATTGAATTGCTGAGGTAGTGCAAAAATAGAACTGATTCTAATTTCATCCATTTCCTTGAAAGAAGTCACTAACATGACATACAAAGGTAATAAAAAAAACAGAGCAGTAGTAGTTAGAAAGCCATAAATACCAATTCTAGTCCACTTTGCTTTTACGGTTTTTTTTCTGTCTTGTATTCTAATTTCGGTTTTTATTGGGCGCTTATTATTTTTTGAGATTGTTTTATTCATCGTCATTAGCGTCCCTGTTTTTTAATGTAATTTGAATAGATAAATGGTGCAATCAAACAAAGTACTGTCGATAACAACACTGTCGATGCTGCTGTTGCTAGTCCAATGTTGGCTCGTTCAAACAAGTTATCCATTATAAATTTAGCTGGGACTTCACTCGCAATCCCTGGTCCACCCATTGTCATTGCGACTACAACGTCATACATTTTTATAATGCTGATAGAAAGTAATACAACGGTAGTAATAATCATTGGTCGTAACATTGGCAATATGATGCTTACATACACTCGCCAAGTAGGAATCCCATCAATCTTAGTCGCTTTCCACAAATCCTCATCCACTCCTCGTAAACCGGCTAGCAATAGCGCCATAACTAAGCCTGAACCTTGCCAAACTGCTGCTATTACTATGGTATACAACACCATGTCAGGGTTAACTATCCAATCAAATGAAAAAGATTCCCATCCAATATCTTGTATTGTCTTTTGAATACCTAGTTGTGGGTTGAATATCCATTGCCACACTAAACCAGTAACAATAAATGACATCGCATAAGGAAAGAGAAAAACGGTCCTAAAAAAACTCTCTGCTTTGATTTTTTGGTCTATAAAAATGGATAATAAAAATCCTAAAATAAAACATATAGACAAAAAAAGAACGGCGATAATTACTAAGTTTTCTAGTGACATGATCCAGCGAGAGGTTTCAAATAATCGTTCATATTGTGCAAATCCAACAAAGTCACTTTTAGGTAACATTCTCGAGCTACTAAAAGATAATCGAACTGACCAAAACATGGTGCCCATGTAAGCAATAAATACGGTTAGTGCCATGGGGATTACAGCTAAGTACGCGAGTAAGTTTCGCCTCATATGCCGCTTCATTACAACGATATCCATTGTCATTCCTTTCATTCGTATCCTAACGATAGCACCTAGCTTTTCGGCTAGGTGCATAATCGATATTAATTACGTAAAGCTTGCGTGAAAATCCCGACGGCTTTATCAGTCGTCATATTTTTACCGTTCCAGACTTCTGTTACTGCATCTTTTAATGAACCGTATAAGTATTCTTCCATTAGCATAGAACCATCAGGTATTTGACGTTCGACTACCTTAAGAATTTCTGCTCCTTTTTGGGCGCAACTATCCATTGAGGAAACATCTAAATCGGTACGTACAGGAATCGAACCTTTAAGGTTATTAAATGCGATTTGTGTGCTTGGCATTAACATTGTTTCAACCAGTTTATGTTGAGCTTGCATTTGCGTTTTATCATCGGTTTTAGGGAAAACAAATACATCACCACCAACAATGTATAGCGAATCATCGCCTAAGCCAGGGAAACAACCAAAATCCTCATCAACTACTTTTTTGGCTTGAGTAAATTCACCTTTTGCCCAATCGCCCATCACTTGGATCCCTGCTTTATCATTGATTACTAATGATGTTGTATCATTCCAGTTTCGTCCTGGAGAGCCTGAGTCTACATAAGGTTTTAATTTAAGAAAGGTATCAACAACCTGTCTAAACTCGGCTGAATCTAGTGTTTCCTTATCTCGCTTGCCAAGCGCATCTAGATAAAGATCTTTACCACCGACATTACTTAATACAGTGGCAAATAACAGATTTTCTTGCCAACTTTGCCCACCCAATGCTAGTGGTATGTAGCCAGCGATTTTTAACTTATCCAATGTTGAAAATAATTCTTCAGTTGTTTGTGGTTCTTTATCAATGCCCGCTTTTTCAAATGCTTCCTTTGAGTACCAGAACCACCCCGGCATGTGAATATTGACCGGGGCTGCATAAAAATGTCCATTCACTTTAATGGCATCGAGAGTTGGTTGAGGAAGAATTTGATCCCAGTTGTTGGCTTTTGCTACTACATCAATGTTATTCAACATATCTTCCGCAATCATCTCATGGTATTGCTGAGAAGTATTAAATAAGGCAGCAGTAGTAGGTGAGCCTCCAATCATGCGATTGATAGCGGCTGAACGTGCATTAGATCCCCCTGCAATGGCGCTGTCTTTCCAAACTCCGCCTTCTTTTTCATAAGCATTAGCTAATACTTTAATTGCTGCTGATTCTCCACCAGATGTCCACCAGTGCATGACTTCAGCTTCTTCTTTTGCCGCCACTCCGAAAGAAGTAGTAACAAGTGCGATAGCTAACGTTAATTTATTCTTCATCATATGTACCTTTTGTTTTTGTATGTTATATAAGTTGTAGGATACTCAAATATACAAATGGAACCGATTCCATGTATTTATTTATACATCAAAAATATCTAGTTATTCTACTCTAAGTTTTGTCTAATCTTTAGTCTTGTGTTACCGGTCACATTTTGATGATGTTTACGAAATTGAGGTAATTATCACTACAAAAAGGAATAAAAAGACTCTAGAATATGTGTATTACATTGGAAAACGCGCAGATAAAACACAATATGGCAACAATAAAAGATGTAGCAAAATTAGCTGGAGTTGGGGTTGGAACCGTTTCCAGGCATATTTCTGGGAGCCAGTCTGTTTCTGATAAAGCACGAGAGAAAATTGATGCAGCCATGCTCGCCTTACAATACCGTCCAAATAGCATGGCTCGTTCTCTTTCATCAAAAAAATCCAATATTATCGGGCTTTGGGTTCCTTCGTTTTCCGGCTCATTTCACCGCAAAATGCTACAAACAATCGAAAGAGAGCTAAGAAAACGAGATAAGCATATTATTTTGGCTAATGCAGAAGATGCTCATACCGACCAAGAAAGGTTGAAGTGTTTAGATTATCTAATAGAAAGAGATTGTGATGGCATTCTTATGTCGTGCCCTGAATTGTCTATTGTCGAACTGGTTAAAGTTGAATCCAGATACGCTAATATCATTTTTTTAAATCGAGAACTTCCTGATTTGCCCAATAAATCATTCAGCATTGATCATTACTTAGGCGGCCGCTTAGCTGCTGAACATCTGGTCAGTTTAGGGCACACTGCTTTTGCGATAGTAACTGGTCGTATGAATGCACAAGATGCACAAAAGCGCCATCAAGGTTTTATGGATGTGCTTGCTGAAAATAACATCAATATCGATACCGACCTTATCGTTTCGGGAGGGTATAGTTTTGCTCAAGGTCTCGAAGCAACCAAAACTCTAATCGCGAAAAACAAACCATTTACTGCTCTATTTTGCGGTAATGATAACAGCGCAATGGCTGCCATGTCTGAACTCAATGCCAATGGTATTGTTGTGGGAAAAGAGGTTGCAGTTGTCGGTTATGATGACATTGATATTGCTGCTTACACCTCTCCTACAATGACTAGTGTGCATACTCCTTTAGAAGAAGTTTCGCGAAATGCTTGCCATCAATTATTAAATTTATGTTATGGCGAGCAGTTACCTATTCAAACGCATTTTGTTCCACAGCTAAGTATTCGAGAGTCCAGTTAATACTATAAAGCATACCGTTCTGATGAGAATTTGATGCATTATCAACCTTTATAAAAGTGAGCTCTGATGTCAAAGTTTATTGAAAATGGAAAACGATTTTTATTGTCTGACCCCACGTTAGTTCCTAATTCGGCAGGCTATCTTTGGAATAAAAAGATGATGATTCATATGAATTGTCAGGGCTATGCGGTTGCACAGTATATGAACCCTGAACCGCAAAAATACGCTCATGCACCTAACTTAGCTGCCAAAAGTTTTATGCAACCTGAGCAACCTTATTTCGCTCATCATCCTGGCCGTTTCTTCTATGTCAGAGATGATGAAACGGGTGAGTTATTTTCAGCGCCGTTCGCGCCAGTAAAAGGTGAGCTCGATTGCTACCAATATGCGCCCGGGCTTGCTGACATACAGTGGACGGTAGAGAAACTCAATATTCGTGTTCATGTTTATCTCACTTTAAGTGCGACGCATGCTGCGGAACTTTGGACTGTTTCAATAGAAAACCTTTCAGAATGTCAAAGACGAGTGTCTTTGGTTCCTTATTTTCCGGTGGGTTATATGTCTTGGATGAATATGGGCGGTCATTTTGATCATGAGTTAAATGGCATTATTTGCACCTCGATTACTCCATATCAGAAAGTAGAAGATTATTCGAAAAACGCATCACTAAAAGACACTACCTATCTGCTTGCTGACCGAACACCCGATTATTTTGAAATTAGAATGGAAGCGTTCGAAGGGCAGGGAGGGTTACATAATCCAACTGCGTTGCAAAAAGGGAGCAATCTTTCGAATGGTGAATCCAGTTATGAAATGCCGATTTGCGCGATGCAATATTGTTTTTCTCTTTCCTCATTAGCTAGTGAAAAAGTTAATTTGATTTTTGGTCCGGCTTTAAATAGACAAGAAGTTGCAGAAATAAAACAGCTGCATTTTGGCAAGAAGGAGCCAGTATTAGAGACTAAGGTTTACAAAGATTATGTGATGTCAGGCCAAGGTGTTATTGATATAGAAACATCGGACACTAATTTTGATCATTTCGTAAATCACTGGTTGCCTAGACAAGTGTTTTACCATGGTGATACCCACCGTTTAACCACCGATCCTCAAACACGAAACCTACTACAAGACGGTATGGGTATGGCATACATTGACTCAACGGCATGTCGAAAAGTGATACTGACTGCGTTGGCTCAGCAACATTGCAATGGTGAAATGCCTGATGGAATATTGTTAACGCCAGAAGCAGAATTAAAATTCATAAATCAAGTCCCGCACACTGACCATGGCGTCTGGCTCTCGCTAATTTTGCAAGCGTATCTGAATGAAACCAACGACACTCAAATTCTATTTGAAGAAATCGAATGGAAAGATAATAGAGAAAAAAGTAGTGTCCTTGAGCATATGAATCAAGCGATGCGCTTTATGACTCAATCACGAGATTCTCGTGGGTTGCCTTATATCGCGCAAGGAGATTGGTGTGACCCTATGAATATGGTAGGACACAAAGGCAAAGGGGTATCGGGTTGGCTTGCTCAAGCTCTCAGTTATAGTTTACAACTTTGGAGTGAAATCAGTCGACAGCATAACGATCAAGAGACATTATTAGGTTTCTCTAAAACAATTCAAGATCTTAAAGTTGCTGTTAATAAACACCTATGGCAACAAGATTGGTATGCTCGAGGCATTACCGACGACGGTGTTACTTTTGGTATTGCAGAAGATAAAGAAGGTCGAATTTATCTTAATGCACAAAGTTGGGCAATTTTGGCTAATATTTGCGATAAAGACCAACAGCAAACCATGCTGACTGCCGTCGATAAACAGCTTGTTACTCCTTATGGCGTCATGCTGTTAGCACCTGCTTACACTAAAATGCGGGAAGATGTTGGTCGAGTGACACAAAAATGGCCGGGAAGCGCAGAAAATGGTTCGGTATATAATCATGCAGCTGCATTTTACGCCGCGAGTCTTTATAGCATTTCCGAGTCTGATCGAGCTTATGACGTGATTAGAAAAATGTTAAGTGACGGTAATACTTTTGAGCAACGTGGCCAGTTACCTATCTATATCCCCAATTATTATCGCGGCGCATACTACCAGTACCCAAAAACCGCAGGTCGTTCAAGCAACCTATTTAATACGGGGACGGGGGCATGGATATATAGATTGATTATCGAGCAGATGTTCGGCTTAAAAGGTTGTGCACAAGGGCTTGAGATAACCCCCCAACTTCCTTCTCATTGGAATAAAGCACAGGTAATCCGCTTATTTAGAAAAGCGACGTTTAACATTGATTATATCCAGAGTCATGATAACGCTCACATCAGCATTGTAGTTGATGGGCAACCGATAAGTGGCAATGTAATTAAAAATATAGAGGAAGGAAAACAGTACCAAGTGACGATTCACTATCCTTCAACAAACTAATATGTTTACGGAGTCTAGGTAAACCAAAGTAGTATGATGAACGAAGCCGGACAAAACTTACTTCCTTAATCATTCATATTGTAACCTAGGCCTCCGCCATTCCTTCTTGTACAGTTATTATCGTAGGGACTGTCAACCATTTTATCTTGAGTTATAAATAATAAATGCTGATATTTGTTAATTTTATAACTTATTAACTTGCAAAAATTGTTGACAAAAAATCAGTATTTTTATGTACACGTATATACAACTTGTTGATGTGCTCACTTTTGAAAAGCCAGAACAGCATGCTTATATAGTATGTCTCTAATGCGTAAAAGAAAAGCTCTACAGATTGTGTCTAAAACGGATCCAGCTGCCAAATAGGTATAGGTAATAACATCGATTAAATGGTCGAGACCATTTGCATTATGTGAATCGCTCGCACCAGTTTTGCGCCCTATTATGGTGAGTTGAGCGAGAGTAGTGCGTCAATAACAAGATATTCTACGCATACTTTTTATCCACTAATTGTGTTAATAAAAATAAGCTTGGATAAAACCTAGAAACGATCGTACATGTATATATAAGATTGATTCTTGCTGAAATTCAGATAGAACACGGGATAAATTAGCTTAATCTGGATAAAATTTAGTTAAGAGTCGCGAGGTTCTTTTATTTTAGTCCGTTCTCTTATAGCGCTCGTTAGCTGAATAGCATTTAAATTTTGGCGTCAATACTACGTTTCATTTGACATAATGTATAAAAAAAAACCTGCCTTTATATTTATAAATATTCAATATAAACAATAATTTAAAACGTATTTTATCAATACTGTCGATAAAATGAAGCGTTAGCTAGGAGAAGCCTTGTTGTTCAAATTAAATAATGAACACGGGGATGGCATAGAATCTGCTTGCTCATCTATACATATCTATTCAAATAAAATATTTATCACATGGAGAGTCAGATAATGATGTTAAAACACAGTAAAACATTTTGTAAAAGCGTCGCGTTTTCAATAGCACTTGCTTGTTCCTCTAATGCGTTAGCCGCTGGTTTAGGACAGTTAAAAATGGGAATAGAACCTTGGTTAGGTTATGGGCTTTGGCATATAGCGTCTGAAGATAAATTATTTAAAAAGGAAGGATTCGATAAAGTTGATGTGATTAACTTTGCTGAAGATAAAGATATTAATGCCGCCTTAGCGAGTGGTCAAATTGATGCCGCGAATATTGCAACTCATACCGCAATGGGAATGATTTCCGCTGGCTTACCCGTTAAAGTTGTCATGTTGCTTGACCAAAGTGAAACTGCGGATGCATTGATTGTTTCTAGTGATATAACATCATTAGAAGATTTAAAAGGCAAGCGTATCGCGTATGAAGAAGGCACTACTAGTGATATTTTGTTACATAGTGCATTAAGTTCAGTTGGGTTAACTATAGATGATATTAGCCCAATACCTATGCCAGCATCAAATGCCGGTAGTGCTCTTATCGCAGGCCAAGTACCTATTGCCGTTACTTATGAACCTTATTTAACCGTTGCAAAAAAGAACGACTCATCAATAAAAATGTTGTATTCAGGCGCATCTGATCCGGGGCTGATTAGTGATGTACTTGTGGTTCGTCAGTCGGTAATTGATGACAATCCAGAGCAAGTAACCGCATTAATCAATGTCTGGGCTGATTCTCTAAATGAATATAATACTAATACATCTCGAGGACGTGCAATCATTTCCAAAGCAGTTGGCGCGGATCCCAAGGATCTGGAAACGGCTTTCGATGGCGTTAAATACCTCGATGTTGCAGCAAACAAAAGTATGTTAGCAGACGAGTTTAAGAATGAAACCTACCCTCATATTCTCAAAGCAGCGAATGAGGCCAACATTATTTCAACCCAATTAACTTTCAGTCAGGTTATTGATTCTTCATTCATTGAAAAAGAATAAGGATTTTTATGTCTGAAACGAATCTGGAGAGCGAAAGCTCTCCTGTTGAAACTAAGCCAAAGCAGGGTACCGTTTTGAAACGTTCATTTTTAACTATTGGACAAACGCCAAGTAAAACACAAGCAATTGTCATTGGTGTAATGACTTTCTTTGTGCTGTTTTTTGTATGGTGGTTCGTAACCTCAACAGGCAGAGTTAAGCCAATTTTTTTACCAGGTTTAGAACAAGTTGTCACTCGTCTTATTAGTCTAGCCAGCGACGGCACCTTGTTTGAGGATATGCAGAGTAGTCTCTACCGTATTACAATTGCTTTTTTTATTTCCTCAGTAATGTCGATTTTGATTGGTATTCTAGCAGGATGTTATGGAGTGATTAAGGCGATTGTCGAGCCGTTGGTCGATTTTATTCGCTATATGCCAGTGGTTGCTTTTGTACCATTGACCATTCTTTGGACTGGTACCGATGATATTCAGAAATTTTTGGTTATTTGGATCGGCACTTTTTTCCAGCAAGTGCTTATGATGATTGATGCCGTAAAACGAGTTCCAAAAGATTTCATTGGTCTTGGGCGAACTCTAGGAATGAGTGACAGCAAAATTTTGTTAAAAATAGTCTTACCTGCTGCTCTACCCAATATATGGGATGCGTTAAGAATTAGTTTAGGGTGGGCTTGGACTTGGTTAGTACTAGCAGAGCTTGTTGCTTCTACTTCTGGCCTAGGTTACAGAATTGTCGTATCCCAGCGTTATTTTCAAACAGATACTATCATTGGCTACATATTGTTATTAGGTTTATTAGGTTTAATTACTGATCAAATCATGCGTGCCGCTGAGAAGTTCCTTTTCCGATATAACAAACAAGGATAAGTATGTCTTCCTTAACTATAAAGAACCTAGTTAAAAGTTATCCCGGCAAGAAAAAGCAAATGCATACCGTCTTGAATGGTATCGACCTTACCTTAGCCAATAATGAATTTGTTGCTATTGTTGGTGCATCGGGGTGTGGTAAAAGTACCTTACTTTCTATCGCAGCAGGATTAGAAGGTTTTGATTCAGGTGATGTTCTTGTCGATGATAATCCCATTCAAGGACCAGGTATTGATAGAGGTGTCGTATTTCAATCATATACGTTATTACCATGGCTCACCGTACGACAGAATATTGAATTTGCCTTAAAAGCGGCTGGTTATACTGGTGTGGATTGTAAAGAAAGAGCTCAAGAACATATAGAATTGGTTAAATTGAGTCAAGCAGCAGATAAGTTCCCTTCTGAATTATCTGGCGGCATGAAGCAACGTGTTGCTATCGCAAGAGCGTTATCTTATCGACCAAAAATCTTATTGATGGATGAACCTTTTGGTGCTCTGGATGCTATGACTCGTCATCAGATGCAGCAACTGTTACTTGAGGTTTGGGAAAAGCATCGCCTAACGGTTATGTTTGTTACCCATGATATTGAAGAAGCCGTTTATCTTGCTGATCGAGTGGTGATTATGAAGCCTGGTGCAATTGACGACACATTGAATATCGATATACCAAGGCCAAGACCTATTTCTATTACCCGTACCGAAACCTTTGCCAATTTCCAGAAACATATCTATGACAGAATCAGTCAGCCATTAGAAATGGTATAAATTTATAAGGATGTAAAAAATGAATATTTCTTTTTTTGATTTAACTGATAATAAAGAAATCCCACAAGAGTTATTGGCTAGAACGGAATCTGACCTTTCATTCTTTAGCGATAAAGTGACGCCTATTATTGCTAAGGTAAAAGAACAAGGGGATGAAGCACTAATTCAATTTGGTCGTGATTTTGATGGTGTGATCCCTGAACATTTTTCTATCAAAGCAGAAGAAAGTGAATTTGAAGCGGCGTTCAATAATCTTGATCCAGAGATTATTGAAACGATTAAATACTCCGTTGAGAATGTTAGAGTGTTCCATGAAGCACAAAAGCCAGAAGAGATGTGGTTAAAGGAAATGAAACCAGGTGCTTTTGCTGGCGATAGACATGTTCCGATAGATTCGGTTGCTTGTTACGTGCCTCGTGGTAAAGGATCGTTTCCTAGTGTTTTAATTATGACTGCGGTGCCTGCTGTGGTGGCTGGTGTATTACGCCCAGTTGTTATTACTCCTCCGGGTCCAGATGGAAAAGTGGATGATGCCACGTTAGTTGCCGCTCGTTTAGTTGGAATTAAAGAGGTGTATAAGTGTGGTGGAGCACAAGGTGTTGCTGCGGTCGCTTATGGTACTGAATCTGTGCCAAAATGTTTAAAAATTGTTGGCCCTGGCAGTCCTTGGGTTGTGGCAGCGAAAAAACAATTGACTCATCTGCTAGACCCAGGAGTTCCGGCAGGACCTAGTGAGAGTGTGATTCTGGCTGATGAAACGGTTGACGGCAGACTTGCGGCACTTGATCTTCTTATTGAATCCGAGCATGGCCCTGATTCCTCTGCATTCCTAGTGACATCATCTCAGCGAGTTGTTGATGAAGCAATTAAAGCCATTCCGGGATATTGGAAAGAGCTAACGGAGCAAAGAGCCAATTTTTCACAGGCCGTACTTTGTGGAGAACATGGTGGAATTATTTTAACTAAGACCTTTGTCGATGCCATTGAATTTGTTAATCAATATGCTCCGGAGCATCTAGAAATATTAGCGGCAGAACCTATGGCGATAATGACAAAAATTCGCAATGCTGGGGAAATATTGCTGGGTAATTATACGCCAGTCTCTTTAGGTAATTTTGTGTTAGGTCCTAACGCTGTTCTTCCAACAAACTCCGCAGCTAAAACGGCTGGACCGCTATCTGTATTTGATTATATGAAACGAATCTCGATTGGTTATGTAACGAAAGAGGGGTACACCGAACTTGCTGAGAAAGCCAAGTGTTTTGCTGAGTACGAAGGGTTTTCAAGTCATGCCTTGGCGGTCTCAAGTAAACGTACTGATATATTAGGATAATTTATGAATTTACCTGTTCATAAACAGCCATTAGCGGCAGAAGCTCATGCATTAAGTAAACTTGCACAATGGGATGAAGCGCGGGCCAAATTGATGCTTCTTATATCCCAGATAACAGGTGTTGAAGTTAAACAGCTTACCATTAACCGAGATCAATACAGCTTGAATTCGCTGAACGGTATTGTATCGCTCATCGATTCATCGGATTATTTTTTTAAATATCACCACGAAGAGGGAGAAGAACACTCTATCGAGGAATACTATAGAGCTGAGTTACTCAAGCAACATGGTTTTCCAGTTGATGTGCCGGTGTTTGCCTGTAAAGAGCCAGGTCGGCAAATATTGCTGTATACCAAACGAGACGAACAACGCCTTGCTGACGTATGTAGAACGATAGAAATGCAAAAGGACTGGGCAAATATGGCTCCGGTTATCGAAGCTCAAGTTGCTTTTGATAAACTTGTATTAGGAAAAACATTGAACTCGTATCGAGTAGGAACCAAGACACAAGTAAACTCTGAAGCTATTCATCAACTTTTTTATCGCCGATTGGTGGACAAGGTAAACCCTGTAGGATTTGGTGGTAGAGTCGCTAAATTTTACGTAGGTAAAACTTTCGCGCTTGGCAGTGTAGTGCTGGATTGGGATACCTTTGCCAATGCAAAATGGCAGATAAATGGGATTGATTATCCTCACACTATTTTTGAGCTATTTCAGCAAGCTTCAAACGTTCTTGATCCTATCAACTTAGCGAATCATGGTGTCGTAACCGCGCATGGTGATGCGCATAATGCCAATGTGTGGTTCGAACAATCAGATAAGCCAAGTTTGTCTATGTTTGATCCTGCTTTTGCTGGTGAATATATTCCTGCACTTTTATCTGAAATAAAAGCAACGTTTCATAATATATTTGCTCACCCATATTGGCTGTATGAACCAAAAGAAGTGGAGAGTAACTATGATATCAATGTGTATTTTAACGATGAAACATCGACGATTCACATCAATCATAATTGGGATTTAACCCCATTACGTCAGTCATTTTTAGATTCAAAAATGACGCATTATTGGAAGCCACTGATACAGTTTTTGGCCGATAAAAATGCCTTACCTGCTCACTGGAAAGAAATAATTCGATTAGGTTTATTCTGTTGTCCGACCTTGGTTATGAACTTAAGGGCATCTGCAGACAATTCGAATACTGCCTACAGTTCTGCACTTGGTTTTGCGCTTGCGGTAAGTCTAGCAAGTTCCAATGATGCAGGGCTAAGCCATTGGGTAGACTCATTAGAGACACCTTAAAAGAGGGCGTTAATATGAAAGCAGCACGATTGTATGGAATCGGTGATATTCGAATTGAAGATATTTCTGAAGATCCAATTTTTGGTGATAGCGTTAAAATTCGTGTTACCGCAGCAGGTATTTGTGGCTCAGATATACATAATTTTAAAACAGGGCAATGGTTGGCATCTGTGCCTGTTACTCCTGGGCACGAATTTTGTGGCACTGTTATTGAGGTTGGTTGTGACGTTAAGGGTTTTGCTGTTGGAGATCAAGTCGTTGCCGATTCGCGCTCATATTGTGGACATTGTCCTGCATGTCTAGATCAGGCGTTTAACCATTGTGAACATTTAGGATTTGTTGGTGAAGTGTGCAATGGTGGATTTGCCCAATTTGTAACAATATCTCAAACCTCGTTACTTAAAGTACCGATTGAACTTGCTCCTTCTATCGCTGTGCTTAGTGAGCCTTTAGGGGTGGCATTGCGTACCGTTAATCAATTAGCACCAAATAGAGGAGAAAGAATTAAGGTGTTTGGTGGTGGAACAATAGGAGGGTTAACCGCGCTATTACTCCAAGAGTTATATGATTGTGAAATCGATTTGTCAGAGCCAAATGTTGATAGGAAGGCATTGTTACAAAATATAATGAGCCTTACGTCATTCGACCAATATTCGTTTGGCGTTGATGCAACTGGTATCCCTTCTGTTATTAATACTCTAGTTCAAGAGATACGTCCTGCTGGGCGTATTGCTTTAGTTGGTTTGCCGCATTCAAATAAAGAGATTGATATTTTATCTGTTGTCGAGAAAGAACTTCATCTAATTGGATGCAGTGTATTTCAACATGAGCAAATGGAGGTTATTGAACTATTGGAAAAATTAACGCCAAAATTAGAAAAACTCATTTCATTGCCTATTCCAATAGAAGATATTCCTTCAACTTATCAAAGGTTAAGGGACAAACCGGCGCCTTATCTTAAAGCTATTATTTGTCCATAAATTCGAGGTGTATTATGACCAAATCACGTTTCTCTATATCTAATAAGACCGTTGTTGTTACTGGGGCAAGTCGCGGTATTGGTTTCGCTATAGCAAAAGCGTTTGCACAAGAAGGAGCGAATGTGGTGTTAGCTGCTCGTTCTAAAAATCGGCTAGAGAAAGCGATTTGCTTGATTGGGGACGTTTCGGGCAGCATAACGACATTAGAATTAGATGTATCAAACCAAGCCAGTATTGATTCTGCCTTTAGCCAACTCGGCAGTGTAGATGTTCTTGTTAATAATGCGGGCGTAGAACAGGTTTGCTCTTCTATTGATGTAACAGAAGATATTTGGGATAAAGTGGTTGATACCAATCTGAAAGGTGCGTTTTTTTGTGCTCAGGCCGCGGCCAAAAAGATGATCGAAAAAGGAGACGGGGTCATTATTAATTTGTGTTCTCTTACAAGTGAAGTAGGTGTTCCTGGCGCGGTGCCTTATGGTGCATCTAAATCTGGTATTTTAGGTATGACAAGAGCGTTGAGTACCGAATGGGCATCACAAGGGATACGTGTTAATGGCATTGGACCTGGCTATTTTCAGACAGAGATGACCGAGATTTTTTATAACGATAGTGATTGGTGTGAATCTATGTTGGGTAAAATTCCTCAACAAAGGTTTGGTGAACTGGATGACTTGATCGGCAGTGCCATATTTTTAGCTTCTGATGCCTCAAAATATATAACTGGGCAGGTGATATATGTTGATGGTGGATATTTAGCATCCATATAGATTAGCATCGTCTATACAGGTCATCGGGACATTATTTGTTGATGGCGTTCATTTATCTCGTTATCTAAAAGTAAGGTATTGGTACTTTGCTTTTTTTCTGATAGCGACTTCTATAAAAATATCTTGTACTAAATTTGATTTGCTCTTATCATTTGTAATGACTTGTATATACATGTAAGGTTAATTTGTTGCAATGATACAGTCTGAGCCTGATCTCAATCAGTGGTATACAAACATATAACTTGAATTAACAGACGTTACGGAGAACATTGTTCATGTTTGAATTGACAATAAAACCAGGGAAATTAACGCTAGCTGAATTGCGCCACATCAGCCGAGAACAAGTGTCATTAACCTTAGATAAAAATGCAGTGGCAGGTATTGATGCGAGTACACAGGTAGTAAATGATGTAATAGCTGAAGATCGCGCGGTATATGGTATTAACACCGGCTTTGGTTTACTTGCGAATACCCGTATAGCGGCAGAAGACCTTGATCAATTGCAGCGCAGCATTGTGCTGTCGCATGCCGCTGGTATCGGTGAGCTGATGAACGATGCGACTGTTAAGTTAATTATGACATTAAAGGTAAACAGCCTTGCTCGCGGATTCTCCGGCATTCGCTTATCGGTAATTGAAGCGCTTATGACGTTAGTCAACAAGCAAGTGTATCCGTGTATTCCACAAAAAGGCTCGGTTGGTGCGTCGGGCGATCTTGCTCCACTGGCTCATATGAGCGCGATACTTCTTGGTGAAGGTCGAGCACGTTACAAAGGCGAAATTATTTCCGGACAAGCTGCTTTAGCGATTGCTGGCTTAGAGCCAATAACGTTGGCACCCAAAGAAGGTTTAGCGCTACTGAATGGCACGCAGGCATCCACGGCGTTTGCTTTAGAAGGATTATTTTATGCCGAAGATCTGTATGCATCGGCGATTGTTTGTGGATCATTATCGGTAGAAGCGGCCCTTGGCAGCCGTCGTCCATTTGATGACAGAATACACCAAGTTCGTGGACATCAAGGTCAGATAGATGCAGCGACTGCTTATCGTCATTTATTAACTGAGAGTAGCGAATTGAGTTTGTCTCATGTTGATTGTGAGAAAGTTCAAGATCCATATTCGTTACGTTGTCAACCACAGGTGATGGGGGCGTGTTTAGATCAAATTCGTCACTCAGCTGAAACATTGTTAGTCGAAGCAAACTCGGTATCTGATAACCCATTAGTTTTTGCCGCGGAAGACGATATTATTTCAGGCGGAAATTTCCATGCAGAACCCGTCGCGTTTGCTGCTGATAATCTTGCATTGGCGATTGCTGAAATTGGCAGTTTGTCAGAACGTCGTATGGCTTTACTAATTGATAGCAGTTTGAGCAACTTACCGCCATTTTTGGTTAATAATGGTGGTGTAAACTCAGGATTTATGATTGCTCAAGTAACGGCTGCTGCGTTAGCCAGTGAAAATAAAACTTATGCGCATCCTGCTTCAGTTGACAGTTTACCCACTTCGGCTAACCAAGAAGATCACGTTTCAATGGCCACTTTTGCTGCTCGTCGTTTAAAAGATATGTCTGAAAATACCCGTGGAATTTTGGCAGTTGAGTTTTTATCTGCCATACAGGGATTAGATTTTCGAGCTCCTCTTGCCTCATCTGAAGTGTTACAACAAGTCAAAGCTGAGCTTCGAGCAAAAGTACCGTTTTATGATAAAGATCGTTATTTCGCGCTAGATATTGAGAAAGCGAACGACTTATTGGCAGAGGCGGTACATAACAAGCTTATGCCTGAAGGACTGCTACCTAGCTGTTAAAGGGGGATTGCATGAATAATCATATAGAATTTGATTCGATCTGGTTTGGATTTCATCTCGCTAGCATGACTAACGGGCGATATCACCAGATCGAAGATGCGGCGATTGGTGTAAAAAATGGCCGTATCGCGTGGATTGGTAAACAGATTGATTTACCGAACTATGAAGCGAAACAGCAGAATGACTTGGCTGGAGGATGGGTGACGCCCGGTTTAATTGATTGCCACACGCATCTGGTTTTTGGTGGCAATCGCGCCAATGAATTTGAACAAAGGCTCAATGGTGTGAGTTATAAAGAGATCGCTGAACAGGGCGGTGGGATTGCCGCATCCGTCAATGCAACACGAACAGAAAGCCATGCACAATTAGTTGCTTCGGCAAAACGTCGTTTGATTTCATTAATAAAAGATGGCGTGACCACCTTAGAGATCAAATCTGGTTATGGCTTATCGCTTGAACATGAAATAAAAATGCTACAAGTAGCCCGTTCTTTAGCTGAGGAGTTATCGGTTGATATTCGCACAACTTGTTTAGCCGCACATGCCTTACCAATCGAGTATAAAGACCGAGCAGACGAGTATATTGATTATTTATGTGATCAGGTTCTGCCTGAAGTAGCAAGATTGGAACTTGCCGATGCAGTTGACGCGTTTTGTGAAGGCATCGCATTTAATCCTAAACAGGTAGAAAAGTATTTCAAAACCGCGCATTCCCTTGGATTACCGGTTAAGTTGCACGCTGAGCAATTGTCCTCTTTGGGCGGTTCATCATTGGCCGCGCGTTATCAGGCCTTATCTGCCGATCATCTTGAGTTTATGACTGAAGCTGATGTCTCCGCTATGGCAGATTCGGCAACGGTTGCCGTCTTACTACCGGGGGCCTTTTTTACCCTTAGAGAAACGCAGAAACCACCAATTGATTTGCTGCGGAAATATAATGTTCCGATGGCCATTGCAACCGACGCTAATCCGGGTACATCACCGGTTCTGTCACTTCGATTGATGATGAATATGGCGTGCACTTTATTTGATTTAACACCAGAAGAAGCTTTAGCTGCCACCACGGTGCATGCCGCGCAAGCCTTAGGGTTATCTGCAACGCATGGAGATTTGAGCCTTGGAAAAGTCGCAGATTTTGTTTGTTGGGACGTAGAAAGTCCCGGCGAACTCAGCTATTGGATTGGTGGTGATGTGCTAAAAACCCGAGTGAAATCAGGAGAGATTCAACATGCATGAGATCACAAGCCCTTTCCATTTTCAGCAAGGAAATAGTCCTGTTCTAGTGAGTATGCCGCACAGTGGTACGTCATTGTTACCGAACATGGAACAACGTCTAACAGAGCAAGCGAAAAACTTGCCCGATACGGATTGGTATCTTGCTGAATTATATGATTTTTTATCAGAATTGAATGTCAGTGTGATCAGCGCAAGTTATTCACGCTATGTAGTTGATTTAAACCGACCTATTGATGATAAACCTTTGTACACAAGTAAAACCACGGGTCTTTTCCCAGAGATTTTATTTTCCGATCAAGCGGTGTTTTTATCCGGTCAGCAACATTCAGCTGAACTAAAAGAGCAGATAAAAAGCGATATTTGGCGCCCTTACCATCAAAAAATCGGGCATGAGCTTGATCGTATTAAACAGCAGTTCGGCTACGCTATTCTGTTTGACGCGCATAGTATCGCCGAGCAAGTGCCGATGTTATTTGATGGTAAGTTACCTCACTTTAACTTTGGTAATAATGACGGAGCGGCTAGTGCTTCAGCCTTACTTTCAAGCATAGAAGAAGTCATAGCCAATAGTGGTTTTAATCAAGTGAGTAATGGTCGATTTAAAGGGGGCTATATCACCCGATGTTTTGGCCAACCAGAGCAGGATATCCACGCCATTCAGTTAGAGTTATCGCAAGCAACTTATTTGACGGATAAGGCCTTAACGGATGCAGCAAATCGGTATCAACTCGATGTTGTTAAAACGCAGCAGCTTAAACCTATTTTAAAGCAATTAATTAGTACCTTAATCAGCACAGGCAATCAACAGTATGTTCGTTAATTTTCAAAATAGTAAAGGAGTCCTATGATGAGCGAGAAAAATTTTAAGGCATTGGTATTAGAAGGCATTCCTAAAACATTGCCTGCAAAACGAGAAAGGGATAGCAGCCTGAGCCATGCGCCGAAAAGAAAAGACATTCTGACATCTGATGAAAAAAAATTGGCGCTGAAAAATGCGTTGAGATATTTCGATACAGAGCACCATGCCGTTCTTGCTAAAGAGTTTTATCAAGAGTTACAGCAATACGGCAGAATTTACATGTATCGATACAAGCCTGACTACGAGATGAAGGCTCGCTCGATTAATGAATTTCCACACCAGTCTAAGCAAGCCGCAGCGATTATGTTGATGCTAAATAACAACCTTGACAATGCGATTGCTCAACACCCTGAAGAACTGATCACCTACGGTGGCAATGGCGCCGTTTTTTCCAATTGGGTTCAATATCGTTTAACCATGAAATATTTGGCAGAGATGACGGATGAGCAAACCTTGGTCCTTTACTCTGGGCATCCGATGGGGCTGTATCCATCCAATAAGAATGCGCCAAGAGTGGTCGTTACCAATGGAATGATGATCCCAAATTATTCAAAACCGGATGATTGGGAGAAATTTAGTGCGCTAGGTGTCACTCAATATGGACAGATGACGGCTGGATCTTTTATGTATATTGGCCCTCAAGGTATTGTACATGGGACAATGATCACAGTATTAAATGCCGTAAGAATGCAAAAAAATCGCGATAAATCTAAGTTACCAGTGTTCGTCACCTCTGGACTAGGTGGTATGAGTGGTGCACAACCTAAAGCCGCAGTGATCGCCAAAACCATTGGCGTAGTTGCCGAAATTAACCCTAAAGCGGCCTATAAAAGACATCAGCAAGGCTGGGTTGATGAAGTCCACGAAGATCTAGATAAAATCATTACCAGAATGAAACTCGCCATCGAACAACATGCGCCAGTATCGCTTGCGTATGTAGGTAATATTGTTGATCTTTGGGAACGCTTGGTTGATGAAGATATTACTATTGACTTAGGTTCGGATCAGACCTCATTACATAACCCTTGGGCCGGAGGATATTACCCTGTCGGTTATAGTTTTGAGCAATCCAATGAAATGATGGCCAATCAACCAGAGCAATTTAAACAAGCGGTGCAAGACACGCTAAAAAGGCATGTAGAAGCAATTAACAAACTGACGGCTAAAGGAATGTATTTCTTCGATTATGGCAACGCCTTTCTTTTGGAAGCAAGTCGCGCTGAAGCTGATATTGTTAATCAGGATGGCTCCTTTAAATACCCATCTTATGTCCAAGATATTATGGGACCTATGTGTTTCGATTATGGTTTTGGTCCATTTAGGTGGGTTTGTTCGTCTTCCGATGCTAAAGACCTTGATATGACCGATAAAATCGCAGGCGATGTGTTAGAAGCAATGCATCAAGAGGCACCAGAAGAAATAAAACAACAAATTGCCGATAACTTGCTTTGGATTCGACAAGCAAAAGAGAACAAATTAGTGGTTGGATCTCAGGCGCGAATTTTATACGCCGATGCAGAAGGTCGCATGAGAATTGCAGAAGCGTTTAATGAGGCTATTAAGGATGGGACCATTTCTGCTCCGGTTATCCTGGGACGAGATCATCATGATGTTTCTGGTACCGACTCACCTTATCGTGAAACGTCGAATATTTACGATGGCTCAAGGTTCACTGCGGATATGGCGATTCAAAATGTTATTGGAGATTCATTCCGAGGCGCAACTTGGGTGAGTATCCATAATGGCGGTGGCGTTGGTTGGGGAGAAGTAATTAACGGCGGTTTTGGAATGATGCTTGATGGGTCGGAAGAGAGCGATAAAAAGCTAAAATCTATGCTTCATTGGGATGTCAATAATGGCATCTCTCGACGAAGCTGGGCGAGAAATGAAGGGGCGGTATTTGCGATTAAACGCGCCATGGCCGCCGAACCAAACCTGACCGTTACCATTCCACATTTTGCGGACGATTCATTGCTTGATTCACTCATCCAGTAGCGTTTGTTATTGTTTTCCAGCGCGATTTTTTATCTGTTTCTATGTAAAGAAGTAAAGAAGTAAAGAAGTAAAGAAGTAAAGAAGTAAAGATATCGAGAAATAGATAATATAGACATAGATAGTATAGAAATTGATTTAACTAGAAAGATCGCGCTGATTTTCCAACAACAAGGTGGCAATGAATGCCTAATATAGAAATGATGACCAATAATGAGATAACGCCTGATTATGAGGTAATGTCGTCGAGTGATTTTAAATGTATGCCTTGGAAGAACGGACTTGGCAGTACGCTTGAGATCGTACGTAGTGACGATAAACATGGTCTTCGTTATCGTATTAGCCAGGCCAGTGTTGTACAAGATGGTTTATTTTCCGATTTTAGCGGCTTGCATCGCACGCTTATTTTACTGTCAGGTAACGGTATGCTGTTACAGCACAGTAATCGGCACGATCAACATCATCAATACACACATCAATTAGACAATGCTTTGGATATGGCTTGCTTTTCTGGCGGGGATAAAACCAATGCTATATTGAATCAAGGCTCGATTGACGATCTGAACATCATGGTGCGCGATACCGATACATCGTCGACGGTAACGGTCGTGCGTGCACCACAATCATTGGGCGTGTCTAGCGAAGCCAATATTTTATTGAACGCATTTTATGCGCATACGGAATGCAGTATATGTTTGAAGCACTATTCTATGGAAAATATACAAATAAAATTGCCAGTCAATAGCTTACTGGTTATTAAACCGACTCAAGTTTGGTCTCTGTGGGATATCGTGGTAAAAGATGGCGATGGCGTACTAATAGCAATATCCAAATGAAGATAACCACACTAAGAGCATTTTTAAATACGAGGCTAAGTAAATAATGTGTCCATGACTTCGGCAAACTGTGCGTTTAGTTCTTGGTCGAGCTCATGATCACCATTTTTAATTACTTGCTTTCCTGCAACATAGACATGGTTTATTTGTGATTTTTCGCCGGAGAACAACCAACGATTCAACTGTTGCGAATAAGATAAACCCGATAACCATTCCGTTTCTTTTAACTCTAACCAATCAGCACGGCATCCAACCTTAATTTCACCGATTGCAACACCGCAAGCTTGTGCACCCCCTTTGGCTGCTTGAGTCCAGAGCGATTGCCCAACAGAAGGTTGAACTTCTGACGCTAAACGATTACGCTTTTGTTGTCTTAATCGCTGCCCATATTCAAACCAGCGCAACTCTTCTAATGCGCTCACTGATACGTGGCTGTCTGATCCGATCCCCCAATTACCATGCTGAGATAAGAATTCGCCCGCAGGAAATAATCCATCGCCAAGATTAGCCTCTGTTGTTGGGCAAATGCCTGCAATTGCGCCACTTTGCGCAATCGAGGCTACTTCTTTGTCGGTTAGATGCGTGGCATGAATCAAGCACCAACGTTTATCGACAGTAAAGTGCTCAAATAAGTATTCCACTGGACGAAGACCGCTCCAGTCGAGACAGTCGTTCACCTCTTTTATCTGTTCTGCAATATGAATATGGATCGGTAAATCAGCAGGCAGTTCCGCTAAAATATGCTGAATTTGCGCTTTGCTAACAGCGCGTAAAGAATGAAAACAAATACCTAAACTATTCAAAGATGAACATTGTGTTTGTAAGTGATGGAACCGTTCTAGGTATTGTTGAGTTGTTTGAATAAAACGTTTTTGTATTTCATCTGGGCGTTGTTGGCCAAAGCCGCTATACGTATATAAAACAGGCAGTAAAGTTTGCCCAATGCCGACACTTTTGGCGGCCTGTTGTAACTGAATTGCCATATCATCTTGCTTGTATGGGTCGCCATTCTTATCGTGATGAAGGTAATTAAATTCGGCGACTTGTGTATAACCACCTTTCAACATGTCAACATAGAGATAACGAGCAATAATACCCACTTGCTCAGGTGTCAATTGCCCAACTAAAGCGTACATTTGTTGGCGCCAAGTCCAGAAACTGTCATCAGGATCACCGGCAACTTCAGCCAGACCAGCCATGGCACGCTGAAATGCATGAGAGTGGAGGTTTGGCATAGAAGGGATTACTAAGCCATTGAGTTTTTTAGCATCGGTGGGGCAAGGTGCACCTTCGTTTATTGACGTGATCACACCACTACTATCGACGTATACAAGAACATCTTCTGCCCAAGCATTACCCACTAGGGCTTTATTAAAAAAATACTGCATCATAAAATAGTGTCATCCTTAATCTTGTATAGACATATTTATACAAGATTGGTGGGAATATGCAATACTCTCTCAATTAAAACTCGATAATAAATAAAATCTAACCCATACCCTTACTCTACATTTCGTTATTGGATACTACTTTTTATGTTTTATCCGCGAGTCTATTACTCGACACTTTTATTGTATATACATGTAATGTAACATGATGCGATGTATACGACACATTTTTTGAATGTCAGTGATGATCGACATTGACACTATGCATGTAAAAAGGAAAGTACATGATCTTAAATAGTGATGACTATAGAAAAAAGGCGAAATTCCTCCTTCCTAAGTTTGTTTTTGACTATGTCGATGGGGGAGCAGAAAGCGAATCAACGATGAAATTAAATCGAGATGCTTTCGATAAATGGGGCTTTGTTCCATCCGTGTTGGTCGACTGTGACACGTGTGACACTTCCGTTACCTGGCTTGATAACTCGTATTCAGCTCCTTTTGCGGTTGCGCCAACAGGCTACAATGGCATGTTATGTCATCGAGCAGATGAACATCTGGCACTTGCCTCACGAGATATAGATATTCCTTATATTCAAAGTACGGTTTCCACTAGTTCCATTGAAGATATAGGTCAACACCAACTACCTAACTACTGGTTTCAACTGTACGTATTACGAGACCGTGCGGTAACAAGGGATCTGTTAGAAAGGGCAAAGAACCAAGGCTGTCGTACTTTAGTTGTTTCTGTGGATGCCGTCTATTTTGGAAATCGTGAACGGGATAAAAGACACTATTCAAAACCACTACATCTATCTTTAAAAAGTAATATAAACATAGCAATGCATCCTTGGTGGGTGGCAAAAGTGATTTTGCCTCAAGGGATCCCGGGGTTTGGTAATCTCGCGCGTTATCTTCCACAGGAATATCAAAAAGGTGTCGGTGCTGCAGCTTATTTTGCAGAACAAATGGACCCAACATTGGATTGGTCTGTATTGAGTTGGATCAGAGAAGTTTGGCAGGGTAAGTTGATAGTCAAAGGTATTTTGAACGAACACGATGCAAAAAAAGCAATGGAATGTGGATGCGACGGTGTGGTTTTGTCTAATCATGGTGGACGTCAGCTCGACGGTACTATTTCGCCAATAGAAATGATTCAGACGGTCAGATCAGTGATGGGAGAAGATAAGTTGTTGTTGGTTGATAGTGGTTTTAGACGAGGTACCGATATCGTAAAAGCCATCGCTCTGGGGGCTAACGGAGTGTTGATTGGCCGTCCTTTCTTATATGCATTGGCAGCAGACGGCAAGCAAGGTGCAACAAATATGATGAGTATGTTAAAGCAAGAGGTGGAAAGAACCATGGCTCAATTAGGCTGCAAAACCATTAGTGATATCAATTCAAGTGTTCTAAAACGGCTCTAATGTCCCGCTAAGTTGGCTTTTAATGTATTTGGCTAGGTCGTATTTTAGGTGGGTAGGGTGGCTAAACTATGGCTCACCTAAAACGAAAAGGTGAGCCTGTGTATATTTAAAAGCAGTTTTTAAACAAGCAACTTGCTGGGAATTTTTTCGGTTAACTGTTTTTGGGCTAACTATTATCAAAAACGTGTGGCGTTACTTCGTTGCCATTGGTCTCACCTTTACGATAGGCCACTATATTGGATAGAGTGGTTTCTGCAATATTTTGCAGTGCTTCATCGGTAAGGAAGGCTTGATGACCTGTAAAAATAACATTGTGGCAGGCTGAAAGTCGGCGAAATATGTCATCTTGAATGACTTCTGCGGACAAATCCTCAAAAAACAGTTCTTTCTCATGTTCATAAACATCTAACGCTAAGCCGCCCAGTGTCCCATCTTTTAATGCATCGATGCAGCTTTGTGAATCAACCAGTTTTCCACGACTGGTATTGATTAAAAGCGTTCCTTTTTGCATTTGACTGAACGCTTCTTTATTGATTAAAAAAGTATTTTCAGTGGTTAATGGGCAATGAAGTGAAATAATATGAGATTGTGCAAGTAAGGTGTGCAAACTAACATATTCTACCCCTAATGCTTTTGCTTCTTCATTAGGATATGGGTCAAATGCCAGTAGTTTACAGCCAAAACCTTTAAGGATCCGCAGCGTCGCCAACCCAATTTTTCCTGTGCCTACAACCCCTGCTGTTTTACCGAAAATATTCATTCCGGTTAATCCTTCCAACGAGAAATTTGCATCTCGGGTACGCTGATAAGCTTTATGAATCCGACGGTTAAGTGTCATCATAAGAGCGATTGCATGTTCTGCTACCGATTCAGGAGAATAGGCAGGGACTCTGGATACTCGTATGCCGTAGCGCTTGGCAGCATCCAAGTCGACATTGTTAAAGCCTGCACATCGCATCAATAACAGTTTTACGCCTTGCTCGCAGAGGACTTTGAGTGTTGCCTCGCCTAAATCATCATTGACAAAAGCGCACACAGCATCATTGTTTTGTGCAAGGCTGGCCGTTTTTTCATTCAGTACAGTATCGAAATATTCAAATTGTAGTTCATCACTATTAATCACATTCTTTTTATGCAGTTCAAAGCTTTTTCGGTCATAGCGTTTAGCACTGAAAAATGAAACTTTCATTATATTCTCCTAGATTGTTGAATAGGTAAATCAACTGAATGAGATCAAATAGCTGTCTGCCTTTTCAACCGTTTATAAATAATAATGCACATGACATTACAACATTCAGCCACAGCATTCGACCCTTTTAAAACTGTTACCACCGCTTAAGTAGCGCTGCTTAAGCGGTGGTTGGTCGGTATTCTTAACCTCGACTTCCCATATTGTTCTTTTTTAAGCTTAATTTACTCTTTTTTAAGCTTCATTTTAATAAATCTATTGACCAAATCGTGTTAATCGCTAGTATAGCTGTCTGGACATCTAAACGTCTTCTAATTTTTAAATGGAGTTATCATGAAAAGCTACAAAAAAATCACAACATCGCTACTGGCATTGGCTCTCGTACTCGGCGTAGTAGGGTGTGAACAAAAGGAAGAATCGGTTATTAAAATTGGTGCGACTGTTGGTCCACACGCACAAGTTGTGGAGGCGGTTGCCAAAGAAGCGGCGAAGCAAGGGATCAATATTCAGGTAGTGGAGTTCTCAGATTATATTACGCCTAATGCCGCACTAAGTGATGGAAGCATCAACCTTAACAGCTATCAACATCAACCGTTTCTAGATAACTTTAATGATAATCACAGTAGTAATTTAGTCTCTATTGGCCGTTCAATTTTAATGCGCATGGGTGTTTACTCTAATAAATATAAGACACTGGACGCGATCCCTGAAAATGCACGAATTGCGATTCCGAACGATCCAACTAATGGTGGACGCGGTTTACTATTACTCGAAAGTGCAGGATTGATTACGTTAAAAGAAAACGTGGGATTTAAAGCTTCTTTGAATGATATAGCTAGTAATCCTAAAAACATTGAATTTGTTGAAGTGGATGCCGCTCAATTACCACGAACACTTGACGATGTAGACGCGGCGGCTATTACCATGAACTATGTCATGTCTTCGGGCCTTGATCCTAACAAACAAGGTATCTACTTAGAGCCAAAAGACGCACCTTTAGCGGTAATGGTAGTTGCAGCAAGAGAAGAAGACAAAGATAAAGAGTTATACAAGAAAATTATGGCTATTTATCACTCTGACGAGATTAGTGATTTCTTAACAGACACCTTTAAAGGCACGATAGAAGCGGCCAATTAAGATTTGCCCTTCAGCATTATATTCCTCCAGGTAGAATCCATTTCTCACCTTGTAGAATTTAAAGAGGATCAGCTCTGATCCTCTTTAGTGAGTTAATTTTTCGAGCCAGTTAAATTGTAGTTAAGGGTTAATTTCTACCTGCTATTACGCCGCCATCGACATCCCAAATTGCGCCTGTAACCCAACTGGAATCGTCACTAAGCAATAAATTCACTACGTTTGCTATGTCTTCAGGTTGACCAATTCGACCGATTGGGTGAAAACCATTGAATGTCGCCAGAGTTTCATCCATAGCACTAGGCTCAATAAATGACTCAAAAATGGTTGAATTGACCAATGCTGGCGATATCGCATTAACACGAATATTATGATCACCTAACTCCATCGCTAAATGTTGTGTTAATGCATGCAGTCCTGCTTTTGCCATCGAGTAAGCAGAAGAAGGCGTGGCTTTAATTGCTTGCTTCGCCCACATAGAGCCAATATTTACAATGGAACCACCATTGTGAGCAATCATGTTTTTGGATACCGCTTGTGATATAAAAAATATTGCTCGGTTTAATTCATGATAAATATCATAATCAGAATTATCATGTTCAATAAATGATTTTGGTTTAAAATAGCCAGCTGAATTAAGTAAATATTTAATATGAAATTTACTATTGACAACAAAATTAATAATATTGTTAATATCATTGTTATTATATAAATCAGCTTGAATTGTGCTAATATCTCCGAATGATGAGAGTTCTGCTTTAGCTCTATTTAGCTTTTCTTGGTTTCGTCCTACGATAACGGTTTTTATGTTTCTATTGAGTAGTTGTTTTGCGCTCTCATATCCCATTCCACTTGTTCCGCCAATGATAAGTGCAATTGGTTGGTTTGTATTTTCCATGTTCCATTCCTTGTTAGTATGTATTGTACGAAACAAAGGCTACAAGGATTGTTTGCCACAAAAAAGTAGGTACAATTAAGTAAGGTAGGAACTAATAGGTATATCTTTATGAATAATAACAAAAAAATATTTATGAGAAATTCAGCTCCAGAGCGAAGTGCTCGTATGATTGAAAGTGTATTTAGATGCAAGTGGTCATTAACTGTCTATCAACTATTGGCGGAAGATATTAATAGACCAGGAGAAATGGTGCGTAGCGTTGAAGGATTAACAACAAAGGTTCTGAATGAGTGCCTACGGAAAAATGTCGAATTTGGTATCATTGATCGAATCGAATATAATCAAGTTCCACCAAAAGTGGAATATGTTGCCACTCCATTTGGAAAGAAATTTATCCATATCTTAGAACAATTAAAAGAATTACAGAATGAAATGAACGTTTGAGTTTTATAGTTAAATATTAAAATTATTAATTGAAATTTAATAAATATGATATTAATATAAAATATGATTTCTATATTAGTTATATAAGCTTGGTTTTAGTTAGATAAGCAAGACTATTTGAAATGTATTCTATCTTTTTTGGAGTAAAGCATAAGGTTATACCTGTTGTTTGAGTTGCTCCTGACAATATATTCTTATCGTAGAAAATTTCACTTTTTGCCATTATTTTTAACACGTGGCCATTTTGCCAATCTAAAAAAAGTAACGTCGCAATCGGATTTTCATGTAGATTGCCTAATGTATTAAAAAAACCATTTCCAACATAATCCTGCATGATTAATTGTCCGTTGGAATTAGTCGAGACAAAACCTGAATTGCCTCCGCGGTGGGATATATCTGATCCTCGGTTATTTATATGTTTACCGTCGTTGAAACTGCTCGCGATAAAAAGGCTATCAGCATTGGTGATCAAAGTGAGGTCTTTAGGTTGTAATTTATAACGAGTTACGTTAGAAAAATCGCCATATCGATGGTTATTTAACAAAGTTTTAGGTTGAATGTACTTAGGACAATTACCATAACTTTGTAATATCTTCACTGTAATATATTTTTGGCTACTATCTATTATTATACCATTGGCTCGATTGCGTCTTTTGCTATTAAACTCGATACCCAATAAACCTATTCTATCTCCTATATCTAATGCATCAAGTATAAAATCACCTATCGAATTTTGGGTATTAATCCTCAATTCTGTCTCGGTAATTGATTGAATAAAGCCACTATCTCCAAATAACACGCTCGCTTGGATGCCAGACAGACGATCTTCATAGCCAATAAAAATCATCGTTAAAGATTCAAAGAAGTCTCGATGTTGCTGTTGCAAGAATTCTCGAATGAATCTAGGGCCTATATGAGCCATTTTTTCGGTGGTACCTGTCCACTGTTGGATGGTCAATTCGCCTTGATGCCAGATAGGCAAAGATTCATTCGTCATTATTAATCCTTATCCGCAAATTAGTTCGAGTCGGATACCACCGGGTATTGTACACATCATATGATGCAAAGGTGTTCCATTTAGAGCTTCAGGCGCAAATTCAACTTCAATATCATCTACCAACGAGAAGCGATTATATAGTGTTTCCAATTGCTTTAAGTTCGCTACTTTTAGCGCAAAATGATGTAATCCGACGTTTTGTTGACGATCGAAGTTCACTTGATGGCTATGGTCTTTTATTTGCCATAACGTCAACATCACCGAACCGTCAGATACAAAGATAGCGGGATAATTAGGTTTTTCACCAACTTGCGAGAAGTTTAGGTGATTGATAAAAAATGCAGCAGTGTCTTTGATATTTGGAACGCTTAGTCCAAGATGATGAATGCCATTTGTACCAATACCGTCGCCAGATTGCGTCTTATTTGCTGTTGTATTACACATAAGTAATAGCCTTTAATGAGTGAAAAACAAAGAGTGAACAGATCTGTCTATACTATAGGTGAACAGATTTGTTTACGTCAAGTTTAAATTGGTTATAATTTGAGGAATAAGTAGGGGTAAAGTATATGCAACCACGAAAACAACATTTGATAGACACAGCTAGAACGTTATTTAATCAGTACGGATTTCATGCAACTGGTATCGATTTAATTTTGGCGCAATCGAAGGTATCTAAAGCGACGTTGTATAAGCATTTTCAAAGTAAAGACGAGTTGATTTTGGCAGCATTAGCACAACAACATGAACGTGTGATGAATATGATGCAGGCGAAATTTGATGACTTAGCCGAATCTGACGAATTGCAAGTGCTTATGCTGTTTGATGTTTTAGACGATTGGTTCAATAGCGATGGCTTTTTTGGCTGTAATTTTATTAATGCTAGTGCCGAATATTCACAGGCAGAGCATCCAATATATGAGTATGCAGCACAACATAAGCGAGAGGTGGTTGAATTTATAAGCACTAAGCTCGCGTCTCAACAGTCTTCAAAAGCGGTTCAAATAGGGTTATTGGTTGAAGGGGCCATTGTAATGGCACACACTCATGGAATTAAAAATTCAGCACTGATTGCTAAAGATATGGCTCAACAGGTTATTAAGGGAAATGCTGAATGAAAGTGCATGAATGTGTATCGTTTTTATTGATTGATGGAGATAAAGTGCTACTTGAAAAGCGATCTGACAACAAGGAATTAAGTGCAAATTCAATCAATATTCCAGGTGGTCATATAGAACAAGGCGAGAGTCAGGTTCAAGCATTATGCCGTGAAATCAATGAAGAGCTGCAGGTAGTACCGATAAGTTACAACTACCTTTGTTCGCTTTATCATCCAACTAGTGAATTTCAACTTCTTCATTACTACGTCGTGGATCGTTGGGTGGGTAATATTTCTGCTCAAGAAGCCGATCAAGTTGAATGGCATGACATGCTCGCTGCACCCGTTGAGATTGAAGCGGATAAATTAGCGCTGTCTGAGTATCAAAGAGTCAGTCCTTATTTACGTTGAGCTGATAGCTAATATATGTTGGCAAATGGTTTTGGGATTAGCGGGACACACACCAAACGATGGACTTAGGGTTAACGGGACACACACTAAACGATCGAACAAAATGAGATTATGATGAAAAACCTGATTTTGTAAAACCAGGCAGGCAATGTTATGCGGCAAGAAACAAACCAGGCAATTTAGCGAATTGATTGTTCAGATAATGTTAGTAAAAGATGAATCTGCTGGAATTGAATTTACAAAAGTGGGTTAAGTACTTTATTGCGGAATAAAATCAGTATGGGATGTGAGTTTGAACGCCGATATTGAAGTTTTATCAAAAAAATACCTTCACAATATTTGGATAAAAAATATCATTAGTCAATGTCAAATATATTTTAAGTTGACTAATGATACTTGTTTGACCTTACAAAGATAAAAGTTGATGTAGATCACATAATATCCTCATATATGACCTATTTAATGTTGTTATTAGTGATACAGTTAACAAAATTTAATTTGTAACAATATATTAATGAGGATGTAAAAATGAATCTTTTTGAACAAACAAATCCTTCGCGCAGACGCTATGGTCTCGCTGCCTTCATCGGTTTGATCGCTGGGATCGTTTCAGCATTTGTGAAGTGGGGAGCAGAACATCCTTTGCCGCCGAGAAGTCCTAGCGATATATTCAACGCAGCATGTGCACCAGAGTCATTAATTCGAGCAGCTGAGCAAATTGATTGTTCAAGAAACTTCCTTAATCCTCCTTATGTTTTTCTACGCGATTGGTTAGGTGTTATTGACCCAAATGGAGCGGTGTATACTTTTGCTGGCCATGTATTTAATTGGGTAGGTGTTACCCATATTATTTTTTCTATCGTTTTTGCGGTTAGTTACTGTGTGTTTACCGAGATTTTTCCAAAATTTAAATTGTGGCAAGGTTTGTTCGCTGGCGCACTTGCACAGTTGTTTGTGCATATGATTTCTTTTCCTTTAATGGGATTAACGCCGCCATTATTTAGCCTGCCTTGGTATGAGCATGTATCTGAAATTGTTGGGCACTTGATTTGGTTCTGGTCAATTGAAATTATTCGTAGAGATTTACGTAATAGAATGACTCATGAACCCGATCCAGAAGTGAATTTGGAAGCAAGAAGCTGTTAATTTTTTAATATAGCTGAATATCTAAAAAGGTCGCTTTTAAAGTGACCTTTTTTATATATGGCATTTAGATACATTTTTTGTGTTGATGTGTGTGCTTATAGAATGACTTAATTTATTTCGGTATTGAGTGTGTGTCCTTGATCTCTTTCTGTTGCTATTGAGGTTGCATTGCGACCATTGTTTTTGACTTGATAGAGAGCTTGGTCTGCTCTGTGGACCCAACTATCTAAACGTTCATCTGGTAACATTTGTGCGACTCCAAAGCTACAAGTAATGTGTCCGACTTGATCAAAGTCGTATTCTGCAATTGACAGGCGTAACTTCTCCGCGATGAGTTTTGCTTCTTCAGCATTACACTGAGGCAACAAGATAATGAACTCTTCTCCGCCCCAGCGGGCTAAAATATCGCTAGATCTTAGATTTTGTAGGGTTAATTGAGTTAGGTTAATTAAAACCTTATCGCCTGCACTGTGCCCGAAACTGTCATTGATGTTCTTAAAATGGTCAATATCAAAAATGATTAAGGACAGAGAAGTGGCGTGACGCTGGGCTCGAGGTATCTCTATTGTTGTACTTTCTTCAAAGTGACGTCGATTAAAAGCTTTGGTGAGAGGATCTGTGGTGGCAAGCTTAGTTAAGGTGCGACTGGATTTTCGTAGCTTTCGATAGGCAGATTCAATTTCAGAAGTATAACTCAAAACTAACGTGCGCCCGATCAGTAGAAAAACCAATAAATAAACAGGCAATAATATAAACACCATATTAAAACTAACAACCCAGATACCGTAAGTCTGGTCAACTTTTGCTGAGCTGCCCATTAAAAACAACCCAAGTCGTACAAGTTGTACTAATAGTTGAACCATCAATAATCTTTGCAGTGAATTTAGAAAAGGTTCACTAGGGCGTTCCTGAAGGCGTAGCATTATCATTTCGACCAATGTCCACCCAGCAAGACAAATAAGTAAAATGACCAGTAATAATTGGTGTTCCCATTGCATATTGAGCAAAGAGAGTAAATCTAAAAGAAAATTAAGTGCTAGGATTAACGCACTTAATGCTCCAACCATGTTAAGTGGCAATTTTGCTTTTTGTAACCAGGGTGAGAGTGGCTCCTTCACTGATTTTCTCCTGATGTTCTCATAATAATTGGTCCGATTAGGGTCCGCCATTCATCGGAGCAATCAGAATAGAGGGCATCACAATCATTTGCCCATTTTGGGAATATAACTTGGTTAAATGCTTGCCGAAGTAATTGATAGTCCTGCTTACTCGGTTCAACATTAATTAGATTATAAGAAACCCCTGCATTACATGGCTGGCCAGTATTGCAGGCGGAAAGCTGTACATGAAGCTGCTCAACGGATGCCCAAATAGCTTCAACATAAGCGTTAAAGGCTTGCTCTAATTTGTCTTGCTGGCTATTAGATAATTGGTTCCAGAGATTGAGATTAATAACATAACCATTGATTGCCATTTGAGTACGTAGTGCGAAAAAATGAGTGGAATATTCTGGCCAACCAGCCGCATTAGCCGAGGCCGCACTGCTGATCGCACAGTCAATGAGTCCACTGCGTAGGCTCGTTTGGACATCTTCAAATAACATAACAACAGGTAATCCACCAAAGTATTGAATGAGAGGTGAGTAGGCCGCGTTGCTCACTCGTACTCTAAGGCCATCAAGATCTTGCAAAGATTGAACCTCGGTTCTGCAGAAAAAGACTTGAGGACCAAATGGCCACATACCCAGTAACTTGACATTAAAGCGCTCTTGTAATCGACGGTCTAGAGCAGGAGTATAGGCTTTCATTATTGCGTATGACGTTTTGATATCGACAGAACCACCGAGTAAATCAACGCCGAGAAGTGTCGGTTCCATCCAAGCATTTTGATAAAAACGTAGTGATACTAGGTCAAGAGCACCTTCTCGCAACATGATTAATTGGTGACTGTCCTTAAATCCTAACGTATCAACAGGTGTGTAATTTACTTCAATTGGCAGATCAGTGGCTGTTGCAAGCCCTTCAAAAAATTGCTGTTCTGCCATGTGAATACTGCCTGACTCATGTTGCTGACCAACGACTTGGATAGGAATAGAATCCAATACCTGCCAGGCGATATAAAATCCGCTAGTCAAAGTTATTGCAATTAGAAGTCTAATCCACATATTATCAATTTCCTCAAAGTGTAAACCGGAAAAGGCGATTTGAAGTTAAATAAGTTTGTATAATTGGTAAGCTTTATAGTGGTCGTTATTTGTCGGTCTTAACGGTACCGTACAATGACTTGCTACAAAATGAGCAACCAACTGAATGAACGCTCAATGAGCAAACATACGTTAATCTTTTAGGGATATCGCTTATTACATTCTACAGACAATGTGCGATTATTAGAACCATATATGAAACTTATATTATAACGTGGGTCGATATATTGTAGAGCCATTTATACAGCAGGAGAGGGTGGTTATATGGACGTGAAAGTACTCAAGAGTTTTGTCGCTGTTGCGACACATTGTAGTTTTTCAAAAGCTGCGAAAGAGTTGCATACTGTCCAACCCGCTATTAGTCGTCATATTATTAGTCTTGAAAATGAGCTAGGTGTGAGTTTGTTTTTTCGTACGTCGCGCGAAGTTGCTATTACTGCAGCGGGTGAAAGGTTACTCAGAGATGCAATAAATTTGATTGACCAAACAGAAAAGACTAAACAAGCGGTAATGAAGGCTTCTTCGGGTGTGATTGGTTGCCTAACCATTGGTTACCTTTCTGGTGCGACACTTGGATTTCTACCCAGTCTGGTTCGTCAATATCTTACTGAACATCCTAATATTGATGTTGATTTAGTCGAGTTGACGGCATCTGAGCAATTAGAAGCGATCCAAAACAGAACCATTGATATTAGTTTTTCCCGTCCGCTTCCCACCTCTATGACGCAGGATTATAGTTCAACAGAGCTTTATCTTGATAAGCTTGTAGCAATTGTTCCGGTTACTCATCCTCTAGCAAACTCACCATCCCTCACGTTAAGTGCACTGAGTGATGAAGGCTTTATTTTGTTTCAACGTAGCCAAGCGGTAGGTTTGTTTGATTCGATCATCAGCCAATGTGCATTAGCTGGTTTCTCTCCAATAATCAAAAAGCAGCCTAAGCAAATGCAAACGGTATTAACTCACGTTGCGTCTGGGCTTGGTATTTCTATTGTGCCTAGTTCAATTAAAGATTTGAGAAGCGACGGTTGCATATTTATTCCGTTAGACGATGTGTATATCAATATGCCACTTGTAATGACGTATCAGCTTAATACGCTTTCTCCAACCGCAAAATCATTTGCTCGATTGGTAGTTGAGCAACAAGGTTTTATTGAACAAGTAATGGCATAAATCAATACAGTTTATGTATAGAATCTAGATAAATTGATCATTTTTGTTATTTTTCGATTGCTCTTAAACTGCAACTCATTAAGTCGATATGACTATATTTGAGAGTAACCATGCCACAAGAAAATACATTAAGCCGCGGACGTTTGTTGTTAATGTCGAGTGCGGTATCTGCAACAGCAGCTAACCTTTTTTATAATCAACCTCTTTTACCTAGTATTGGCCAGGATCTTGGTTTAACCAGTGAACAACTTGGTGCAATTTCTGCTTCAGGGCAAGTAGGGTATGCGGTGGCTTTGCTGTTTGTATCTCCTCTTGGAGATACCCTACCGCGTAAGCGTTTGATCGCGATATTATCTATATTATTGGTGTTTTCATCATTGGTGGCTTTTTCTGCAGCAAGTTTGTTGACGTTAGTTGTGGCGTGTTTTGCTATTGGTTTGAGCGCGAATATTACTCAGCAGCTTATTCCTTTTGCTGCTTCTTTAAGTACGCCAGAAACCAAAGGCCGAGTGATTGGTACATTAATGACCGGTTTAACCATTGGGATTTTACTATCCCGAACATTGAGTGGTTACGTAGGCGAACAGTATGGCTGGAGGGCGGTATTTATTCTGTCCGCAGCACTTGCTACGTTATTTGGTGTGCTGCTTTTGGTTTTCCTTCCAACAAATGTGCCTAATAATAAAATGGCTTATCCAAAGTTAGTCGCGAGTATGTTTACTTTATTAAAGCAACACGCAACCTTACGTACTTCTTCTTTAACTGGCGCGTTATGGTTTGCTTCATTTAATGCGTTGTGGGCGACAATCGCACTGCATGTGAGTGAATCACCTTTCAATTACAACGCTCAGCAAGCGGGTATGTTTGGAGTGATAGCACTGGCAGGTGTCATTGGAGCTAAAGTATCTGGGTCACTAGTAAGCAGAGTGGGTTCACGAAAGATGGTTAACGTAGCGCTGGTATTGATAGTGATTGGGTTTGTTGTCACTGGATTATTTTCCGATGAATTATTTGGATTGGTGATTGGTATTATTCTTATTGATCTTGGGGTATTCAGTGCTCAAGTTTCTAATCAAGTCCGGATATTTTCCATCGATCCGCATGCACAAAGTCGAATCAACGCAATCTATATGCTGGGCTATTATTTTGGTGCTGCATTTGGTTCATATATTGGTATTCAGGTGTTTGAATACGCTGGTTGGGTTGGTGTTGTAAACTTCAGCGTAGCTGTTGTTATACTTGGTTTAGTCGTGAATCAGACCGCTAAGCAGTAATAGTCAGATTGTAGAATACTGTTAGTTGTTTTTTGCCCATGAAATACTGGCCTGTTAGGTTGTATCAGGCCAGATTACACATAAATTACTACTGGTCAGTTCATTGAATTTAGAACATTTTATTAGATGACAATTAACTTGGAGATTCGGTAAAAACTGATTGCAGTTTCTCTTGCAATGTTTGGTAAGAGAAGTGTTGCTTACCGAGTTCAAAATTTTTATCAGTGATGGCTTGGTAGCGTTCTTTATCAGTAAGAATATGGATAATTTGCTGGGTTGCATTTTCAATTACTTTGGGACTCACGGTAACTAAACTATTGTCTAGTGTTTGGTAGTGATTACCTAAAGAGACAAAATCACAATTAACAGGTTTTATGTCTTTTTCATAAACGGAATACTCAAATATGAGTGTTGGTTTTCGTGCGAACATCGCTTCTAAAAGTTGGTTGCCCCAACCTTCATAAATACTCGGATACATAACAAAATCACAATCTACATAAGCGTCCCATAAACTGTAGATTTTTTTACCATTTCGGATTGTTCGCTCGTGATCGACCAGCGAGGGATCAATTATAAATTCAATACCGGACTGTTTACATTTGTCTTCAAGTAACTGGATATATGAGCCGTGATCTTCATGCAAACCAACCATAGCATAAACAATGCGTGAGTTTTCTGTGAATGGTTTACCATTATATAGCGTCTTACCAATGAGTTGCTTTTTGTTTTCACCTAAACACTTAATCACATCGACAGCGAGTTCAATTCCTTTACGCGCAACCAGCCGAGTTCCTTGAAGAAAGAATAAGTCATTATCACTAATGCCTAATTTAGAACGAAAATCTTGGTTATATTGATCTCTTGACCATGTTTTTTGTTGGAAATCAAAAACGTTTGGAATGTATATTGATTCCACTCCTTTTTTGGTTTTTAGATCGGCCTGGGCAAGTGTATTGATGACGCAGTGCTTAATGTTTTTACCTAAAGGAGGGAAGTTTAGTTGTAAGCTTTTATTGACAAATGGGTACTTAGAACCAGAGAAAAATTCACGTTCCCAATAAAAATCATGATGATGATTGATTACTTTAATCCCAGTTTTCTTTATTACTTGTGCAAAAGCATCACCGATAGGAATACTACGTCCCAAACAACAGATATTGTTTGGCACTAACACGTCGATTTTTTCGTCGATTAGAATTCTTTCTAGTTTTGCTGCTACAAGGTGTTTTAATTTATCGGAACGCAACTTTAATTCTTGTTCGGTTTTATCTTGATGAAGATATAATTCCATACGCAGTGCTTCGTCTTCAGGAAAAAGAAGAGCCAGTTCATCAATCAGATAAGTTGTTCGTTCAGATGACCCTTGAGACCCAGCAATATAGACAACTTCATGTCCCAGTTGCTCAAGAGTTAGCGCCCATTTATCCATTTCTAAAGAAACACCATCCGTTTCACCAACTCGATAATGAGAAAGTGCTATTTTCATATTAAAACCTTATTTAATGTTACCTGTAGCGACGTCCAGATAAATTCTTTTTGAACTACTGAAAGACGGCATTAGTTATTATAGTGATAGTGAAAAGACTGCAAATCGGTTTTGTACTTAAACGGAATTTGAATCTTTTATCATAGAAAGTGTTAAAGAATGAGCAAAATGATAGATTATATCTTAGTGGTTGATCACAGATTTCATCAATTTAATGACGCTGCTTTGTAAACAAAAAGTGAAACCAATAACTCAAGAGAAAAATGAATGGAGCCAACCATGATATCGGCTATTGCTACCCGATTAACCAGAGGGTCGGATTTAAAAAAATCTATCCAACAACTTGTTGTTCAACATAATATACAAGCAGGTAGCATTGCTTCCTGTGTTGGTTGTTTTTCTATAGTAAACCTTCGGTTAGCCGGAGCACAGACAACATTACAACTCGAAGAACCACTAGAAATAGTATCAGTGATGGGCACTTTAACAATAGAACATCAACATATTCATGTGTCAGTTTCTGATAGTGTAGGACGTGTTACTGGAGGACACTTGTTAGAAGGGAGTATAATTGACACCACAGCAGAACTTATAATACATCATTATCCATCTTTCCATTTTTCTCGACAGTTCGACAGCAGCACAGGTTTTACCGAACTGGTGATTACTGAGCCTTAGTTTAACGGGACACACACCGATCGCTTACAAGGACACACACCAAATAGTATGAGAAAGCGACTGAGTTTCTGTCAAGCTTGTTCAATTTATACACGCTCAATTTCCCTTAAATACTCAGCTTGTTATTGTGGTACCAAACACATAAGGACCACCATGACCACAGCACGAAAACAACTCATTTCTTTGGAAGCTACGCCTTATTACCATTGCGTCTCTCGGTGTGTTAGGCACAGCTTCTTATGCGGTTTTGATACCGTCTCCAATATCAACTATGAGCATCGGCGAGAGTGGGTTGAGCATAAAATACAAGCGCTGACTTATACTTATTGCGTTGATATTTGTGCTTATGCCGTGATGCATAATCACTATCATTTAGTCGCGCATATTAATCAAAACAAAGCGAAAGCGTTGTCTCAGCGAGACATTGTTCAACGATGGCAGCATCAACATAAAGTGCCTGTGTTAATTCAACGTTGGTTGAAAAACCAGTTAACCTGCCAAGCGGAGCAGAAAAAATGTGACCAAATAATTGAAGTATGGCGTGAACGATTATGGTCCTTAAGTTGGTTCATGAAAGAGCTCAACTACCATATCGCCTGTAAAGCGAATCAAGAAGACCAGTGTACCGGCCACTTTTGGGAAAGTCGGTTCAAAAGCCAAGCTTTGCTGGATGAAAAAGCCCTCGCAGCTGCAATGGCGTATGTCGACTTAAATCCAATTCGTTCTGGCTTAGCAAAAACAGTTGAAACATCGGAATACACTTCCATCAAATGTCGGTTAGAGGCATTGAGTAAGAACCGGTATACCGCACCGTGTTTGCATCCTTTTATTGGCAATTCTAACAACAAAATGATGAGTGGTCTGCCTTTCCGGCTCATCGATTACCTCGAATTAGTTGACTGGACAGCGAGGCAATTCCGAGAGAAAAAAGCATCAATGGATAAGACGTTACCATCTATTTTACAAAGGTTGAGTTTTAACCAGAAAAGCTGGTTGCATGCTTGCACTCGACTGGAACAAAAACGCTCAACAGCCATAGGCTCTGCGAGCAGCCTTATTCGAGCAAAGGCTGTATTTGATAGAAAAAAGATCCATGTATATAAACTAGAGTAACGCCTTAATACAAATAGCATCTCACTTCTTCATGCCAGTATAAAACTGGTCAATTTTGTTCCTCATTCTTGTTTAATTAGCTGGAATTTTTCGCTTCTTCACCGATTTATTCATTTTCATTATGAAATGATATGGGAAAAGCAGTTTTCGCGACTGTGAGGAGTATTGGTTTGAATGTTACTTTTATTTAGCGTGTGTCCTGTTAAGCGATAAAACCTAAGCTCGATTAGTTTTTAATCATAACTCTAGTAACCTTTCTAGTCCCTAGAGGGCCTGTGTATTTATCCGATCACGTTCAGCAATTATTTCACTACTTACCGATAGAAATGCTTCAACCACTTTGGGGTCAAAGTGAATGCCAATATTTTCTTTTATCATTGAAATAGCTTTTTTATCCGAAAATGCGGGTCGATAGCATCTGTCCATCGTAAGTGCATCGAAATAGTCCGCTAAGGCGACAATTCTTCCGCCTAGGGGGATTTGTTCTCCTTTAAGTCCGAATGGGTAACCACTACCATCAAATTTTTCGTGGTGGGACAGAGCAATTTGTTCTGCCAATTGCAAAACAGGAACAGCAGAGCCGCCCAAAATATTAGCGCCATATTCAGGATGTTTACGCATGCACTCCCATTCCGAATCAGTCAGTTTACCCGGTTTTTTCAAGACACTATCAGGCACACCAATTTTTCCTATATCGTGCATAGGGCTTGCTTGCTCAATCAAATTACAATAATGAATGTCCTCCCCATAGGCCTTGGCAATCATAGCTGAAAAGCGGCTCATACGGATGATGTGTACGCCAGTATCGTCATCCTTAAATTCAGCAGCGGTTGCTAAACGTCGGATTGTGTCTAGATGTGATGATTCAAGTGCTTTATAAGATTTTTCTTTTTGCGCCATCAACAACATGAAGTCTTGATTAAATCGCTCTAATTGCTTGTAAGCTGCGATTTTCTCACTTTCATTGACTATAGATTGGTTTCGTTCAGCTAATAGTTTTTTGAAATCTTCTGCATAGCAAAATAGCTGATTTAATAAGTCTTTGTTCTCTTTTTCTAGCTTTTTTACCGTACTCCAAGCAATACTGGCGTCAGATTGATTCGAACCTAGTTGCTCAACTAGAATATCCATTTCATTACCAATATCATGTGTAAGAGACATTCGACCACTCCTGAAGCATATGTGTTGACTTATCCTAGTGCGTTTTTAACTTTTTCTATTAATTCTAATGGGCTGAACGGTTTTACAAGATAGTGATCTGCGCCTGCTTTTCGACCTTCATCAATATCCGCTTCTTGCCCCTTTGCCGTTAATAAAATGACATAAGGGACTTTGTTACGCTCTGAATTTTTTAATTTTGCACACACTTCATAACCGTTTAAATCACCAGGCATCATGACATCTAGTACAACGAGATCAGGCTCTATATCTTTTGCTAGTTCCAATGCTTGCAAACCAAAATCTGCCTCAAATAGCTTATAGTCCCCCAGATCAAGAGTCATTCGAATTAACTTTCGCAATTCACTTTGGTCATCGACTATCAGTACTTTTTTCCTATCCAATGTATCTTCCTTCACTATTTTACAATCAGAGTGTCTTAAATAATATGAGTTAACTTCTGGACCACTAAGCATGGCATAAAGGCTAAACCGTATATGAAATTCAACTGTTTTTAATTATCGGTAACCATACTGTTGCCGTCATTCCTTTGCCTTCTTCACTGACAAATTCAGTTTCTCCACCATGAATTGCAATTATTTCTTTAACCACTGAAACACCTAAACCAGTACCTGGTGTGTGTCCTGAATCATCAACTCGATAAAAGCGCTCGCCAAGACGGCCTAGTTGTTCTGGTGACATACCTATGCCATTGTCGATAATACGTATTCCAAACTGAAAACGATCACTATTTTTTCTAGTGAGGGTCGTTAAAGTTATACTTTGCTCATTAGGTGAATATTTGAAAGCGTTACTTAATAAATTTTTCAATACTTGTCTGATTTTTTCTATGTCCACGTAGAGTATTGGCCATTCTAACGATGTCTGAATATCCACTTTACGCCCGTTGAAAGCCCCTTCTACATCAATACAAGATTCTCTAACCACTTTTTCTATTGACTGGTTTTTCATGTTGAAATCTTTGCCAGCCTTGGCTTCAATACGTGCCAAATCAAGTAATTCATCGATTAAATATTTTAAATTTAATGCCTGCCTATGAATTATTTCACTCATTTCATACGCTGTGCTTTTGTCGTAGCTGCGAGTTAATAATAATTCAGAAAAACCGCAGATGCTTGCTAAGGGGGTTCTTAGTTCATGCGCTGCAGTTGATAAAAATTCGCTTTTCATTTTATCAACGATAGTCAAATGCGTTATGTCACAGAAAAATAGTATATCGGATGAATCAATATCGGCATCAGATATGTTTTGTCGGTATACCGAAAATACTTTTTCTACTGGTGTTAATAAATATAGAACATTTTCATTAGACAGGTCATCTAATAGACGCAAATTGTTATGCAATTCCTTATCTATTAATTTAGTTAGAATATTGGTGAAATATTGCCAGTTCTGACCAATTAAGCTACCAGGTTCAATAGAAAATAATGTATAGAAAGCTGGGTTTACATAAGAAATCGTTTTGTCTTTGGAAACAATCATAAATCCGTTAGGGCTAATGTTGAAAACGGCATTTAATTCATATTGAAGTTTATTAATTTCTGTTAAATCGCGTATTACACCAACAATATACGTTTGGTTGTCAAATTGCATATTACTTGAGTGAATCTCTAATGGAATTTTTCTTCCAGAAGAGCTGAGGCCATCAACACTTTGTACATTTCGGTTAGTTGATAGGTGAATACTGTCTAATTTAAAGCTAGGAATGAAATCAAATAGGCTGCGGTTTACGATGTCTTTATCTGTGCAATCAAAAAGCGCATAGGCTGCACGATTCATTGAATGAATTTCACCATCAAGACTAGCCATAAAGATAGCGTCAGTTACTGTATTCATAACGGCATCCATACGGGCATTATCGGATTTTAACGTTTGGGTTACTTCTCCAATTTTGGTTGACATCAAGTTAAAGGCCTTTGATACGTCGCTAACTTCGTCTTCACCTGTTACCGGGATTTGTAAGCCGGTTTGGCCTTGAGATATTTTAATTGCACCTTCTTGTAGTACTGTCAGGCGTTTTGTTAATGCAATACCGAGTATGAATGAAAAAAGGGCGGCAAAAAGCAGTTCTATGAGCGCAATAGTTGATAAATGATTAGTTGTCTTGCTAATAATTGATTTTTGGTCTTGGACCGATAGTCCAATTTCAACACGGCCAAACTTGTAGCCATCTATGACGATATCTGAATAGGCATCATAAGAGCCGTCAAGATCACTTTCACTAAGATTCGAATCGGCCTTAAACTCTTTATCTAATAAAACCGGGTTACCTCGTTCAGCCATTACACCATCTAAGTCTAATATCTTGATATATAGTATATTAGTTGTAGTAATTGTAGAATCTAAAATTGACTCGAGTGTTGCTAAGTCATGAGAAATAACCGCATCAACAGAAGCGGTTGCTATCAAATTAGAAATGTTTTGAGCACGATCTTGGATATCCAGTTCAACCGTTTCATAAAGAATCGTGCGGCTATTTAAAACTAATATGAATAAGAAAAATGTTTCAATAGCAGCAATACCTAAAATTGTTTTCGTTTTGAATGACCATTTCAGCTTAAACATGTCTTTAAACCTCATTTATGGTTTTATTAAATCAATATTTAGGCTGCGAATATCATCCCAATCACTATCTGTCGCTTTAATTAAGCCGTGTTTAAATCCTAGATTAAACAAAATAGCTTGATTCTCTTTGTCATTAATTAATGCAACTAAAGCATCTTGTATTTGATTGGTTAATTCATGGTCTAGTGCTGCTGAAGCAGCGAAGGCGTGTGGTGTATAACCATCAGAACGCCAAATAACTTTCAATTGATTAGCCTGTGCTTCGGGCAGTGTCGATAAAGTGCGATCTATCCCACCACCTGCGACAAATAAGCCTTTCGCGACACCAGCATAGACTGAATCATGCGATGAGACATATTGAGATTTAAAAGGAATATTACGCAGAGTTAAATTTGCTTGTGGCAAAATTGTGGCCGCAAATGCGGCGGGTGCAGGGAAGGCTATTTCTGCATTTTTAAGCATATCTAGATCTGTTAATGGGCTGTCTTTTTGCACGACGATAATGCCATGAATCCGTTTGTTTTTCTGTTTCGCAATTGCACGCATGCCAATAGACTGACTAAAAACCGTATAATGATATGGGTTCATATAGACAAGGTCATACATTCCTTCCGCTATACGTTTTTCGAACTCTGGGATATTCGGTGCAGTAGTAAAACGGACGTTTTTACCTGTTTTTTCAGATAAGTATGCCGTCAAAGGTATCCAGTTTTTGGCTAAACTCGAAGCTGATTGTTGTGGGACTACGCCTAGTTTTATAATATCTTGAGCGATTGCTACATTAGATAACACTAAAGTATTAGTCAAGATGAGTACTGAATATACTATCGCTTTGAGCATACAAAAAACCTTTTAATTTATAGTTTTTATCTACTTGGTTATTTATCCGTTTTTCGCTGATCCGTACCTAGAATACTTAACTTAAATCCTTGGCTTAAATGCTAAGCGTTTTTATCGCTGAATAAATTATAGTGTAGATTAGATCTTTAGACTTGCATTTTTTATGCCTAAAAAGATTTAACTTAGTAGAATATAGGTATTTCTGGTGATTTGAGGTAAGTAAATTAGCAGCGACTAATGTTAAATATTGATTGAGGTTACTTTTTATGGGGGTACATATTTTGATCTTTTATTTGTTGCGGATGAGCGCTAACTGCAAAATGAATCTCGAATTGCAAAATGAATCTCGAATTGCAAAAACCGGTGTGTGATTCGACTAGACTATTTATTGAAGCAATTCTCGTTCACTTTAATCGCATGCTCATGGGGCTTCATTTGCTTGTCGCCTTAATGCAACTCTAATAGTTTTGTGTATGGGTTGTAGTTTTGGGTATAGTTTGGCCAATAATAATGTTGGTTATCAGCGCTCGGAGCCATTATTCTTGTCCTCTAGATTTTCAATCTCACCTGCTTGAACTAGGCTATAACCAGTTGACGGCTGTATTTTACTTATCAGTTGTTCTACTGCGGTAATTGCTTCTATCGAGGTGCTTTTTTTTCTGTAACTGAAGTATAACGGTCGATCCCAATGCAAACTGTTTTCAACTAACATCAATTGGCCGGAATTAAGAAATGGCTCGACTACTGATTCGGGTAAATAAGCACTGCCACCTTTCTCTAAAATAAAGTCCAGTGCGATTCTTCCTGTTGAGGTGCGCAAATAAGGCGCTTGTTTTTGAGGATGCCTATCGGCATGTTCAGCAGAGAAAGCGGTGCCCCAATCGATGTAGACATACTTATCCGTGAGTGCTTTTTCAACATCACATTGAGTGGTTGAAACCAGAACTAATCTGAGGTCACTGATTTTTTTACATTCGAGTTCTTCTGCCTTTAGAGGATCGAGAGCAAAGGCGATATCCAGCGTTCGTTCAATTAAACGTCGGTTGATTTGCTCTCGACTTAATACTTCGGCGTTAAAGCCATAACCTTGAAATGCTTCGGTTACGATACTTAAACCATTTTGTAGATAAGCATCCCATATATTTGCCGTACCACCAATGGTCAATTGTAACGCTTTGGAACTTTCTAAAGAGAGTTCGTATTTAGCTTGTTGGAGTGTTGTTACCATTATTTCTGCATAACTGATCAACCTTTCGCCTGATGAGGTTAACTTTATGTTATTGCGATCTCTGGTGAATAAAATGGTATTGAAGTAACTTTCTAGTTGCTTAATTCTCGCGCTTACTGCCGCTTGAGTTATATGTAAATTCTCTGCGGCTCGGCCAAAATGTCTGACACGAGCCAGTTCTAAAAATGTACTTAATACTCTTACGTCCACGATGGCTTTCTCTTAATAGCTGGTTATGTACTAATTGCGGTCAGTTCCGCAGTTAAACATAACTTTATACTAAAAAGATAGCGCCAAGTCCTAGAAAAACCAAAAATCCAATCACATCTGTCACCGTAGTTAGCACTACCGAACCTGCTACAGCTGGGTCGATATTGAATTTTTTAAGCGTAAAAGGGATTAAAGTCCCTGATAATGCAGCGGCTAAACTGTTTATACAAATCGCGCAGCAGATGATCAGCGCCAGTCCTATGGAACCAAAGATAAAGTAGACAATGGTCGCTATCGCAGCCCCCATTACTAATCCGTTAATAAGTGCTATTTTAATTTCTTTGTTGACCAATAACCGCAAATTGCTTTTGTGTAAGTGATTTAACGCAATACCTCTTATCGCCACCGCCAGTGTTTGACTGCCTGCGATTCCACCCATGCTTGCGACTACTGGCATCAAAATAGCGAGAGCGACTACTTGCTCAACGACATTTTCAAATACGCCAATAATGGCCGATGCAGCAAATGCAGTGAGTAAGTTGATTACCAACCATAGCGCTCTTAGTCGTGTAGCGACTCTTAGCGGAGTAAATAAATCTTCTTCACTTTTTACATTTTCCGCAACCACGGCTTGTAAACTCAATTCTCGTAAAGTAAGTACAATCGTCGTCATTGACATGACACCAATTATTTTTCCAGCAGATAATACAGGGAACCAATGAGCACTGCCGTCAATCGAAATCTGCTTGCTGATATCATGTATGTCCTGAATATCTTCTAAAATAGGAGTACTAGTCGCCAATTCTTTGAGCTTGATTTCGTTTGCTTGAGTGAGAAATCGCTCAGGTTCTATGCTGCCAATAATACCTGTAGCGTCTCGCACAATAATAAGACGAATTGGGCAATCCGTACGTTTGCTGACTTCATCTTTAATTTTACCGACACTATTTTTGCTGTTAGCAACCAGAAAGCACGACTCTATATATCGACCTACTTTATTGTCATCATAAGATAAAGCTTGCTGAATGTGCGCCACCGTTGCTTCGCTCTGAGTAAGCAGATACTCGTCAACAAACTCAGTCGGCAGAAAGTCGGCAAAGGTAATGACGTCGGTTTCATTAATACAGGCTAACCTTGCATTGGTCACTTCTTCCGGTAATGACCTATGGATATGCTTCGCGGTTTCATATTGCAAAAAATTGAGAATCAACCAGTAGCGTTCAGCAGGTATAACCATGACGATTTGTAATCGATGTAGCGCATCGACAGATTCTAAAATATTTGCAAGTTCCGCATCCTGATAACTTTTTAAGAAGTTAAGGTCATCAGTAGATTCCATTGCGTTGATAAATTCAGCGAGCAATGCTGGGTTGCTGTTGGTCATTTGCAGTTGATTTAGGTCGGTCATAGTTTTTATCCTGATTGTGTATCGGTGACTTAATCTATCAACGTAAAGGCTTTACTTGGGTCCACATAAACTCGATCACCCATACCTTCACGGCCTAATAACATCAAGTAACTCATCTCTTTTCGATTGGTGAGTGTGATTTCAATTGGCCATGACAGCCCACCAATAGTGAATAATGTTTTGATAACGTAGCGTCGTTCGGATTTCCCGTTCGATGATTTAATTTGTCGTGAATCAACTACTGGCGCCGAGGTTTTTACCGTCTGTTCTATGTTGTATATATCTGGATGCAGGTCAAATTCCACGAACAGTTGCCCTTTTTTGCGAAAACGGCGTATGTTATCAACATGAATAGATGACGTTTTAGCACCGGTGTCGACTCGAACTTCTAAATCAAAAATTCCTAAATCGGGTAGGTTACACAACTCAAGGTTTCCGATTATTAATCTATCCATTGGTTTCCCTTCAAAATATGGCTCGTTTACAACGCCAAATTATCGTGCATCAGTTCAATATGTTCTGCTACATCGTCTTCGTCTTGACCAAAATAGGCGATGTGAAACATAGCATCTCCCTCCTGTACTAGCGGTATATTTTGTTTACCAATCACTATTCCAGATCGAGTGGATACCAATTGATCAATCAACTCTCCTAGCGGCGAGTTAATCTCTGCTAGTGCCTGTCCCTTTATAACTTGTTCGCCTAGCTTTACAAATTCGTGCACAAAACCGCTTCCTGGAGCGCGTATCCATTCACTTTTGTTGGCTATAAAAGGTTCTATTTTCTTTCTGCTCGTACGTTTTTTAATTAGACCAAGTCCCATTAATACTTTTTGAACCCCTTTAACCCCGGCTTGAATTGAGAGTTCATCAAAACGAAGTGCTTCTCCTGCTTCATAAAGTAGTACACGAGTATTCCTGCTGGTCGCCGCTTCTCTTAGCGATCCATCTCGGAGCACCGAATTAAGTAATACAGGCACGCCAAACAGTTGAGCCAGTTCTAATGTTTTTTCATCGTTTAAATTCGCCCGTATTTGTGGGAAATTAGAACGATGAATCGCGCCAGTGTGCAGATCAATACCGTAGTCACAATGCTCAACGACATTACGCATAAAATCTTGCGCAAGTCTGGCCGCTAAAGAGCCTTTTTTCGAACCCGGAAAGCAGCGATTCAAATCTCTTCTATCAGGTAAATAGCGACTTTGGTTTAAAACACCGTACACATTAACCATAGGGACAAGAATGAGTGTTCCTCTAATAATGTGTAATTTGGCTTTAATTAATCGGCGTATAATCTCAATACCATTCAGCTCATCGCCATGTATCGCTGCACTAACAAACACCGTTGGTCCTGGCTTTATTGCGCGTTGAACATGTAGCGGTATCGACAGTTCAGTATCTGTTACCAGTTTAGCGACAGGAATATTTAACTGGCACTGAGTGCCTGGTAATATTTCCGTACCGGCAATGATCAGGCTATTGTTGAGCTGTTTTACCATCACCCTTTGCCTCGCGTTCTGTTAGCATTAGGTTTGGCTGTTTTTTCTATAAAATCAAACACCATTCCTGCTACATCTTTTCCTGTTGCGCTTTCAATTCCTTCTAGCCCTGGAGATGAATTTACTTCCATAACCACTGGGCCATTTTTAGATTGTAGAATGTCGACGCCACAAAGGTTAAGTCCCATGGCTTTTGCGGCATTTATGGCCGTTAGACGTTCTTCTTTTGTAAGGCGCACCAATGTGGCGGATCCACCACGATGTAAATTGGAACGGAATTCACCTTCCCCCGCTTGACGCTTCATTGCGGCTATTACACGATTACCTACCACAAAACAGCGAATATCTGCACCGCCTGCCTCTTCGATAAATTCTTGAACCAAGATGTTAGCTTTTAATCCCATAAAGGCCTCAATCACACTTTCTGCTGCTTTATTGGTTTCCGCTAAAACAACACCAATTCCCTGAGTGCCTTCAAGCAGTTTTATCACCACAGGCGCGCCACCAACGTTTTTTATTAAGTCTTGAATTTTGTCTGGTTTACTAGCAAAACCTGTTTTAGGTAACCCAATACCTTTACGAGATAAAAGCTGTAGCGATCTTAATTTATCTCGAGAACGACTGATTGCGACCGATTCATTAATACAAAATGTCCCCATGACTTCAAACTGCCTAACTACCGCCGTGCCGTAGAACGTGATCGATGCACCAATGCGCGGGATCACTGCATCATACGCCGGTAGATCTTCTCCGTTATAACGTACTTTAGGTTTACTACTGGTGATATCCATATAACAGTGCAATGTATCTATAATATCAACCTGATGACCTCTAGCTTCGCCAGCTTCTTTGAGGCGACGAGTAGAATATAAAGATTCGTTACGAGATAAAATTGCAATGCGCATGATACTTTCCAAGTTGGATAGGGGGTGTAAGATGCGGCGAAAATAGTCTTTATTTGAATTTATTAACAGCGAATAATTTTTATCTTATCGACAACAGATTGTTATTGATGAGGAGAGAGGGTTGATAAGGTTACGTAATGATATTCGGTCAATAAACCCGTGGTAAGAGATAAAAGGTTTATAGCCTTGTTTTTTAGTAAGTATGCTAGAGCGTAGGCCGACGAGATCGCGTCGTGATCAGGAAAGTCATGAGGCTGAATGATTATTCGTGCACTGCCTTTTAGACGGTCTAGAAACTTGATGACTTTCGCATGCGTCACAGTTGAAAATTCCTAACATTCACTTTGCTACTTACCATATTCTTACCTTGATTACGTTAAAGAATCATACCGTTCGTTCGTTATTGAGCCGGATAATAAAAATAACAAAACGTATAACCTTAGCATTGGCTTTAGTACTGTCAAGTTAACTATCAACATTACCTCTGCCAATCTAATATTAGAAATATGTACATAGTCAATATCACATAATTACTATTAATAATGCGTTCATTCGTTTTTATATTCGCTTCACCACAACTGCTATTTTGTCCTGCACAATATGAGGAACGGTTTGGTGGTTATTATTTTATGAAAAATAAGGGACTGATTTCAATGATTATAATTATATATGTTTAGTAAAATATTCATTTAATTTATGTTATGGTCAGTTTTGTAAGGCATAGTGTCCTTTATAATGAAAAGTTCACTCTTATTAATTTTTTGCGTTTGTGTATCCGTTAAATAGCGCCAAAACGTAAGGTTCTAAGAGATTAATTTAAAATAATAGTAGGTAAAAAATGACAATGAAAAAAATTGCAGTGGTGGTATCTGCAACTTTGGGTGGGTTGGCTTTTAATGCATCAGCAGGAACAAATTTAGCAGATGCTCGTAGTGTCGCTATGGGTGGAACGGGTGTCGCATCGGCTGATTATCTTACGTCATCATTTCATAACCCCGCTCTAGGCGCACTTTACCGTTTAGACGGGCACTCACGCGGTGGAGATGACTTTGGGTTGCTATTACCAGGTTTTGGTGTGCAATTAAATGACCAAGATGACATGGTTACAACCGTTGATGATTCAGTAGATACATATGATAAATATGAAGATGGTTTTGATAATGGTACAGCATCTGCGGCGCAATCATCAGAATTAGATGAACTTCTAGAAGATCTCGAAGATAAGGCGCCGGTTAATTTAAACGCAGGTGTAGGTGTGGTTATTGCTGTTCCTACACAATACATTTCCGTTAATCTTTTTGCTGCTGGTTATGCTGATGTTGTTGCTATCTCAGAAATTGCCGATACAGATTCAAGCTATGATTCAACCGATGCAACGGATGTAAAAGAGCGTTTCGAAGATTCAGAAGTCGGTGTTGCTGGTGTCGTTGTAACGGAAATTGGCGTGGCGCTTTCAAAGCAATTTGAAATCTATGGTCAGAATTTTGCTTTTGGTATTTCACCGAAACTGCAGCAATTCGAAACGTACGCTTCATTCTCAACATTACGTGATTTTGAAATCGACGATTATGATGAAAACAAACAGACAGACAGTGCTTTTAATGTGGATTTAGGCGCAGCATGGATTCATAACAACTGGCGAGTAGGCATGGTAGTTAAAGATGCCATCTCTAAAGATGTACAAACCATTGATGACGATGTGACCTATCAGATGGAACCAAAAATCACCATAGGTGGCGCGTATTCTAGTAATTTCTTCACTGCATCTCTAGACGTGGATTTAACAAAAGAAACCCGTTTTACCAACTTGGAAGATGATACTCAATTTGTTCGTTTTGGTTTGGAAGGCGATGCTTGGGGTTGGGCTCAATTACGTGCTGGATATTCGATTGATCTAGAAGATAATACCGATAATACAATAACGGCAGGTCTTGGTCTTTCACCGTTCGATGTGATTAATCTAGACCTAGCGGCAACTTATGCTAATGAAAGTTCATTTGGTGCGTCAGCGAATCTTGCCTTTACGTTTTAAATAAAATTTTAATCTTAAATAAGTGTTTTTTGATTAAACCTGACTGACAATCACCTGATGATTGTCAGTTTCTTTCTACATAATTCATGATTTCTTCTTTTACCAATTACCCACTTAGTCTTCCACTATAAACCGCTCTAACGGACTAGATATAATCGAAACAATTGACTTATATCAATCAATGTTCATTGTTTTTAGAAAGGTACCCATAATTTCCATGAGGACTATTGTTATAATCAATGTTTTGATCTATTTTATTTCGTAATGAAAACCATTGTCATTTAGGTTCGCGTATCAGTACGATATAGTTGAAGATCAAAATAAACATTCATGGTCATATTGATACATTTGGAGAAAGAGTTGTGAACAATACAATTGCTCATTTATTACCGCAAAAAATAGCGACACTTTTGCGAAGAAAGAATGCAAAAAATAGCGAATATAGCAAGGTAAAAAACTTATCCCAAGCTGAGCTTAACAAAGAATATGAAATCGAAAGTGTTATTCAAGATGACCAAGATATCGTCAATTTTCTCTTTACGTTAGGCTGTTTTAAAGGTCAGTCTATTACTCTTGTATCAGTATTATCAGACACTTATGTGATTAATATTAAAGATGCTCGATATAGTATTGATTTAGATCTCGCCAAAATGGTCATACTGGTTTAATGAATTAAATGAGATGAGTTAGATCAGTCTAACATCATTGTAAATTAGCGAGGAAAAGGCTTTGAAAATTGCATTAACAGGTAACCCAAATAGTGGGAAAACAACGCTCTTTAACGCTATCACGGGCAGGATAGAACGTGTTGGCAATTGGGCTGGTGTAACGATTAGTAAAAAAGAAGGGCTAATAAAAAATACTATTAGTCATTCAGATACTGACATTACGGCAGTTGACTTACCGGGTGCTTATTCAATGTCTCCGTTTACTTCTGAAGAGACCATTACCCGAGATTTCATTCAAAATGAAAAGCCCGATGTTATCTTAAACATTGTTGATGCTACAAACCTAAACCGAAGCTTATTTTTTACGACTCAACTTTTAGAACTCGGTATTCCAGTGGTTATCGCGTTAAACAAAAGTGACTTAAATAAAAAGAAAAAGACCGAACTAGACATTGAACAGTTAAGCCAAAAGTTGGGTTGCCCAGTAGTTGAAACTATTTCTACTAAAAATAGTGATAACGGATTAGAGCAACTTATTCAACAAGCGATTGACATCAAAGGTAACTCTCAAGCTGCACCGTTTAATGCTCAAGGTGTAGAAATTAAAGATGCCGCTTCGGTGCAAGCATTAGACGCTAAACGTTTTGAGTTCGTCAAAAGTTTAGTGCAGAAAGTTGAGGTGCGACAAGTAGAGAGTCAAGAACAAACAACGCAAGATAAAGTCGATAATGTATTAGCTCATAAATGGTTTGGCTTACCAATATTCGCTTTAGTTATGTGGAGCGTGTTTTCATTGTCACAAACTCATGTAGGGCCTATTTTAGCGGATACGCTTGTAGGTTGGATTGATGAACTATATGCCGTAGTCGAAGGCTTGTTAGGAGACGATGTCTCTCCTTTACTAAGTGCTCTACTATTGGATGGTATTATTGGTGGTGTCGGGGCGGTTATTGGCTTTCTTCCATTAATTATGGTGCTATTTTTCTTGCTCGCGTTACTTGAAGACAGTGGTTATATGGCACGAGTTGCCGTGATCATGGATCGATTCTTCAAGAAAGTCGGTTTGTCAGGTAAGTCTATCATTCCAATGGTGATTGGTACTGGTTGTGCAATCCCAGGGATCATGGCAACCAGAACGATTCAAAATGAAAGACAACGTCGCACCACCGCGATGCTCACACCATTTATGCCTTGTGGCGCAAAATTACCTGTTATTGCCTTATTTGCTGGTGTGTTTTTCCAAGATGCCGCATGGGTTGGAACCACAATGTATTTCGCGGGTATTGGTTTGATTATTATTGGCGCATTGCTAATTGTTAGAATAACTGGCGAGAAAAATACCAGATCATTCTTTATCCTAGAATTACCTGAATATCGTTTTCCGAGTATTAGTCGCGCGGTACATTCCACTTTATCAAGAGCTAAAGCATTTATCATTAAAGCGGGTACCATTATCTTGCTATGTAACGCTGCGGTTCAAATTATGCAAACATTCAATTGGCAACTCCAAGTGGTTGCAGAAGGAGCGGAACACACAAGTATCTTGGCGGGCATTGCCTCTCCGTTTGCCTTTATTTTAATACCTCTTGGTTTTGGTGCATGGCAATTAGCGGCTGCCGCGATCACAGGTTTTATTGCGAAAGAAAACGTTGTTGGTACGTTGGCAGTTGTTTATGGCATCACTAACTTTATTGATACTGAAGAGTTAGCTCTGGTTGCAGGAAGTTCCGATGTAGCGGGCGTAATGGGACTGTCCTCAGTCGCTGCCTTCGCTTATTTAGTCTTTAATTTGTTCACACCGCCATGTTTTGCGGCTATAGGTGCAATGAATGCTGAACTAGAAAATAAAAAATGGTTACTTGGTGGTGTTGCATTCCAATTCGGTATTGGCTATGTGGTCGCGTTTATGACGTATCAGATTGGTACCTTGATTACAACAGGAGCAGTTGGCCAAGGGTTTATTTATGGTTTCGCTGTTTGTTTAGTACTGTTTGGAATTTTAGTGCACCTGGTTAGAAAAGGTGCTCAGAAAGAACAACAGTTAATTAACATTGTTTCTTTATAAGGAGTTTGCATGGCAAATATAATTGTAGCTGCTGTTATTTTGATTATTCTTGCGCTTTCCATAGCGAAGATTGTTATCGAGAAACGTAAAGGAATAAAATGTGTTGGCTGCGCCAGTAGTGCCGGTTGTTCATCGAATAAAAACAAATAAACACGCATACAAATTAATGTGAAAACAGGTAGTATCAAATTTGATGCTACCTGTTTTTTTTGTTAAATAACCTCGCTCTGTATAACCTACCTCGCATAATACTGGTCACCCCCTTAGCGTTGTCAACATCACACAATCGGTTTGATAAAGAGAGAATCATTAAAGGTAAACCTTTAAAGGCTGGTTTGCGTTTAAAGTTGTTTGTACGAGTGTAATCCTTCGTTACGTCACATTTTTAAACAGTACATTCTTCAATCAATTGACAGTATATGATTATGCGCATTATCATTTTTATAAAACACAATATATAAGTTTTAATCTATGCGTACTAAGAATAAAAAGCCGACACAAGCCGATGTGGCAAAACTAGCAAAAGTGTCTCCTGCTGTTGTTTCAGCGGTAATAAATGGCAATGTCTCAGAGAATATACGCGTAGGAGATGTAACTCGATTAAGAGTATTAGAAGCGGTAAAAAAACTGGGTTACGTTCCTAATATGGTTGCGCGTAGTCTTGCTGGTGGAAAGAAGAATATTGTTGGGTTATTTAGTTACGAACCAGTGTTTCCAAAGGAACAAAATGATTTTTTTCGTGATTTTTTATTGGGAGTAGAAAAAGCGGCTGAAGCACATAGTTATGACTTGTTACTTCATACTTCTTCTAAAGTTCGTAATAATAAAAAAAGCGTTTACGAGAAGGGAGTCAACCGTTTGAAGCTTGCTGATGGCTCGATCTTATTTGGTCGAGAACCTGATAAAAAAGAGTTGAAAAGCTTAATTTCTGAGAACTATGACTTTGTGTATATTGGTCGGCAAGAAGTTGATAATGTGCCAATCAGTTACGTGGCGGCCAATTACCAAGAATCAACACAAATTGTAGCAGAGTCTATTTTTAAGCATGGTCATCGTCAGTTTATTTATATTGGAAATGAATCACTCTCAGAGCCAAGTGTTGACCGCGAACTTGGTTATCGTGCCTTCGCAATGCAATTGAGCGATTTTGATATTGAGGCTAGCATTATAAGAGGTGATGCTGCACAAATCACATTACCAATGGTACAAGAATGGCTACAGTCAGGTGTTACCGCTGCTTTGATCGAAGAACCAGATACCGCGGAATACTTATACTCTACACTGCAAAAAATGGGCATTTCTGTTCCTACTGATTTTTCGATTGCGCTCTTAGGCGAATCGATGCAAAGAGAGGCATCTTCCATTGACTGGAGTGGCTTCGAACTACCAAAACAAGAGATGGGTTATCAAGCGTTCATCTTATTAATGCAAAAAATAGATTCAAATTTTTTAGGTTCCAAGGTTCAAGTTACTTTACCTTGTAATATCAGAGTAGGGTCAACCATTGGCCCGAGATCGACCCCAAAATTATATAATAATAAATAGATAATAGAATAATGAATGGTTATTAACTATTCCAATAATAAACGCTCCAATAACGTGAAAAAGGATTTAATGATTATGCGCTTAATTAAATTAGCAACACTTATTACTGCACTGTGTACTTCGTCGATAACAACAGCAGAAACATTACGATTTACAGTTTGGACTGGAGGAAAAGCCCATTTAGATATGCTTAACAAGTTTTCTGAAGGTTTTAAGGAAACTCATCCCGATGTAAATGTTAAGTTTGAGACAATCCCGTTTGCGGATTATGTACAAAAAGTGTCGATACAAATTTCTGGAAATAATCCGCCTGATTTAGGTTGGATGTTAGAATCTTCCGCTCCTACTTTTATTGACGCTAAGGTACTCAGTGATGTAAGTGCGACTCTAAAAGAGACGGCTAATTATGACTATGGTGATTTTTCTCAGTCTGCAATGGAACTCTGGGTTAGGGATAAAGAAGTGTACGGTATTCCTTTTTCTACATCGCCGCTAGTTGTGTTCTATAACCAGGATATGCTAGAACAAAATGGACTAACAAACCCAAATGAATTAGTACAAAAAGGCGAATGGACGTGGGATAGATTTAAAACTATGGCGGCTAAAATGACCAATAAGTCCGCCGGCGTTTATGGTTTCGAGACAATGGATGGAAACGGTTACGACTCTAGAGTATGGGAGACGATTTTACCCATTATTCGTTCCTATGGTTCAGATGCTTGGATAGATAATAAATGTGATTTAGATTCTAAAGAATCGATTGAAGCTGTGAGCTTGTACCATGAAATGGTATATACCGATCAGTCTGCTGTTCCGCCAGGAGAAAGTGCAGATTTCTTCAATGCAAAAGCAGGTTTAACTATTACTCAAATATCACGCACCACTAAATTAGATGATGCTAGTTTTAAGTGGGGAATTGCACCTATGCCATCTGGTCCAGATGGGGCTAGTCCAATTATTGGCCAAGCTGCAGTTGTAGTTTTCAAAGACAGTCCAAATAAGAAACTTGCACAAGAGTTTCTGGCTTATATGACCAACAAAGTTGGAATAGAAACCATGGCTGAGTTTTTTCCTCCAGCACGTAATTCAGTATTAAATTCACAAGCATTCTTAACCAGTAATCCACGTCTTAATGCCGATGCAATGAAAATAGTGGCTGATGGAATAAATACTGGCAATGTATTGCCAGCACACAGCAAAATGGCAGCAATAAAATCATCTACCAAAGGTATATTTGACGAACTATGGAAAGATGATGCCAATATTGAAAAAACAATGAATAAAATCTGTAGCCGTATAGATAAGCACCTCTAATATAAACGAACTAATAAGTGACGACTATATTCGTCACTTATTAGTATTTTATATAGAAGAATCTACTTTTTATATGTTTGAGAGGCAGCAATGATCAGTACGGTTATAAAATCATATCGCAAAATCATTCGTAGTGAGTCAGTCTCTGGTTGGTTATTTATCAGCCCGATGATGCTCGGTTTTTTGTGTCTATTTATTGTGCCACTATTTGTTATTTTTGGATATTCCGTTAATGAATGGAATATTTTATCAAAATCGACAACGTTCGTTGGTCTGGATAATTACTCCGCGATACTTTTTGAAAATGAAGAATTTTGGACAGTATTAAAAAATTCTCTAATTTTTGCAGCAGGGCTGGTGCCACTTAATATGGCAATGGCACTAACATTAGCCTTGGCTCTAAATCAAAAATTTACCGGAGTGGTTTTTTTTAGGACGGTTTACTTCGCACCAGTGGTTACGGCAGGGGCGGCGTGGGCAATTGTGTGGACTTTCTTGTTACAAAAAGATTCTGGTGGGGTCAACCAAATGCTATCGATATTTGGAATCACTGGCCCTAATTGGTTAAGAGAACCTGCATGGGCAATGTTTGCGGTGATTGTTACGCGTGTATTTAAAACCGTTGGTTTGAATATGATCTTATATTTGGCAGCACTACAATCTATTCCTAAAGAATATATTGAAGCGTCAACACTTGATGGAGCGTCTGCTCGTCAACGATTCACCAAAATTGTGTGGCCTTTGCTCGCACCGACAACGTTAGCAATATCCGTCGTTACTGTAGTTGGTTCATTAAAGGTATTTGACCATATCTATTTAATGACTGGCGGCGGGCCAGAAAATGGCACATTAGTTTTGGCATATTTTATTTATGAACGTGCATTTGAATTTTTCGATATTGGTTATGCTAGTGCATTAGCGGTTATTTTATTTATATTGACACTCTTATTAACCATGGTTCAGTGGTTTCTAAAAAAAGGAGACCGTTCATGATTAACGCTCCATTGATGAAAAAAATAACGACGGTATTTTCTACGCGTATACTTTGGTATATATCCTTATCGGGACTAAGTATACCGTTTGTATTTCCCTTTATTTGGATGTTGTCTGGTTCGTTAAAAAACCAAACTGAAATAACAGCGTTTCCTCCGACGATTATTCCTAATGATATCCAGTGGAGTAATTACGTTGATCTTTTTTCCTATCAGCCATTTGCTCAGCAGTATTTTAATTCACTGTATATTGCATTGCTGGTGACAATATTAGTCATTTTTGTTTCTTCGTTGGCTGGATATGCGTTTGCCAAAATTAACTTTAAAGGCTCCAATATTTTATTCTTACTTCTTCTATCTGGGCTTATGATGCCAGAGGAAGTTACTATTATTCCTAATTTTTTCGCTATGAGCTGGTTAGGTTTAATGAATACACATGTTCCTCTAATCTTATTACCAGTATTTGGTTCTCAAGGCGTTATCGCAACGTTTTTGATGCGCCAATTTTTCATGTCGATTCCGAAAGAAATTGAAGAAGCAGGTTCGATGGATGGACTAAGTCGGTTTGGTATTTTTCTCAGAATTGCTTTACCACTATCTGGCCCAGCACTTTCTGCTATTGCCATTATTTCTTTTTTGCATTCTTGGAATTTATTTCTAGAGCCTTTGATTTTTATCAGTGATTTGGAAAAGTTTACCATCCCACTTGCTCTATCTAATTTTTCAGATGCATATGGTTTGCCGTTATGGCACTTGCAAATGGCCGCTACGTCTTTGGCTGTTATTCCTGTACTTATTATTTTCGTAATTTCTCAACGCCATATTGTTGAGAGTTTTGCGATGTCTGGTGTAAAAGGATAAAAAATGAATTCATCTAATTATGATCTTATTATTGTCGGTGGTGGTCCTTCTGGCGTAATGGCGGCAGTACAAGCGTCGAGAATGGGGGTCAAGACTCTGCTGATAGAGCGAGGGTCTTTTCTTGGTGGTTCGTTAACTATGATGGGTGTTGGTCCAATGATGACTTTCCATAATCCAGGAGGGAATCAAGTTGTGTTTGGCCATGCTCAAGAATTGGTAGATAGATTGATGAAGTTAGGTGCTTCACCTGGTCACGTTTTAGATTCGGTTACCTACTGTTCTACCGTAACGCCATTCGATGCAGAAGCGATGAAAGTGGTTTTAGAGGAAATGCTGGTTGATAGTGGTGCCGATGTGCTTTATCACACAATGTTGGGAGGGGTGCAATACGATGGTGAACAAATTACTGGTTTAACAATTTGCAATAAAGCCGGAATCTCAACAATTGCGGCAGATTATTATATTGATGCGACCGGCGATGGGGATTTGGCTTTTCATGCTGGTCTTACACAAGAGAAAGGGCGTAAATCTGATCACGCATTACAACCGATGACGATGAATATGAAAGTTGGTAATGTCAATATCGATAAAATTCGTCAAGATGTCGTTGCTCATCCGAGTAATTATTGTTTTGATTTAGGCGAAGAAGAGGGTGTGAGACGAGTACTTTCTGCTGAAAGATTAAGCCTAAAGGCTTTTCAACATCAGTGGAAAAAATACCGAATGGAACATCAATTGGATATTCCAAGAGAATATATCCTGTTTTTTGAAACAAATGAGAAAAATACCGTTGTTATTAACTCTTCTCGTATACAAGGCCTCGATGGCACCAATCCATATGATGTGACCAAAGCTGAAATACAAGGTCGACGTCAATGTTACCAAATATTTAATTTCGTTAAATCTCAAGCTATTGGATTTGAACAGAGTACTTTATTGTCCACACCAAACCATATTGGGGTACGAGAAACTCGACGAAGTATTGGAGAGTACATTCTAACGGCTAAGGATTTATTAGAAAGAACTCGTTTTCCTGATGCGGTATCACAAGGCGCTTATCCGATTGATATTCATTCGCCGGATAAAGTTGAAACAGTGACTCAACATTTAGATGAAAATCATTTGTATTTAATCCCTATGCGCTGCTTGTATTCAAAGAAATGCAGTAATTTAGTGTTTACCGGACGAAATATTAGCGCAGATGCCGAAGCTTTTGCTGCTGTTCGGGTTTCGCCCATTGCAATGTCTATCGGACAAGCAAGCGGAGCAGTGGCAGCAACCGCCGCTAAACAACGCGTGAAAATTGATGATGTAGACTACCGCGAAGTGCAATTGTCATTACAGCAACACGGCGCTAATTTAAGCATCTAGTTTGATGTCTAAAAAATGGTTCATCATTTTATTTGAATGATGAACCAGCAACATAACAAGTAGTCGAGCAAGCTCATAAGAATCAGAAGGTACTGATAATGGCGAATGTTGAATTTAGAAATATTGGGAAATCGTACGGTAACACTCAAATAGTCAAAGATTTCAATTTACAAATAGAAGATGGTGAATTCATCGTTTTGTTGGGGCCATCAGGCTGTGGGAAGTCAACTACGCTGCGTATGTTGGCTGGACTAGAGACGATCAGTGCGGGTGAAATTTATATTGATAACAAATTAGTTAATGAAGTACACGCAAAGGATCGAGATTTGGCTATGGTGTTTCAAAGCTATGCACTATATCCCCATATGACGGTATATGAGAATATTTCTTTTGCATTGAAATTAAAAGGTCTGAAAAAAGAACTTATTGATGTAGAAGTTCAGAAAGCCGCGAAAATGTTAGAGCTATCAGCACTTCTTGAACGCAGACCTAAAGATCTTTCTGGCGGTCAACGGCAGCGTGTTGCAATGGGTAGGGCGATGGTGCGAACACCAAAAGTTTTCTTATTTGATGAACCTCTTTCAAACTTAGATGCCAAGTTACGTGGCGTAATGCGAGATGAAATAAAGCAATTACATAAAACACTTAAAACAACGACGATTTATGTGACTCACGACCAAATTGAAGCGATGACGCTTGCCGATAGAATAGTGATTATAAAAGAAGGAGATATTACGCAAGTAGGTACGCCAACAGAGGTGTTTCAATCTCCCGCTAATAAATTTGTCGCACAGTTTATTGGTAATCCATCGATGAACTTGCTTGATGCAAAGATAATTAAGCAAGGGGGACAGTGGATGATCGATGTCGATAATAGATGTATTCCATTGCCACTTCGTTTTACCGCCAATGTACAGGAACAGCAGGATGTACTATTAGGAATACGTCCGACCGATATCTACCTTCGTTCGGCTCAAATAGAGCACGATCGAATCGTCGATATACCTGTTGAAATAGATGATTATGAGTTATTAGGCGCCAGCGTTTTACTTAAAACTCGCTTGTTAGAGCAACCGCTTTTAATAGAGTCTCCAGCAGTTGAAATAGATAAAACTACGACAAATGTATATATTAATTTAGATAAAATTCACCTATTTGATCGATTAAGTGAATTGTCTCTACAGAATGGTTAAACGCTTGATCTATGTTAATGGGTAGCCATCAAACCGCTGTCGAATTGGTTGGGAGCTTCAGTAATGAAGAGCTTTTTACTAAACAGTATTTTGATTGGACGGGTACAACAAGTCTCGGCAGTTATTGCATATCGGCATTGCCTAGTCATTACGATTGGGCACTTAAACCAACTCCGCGCTCACGTAAAACAGATCTCGTGAGCGTGCAACATAACGTGCTAACCAAATGATATGAGAAATCATGTGCAATGCGAATGATAAATTTACCTTTCATAAGCATTGATGGCATATATACATGCTGGCCCACCATGAGTGTCGATAGCGACAAGTTCAATTGTTGAGATCACCTCATCACTTTTAACCTTAAGAATATTAACCGATAAATAATTTTCACGAACTTCAAAAACACGTTTGCCATCTAAATAAATGTCGTAGTTTTTTAAGCAGTTAGGTGCAACCTTCTCGGTGTGCCCCCATTGCGATGTTTCCATTGCATGATCAAAATCGTTGTCAGTGATAACAGTAATGTGTGACAGCTTGCAAGGGACTTCCAATTCAAGTGTTACGCTCGGATTTTTGTCATCTGGACTTGGTATCCAAGCGTGAGAATGAAAAGAAGGCCGATTAAAACCATTGTTGACGGCGTCACAACTGTAAGCTTTTAACGGATGTGAAAATTTGAAGGTTGGTATTACCTTATAAGGACGACGTTTAGGAAGCCAAAAATCGAACTCATCTACTCCCCAGTCACCATCCGCAATTTGGCGAGCGCGTTTAGCCACTTTTGGATTTACTGTATTATAAACAGTCATCAAACCAGGCAACTCTTGTTTGGAATTCAGTACCAGAATATCCGCATTTTCGGTAAGTTTGAGAAATACATAACATGAATGAGATGGAGCATAGTTGAAGTTGATTTCAACGGTTTGATGTCCTTTGTTTAAGTGAATAACGTCAGACTCAATGATGGTTTCTGGTGTATGGTTATAGTGCTTATTGGATACCAGTAGGTCTACTTTTAATTCAGTGGCTTGGATAACGTTAAGTTGTAATTCAATACTCGGTAGTGATTCGTTTGCTAACAGTGGCAACATGATTGCGCTGCTTTCATTTAGCGGCATCATTCCAGCATATGCATCATTATGCGTAAGTGAGAGTGTTGAGGAAGCAGCCATTGTTGCTGCACGGTGAGTGGTTGAGTTCAAGCGTGGAATATAAAAACCTTTACTTATCAGAGTTTGTTGTAGCAGGCTAATTTTATCAGCTTGAGCCAGATCGATTGGTCGTAGATCGAACTCCAGACATAATGCTGCAGCGGTACCGAGAACTTGTCCGTTTTGACCACAAGTACACATAACGCGAGTTGAACCAAAAGCGACATGAGAAGCGGATATGGTTCGCCCTCCGAAGAATAAATTATCAACATTTTTGGTGATCATAGTTCGATACGGGATAGTGTAGGTACCTTTACTGTGAAATTGTCGGCAACCATCGTGTTTGCTGTATACGCCGTCAGCAGGGTGTAAATCGATAGACCAACCGCCAAAACTCACGGCGTCATAATGGTCAATTTGTTCCACAATATCTTTTTGTGTCAGCATATACTCACCGACAAATCGGCGGCTTTCACGTTTTCCTGGAATAGTGCCTACCCATTCGAGCGTTAGGTTGGCGGCATCTTCAAATTCACCACTATTTTTAATGTAGTCCCACACGCCCCATACGATTCGCCAAAGTTCCCATTTGATCGTTTCACTATCGCCAATTGTATCAAGCCTGCCTCCCCATTCTAGCCACCATAAATCGCAACCATTTAAGTTTGAAGATAAGCGTTTGTAGCGTGGAATATCAGTGATGTCATCTAACGCAAATGTTGGAGCAGTAAATTCAACAGGATTCTCAGTACGCTTGGTATAAAAATAGATTGAATGACCCAGTTTTTTACCGAAACTGTCATCTGGGGACATTTTTTCATCAAACTCAGAGGCATCTTCTGAACCTATTCGATAACTCGCGCCAGATAAATGACCAACAATACCATCCCCGGTGCAGTCGCAGAATAATGGGGCACTAAATGAGTATTTGGTTTCATTGATAGAGTTAAAAGCCTTCAAGCTTTGAATCGTATTTACCGACTGGCCAGTTTTTATATCAGCGTCGAAAATGGCGGTATTCAAATAAACACCAATGTTAGTCTCTTTTTTGACTAGATCTAATAAAATCATATCAAATATGACAGGGTTCCCTTCTTTATTACGAAAAAGGTTTTCTTCAAGAATTTCTCCCATAACGCCACTTTCACGAGCAAATCGATTATTGTTGCCCATATGAGACGTCGCACCCAGAGCCCAAAGGCGGACTTCACTTGAAGCGTTACCACCAAGAACGGGACGATCTTGAATTAATGCAACCGAGATCCCTTCTCGTGCGGCGCTTATTGCCGCGCAAACACCTGCTAATCCTCCTCCAGCAACAACAAGGTCGGTGGTGATATTGGCTTCACGTAAGGTGCGCTTCGAATCTCGAGCAAAAATTTCCATGGTTAAATCGCCTTTAATGTTGTGTCAATCATATTTGCCATATTGTTTCTATTTTAGTGACAATATGAATTTACGTCAAAGGCAGTCAATGATTCAATTCGTGTGTTTAGTTTTGTGACAAAACGTCGCTTTTTAGTCGTAAGTCTATAATCTTTGTTGCCTAATTCGGCTATATATCCTATCCCATCCGCTAATAAGGCCGAATGTCACACCTTTGTGTCAACAATATCAGCGTGACGTGCGTAAGTTCAAAAAAAAATCAACGCGATGTTGCAAACAATAAAATTACCTCTATGTTTCTTATTTAGCAACAAGAGTGGATATAAATCGACCAAGGCTAAACCAAAACACACCTCAACCCTATTGGAGTGAATATGACTATATTAAAAGTATCGGTAGCGGCAAGTATGTTACTTGCTAGCACTGCCGTATCGGCAACAGAAACCACCTTTTTGAACTGGGTAACGTCAGAGCCGAGTAATAAAGCGGTTATTGAAGATTTAATTTCGCGTTCTGGACAACAAACTAATGTTATCTCTAGCTCTTGGGGTGACATGCAAAAAAATGTTTATTTACGAGTTAGAACTAAGCAACCTTTAGATGTTTTTCAAAGTCAGGCGAGATGGCTACCGACTTTTGCACAACTCCCTAACGTAGTTGATTTTAACGAAGTATTTGGCAAGGAATTCTTAGAAGCCAATATTCCTCCAGCGGTTTTGGAAGCAGGGCGATATGAAGGAAAGCAATATGGAATGCCTTGGAATGTCGGCTCAATAAGCCTCGTTGCTAATAAAAAAATGTTGGACGATAAGAAAATAGAAGTAAGTCCAGCAACCATTGATGAGTTTGTTACCACACTTAAGGCAGTCAAAAAATCTTATCCAGACAGTACCCCATACGCCATGATGACGAAAGGTGGAAGTTTAATTTCTAGTGATTTTCAATTGTGGCTCTGGGCTCATGGCGGCTCAATTTTTGATACAGATGGAAACATAACCGTTAATTCACAAGCAACGGTCAAAACTCTTGATTTTATGAAAATGCTGCTTGATGAAAAATTGGCTTCACTTGATGTTGACCGAGGAGCCGCTCGTAGAATGTTTGGCCAAGAAAATACAGCCTACTATTTTGATGCAACGGTTGCTCGTGGATTTGCGAGAGATTTCTCTGGCATGGGCGAAGAATACGATAAGTATGTTTATCCAATTGAAACGCCAACACTTACTCCAGAAATGCAGTCACACTCTTTAGAGTGGGGACATGTGTTAATGATGATTGATAATGATGGTGCAAAAGTGGATGGAAAACTCAGTCCTGACAGTGTTTCTGCTCAGTTGATTAAAACGCTATCACTTAATACACAAGTTCAGGTGGATTACTTTACTCAACTAGGTGGTATTCCTGTCACCAATGAAGCTCGCACTAATAAAGACGTAGTCAGCGATAGCTATATTGTTAATTGGAATAAATCGATGGGGATCCCAAAGCGTAATGAACTGTCTCCTTTAAGAAATAGCGCAAACTACGTTGCAGTTGTGAGCGAAGAAGTCCAGTCAGTATTGCTTGGTAAAAAAGAGTCACAAGAAGCCGCGTTATCGATGGAGCAACGTATACAGCGCCTCAAAAAATAATAGGGTGAGAAATGGAAATGGTATCAACAAAATCCAAGGTTGAATCAAATCGCGATAGAAATAGCCTCAAACGAGGTGATCGAAAATTTGCTTATTTGATTCTAATACCTGCTTTAACGGCATTTATTGTAATGGTCTTTTATCCATTTGTTGATGCCATGTCTATGTCATTTTATCAATATACGATTTATGACCTAGAACCAAAATTTATTGGCCTAGAAAATTTTTATAGCATATTAACTGACCCTTATGTTCTTGGTTCTTGGCTGACAACGGCCATATTTGTTGTATGCACAACGGCACTCACTATGTTTTTGGGATTGTCTTGGGCATTATTAATGTATCAGGACTTTCGTGGAAGAGCGGTTTTTAGGACCATGACGTTGTTACCGTGGATCTTGCCAAGTACAGTGAGTGCTTTTATTTGGGCTTGGATGCTTAATGGTAAATATGGAGTCATGAATGTCATATTGACGAGTTTTGGTTTAATTGATGAAAATATTCAATTTTTATCCAATGACATAGGTGCCATGCTTGCCATTATATTAACCCGTACTTGGATATCTATTCCTTTGTTTATGTCATTTTTCTTAGCGGGTTTGCAAGGTATGGATTACCAACAAATTGAAGCCGCTCGAATCGATGGTGCAGGGAATCTACGTATAGTACGAAGGCTGATTTTGCCACATTTGAAACCGGTATTCTTAGTGACAGGCGCTTTGGGTATGATTGGCAACCTGCAGCAATTCGATATTATTTTTGCTTTGACAGGAGGTGGGCCAGTACGAGCAACATCTGTTCTGTCTATTGAAGTATTCCGACAAGCTTTTGAAAACTGGGATTTGGGAATGGCTTCGGCAATTGGTGTTTTATGGGTATTTACCTTGATGCCGCTGGTTGTATTTTACCTTCGCAACCTATTTAAAGAGGAATAACCTATGTTTGAACTACGTTCTTGGAAAGCAAAAATCGGATTTATATTTCTGTTAGCGGTTATTTCTTTTTTTCTATTTTTTCCAGTGTATTGGGCACTAAGTAGTGCGTTTAAAGGTAATTCAGAGCTCTATTTATCAGATCCTACACTTTTTCCTGATCAGTTCTTTTTTGGCCATTTTATCGACGCTATGTTTAGCGGAAATATATTACTACAGCTGAAGAACAGCTTGTTAACCTCTACTGCTTCTGCTGTATTAAATGCGATTTTAGCGGCTCTGGCGGGATACAGTTTTGCTAAATTTGATTACCCTGCAAAAAAACCGTTAATGTTACTTATCTTATCGGCTCAGATGTTTCCATTTGGAGTACTTTTGATCAGTATTTATCCAATGCTACAAGGCGTTGGTTTGCTTGATACAAAGTTAGGGTTGACCATTTCATATATCGTTTTCGCGCTCCCTGTCAGTACTTATATGATGTACAGCTATTTTAAGCAATTACCTAATGAATTAATTGAAGCAGCAAAAGTTGATGGGGCAGGCAATATGAAAATATTCATCCGCATTGTGATGCCGATTTCTTTTCCTGCCTTTATTACTGTTATGTTGTATGCCTTCATGTGGTCATGGAATGATCTTCTTTACTCTATGACATTAATTACATCGGAAGAACATCGAACAATTGGGCCAGGCTTACTTCTTCGCTACATCAATGAAAATAATGCCGATTGGGGCGGAGCAATGGCGGCTTCTTTTATTGCCGCAGCGCCCGTTGTAGCGGTATTTGCCATGTTACAAAAACAATTTATAGGTGGCGTGACAAGCGGCGCTGTGAAATAAGAATTTAGGGAATAAAAATGGCTGATTTAAGATTAAAAAATGTTTATAAGCGCTACGGTGAAGTTGAAACCATCCATGGTATAGATTTGGATATTACTAATGGTGAATTTGTTGTTTTTGTTGGTCCATCAGGATGCGGGAAATCAACTTTACTTAGAATGATAGCTGGTTTGGAAGAGGTTTCTAACGGCGACATCTATATCGACGATGTATTGGTGAATAATAAGCAACCAAGTGAGCGTGGCATTGCCATGGTATTTCAGTCCTATGCTTTATATCCTCATATGACGGTTAGAGAAAATATGAGTTTTGGATTAGAAGTGGCGAAAAAACCTAAAGCCCATATTGAAGAGCGAGTAAATGAAGCGGCGCGTATCTTAAAATTACAAGATTTACTAGACAGAAAACCTAAGCAACTTTCTGGGGGACAAAGACAGCGTGTCGCAATTGGACGTACGATTGTACGTGAACCCCAAGTTTTCTTATTTGATGAACCTTTGTCAAATCTCGATGCAGAATTACGTGTTCAAATGCGTATTGAAATTGCTAAGTTGCATGAATCTCTAGGCAATACCATGATCTACGTGACACATGATCAAGTGGAAGCGATGACTATGGCAGATAAAATTGTGGTATTGCGAGATGGGAATGTTGAGCAAGTAGGGTCGCCGCTTACCTTATATAATCAGCCCGATAATATATTTGTAGCCGGTTTTATTGGTTCGCCAAAGATGAATTTTATTCCTGTCACTATAAATAAATCAGATGAGTCTTCCACAACCGTTGAATTAGCTACAGGTGAAGTCATTACACTGCCAATCACCACCAATAAAAAAATGTTGGGACTTGACGTAATATTAGGGATTAGGCCTGAGCACTTCGGTGAAGAAGGTGAAAAAGAAGTGGACATCAGTTTAAAGGTAGATGTGGTTGAAAACCTTGGTGGGACCTCTTATGTATATGGCTCTCATAGTAACACTCAACTTATTATTCAATGTGGAGAGAATTTTACTTTTGATAAAGGTCGGCCACTGAAGTTTAGTTTTGATACCAATCGCTGTCACTTATTTGATAGCGATGGTCAATCGTTGCGTAATTGAATCATTAGGGTTTTAGACAAGCGTTTTATTGATTTAGAGTTTAAAGAGATAAATATATCAAAGCCTTAAAGAGACTTGGATGATACAATTTCTTTGCATTCTATTTTTATAACGACCATTGAAGTTTTTTAAAATCAAAGAGTAATATAATGTCTTCACAACCAAATCAAAGTCTCATTGATGGGATCCGGTGCTTACAGTATTTAGCATCCAGTGATGCGCCTTTAGGTTGCCGAGAGTTAGCTAGACAACTGAATATGAGCCCAACCAAGGTTAACCGATTGCTGATGACCATGGAGTCAATTGGGTTAACTATGAAAGATGAAAAACGCAGGTATCTTCCTGGTGCAGGGATCCACGCTTTAGGCGCACAATCGATGCGAAGTTCTCATTTGTTCCGTAAATCCATTACAGTACTGGAGAATATTGCACCGCATGATCATATTGTAGCCTTGGGTGTATTGTGGGAAGACAAAGTCGTTTATCTATATCATTCCAAGCCGGGCCAGAAAGGTTTTGAGGCGTTACTTGATTACAAGATTCAACCTGCATATCACTCTGTTATTGGGTTGTGTTTATTAGCCGATCATTCAGATGAAAAGTTGATTGCGCTATTGGGCCAAGAACGTTTTGATTCGATTCTTCCTGCAATAACGCAGAAAAGAGCGTTTAATCATGTCCTTTTTGACCATACGGACGGTGAGTTATCGATGGCCGTCCCTATCGCTTCAGCGGATAAAGCGGCACTCGCATTTGCAGGGTTTTACGATATTACTCGCGAACAACGAACGGAAAAATTATCGCAGTTATCGATGCTAGCCAGTATGCTGTCTACCTGATCCACTTAGGTAAGTGATTGTTGATGTGAGGTTTATTGTTTTGAGTGAATATATTTTATTCGCCATTTAATCAGTGTGATGTTACTTTTGACGGATAACCTTAAAAGGATGTTATATGAATTTAGACAAAGCTAAAAAACGTATCGCGAAACAGGTTAAGAAAGGTTTCAACGGTTACCCCAAAATTACTTTAGCGTATTATGGCAAGAATAAAGATTGTGCAACCGAAGTGGTTGTTCAATTTATGCTAGCAGAGACCGATAGCGTTCAAGAACAGCGTTTTTGTTGTGAAACAGATATTAGAAATGATGAGCAAATTCAGACAACATTACTAAAAATAATCGAAAGAGCCAATGCTAACTCGGTGATTGAAGTAGATGGGGTCGCCACCCTTTAACATAAGCACTGTATTGGTCTCTATGTAGTTAAAATAAGGTAGAATGGAGCTAAAATAAGCCAGAATGGAGTTAAAATAGGGCAAGATATAGTTAAAATAGGGCAGGTAAATAACAAGTGAATTTGCACATTCGTTTAATGACTCCGCAAGATTTATCAGGGGCGACTCTAGTTCATCAATCCGTTTTTGTTCGGCAAAATGATTCAAGTGATTGGTTAGCGTGTAATTTGAATGCCTTTCCTCGCTATTTGATCTATGTGGCTGAAATAAACCATGAAATAGTGGGTTATATTATTTGGGCACAAAAAAGTGGTTTTCGTGCTGAAGCGGTTGTGGAGTTGGAACAATTAGCGGTAATCGCCCATTATCAAGGCAGAGGAATTGGTCGACGATTAATCATGGATTCATTGCCCAAGTTAAAAAATCAACTCGCTCAAAAACATTCGATTTTAAAGCACATAATGGTAACGACAAGAGCCGATAACTTTGCTCAAGAACTGTATAAAAGCACACTAGGTGCCAAGGTTGAAGCGACCCTTTCAAACTTGTACTCTGCGGATGAAGTATTGATGATTGCTCGCAATGTTGATCTGAATTTAAATGCCATCTAAAGTCTCCCCTAGCAGATTAGCTAGGGGAAATAGAGATCAAATCTAATACTTAAATTTGTCTAGCAATGAGTTAAGTGTATCGACTTTGTCGCTTAAAATATGTTCAGTGGAGTGAACCGTTTCAATATTTTTAGAGTTGGTATTCGTTACCTGAGAAATGCTGACGATACTTTGCTCAACCTCGACAGCCGCTTGACTTTGTTGATCGGCTGCTGCTGCAATTTGTATATTCATGTGGTTAATTTTGTCTGCAGTTAATGTGATTTCTGCTAGAGAGGCGGTGACTTTGTCGACAGAAACTAGTGACTGGTTGGCAAATTCGCCGCCAGTTTTAATTACATCAATCGCTTGTTTAACGTTTTGTTGTAGGCGAGTGACAATGTCTTGAATATCTTGGGTAGATTGCTGTGAACGTGCAGCCAGAGTACGAACTTCATCCGCAACAACCGCAAATCCCCGTCCTTGTTCGCCTGCTCGCGCCGCTTCTATGGCTGCATTTAAGGCTAATAGGTTTGTTTGTTCTGAGATACCATTTATCATTTCGAGCATAGACTCAATACTGGTGCTATCTTCGCCAAGGCGAGTGACGACTTGTTGAGCTGAATCCATTTTCTGCACCAGTTCGGCCATCTGAACCGCACTCGATTCACTGCCTGAATGGCTAGTTTTTGCTAAACAAGTGATGGTTTCAGTTTCTGTTGCGGCATTCTCTGTCAAATCTGCGACTTCTTTTGCGGAATAGGTCATTTCGCTGATAGCGCTGGCGGCTTGTTCGGTCTCTTTTAATTGTGCCGACATACTGGCTTGTGCCGTAGACGCAGATTGTTTTAACTGGTTTGCTGCGTCTTGAAGTTGATGAGTCGTATCATGAACAGCACGAACGGTTCCTCGGATTTTATCAATAAAGCGGTTAATAAATTGCGAAGTAACCCCTAGTTCATCTTTTCTACTTTCATCCAGCTGCTTAGTTAAATCACCATCACCTAGTGTAAGGCTTTCCGCCAATTTAGACATTTCTGACAGAGGTGTTAATACACTTTTATTGATCAGAAAGTACATAACAATCAGGATTAATAAAAATACAACGGCCAGTGAATAGACAACATTTTTGATCGTATACGAATAGCTGATCTGTTGTTCGCGACTTAGATTAGAAGTTTGCATGGCAAGCTCCATTACTTTTTGTACCTCGTCAGATATATCGGCAGCCGCGGTATCAAATTGAGCCATTAATTTATTGCCACCAGCGGGACCTTCGGCAATATAGGCGTTTGCCATCATTTTTCCAGTGTTAAAATAATTTTGCAGAGTAGGGAGCATTGCCAGATAAAAATGCGCGTTGCTTTCATCAAGTTCTGCTAGTTCAGCAAGTAGAACTTTTGCTAAAGCATAATTTTCTTCTGCCACTTCAATACCGTCATTCAAGCCATCCATTGCCCGGGTAGCACTAATATCAGTTAGCCACTGCTGAATTTGGATTACTGCAATTTTTAATTGATAGTTTTTAAAAACAATAGGCTCGATTTTTTCGCCTACATTTATCGATACTTCATGAATACGATTACTTTGATATGCCATAAAGGAAGATTGAATGATCATTCCTGCTAATAGACAAACCAGTGCTAAATACATTTTTGTTTTTATGTTCACAACTCTTCCTTCAAGAAAACAATTAGCTTAATTATTACTTAGGGTTTTATTTAAACGTTTTTATATAACCTTTGTTGATAATACTATCTTTAATCTTTTTTAGCTGCATAGAAAGACATTAATTAGTTGATGTAGGACAACATTCAGAGGAACCGTTCAAGCTTATGTACGTTAATCGATAAAAATTCTATAAGCATCTTTTGTATATATATGTATAATAAATTTGTATACAAGTTAAATTGTATTAGCCAAATCTTCACTGTAGTGACTATACAACCTAGCCTAAATATTGAATACAACACAAGGTATGACCATGGTAAAAACAACCAGCAGTATGATGCTAAACCTTTCTCAATCTATAGAGGATTCTCCAGCACCGATTTACGCCAGAGTAAAACAAGCGATCTGTCAAAAAATCTCGAGTGGTGAATGGCAGGCTGACCAAAGAGTGCCGTCTGAATCTGAAATGGTTAATGCTTTAGGTGTAAGTCGTATGACGGTAAACCGAGCCTTGCGTGAATTAACGGATGAGGGAATATTAGTTCGTCAACAAGGTATCGGCACGTTTGTGGCTCAGAAAAAAACGCATTCAGCGCTCTCCGAAGTTCATAATATTGCTAGTGAAATTACAGAACGTGGCCATCAACACACGGCTAAGTTAATCGAGATCACACGCAGTGGAGCCAGTATGGAAGAGGCGATGAATTTAGGGGTACGCACTAATCACAGCATTTTTCGTACCACGGTTTTGCACTTCGAAAATGACTTGCCAATTCAAATTGAAGAGCGGGTTGTAAATGCCATGTTAGCACCAAATTATGATCAGCAGGACTTTCAGCAAAATGAAACCTATGATTATTTGATGAAAGTTGCTCCAATGACCGAAGGTGAACACTTGGTTGAAGCGGTGGTACCGACAGCTGAAGAATGTGAATTATTACAGATAGATCCAAGTGAGCCTTGTTTACAAATCAAACGTCGTACCTGGTCGAATGATCAGATCGTTACCACGGCTCGGTTACTCTCTCCGGGCTCAAGGTTTCAGTTATTTGGGCGTTTTGAAGGGTAACAGTGTTTAATAACGTGGGTTTTATTACCATCCAGTCTATACATGTATAGACTGGATGGTGTGGTCATACATAGACTATATGACCTTGTAACGAATATCATTGATTTAATATTCACATATTTTGATAATTTGGTCCACTGCCACCTTGTGGCGGTGTCCAGGTTATTTTTCCTCTTGGATCTTTAATATCACAGGTTTTGCAGTGGAGACAATTGGCTGGGTTAATTTGTAATTTTTTCTGTTCATTTTGTTCAACCACCTCATATACACCTGCTGGGCAGTAACGTTGCGCAGGTTCAGCAAAGTTTGTATAACTCTCGATTAACCAATGTTCTGTCTCTGACACAATAAGATGGCATGGTTGCTCTTCATCATGTTCTGTATTGGCAAGGTATACCGAATCTGCGATTGAGAAAGACAAGGTTTTATCTGCTTTAAAGTCAGCGTGTTTTGAAGACGTGGCCGCTTGAGTCATGGCCAATCGATCATCAGAAAGGTCACTTATCGCCGGTAATTTATAGTTAACTAGCTCATTAGTTCGGTTGTATGCTCCACCAACTATAGGCCCCAAGCGATGTAATGCTGGGCCAAATGAGCGGGTTTGTTTTAATTGTTGGTAAATGTCACTATTTTGCCAATGCTGGTCAAAAGCAGTCTGCTTACCTTGTTCTTTGCCATCCAGTTGTATAATGGTATCCGCCGCGCATAATGCCGAATACATGGCCGTGTGAATGCCTTTCATCCTGGCTGTATCAAGTGTTCCTGCATTACAACCTAGAATAAACCCACCTGGAAAGACCATATTTGGTAGTGAATTAAATCCCCCTTTCGTAATACTACGCGCGCCATAGGCAACTCTTTGTGCGTTTTCTAACAATGCTGCGATTTTAGGGTGGTGCTTTAGCTGCTGAAAAGCATCATAAGGATTGAAGTAGGGATTTTTATAATTGAGATCAGCAATCAGACCGAGCCAAATTTCGTTATTGTCTGCATGATAAAGATAAAAGCCACCTCCAGTAGAGGCAGGTAAAGGCCAACCTGTACCATGTACCGCTAAACCAGCGTGATGAACATTTTCTGCTACTTTCCACTTTTCTTTAAACCCTATCGAGTAATGTTGTCTATCAGCATCTTGGTCTAGCTGGTAATGCTGCAATACCTGTTTACCCAAATGGCCGCGGCTTCCTTCGCATAATAACGTTTGCTTAGCGAATAGTTTCATGCCCGGTTCATAACGGTCAGTCGTTTGACCTTGTTTATCCAATCCCATATCGCCAGTGAGAACACCGATAACAGTCTCTTCCTGGTAAACGAGTTCGGCAGCAGTAAAACCAGTAAAAATTTCACCGCCAAGCGCCTCAACTTTTTCGCCTAACCATTGACATAAACGACCAAGACTCACAATTCGCATGTCTTTATTGTGTAAAGATTTTGGTGTCATAACATGAGGAAGGGTAATCGCGGTGTTTTGTTTCAATAACCATGTTGTATCTTGATTTACGCCAATACCTAATGGTGCGTCAAGCCGTTCATCTTCGGTAAACAACTGGTTAAATATTTCACAATCAAAAAGCGCACCAGATAATAGATGTGCGCCAATTTCAGACCCTTTTTCTAGCACACAAATAGACAAGATCTTATCTTCAAGAGAAGCTTGTTTCAATAAACGATAAGCGGCGATTAGCCCAGCAGGCCCAGCTCCGACAATAATGACATCAAAGGTCATTTCGTCTCTTTCTAATACTTGTTCCATAAGTAAACCTTAACTTAGCAATGCTTTTTTGAGCTGTGGCATTACTTGTTCAACTGTCGCGACAAGTGCAATATCTGCTATTTGCATTATTGGTGCATCTGCGTCGTTATTTACTGCGATGATTTTTTTAGCACTTAATATCCCGGCAAGGTGCTGAATGGCTCCTGATACGCCGAGTGCAATGTAAACATCAGGTGCGATGATTTTTCCTGTCTGACCAATTTGTTTATCATTGCTCATTAAACCGGAGTCGATTACCGCTCGTGTACCACCTAAAGCAAAACCTGCTTGTTCTGCTAAGTCGGATAATTCGCTATAAAGTGCTTCGCTATTAACCCCTCTGCCTATACCGATTACCCATTTAGCCGTAGTTAAATCATGACTGGCTGGTTTAGCCGTTACATTTTTCATGTTGGTAATTGATGGTGTGGCTTCTAGCGGTGCAAGTTCACTTGTGGTGACGTTTTGCTGTTGATTTATCTCAGCAAAAGAAAATGCACTACAGCGAACAGTAGCGATAACAACGTTATCCAATACTTCGACAGTTTCTATCGCATTACCAGCATAGATTGGATGTTTAAATACTTTACTCGACACTATCTCTGAAAGGTTGGATAGTTGCCCAACGCCAATGAGTGCGGCGATACGAGGTAATGTGACTCGAGCAAGGTGTTGGTTGCTAGCGAATACGGTGTCGAAACCTTGCTCTGTTATCCACTGAGCTAGATACTTTGACAAGCTGATAGCATCTTCTGGATATGACATGCTAATAATACTGGTCACGCCTGCAATGGAGGATAACTCTTGCACATACGTTTCGGTATCCATTGATTGATGAATGAATACGCTAATTGGAGCTTTTATTTGCTGAGCGGCGGCGAGTAATTTACTGCTATTGCTACTAAATTGAGGCTCTATTGGCAATATAACTAAGGTACTCATTTTGTTGCCTCCAGACTTTCACTTATTTTTTGTGCCAGTTGTTCACTGCTGTCGCATAGAATTGTTTTTGAAGCGCGATCAGCTGGACGCTCTAGGCCGATTCTTTTTTGGTGAGTTATATAATCGACGCTAAGTTGTTCTTTTTTCACCACCGATAATGGTTTTTTCTTGGCTTTCATTATATTAGGTAATTTTACAAAACGAGGTTCAGCGAGCCTAAGATCGGCGGTAATAACCGCAGGCAACGTCATTTGTATGATCGCTTCTCCGTTATCCGTTTCATAACGTACTTGGCTAGTGTCGCCGTCTAATTGGATTTCAGCGGCACAATCTGCAATGGGTGCATCCATTAATGCAGATAACATCGCACCGGTTTGCCCGTTATCACCATCAATAGATTGTTTTCCTAGTAAGACGAGATCTGGCGATTCGGTTTGCACAATGCGGTGTAAAATTTTAGCTATATTTAGAGGGGCGAGAGGCGTGCTTTCTTGTACCAAAATAGCCCGGTCAGCACCGATAGCTAATGCGTGGCGTAATTGATCTTTTGTTTTTGAATCACCAATAGAAACCACCACAATTTCATTGACTTGCCCTTGCTCTTTGAGACGAACAGCTTGCTCTACAGCGATTTCACAAAATGGGTTCATTGACATTTTAACACCATCCAGTTCTACATTAGACTGTTGGTCGTTAATGTGTATTTTTACGTTGTAATCGACAACTCGCTTAATTGCGACGAGTACTTTCATTCTTCAAACTCCTAAAATAAATGCCCATTTCTCTTTAAAATAGCGAAAACTCAATCAAAGCAATTAATTAAAACAATCAACTAAAAAGCGCGTATCAAGATGTCTGTCGCAACGGAACGGGTTCGTTTTCTATGGGATCTGCTGCTATTTCATTTTTTTGTTTGTTTATAGCGTTGTCATTTTCACTTGCAGTATTTTCACCTTCGTCTGCAGCCTGGCCACTTTGTGAATCTTGATCCCAAAACGCGTTGCGATCGATATAGTTCTGTAAAAATTGTTGTAAACGAGGTGGTTTAGGCCCTTGAAATAAAGCTTTAGGTGAACCTTTGGTGATTATTTCTCCTTTATCAAGGAAAACAACGGTATCGGCAACTTGGGCAGCAAATCCCATTTCATGGGTTACGACAATCATGGTCATACCTTCGTTGGCGAGATCTTTCATCACTTGCAGAACTTCGCCGACTAACTCTGGATCTAGCGCGGAGGTGGGTTCATCAAATAGCATTACTTGAGGGTCCATTGCTAGTGCTCTTGCAATGGCAACTCGCTGTTGTTGGCCACCAGATAACTGTACCGGATAATGATTAGCACGTTCTGATAGACCCACTTTATCTAACAACAATAAACTGCGAGCATCAGCGTCTTTTCGAGACATTTTTTTCACTCGAACCAGCGCTTCACTCACATTTCCTAACGCCGTCATATGAGGCCATAAGTTGAACTGCTGAAAAACCATACCCATATTGCGGCGTACTCGATTGAGTTCTTTAGTTTGAGCAAGCTTTCGATAGTCAGTGTCATCATTGTAGCCCAGTAATTCTCCGTCTATCATTACGATACCGCTAGTGTATTGCTCAAGAAAGGCGATACACCTTAGTAAAGTACTTTTCCCAGAACCTGATGGGCCAATGAGGCAAACCACTTCTGATGGATAAACCTCTAAATCAATCCCTTTAAGTACTTCATTTTCACCAAAAAATTTGCCCATATCTTGTACTTGAACAATTGGCTTACTTTTTTGTTTTCGTTCCATTGTTACCTACTTATATACCCTGTTGCGTGCTTATATTTGAGAAATTAGACTACCTATCCATATATTTACTTAAACGTTTTTCTGCTGCTGCACCCAAACGTGATGTGATCTCTGCGAGCGTTAGATAGGCTAAAGACAGCACGAGTAAGGTTTCTGCATAAGCAAACGTTTCTGAGCCTATTCCAGTAAGAACAAAAGTGAGTTCAGGCACCGTGACAATCGAAAATACAGCGGTTTCTTTACCTAAAATTGTGGTTGTATTGACTAATCCAGGAACAATTAACACCATCATCTGTGGTATTTTTATACGCCAAATGGTTTGTGGCAGAGTAAAGCCCATCATTTGTGCCACTTCTATTTGTCCCTCTGGTACAGAAGCAAAGCCAGCACGAAATATTTCTGCATAATAAGCGCTTCCATAAAGGGACAGTCCCAAAATTCCGGCTTCGATTGGTTCAAGGTATAAGCCAATAGCCGGGCCGCCGTAATAAAGTAGAAAGAGCTGAATTAAAAAAGGTGTGGTGCGAAATAGTTCGACATACAAGCGTACTGGGTAACGAAAAATAGCCGACTTTGCTGTTAAACCAATTGAAACAAATAAGCCTATAACCATGGCAAGTAGGCATGATGCTGCGACAGACCATAAAGTGGTGCCAAATCCAGCTAACACCTCAGGTAATCGATCGGTAATGATGTGAATATCAAATATCATTATATTACCGCCTTACGTTGTACTTTTTTCTCCAACCAAAGACCGACAATAGAGATGACGCTGTTTATAACAAAATACATCGCGGTTGCCGCTAAGTAGAATTCAAATGGTTGAAAATTACTGGCCGCTAGGTTTTGTGCAGTTCGAGTTAACTCTGCAATACCAATGGCGGAAATTAAAGAAGAAGCTTTAACCAATAAAATGACTTCGTTTGTTAGGCTAGGAATGGTTAGCTTGAATACTTGAGGAAGTTGAATATGGAAAAATATTTGTAGTCGATTCATTCCAAGCATTTGAGCTGATTCGAATTGACCTTCAGGGAGCGCTTGAAAACCGCCTCGTAGGATTTCAGTCATATAGGCTCCGGCACATAGACCGATACATCCGGTGGCAGCAACTAACGCAGGGACATTAATTCCAATCAGTGGTAAGCAATAGTAGGCGACCATTAACTGCACTAACAACGGAATACCGCGGAATATAGACACATAAATTTTAACAGTAAGTTGGAGATATTGGTTAGCGTACATGCGCAATATACACATTAACATTCCCACAACTAGTCCCAAAAACACTGCCATAAAAGAGAGGAACAAGGTCATTTCGACCCCGTTCCATAGCATAGGGAGTGTCGAGGGGAGAATCGAAAAATCGAGCATTTCGTACTACCCCGCAAAATTTAAATATTAGGAACGATGGTTTCCTGAGGTAAGTCCATTTCAACGCCAAACCATTTTTCTTGAATGACTTTCATACGTCCATCATTTTCCATTTTTACAATAATGTCGTTGAGTGCTTTAAGCAGTGACGCGGAATTCTCGTCCTTGCTCACCACGTAGCCAAAATATGTCTTTTTGCCGAATGGAGGAGTAACCACTTCAAAGTTTTTATGTTTACTCGCCATATAACCAATATTTGGTAAAGAGTTAGCAACGGCGTCAACGCGTCCAGTCATGATTTCTGAATATGCTTGGTTGTTATCGATATAACCCTTAATCTCAGCTGGTTTAGCAAGGGAGTCAGAATATTCTTGTAACTGTTGGCTTTGAGAAGAGGATTTTTGAACACCAATTACCATACCAGCAATATCTTCAGGTTTAGTAATTCGGCTGTCGCCACGTTTTTTTAATAGCGCCACTGAAGCGTCCGCTATTGGGTAAGTAAAGTTATAACGTTCCATTCTGGCTTTAGTTATCGTTACTGGTCCAGATACCATATCGAATTTATTGGCATCTAATCCTGGTAAAACACTCGTCCAAGGTAGATCGACGTAACTCACTTTAACACCAAGTTCTTTAGATATTTCATCGAACACATCTTTGTTTAAGCCGACATGCTTGTCTACTTCAAGAAAATCGAACGGTGCGTATTGAAGTTCTGTACCTACGGTTAATTCGCCCTTCGCTTTAATATCAGATAAAGCGTCTGCTTGAGCAGAAAAAGCAAACAAACCTGAAAGTAATAAAATAGTACTGCTTAGAGCGGTTTTTTTATTGAAGCTATGCATTGTCTAATTCTCCATTTAGCCTGTTTGACTGGTTTCATTCCAATGAAAACAAATTCATTTTTCAGCAAGATTTTAGGTTAACTTGCTATGATAAATCGCGTCGTATTCAAACTTGACTATACATATATACACATCATTTTTCATAGAAACAAGTCAAAAATAGATATTATTGTGTAACTAGTCTTGGGTGCTATGTAGCAGCGAAAATTACATACCAAAACGCACTTTAATGAGGCCCCAAGTTGGTGAGTGGCACTAAGTTAGGGCGTTAGCTCAGGTGTTGTATGGCAAGGTTATTCGCTTGAAGACAAGGATATAATGCTAAGGATAATGATTAGATGAAAATAAATCGACACTGATAGATATACATGTATATACTAATTTTATTTTGCATTAGTATGGATACTTATTGTGGTTAGAAAAGGGAGCAACAAAATGAAATCAATGGATGAAATAGTGGTCGAATTGGCAAGCCAGTTTGTTGTTCCACTTAACGATTACAATGCAGGCTTATCGGTCGAAGCGCTGAAAGCCAAATATAAGGTAGAAAAAATCGCTAAATTAGCCAGTAACGAAAACCCATTTGGTACGCCAGATTCAGTAAAAAAAGTGTTAGATGAGCAACACAATCTTGCTCATTATCCCGATCCAACTTGTAGTGAGTTGAAACATGTAATTGCGCAAATAATGCACGTAGATGCAGAAAAACTGATTATGGGGAATGGCTCAGAAGATATTATTGCCATGATAGCGCACACATTTATCGAAGTAGGCGATAAAGTACTAACGGTTGTGCCTTCTTTTGGCTTACACATACTGTATCCCAAATCTTTTGGGGCCGAGATGATTATTGCGCCAATGACAGAGGATTTACAGTTTGATGTGAGTTTACTTTGTCGCCAGCTTAGGGACTCTATTCCTAAATTATTTTTTATAGCTAGCCCTAGCAATCCAGTCGGCTGTACGTTAAGCAAGGCTGACATCCAGTTGTTACTTGATAGCCAACATGCCGAGACCTTGTTTGTCTTTGATGAAGCGTATTATGAATATGCCGTTGGTGAGCAAGACTATCCTGATGTGTTAGCGTTACTGCAAAGCTCAGGAAAACCATTCATATTACTTAGGACTCTATCAAAAGCGTATTCTCTTGCTGGGTTGCGGGTTGGATATGGCGTTTGTGCTTCAATTAGCATGGTTAAGTTACTGAATAAAATTCGCCTACCATTTAACGTTAACCGTTTAGCACAAAAAGCTGCCATCGCCGCGTTATCGGACCAAGAGCATCTTGAAAAAACCATGGCTTGGAATAATACGGCTAAACAGGATTTATTTGAGAAATTACAAAAACTGGGCTTAAATCCGGCCCCATCAAAAGGCAATTTTTTGTTTTTTAAAGTAGCCTACCCATCCACGGAAATTGCTGAACAGCTATTACAATTGGGTGTGATCGTTAAAGCTTGGGCTGAGCCGGGCTATAACGAGTTTCTACGTGTATCTATAGGAAGTAAAAGCGAAAATGAGCATTTTATTACTAGCTTGGCAACGATCCTGCATTCAAAACAAGATAAGAAATTAAAATGATCGCCAAGTTGCTTGTTAAACCAACCGTGTGGATCACGTTTATCACTTGGATTAAATAAATTATGGAGCTAAATATGACAACAGAATGTCTTGCACAACTGTGTGAATTAGTCGATCCCGAACAAATTCGTCAAGGTTCGGCAATAGACAGCAGTTATCAAAAAGATTGGAGTAATACCCCCGCCACATGTCCACTAGCGGTAATCTTTCCTCATTCTACGCAACAGCTTGCGGCAATCGTTAAAGTTTGCGCGCAATTTTCACAACCTATCATTCCTCAAGGTGGCCGTACTGGTTTAACAGGTGCAGCCACACCTTATAGCGATTCTATCTGTATTTCTTTGGAAAAATTGAATTCGATTGTAGAAGTCGACACAAAAGCAAACTCGATAACAGTGGGAGCAGGGGTGTTGTTACAGCAAGTCCAGGAAGCGGCGCAACAACATGAACGTTATTATCCAGTAGATTTTGGTGCGAGAGGAAGCTGTCAGATAGGCGGTGTGCTAGCAACAAATGCTGGTGGTAATAATGTTATTCGTTATGGGATGGCCCGAGAAACGGTTTTGGGTTTAGAGGTAGTGACCGCACAAGGTGATATTTTAGATCTGAATAATAAGATGATAAAAAATAACGCAGGTTACGATCTTAAACAGTTATTTATTGGCAGTGAAGGCACACTAGGTTTTATTACTCAAGCAACATTAAAGCTTACTTCGGTTCCGGGAGAAGCAAGAACAGCGCTCTGCGCCATGAGCAACTATCAAAATGGAGTGGATTTATTACGTCAGTTGCAATCTCATCTCGGTCAATCGATTCACGCATTTGAAATGATGTGGTTGGATTTTTATAGCATGAGTTGTGACTGGTCTTGTCCGTCGAATCCACCTGTTGACTTAGATTATCCGCTTTACGTATTAATTGAATGTCGAGATTGTAGCGAAGACGCGTTTAATGCAGCACTCGAGAGCGCGTTTGAATCGGAATTGATTCAAGATGCAGCAATTGCGGCGTCATTAAAAGATAGGGAAAAATTATGGGCCATTCGTGAAGCCACAACGGAGTTTCCGATTAAGTTAGCGCCAATCAATTTTGATATTAGTTTACCCATAGGTGATATTGACCGTTTTGTACAAGAATGTACGGCTAAGATAACCTCTCGCTGGCCTGACGCAATGGTGGTCAATTTTGGTCATATTGGTGATAGTAATCTGCATCTAACCATTGATAAAAATTCAGCCGATGGGATTGATGAGTTAGAAGCAGATAAATTGGTTTATCAATGTGTAGAGCAGTATCAAGGCTCAATTTCTGCGGAGCACGGTATCGGTACATTAAAACGTGACTTTTTACATCATTCGGTTTCACCACAATCGATTGAATTAATGAGAACGATAAAACAGGCGCTCGACCCTAAAAATATTCTAAACCCAGGAAAACTGATTCCTAGCCAGACAATTGCTAGATAAAGATAATAATAAGCACTTAATGATTGATTTCATCCTTGGTTTATTGCTTTAGTTCATCAGCTAATTTAGTATGTCATCCGGTATATTAAAAATTCATGGCAGTTGATCGGGAACTATTAAACGGATGAAAATCATTAAGGTAGCAGCATATCATAAAATTATGCTTGCTTGTTGTACTAGTGCTTTGTTTCTTGTAGCTGGAGCTTTTGCAGAAGAGTCTGAATTTCCTTCTGATGTTGTTGAAAATGAATCATTGGTTAGCAAGCTTGAAGCGGCTTCTAATTTTGAATCCAACTATCTGATGAATTTTGACGATGTATTTAAGCTTGCTCTCGATTCTTCGAAAGAATATCACGCATTGACACGTGAATTAGAGTCCAGATTCATTCTGAAAGATAAAGAAGATAAGTACTATTATCCGCAAGCAACATTGAATTCTGAAACCACTGAGTATTGGGGAAACCCAACCCCTGACGCCAGTGAAACGCAAGATTTTATACTGACGGTAAATTCAAAACTGTATGGCAGCGGTGTTAAGGATAAAATCGCCGCGAGTCAAATGTCGCTGGATGCCAGCAATATCAGTTTAACTGCGCAAGAAATCTCCGTATATTATACGGTTCTAAAATACCTCACTAAAATTGAATTCACTCGCCAGTATCAAAAATTTGCCGAAGCATTACGTCAAGAAATTGAAGTCTATTATCTCAAACAAGTTAACTCGACTAATGAAGGCGTGTCGACTCAGACCGATGCAATGGAAGCAAAACTATCCGTGGCCGAGTTTGATGATTCAGTGTATTCAGTGGTTTCGAATATTGACCAGTATTTTAAACAGTTAATAGAAGAAACTGGCATTGATGTTGAATTAACTGAACAAGATAGACAAAGCGACGTCGGCGTGAATTATAAACGTTTGCAACCATTATTAGTTAAAGAAGTGAGAGAACTTACTGCGGAAGAACTTATTGCCAATAACGCAGAACTGCAAAAAACACAAAAAACACTGCAATCTTCTCTGCATTCTGCTCGTTCAACAAGAGAACGTTTTGTCGTTGAATTTTCGTCAGAAAGCCATTTGCTGACTAATGGTGACAGCGGCAATTACAATTATGGTGATACGGATGAATCTTTTGTTCAGCTCAATATTGAGCTGGATCTGTTTAATCACGATTTGCAATCTGATCAGGACTCGGCATTTAAAATGTATGAAGCCGAAAAACTTCGGTTCGATAGACAGTTTAAACAATCGATGGATCAGTATAGAACTAGTCTAACTAACTATAATCAACAAGTGATAAAGCGTCAAAAAACCGCCGACCAAATCGATATTTTGTTGCAGTTAATTGAGAATCAAAAGAACGAAGTGTTTACCGACCAAGTAACCTACACCGATATTGTAGAGAGCATAAGTAAGTTGAATACTGCAAAACAAACGCTGTTGAATATTGATCTAGCGCTGTTTGATATTCTTTTTGAGCTAGAGACGATAAAATCTAATAAGGTACTATAATAATTGTATTCAATGATTTTTTATGCCCATTTTAGTGCTATGCAATGGATGTGACCAAATATAGAAACAAGCTGATATTAATTGTATTGGCAATAGCGATAGTGATTTATATTTTACTTTTAAAAGAGGTGGAAGTCGTTGCGCCTGGAACTGGGCTAACCGGTATAAAGCAAAGTAACGTATCGGTAATCGCCCCAACTAGAAGTTATATTGTTGAGCTAATGGTTCCGCCAGGAAATGAAGTCAAGCGAGGCCAGCCGCTGTTAAAGTATAGAAACTTAGAAGACGAATATCGGTTGCAACAAATTAGTGAAGAGCTGGTACAAAGTGAGAAACTGTTAAACATCTATTACAATGAGCGTTGCTTTTTAACTGGACCGAAATTTGCTTCGGTTACCAGAGAGAAATTAGATCATAATTGCGATGGACATAAGCCTTTGGCCACGGCTGGTGGTTTGTATATTTTGAGTTTTTACGAAGATTATTTATTAGAACAACAATATATTCTGGACATTGAAAAAGAGCGACAAAGAAAGCAAAGAGAGCTTCTTAATAAACAAACTATTTTAAGCAAAAAGAAAACTGCATTACGCCGAGGCAATGGGGCAACGGTGAGTTTTTATGACGTAGATACCGAACTATCTAATGTCAAAACCGAAGTGATAAATTTTGAGATATCTTCGATTGATGCCAAGAAAAAACTTAGTGATAAGTTGATGATTTTTCAAATGCGTCGATCTGAACGACTATTAACCCTTGAAGAACAAATAGACAAAATTAAGCCGCTAATCACTCAAGCTAAATACACCAAACAGCTTTTAGAAGAGAAAAAACTCAAATCCGTTATTCGTTCACCAATTGATGGCAGCATATTAGAACTAACTGAAGGTTTGTCTCCTGGCACTTTTGTACAAGAAGCAACCCCATTATTTGTACTGAAAAAGAAAGGCGCATCTCAGCAAGTCGAGGCCAGGTTTGATTCTCGGTACCGACATTTTCTTAGTATAGGTAGAAAAGTACGACTTAAAATTAATGCCCCAGGGTTTAACCAAATATTTAATGGCACCATCACCGAACTCAGTTCAGATTCTATTAACTATGAGGAACAGGGTCATCAAGGAAAGCGTTATTACCGCGTGACTATTCAGCCTGATGACGATTTCTTGGCTTTATCGTTGGATCTTGGCATGGATGTTCAAGTCTTTGTGGTGAATGACAAAGTGAGTGTACTTGAATTTATTCTTAGCGTACTACCTAATGATATTAAGTTTGAGGTCTGGTAAATGATTGGATTTGTTGCTGCGATTACCGCGTCACTTGCGGTTATTATTTTGGTGGTTATTTCCAGTTTGATTGGTTTTGTTCAATCAATCATGCCGACCACAGGGATTATAAAAATCGATGAACTGACTTATCGTTATAATCAAAAATCACCTTATGTTAGCAAAGAAATATTGCAAGATTTGGTGTTAACTGCAAATGATATGAGTTTTGGTGACCGGATTAAATCTTATCAGAATGGTTGTAGTTATGATTTTAACGCCAATGAATACGAAATGAGACATATTGCTACGTATAACTATATTGCGACCCATCAATTTTTTGACGGTGCATTTCCAGTGGAGCATATTAAAATTATTGCAGAGTCGGAAAAAATTAACAGCTGTTTCATTGATATCCATGTTTACCCTAAAGCTGAAGGGCAAATTGACGATACAGTAAGTGGCACTGTTCAACCAGAAACAGCTGACTCTACGGCTGAAAATCAAGGAGAAAATAATGGATGATGACTCTCTTGCACCCTTTGTGGATGCCTTATCTTCTGCTTTGATTATGATGGTATTGGTGAGTATTTTCTTTATGCTTCAAACTGCTACCTCTCTAAATTCTGCGGCCAAACAACAGTCGCTTAATGATATTCAAGAACAAGATACCACGCCTATCGTCTTTCACGATGTGATGCGTTCTAATTTAGATGAACACCAGTTCGAATATTTGGTTAACTTTAAATTAGAAAAAGACTTTGTTGCTCAAATTAGGGCACAAATGTTGCAAGCTAATAGTGTGAAAATCATCATTCATAGTCGTGATAACGCCAAAAAGAACACCGTTAATCTTTTGCGTTTGTTAGCTTATTTAAAATTACCTCCTCAAATTAAGGTCGAGACTGAAATGCAACCATCAACAAATGTACTGTCTATATTGGAATGGGAGTTAAACTAAATGTATTTATTTGGCTTATTTCTCTATATTGGTATTCCTGTTTTCACATATGTGTTTGAACCTGCTCGAGCTTTGGTCTCTCAGTGTTTTATACTCTCGCCCGAAATTACCGTACTAATTACTCTTACTTATTTTTATCCACTGTCTATTTTCAGTTACAACTTTATAAGAAGACATGCGGATGCTGTGCACCTTACCCATTTTAGGAGTCAGGTGACTCTTGCTTCATCTTTGGCGGTTTCGTTTGGTTTGATTGGTACTTTTATCGGCTTATCTGAAATGATTGCAGGAATAGCCGCTGGTATGGGGGCACAAGGTGACTTTTCAGAAAAAATGGAGGCACTGCTTGGATCTATTGGCTCTGCGCTCGATTCTATGTCTTTCGCTTTTTTAACGTCCATTATGGGGGTGAGTTGTTCGGTTAGCGTGCTACTAGCATCCAACTACTTAAATGGTTTTTATGAAAAAGAACTGGTACATGGTGAGAAAAGCGGTGGGAACAACTCTTCTGATGACCGCAATCATATTGAAGGTATTTCTGCAGAGCAACAACAAGTGATCAATGACAACTTCCAAAATATGCAGAAATCTATTGATAACACCATTGCTCTAATTAACAGTAAAGACAAGGTTTGGTCCGACCTGTATACCTTGCTAGAAAATAATTCCGGTTCAACTGTTGTACAGTCATTTAGTAACAGCTTGGCTGAGAATAACCGTCTTGCTCAGCAGCAATCAGATCAAGTTCAGCTTATTTATAATGAACAAGCGAACATGTATCAAAAAATGGACAGCTCATTGACGGACTACTCACAATATATGCAGCAACAAACTAGTGCAGTGGTTGATGTTATTTCTAATATGTCCGCCGAAATTGAACGTATGGGTCAATTGATTGATCAAACGTCTGATAATACCAACCAGACGATTAATCAAACTGGTGAAGTTATTGGCCGTATGAACAGCGCATTTGATGAAGTATTAACCAATACTAATTCACAGTTGAAAGATGTCGCGGATATTTTGCATGATATTCGCTTAGCAACGGCTACGCCATTAGAAGAAGCATTGAATTTGGCACTGCATAATAATGCCTTTAATCTTGCGTTTCAGCCTCAGGTTAACGCCGATAAAGTGGTGACAGGTGCCGAATCTTACATCCGTTGGATAGACCCAATAAGAGGTCAAATATCTAATGCTAAATTATTCAAGATTGCGAAAGATGAAGGACTGTCGGTACAACTGGAGTTTTGGATAATGCGAAACACTATTCAACAAGTATCCCAATGGCAGAAGAAGGGCAGTTGGGATAACGAGTGGACGGTTTCAATTAATGCCACTAGCGAGCTGTTATTGGCTCCTAATTTTGTAACGGAAGTAGAAAGCGCACTTAAAAAGAATGATGTTCAGCCTGGTTGTATTGCTTTTGAAGTGACAGAAGATGCGATTATGCAACATGCTGCTCAAGCGAAAGACAAGATTCGTCAGCTACATAATATGGGATTAAAACTCTACATTGATAACTTTGGTACTGGTTATACCAATATTGGTCAATTGAGCGAGTTCCAACCAGATCGCCTCAAAGTAGCGCGAGATATTGTTAATAGTATTACCGATAATGAGCAATCTGGTGTTGCGGTCGTTCGTTCAGTGATGTCGTTGGCGAAACAGTTAGGTATTACCGTTTCGGCGGATGGTGTGGAAACAGAAGAGCAATTTGAACTATTGAAAGCGGAAGGTTGCCAGTTGTTCCAAGGTTGGTATTTTGAAAAACCGCTTCAGGTTGAAGAGTTTGAACAAAAATTAGACGTGCTAAATATCGCGGATAAAACAGCACCAGATACGACCGATGGAACATCTAACATAGTATGAATGGCTTGAAGTAGCGTGATGCTTCTAAAGCAAATAGATGATTTTAACATCGTATAAACGGTGAATATGCCCTAAGTGGCAGTAAGCTGCTCTCCAATTTTATTGGGTTTAGGGCAAAGAAAAATTTAAGTTGGGGTTTTTATTGTGGCAAAAGTTGTTGTTAATTCGGTCGAAGATATCAATATTAAAGGTTTTGATATTGAAATCACTACGCCAGAAGGCGATGTTCAAATTATTACCGATGGTGTAATTGCTGTCGCTGACGGCAGTTTGGACATTGAAACACGTGAAGGCGAGTTTTCGATGAATGACCTGATTAATCAAACAGGGATCAATCTGGAAACCGCTTCTAGCGTGTTCTTAGAAAATCAACTGTTTGCTACAGGAGACTCAGTAAAAGGTCAATTGGCTGGTGAAGGAACCGAAGAGGATGAGGAAACCGGCGACGGTGATAAATCTACCCAAGGTGAGGAAGATGTACTTGGGGTTCTTAATAGTGATGGTGAAACCGACGAACTTAATCAAGAAGCGTTAGCGGAACAGCATCAACAATTATTAGCAATGCAAGCCGACCTTGAAGCCCAAAAAGCGGCTTTGAATGCTATGTTGGAACAAGCCGAATTAGATCGACAAAATACCTTAGACGAACAATTTGCCCAATTAGCGACTTTGCAAGCAGAACTGGAAAGTAGAGAAGCGGATATTCAGGCGGAACAGCTAGATCTGTTAACGCTAGCTCAGGCTCTTATTAGTAATAGCGAGATCGATGGTCAGTCAGAGGTTGAAGATTATATAGCTGAATATGCAGGCGACGGGGTTGATGTTGAAACCGGTAGTTCTTCAAATTCAGTATTAGTCAACGCAATAAAAGAATTGATTCAATCTCAAGAAAGTGCAATAGAATCAGCAGTTTCTACAGTGAGTTCTACCGAAACAACCAGTACACCAGTAGCCAGTACTGCTATTCCAGTCAGTTCATCTAGCAGTAGCTCTTCTAGCTCAAGTTCTTCTAGCTCTAGCTCTAGCTCAAGTTCAAGTTCTAGCTCAAGTGATAGTGGTGAAGCAGAAGGGAGTTCTTCTGTAGAAAATGACAGTGAACAGGATACAGGAGATAGCCAAGAATCAGGTGTTGATGCTTATTTAACGCTGTTGTTAGCCGGAGAAGATGATTCCGGTACACTGGGTGACTTCATTACCAATATTAACACTGATTTGGATTTTTATGGCCAAACAGAACCGGGCTTGACGGTTCACTTTACGGTTACTGATGGCGATGAAAATATTGTTTATGAGGAATATATTACCTCGGATGCGACTGGTGGATATTCAGTAGAATTGGCAGATACTTATGCCGATGGTTCTTATTTGATTGCGGTAAGTACCACGTCAGAGTCTGGAGAAGAACTCACTGTATCAGAAACTTTAGTAGTAGAAACGGAGTTACCCGATACACCAACAGTAGAATTAAGTACTACGTCGGACACAGCGGCATCGTTTAACCAAGATGAACTTACCTCGGGTTACAATTCCGATACAATAACCCACGATACAACGCCAACTTTTGTCGGTACGGCTGAAGCGAATTCAACAGTTACGTTATACATTCCTGACATGACTTCTAGTGAAAGTGATGTCAGTTATACAGCCTATACAGCAACAGTTGATGAAGATGGTAATTGGTCTATCACGGTTACGTCGGCACTAACGGTTAACGGTACGTATGATTACTATGTTACTGCGACAGATAATGCGGGTAATGAATCGGAAAAGGCTGAACAGAGTTTTACATTAGATACAGTAATAACTTCTCACACCGCTAGTTTAGCGGAAAGTTCTGATACCGCAGCAGACTTCAATCAAGACACGACTGGCCTTAGTGATGGCATTACGTCCAGTACCTCGCCTACATTCACAGGCACAGTTGAAGAAAGTGCTCAAACCACCATGGTTATTAGTGTGGATGGCGTCGATTATTTTATTAGCCCAACAAGTAACCAGTACCAAGATCCGGTTACAGACGATGCTGGTAATAGTCAACAAACTTGGACTATTAATAGTGTTTCTGATGGATATGCAGCTGTATTTGATGACATAGAAGATGGCGAATACAGCTACTACTTCATTTATGAAGATGCAGCGGGTAACGTAACAACGTCAACGGCAGAATCCATTACCATTGACACCACCGCTCCAACGTTAACCAGTAGCCTAACCACGGATACCGATTCTGCACCAGAAGATAGCGATAATACCGACCTAAAATTAGACAATATCACTAATAACACCAAGCCAAGCTTAGAAGGAATGGCAGAAGAAGGTGCACATGTAGAAGTTACGATTACTTCTGCAGATGGCTCGGTTGTACTTTCTTACGATACTTACGCTCTTGAGGATGGAAGTTGGCAGATTGATTTGGGGGAGTATTTGGCGCAAGGCGATTACTCAGTCAACGTCAATGCAACTGACCAGGCTGGCAATACAGCGCAAATATCCCACAGTATCACCATTGATACTCAGTCAGAGCTGACGGTTATTACGCCTATCGACAGTCAAACAGGCGAGGTTTCACCAACGCTTACTGGGAGTGCAGAAAAGAATTCAACTATTACGTTGTCTATTTTAAGTGCCGATAACACCGAATACAGCCAAAGTGTTCAAGCGGATGACAATGGTAATTGGACACTGACCGTTGACGATGCTGCTGGATTAAGCGACGGTATTTATAGTTACACCGTGACTGCGGTTGATATTGCGGGTAATAGTACCTCTACTGCAGCAGAAAACTTTGTTCTAGATACTAGCGTTTCGCCATTTACCGCTGGTTTAGATGCTGCGTCCAATTCCGGAGACGTGGACGATACAATCACATTTGATACTACACCCACATTTAGCGGTGTAGTAGAAGTCGGTAGTACGATTACTTTAACAATTGATGGCAAGACTTATACTCTCGATGCCGATGATACGGCGGACGGAAACTGGTCTATTACGCTGAGCGATGAAGACGCGTTAGTTGAAAGCGATGATGCGTATGAATATACCGTGGTTGCAACCGATGCATTAGGTAATCAATCCACAATCGAAAGCCAAGTGACTATTGATACCAGTATCAACTTAAATGGATCACTAGATTCTAGCAGCGATAGTGGCGATGATACCGATGGCATCACCAGTGATAATACGCCTTTATTCTCCGGCTCAGGTGATAGTGGCGATACCGTTACCATTACTATTCAAAGTACCAGCAACCCTAATTTAACCCCTACTGTGGTAAGCGCAACAGTAGATGAAAATGGCCAATGGTCTATTCAGCTTTCTGATGAGGAAGCATTAGTCGACGGGGATTACCAATATACTATCAGTGCGATAGATGTTACTGGTAACACTGTCAGTCTCAACGCAGAAACATTAGTTGTAGATACACAAGATCCTTCACCACTGACCGCTGGATTAGACGAAGTAAGCGATTATCTGACCGACGAACAATTAGCTGCTATCCAAGCGATTGATAGTGAGTACACCGATACATTGGATAACCAAACCACCGACAGCACTCCTATACTCAGTGGCATGGTGGACGCCACCAATATCGATTCGGTACTGGTGTATCTTGATGGCAGTGATGTAGCATTATCTGCGAGTCTAGCTAAAGATAGTGATGGTAATCTAATTACAACCATAGATAGCGATGGCAATGAGGTTGTGCAATGGCAGCTAGAACTGACGGATGAATTGTCGCAAGGTGAACACGACTTTACCGTGGTTGCGACCGATGTGGCAGGCAACAGCAGCGATTTAGCGCAGCAAACTTTTACAGTAGATAACGAAACCAATCAGTTAACCGGTAATACCTTAGATGAAGCTTCTGATACTGGCGCTATTGGTGATCTTA